>NZ_JAAVUQ010000004.1 GCF_018449515.1 Caballeronia sp. dw_19 | reverse complement strand
TTTCTTTGTCGCTTTGGACAAAGAAATGACGTGCCGCCACGCACAGTGGCTAATAGTGATAAAGAAAAAATCCGACTCTCGCAGACCACTAACATGGAAAGCACCAACCCGGCATAGACCCAGAACCGCTACCCCGGAACCAGGCAACCCGGCATCAACCCCGACCACTAACCCCAGAACCGCCCCCCCCAGGTATCAACCCCAACCGCTAACCCGGGAACCTAACACCCCAGCACAACCCCCACCCCGAGTGCGAACGAAAACCCCAACACATTTATCGAGGATGCCCAAGCCGCGCTTTCGTTGCATATATTTCGGCTTGCAGTTCATCAATACGCTGCAACAACGACAATGCCAGCGCCAGCCCTCTCCGGTCGAGTTCGAAATCGTCGCGTAGCCGCCTTGCCGTCTTCACGGTCACGACGTAACGCAACTGGAACATGCGTGTCGATGTGCCAGTGTCCACCGGCTTGATAACATCGGTATCAATGAGATCTTCAATTTCTTCAATCGATAACCCCGAGACCTCCGCCAGATATTCAACCTGGCAAACGTCCACGTCGTTAAGCCAGACCGACTCGCTCAATGGTGTGCTCATGGCTTTGCTCCTTACGCGAAATGTTTGCGCGGGTTGAAGTTCGATGCCGCCGCCAGTTCTTCCAGCAACTCGTGTTCTCGAGCGCTTACCGTCTTCGGCACTTCTATCCTGACCACGGCATACAGCGCCCCGACGCTGCCATCGGCCGACGCCAGTCCGCGTTTGGCAAGCCGCAACTTCTGCCCGGCGGTCGTGCCCGGTTTCACGTTGAGCTCCACGGTGCCCGCCAGGGTGGGCACGTGTACGCTCGCCCCCAACACGGCTTCCCAGGGCGCGAGCGGCAGATCGATATATAAGTCACGGCCATCGGGCCGATAGAGATGATGCGGCTGCAACACAAGCGACACATACAGGTCGCCGGCCCGTCCGCCGTTAAAACCCGGGCCGCCCTTGCCGGCCAGCCGCAGGCGCTGACCGTCTGCCGCCGATTTGGGAATGGTGATTCGAAAGGTCCGCGGCACACGATGCGCAAGGCCATTGGCGTCGTACTCGGGAAGCTCGGCGCTCAACTCGATCTCGTCTCCGCGATGGATCTGCTCAAGCGTTACCGGCGCGGCGATCTCGTAGTCCTGCCCGGGGACCGGAAAGCTTTGTCTGCGATGACTTCCCCCGCCGCCGCTACGGCCAAAGGCTGAGAAAAGATCGGCGAGGTCGACGTCGTCGAGACCGGCTTCACCCGTATGGAAATGCTGCTGCCAATCGGGTGGCGGCGTGAACGATTCGCCGGCCGGATGTTTGCCGAGGTTGTCGTAGGCTTCGCGCTTTTCCGGGTTCTTCAGCGTGGCATACGCTTCGGCGACGTCCTTGAATTTCGCTTCGCTGTCCGGATCGGCCGAGACGTCGGGATGATATTTGTGCGCAAGCTTGCGGTACGCCTTCTTGATGTCCGCCAGTGTCGCGGTGCGCTCGACTCCCAAGGCTTCGTAATAGTCCTTGAATTTCATTTGAGACCTGAAAGAAAAGTAGAACGGGTTTTTGTCTGAACTGAGGCGTCGCGACGGCGTGCCGGGTCTGCCGGGCCGCGTCACCCAGCTACCTCGATCAATCACGTCGTTAGCAGAGTGTAGGTCAATGCGGCGCAGGACGGGAAGTAGCTGACGAGTGTTCAACCACGGCCCAACCACGCGCCGGCAGCACGCGAGCCTTAGCAATCCGCGCACCCGCGGCGGCACAACAGCGCCACGTCAGATCGACGTGACCACCATGCCCACCGAGATCACCAGCATGACCGCGGTCGCTATCCATCCCAGTGCACGCAGCCAGCCCTTGGCCGCAAACTTTCCCATGATGTCCGCACGGCCCACTATTTTCATCATCACGAACATCACCGGCACGGCGACTACGCCGTTGAGCACCGCGCTCCAGTAGAGCGCCTTGATCGGGTTGATCGATGTGAAATTAATGACCATGCCGATCAGCGTAGCCACCGCGATGGTCGCGTAAAAGGCCTTCGCTTCCTGCATTTTGCGGGTGAAGCCCACTGGCCAGTCCCGCGCTTCGCCAATCGCATACGCCGCCGATCCGGCAAGAACAGGTACGGCCAGCAAGCCGGTTCCGATCAGCCCGACCGTGAAAAACAGCGCGGCGAACGGGCCGGCTATCGGCCTCAAAGCCTGGGCCGCTTGCGCTGAAGTTTCAATATCGACGATACCGCCCGCATGGAGGGTCGCCGCCGTGGTCGCCAGGATGGCAAGCGCGACCAGGTTGGACAATCCCATGCCGGCAAGCGTGTCGACCTCGATACGGCGGAGCGCCTTGGGACCTTGCTCGGGTGAATCGAATAGATCGAGCCGCCGCGGATGCACGCGCATGTCCTCGACTTCCTCATCGGATTGCCAGAAGAACAGGTAGGGGCTGATCGTGGTGCCGAACACCGCTACGACGGCAGTGAGATACGCCGATGTCCACACCGGACGCGGCAAGAAGAGGTTGCTGGCGAGTTGGCCCCAATTGACGTGGGCCACCGCCAGCACGGCGAAATACGCAAATAGCGACAGCGTGAACCACTTCAGCACCGCTACGTAGCGGGTGTATTGCAGCAAGAGCTGCATCGAGACGCAAATCACCGAGAACAGCAGCACATAGAGCCACTTGGGACCGGGCAACAAGAGCGCAAGGGCATCCGCCATCGCCCCCAGGTCCGCGCCCAGATTGACTATGTTCGCAATCAGCAGAAGCGCCACGATCCACTGCAGCAGCCACGTGGAGTAGTGCATACGAAGCACGCCTGCAATGCCGTGTCCCGTCGTGCGCCCGATGCGCGCACTGATCATCTGGATGGAAACCATCAGCGGGTAGCTGAACAACAGCGTCCACGACAATCCATAGCCGAAGGCCGCGCCTACCTGACTGTAGGTGGCGATGCCGCTAGGGTCGTCGTCGGAGGCGCCTGTGATCAGGCCCGGCCCCAGCACGCCGAGCAAATGGGGTTTGGTCGGGCCGATTACCGGATCGCGGTCCTCTGCATCGTATTCCTGGGAAGGCTCGTCCATGATGGCTCGGTGGTGTCAGAAGGAGGGGACGGAGCCGTTCCCGCAGTGCCGGGTCGGTTCAGGGCGCGTCTTTTTTGAAGGTCTGTCGGCGGCGATGCTTCCTGCGGAAAGCTCCACGATCTCCGACGTGATTTCCTCTTGCCTCAGCCGGCGAAAGTCGCCGGTCAATGCTTCGAGCTTGTCATGCACGTTCGTGCGTGCAGCGATCATCGCCCGCATGCGCGCTTCGTTTTCTGCGGCGAACGACAGCATGATGGCCTCGCAAAGCTGCGCGAAGATGTATTCCTCCGCGAGCTGCGATAACAGGCGCTGCGGCGCAAGATTAATGAGCGGCGGATTACGGCGCGGGGTTGCCGGTGACGTACCCGAAAAGCGCTCGTAGTCGAACGGCAACAGGGTCTGCTCCACGGTCTGGACACTGGCCGTCGGGTTCGGTGTTGCGTGGATCACGCTCACGCGAGTCGTCCGCCCGGCGACCAGGCGCTGGAACAAAACACCGGTGAGGCGATCGGCGAGTGCAGGTACTTCGTCGGCATGCGTGATCATGGGCGCAGACCAGCCGACGTTCAGCCCGCGTTCCGTCGCCGCCACGATCCCGCGGTCGCCAAGCAGCAGGTATTCCGTCCGAGCGTACGCAGTACTCGATGCAAGCGCCGCGTCGATCACGTGCTCGTTGAACGTGCCGACAAACCCCTGTTCCGCGCACAGGACTATCACCACGGACGCATCGTGCTTTGCATCCCGATCCGGGGCCGCGGTTTCGTGCGATGCATGATCGTCGATCAGCAGCAGCGCGTCGCCAATCGCCGCGCTGACTATCCGCGCGCACGCCCGAATGCCGTCCAGACGGCTGCGCGCTTCACGCGAGCGCGCAGCAGCGATCCCACGCATTGCGCCGACCACGGATTCAAGCCCGTGTACGCCATTCATGCGCGCCTGAACTTCGCTGAGTTTATTGCTCATGTCGGTGCGGCCTCGGGCTTGGTTTCCGGCTTGCCCTCGGCCGGAGGCGTTGCGCTTACTTGTACTGCAAGGTCGCGCACGGCTGCGACCAGTCCGCTCAACGTGGCCTCATCGAGCGTCCCTGTGGCAACAAGCGCGGCGCTCGCCGCAGGGCCGCCGTGCGCATCCAGATGTCCTGCAAGACGGGTGCGAACCGCCGCAATGCAACTGACTGGCAACGCGTCAAACACGCCATCGGCGAGCGCGGCCAGCAGCGCGATTTCATCGACGGGGCGCAGCGGCGCAAAACGCGGCTGCGTGATCAACGCGCGAATGCGCTGGCCCCGATCCACTTGCGCCTTCACTCTCGGCTCCATCGCGCCGCCAAAACGCGTGAACATTTCAAGCTCAAGGAATTGCGAATAATCTAGCCGCAGACGCCCTGAAACTTTCCTCAACGCGGGCAATTGAGCCTTGCCGCCGACCCGGCTCACGCTCAGGCCGACATCCACGGCGGGGCGCTGATTAGCAGCGAAAAGCGCGGCGTCGAGCATGATCTGCCCATCGGTAATCGAGATCAGGTTGGTGGGAATGTAAGCGGACAAATTGCCGGCATCGGTCTCCGCGACCGGCAACGCGGTGAGCGATCCGCCGCCCAGTTCCTTGGACAGTTTCGCCGCGCGCTCCAGCAACCGGGCGTGCAGATAGAAGATATCGCCGGGATACGCTTCGCGGCCGGGCGGTTCGCGCGTGAGCAGGGCGAGTTCGCGATGTGTGGCGGCATGCTTGCTCAGGTCGTCGATCACGATGAGCGCATGTTGCCCGCGATCACGAAAATATTCTGCGATGGAGAAACCGCTGAACGGCGCGATCCATTGCAAGCCCGGGGAAGCTGCCGCCGACGCGACCACGAATACGCATCGCTCGGGCGCGCCGTGGCGGCGCACGGCATCGATTACCCTCTGCACGGCGGTAGCACGCTGACCGATCGCCACGTACACGCAGATCATGTCGGTGTGCTTCTGGTTCACGATCGTGTCGATGGCAATCGAGGTCTTGCCGGTCGCCCGGTCCCCGATGATCAGCTCGCGCTGGCCACGGCCGATTGCAAACAACGCGTCGATCAGCAGGATGCCGGTGGCGACCGGTTGCGCGACCAGATCCCGGTCGATGATGGAAGGCGCCGGCCGCTCGATCGGCAAGTGCTTCTCGGCGGGCACGGGTTCGTCGTTGTCGAGTGGCCTGCCGAGCGGATCGACCACACGTCCGAGCAGTCCGGGACCGACCGGCACTTCCACCACTTGGCCCGTTCCAGTGACGCGGGAACCGGCGGAAATCGCATCGCCGTCGTCGAGCAGGACCGCGCCGATAGCATCGGCGTCCAGTGTGAGCGCAAAGCCGAAGCGGCCACCCTCGAAGCGCAGCAGTTCGTTCAAGCGCACATCGGGCAGGCCGGAGACCGAGGCAATGCCGTCGGACACGTGTTCAACGCGGCCGACGGTTTCCGCCTGCGGGGCAAACTGAGCGCGTGCGAGGGCGGCGCGACTGCTGGCGAGCCAGTCGTTGTCTCCTGCGTTGTCTCCTATAGCGAGGTCGGTTTTAATGAGTGTCATGAGCTGAGGAGTTCCATTTTCAGGCCGGCGAGATCGTGGCGAAAACTGTTGCGCACGAGTGCGTGCGGCGCTTCCAGTTCAAGTCCTGCAATCACGGCGGGATCGACTGTGACCTGAACCTGCAACGGATGACCGAGCGCCTGCGTAAGCGCAGTCTGACATGTCGCCAGTTCATCGCCGGTGAGGGCGCGAGGCACGATCAGGTGGACTGGTTCATCGTCGCCGGTCAGTTGTGCCCGGGTAGCCTCGGGCAGCGCGGCAAGCTCACGCGCGAGTCCATCGATGAACCCCGCGATCCGTGCCTCGGCGGGCAGGCGATCGAGTAGCCGCGCCGTGACATCGAGTGCGAATTGCGACGCGCGATCCGAGTCGGCTGCGGCCGCTTCGCGGCGGCTGGCATCGATTGCGGTCTGTGCAGCCGTGCGCATCTGTTCCGCGTCGGTGCGTGCGGCGTTCTCGAGCGACGTCTTGAGCTGCGCGGCTTCGGCCGTCGCCGCTTCGAGCAGATGCGCGCGCTGCGCGGCAAGTTCAGCGCTGTCAGCAGCGGCCTTTTGCTGCTCACCGAGCGCTGCGGCTTTGGCTGCGGTGGCATCGGCCATCAGCGCCGCGGCTGCATGCTGGCGCTCCGCCACTATCTTCGCCACTGGGCGAAACAGAAAGCGCGCCAGCAACCAGACGAGCACCAGCGCGTTGACGGTCTGTAGCAGTAGAGTCCACCAGTCGATGTGCATGATCAGCGCGTGCTCACTTCACGAACGGATTGGCGAACAACACGAGCAGGGCGATCACGAGGCAGTAGATCGCCATGGTTTCGATCATCGCCAGGCCGACGAACAGCGTGCGCGAAATCGTGCCGGCCGATTCCGGCTGCCGGGCGAGCGCGTCCATCGCGGCGGCAACCGCGCGGCCTTCGCCGAGCGCCGGTCCTATTGCGCCGAACGAGACGGCAAGCGCTGCCGCGAGAATGCTCACCACCTGGATTAGATTGTTCATTGCTGGCCTGCCTCTTTGCTGGAAGTTTTTGTGGAGTTTTCGGCTAGCGCGGCGCCAATGAAGACCATCGCGAGAACCGTGAAGATGTACGCCTGCACCGCGCCGGTCAGAAGGTCGAGCGCCATCAACGGGATGGGGACCAGCAGTCCGGCGAGCGACAGTACGATGCCGACGACGAAGACACCGCTCATCACATTGCCGAACAGACGCACGACCAGCGAGAAGGTCCGCGTGATCTGCTCGACCACGTTGAGCGGGATCATGATCCACGTGGGTTCGGCAAAGGTGGCGAGGTAACGGCCCAGGCCGCGTGTGCGGATGCCGTAGAAAATGGTTGCGAAGAATACGATCAGGGCCAGCGCGGCATCGGTTTCCACGTGAGCGGTAGGGGGCTCGACACCGGGCAGGAGTGAAGACCAGTTGCTGACCAGAATGAACAGAAAGAGCGTGCCGACCAGCGAGCGATAACGCTCGGGCTCGGCTTGCATGGTGTCGCGAATCTGGTCGTCTATTGTGCTGACCAGCAGTTCGAGCACCGTCTGTACTTTCGATGGCGTGAGCGACAAGCGGCGCGTGTACCACGCGGCGCCGCCAGCGAGCAGGGCCATGATGACCCACGTCGCCACGACCGGCGATGATACGTCGATCGGTCCGATATGGAACAGGGTGGCAGTGACGAGCGGCGAGGCGATCATGGCGTCACCTGGACGCGTCGCAGAACAAAGCCGCGCGCCAGCAGCAACCCGGCCGCGCCGCATAGCAACGGCCACGCGCCCAGTTTCGCCAGGACACCGAATAAAACCGCCACCCCGGCGAGGCGCAAGAGTTGCAGGCCGATTGCCTTGGCCGGCGTGCCGGCGATCAGCAACCGGACGTTCCAGCGCAAGGTGGCGAAGTGGAGCGCGCCGGCCGCGAGGCCGACACTCACACCAATCACGATCTGGGCTGCGAGTGGTAAGTGATGTGTCATTGCCGATCTCCCCGGGTTTGCCGATGCATCCACTTCCACGCAGACCACAGTCCGACGGCGGCACCTGCCATTAATAACGGCGCCGAGAAAAACACGCCGGTGTTGAAGTACCGGTCGAGCCAGTGGCCGATCACCAGCCCAAGCAGCGTCGGCACGACGATGGTCCAGCCGAGAATGCCGATCTGACCGAGGCGGGTTCCAAGCGATGGTTCCGGCTCTTCCCGCGCCTCACGTTCGCGCCGCACGGCTTGCCGTGCGGCATGCGCCATGCGGTCGGCGTCACGCTTGGAATCGATATCGTCAGGCGAGGGCTGAGTCACGGTCCTGCTCCGTCCGCCGGTCCCGCGCTCGGACGCAGATACCGCAATAACTGCCGCACGGCTTGCGCATGAAGACGTGTTTCGTCTACGCGGGCACGCCGCACTGTATCGAGCTGCGCCGCGCGCGCGGCATCGACTTGCGCCTCAAGTACCTCGAGTGATGTGCCGCTCGTTCCCATCACGCCTTCGCGGCACGCAATCGATATCTCGTGTCCGCCTGACACGCGCAGCACGCCTTCCTTCACGGCGCAAAACTGTTCGATGCCGTCAGCCTCGTGCCATCGAAGCACGGACGGCGCGAGCACGGTCAGGAACGCTGCGTGGCCGGGCAGAATGCCGAAACTGCCGGTAGCGTCCTCGGCGCGCAGCGCGACGACTTCGGTGCTGTCGAACAGCACGCGCGCTGGCGTGGCGATAGTCAAATGCAGGAGCGCGCTCATGGTTCGACATGCCCCGCTGCGGTCTTGATGTTCGCGTTCTCAGGCGGCGTTGACGACGCCGCTTCGCGAGTGCGGGCTTCATCGAGTGTGCCGATCATGTAGAGCGAGCTTTCCTGCCAGGTGTCGCACTCGCCGGCGAGGATCGCCTTGCAGCCGGCGATGGTATCGGCAACCGCGACGGAGCGGCCGGGCACGCCTGTAAACGCCTCCGTGACGGTGAATGGCTGGCTCAGGAAGCGCTGCAGGCGGCGAGCCCGTCCAACGATGCGACGATCGTCCACGCCGAGTTCCTCGACACCGAGCAACGAGATCACGTCCTGCAGTTCCCGATAATGTTCGATGGTCTTGCGCACTTCGATGGCGACCGCAGCATGCTCGTCGCCGACGAAAGCGGGGTCGAGCAGGATGGACGACGAAGCGATCGGATCGATGGCCGGATACATGCCCTCGGCGGCCATCGAACGGGACAGGACGATCATGCTGTCCACGTGCGCGGCGATGGTGGTCACAGCCGGGTCGGTGAAGTCGTCGGCGGGGACGTAGACGGCTTCGATCGCGGTAACCGACACGCCGCCAACGGACACAATCCGCTCCTGCAGCGCGGCGACTTCGCTTGCGAGCGTCGGCTGATAACCAACCCGCGACGGCAGCCGTCCGAGCAGGCCTGAAACTTCCGCGCCGGCCTGGACAAACCGGAAAACGTTGTCCATCAGCAGCAGCACATTCTGGTGACGTTCATCGCGAAAGTATTCGGCGACGGTGAGCGCGGTCAACGGCACCCGCCAGCGCGCGCCGGGCGGCTCGTTCATCTGGCCATAGACCAGCACGGTACGCGGCAGCACGCCGGAATTGCGCATGTCGAGCAGCATCTCGTGGCCTTCCCTTGAACGCTCGCCGACCCCGGCGAACACCGAGATGCCTTTATAGCGTTCGACCATTGCATGGATAAGCTCCATCACGAGCACGGTTTTACCCACCCCGGCGCCGCCGAAGGTCGCGGCCTTGCCGCCCTGTGCAAGCGGGGTCAACAAGTCGATGACCTTGATCCCGGTCCAGAAGATCTCGGTGGCCGCGCTCTGCGACGCAAACGGCGGCGGGGCGCGATGAATCGGGCGGCGCGGGACGTCGTCGGCGAAAGATGCGCCGCGGTCTCCCGGCGTGCCGGTGACATCGATCAGACGTCCGAGCATGGCTTCCCCCACCGGCACGAGGATCGGCCCGCCAGATGCACGCACGGTTGTCCCGCGATTCAGCCCGTTGGTTGACTGCAACGCCAGCGCGCGCACCGTGCGTTCATCCAGATGAGCCTGCACTTCCGCGATGATCGGTGGTCCGCGATCGGTGAAGATGGAAAGCGACTCTTCGATCAGCGGCAACGGAGCGTTATCGAAAGCGACATCCACGATCGCACCCCGTACGGCGACAACGCGGCCCTGCGGTCCATCAACCGGGCCAGCAAGCGCGGGCTCGACACTCGTCTGGCCGACGAGGCTTGGCAGCGGCTCGACCGGGCCTGCCTTCTCCAAGCCGCCCGTTGGTGGAGGGTTGTCAAGGGTGGCGACTGGGTAGCGAGTATTCAATTTGCTTCCTTCAGGCGGGCTGCCGTCACGCAACTGAAAAGCGCGTGCGTCCCGTTGTTTGCCGTCAATGTGAAGTGCGCGTGGCGGTCCGAACACGAAGCGCATCTGGACTGCTGCCAACATAGGATGAATAGCGCCGGCGAGAGTCAACTGTATCCACAGGCACGCCCGGACGGTTGATTTGAATCAAGCGCATGGAGGGGCATGCGACCGGCATGGGCACCGTGCCGCCCATGCCGGTCATGGCGCTCACGACACCTTACGCAGGGTCGGCGAACTGCGCGATCACCTGCGGATTTTCAATGGTCGACGTGTCTTGCGAAACCACTTCGCCCCTCGCGACCGAGCGCAACATCCGGCGCACGACCTTTCCGGAGCGCGTTTTCGGCATCGCATCGCCGAAGCGGATTTCCTTCGGTTTTGCAATCGGGCCGATCTCCTTGCCGACCCATGCGCGCAATTCGTTGGCGATACGTTTCACGTCGGCACCGGCGGGCCGTGGGCCTTTCAACACGACGAATGCAACGATGGCTTCCCCGAAGGTTTCATCGGGGCGGCCAACGACCGCCGCTTCGGCGACCAGCGGGCAAGACGCCAGGGCCGACTCTATTTCCATCGTGCCCATGCGGTGACCCGATACATTGAGCACATCGTCAATGCGGCCGGTGATCGTGAAATAGCCGGTGTCGGGGTCGCGAATCGCACCATCTCCGGCGAGATACAGATTGCCTCCCAGTTCGTCGGGGTAATAGCCTTTGCGAAAGCGCTCCGGGTTGCCCCAGACGGTGCGGATCATCGACGGCCAGGGCTTGCGGATGACCAGCACTCCGCCTTGCCCGTTCGGGACCTCGTTGCCGGTTTCATCGACGATCGCGGCATCTATGCCGGGCAGCGGCAGCGTGCAGGAACCAGGCACGAGTGGGGTAACGCCCGGCAACGGCGTGATCATGTGACCACCTGTTTCGGTCTGCCAGAACGTATCGAGCACGGGGCACCGCCCGCCGCCGACCTGCTCCGAATACCATGTCCACGCGCTGGGGTTGATGGGTTCACCGACCGTGCCGAGGATGCGCAACGTGCTCAGGTCGAAACTTTCCGGATGCACCGCGCGATCCGCTTCAGCGCTCTTGATGAGGGACCGGATGGCGGTTGGCGCGGTGTAGAAAATCGTCGCCTTGTGGCGCTCGATCATGTCCCAGAAACGGCCCGCGTTCGGATAGGTTGGCACGCCTTCGAAAATGATCTGGGTCGCGCCAACGGCGGTCGGCCCATAACAAATGTACGTATGCCCCGTGATCCAGCCGATGTCGGCGGTACACCAGAAGACATCGTCAGGCTTGATATCGAAGGTCCACTTCATGGTGACCGCAGCCCACAGCAGATAGCCTCCGGTGCTGTGCTGCACACCCTTCGGCGCGCCGGTGGACCCGGACGTATACAACACGAACAGTGGATGCTCGGCGCTCACCCATTCGGGCTCGCAGGTATCCGGCTGTGCGTGCTCCAGTTCATGCAGCCATGCATCGCGGCCGCCGATCCAGGGAATCCGTCCACCCGTGCGCCGATAGATGGCGACGGTCTTCACGGCGTCGGTGCCGTCCATCGCAAGCGCCTCGTCCACAATGCTCTTCAGCGGCAGTGTCTTGCCGCCGCGAACCTGCTCGTCGGCGGTGATGATTGCTACCGCGCCAACATTCGTTATGCGCTCATGCAGCGACTTCGCGGAAAAGCCGCCGAACACGACGCAATGCGGTGCGCCGATGCGCGCGCAGGCCTGCATCGCGACAACCCCTTCGACTGACATCGGCAGATAGATGACGATGCGATCGCCTTTCTTCACGCCGCGTGCCCGCAGTGCATTCGCGAGCCGGCATACCCGGTGATACAACGCCTGATACGTGATGTTCGAAACCTGGCCGTCGTCGGACTCGAAGATGATCGCGGTCTTGTTCGCATTGCCGGCGGCCAGATTGCGGTCGAGGCAGTTGTACGACGCATTCAGTTCGCCGTCTTCGAACCACTTGTAGAACGGCGCATTCCGGTCGTCGAGAATCTGCGTGAACGGACGGCGCCAGGTCAAATGCTCACGCGCAAGGCGCGCCCAGAACGCTTCGTGATCCTGGCCTGCCTCAGCCACGAGTGCGCGATAAGCGTCCATGCTTTCAATCGCGCTGCGGCCTGCCGGAGCAATCTCCTGGGCAGGGACGAGAGAGGTTGATTCGATGGTAGACATGGTCTCCTCGCTTTAATCATGGATCGTCGGTTGACAAGGGGTCTTGATGAAGGGCTCTTGATGACCCCATGACGCAGCAGGATGGCCACCCCGTGCGCTTGCCGAAAAAGCGAGACCGCTATCCGACGTTATCCGACTATGAGATGTCCAGTGGATATCTCATTGATACAAGTCAAGCGGACAGGTCAGCGCCATGGCTTCACCTACGCCGCGTGATCAGATCGTCCATCAGCGGCACGGCTGCCAGCACGACCAGCATCGCCGAAAGCGGCAGGGTCGATATGAAACCCCATGGGCATGTCCGTTTGCTTCGATCAAACCCCTGCAAGCTTCTCGCTGTCGAGAATGTGTACCTGCTTGCCGTTTGTATCGATCACCCCTGCGTGCTGCAGCTTGGAGAACATCCGGCTCACGGTCTCGAGTTTCAGCCCGAGATAGCTGCCGATCTCTTCACGCGTCATCCGCAGATTGAATTCCGCGGAAGAGTAACCCCGCGTTTTCATTCTCGACGACAGGTTGAGCAGGAACGCAGCAACGCGCTGCTGGGCGGTCATGGTGCCGAGCATCATCATGAGCCCGGATTCACGCACGATCTCGCCGCTCATCATGCGATGCACATGCTGCTGCATGGCTTTAACGTCGTGGCAAAGGTCCTCCAGCAAGTCGAACGGGATGACACACACCTTGCTGTCCTCGAGCGCGATCGCATCGCAATTTTGTTCATCGGAGCATACGCCGTCGAGTCCGAGCGGTTCGCCCGCAATATGAAACCCGGTGACCTGCTCGTGGCCGTCGCGATGCGTGATGACCGTCTTGAAGCAACCGACACGCACGGCATAGATGCTTTTGAACTTGTCGCCGGCGCGGTATAGCGTCTCGCCGCGTCGTACAAGCCGCGTGGAGCAGACAATCGCGTCGAGCCGCGCCAGCTCCGTCGCGCTCAGGAGAGGCGGCATGCAGATGGAGTGCAACGAACAAGCGGAGCAGTTCGTGTCCGCACGAGCGCCCGGTGGCGGCGAACTCGTGGTGGAGGAGCGTGCCAGATAAGCAAAAGGCGTCGAGGTTGAAGCGGCGGGCGCGCAAGCGATAGCTGAGGTCATGCCTGTCTCCAGAAGAGTCGGACGATCACTGAATGGATGGACTGAGGAGCTGTGCGGATCGGGCGCGCAACGAGTGAGAGACGGTCATGCCGGCTCGCAGCGTATGCGCTCGCGGCGGTGCTTATTGGCCAGTCGCACGATGGTGTCGCGGGCCAGTTCGTACTCGCCGGTCTTGTCGAAGAAATAGCTTGCGCCGGCGCGCTGGCAAGCAGCACGAAATGCCGGTCCAGAATGATTGGTCAACACCATGGTCAGGACAGGCGACGTGGCGCGCGCCAGTGATTCAACGATCTCCATGCCGCTGCCACCCGCCAGATGCGGGTCAACGATCACGAGATCGGCGCGGGTCATGCGGATACACCCCAGCGCCGAGTCCGCTTCTTCGGACTCGCCCACGATCACCACACTGTCCAGCGCGCCAATCAGGGCAGAGAGGCGGCGGCGCACAAGGCCCGAGTCATCGACGAGGAAGATCTTCAGCATGGAGCGCAACCGTTTGAGTTCATGCCTCGAAGTATGTTCGAGGCTATCTCAAAATAAAATCGGCGAGCGGCCAGACATGATGTAGGGGTTTTGGAAGGGCTGTAGGGATCGGACTACACGCTTGGCGCCAAGCGTATTGGGCGGGGGTATTCGGGCTTTCAGGCGCGTTTTTAGGCGATCTTTCAGGCGTCGCAGTCGTCGTCGAAGAGCTTGTGGCGCATGGCATAGCGGACCAGCGCTGTGTCGTGCGGCATCTGCATTTTTTCGAGGATGCGCGTTTTGTACGTGCTGACCGTCTTGGCGCTCACCGACAGCGCCTGGGCGATTTGCGTGATCGTTTCACCCGCCGCGATCCGCCGGAATACTTCGAATTCGCGGTCGGAAAGCCGCCGGTGCGGCAGGTCGTCGGCCGGATCGTTCAGGCTTTGTGCGAGCCGCTCGGCCATCGCGAGGCTGACGTACACGCCGCCTGCCGCGACTTTGCTCACGGCCGTGACCAGTTCAGCGCTCGCGCTTTCCTTGGTCAGATACCCCGATGCCCCCGCCTTGAACGCACGCACCGCGTATTGCTGTTCAGCATGCATCGTCAGGACCAGGATGCGCAGCGACGGTTTCTCGTCCTTGATCTGTTTGAGCAGTTCGACGCCGTTCCTGCCGGGCATCGACAGGTCGAGGACCAGCACGTCCGCCGGGGTGGCACGGATCATCGCCATGGTGGAAGCGCCGTCGCTGGCTTCACCAGCGACCTCCAGGCCGTTCGCGCTGAGCAGGATATGGCGTAGTCCGTCGCGCACGAGGGCGTGGTCATCGGCGATCAATACTCGGGTCATTGCAGCGGTTCTTCCTCGGTGTTTTCTGGATTGCTGGAGAAAGGCTCGTCCTGTTGCAAGGTCGCCAGCGGGAATGTCACGGTCACAGCAAACCCTTGTCCGATGCCGGACTCGATCGAGACCGACCCGTCCAGCCCGTGCGCCCGCTCGCGGATGCCGATAAGACCAAACGACTTGCGCCCGGCGTCGGCACGCTCATGTGCGCCTATGCCGTCGTCGGCAATGCGCAGGATGCAGCGCTCACCTTCCAGATACAACGCCAGATTGACATGGGTAGCTTGCGCATGACGCGCCACATTGGTCAGCGCCTCCTGCACGATCCGGAACACGGCGGTTGCGCCGTCGCGGCTGAAAATGGTGTGCCTCGCGTCGATCCGCCGCTCGACGTCAATGCCGTAGCGGTTCGTAAAGTCGATCGCCAGCCAGTCGATGGCCGGGACCAGGCCCAGGTCATCGAGCATCACCGGGCGCAGGTCGGCGGCTATCCGGCGCATCGAGGCGACGGTTGCGTCGATCAGGCGCTGCATGCCGCGCAATTGCGCGCGCGCCTCGGCGTCCGTTCCGGGGCTAAGTTCGAGCGAGGAGATATCCATTTTCAGCGCGGTCAATTGCTGGCCCAGGTCGTCATGCAACTCCCTTGCAATACGGGACTTTTCTTCCTCGCGGATACTCAGCAAATTCGCGGAGAGCTCCCGCAGTTCCTCGTGCGAGCGCTGCAGCGAGCGTTCAGCGTCGACTTGCGCGCTGATGTCGCGCAGCATCACCGTGTAAAGCTTGCCGGTTTCATCGCCGAATTGGGAGATCGATGCTTCGAGCGGGAACTCACCCCCGGTCGCGCGCAGGCCGTACAGGATGCGCCGCCCGCCCATTTGCCGGTCGGACACGCCGGTGACGCCGAACTGGCGCACGTGCGCTTCGTGACCGGCGCGAAAGCGCTCGGGAACGAAGCGGGCAAGGGAGGTACCGAGCGCGTCGGCGGCCGGGCAGTCGAACAGACGTTCCGCCATTGGGTTGAACATGACGATTCGCTGGTTTTCGTCGATGGTAATGATCGCCTCCATCGACGAGCGGATGATGCCGCGCAGTCGCGCTTCGTCAAGGCGTGTTGAAGCCGGTGTCGCGGCGTTTGCGGCTTTCGCGGCCTTCGCGCCGTGGCGCCTGAACGCCATGAAGGCGGCGCTCGCGGTGAACAGGAGGGCGCCGGCCATGCCAACCATGCCGGTTACGCGGGTCGGTCGGCCGGCGCCGCGCTGCAATGCCGTCTGCGATGCCGTGTTACGCCGTGGCGCGGACATGGGGTCTCCGGGGAAGGGGAAATGCGTGCCGCCAGGGTCGGGCGGTTGTGCGGATCATACCGTGCCGCGCCGGACGTGATTTGTGCGGCATACCCCCGGCCGCGCGAATTGATGTGGATCAAGCGGCCGGCGGGCCTGCACGCGGACACTGAAGCATGAAGGACATCCGGGGAGCGGGTCATGTACAAACGAATTCTGGTAGCGCTCGACGGCAGCGTCAGCGCGCGCCTTGCACTTGAAGAGGCGCTCAAGCTGGCGCAGGTCGTCGATGCGGAGTTGATGGTGGCGTGCGTTGTCTCGCACGACTTTTGTGATCTCGTGGGTGGGGTTATCGGAGAAGAGGCCGGAGAAGCGGCGGGCGAGGCGGCCGATAGCGGCGCGCACTGGCAGCTCGATCATGTGCGCGACTTGTGCGATCGCAGCGGGGTACGCTGCATTACTCAGATCATTGATGCACACGGCGCAAGCATCCCGGGCGCCCTCATGCAAGCGGCCCAGGCGTTCGAAGCGGATCTCATCGTGATGGGGACGCATGGACCGCGTGGCACGCGCCGGCATTTGATCGGCAGCGTCGCGGAAACAGTTTTGCGTTCGAGTCATGTTCCGGTCCTCACCGTTCGTGACGATCAGCGCGACGATGAACACGGTGCGGCACTCGCGCTCTGGCGCATTCCCTAACGGCCCGACCGGCGGCGCTCATGTGGCGCTCATGCGTCGGGCCGGATCGGGACGGTCCCGCCCTTACTGATAAAGACGCTTATAAAGACGCGTCGGCAACGTCCGGCGTGCTGCTCGCTTTGCGCGGTTCCTTTTTTTCCGCGGAATTCAGCGGTACCAGCAGCACTGGCCGGGTCGAAATCCGCAAGAAACGCTCGGCCACGCTGCCCAGCACGAGCCTGCGCCAGCCGCGCCGCCCGTGCGTGCCCATGACCACGAGATCGGCGCTGAAATCTTTCGCGGCGGCCGTGATCCTTTGGGCAATATCGTCACCCAAAGGATCGACTTCAACAACGAGCGTCGAGCCTTTGACACCCGCGCGCAGCATCTTGGCGGCCGCGTCGGCCAGCACTAGCGCCCCCTCTTTGACAAACGCTTCGCGTACGAGCGACGGGTCGCAGGCTGGCCCCGAATACATCAATTGCGGCACGTCCACCACATAAACCGGCTTGAGTTCCGCGTCGTGTTCGTGAGCGAGTTCCAGGGCGGCGTCGAGGGCGTGTTCTGATGTTTCGCTGCCATCGATAGGAACGAGAATGCGGTTGTACATGAAGAATCTCCTTGGTTCTAAACCTGGTTCTAAAGCAACATCAATGCGACATCAATACGGGTACGGGCATGGACTCCAGCATGGTGCGCGTCGCGCCGCCCATCACGAGTTCCTGCCAGCGCGAGTGGCCATACGCGCCCATGACGATGAGGTCGGCACCCAGGTCCGACGCGCGCGAAATCAGCATGTCGCCCATCGGTACGTCGTTGACGCCGTCGATTGCCGCGACTTCGGCCTTGACGCCGTGCCGGGCCAGCAGGAGCGCGATGTCGGCACCTGGAATGCGGTTGTCGCCTTGCGACTCGTTGAGCCTGACGACGGTGACCCTTTCGGCGCCCTGCAGCAGCGGCATCGCGTCGTGGACAGCGCGGGCCGACTCGCGGCTGCCGTTCCACGCAACCATGATGTTCGCGCCAAGCGCCGGAAACACCCCGGTGTAGGGGATGAACAGCACAGGGCGGCCCGCGGTCATGACGAGCGTTTCAGGGAAATGATCGGCGATAAATGATTCCGGATCGTCCGGATCATCCTGCCCCGCCACGACCAGATCCGCGTAACGGGCATAGCGAGGAATCGCTTCGTCCGCGGAATCAGGGTGATCGACCCACTGCCCCGTCACACCCGCGCGCAACAATTCCGCGTGAAAGATCCGTTCGAGCGCGCCATGGCGTTCCTGGCGGGTTTTACGGTGCTCTTCGTAATAGTCCGCCACGCCGGCCATGACATAGAAAGAACGCGGGTCTGGAGTAAACGCCGAGAACACGCCGGTCAGGTGCGCGTCGAATTGCCTGGCTAGACGCAAAGCGTATTCGAGGCGTGGATGGGCGCGCGCGCTCATGTCGAGTTGAACGACGATGCTTTTATAGCTCATCGCAGATGCTCCGTTGGTGGGTCGTTGGCGTCAGTGACAGTGACGCAGTGAGCGGCGGCGTTGCGCCAGACTCGGTCGTGGAATCAGTTCAGATCTCCGACGCTTACAAAAAGTCTATGAGTTCGCGTTTTTTTCCCGTTGATACAGATCAAGGAGCCGCGTCCCGGCGCGGCCTGAGCGCGGCCAATGCGATGCTGCGATAGTCACGGCAGGAGCTTCCGCACGCATGTTCTTACCTGTTGATACAGGTCAACCGCGCCCGCGTTCGCCAAGCCTAAAGTTTTGTCGTGGAAGCCCCGTTTCCAAGCATGTCCAGACAAAAGGAGATTGACGATGAAGGCACTCGTGTATCACGGACCCGGCAGTAAATCCCTCGACGACCGGCCGATGCCGAAGCTCCTTTCGGCGACGGACGCAATCGTCAAGGTCACGCGCACGACCATTTGCGGTACGGACCTGCATATCCTGAAGGGCGATGTTCCAACCTGCGAACCGGGCCGCATCCTGGGACACGAGGGCGTGGGTGTCATCGAACAGGTAGGCGCCGCGGTTTCGACATTCAAACCCGGCGACCATGTTCTTATTTCCTGCATCACGTCGTGCGGAAAATGTGATTATTGCCGCCGTGGCATGTACTCCCATTGCACGACAGGTGGCTGGATTCTCGGCAACAAGATCGACGGCACGCAAGCCGAATACGTGCGTATCCCGCATGCGGAAACGAGCTTGTATCCGATTCCCGCCGGTGCCGATGAAGACGCGCTGGTCATGCTCTCGGACATCCTTCCGACCGGTTTCGAATGCGGCGTGCTGAACGGAAAAGTGCAGCCGGGCAGCACGGTTGCCATTGTCGGTTCGGGTCCCATTGGCCTTGCCGCGTTGCTCACGGCGCAGTTCTACGCCCCGGCGCAGATCATCATGATCGACCGCGATGCGAACCGGCTGGAAGTGGCCCGAACCTTCGGCGCGACCGCGTGCGTGAACAATGCAAGTGGCGACCCGGTGGCTGAAATCAAGAAGCTGACCGGTGGCATTGGCGTGGATTGCGCGATCGAAGCGGTTGGTGTGCCGGCCAGCTTCGAGCTATGCCAGTCCATCATTGCGCCGGGTGGCACTATCGCCAATGTGGGCGTACACGGCGTGAAAGTCGATCTGCATATGGAATCGCTGTGGGACCGCAACATCACGATTACGACGCGACTGGTCGATACCGTCAGCACGCCCATGCTGCTCAAGACCGTCCGTTCCGGGCGTCTGGAAGCGGGCAAGCTGATCACCCACCACTTTGCGCTGAACGACGTTCTCAACGCCTACGAGACCTTCGCCCAGGCCGCCGATACGCGTGCGCTTAAGGTGATTATCGAAGCGTAAAAAAGCGGGAGGCGTTCCGCCTTGCCGGCCAGGATGCTGGACGGCGCCGGCACGGGACGATGGTCCGGTTGTCGGGGGGTGTCGGGGGTGGAGAGTAAGGGAGACATGATATGGCGCTGACGGGTCAAGTGACGGGGGACGGCTGGAGCGTTTCCACCAATAGCATCCCGGTCGACGGCGGTTTTTGCTGCGAAGTGCACGTAGCCCATGGCGGCACGGCGGGTGATTTCACGCATCAGTTCCGGCACTCGAAAATCTTTGCCCGCGAGTGGGAGACGGTACTCGACGGCTTGCGCGAGGGTGTAGTGTGGATCGACCTGAAGCGCGCGAAAACGATTCATCTGTAGGGCGGCGCGCAATGACTTAGTGGCAGTCATGGTTCGCCTTGACAGCGTCGACGGGCAAACAGATGCCGATTCGAAATCCGTCGTTCGGCGCGCTGTCGAATGTTATTCGTCCATGTAGCTGGCGGCCCCGTTCCTGTATGCCGAGCAGTCCGAAATTCTTCTTTCCCCGATTGTTATCGAGCGTTGTTCCTTTGCCATTATCCTCGATGCGCAGCCGGAATTCATCTTGCACGACACGCATCTGAACGCACACCCGGGTAGCTTCAGCGTGACGCGTGACATTGGTCAATGCCTCCTGCACCACGCACGAACCGCGGGGCTGGCGGAGGGGGTGTTTGCCTGCGATCGATTGTGATACGGTGGGATACGCCGGTTAGGTAGCACGGAATGGGCCCGGCAATACGGATATTGAAGCGAACGATGCAATTCGCGCGGAAAACGCAATACGCCGCACCCTTGTTCTGCTGGTTCGCTGATCCACATCATGGCGCGGTATCGGCCGCATTCGGAAAATGCCGATACGGAAAAGCGCATTCGCGACCGGAAAAACAAGGGGAAAATCCGTGGAAAAACATTCACTATTTGCAGCGGCGCTGTTGAGCGCGGCTTTATCGGCGGTATGCCTGCCGGCACAGGCCGATCAGGGCGACATTCTTGCGCGCGTCAGGGCAATCAGCATCCAGCCCAGTGTCTCCGCGGGCGGCACGCTGGGAAGCATCGGAACGGGCGTGAACAACGCCATTGTTCCCGAACTCGATTTTGTTTATATGGTGCGCCAGAGTATTGGCGTCGAGTTGATTCTTGCCACGTCGCGTCATCAGGTAACGTCGAACACCGGGGCGCTTGGCGGCGTGAACGTCCTGCCGCCCACGCTCTTGCTTCAGTATTATTTCAATTCTGCTGGCAAGGTTCGCCCCTACGTTGGCGCGGGCGTGAACTACACGCTGTTCTATAACAACGGGCTGCACGCCGGAGATACACCCGTATCGATCAAGAACTCAAGTTTCGGCCCCGCGCTGCAAGCGGGTGTCGACGTGCAGGTCGCCCGCAATCTGTTCGTCAACTTCGACATTAAGAAAATCTGGATGCGCACCAGCGCGACGGCGGACGGTGCATCGCTTGGGTCGCTCAAGATCGATCCGCTGGTGGTCGGCGTTGGCGTAGGCATGCGTTTCTGATGGCGGCACGGTTGACCTGAGTACGGTTGATCTGAACGCAGTTGATCTGAATCATGTCCGCCGCGCGATCCTTCACTAGCATTCTTAATGGCGGCGAGCTCTCATGAGGGTGGTTCAACCCTTGTTCAGGCGCTCGCCCGATCACATTGAGGGGAATACCATGCGAGCAGTCGATGTCATGACTAGGAAGGTCATTACCGTGGGCCCCGGCACAACCGTGCGAGAGGCCGCGCGCCTGTTTGCCGATAATCACATCAGCGGGGCACCGGTCGTGGATGACGAGGGCCGCTTGCTCGGCATGCTCACCGAGGGCGACCTCATCCATAGAGCCGAGATCGGCACGCAAGCCCGGCGCCGCTCATGGTGGCTTGAATTTTTCGCGTCGACGCAGAATCTTGCCGCAACGTATATCAAGGAGAACGCGCGCCTGGTCAAGGACGTCATGACGCCCAAGGTGATCACCGTCAAGGAGACCACGCTGGTGAGTGAGATAGCGGACCTTCTGGAGCGGCATCGGATCAAGCGCGTTCCGGTGTTGTACGACGGAGAGCTGCTTGGAATTGTTAGCCGTGCAAACCTGGTGAAGGCGTTGGCCAGCGTTCCAAAGGAAGCTGGCGTGAGCACGCCGAACCCCGACGAGACTTTGCGCGAAGCGGTTATCCGGGAACTTGGCGGTCACCGTTGGGCCGTGGCTGCCGAGAACGTCATTGTGAATGACGGCACGGTTCATCTATGGGGTGTTGTCACGTCGCCCGAGCAAGCGCGTGCCATGTGCATTGCCGCTGAAAAGGTGCCGGGCATCAAGGGCGTGGAGGACCATACCGATGCGCCCATGATAATTCCCGCGATGTAATCGTCTACTAAATCTGGCGTTGCTACCTGAACTCAAGTGGCGCCAGAGCGTATCTATCCGGCGGGCATAAGAGCACCCGCAAGGCGCATGTATCAAAGCCGGCTTCAGGGATTAATGGCGGGATTAAAGCCGTAATTAAAGACCTGCACGTAGTGCGAATGACACAGGTCAATAATCGTTTGAGTCAGCGGCATATAACGGTATCAGGCCGCGCGAAGCGGTTGCTCCTGAACCGCAAACCTGATCTTTTGCCGGCTCTCCGAACAGCCGCAAGACACCTCTTGTTTCCGTGGCTGCGATCAACCGCATGGCTTTGCGACGAAGCCACCTGGCTTCAAGCGCCGCACGCCTCGCATCTCCGCTCACTCTTCTCATCGGAATGATCAATGACATTTCTTAAGCCCGCGCTCGGCAGCGCCGAAGCGAACAATGACGAGTATTCAACCACTATCTCGGGCGCGTCATTGCCGAAATATCGCATTCCGAAATTGCCCTCGGAGCCTCATGCGGTGTTTGATCTGGTTCGCGACGAACTTTTCATGGATGGCAATTCGCGTCAGAACGTGGCGACTTTCTGCACGACCTATGCAGACGACGAAGTCCGCCGCTTGATGGATTTGTCGATCGATAAGAACATGATCGATAAAGATGAATATCCGCAGACCGCAGAGATTGAAAAACGCTGCGTTCATATGCTTGCCGATCTGTGGCATGCGCCGCGTTCGTGGGAAACAACGGGATGTTCCACAACGGGTTCGAGCGAAGCCTGCATGCTGGGTGGGCTTGCGCTCAAATGGCAATGGAAGAAGCGCCGCCTGGCTGAAGGCAAACCGGTCGACAAGCCCAATATTGTGTGCGGACCCGTGCAAGTGTGCTGGGACAAGTTCGCCCGTTATTTCGATGTAGAACTTAGGCAGGTCCCTCTCGCCGGCGATTCGCTCGGTCTGCAACCGGAACAGCTTGCCGCCTATTGCGATGAAAACACCATTGGCGTGGTCGCTACGCTCGGCATTACCTTCACGTGCGTCTATGAGCCCGTCAAGGCCCTCGCCGGCGCGCTGGACGCGTTGCAACGAGATGTTGGACTGGACATCCCCATCCACGTGGACGCCGCCAGCGGCGGATTTATCGCGCCTTTCATTCAGCCGGATCTGGAATGGGACTTCAGCATAGAACGGGTGAAATCCATTAACAGCTCGGGCCATAAATATGGTCTCGCGCCGCTCGGAGTAGGTTGGGTCGTATGGCGTAGCGTGAAGGACCTGCCTGACGACCTGATCTTCATGGTCGACTATCTTGGCGGCAACATGCCCACGTTCGCGCTCAATTTTTCGCGGCCGGCGGGGCAGATCATTGCGCAGTATTACTTGTTGCTCCGGCTCGGCCACGAGGGGTACAGGCGCATCCAGCAGGAATGTGCCGACACGGCGCAATTCCTGGCAGACGGCCTCGCCAAACTCAGCCCCATAGAAATGGTGTACGACGGCCGCGGCGCGCTGCCCGCGGTTTGCTACAAGCTGCGCCACCCCGATACCGCCGGTTTTTCGCTTTTCGACTTGTCGGACCGTGTTCGCATGCGGGGCTGGCAAATCGCCTCCTACGAGCTTCCCGCTGACCGTGAGGAAACGATCGTCCAGCGCATCCTGATTCGCCGGGGCATCACGCGCGACATGGCGGGTCTGCTGCTGAACGACATCAAGAATGCAATCGCGCATCTGCTGGAAAACCCGGTGCCTAACTCAAAGGCGGGACCGAGCTTTCACCATAACTGACATTGACGGCTTAGTTGACGACTTAGTTGACGGCTTAACGACCAGGAGTCTGATATGACTGCGACAGCAAAAAAAGGCACTTACCTGAGTGCCACATCAATCGGCTTGATGACGGCCGCCGCCGTGGTGACCAGCTTGCGCGGCTTGCCGCTGCTCGCGAAGGAAGAGATGACGATGTTCGTCTATCTCGCGTTCACCGTGATCTTCTACCTGATCCCGGCGTCACTGATCTCCGCCGAACTTGGCGGTGCTTTCGCCGACCGGCGCGGTGGAATATATACGTGGGTGGGTGAGGCATTCGGCAATCGGTGGGGCTTCCTCGCCATCTGGCTGCAATGGATTCAAAACGTGGTGTGGTATCCGGTCGCGCTGACGTTCGGTGCGGCGGCTATCGCTTATACGATCGGCCGCCCGGAGCTGGCGACCAATGGCGTCTATGTCGGCGTGTTTTGCATCGTTGCCTATTGGCTTTCTACCTGGGTGGTGCTGCAAGGCGTGGAGGTTTTCGCGCGGATCGCCAACTGGACGTTCATTATCGGCACGATCGTTCCTGGGGTTGTATTGCTCGCGTTGCTGGCGTACTGGATCTATACGGGGCACGCACTCGGCTGGCAGCATCTGAAGGACCCGGCGCTTTCGGAAGCGGGTCAGGCGCGTTATTGGCCCGCGATCCATGGCTTCGGCACCATCGCGTTTCTCGCCGGTATCGTGTTGCTGTTCGCCGGCGTCGAGGTCCAGGCCGTGCACGTGATGGACATGCGCAGCCCGAGCCGCGGCTACCCTGCTGCAATTGGTCTGGGCGCCATCATTTCGATCCTGATTTTTGCGCTTGGTGCGCTGCCGATCGCCGGCATTCTTCCGTACGAAAAGATCTCGCTGCAGTCCGGCGTATTCGATACCTTCGCCGCGGTCATCACGGACATCTGGCACATGCAGTGGCTGGTATCGGCGCTGTCGCTGCTCGTGGGCGTGGGCGCCATAAGCGGGGTGCTGGCGTGGCTTGGCAGCCCTTCGCGTGGACTGCTTGAAACGGCTCATGAAGGCGAACTGCCGCCGCTGCTGCAGGCGAAGAACAAAAAAGGGATGCCCACCCATATCCTGCTGGTGCAAGGGGTGATCGTTACCCTGATGTCGTGCTTTTACTTCGTCATCAAGGATGTATCGGTCGCATTTTTCCTGATCTCGGCAATGACTATTGCACTGTATTTGATCGCTTACATGCTGATGTATGCCGCAGCGATAAAACTGCGCTATTCCGCGCCCGATCTCAAGCGTCCGTTCACGGTGCCAGGCGGGATCGTGGGGATGTGGATTTTTGCGGGCGTGGGCCTCGCGGGTGTGGTGTTCAGCTTCGTGGTGTCGTTCTTCCCGCCCGACCAGTTGCCGGTGGGTTCGCCGGCCATGTACATCGGGCTGGTGACGCTTGGCATCGTGGTGTTTGGCGGCGTCCCGCTGATCATCCATCACATGCGCCGCAGTAGCTGGGCTGCGCCGGCTGATTCACCCGTGCTGGCAGCCACCGCCGCGAAATAAGAGAAGAGCCGCCCGCGTGGCAAACCCGACACGCTGAGCGGTTCGGCCGGGTTCGCCGACTGATTGATGCTGAATTTTGTTCACGTGGATCGATCCTTGCGCAACGTCTTTATGTAAGGCGAGGGAACGCCGGTCCATCGTGGAAGATGAGCAGATGTGATTGGCGAGCCGCACAGGGCTGAGGTTCCGCGGCGTCTGTATCCGGGTTACCTCGTTCTTTGATAGCGACGGTTCGGCAAACACCCTTGGGGAGCACGGCAATGGCGGAGCGCTTGATTGATGTGTTGGACGGCAGCGGAACGGTTATTCATACCTACCCAGTCACGCTTGGGCAGGCGGATGATTCCCCTGATGATGCGCGATACGAAGCAAAGGCACTGGAGGCAGCGGCTCACGGGCGCCTGGTGCCCGATGCCGAACTGCCAAGCTTGAGCGCAAGGGTTCACGTGGGGCGAGGTGGTCAACTGGCGTCTTATGGCGACGATCTGGACAATAGTTCGGAAACGAGACAGGGTCTGGAGCAGGGCATCCGCATGCGCGCCTACTTTTTGTGGGAACAGGATGGTTGCCCTGAGGGGCGGGCCGACGACTATTGGCAACGCGCCGCCCACCAGCACCTTAGCGAACGTGCGTATGTGCTCTGGCAACAAGAGGGCAACCCGGAAGGACATGCCGATGAAAACTGGCATCGCGTACGTGAATTCGGGGCTCAATGACCTGCGGTTTGATGCCGTGGATTGGGGGCACGGTTTGACCAGCCACGATCATCTTGATCGGTAAGGATGACTTCGCTGCGGCTCCCCACAGCGAAGTCATTATTCATTGAAACAGGATCACCGCTTTCCCCGGTCCATGTCCCGTCTTGTTGCGCTCGATCGCAGCGGCAGCGTCGCTCAATCCAGCGGCTTCCGATACTTCCACTTTCACCGCGCCTTGATCGACCAGGCTCACAATCTCTGCAAGTTGGGCCGCATCGGGTCGCATCTGAAACCAGATACCGTGCTTGCCCGCTGGCGTATGGGCTGCAATATCCGGCGCGGCCGTGCTCACGATTCTTCCCGCATCGGTTATCACTTGCCACGAGTTGGCGAGCGCCGAGCCGCCCACCAGATCAAGCACCAGATCGATGTCCCTGGTCCGCTCCCAGAACGACGAAGTCCGATAGTTGATGACTTCATCCGCACCCAACCCACGCAGATAACCCGCGTTGATGCCCTGAGCTGTCGCTATGACACGCGCCCCGGCACGGCGCGCGAACTGGACGGCGAAACTCCCCACGCCGCCGGCCGCGCCATGAATCAATACGGTCTGGCCGCGTTTCAGTTCTCCCGCTTCGAACAACGCCTGCCATGCGGTCAGCGCCCCAACGGGGATAGCCGCAGCAAGCTCGTCGGTCAGGCTGGCAGGCGTTTTCACCAGCGTGTTCGAGGCGATTGCTATGAAATCGGCATAGGCGCCGATTCCACCCACGGGCCCCATGACCCGGTCGCCGATAACGAACCCGCTCACGCCGGCGCCGACTTCAATCACTTCGCCGGCGAGCTCAACGCCGAGTGTCGCGAGGAGGGGCAACGGGAAATCGTTTTGCAACCAGCCGTCGCGGATCTTCCAGTCGAGACCGTTGATTCCCGCGGCCTTGACGTGAACCACGACCTCGCCTGAAGCGGCGGCCGGCATCGCGATGCTGTCAATCTTCACGGCGTCAGGACCGCCGTAGGCGTGGATACGAAGAGCGCGGTTCATTGAGTTTTCTCCAGTGTCGGATAGTCGATATATCCAGTCGGTCCGGGCGAATAAAACGTGTCGCGCTCGGGGGTGTTGAACGGTGCATCGGCGAGAAAGCGCTGTGGCAAATCCGGGTTGGCGAGATAGAGGCTGCCAAACACGGTTGCATCCGCGTTGTCCTGCTCGATCAGCGTTTGCGCGCTCTCGCTGGTCAGTCCGCCGCCTGCCAGATAGGGGCCACCGAACAACGGACGAAGGAACGTGCGGTAATCGAATTCGCTCTTGGTCTTCGCCACATGCAGATACGCCAGCTTGAGCGCGGCAAGTTGCTCCACGAGATAACGATAGGTCTCCTGCGGTGTTGCATCGGTTACATCGTTGAAGCCCATTTCAGGCGCGATCTTGATACCGACGCGGTCGCTGCCCGCTTCCTGAGACATCGCGCCCAATACTTCCAGGATGAAGCGCGCGCGATTGGTAAGCGAGCCGCCGTAAAGATCGGTCCGCTGGTTCGTTCCCGATGACAAAAACTGCTCGGGCAGATACCCCGAGGCCGCATGCAATTCAACGCCGTCGAAGCCTGCAGTCAGCGCGTTGCGCGTGGCAAGCCGATACGCCTGGACGATATCCGCTATCTCATCGGTCTCAAGGGCGCGCGGTTGTACAAACTCTTGCGGTCCCGTCGCGGTGAATACCGTGCCGGCGGGACGGATTGCCGAAGGCGCGACGGGCGTCGCGCCGTTCGGCAACAGGCTCGGATGAGAGATGCGGCCGGTGTGCATGAGCTGCAGGAAGATAAGGCCGCCCTTGGCATGCACCGCATCGGTGACATGCTTCCAGGCATCGATCTGCGCCTCGGAATGGATGCCCGGCGTGCGCACGTAGCCTTTGCCCATCGGCGCGGGATAGGTGCCTTCCGTAATGATCAGGCCGGCGTCGGCGCGCTGGCCGTAGTAGTCCACCGCCATGGGCGAGGGCACGCCCGTGGTGTCATCGGCGCGTGAGCGGGTCATCGGCGCCATGACAAGGCGATTGCGAAGCGTGTAGCGGCCAATCCGGGTAGTGCTGAAGAGCGGGTTCATGTCGATTCCTTGATTGAGAAGGTGTAGAGACATGTTGCATTGATCCATCCAAGGGATAAATAGCTATACTTGAAAACAGTGATCCACCAGTGGAGCAATCATCGTGGAACTGTTGAGCTATATGCGGTTATTCGTGGAAGTCGCCCGGACCAAAAGCTTCAGGGGCGCGGCCGAAGCGCTGGATATGCCCAATTCAACGCTGTCGCGACATATATCGGAACTGGAAAAGACGATTGGCCTCCAGTTGCTTCATCGCTCGACGCGCAAGGTCGAACTCACCGCGGCGGGCGAGGTGTATTTCAAGCGGTGTCAGAGCATTGTCGAAGAGGCACGCATCGCGCACGAATCCCTGCTCGATGTAGTGGAACGTCCAAGCGGCACGCTGCGGGTGTCGATGCCGGTCGATCTCGCGACCGGTTATCTCGCGCCGATCCTGAGCGAGTTCGCGAAGGCTTATCCGCTCATCAGTTTCGAATTCGACCTGACGCCGCGACGCGTGGACTTGCAGAGCGATCCGTTCGATCTCGCCATTCGCATGGGACCGCCGCCGACAACGCCATCAACGCTTGTCGCACGGCAGATCGCGCTGTTGCCACGTTATCTCTATGCATCGCCCGACTATCTCAAGGCCGCCGCGCCGCTGATCCATCCCGACGACCTGACGCATCACGTGCTGTGCATCGGGCAAGCGGCGACGAGCCAGGGGGACGTGTCGAGAACCCTTCATCGCGGGGACGAGGTGGTCAATGTGATGATTGCGTCGCGCTTCAGGATGAACAGTGTCGGCCTGAGCCGTGCGCTGGCGATGGCGGGTGTGGGTATCGCCGTGCTCGATACGGAGCTTGCGCGCGAGGATGTAGCGTCGGGACGTCTACGGCGGGTACTTCCGGAGTGGAGTCTTGCGCCGATCCAGGTGCACGCGATTACCGATACCCGGCTCTTGCCGGCCAGGACCCGCTTGTTCATCGATTTCATCAAGGCGCGGCTCAATTGACGAGGTCTTTGGCGCCCGATCTTAGTTGCTGTAGCACCGGCAGGCGTAACCTGTGAACCGGGCCTCAACGTTGTCATCCGAAATGGTATTGCGGCTTCTGGGCCTTGATTGCCGTTCAAACTGCGGTGGCCGCTATCGCATGACGACCGCATTTAATAAAAATAAGGAATGCGATGTATTCGGCAACCGTTAGTCCGCGATCCATTCAGCCGGTTTTCCTCTTGACGGTGCAACCCCGCGCGATCATCCTGCGACGCTTTGTTAGGGCGCGGATCGCGAGGATTGCCCGTTGCGTCACCAATCCGGCCAGCGAGAGCAATGCCCTTGCTCATTGACAACTGACCGCAGTATGCGTACCCGTGCCACTGGCGCTATGCTACCGGTTCCGCCCAATCGAGGACCATGTCATGAAACAGTCACCAGGATCCATGATCACCTATCAACGCCCTGACGGGAAAGACGTTCAGGGTTATTTGGCCAAACCGCAGAAACTGGAGGGCGCGCCTGCCATCGTCGTGATTCAGGAATGGTGGGGCTTGAATGACCAGATCCGCGGCGTGGCAGACCGCTTCGCGCAATCCGGTTATCTGGCGCTGGTTCCCGATCTATTTCGCGGAAAAACCACCGTTGAAGAGGAAGAGGCCAGCCACCTGCTGGGCGCACTCGATTTCGCGGATGCTGCCGGTCAGGACATAGCGGGTGCCGTGAAGTACCTCAAGGCGCAGTCGGAGCGGGTCGGCGTGACCGGCTATTGCATGGGCGGCGCGCTCACGCTGCTGGCCCTCTGTCATGTCCCTGACCTATCCGCCGGGACGGTGTGGTACGGCTTCCCGCCGCTCGAATACGTCGATGCATCGAAGATCAAGGCACCCGTGCTTGGTCACTGGGCCACACAGGACGAGTTCTTCCCGGCTGAAACGGTCGACGCACTGGAGAGCAAGCTGACCGAGGCCAAGGTCGACGTCGAGTTTCATCGCTATCTTGCGCATCATGCGTTCGCCAACGAAACAGCGGTCGGCCCGGGCCGTATTGCCAGGACCCAGTTCGATCCGGTCTGGTCGCAACTGGCGTGGGACCGGACGCTGACCTTTTTCGGCCGCACGCTGTGGCCGCAGTCAACGCACGCCGGCTAGCATTGCGGGTTCTGTGGAAGAAGGAAGCCGGCGGCGAACCGGCTACAGGACTTCAAAAACGCTGTAAACAGGCCCATAGGCGAACCGGTGTCCCGTCCCCACGGCGATGATCCGGTTCAGCCACTCATACTTTCCTGCGGGCGCTTCGAACATGGGGTTGATCCGGAAATAGTAGCTCGCCGGGTCGACTTCCTCGCCTTTTTCCAGTCGTTGAATGACGTCAACGGGTCCGTGACGTACGCCGCGATACGCCATCGTCAGGTTCACGCCGTCGTCGGTTTGCAGGATCAGGCGCACGTCGAGCGTCGTGCTTGCGTCGCCGCGAACGGTTTGCCAGTCGCTGCCGCCGTCCAGCACCTTGCCGGACAGCCGTTCGCCGGCAAATGTCCCCGACGGCACAATTCCCACGCGACGAAACGGCCCCGGCGTTTCACCGACGATCACAATCGGTTTCACATCTAGTCGCATGACGAACAGAGGGCGGGTTTGCACGCTCTTGAGCGATGCGGGGAGATCATCGAAAAGCGGAGTAGACATGCTGTTCACCATCGCTATGTAGGGCGTCGCCACCGGTCCGCATGACGAACCTGAAGGCTGCGTGTTCCTTTGATTGGTTACACTATTTCAGCGGCGAGAAATCCGTGGGCCGCATGATCCGCGACTCCATGCTGACGAGAATGTCCTTTTCTTTCACCTTGCTGCCGAATGCTTGCCAGCGGCTGTCGGCTGCCATCCTGTCGCGGCGCTCGAGCCGATCGTCCAGGCTCTTGTACGCCCAGATATGAACGATCTGGCTGATGTCGCCAATCTCGGTGGTGAAGAAGCCGATCAGTTCGCCCAGGAATTCCTTCTGAAGCGGCAGGGCTTCGCTTTTGTATAACGCAAGCCATTCGGCGGCACGCAACGGTTTGAAGGTATAGGTTCTGATTTCGTAAAGCATCGGTTATCTCCTGGGGATATCAAAGGTATTACGACGCGGTTCGTCCGCCATTGACCCTGAGGACTTCGCCGGTCATGAAGCTCGACTTGTCGGACGAAACGAACACAATGGCGTCGGCGATTTCTTCAGGCGTTCCAGCGCGTTTGAGCGGGACGGCCGCGAGAAAGGCCGCTTTGCGTTCCGCATTTACTGTCAGGCGATTCAGCATTGCAGTCTCCACGGGACCGGGGGCGACGGCATTGACCCGTACACCGAACGCCGCAGCCTCCAGCGCCGCAGACTTCGTAAGACCCTCCACCGCGTGCTTGCTGGCCACGTAGATCGACGCGCCTGCCGCGCCGCGCGCGCCCATTGTCGACGAGATATTGACGATACTGCCGCTGCCTTGCGCGGTCATCACGCGCAGTTCGTGTTTCATGCCAAGCAGCGTGCCGAGCACATTGGTATCGAAGACGGCTGCGTAGCGCTCGGGCGTCTGCTCCATCACGGGCGCCGACTCGCCTTCAGCGCCCGCAGCGTTGACCGCTACATCGAGCCGCCCGAAGCGGGCCACTGCGCCGTCGACCAGATTGCGCACATCGTCTTCAAAGCGGACATCTGCCTGAAAGAATTCAGCTTCCGCGCCGAGTGCGTTCAGTTCGGCGGCGAGCTTCCGGCCTTCTTCAACGCGGCGGCCCGACACCACAATCCGCGCGTTTTCGCGGGCGAATGCAAAGGCGGCGGCGCGACCGATGCCGGTCAGCGCGCCCGTGATGAGTACAACAGGATGGTTGGTCATTTCGTTTGCTCCTTGGTCGGCCAGCGCGAAAGCAAGTCCTGCGATCGCACGGCCCTTCATCGGGTGCCAGCGCCCGCGACCGGGCGGCGGCGCTTTTGCTTATACGGTCACCACGATCTTGCCGAACTGGCCGTTGGTTTCCAGATAGCGATGCACGTCGACAATTTCGTCGAACGTGAAAGTGCGATCAATCACCGGTTTGAGCGCGCCGCTCTCAAGTCCCTTCAGCACGTACTCCACCGCAGCCTTCCGACGTGTCGCGTCTCCGCTCGTCAGCCAGATGTTGTGAGCCTTGACGGTGATCATCTTGGCGATCATGTCCAGCACGGGCAGGGGCGTCACACCCTCGCTAAGCGCGCCATAGATGTACGCAATGCCCTGGAACGACAGCGCGGAAATCAGCTTCGGGAAGTTCGGACCGCCGACTGGGTCGAACACCACGCGCGCACCCTGGCCGTCCGTGATTCGCTTGACCTCTTCGACCAGGTCAGTCTCGTCCGTGACAATAACGTGCGCCGCGCCCGCATCGAGCAACTGCTGTTTCTTGTCGGCCGTGCGCGTTGTCGCGATGGACGTGGCGCCGGCGTAGTTGGCAATCTGGATCGCCGCGAGTCCAACGCTGCTCGACGCTGCCGGGATGATGACAAAATCGCCCTTGCCTACTTTCGCATCTTCGATGAGCGCGCCGTAAGCCGTCACGAACATCATCCAGACCGATGCCGCTTCGGCATACGAAAGCGATTCCGGATGCTTGACGACTGCATAGTCAGGCGCCACGATGACTTCGCCGTACGTGAAGTACTGATTCATCGAGAACGATGGAATCAGGCTGACCTTGTCGCCGGGCGCGAGGCCGGTGACGTCGCTGCCCACTGCATCGACAATACCCGCTGCTTCGTACCCAAGACCGGCCGGGAACTTGACGGGTTCGATATACGCGTCCGAGCGCCACATCGCCTCGGCGCGATTGATGCCGATTGCCTTGACGTTGATGCGAACTTCGGTCGGACCGGGAGCGGGTACTGTTGTCTCCACGAATTCGAGGACTTCGGGACCGCCGGCTTTGGCAAACTTGATGGTGCGTGACATGAGACTCTCCAGAGTAAGTGGGTCCAAGCTGGGTCCAAGCTGGGTTCAAGCGCGGCGCCGAAGCGCCATCCGGTTCACACGGCTTCTGCGACTTCTACAGTAGGCAAATAAGCGGGAAAATCCGAGTAATGCTTTTCATCGCCGCCCCAGAACGCGGCGCGGACATACGGTGTGAGCGGCAGCTTGTGCTCCAGACGATACGGCAAATCAGGATTCGACGAGAAGTGACGGCCGAATGCGACCAGGTCTGCATCGCCGGATGCCACGATCGCCTCGGCGCTGTCGCCGTCGAAACCGCCGGCCGCGATGATTGGACCGGAGAAGTGCGCACGCAGATACTTCGTTGCAACGGGCGCTTGCCCTTCATGCAGCGTTTCATCGCCCTTGATGCGCGGCTCGATCACATGCAGATACGCGATCTTGTATTCGTCGAGGACCTTCGCGACGTAGCTGAAGGTTGCTTCGGGATTGCTGTCGGAGATGCCGCCCCATTCGCCTGACGGCGAGATGCGCACGCCGACCCGATCCGCGCCCCACACGGAAATAAGGGCTTCAACGGTTTCGCGCAGGAAGCGGACGCGGTTTTCGATTCCGCCGCCGTAAGCGTCGGTGCGCTTGTTGGTGCCGTCCTGGATGAACTGATCCACCAGGTAGCCGTTCGCACCGTGAAGCTCGACACCATCGAAACCTGCATCCAGCGCGCGTTGTGCTGCAACGCGAAATTCTTCGACAATGCCCGGAATCTCTTCAATGCCAAGCGCCCGATGCGGTGAAGCCGGAACGAATCCGTCCTTGGTCAGCGCGACGCCGTCGAACGGGACGACAGACGGTGCGACCGGATCAACACCGCCAGTCATCTCGACGTGACTTTGACGGCCGCCGTGGATGAGCTGCATGAAGGCGCGGCCACCCTTGGCGTGAACAGCATTGGCGATGGCCTTCCAGCCTTCTATCTGCCCGTCGTGATAGAAGCTCGCGGCGCCCAGGTACGAGCGTGCGGGGATCGAGATGCTGACGCCTTCAATGATTTCGAGCCCGCCATTCGATGCGCGCTGGCCGTAGAAGTCGGCCATCATCGGGCTGGGGATGTCGCCGGGCTGGATGGTGCGCAGGCGGGTCATCGGTGCAAGGACCACACGATGCGAGAGGGTATAGGCGCCAACTTTCTTCGATGTGAACAAGTGAGCCATGATCTTTCCTTTAGCAGGTAATGCGTATTCGGTCCGTTACGCGCCGGTCGCCAAGGACCGGCGCAACGGTTTTATGCGGTAGCGCTCGGCCGGGCAGAGACCTCGTCGTACCATCGACGAAATGCGGCGTGTTCTGCTGGGATCGGCATCTTCAGCGCGTTGGTTGCGAAGTCGACCGTGACCAGCGTGGTGATGTCTGCTGCCGAGAATTCATCGCCGGCTACGAACCGGACCGTCTCGAGCCGAACGTTAAAGTCGGAGAAAAAATTCGCCACGCGTTGTTTGCTGCGCTCGACCAGTTCGGGAATCTGGTCATAAGCGTGTGGGCCCGAGAGCGCGCGGCCCTTCAGTCCGGCGACCGCGTTGCGCACGCCCTCCATGACCGGTGCGAAGCCATCCAGTTCTGCGCGGCGTTCCCACATGGTGACGAGAGCCTTTGACTCGGCCGTCGTCCCCAGTAGCGGGGATTGTGGATACGCCTCTTCCAGATAACGCCAGATCGCGAGCACTTCAGTGATGACGGGACCATCGGCTAAAGCCAGCGCCGGTACCTGACTGCGCGGATTGATTGCGCGGTAGGAGTCGGAGAACTGTTCCTTGGCGCCCAGGTCGACCGGGTTCATCGGGATATCGATTCCCTTCTCCGCGATGAAGATGCGAACACGGCGTGCGTTCGGGGAGCCTTTTGATTCGTACAATACGGGGGCAGAGGATGTCATTTGAATTTTCCTTTATCGGGTCTAATTTAAGTGTGGATACCTAATCAATCGGGTTTTTCACACACGCTGAAAATGTGCTTTAATTCGTTTGGGTTAGAGCTTCGAGCCGCCGTCTACGTGCAGCGTTTCGCCGGTAATCCAGCGCGCCGCATCCGACGCAAGAAACGCGACCGCACTGCCGATGTCATCGGGTTGCGCGACCCGCTTTAGCGCCTGCATGCCGATCGCCACCCCGCGTCCTTCCTCAGTCTTCGTGAAACTCGACATATCGGTTGCGACCACGCCGGGCGCGACCGCATTCACGCGAATACCGCGTTCGCCAAGCGCGGAGGCGAAATGCTTGACGAGGGTATCGACCGCGCCCTTGGTCGCCGCATAGGCAGGCAGCTTGCCGACCACCGTATGCGCTGCGAGCGACGACAGCAGAACAACGCTGCTGCCTTTGCACAACACCGGCAGTAATTGCTGCACAAGAAAATAGGGTGCGCGCACATTCACGGCGAACAGGTTATCGAAATCTTCGACAGTCGTTTCCTCGATGCTCGCCGACTTCGAAATGCCGGCGTTCGCCACCAGAATGTCGAGCCGATGGCCCACCACAGCGCGTACACGTTGGGCAAGCGTATGCGGGCCGTCGGCATCGCGCAGATTCGCGGCGACCTTTTGAGCGTTGCCGCCGGCCGCACGAATTTCGGCAACGACCGCGTCCGCTTCCTTTTCTCCGCTGCTGTAGTGAACCAGCACTTGTGCGCCTTCTTTGGCAAGTGCAAGCGCGCTGGCACGGCCGATGCCGCGTGAAGCGCCCGTGACGAGCGCGGTCTTTCCGGTGAGGTTGGTCATGATCAGACTCCTGCAGGTTGAATGTAAAACCATCTGACAATTCAGCGCATGAACATCAACGTGAACGTTGGCTCAGGCGTGTTCGCCGCTCTCGGACAGGAACTGCGCCACATGCGTCACGAAGCGCTCGGGATACTGGTACAGCGAGCCGTGGTTGGCGTCCGGGTAAATGATCAACTGCGCGTTCGGAATGTTCTGCTGCAGAATCCACGAGTTGATCGAGTAGATGATTACGTCGTTATCCCCGTTGATCACGAGCGTGGGCTGAGCGAGCGCCAACAGGTAATCGAAAGGGTTCTCGCGGGGCACGCCCCACTTGGCGAGTGCGGCGAGTTGCGCCGGTGCGACCTTGTCGTTGACTTCGGGGTCCCGGCCTTCGGTGCGCAGACGGAAGCGCTGCAGGAACTTGCGGCCGGCTGCCTGACTCGCATCCGACGGCGAGAAATGCACGCGAAGCCACAGGTGATCCGGCTCTTCGTAAGTCGCGCTGAAAATATCCTGCGCTTCCGGCGTAAGCGATTCCATGCCTTCGCCGCTGCGCGGGCCGGTGCCAACCAGGATCAGGCGGCGTACGAGCTGCGGCTCGGCCAGCGCCAGTTCCTGTGCGATCAGGCCGCCCATCGAAAAACCGAGCACGTCGACTTGCGTGAGTCCGAGTGCCTTGATAAAGGCGGCAGCGTTGGCGGCCATTTCTTCAATCGACTGCGGTACCTCGCCTGACGTGCTGGAGATTCCGGCATTGTTGAACAGGATCACTTCGCGACCCTGCGCAAGTCCGTTGGTAACAGCCGGGTCCCAGTGATCCATCGTGCCGGTGAAGTGGATGTTTAATACGAGCGGCACGCCGCCCGTCTTGCCGAAGCGCCGATAAGCGAAGTGGATACCGTTTGCATCAACGAATTGCGTCGGGGCAGTTTGGTGCGTATGGCTGGTCATGGCGATTCTCCGATATAGATGAAAGGTATGGAGCGGGATAGATTCCAAGTCGTCGCGATGAACAGGTCGTTGCCGTTTCGTCGCTGCCTGACGCGTAATTTAGTGGGGTCTTGCGGAAAGTAAAAAGACTTTGTAGGCTGGCGGGCATGCCTGCCAGGCATGGCTAAATTGAAGGAAGTGTATGGAGCTTCGACATCTGCGGTACTTTGTGGCCGTCGCGGAGACCGGTAGCCTGACCGTTGCGGCTGAACGTCGACTGCATACGTCGCAACCATCGCTTAGCCGGCAGATCCGTGATCTGGAGGACGAGGTTGGAGCAGAACTGTTCAACCGGAGCGCGCGTGGGGTCGAGCTGACGGCGGCGGGCAAGGCGTTCCTTGACCATGCGCGATTAGCGCTGACGCAAGTCGACGCCGCTATTGAGGCGGCGCGCCGCGCTGCGCAACCCACGAAACAGGTCTTTGCACTTGGTTTCCTGACCGGTCAGGAAATGACCTGGCTGCCGCGCGCCATGCAGGTGCTGCGCGATGAACTGCCGAACATCGACGTGACGGTATCGAGCCACTATTCGCCGGACCTCGCCGACGCGCTCGCACGCGGCAAGCTCGACCTCGCGTTTTTACGTGCCGAACCGGGGTTTGATCTCGACTATCGCGTAGTCAGCCGTGAAAAGCTCGTTGTGCTCATGCCGAGCGACCACCCATTGACCGAGCGAGCGGCGATCCGTCCCGGGGATCTCGTGGGCGAGCCGTTCATCATGGCCTCGAACAAGGCGAGGGTGCTGCACGAAGTGATTGAGCGGTATCTGCAGCAGAGCGGGGTCAATATCACGCCCGAACACGGAGTCGATAATCTGGCGATGGCCATGTCGCTCGTCGCATCCACGCGCGGGTTGGCGCTGATGCCGGAGTATGCAAACAATCTCTTGCCGTGGTCGGTGGTCAGCCGCCCTCTTGAAGGCGATGCACCGACAATTGATCTGGTTATCGGCTACAGCAGGTCAAACGCATCACCCGTCCTGAAGTTGTTTCTTTCAAGAGCAGACGAGTTGATGGTGCATGCTGCAACTTGATCCTGGTGAACTCGCGGCACGCATAACACGCCCGGCCGCTCCTCGGCCGTGCCCTTAAAATAGCGTTCCAATGTAAGCGTTGTTTCATTCGCCGCAGCAGGGTGCGCGGCGTCCATGGGTGCTGCTTCCAGCGCGTTGCTAAAGTGGCTTGCCGCAGAGGCGAGCTTTACACCATCTTTGGCTGTGACTAAGCCGCAGTATTTAACATTAAACAATAGCTCTTGACAGGATGGATGATGGGCGAACAGATTCGAGAAATGGTATTGGCTGACTATGACGCTGTTGTTGCACTGTGGAAGAGTACGCCGGGTGTCGACATTCGACCGGTTACCGACGGCAAGGAGGGGATCGAACGGTTGCTGGCCAGGAACCCTGGTCTGAGCGTCGTTGCTGTCAATGATCGCGAGCTGGTCGGCTGCGCCCTGGCTAGCCATGATGGCCGCCGCGGATTTCTCCAGCACGTTGTGGTCGCACCGGCTTCGCGCGGTCAAGGCCTCGCCAGGGCAATGATCGACAGATGTATCGAGCGGCTCCGGGAACACCACCTGGGATGGGTGCATCTGGATGTGGTCGTTGATAACGAGGCGGCCATGGCCTTTTGGGAAAAGGCTGGCTGGCACCGCGTTGATACGCTAACGCGGCTCTCGCGGGCGCTTTAGGTTTCGGCCCGATCTGGTGGACGGATTTACACGGAAGACCTTCACCGCGATGATCGAAGGTGTGCGTTTATCCGCTATATCGGCCGGCCTGATCAAGCCGGAAGATTTCGATGACGGCATCCGGGATCTGCATAGAAGCACGCAAGACGATGGCGTGTTTTGCTATACGTTCTTTAAGGGCGTGGGGCATAACCAAGCTTAGGCCAACCTCTCCACTAAGGCCGGTGCTCATGATGCAGAGTGGCGCATTCGATCGTTGCGGCTCACGCGCTTGCGTGAGCCGCAACGGCAATCGGTCCTTGCCTACTTGACCGTGAAACTGTAGTGCCCCTGGGTGCGATGCCCGTCGTCGGCGACGGCAATCCAGGCGACCGAATAAACACCGGGCGTCAACGCATTCAGCGCGACCGACATGTGTTTCTTGTCCGCCGGATCAACCACTGACTTTGCGCTGGTGACAGGCTTGCCCTGCGCATCGGTGACGGCGATCGAACTGAATGCGGGTTCGAGTCCATCGTCGAACTCGATCGCCACTTCCTTTTGCGATGTCGACACGGTGGCTCCCGCGCCCGGCTCCTGATGTTGTGGATAGGCGTGCGCTTGAGCGAGTTGCGTACTCGCAAGAGCGGCTGCGGCGATTAACGTGCGCACGGTGGCAATTTTCATAAGAGCAATTTTCATGGATTGAAGAGTGGCTTGCCGACAGAGTTAGGAAAGATATCGTCGAAATACAGATGCGCCTGAAGCAGGATCCCGACGTGGTTGCCCGTCGCGCGATTGACCGGAATCTGCGCTTCGATACCTAGCTGACCATAGCGGTTGAGCCAGATGAAACCGGGGTTGATGGTCCCGGTCGTATGGCCGGAACACGGACCCGCGGTGCAGGTGTTCATCGGGAACTCGACCACCGGAATCAGGTTGGCGAGCGGCTGCGGCAAGCCGAGGTCTTTCACCTGCTGCTGCAGATAGGGGATGCTGTACTGCAGCGTCGTGCCCCAGTCGAGCGAGTTCGGTGACGATCGAGACGTCGTCAGGTTAGGTCCGATTTCACCCGTGATCGCGAATGGCTTCAGGAAGCCGAGACTCGACGGAAGGTCGCCGAAGCCCTTGCCGAAATAAACCGTTGGCGTGATGGTGGAAGACGAATCGCCAATCGCACGAGCGCCTGTGCCGCCCAGTTCGGTGTTCACGCCGACCGATGCCATGAACTCATGGCGAGCGTTGGAGTAAGCCAGATACTTCAGGCCGAGTGTGACGTTGTCGAAGCCCTTTGCTGAGCCCCCGTTGGGCGCGTTCTGCGTGACGTAGGCACTGCCAATGCTGAAAGCCAGATTCGACGTAATCAGCTTGTCCCATTCGAACGAGGCGGTGTTGACGTTCATGTTGTCACCATCGTCGGTCGGACTTTTGATGTGGCCGTACTGGAAGTCGAATTCATCGCCGACGCCGGGGTCGTCCACGGCCATCGTCGCCGGGAAGACCCGGTCGCCGACCACCGCATGCGCCCAGGTGCCGGATGAACCCGCAAGGCAGGCGGCACCTGCCGCCCACATAAGTGCGGCGCGTGCAGGCGCCGCGTGCCGCTTTAGAAGCGTACGCATCGTGTTTCCTTCGTCATGATCGTTGTGAGCGCGCTATTGAGCGCCGTCGCGTTTGGCACGCGACGGCATCGCGCCGCCGTCAGCGGTGCGAGCAACAGGCACGAAATGGGTCAGTGATCAGGAAGCGACAGGAGGCGCGCGAGGCTGGGCGGCAATGAAGAGCGGCACCGCGCGAACGGCTGCGCGTACCACGGGAAGCGGAGCACTGGTCACCGACACGGCAGCGGCAAAGGCCACCGTCGAACCGGTTAGAACGGGGAAGTGAGCGAGCAGGCCGCAATAAGCGCAAGCCTGCCAATGCAGGGCCCCGGAGTGTGAAGAGGAGTCGCTGTTGCCCGCTTCGCTGAAGGCCGGGTCTGCCGAGCAATACGTGCTGAGCGCCTGGCCTAGCCGATCATGCGAGGCTAGCGCGTGCGAGACCGTCGGCGCGATCGAAGTCATCAGGATTGCAAGCAATCCCAGGATACTTCCGATCTTCAGTAAGCGACGGCGGAACATGCTGTGATCAACACCGGGCGGTCGATGATATGGCGCCGATTATGCCATGCGTTATCCACTTCAAAACGCAATAATTGTCATGCGCCATCAAGCTGTTTGAAGTGACATTTGCGGTGGTAGTACAGGTACATCCGCGGGAGTATTGCCCCACGCGGAGATTAGGCGCTCAGGCGGTTGGCAAGCCGGGAATATCCACGCCGAATGTTTGCAGCAGGAGGATCGCGTTAAGGGCGAGCACTCCAAAGGCCGCAACGATAGCCGCGATTTTGACCAGGGTCCGGTTCTTGTACGAGCCCATGACATCTGTCCGGCACGTGAACCACACGAGTGCCGCCATGGGAAACGGCAGCGCAAGACTTAGCACGACCTGACTCATGACCAGCGCTTGCGTAGCGTTCACGCCTAGCCAGACCACGACGAAACTCGGCACCATCGTAATCGCGCGACGCAGCCATAGCGGGATGCGGAAGCCGACAAACCCCTGCATGATCATTTGACCGGCCATGGTTCCCACGACCGAACTGGAAATGCCCGACGCGATCAGCGACAGCAGGAAAATGCCCGCAGCGGCAATGCCCAGCAGCGGCGCAAGCGTGTGATAGGCGGTTTCGATCTCGGCCACTTCCGGATGACCCGAGTGAAACGCGCCGGATGCCATGATGACCATGGCCATGTTGATCATGCCCGCAATGGTCAGCGCAATGATCACTTCGACGTTTGAGAACGTGAGCAACCTTTTGCGTTCGCCCTCGGTCTTGGGGGGCAGGCGGCCCTGGGTGAGTCCCGAATGAAGAAAGAGCGCGTGCGGCATGACCGTCGCCCCGATAATGCCCACTGCGATAGTCACGGCTTGCGCGTCGGGCAAGTCCGGCTTGAACAGATGCAGCCCGACCTGGGCCCAGGCTACCGGCGCAATGAAGAGCTCAGCGAGATAAGACAAGCCGATGATCCCGACCAGTGCGCCAATAATCAGCTCCAGCGGCCGGTATCCCGCTTTCTCGAAGAACAACAAGCCGTATGTGACGATTGCCGTGACGATCATGCCGATCAACAACGGCATGTGAAAAAGCAAACTCAGGCCGATCGCACCGCCGAGGAATTCGGCCAGGTCGGTGGCCATGGCCGCGACTTCGCTGACGCCCCACATTATGTAGACGAGCGGCCTGGGTAAATGATCCCTGCATAACTCCGCGAGATTGCGTCCAGTGACAATTCCCAGTTTTGCGGAAAGTGACTGAAATAGCATGGCAATAATGTTCGCCAGCAGCACAACCCACAATAATCCATACCCGTATCGCGCGCCGGCCTGGATATTGGTCGCGAAATTACCCGGGTCCATATAAGCGACGGAGACCACGACGGCTGGTCCTGCAAAGGGCAGGAGCACCGACCAGCCCGTGCGGCGGCCTTCCAGCACATCACGCATGGCGAGGGTCGTACTGTCGCTCATTGATCGGCTGGTTTCGGCGCGGACGCGGTCATCCATTGCTTGACTCAATACGTTAGAGATAGTGGGTTGGTCTGCGCGGACCGGCTTGGCGGCCATCATGGCGGCATCATATGCAGTGCATTAATTGCTTAGCCCGACAGCAAATTAGCGCGTTAAGCAATCAGAGCACAGTTTTTGCCTTTTTGGGCATTCTCGTTGTTATTTCTTTCAATATGCTTAGCACTGCAATCAGAAACCTTTCGGTCACGGCCATTGTTACCTTGCTTTTCCATAACCTTGCGCTAGCGGATACGCCGGCTACGTCTAAAGTCATCGTGCTTGATTCCGGCGAGGCCCAGCTTACTTTGATAGATGAAGGCAAGCACAAGGTCCTGGGTACCGAGCCGACAGGCAAGGAACCGCATCACCTGATGGTGACGCCTGATGGAAATTCGCTCATTATCGCCGACTCGGTATCGAATGATCTGATCTTTGTCGATCCGCATAGCGGCAAGGTACAAAAGCGGGTGGAAGACATAGAAGACCCGTATCAGCTCGGTTTTTCTCCTGACCACAAATGGTTTGTCACCGCGGGCTTGAGGCTGGACCGAGTCGATATCTACCGATACGACGGCCACGACCTCACGCTCGCCAAGCGTGTTCCACTTGCTAAAACGCCTAGCCATATGACGTTTTCTTCGGATGCAAGCACGGTATTCGTGACGTTACAGGATTCGGGCGAACTTGCCGCGATCGATCTGGCCACGCAAACGGTCAAGTGGAAAATGCCGGTTGGAAATACGCCGGCGGGACTTTGGATGACGCCGGGTGATCGGGACTTGCTGGTTGGGATGACGGGTGAAGACGATGTCGCCGTCGTCGACTGGCATAAGCAGCAAGTCGTAAAACGCATTCAGACTGGCAAAGGCGCGCACAACTTTCGTAATCTCGATGACGGTAAACATGTTGCCGTGTCGAATCGTGTGGCCAGCACGATCAGCATTCTGGATTACACGACGTTGCAGAAGGTCGGTGACATAGATGGGTTATTGCCTGGCCCCGATGACATGGAATTGTCCGCCGATCGCAAAACCCTTTGGGTGACGTTCCGCTTTGCGCGGCATGTTGGTGTGATCGATCTCAACAGTCGCAAGCTGATCGACACCATTGCAGTCGGACGTTCGCCGCATGGGCTGTATTTTGCGGACCGGGCGCCTGTGTACGCGCCGAATCCGGACTGATCGTGTGCAGCGGTTTAAGTCGGCTTGGTTTATTTTCAGGTGGCGCTAGAGGAACCCCGTGATTACTGAAATCGTCGTGCAGTTAGACAATGGGGTTTCTACTCTGCAGACGCTCTTATACGTCGACGTTGGGTTCTGTTTGATCGAGAGGGGCGTGGGGTAGTGGTCGGGGCAGTGATGGGTGCTAGGTTCTAGGGCCAGCGGTCGGAGTCGATGCCGGGTTGGTGCTTTCAGTGTTAGTGGTCTGCGAGAGTCGGATTTTCTCTTTATCACTATTAGCCACTGTGCGTGGCGGCACGTCATTTCTTTGTCCAAAGCGACAAAGAAACGAAGCAAAGAAAACGCTTTCAACCACGCTACCCTAAGTGTCCACAGCGTGCAGTTTCTATTCATAGGTGCCCCAAAAGCACGGTGCTCGCCAGAGCGAAGGATGTGTGAACCCCTCTTTCTCCGAACACCGATACCCACACGCTTCGCCACCAGTGATTGAACCTGCCCAAGGAGCACCCCGCGCTATCCGCGGACGACCAACCACCGAATTTGTACACACCTCGAACCACGTAGCCAACCCGCCAGGAAACGAGGTCGCAAAGATGCGGGTGGCCGTAACCGACGAAAATAGCTGTACAGAACGCGCAGCCAATTCACAAAAACTGAAGCAGTAAACACAAACACGCATGAAGCTGTGGCCTATGAATACGGTCGCACAGACCAGAAGCTAAGCCGTCAAAAAGCCGCAGCCGTAAATACCCGTAAGGCAGTGCGGGTTCCTTAGCAATGGTGCTTGCCCGAGAGCGTACGGGGCGAAGCGTGTTCGTGTCAGGATTCGCGAGAAGGAGGGTTTCACACATCCGTGGCTCTGGCGAGCACCGTGCTTTTGGGGCACCTATGAATAGAAACTGCACGCTGTGGACACTTAGGGTAGAGCGGTTAAAGCGTTTTCTTTGCTTCGTTTCTTTGTCGCTTTGGACAAAGAAATGACGTGCCGCCACGCACAGTGGCTAACAGTGATAAAGAGAAAATCCGACTCTCGCAGACCACTAACACTGAAAGCACCAACCCGGCACTGACCCCGACCGCTGACCCCAGAACCGACCACCCCAGCGCCAACCCCAGCGCCAACCCCAGCGCCAACCCCAGCGCCAACCCCAGCGCCAACCCCGACCACTACCTCAAAAACCTGACCTCTCAATCCCCCCGCCTGACTCCCCCGTCTTTACACTTTCTTTATATCCCCGCCAGTTCTCTTTTCCGGCTGTTTACGCGCGATCAACTAACCTTCAGCACGTCCTAATCCGCTACGGGAGATCAAAATAATGGACCTGATATATATCGCCGGCATCATCGCCTTCTGGGCAGTGGGCGCGGCTCTTGCCATTGGCTGCGACAAATTGCGTCGCGCCCCGGGAGGTCGCCCATGACCACCTGGATGCTGTTGCTGGCAGGTGCTTCGACTCTGCTCTTGTTCGTGTACCTCGTGTACGCACTATTGCGTGCGGAGGATCTGGAATGAACGCCAATACCGTATTTCAAACAGGCCTTTATATCGTCGTGCTGATCGCGCTCGCGATTCCGCTCGGTCGATATATGACCTCCGTGCTCGATGGCTCGTCAGTCGTTGTCCGACGCATCGGCCGTCCAGTCGAAGCGCTGCTTTACAAGCTTGCGGGCGTCGACGACAAGTCCGAAATGTCGTGGAAGCACTACGCATTCGCCGCGCTTGCGTTCAACGCACTCGGCGTGCTCGTCGTGTTCGGTTTCCTGCGCTTGCAACAGTGGCTGCCGTCCAACCCGCAGGCCTTCGGTCCCATGACCCCGGACGCCGCGTTCAACACGGCTGTCAGCTTCGTGACCAACACGAACTGGCAAGACTACACGCCTGAATCGACCGCAAGTTATCTCTCGCAGATGGTCGGCCTGACCGTGCAGAACTTCTTCTCGGCCGCGACCGGCATTGCCGTCGTCGTCGCGCTGATTCGGGGCTTCGCACGTCATACGGCCGCGACCATCGGCAACTTCTGGGTCGACCTGACGCGTATCACGCTGTACATCCTCGCGCCTCTGGCGACCGTCATCGCGCTGGTGTTCGTGAGCCAGGGCGCGATCCAGAACTTCGAGTCGTACCAGGATGTCGCCACGCTTCAAGTGACGACTTACCAGACGCCGAAGGCGGACGCACAGGGGAACCCGGTCAAGGATGCCAAGGGCAATCCGGTGATGGTGGACAACAAGGCCGACAAGCAGACGATTGCGATGGGCCCGGTTGCCTCGCAAGAAGCGATCAAGATGCTCGGCACGAATGGCGGTGGGTTCTTTAACGCCAACTCCGCCCATCCGTACGAAAACCCGACACCGTTCTCCAACTTCGTCCAGATGATCGCGATGCTCGTCATTCCGGCGGCGCTGTGCGTGGTGTTCGGACGCATGGTGGGCGACAAGCGGCAGGGCTACGCAATCCTCGCTGCGATGACCATCGCGTTCACCATTGCGTGCTGGGGTGAGATCTCATTCGAGCAGGCCGGCAATCCGCTATTCACGTCGCTGCATGTGGACCAAAGCGCATCCGCGATGCAGTCAGGCGGTAACACCGAGGGCAAGGAAACACGCTTTGGTATTGCGCAGTCGGGCATCTTCACGGTCGCCACCACGGCTGCATCGTGCGGTGCCGTGAACAACGCGCATGACTCGCTGACGCCAATGGGCGGCTTCGTACCGCTCCTGTTGATTCAGCTCGGTGAAGTGATCTTCGGCGGCGTGGGGTCCGGCTTATACGGGATGCTTGTCTTCGCCATGCTCGCGGTGTTCGTCGCCGGTCTGATGATCGGTCGCACACCTGAATACATCGGTAAGAAGATCGAGTCGTACGAGATGAAGATGGTCGCGATCGTCGTGTTGCTGACGCCGTTCCTGGTGCTGCTTGGTGCGTCGATTGGCGTGCTGACGGCGGCGGGCACAGCGGGCATATCGAACCCCGGGCCGCACGGCTTCTCCGAGATTCTTTACGCCTATAGCTCTGCTGCCAACAACAACGGCAGCGCCTTCGCGGGCCTCACGGTAAGCACGCCGTTCTACAACATCACGACCGGCATTGCCATGTGGTTCGGCCGCTTCGGTTCGATCATCCCGGTGCTGGCCATTGCCGGTGCGCTTGCCGCTAAAAAGCGTATTGCGACGACCGCAGGCAGCTTGCCGACACACGGTCCGCTGTTCGTCGTGTTGCTGCTCGGCACTGTGGTGCTGGTTGGTGCACTGACGTACGTACCCGCGCTCGCGCTGGGTCCCGTGGTCGAGCATCTGATGATGCTCTCGGGCAAATAAGCGGTCACTGATACAGAGGAAAGTATGAACACAATTGTCAAACCGCCAGTGAAAACGCCGAACAAGGCACCGGAGAAAACTCCGGAGTCGGGTGGCCATTCACGCTCGGCAGCCCGTTCGATGTTCGACCCCGCCATCGTCGTGCCGGCGATCGCGGACTCGTTCAGGAAACTCGGTCCGCGTCACCAGTTACGGAACCCGGTGATGTTCTGCGTGTACATCGGCAGTATCCTGACCACGGTGTTGTGGGTCGCGGCCCTCTCGGGGCAGGCTGAAGCACCGGCAGGATTTATTCTCGCCGTTTCGCTGTGGCTGTGGTTCACCGTGCTGTTCGCGAACTTCGCCGAAGCATTGGCCGAAGGCCGCTCGAAAGCGCAGGCGGCGTCGCTGCGCAGCGCAAAGCGCGACGTGATGGCGAAGAAGCTGGAGTCGGCGAATCCGAAGTCGGCGTTGCGCATTACAACCGCAACGGAGCTGCGCAAGGGCGATATCGTGCTGATCGAAACGGGTGACGTTATCCCGGCGGACGGCGAGGTAATCGACGGCGTGGCTTCAGTTGACGAGTCCGCGATCACGGGCGAATCCGCACCGGTTATCCGCGAATCAGGTGGCGACTTTACCGCGGTGACGGGCGGTACCCGTGTGCTGTCGGACTGGATCGTGGTGCGCGTGACGGTCAACCCGGGCGAGGCGTTTCTCGACCGCATGATCGCGATGGTGGAAGGCGCCAAGCGTCAAAAAACGCCTAACGAAATCGCGTTGACCATCTTGCTCGTGGCACTGAGCCTGGTGCTGTTGTTCGCGACTGCCACGCTGCTGCCGTTCTCGATGTTCTCGGTCAGCGCAGTGAAGGCCGGTCATGTGGTGACGATCACCGCGCTGGCCGCCTTGCTGGTCTGCCTGATCCCGACCACCATCGGCGGACTGTTGTCTGCTATCGGTGTGGCGGGTATGAGCCGGATGATGCAGGCGAACGTGATTGCGACTTCCGGCCGTGCAGTGGAAGCAGCGGGTGACGTCGACGTGCTGTTGCTCGACAAGACCGGCACGATCACGCTGGGCAACCGTCAGGCATCCAGCTTCGTGCCGGCACCGGGTCTCTCGGAGCAGGAACTGGCCGACGCTGCCCAGCTTTCGTCGCTGGCCGACGAAACGCCGGAAGGGCGCAGTATCGTCGTGCTCGCCAAGCAGCGCTTCAACATTCGCCAACGCGAGATGGCGACGCTCCATGCGACCTTCCTGGGCTTCACCGCACAGACGCGCATGAGCGGCGTCGACTTGCCCGATCGTGAGATTCGCAAGGGTGCGGCCGACGCGGTCAAGTCCTACGTTGAACGTCATGGCGGCCGTTATCCGCAGGAAGTATCGAATGCGGTCGATGAAATCGCGCGTCGCGGCAGCACGCCGCTGGTCGTCGCCGACCGGCGCGAAGAAGGTGCGCGTGTCCTGGGTGTGATCGAGCTGAAGGACATCGTCAAGGGTGGCATCAAGGAGCGCTTTGCCGAGCTGCGCAAGATGGGTATCAAGACCGTGATGGTGACGGGTGATAACCGCCTGACCGCTGCGGCGATTGCGGCTGAAGCGGGTGTTGACGACTTCCTCGCGGAAGCTACGCCTGAGGCGAAGCTGGCGACCATCCGTGGTTATCAGGCGGAAGGACGGCTGGTTGCGATGACCGGCGACGGCACCAACGATGCACCGGCGCTGGCGCAGGCCGATGTGGCCGTGGCCATGAACACCGGCACGCAGGCGGCGAAGGAAGCCGGCAACATGGTCGACCTCGATTCGAATCCGACCAAGCTGATCGAGATTGTCGAGATCGGCAAGCAGATGCTGATGACGCGTGGCTCGCTGACGACGTTCTCGATTGCGAACGACGTGGCCAAGTACTTCGCCATTATCCCGGCTGCGTTTGCATCGACGTACCCGCAATTGCGTGTGCTCGACATCATGCATCTGACGTCGCCGTCGTCTGCCATCTTGTCCGCCGTGATCTTCAACGCGTTGATTATCGTGTTCCTGATCCCGCTGGCGCTGAAGGGCGTGAAGTATCGGCCGCTCGGTGCTGCGGCATTGCTGCGCCGCAATTTGCTGGTGTATGGCCTTGGCGGGATCTTGCTGCCGTTCCCGTTCATCAAGATCATCGACATGATTCTGACGGCGTGTGGCTGGGCCTGACCGATAGACGGCGGCTGGGTCTGCTTGCCGCATACCCGGCCGCTGCCACCTTCGGTCTCATTGCAATCTAACTGGATTGAATCATCATGAAAAATATCCTTCGTCCTGTGCTCGTGTTGTTCGCGGCATTGACCGTTGTGACCGGGCTGGTGTATCCGATCGTGGTCACCGCAGTCTCGCATGCAGCCTTTCCGAGCCAGGCAAACGGTAGCCTGATCGAGAAGAACGGCAAGCTGGTCGGCTCGGAACTGCTGGGCCAGCAATTCGATGCACCCGGCTATTTCTGGGGCCGCCTGTCGGCAACCTCGCCGAACCCCTACAACCCGCAAGGCTCAAGTGCTTCGAACCTCGGCCCGACGAACCCGGCGCTCGCCGATGAAGTGAAAGGACGCATCAGCGCCTTGCACGACGCGGACCCGACAAACACGGCGCCGGTACCGGTTGACCTCGTTACATCGTCAGGCAGTGGTCTCGATCCCGAGATCAGCCCGGCCGCCGCCGCTTATCAAATCGACCGTGTAGCAAAGGCACGCAAGCTGTCACACAACGACGTCGATGCACTGGTTCAACGCGCAACCAGCGGCCGTCAGTTCGGCATTCTTGGCGAGGCACGCGTGAACGTGCTGAAGCTGAACCTGGCGCTTGACGAAATGAAGCCCGCAAGCTGATGGACCGTCCCGACCCCGACGAGCTGCTCGACAAGATCCAGCGCGACGAAGAGAAAAAGCAGCGTGGCAGGCTGAAGATTTTCTTCGGCGCATCGGCTGGTGTGGGGAAGACCTATGCCATGTTGCAAGCCGGGCATCGTCGCCGTGAGGAAGGGTTCGATACGGTTGTCGGCATTGTCGAAACACATGGCCGCAAGGAGACGCTTGCGCTGGTGGAGGGGCTGGATGCCGTGCCGCTGACGCTGTACGAATACCGTGGCCGGAAGCTGCCCGAATTCGACCTCGACGCAGCGCTTGCACGCAAGCCGCAACTGATTCTCGTCGACGAACTCGCGCATTCGAACGTGCAGGGCGCCCGTCACCTTAAACGGTGGCAGGACGTGTACGAATTGCTCGACGCCGGTATCGACGTGTACACCACCGTCAACGTCCAGCATCTTGAGAGCCTGAACGATATCGTCGGGCAGATCACGGGTATCCGGGTATGGGAAACCGTGCCTGACCGCGTGTTCGATCTCGCCGATGAAGTCACGCTCGTGGACCTGCCAGCCGAAGAGTTGCTGGACCGCTTGAGGGACGGAAAAGTTTATATGGCGCAGCAAGCGGCAAACGCGGTCAAGAATTTTTTCCGCAAAGGCAACCTGATTGCATTGCGTGAACTGGCGCTGCGTCGAACGGCCGACCGCGTGGACGCGCAGATGCGAGAGTATCGTGCCGATCAGTCCATTAGCCGGATCTGGCAGGCGCGTGAGCGACTTATCGCTTGCATCGGGCCGGGGCCTGAAAGCGCCACGCTGGTTCGCTCGGCCGCGCGTCTTGCCGCGAGCCTCAAGGCGGATTGGCTCGCGGTTTATGTTGAAACACCCAAGCTGCAGCGCTTGCCTGACGCATGGCGAAAACGCACGCTGGATGCGCTCAAGCTGGCCTCCGAGCTGGGCGCCGAGACAGTGACCCTTGACGGTGCCGACGCGGCCGCCACGCTGGTCGCATACGCACGCATGCGCAACGTGTCCAAGATCGTGGCGGGGGCGTCTGACGCGCCTGGCTGGAGGCGTCTGCTTGATCGACCCGTTGCCGAAGCACTGGTGCACCATGCGCACGATATCGATGTGACGCTGGTGGGCGTGAAAGCGGCCAAGGAAGGCCGCGAGCGCGATGCAAGCATCCCGGTGTTCGCCACTGTCCGCAACGAAGCCCGTTCTTCGCCGAACGCCTATTTTTATGCGGCTGCAATCGGCGTCGCGATCACGGCGCTGGCGAGCCTGCTGTCGCGTCATATCGACCTCACGAACCTCGTGATGTTGTATTTGCTCGGCGTTGTCTTTGCCGCAGTCCGGCTCGGACGAGGCCCTGGCGTACTGCTTTCGTTCGTGAGCGTCGCGGCGTTTGATTTCTTCTTTGTTCCGCCACAACTTTCCTTTTCCGTTTCAGATACGCAATACCTGCTGACTTTCTTCGTGATGCTGCTGACCTCGCTCACGATCAGCCATCTGACTTCGAATCTTCGGCGTCAGGCGCGGGTAGCCTCGTTGCGCGAGCGGCGCACGGGCGCCATGTACGCGATGACGCGGGAACTGGGCGGCGCGTTGATGACCGAACAGATCATCGAAATTGGAACGCGCCACGTAGGCGAAATCTTCCAGGCCAAGGTCGCCATTCTGCTGCCCGACAGTACGGAAAAAATCCGCCAGAAAGTCGACGATCCCAATCCGCAGTTCACACTCGATGCCGCCGATCTCGACCTTGACATCGGCCAATGGGTTTATGACCAACAAAAACCTGCGGGACGCGGAACGGACACGCTGCCGGCCAGCAACGCGCTCTACCTGCCGCTGAAAGCGCCCATGCGTACACGCGGTGTCCTCGCACTTATCACCGCTCATGCAGCCGAGCTTGCGGTCCCTGAACAGCAACGCATGATCGACACGTTCGCTTCCCAGATCGCGCTCGCGCTCGAACGTGTCCACTACGTCGAGATCGCGCAGGATGCGTTGGTCAACATGGAGTCGGAGCGCATGCGCAACTCGCTGCTGTCGGCCATCTCACACGATTTGCGCACGCCGCTGACTTCGATCGTCGGATTCGCTTCGGTGCTGGAGGAGCAGCAGCGCATTCACAACGGCTCGGCCGACACTGCGCGCGAGCTGGTTCACGCAATCCACGAGGAAGCACTGCGCATGAGCGGGCTGGTGACGAATCTGCTCGACATGGCCCGGCTCCAGGCGGGCAGCATCCGTCTGAACCGGCAGTGGCTGATGCTGGAAGAGGTGGTTGGCGCGGCGCTGGCGGTATGCCGCCGTACGCTCGCCGGGCACGCCGTACAGGTTCGCGTTCCGGCCGACCTTCCATTGATACAACTGGACGCGGTTTTGATGGAACGGCTGCTCGCGAACCTGTTTGAAAATGCGGCGAAATACACGCCGCGCGATTCATCGCTGTCCATCCACGCAGCGGCCGAACAGCATTCGGGCGAGCGTTTCGTGAAGGTTTGCGTCGACGATAACGGCCCGGGCCTGCCGCCGGGCATACAACAAACGCTCTTCGATAAATTCACGCGCGGAGAGAAGGAATCCGCCATGCCGGGGATTGGTCTGGGCCTGGCAATCTGCCGGGCGATCGTGGAGGCGCATGGAGGGAAGATCGGCGCTGAGAACAGGGTGGATGGTGAAGGGAAGGTGTTGGGCGCAAGGTTCTGGTTCACGTTGCCGGCCGATCAGGCGCCACCCTTCGAGGTGCTTCCTGAGGAAGATGGCGACGGGCCGGACGCGGCCGTGCATACGGATACTCCATGAGCGAGCCTACGTTGACCATCGTCGTCATAGAAGACGACAAGCAGATCCGCCGTTTCGTAAGGAGTACGCTTGAAGCGCAGGGCATGACCGTGTTCGAAGCTGAAACGGGACAGCAGGGTTTGCGCGAAGCCGCCTTTCGGCTGCCTGATCTCATTGTCATTGACCTTGGCTTGCCGGACACCGACGGTATCGACGTGATTCGCGAACTGCGTACCTGGACCGAACAACCGTTGATCGTGCTCTCGGCACGCACGCACGAAGACGCCAAGGTTGCAGCGCTGGATGCGGGAGCGGACGACTATCTGACGAAGCCATTTGGTGTGTCGGAGTTGCTCGCGCGAATCCGTGCGCAGCTAAGACGGCGTAACCGCGGCGGGCAGCAGGAGACACCGCAGGTCCGGTTTGGGCCGGTATCGGTGGATCTGTCTGAAAGGCGTGTCACGCGTGATGGTGAGCTGATTCACCTCACGCCGATCGAATACAGACTGCTGACTACGCTGGTACGCCAGGCCGGGCGAGTCATCACGCATCAGCAATTGCTGCGCGAAGTATGGGGACCCGCGTATGTGGAGAACCAGCACTATCTGCGTGTCTATATGGGACACCTTCGCCACAAGCTGGAGCTTGATCCGGCGCAGCCGGTTCATATCGTGACGGAGACTGGGGTGGGTTACCGGCTGGTGGGTGCGCAGTAGGCATTGGTTTGATGCATTGGTTTGATGTGTTGTTTAGCGGCGTTCCCATGCGAGTCTGATGGTGCGCTGGCGAAATTCGATGCTGAACGCTCACGTCTTGACGGGTTCTTGATACGGCATGGTCAGCTTTTATCCCGATCGATACGTCGGGCAGCGTAGCCTTCCCGAACGCAAACGAGAAGGGGCCGTGATGCATGAGAAGCAGTCAAAAGAATCAAGGCGACAGTTGCGTGCGAAACTTGCCCTCTGCGCGTTTTCGTTCATGGCCGCAAGCGCGGCATACGCAGCCGATGCAACGGATGTAACCAATGACCGGTCAGTGCCTGACGGGAAGATATCGGCAAGTATTGAATCCTCATCCGGCGAATCGCCGCAGGTTGCAAATGTAGCGGCGGTGTTATGGCGGCAGTTCCGGGTGGCCCGGCAGGAGGCCACGCTGATTGCGCGTGCGGTCATCAGCGCGGCAAACGAATATGCAATGTCACCTGTGCTATTGCTCGCGGTCATTGCAACCGAGTCAGGGTTCGACCGGCAGGCGGTCAGCGTTGCCGGCGCGCAAGGGCTGATGCAGATTCTTCCGGCTGCTCATCCGCAGGTATTTGCATCGGGCAACGACTTGACCGAGCCCGGCGAGAACGTGCGGATAGGATCTTCAATCCTGCGCGAGTATCTCGATGCATCGGGCGGCGACTTGGGCGTCGCCCTCAAACGATACAGCGGCGGCGGTAAGGGATACGCCCAACGCGTGGCTTTTCGCATGAGGCAGTTCTCGGCCAGCCTGCACGCGCCACCGGACGATGCAGCCAAGGATGCGCTTGTAAGGTCGCCTTGACACAATTTTTACGCCGCAGGCTCGAAACTCTGCTCGCGTTTAACACCGGACCTGCTGTAATCAAGTTGTAGTCATAGCTGAAACGGGGACGCTTATGTTACGGGTACTGATACCGGTGATAAACAAGGACGGCGCGCTTCAGGCCGCACGGCATGCTGCATTCCTTTTCGCCGAGCACTGCGTGTCCGAGGTCGAGTTGATGGAGGTGCTTGAACTTCCGGACCAGGGGCGCGCCAGTGCGTTTCATTCCCGTGGTGCGCTGCGCTTGCAGGAAAAGCGCGCGATGCTGAGCGCGCTCAGCCAGACACGCGCCATTCTGGACGACGCGGGGGTTCCGTATCACTGGTCACGTGTATTTGGGTCCGTGGCTGGAACCATTGCAGCGTGCGCGGCTGAAAAACGCTCGGACATTGTCCTGGTCGATGCCAGTCACCTGGGCTTTCTTACCCGCTGGTGGGTGATGAACAAGTTGTGGCGCAGCATGCAAACACCGGTGACGATGGTTCACTAAGTGAGCACGACGATAAGCACGGCGATCAACGAACTAACATTCACCAGCGTTCAGTCAAGAGTACACAATCGTGTTAAAGCTTCATACGGCCATGAGGATCAGGGGCATGGCGAAGGTGGTGTGTGTCGCTATCGTGGCGAACCAGGTTCTGACCACGGCATTCGCGTATGCGGTTCAGCAGCTTGATCCGGGCGCGCCGGGTCTTATCACAACCATGTTCAGTTTCCTGACGTGCGGTCTCGTGAGCATATGGCTGCAGTCAGACGCACGGCGCGCGTATTTGCTGGCGCGCGAGAAGGGCTGTATCACGCCCGTGGACAAGACCAACCCGGCGCTCAAGATAGCGCCCGATTGTCCGAAGATGTGGCTGGTCGTTTTGCACATCGAAATGAATCCGGCCGCGGTGGGACTTTAAGCGATTTGCTTGACTGCACCCGCCCAGAGCGTGAACGCTTCACCGCTTATCGGCTTGCACGCGACGACCACTCCTGGATGCCGACCGCCGCATATGGGTCGTCCTCGCAAACCGGTCCTCGATCCTCTTTCGGCGCCACGGCGAAAGCACCGGTCATGCGCCGATGCGCTTGCCGGATCGTTCGCCCGGACAACCCGGCAGCCGCGTTTTCCCTTAGAACTTGAAGGTTGACTAAGAGCGGCAAGGGCACCAAACTTCTTGCTACTATGTGATCACAGGTCACATATATCGTAAGGAGCTGTTTAATTGACAACACGAGAAGCAAGCGCGGACGCGCTGCCGCTTGAACTGGTGGCGCGCGAGACCATGGCGGGCCGCGTCTACGCGCAGTTGCGCGAGGCGATCATGACGGGACGTTTTGCACCCGGTCAGGCGCTGAGCTTGCGCGGGGTAGCCGAAGCCGTCGGTTCATCGACCATGCCGGTGCGCGCCGCGCTCACGCGGCTGCAAGCCGAAGGCGCGTTGATCGATGGACCGGGTCGCGCGTTGATGGTGCCGCCCATGACGCTCGACCTGCTCGAAGAGCTGCGCGACGTGCGGATAGCCCTTGAAGGCTGCGTGGCGAAGCGGGCGGCATCGCGGATGACCAGGGACCATTTGAACGCGCTGCAAGCGGTGTTCGACACCATGAATGCCCACGTGGAAGCCGGTGATGTATCCGCGTACCTGCGCAGCAATTTCGAATTCCATATAGCAATCTATACGCATGGCGCGAGCGACCTGACGCTCGCGACCATCCAGAATCTCTGGATGCGTATTGGCCCGTTCCTGAATCTCGTGGCACCGGACATCCCGCATATGCGGTTGTCAATGACGGCGCACCGCAAGATCGTCGATGCCCTCTGGAAGGGCGACGGAGAAGGCGCGCGGGCGGGCATAGAGGAGGACATCGGCGGCGCCGCTGCGGACTTGCAGGAGCGCCTGCAGAGCAGGGAAGCGGCCAGGGCCTCAGGTTGACTTGGGCCTGTGAGTTGAGCGGTGACCCGAGCTGTGCCGAGCCTGTGAGCTGCCCCCCAAAAAACGAGGTAGACAAGCACGACGGTTCTACAGATGTTGAACCGCCCGCGGGGTTGCGCGTGCTGGTTGTACCGCCTGCCGTGATTACGTTGCGCGATAAAAAAGCTTGATCGTCGATGGAACTACACCATGAGCAGACGCGTTGCAGTGATTGGATCGGGACGGATAGGCCGTGCGTGGGCGATCGTGTTCGCGCGTGCGGGTTTCGAGGTGAGGCTTCACGACGCCGACCGCGCGATGCTCGACGGTGCGATTCCGTCTATCCGCAGCAGTGTCTCGGACCTCGGCAAGTACGGACTCGTCGACGAGCCGGAAGAGCGGATCGTGTCGCGTGTTACAGCATATGAGCAGCTCGCGGACGCGGTGAGCGATGTCGATCTGGTGCAGGAGAACATTGCGGAGATCGTGGAGGTCAAGCGCACATTGTTTGCCGAACTGGACAGGCTGACGCGCCCCGACACGCTGCTGGCCAGTTCGACCTCCGGCCTGCCTGCCTCGACGTTCACCGAAGCACTGGAGGGCCGCGCGCGATGCCTTGTGGCGCACCCCGTGAATTCGCCTTCGCTCGTGCCGCTGGTCGAGCTATGCGGAGCGCCGTGGACGTCGCCGGACACATTGGCCCGTGCGCGTGCGCTCTACGAGGAGGCGGGCCAGGAGCCCGTGACCGTTGCGCGCGAGATCCCGGGTTTTCTACTGAACCGCTTGCAAGGCGTGCTTCTGGACGAAGCATTGAGCCTCTACGCACGAGGCTACGCAAGCGCCGCCGATCTCGACACGGTGATGCGCGACGGCCTCGGGCTGCGGTGGTCGTTCATGGGGCCATTTGAAACCATCGACCTGAACGCGCCCGGCGGCGTGGCGGATTATGCCGCGCGTTATGGCGCGATGTACCGCGCCTTTGCAAAGGACAGCGTGCCGTTCGACTGGTCGCCTGACAGCATCGCGAGACTCGATGCCGAACGCCGCGACGTGTTGCCACGCGACGAAATAGAAAGCCGTAGCCGCTGGCGTGACCGGCGGCTGATGGCCTTGCTGGCGCATCGCCGCGCAACATTGAAGTCCGATGACGACAAGAGCTGATAACGGTAGACAGCCACGATCGAAGCCTGACTGATCGTCGATGCCAGCAATCATCTTGGCGAGGGACCGCTGCGGGATGTGAAGGAGCAGCGCCCCTACTGGATCGATAGCACCGCCGCCGAGATCGGCCGTTGCCGCGCCGACGGCAGCGACATGCGGACGCCTTGGCGGAAGAGCCGACGGCGCGATGATGATCCGTTCCCTGGAGTAGAAAAGACGCTCGATGCAGGTGCTGTCGAGTGCTTGAACGCGCGCTCCAGGAACATCCGTCGCACGCTTTTGAATGTCTTCTCGCCGGCTGAAACAGGGCGAGATGCCGCGATGCGGTCGCCAGCATGAAGGTGGCTAGGCGCGCGGCTTCCCCTTATCCCTTTTGAATCCGTTCCGATTCGGCGCTCCCTCAAGCCACGGAATTCGGAAATTTTCCGACAAAACTGAAAACTTCCCTAAAGTATTTAGTCGGCTTACCGTAATCTATAGATAATTAATCGTAGCATTGGCTTGCATGCGCTGCCGCTCATGCCGCGCGGCGACACAACACGCGAATGAGCAAATCAGAGCCGCAATTCAAAGCCGGTTACCAGCGACTTGAACGGCTTTTTCCCGGCTCGTGTCACAAAAGTGCCATCGCGTGTGAAGGCTGGCTGTTGATCAGTCCAACCCGGGGTTTAACAAGGGAGTTCCACTATTTATGTCTGACGCAATCAAGTCCGCGGGACAATCTCTAATCAACGGCTCGACGGGCAAGAATACCGACGTTCCGGCGCTTGTCGAAGCTATCGTCAACGCACGGGTTGCCGGATTGAATGCGACCAACTCGGCCAAACAGAAGACCAGCACTTCCCTCCTGACGGCTGTCGGTTCGTTGAAATCGGTCCTGTCGCTGCTGCAGAGCTCACTGGGGTCGCTGTCCGACGGCACCGCGTTGTCCGCTGTCACGGCCAAGGCCGACGGCAAGGGCCTGACCGCTACTGCCGGCAAGGGCGCCACGACGGGCAGCTATGCGATCCAGGTCACCAACATCGCGACATCGCAAAGTATCACTTCGGGCGCGTTCGGCGCCAAGGACACGCTCGGTACCGGCACGCTGAAACTCTCGGTGGGCGGCAAGGACGTTTCGATCAAGATCGATTCGTCGAATAACACGCTGAGCGGCATTGCAGCCGCGATCAATTCAGCCTCCGGCAATCCCGGCGTGAGCGCGACGGTGATCACCGGTACGGACGGCGCGCATCTCGTGCTGCACTCGTCCACCACGGGCGTGGCGAACGGTATCTCGGTGGAGGTCACGCCGGCTGGCTCGGGCGACAACACCGGGTTATCGAAGCTCAACGTCAGCTCGTCCACCTCGACTGTCGACCCCTCGGACCCGACCAAGACCGTGGCGCCGTACACGACTATCGGGACATCGGAGAACTGGAAGCAAACCGCGGCTGGCAAGGACGCGTTGCTGACGGTGGCCGGCACGGAGGTCAGCAGCCCGAGCAACAGCGTGACATCGGCGATTGCGGGGCTGTCGATCAACCTGACCTCCGAGTCCGTGGGCACGACCCAGACGCTGAGCGTCACCTCCGACCCGACCGCCCAGCAGACCTCGATCAAGGCCTTCGTCACGGCGTATAACAACTTCGTCAACATGGCTGCGTCGCTGACTTCTTTCGACAAGTCGCAACCCAAGGGCTCGCAAGGCGGACCATTGCTCGGCGACTCGATGATGAACACGGTCAAGAATGCGCTTGCAACCGTGATCAGCAAGGGCGTTCCGACGGCAGGGGGCGAGACCAAGGGAATGGCGAACCTGGGGTCTATCGGTATCGTGCTGCAACAGGACGGCACGTTGAAGATCGACGAAACCGCGCTGAACGCCGCGCTGACCAACAAACCCGGCACGGTCAACGCGTTGTTCAATTCGACCTCCGGTCTCGGTGCGGAGATGAACAAGACCCTCACGACCTTTCTCAAGAAAGATGGCCTGCTCGATACCAGGACAACGTCGCTCAACAAGGACCTCGAGAATATCAAGGTCCAGGGCACGAAGCTGGACGCATTCGCCGCGCAACTGACGAACAGCTACAACGCGCAGTTCACTGCACTCAACACGCTGATGGCGCAGATGAGCAGCAATGCGAACTATCTGACCGCATTGTTCGGCGGGGCCAACAGCGCGGGCGCACTGGCCGGAAACAAGGGTTGACGAGGAACGCGCCGCGCGATGAGTGGCGGTTCGTTGTGCGGCGAAGAGCTGGTTGCAAGGGCCTTGTTGAACCTGATTCGCAACAGCACCCGCTACGCGCAGCGCACCATTTCGCTGAGCGCATGTTTGGGGCCGGCGGGCGCGCTCGTGCTGATCGTGGACGACGAGGGCTCCGGTATTCCGGTTGCGGAGCGGACACGTATCTTCGAGTCGTTTCATCGGCTGGACGGTAGCCGCGGCCGCCACGCCGGCAGGTTTGGGCTTGGTCGGGCCAAGTTAGTCGGATATCGGCAAATGGAGGCTCTCTACGGGTATTTGCGCGAGCGGTGGGGCGCTTGCATGGGCTTAGGGGTGGGTCTCGGGGTGTTGGGTTCCGGGTTAGTGGTCGGGGTGGTCGGTTCTGGGTTAGCGGTCGGGGTCAATGCCGGGTTGGTGCTTTCAGTGTTAGCGGTCTGCGAGAGTTGGATTTTCTCTTTATCACTATTAGCCACTGTGCGTGGCGGCACGTCATTTCTTTGTCCAAAGCGACAAAGAAACGAAGCAAAGAAAACGCTTTTAAACCACGCTACCCTAAGTGTCCACAGCGTGCAGTTTTGATTCATAGGTGCCCCAAAAGCACGGTGCTCGCCAGAACCACGGATGTTTGAACCCCTCCTTCTCGCGAATCCTGACACGAACACGCTTCGCCCCGTACGCTCTCGGGCAAGCACAATTGCTAAGGAACCCGCACGGCCTTACAGATATTTACGGCTGCGTTTTTTGACAGATTAGCTATCTGGTCTGTGCGACTGTATCCATTCGCCACGGCTTGATGCGTGTTTGTGGTCACTGCTTCAGTTTTTGTGAATTGGCTGCGCGTTCTGTACAGCTATTTTCGTCGGTTACGGCCGCCCGCATCTTCGCGGCCTCGTTTCCAGCAGGGTTGGCTACGTGGTTCGAGGCGCGTGCACATTTGGTGGTTGGTCGTCCGCGGATAGCGCGGGGTGCCCCTTGGGCAGGTTCAATCACTGGTGGCGAAGCGTGTGGGTATCGGTGTTCGGAGAAGGAGGGTTTCAAACATCCTTCGCTCTGGCGAGCACCGTGCTTTTGGGGCACCTATGAATAGAAACTGCACGCTGTGGACACTTAGGGTAGCGTGGTTGAAAGCGTTTTCTTTGCTTCGTTTCTTTGTCGCTTTGGACAAAGAAATGACGTGCCGCCACGCACAGTGGCTAACAGTGATAAAGAGAAAATCCAACTCTCGCAGACCGCTAAGGCCGCAAGCAGCAACCCGGCATTGACCCCGACCGCTAACCCCAGAACCGACCAACCCAGCACCATCCCCGACCGCTAACCCAGAACCGACCACCCCAGCATAGACCCCGACCCCCATCCCCTAGCGACCAAACTCCACCCCCAGATCGTTAAATGTTGTCAGATCAACCCCGACATTATTTCCTTTCGGCGCGAATGCAGACACACTAGCATCACCCTTCCGAGGGTGTGTCCCGCGACGAAGGTGATCCTCGTCGTGCTTAAGTCCCATCCCGCCCGGGTGGGACTTTTTTTTAACGTGCCGGTCATGCCAGACGCACTAGTCACTAGCGAACATCGCTTCGATCAGCAACGCGAAAAAGTCTATCACGACGGAACAAATCACGCGCAATGGAACAGAAGAGGGCCGTGGTTTGCCCTTCGTCCTGAAGCCGGCGGCTCATGATGATCGGTGACGTGGGACCTGGTTCGGGCAGGTGCCGGTAGACGACGCCATGCACCCTCAAACCATCAACGCTCTCCGGCACAAGCGACACACCCACTCGCGCCGCAACGAGCCCAAGCGCTGTCTGCAACTCCCGCACTTCGTGTACGGCGGCAGGTTCAAGCGCATGATCGCGCAGTGCCGATAACTGCTGGTCCGCATAACTCGGACGCGGCGAACTCGGATACACAATCAGCGTCTCGCGCGCCATATCCTCCAGCGTCAACTCCACAGAAGCATCCGCTAACGGATGATCTTCCGGCAGCGCGGCAATCATCCGTTCCTCGACGAGTACTTCGCGCGTCAGTTGCACATCGTCGAAACGCAGTCGTCCAAAGCCGACATCAATTCGTCCGCCCTTTAATGCGCCGAGTTGTTCGAGCGTGAACATCTCGATCAGCGACAATTCGATCTGCGGAGCGGCCTCGCGAAATGCGCGGATAACCTGCGGCAGCGCACCGTAAAGAGTAGACGGCACGAAGCCGATCACAATGCGTTCCGCCAGTTGCGCAAGCCTGCGTGTGAGCGGGACGAGCTCGTCGCTTTCATCGATCAGGCGCTTTGCCTGCGCGTAGAAAACGCGCCCCGCTTCGGTCAGGCGCAAAGGCCGCGAACCGCGTTCGAACAGCGGCAACCCGACACTTTCTTCTATCTGCTGGATCTGCCGGCTAAGCGGCGGCTGTGTCATGTGCAGACGATCGGCCGCGCGCGTGATGTTCATTTCTTCGGCTACCGCAATGAAATAGCGGAGTTGTCGCAGCTCCATGCAGACCTCAAACGGTTAAAGATCGAGCGATATCGCCGATACGTCCGAATTTCTCCGAAGGACGGGCACGGAAGGTTGCGTTGGAATAGGTCAGGCACACGCGTTTCACAAGCGCGCTGGCCATGATTGTGGCACGGGGCATGAGCTAACCGGCAAACAAGGCGTTTGCCGGCATGGAACCGCTTCTGGGCGCGCAGTGGATTCGAGATCTGAAGCGCAGGACACTCGTTGACCGAGGCTGCCAGGCTAATCAGCGCTGTGATCAGCGGTCCTTGGCGGCTTGCTCGACCGCACCGCTTAGCGATGAGTCAGGGGCTTTGTCGACAACGGTTGCCCTGAGAATCCAGTTATAAACCGCGCCCGCGATCATCAACGCCGAGGTGCCGAAAAACACTTCCCGCATGCCGAAATGTCCTCCGACGAAACCGCCGGCAAGCGGTCCGACAACCTGCCCGGTATATTGGGCAGACGTCGAGTAACCGAGCATATTGCCTGCAACCGACGCCGGTACGTTGTGCCGGATCACGCTGGCAACGCAAGGCAGCAGTCCGCCAAGCGCCAGACCCATCAGGAATCGCAGAATCACCAATTGCCAGCCCCGCGTGACAAACGCTTGCGGGATCAGCAGGATGCCCGCCACCGCGAGGCAGCCGATAATGACGTTCCAATGCCCTATGCGATCGGCGAGCTTGCCCAGGTACGAGGCCGAGAGAATGCTGCCCAATGCCGCCGCCGACATCACCAGTCCCGCGACAAACGTGACCTGATGGACATCGACTATTTGCGCCACGTAGACCGTGATAATCGGCTCGATCGACATGTTTGCCAGCATCAGGAGCATGCCGGTCACCAGCATGGCGACAGTCGGCCGCTTGTCTCCAATTTCACCCCAGCTCCCGCGCCGTTTCCCCTTCTTGTTCAAGCCCGGGTGACGCTCGTTCTTGACGAAGAATACGGTCGCCAGAAACGTAATGAAAATAAGGGCGCCCGAGGCAAGAAAGGTCGACCGTATTCCGATCAGCGGCGGCAGTGATCCACCAATAATCGGGCCGACCAGATTGCCGGCCATGATGCCGGAAGACAGGACACCGAGTGCCCAGCCGCATCGGTCTTTCGGTGTCTGGGTGGCGACCAGCACGGTGGAACCTGATGCAAAGCCGCCGAGCAAGCCTGCGAGAAGCCTGAGGCCAACGAGTTGCCAGACGTTATGGGCCATCCCCATCAAGGACATGATGATGGCCATGCCGAGGCTGGCGCGGATCAGCATCGGCTTGCGGCCGTAGAGATCGGCAAGCCGTCCCCAAAGCGGCGCGGTTAGTGCGGCGGTGAAAAACGTTGCACCGTAAGCGACGCCGGACCACTGGACTATCGCGGCGTGATCCTTGACGCCTAGTTGCTCCACGTAAAGTGGCAAGAACGGCAACATGAGCGTCATGGCCACGATGGTCGTGAATGATCCAAATACGCAGACGATGAGATTGCGCCGCCAGTGGGTGAACTCCTCCTCCGCTTCCGGATGATTGTTGTAACGTGCGCTTGCCGTTTGTTTGTCCATCATTCTGTCCGGGTCAGCGCGGCGGTTGAGTGTTTTCGGGGAGCAACCGTCTGGCGCGAAGTGAGGAAGCGAGCGAGCTTCAACCCGGATCGTACGGCGTGAGCGATGGCGCAGCCAGTCCGCTGTCTATACCGGTATCGCGACTACCCGGCAGGTTTTCGGCGAACCACAGTTGGAGTAGCGCGGCCCTGGTACTTGAGCGTCTGGCTGCGTGCCCTGTGATATTTACCGGGCACGCGGGAACCCCCACCTTCATGAGGTAATCATTGCGCGTAGGGCTTAATCTTTTTCCGATCAGCGTCTGCAACCGGGTTGATGCCGGGCCCTGCTGAATTTGGTGTCGAGGCTGCTCGTTGCAAAGCTTTGGAATCTTGCGATACGTCGGCCGCGGGCATCGGCAGCGGCCTATCGGGATTCGCCAGGTTATACAACGCAGTGCCCAACTGTCCTGCCGCGATTCCCTCTTCGTAGTCGTCAGGGCTCTGGGCGTGCGCGAAAGCTGTCAAAGAAAATGCAGCGCAGGTCACAGTCATTAAACGTTTCATTTCCATCTCCCTTGTCGCCGGATTCCAAAGACGGTCACGAAGCGATCCCTGCTTCACAAACCAATGTGAACAAGAGAGCCCGCGAGAGAACTTCAGACGTGCGCCACCGGCGTTTTCGTTGGAGATCGGCATACTGGCAATGCCGCCGTGCCGACCGTTAAATCTTGCCTGCGAGGCTTGTCACGCGAGTTCTGAGAATGGACAGTTGATTTATAGTCTCTCCGCTTTACAAATACCTCGCACCCCTCAAAACCTTGCGATCATTCGCCTTCGCCGCTTGCTGCGCCGCTATTGGTAAAGCGACACGAACTGCGATCCGCTCGCCCATGCAGCGATTCCTGGGACGAGACACATTGCAAGGCACGTCACCGATGCCCGGATCGCCCGTAGCGTTTCCTGGATGTCCAACCTCGAGTGTTCTGGGCAACTCGTCCAGACTCCGAAGAAAAATGATCGATAGACGGGATCGGGTGTTCCGTTCCATTGCTCGCTGAACCGTCCAGGCTGAAGGTTGAGAACTACGGAAACCCCGGAAACCATGGAATAGCGGGGACCGTCACATCAACCATGTCGAAACCGCGCTGAAATCTCAGCAGACAGTTTCAACTTTGTTCCTTGATCCGATTCCGGTGCGCCGCTTGCTTTGCCCTGTTACCGCAAGCCGCCATGCTGCACCAGCGCCGCGCGTGTCCGCGGGTGTGATCGGCGAACATCAATGTGCAGGTCGGACCCTCGCACGCCTTCACGTGCGTGAAGTCCTCCTCGCAAACAAGCTTCGCCAGGATTTCCCCTATCGGCAGAAGCAGGGACTCCGGCGAACTCCAACGCCGTGAACGTTCAAACGTGAGCGAACCCACCGTCTCCTCTTCGTGAGCTTCGTGAGCGACGATTTCCCCAAAGGCTTCATCACGCGCGAGCAGCAGGTTCAAAGGCTCCAGCTCACGCAGATCCGCAGACCCAAGCGGACGGCCTTTGTGCTCACGGACGAATAGCCTGAACCACTCACGCAGACTGCGCGCCTGGTCCGCCAGGCGATCGAGCTCGCCCGGCATGGCGCGCTCGCGCATCGTGCGTAGCACTTCCACGGGTACCAGTTGCGACTGCTCGAGCCAGGCCAGCAGGCCCTCGCCGTCGTCGATCCAGTCGATCGGGACGTCGACGGGCGTGGCCACCGAATTCAAAAAGTCCAGGCCAGCCGAATCGGCTATGAACATCGCGGGAAATTGTTGGGGCATTGGCTACCTCAAGGTGGATGAAAATAACCTTCTAAAAGTTGGTTGACAGGTTACCACATCATAGAATAACCTTCTCAGGTGCATTAAGAAGGTTACTCGAATTGAGGGTGAACTCGCTGCGACGGAGTCCGCCTTCGCGTAGATTTACCTCTGAACATGGGAGACGAAAATGCCTGAAAGCGATGTGAAAGTAGTGCTCGTACCCGGAGCCTGGGCCGACGGCTCTAGCTGGAGCAAAGTGATAAATGGACTCCAGGAAAACGGGGTTAGTGCGGTTACTGTCCCTGTGCCGTTAACGACGTTGGACGATGACGTTGCGGCGCTTGATCGAACCCTGGAACGGATTGAAGGGCCTGTTGTGCTGGCGGGTCACGCCTACGCCGGCGCGGTCATTGGTGCCGCACGCAACCCCAGGATCAAGGCGCTGGTCTACATCGCCGCGCTTGGCCCCGCCGAGGGAGAAACGGTAGCCGATGTGTTCTATCGAAACGAGCCGCACCCCGCAGCGCCAAAGCTCGGTCCTGATAGCCATGGCTTGATCTGGTTGCCCCAGGAGGCGTTTGCCGCGGCCTTTGCCCAAAACGCATCGGCGCAAGAATTGGCGGTATTGGCCGCCGTTCAGCGCCCGATCGCGCCGGCATGTATCAGCGTTCCCGTAGGACGTCCGCTTTGGAAGGATGTGCCGAGCTGGTATCTGCTGGCCGAGGAGGATCACATGATCGTCGCCGAGACTCAGCGCTTCATGGCCGAGCGTATGAACGCGCGGGTGAGCGCGCACCCGGTTGACCACACACCGAGTGTCACGGCGCCAGGTCTCGTTGTTGACCTGATTCTTCAGGCCGTGCGTGAAGTTCGTGAAGCGCACGTCTGACAGACCCGAGAGCTTCGCGCCTGCCGCAGGGTTCCATGAATTCAGCCCGACGGGCTGAGCGCTCGTGTCCTTAGGCAGTCGCTTTATCGCCAAGGGCATCTGGCGTAACTGTAGGTATCAACGAGGAGAATCACCATGACTGGTATCACGTACCGTACCGCGGATGTCGACGGCTTCAATATCTTCTATCGTGAAGCAGGGACCGTGGGAGCGCCCAAGCTGTTGTTGCTCCACGGCTTCCCCAGTTCCAGCCACATGTTCCGGGACCTGATCCCGCTGCTGGCCGATCGCTTCCACATCATCGCGCCGGATCTACCCGGATTCGGCCGGTCGGATATGCCGCCACGCGAGCAGTTCAAGTACAACTTCGACAGCATCGCCGGGGTCATCGATCGCTTTACCGAAGTGGTCGGGTTCGACCGTTTTGCAGTCTATGTGTTCGACTACGGGGCCCCGACCGGCTTGCGGATTGCAGTCAGGCATCCCGAGCGCATCACGGCGATCATTTCCCAGAACGGCAACGCCTACGAGGAAGGCCTGAGCGACGGATGGAACCCTATCCGTGCGTATTGGGAGGAAGCGTCGGAGGAGAACCGCCAGGCGCTTCGCGGCTTCCTGGCGCCGGAGACGACACGCTGGCAGTACACCCATGGCGTGGCCGACGAGGCTGCGGTCTCGCCGGACGGTATCGCGCTGGACAACTTCTACTTGACGCGCCCTGGAGCCGATGAGGTTCAACTGGATCTGTTCGGTGATTACAAGAGCAACGTTGCGCTCTATCCAACGTTCCAGGCGTACTTTCGCAAGCACCAGCCACGGTTTCTTGCGGTATGGGGGAAGCACGACCCGTTCTTCCTTCCGCCGGGCGCAGAGGCGTTCAAGCGGGATATCCCCGACGCCGATATCCGCTTCTACGATACCGGCCACTTTGCCCTGGAAACGCATGCCAGGGAGATCGCTGCGGCGATCGGCGAATTCCTCTCTCGATGAACCGAACTCCTGCAGCAGGTTGGGTTTTGCCTGCTATGGGTCGTTCACGACTGAACGCTGGCGCGTTCATAAACTTAGGAGAATTGACATGTCAAACGCAGTCGCTGTTGTTACCGGAGCCAGCCAGGGCATTGGCTTTTCCACGGCAGTACGTCTCGCGCGGGATTTTGGTTCGATCGTACTGGTTGCCCGCAATCGCGCCAAGCTCGAGGAGACGGCTGCGGCCGTCAAGGAGGCGGGTGCTGAACCCCTCATCATTGACCTTGACTTGTCCGACCGGTCGTCGGCTAAGAAGGTAGTAGAACAAACGCTCGCCGGGTTCGGGCGTATTGACGCGTTGCTCAATATCGCGGGCGCTGTTCCTCAAATCGATCTGTTCGACATGACGGACGAGCAGTGGGACGCCGGAATGGCGCTGAAGTTGCACGGCGCCCGCCGCCTGACCATTGAAGCTTGGCCTGCTTTGAAGGCGTCCAAAGGCTCTGTCGTCTTGATCTCCGGGAATTCCGCCCTTTTTCCGAAGGCACCGTACGCGGCGGTCGGGACGATCAACGCGGCGATCATTGCGCTCGCGAAGGCGTTTTCCGACCGGGGGATCACTGACGGCGTCCAGGTGAACAGCGTACTGCCTGGGCCCGTGATGACAGGGCGTAGGCGCTCCTACCTCGAGCACTGGGCGCCGTTGCACAACATGACGGTCGAGGAAGCAACCGCCCGATTCCCCGTTGAAGTGGGGATTACACGTTACGGCGAGCCTGAAGATATTGCGGAGCTGATGGCATTCCTGGTTTCACCAGGGGCTCGGTGGATGACTGGCTCCGCCATTCGAATGGACGGGGGCGAGGTTAAGTCCATTTGAACAGGCGAGTGAATCAGCATTCGCTCAAGCGATCGTGGACTGATTGGCCGGCTTATAGGCAACCGAAAATCAACGGGAATTCAACGGGAATCTTGAAGGGCACTTCCTACGTGGTGGAACACACGTGCTTGAATCGCTCATTGATTGCCCTATCTCTTTGGTGGCGCGGATTTGCCGCCGCGCCGGCGGGGCTTAGGCTCGACACCCACGCGCGGATCGCGTGCGAGCACGAGTGCCGTCATCCTTTTCGCTATGCTTTCAAACGCGGGGTCGTCTTGCGGTATGTAAAGCCATTTACCGAGCACTGGATGCGGCTGCAGTGCGGGCATTTCACGAATGAGAGCGGCGTGACGCTCTTGCGATGTGCACACGAGCAAGCCGCTCCACGGCGGGTCGCGATCGGCGGCAACCAGACACAACAGGCCGTCGATATAGGCGGCGTCGCTGCCGAACATCCGCTTGGCGATGTAGGTTGAATCGCACTCGAATGCTTCGAAGATCCAGATGAGCGAGTTGCGGAATGAAGAGGGCATTGGCGTGAAGTCCTTGGCGACAGAAGTGGTTGTGGATTCAATCCTCTACCGGGCGGCGATACAAGAGCCGTCGAAATCGTGCTCGTCAAACACTACCTCGTCAGCGTCGGAAAATGGTGGCTGATGCTTGGGTGACGATAACCGTCTTTTATTTTCACGCGACGACAGTACGCGTGCCGACATCCGTGCAACGCCAAAGCCGGGCTTCGGTGTAGAACTCCGTACCAATGGTGGTTTGCTAGTCGCATCGAAGGTAAGAGGTCAGCATCCGACCTCATTATCGTGCTATTGGTCGAGCAGGGAGCGGCGGCGGATATTGGGTAATTACGGAGATAATTGAGGGATGACCGGTGCCGTACGCGCTAACTTGCAGCCGTCCGCATGGACCGGTATTCACTCCGCACAATATCCATCAACTCTGCAACCGATGTGCTGGCGGCTTCCCGCTCGTAAGTCACGCGACCACGCTGCATGAGCATGACGCGATCCGCAATATCGAGTGTCTGCGCGTAGTTATGCATGATCATGACAATGGACAGTCCCTGCTTTTCCTTCAGCCGCAAGACCAGGTCGATGATCAATCCCGCCTCACGCGCGCCCATTGCCGCGAGCGGTTCGTCGAGCAGCAGGATCTTCGCATTCGAATTGACGGCGCGTGCGACGGCAATCGCTTGCCGCTGCCCGCCCGACAGTTGCTCGACCGGCAGATCGACCGATGGCACATGCACGCCGATCTCTTCCAGGCATTCCTCCGCACGGGTACGCATGGCGCGGTTATTCAACAGGCGAAACGGGCCGCGCCGGACGATCTCCCGATTCAGGAACATGTTGTGATAAATGCTGAGCGAATTCGCCAGCGCCAGGTCCTGATAGACGCATTCAATGCCAAGCGACCGCGCATGATCGACGGAGCGAAGCAGCGTTTCTTCGCCGCCTATAAATAGCTTGCCGCTCGTCTGCTGATGAAACCCGGTAAGGATCTTGATCAGCGTCGATTTGCCCGCGCCATTGTCGCCGAGCACCCCAAGTATCTCGCCTTGTCTGAGCGTCAACGACACACCGTCGAGTGCGGTCACCGCGCCAAAACGTTTGACGATATCTTCGCCCTGCAACGCGGCCGTGCCTGTTGTTCCTGCCGGCGCAGTCGTTGATGCGTCGGCCATTAGAGGTCTCCCTTGCGAGCAAGACGGACGACGTGGATGTTGAAGATCATGGCCGCCAGGATCGCCGCGCCGAGAATCATGTTGAAGGTGAACGCGTTGATGCCGATGAGCGTAAACCCGTCGTTGAGTATCCCGAGGACTGCCGCGCCAATCAGCCCGCCGATGATCGTGCCCGAGCCGCCGGCGAGCGGCGTGCCGCCGATCACGGCAGCAGCGACGGCGAGGAACATGATCTGGTTGCCGCCTGCCTGAGGATCGATGGACGTTATCCGGAAGCCTTCCAGGATGCCGGTGAAACCGGCAAGCAGCGCAGCAATCACAAAGTTGCCGAGTTTCAGCCGCCTGACCTGAATGCCCGCTTCGCTCGCGCCTAACTGATTCGCGCCCGCCGCGATGGTATGCAAGCCCCATCGCGTATGCCGAAGCAACACATGCATGACCGCGGCAATTGCGATGGTCCAGATGATTTCGCTGTATCCCCACTCGCCCATGAACGCCGAAAAATGCGTGCCCTCTGGCGGTGACACCGGCGTTCCTCGCGAGAGGGTCAGCGTTAAGCCATTTACGAAGAACAGCGTGCCGAGCGTGGTGACGAAGGAGGGGATGCGCAGGTACACCGTCACCGCGCCGTTGATCACGCCGACTACACCTGCCGCCAGCACGCCGGCCAGCAACGCGAGCCATGCGGGGGCGCCTGCTTCGTTGGCAAAGTGCATGATGAAAGGCGCGAACGCGAAGACCATGCCTGCGGACAAATCGATCTCTCCGCCGATCATCAGCATGATTTCGCCGCAGGCAATGATCGCGACCGGGGCAATGAACTGCGAGAGGTTTTCCAGACTCGCGCTAGTCAGCAGGAAGTCGTGGTTGGCCGTCTCGAAGTAGGCGCTGAGGATCAGCGCGACCGCAAGGATGCGGATCTCGCTGGATCGCTTCAGCGCGCCCGGCCATAACCTTGGGCGCCGGCTCGGCCGACTGGCATCCGTCACGGGAGTGGTCACCCCTTGATCGCACCCGTGCGCGGCACGATCTGAGGTTTCGTACTCTTGCCTTCATACCGCGTTTCGGTGGTCAGGTACGGGTCGACCGTGCCTTTGGTAACGAACTTCAGGCCAGTGTTGATGTTGGCCGGCCCGACGAGTCCGCCCGAGGAGAGGAAAATGAATGCTTCAAGCACGGTATAAAAACCCTGCACGTAAGGTTGCTGATCGATCGTGAAGTCGAGGAAACCGTCGTGGATCAGCTCGACCGTGCGCGGCAACAAGTCGAAGCCGCCGCCGTGCACGCCCTTGGACGGCAGGTTGGAATCCTTCATGACCTGGGCGACACCTTGGGTGCTGCCTGCATCGACGGCGAACATGCCTTTCAAATCCTGGTGCCCCAGGAAGAACGACTTGATCTTCGAGAGTTCTTCGTTGACCGTCGCTCCTGTCGCAATGGTTTGCGCATCGATTTTCTTGCCTGATTTCTTGATCGCATCGATTGCACCGTCAAGGCGCGGCTGGATGTTGAGCTGTCCGGGTGTCGCGATAAAAAGTGCGACGAGGCCGCTATCCACCAGGCTGACGATCCGCTCGCCCATCTGGTAGCCCGACAGATACAGATCCTGGCCGATATACGCGAGACGCGGATTAGCGCTGCCGCTTGGGGCATCGGCGTTGTATGCAAATACCGGGATGCCTGCGTCGAGCGCTTTCTGGATCGGCGTATTGAATGCCTTGGGGTCCACTATGGGAACCGCGATTGCATCGGCTTTCGCGGCAATGGCCGCGTTGACTGCATTGACCATCTCGCCGACGTCGGCGTTGGCCGAGCCGGTCCATTGGTAATCGAAACCTAGCAAGGCGGACGCATCCTGAATGCCGTATTGCGTGGGAACGAAGAAAGGGTTGGTCGTGACGTGATTGACGAATACGATCTTCCAGCGCTTGTGTGCCGGAAACGGGCCGGCTTCCGCGGCTTGCGCCGGTGTGATCGCGCCGCCTAGCAGTGCCAGCGCCGCAGTCAGGCCAGCACCTTGAAGCAAGCCGCGACGCACGCTTTGTGCATCACCCAGGTCTTCCCGATCTTGCGCCATGTCCTTTCTCCCGTGTCGGTGTTTTTGAACAACTCATTTCATTTCACATGACGGCGCGGGCCGGGAAAGCGCCGGTGCCGGGCGTCGCTACGCTCCGTGAAACTCGCATGCTCAAGCGCACGCACGGCCGAATGACGACGTATCGACATGCTAGAACAGGCACTGGGCCAATTAATCAATGTATACCCTTAACTAGTCCGACTATTTTGATTAGCGGGTCAAAGGGCGGAGGGCGTTCTGCGGCGACTGGAGGCTGCTCAAGAAATGAGAGGTGTGCTGGAGAGTCCAATATTTGGGAACGTCGCGCTTCGTGCTCAGGTTGTCTTTGGTTTATCCACCTGACGATGGCGCTTTCGGAATGGCTGCAAGTTCCAGGCGAGGTTGCGTCATTCGAGATGCTTGCCTGACTTTCGATATACGTAGTACTACGTATATGGATCGAACGTTGTTGGCGTAATCAGTTGCGGCTTGCAAGGGCAAGTCGAACCGCCAGGCCAGCGCGCTCAGCCCGACGCGGTTCAGGGTAAATTAATTGAAGCGGATTCAATGAAGCGGGCGCGCCGCAATCAGCTTGCACGCGTGCGCGGGCAATTCGGCCAGCACCTGCATGCCAAGGCTGAGGCCGGGCGTTTCTCGCTGCGTGGTGGCGGCTGTCAGCGTGAAGCCGGCGCAGTCGATCGTCGCTTCCAGCGTGGCGCCGACATCGCGGATAAACGTGACCGTACCAGCGAGACAGTTAGGACCACTGGTGGTCGAGACGTGCTTCACGCAGACATCTTCGGGACGGATCAGCAGGCGGATGTCCACCATGGATTCGGGCATCCGGGCGGGATTAGCCACGACAATCTGCTGGCCGCCCGGCAGCTTCACGCCGCCGCGTCCGTCATGCGTGACCGCAAGGATGTTGCCGAGCCCGATGAAGTCGGCGACGAACTCGCTGACCGGATTCCGGTAGATGTCGAGCGGCTTGCCGACCTGCGCAATGCGGCCCTTTTCCATCACGACGATCTCGTCGGCCATCGTCATCGCTTCGCGCTGGTCGTGCGTGACCATGATCGTCGTGATGCCAAGGCGTTGCTGCAGCAGGCGGATTTCGACCTGCATCGATTCGCGCAGCTTGGCGTCCAGTGCGGAGAGTGGTTCGTCGAGCAGCAACAGTTTCGGCGACGATGCGATCGCTCGCGCGATCGCCACGCGTTGACGCTGTCCGCCGGAGAGCTGCGTGACCGGCCGGTTCGCCATGTGCGGCAACTGGATCAGTTCGAGCAGTTCGGCCACGCGGCGCCCTTGTGCGGTCTTGCCCATTTTGCGAAGCCGCAGCGGGTACGCGATATTTTCGGCGACGCTCATGTGCGGAAACAACGCCAGCGACTGGAACACCATGCCGAAATCGCGCTGGTTCGCCGGCAGGTGGGTGATGTCGCGGCCCGCAAAAGTCACGCTGCCGGAGCTCGGCGTCTCAAGTCCCGCGATCATGCGCAGCAAGGTCGTCTTGCCGCAGCCGGACGGGCCGAGAAAGCAGACCAGCTTGCCATCCGGGACGCTCAGATCGACGTGGTCGACGGCGTATGCCGTGTTGAAGCGCTTGGTCACGGCCTGAAGTGTCAAATGGGTCATGAGGATTCCTTGGATTCTTGCGTGCTCAGAGCGCGACGCCCTTGTCGCCAATCAGCTTTTCAAGCAGCCAGATCAGCGCGAAGTCGATGGCAACAATAAAGACCGCGAACGAAAACACGGTCGGGTCGAGCGACGACACCGTGCGGCTGTAGAGCCACACCGGCAGCGTCATCGTGTTGATGCCGTACAGGAAGAACGTCACCGTGAATTCGTTGAACGAGATGATGAACGCGAACAGCATGCCGGCCAGGATGCCGGGACGCATCAGCGGCAACACCACGTCGAACATGGCGCGGCGCGGGCTCGCACCCATCACGCAGGCGGCTTCCTCGAATTCCGGGCCAATCGACGCCGCCGACGCCGCGCAGTTCTTCACCGTGAATGGCAGCGCGAGAATCACGTGTGCAATGATGAGCCGGAACACGCCGAGCTCCACGGGCAGCACGTTAAAGACCAGCAGCAGCGACAGCCCGAGCATCACCAGTGGATAGACGAGCGGCAACGCAACGAGCTGTTCGACGGCCGACTTGCCTCGAAAGCGGCAGCGGCTCAACGCATACGCGGCGGGCACCGAGACCAGCGTCGCGATGATCATCGTCGACACCGCGACGATCAGGCTCGTCGTCAGTGCGGTACCCATGGAAAGCACATCGCTTGCATCGGGCGAGACAAAGCTGTGCCATGCCGCGCGATACCATTGCAGGCTGTAACCGGGTGGCGGAAATTCCAGCGTGTCCGACGCGCTGAACGACATCAGGATCATCGTCAGGATTGGCAGCGCGGCAAGGAACAGGACAATGGCCGCGAGCAGTGCCGCGGACCTGCTGAGCCGGCCCGGCATGGTCGCGGGCAGGAGCCGCGCGCGCGAAGGAAGTCGATTGTATGGGGTGCTCATGCGGACGGTTCCTTGACCTTGAGACCTTGGGTGCGGCGCACGAGGCTTTGCGAGATCGCCATGACGGTGAGTGTGGCGACCATCAGCACCACGCCGGAGGCGGAGGCCGCCGGCCAGTTCAGCAGCGGCGAGACTTCGTCATGCACCAGCAGGGCAAGCATTGGCACGCGCCGGCCGCCGAGCAGCAGCGGCACCGCGAACGCGCTTGCGTTGTAGGCGAACACGAGCAGTGCGCCCGATACAAGCCCGGGCATCGCGAGGGGCAACATGATGTGACGCAGCGTCTGCCAGCGCGTTGCGCCGAGCGTTGCAGCGGCTTCCTCGTACGAGATCGACACTGCGCGCATGGCGCTCGACAACGGCAGCACGGCAAGCGGAAACGCGGTCTGGATCAGGCCAAGCAGCACACCATGCTCACGATAAAGCCATTGCATCGGACGCTGGATCACACCGCTTGCTAGCAACGCGTGATTGAGCAAACCGGCCGGGCCGAGGATCACGAGCCAGCCATAGCCTTGCAGCAACAGATTGACGAGCAGCGGCAAAAGCACGCCCGCCAGAAGCAGGCGCCGCGCCAGCCGCGACTCGGTGCGTGCCATCGCAAGCGCGACCGGAATCGCCAGCAGCACCGCACACACCATGCTCTGGAACGCGAGCCGCAGCGTGAGCCACAGCGCCTTCAGGAAATACGAATCGGCCAGGTTCGCATAGTTCTGCAACGTGAACCCGTGCCACTCGTCGCCCTGCGCGCCGAAGCTCATGCGCAGGACCACGAGGGCCGCCGCCGCGAGCACGGCGAGAAACGCGAGGATCGGGGCGAGCAGCAGCCACGGCCGCGCACGGGGTAGTGCGGCTCCCGATGCAGGGGCAACCGGCTGGTCCGGCGCCCCCGGTCCGGCACGCTGCGAAGAGAGTTCCGCCATCGTCACGCCGAGAAGATCTCGGTATAGCGCTTGATCCACGCGGCCTGTACCACGGCAAGCGACTTGTCGTCGTGCAGTACGGACTTCTCAGCGATCTGCTGCGGGCTCGGCACGTACCTGAGGCTCTCGGCAGGAATGATCGCCTTCGAATTCACCGGGCCGTTCAGCACGTCAGCGGCCATCCGGCCTTGCACGCCTGCATCGAGAGAATGGTTGATGAACGCGTGAATCAGATCGAGGTCGCCAGGGTGCGATTTCGGAATCACCGTGAACATCAACTGCGTGGCAAAGCCTTCCTTCATACCGTACGTCACGCCCATCTTGTATTCGGGTTTCCTGATCTGGTCGGGAAAGAACGCGGGCGAATAGATGCCGCCGATATCGAGCGAGCCCGTGCGAAACAGGTCGGCGACCTGATTCGGATTCTCGCCGAGCGTCATCACGCGGTCCTTCAGTTCTGCAAGCTTTTTGAAACCCGGATCAATGTTCTGCTGCGAACCGCCCGACATTTTTGCAGCGATGATCGCCAGATCGACCGCCTCGGCAAACTCGGGCGGCGGCAAGAAAATGCGGCCTGAGTATTTGGGATCCCACAGCGCTTCATAGGACGCCGGCGGTGTCTTGACCGTCGACGTGTTGTAGATCAGCCCGTCGGACCACAGCAGGTAGCCGACACCAAACCCATCTGCACCGGTTCGATACCGCGCCGCCACCTCCTTGAGATTCGGCAGCTTGTCGAGGTCGGGCTTGACTAGCAGGCCCGCATCGCCGAGACCCGAGGCGCCTACGCCCGCGAGCGTGATCACGTCATAGGTGGGGCGGTCGCCCGCGGCCTTCACCTTGGCGACCATGCCGGAGGTGCCGTCCGCGCGGTCCGCGATCACCTTCGCGCCGGTTTTCGCCGTGAACGTAGCCGCTATATTGTGCAACGCGGCAGTTCCCGTATCGTCTGACCAGGTCAGCAGACGTAGCGTCTTGCCCGAAAAATTGTGTTCCTGGGCTCTGAGATTGAGAAACGGCGCCGGCAGCGTGGACGCTGCGAGCGCTGCGCCGATCGTCTTGAAGGCTTGCCGCCGTCCCGTGCTGAATTTTTTCATCGCCGACTCCGTGGGTGGTTAAGTGAGATGTCTGACCTATGCGCCGGGTGAGCGGTCGCGCCCGCCAGCATTTGTCCGTGCATGAAAAATGTAGGGTCGCAAAATAGCCATCACAATCGATATATCGTCATGTCTACCATGACGAAAGCGCATGGCTACGTTCCTCTATCTCTGGTTTTTACCGGTCTTGGCATGCCGGTCGTGCATGGCCGGCCGCTTACAGGTAACGGTGGTGCTGCCTGGTCAGGCGAAGCGTAATCCCGGATGCGGAGCATGCGCTACCGGCCAATAATCAACCGGCCGCTAGCGCCGGGGCGAGTTTCCACGCGGCGGTTACCATCGGGAAATTCCACGACACGATTAGCGTGGCCATGCGGGAGGGGATCGGTCAATCCGCACGCGAGCGGACCCTGCGTAGAATATGACCATGATGCCGAGAGGAAATACGCCGTTCCCGTCTCCCGCAAGGTGCGGAAATGGACTTTCCCAGTGGTCATCGATATATTTATCCGAATATAACGAAGCCGGAGAGATTGAGTGAGCAACACCACGCAACAAGCGGTCGGAGAGAAATTCGTTCTCGAGTCGATGCATTACGCGCGCGACAAAACGTGGGAAGTCGTCGAACAGGTGGCGGCCCGGATTCAACCCGGAATGCTCGAGTCGGAAGCGGTGAGCGAGTGCAAGCGGGTTCTGCAGGAGCTCGGGATGGAGCGAATCTGGCATCCCATCCTGATCCGGTTTGGAGAAAACACCTTGCGGACGTTCAAGCAACGTTCCGAGGAAGACCTGCGTCTGAAAGACGACGACATTTTTTTTGTCGATCTCGGTGTGGTCTGGAAAGGACATGAAGGCGATGCGGGCGCGACCTTCGTGGTCGGCGCAGACGCGGAGATGAAAGCGTGCGCGGATGCGGCAAAGACCGTGTTCGATGAGGTCGAGCACCATTGGCGAACGACGGGCGCCGGCGGCACGGCGTTGTATGACTACGCGGCGGAGCGTGCGTCGGCGCTTGGGTGGAAACTGAACCTCGACATCAAGGGGCATCGCGTGAGCGATTTCCCGCACGCGATCTTCAAGGCGGGCAATCTCGGGAATTTCGAGCCGCATCCGGAGGCCGGGCTCTGGATACTGGAGATTCAGCTCGCGCATCCTGCAAGGCCGTTCGGCTCGTTCTACGAGGACCTGCTTGCCTGAGTCGTGTCGGCGAAGAAACGCTAACAAAGGACGCAATGTTCATTCGGCAACTCGAGTATCTCGTCACGCTGGCGCGCGAAAAACATTTCGCGCGAGCAGCAGAAGCCTGTCACGTTTCCCAACCTGCGCTGTCGTCGGCCATCCGTACGCTTGAGGCCGAACTGGGGCTGGTCATTGTCGAGCGGACGCGGCGCTTCGTAGGCTTTACGGAAGACGGTGAGCGTGTGCTTGGCTGGGCGAGGCAAACGCTCGCGTCGCTGCAGAACATGCGGCAGGATGCGTCCGCTGCGCAGGTCAGGCTGATCGGGACGCTTCGCATAGGCGCGATTCCGACAGTCATGCCGGTGACCGCCAGCATGCTCGCACCGTGCATGCGTGAGCATCCGCATATGCACTATGAGGTTCGCTCGCTCAGCTCCGACGCGATCCTGCGTCAACTGGACGAGCATGAACTCGATGTCGGCCTGACCTATCTCGACGGCCAGGTGCAGGCAGGGTTCAGCGTGTTGCCTCTCTATTTCGAACGTTACCTGCTTCTGTCGCCCTCCAGCGCAGGCGATGTGTTTGACGCGGGCACGGTGCAATGGAGCAGCGTGGGTGGATTGCCGCTTGGTCTGTTGACCGCCACCATGCAGAACCGGCAAGTGATCAATGCCGCGTTCCGACGCGAGAACGTGCTGCCCACCGTGGTTCTCGAAACCGACTCTCTTTTGTCTCTCTACGCGCACGTTCAACATGCAGGCTTGTTCAGCGTGTTTCCGCATAGCCTTCTAAGCGTCCTGCCCGCGGGCAGTCGTGTGCGTGCGTCGCTTTTATTGCCGGAGTTGACGCGCGGTATTGGTCTTATCGCGCGCAATCGGAATCCGCCTCCGCCCCTTGTTGCCGCCATCTGGAGAGCGGCAGAGCAGCTTGATCTGCAACGGGAGTTCGACGCATTGCTGCCCGACGCTGCGCGCGCATCGCAAGGCCCGGTGACCGTTTAAGGCGCGACATGCGCCGCTGTCTGCGCATGCTTGCGCGCCTTCATAAGAAGCGCTTATCACCTGATTCATCCAAACGATTGGACCCTCCGCGAGTACTTGGAGACACTGTGCTGTGTCGACGTGCCAGCCCCACGTAACGACCAAGGCGGCGCCGGGACATCGGCGCCGGTGTTATCCAAATCAGAGTGGAGTGAGACAGTCATGGCCAAGGTTCTATGCGTTTTATATGATGACCCCGTCGACGGTATGCCGAAGAAGTACGCCCGGGACGACATTCCCGCCATCACGAAGTATCACGACGGACAAAGCGCGCCGACACCGAAGGCAATCGACTTCAAGCCGGGCGAATTGCTGGGCAGCGTGTCCGGCGAGCTGGGCTTGCGCAAGTTCCTCGAATCGCAGGGACATACCCTGGTTGTTACGTCCGACAAGGATGGCCCCAATTCGACGTTCGAGCGTGAACTGGAAGATGCGGAGATCGTCATTTCGCAGCCGTTCTGGCCGGCATATCTGACGGCCGAGAGGATCGCCCGCGCGCCGAAGCTCAAGCTCGCGCTGACAGCAGGTATTGGCTCGGACCACGTCGATTTGCAGGCAGCGATCGATCGCGGTATCACGGTGGCCGAAGTGACGTTTTGCAACAGCATCAGCGTGGCTGAGCACGTTGTCATGATGATCCTGTCGCAGGTCCGGAATTATCTGCCGTCACATGAATGGGTCAAGAAGGGCGGCTGGAATATCGCGGATTGCGTCTCGCGTGCGTACGATCTTGAAGGGATGAACGTTGGGACCGTGGCGGCCGGGCGGATTGGCGCGGCGGTCTTGCGCCGGCTCAAACCGTTCGACGTCAAGCTGCACTACACGGATCGGCATCGTCTGCCGGAAGCGGTCGAGCGCGAGCTTGGCGCCACCTGGCACCCCACGGCTGAATCGATGGCGCGTGTCTGCGATATCGTCACCATCAATTGTCCGTTGCACCCGGAAACCGAGCATCTTTTCGACGAGAAGATGATCAGCAAGATGAAGCGTGGTGCGTACATCATCAACACGGCACGCGGGAAAATTGTGGATCGCGACGCCATTGTGCGTGCGCTGGAATCCGGTCAACTCGCGGGCTATGCGGGCGATGTCTGGTTCCCGCAGCCGGCTCCGAGCGATCATCCGTGGCGGACCATGCCGCATCAGGGCATGACGCCGCATACGTCGGGGACGACGCTTTCTGCTCAGGCTCGTTACGCTGCAGGTACGCGCGAGATTCTCGAGTGCTGGTTCGCCAAGGAACCCATTCGCGAAGAGTATCTGATCGTCGACGGCGGACGTCTCGCCGGCGTGGGCGCGCATTCATACAGCGCAGGCAATGCGACCTCGGGCTCGGAAGAGGCAGCCCGCTTCAAGAAGGCTTGACGCCGTGGGCACGCTGGTCCGGCTGTTGAGGGGCGGCGTGCGCATTTCCATAGGCTTTAAACGCAATGAATGAACAGATCGCTCGCGCGGCGCCCGCAGTTCCTTTAGCGCGGTTTAAACAAGCGGCATTCGGTTTTTTAGGTGGTTTTCTGGCAATTGGCGTGATCTCCCTGCTCGGGCATCTGACGAGCAGTCCGTTGGTGATCGCGCCATTCGGTGCGTCCAGCGTCCTGCTATTTGGCGCACCCGATAGTGCGTTCGCGCAGCCCCGCAACCTTGTATTCGGACATCTGCTTTCCACTGCAGTTGGATTGGCGGTGTATTGGTTCGCCGGTCCAGGGGTATGGTAAATGGGACTGTCGGTAGGGCTCGCTATTGGTTTGATGCAACTCGCCCGTTGCGTGCATCCTCCGGCGGGTGCTGATCCGCTGGTGATCATGCTTAGCGGTAACGCTTCGACAGGATTCTTTTTTGTTCCTGTCCTTAGCGGCGTTTGTCTGCTGCTGGTTATTGCGTTGCTGTTCAATAACGTCGTGCGCGGCCGGCGATGGCCTGAGCGATGGTCATGACAGGGCGGCCCGGTAGCGGCAACGCGTTGTCGCTACCGGATAAGCGCGTGCATATTCACGCTTACGCTTATTGTTCGAACCCGTTCCCCTGATTGCGCAATATTCGAATCGAGCTGTCGAGATGCGCGCGGGCACTTTGTGCATCGCCCAAGCGTATTTGTTCATACGTGCGCTGTGCTACTTCGTGCGGCACGGGCTTGAGCGGCTGGTTGCTACTCATGGCCTTGAGCTGAACCTCTGCCGCGCGCTCCAGATAATAGAGATCGTCCCAAGCCTCCGCGATGCTCGGGCCCGCCACCATCACGCCGTGATTCTTCAGGAACAGGATGTCGGCGTTGCCCATGGCGTCAGCAATACGGTCTCCCTCCGACTCATCCAGCGCGAGGCCGTTGTAATCCTCGTCGACGGCAGTGCGGCCATAGAACTTCAACGCCGTCTGTCCGAGCCACAAAAGCGGCGGCCCGTCGATCAGGCATAACGCAGTCGCATTCGGCATATGCGTGTGGAAAGCCGCTTTTACTCGCGGTTTCGACCGATGCAACCGTGCGTGGATATAAAACGCCGTGGCTTCCGGCTGGCCTTCACCCTCGATCACATGCCCTTCGAAGTCGCAAACGAGCAGGCGCGATGCGGTGATCTCGCTAAACGCATAACCATACGGATTGACGAGAAACAGATCGTCGTGCCCGGGCACGACACCCGAGAAATGATTGCAAACCCCTTCCTCGTAACCCCGCTGCGCCGCAAGCTGAAAGCACGCGGCAAGTTCAATGCGCGCCTGCATGATGGCATCGGAATCAAGCCGCGCGATGCGCGAGGAAGGAGCGGTGCTGTCGACTGAAAGCGAGTGAGCCATGATGATTGATTACCTTGAAAATTTACCAGCCTAATCTATTGAATAGCACAGGTACCTGATCGAGCGTTGCAAGCGTGGCGTCGGGTGTGTAATCGGGCAGTACCGTGCGGCCAGTACCACGATCGATCCACACGCAGCGAAAGCCGACCTCGCGCGCAGCCGCATGATCGAGGTGCGGGCTGGCGCAAATATGAACGACGTCGTCTTTGGTCACGCCAAGCGAGTCAAAAGCATAATCGAATATTTCCCGCGATGGTTTGTAAGCCCCGGCCTGCTGCGAGGTGACGACGCGATCGATCAATCCGCCAAGCTGCGCGACATTGCCCGCGATGATCTCGTCATCCGTATTCGACACAATGCACAAACGATAACCCGCCTCCTTAAGCCGCTCCAAAGCACCGGTTACTTCGGGAAACGGCGGCATGGCCGAGATGCTGTCTGTTAGCACGCGGGCGTCATCCGCGTTGCTTTGCAAGCCTAGCTCATCGAGTGCGAGCCGTAATGCATCCGTGCTCACGCTGCGAAACGACCGATTCGGGGAGGTTTGCTCAAGCGCATGTTCATGCCGATCGTAAATGCCGATGAACCGGGCCGGATCAATCGCCTCTGTTTGCTTGGCGGACAGGATCTTGCGGACTGCGGCTTGCAATCCTTCATCCCATTGGATCAGGGTGCCATAGCAGTCGAAGGTGAGCCATTGCGGCCGGCGGCTGTGTTCAAGCGCGTTAAGAGCCATGATTTGCTCGCTTAGTTAAGTGAAGTGTTGAGTGACCGAGTTGAGTGCATGCCGCAAGCGTAAAAGGATTGATCGATATTTGGAAATTAAATTAAACTCTGAACGTCAGTCGAAATTCAAATAACGCGGCGGTGGCTCATGCTAGATCTTGAGTTGTTGAACACCTTGGTTTGCGTGGTCGATGAAGGCAGCTTTACGCGCGCCGGCGAACGCGTCCATCGGACCCAGTCGACGGTGAGCCAGCAGATCCGCAAGCTGGAGGCAGTAGTTGGCCGGACGCTGCTGCTGCGCGACCGGACCGGCAATCACGTGAGCGCTACCGAGCATGGAGAGTTGCTCGCGCACTATGCGCGGCGGCTGCTGGCGTTGTCGACGGAGGCGCAGGATGCGTTGACCAGCGACGTAGCGCTCGAGCCGGTACGCATTGGCGTGCCCGAGGATTTCGACGCACGCCGCATGTCGGCCATGCTGTCGGGATTTGTGAAGATGAAACCCGGCGTGCGGCTTGAAACGGTAAGCGGCATGAGCGTCGATCTCCAGCGCAAGCTGGCTGCAGGCGAGGTCGAGATTGCGTTGCTCAAGCGCGAGCCGGGCAGCGGCGAGTGCCTTGCATCCTGGCCCGAATCGCTCGTCTGGGTAAAAGGAGAAGGCGTTGAACTGACGGACGAACCCGTCCCGCTAGCGTTGTTTCCGCAAGGTTGTGTGTACCGGCAGCGTGCGATCCGCGGGCTGGACAAAGCGCGCCGGCGTTGGCGCGTTGCGTTCGGCAGTCATAGCCTGACCGGCATTCAGGCGGCTGTTTCATCGGGGCTTGGCGTGTCGGTGTTGCCGACGACCGCCGTGCTTCCCGAGCATCGCATTTGTACAGATCTGCCCGACTTGCCGCCAACCGAGCTTGCATTGGTGAGCGCGGGCGGCGCGCTTAATGCGGTCCAGCAGGCATTGATCGAATTTCTCCGTGCGGAGATCAAGGCTTAGTACGAGGCTTAGCACAAGGCTTAGCACCGCGCGGTGCCTTAGTGTGCGGCTTCTGACTCAATCTTCAGTTCGGCTGCTGCGGTGGCATACGCCACGCAGCGTTTTGCCAAAATATCCGTCGGATCCACTAGCGTGATCGTCCGTCCGCGAGCGCTTAGCCATTGAGCGCCCGGAAGCAGCAATGGCAGCTCCGTACATCCAAGAATCACAATCTCGACGCCTTCGTCCGCCAAGCCTTCCAGTGCCGCGCGGATGTCGTCCATACACTGTCCATCGACGAACCCCGCCTTTACTCCCTCCTTGCCATAGATCGCATTCATCACGCTTGCCTGCAATGCCGGACTCGGCAGGACCTGCCGCAATCCTTGCGCTTCCAGGGCTTGCCGGTACATCCCGCTGGCTACCGTCCCCGATGTAGCAAGAAGCCCGACATCGCTAAGCGACGGAAACGAATCGCGAAGCATCTGGACGGTCACGGTCAGCATGTTGACGATCGGGATGCTGAGATAAGGCTGGATTCGATGAACAAATGCGTGCGCCGTGTTGCATGGAATCGCGATGATATCGGCGTCGCCGCTCTCGAGTTTCTTGCACGTGGCGTACAACGAGATGGTGGGGTCCGGGCCATCGCCGATCAGGTTGTCGGTGCGATCGGGGATCTGCGGGTTATGCTCGACCAGCAGCTTGATGTGATCCTGATCCCGCTTCGCCGGTGTGTTGCTGACAATTTTCTGCATGAAGTCCACGGTCGCCGCAGGACCAACGCCACCGACCACGCCGACCTTGAACAGCTTGGCCGGCGACTCATACTGGCCCGACACAATGTATTGGGCATACGCAAGATTCGAGTCGATCATCGGGACGCTCAGCGCGCCCAGCTCATCTGCAACGAGAGCGATCTCGGTCATGCCCGGCACGATGATCTCCGCACCTTGCGCAATGAGATCCGCGCAAGCGGCTTTCAGCAGCGCAACCGGCTGACCCAGCAGATGACCGGACTTGACGCCATTTTCTCCATACACCGCACGCGTGACGAGGTCCGTGGTTCCATCCACGCGCGGATGGATGACGTTGAACTCGGGCGCAGAAAAATAGCGTTCGAAGAGACCGTTGCGCCGCGTGTAGTCCGATGCCAGCACGCCAATGCGGCGCACGGAAGGAAATTTGCGCCGCACATGGTGTCGCACTGCCTCGATCATGTCCACGATCTGCAGGGGCGAGTTGGCCTTCAACTCGTCCATGAAGGTGTGGCTCAGGAAGCAGGGCAGCACGACTGTCTCTATGCCGCGCTTCTCGAATGCACGAATGAGATCGAAGATATAGAGCTTGCGTTCAACCGTCGCGGCGCTGGTGGCGCCGGCGCCGCGAAACGGATGCTGCTCGAAGACGACATCGAAGTGATCCGCGTCGCCGGTTGCGGGCGTCGACTTGACGAGCTTGAAAAACATGTCGGCGCTGGCGAGCGGCCCGAGTCCACCGATGACGCCCAAAGAGCGGCGTCCCTGCTGATGCTTCTCCCCCAGCTTCTCCCTCATTTTGCTTCGCCTTGCAGCTGATCGAAGGTCACGGCTTGCGTTCGCGTGACCCGAGCTGTTTCCCACTTCGCAATCACGGCCGTTGCAATGCTGTTGCCGATCACATTGGTTGCGGTCCGGCCCATGTCGAGTATCTGGTCGATCGCGAGGATCAGCACAACGCCGGACGGAGGCAGGTGGAACATCGGCGCCACGGCGGCGACCACCACGACCGAGCCACGTGCCACGCCAGCCATGCCCTTGCTGCTGACCATGAGCACGAGCAGCATCAGGATCTGCGTGCCTATCGGCATATCGATACCAAAGGCCTGCGCAATGAAGATGGCGGCGAACGACTGGTACATCATTGAACCGTCCAGGTTGAATGCATAGCCCAGCGGCAGCGTAAAGCCGACGACCTTCTTGTCCACGCCGAATTCTTCCAGCTTTTCCGTCAGGCGCGGATACGCCGCTTCGCTGCTTGCGGTTGAAAACGCCAGCATGGCGGGCTCGCGTACCGCTTTGAGCAACGACCAGATCGCGTTGCCAAGGAACGCGTAACCGGCGCCGATCAGGATCACCCATAGCAGCACCAGTCCCACATAGAAGCTGCCGATCAGCTTGCCGTAGGTCATCAGCACGTCGAGACCATGCAACGTCACAGCCGATGCAATTGCGCCGAATACGCCCACGGGCGCAAGGCGCATGACGTAGTCGGTGAGCTTGAGCATGGCGGGAACGAGGGCCTCGACAGCTTGTACGAGTGGCGTCACCCGTGAGTCCGACTTGATCGCACCCAACACAACGCCGAAGAGCACGGAGAACACCAGGATTTGCAGGATGTCGTTGCGCGCCATGGCGTCGAGAATGCTGGTGGGAAATGCGTGCGTAACAAAGTCCTTGAAGTTCAGCCCGGCGGTATTCAGGCCCGTGCTTACGTCGGAACTGGTCTGGACCATGTGAAGGCCCGCACCCGGTTGCAGGAAGTTGGCGAGACAGAGGCCGAGGGCGAGCGATATCAGCGAGGCGCAGACGAACCAGCCAATTGATCGAATGCCAATGCGGCGCACGTCGCTCGTTCCGTCCATTCCTGCAAGACCCGACACCAGCGTGGCGAATACCAGCGGCGCAATGATCATCTTGATGAGCCGCAGGAAGATGTCGGTGATGATGGAGAAGTAACCGGCCACTTCTTTTGCCGCGTTCGAATCAGCGGCTGTCCCGTGACAGATGTAGCCGGTCACGATGCCAAGCACCATGCCGATGACTATATAGAGCGTTAACCGGTTTTTCATTTCAATCCTTCCAGGAGTGTTTTCGCACGAGGATGAGCGTGGGCGGCCGTGCGATGGGTTTGACGAAAAGTGCCTTGGCGCGCCTTGGCTTAGGGGTCTTTTCTGTCTCTGGACGGATAGTAGAAGCGGACAAAAAACCCGCGATGCGGGTTCAGCATGTTGTTATGCGGTAACCGCATAACTAGGGTAAACACTCAGTAAATGCGCTCAGGCGGGCGAGCGCAGGTATCGCCACAGGGTGTCGATGAACTCGTTCCTATTCGACGCGTCGCGGTACACACGCAACTCGACTTCCAGATTCCATTCCTTGCCGCCAGCCGGAACGAGCTCGCCATTTTTCAGCTCGGTTTGTATCGAGCTTTTCGGCAACCAGGCAATGCCTTCGCCCTCCAGCACCATCTTCTTGAGCACTTCCGCCATGTCCGATTCGTAGTGCGGACGTAATGCCGGTTGTGTCTTGGCGCGGCGAAGCAGCAAGGCCAGGCAACGGCCAAAATAGCTGGTCTCCGTGTACGAGATAAGCGGCAAAGGGCGGCTGGCAGTGCCGGGCAAGCGCAGAGAAGGCCCCGACTTTTGATTCGGTTGGCAGACGGGCATGAATGTGTCGATGCCAACCGTCAGGTGCTCATAGCGCGCGGGATCGAGATGAAGCGGCAGGTCGGGGTGGTGATACGCAAACATGAGTTCGCAGTTGCCGTTCACCAGCATCAGGATGGAATCATGGACGTTGGTGGGAATCACGCGCGCCCTGACATCGCGAAATTGCGCGGTGAGCGTGTTGAGCCACGCAGGAAGAAAACTCAGCGCAATGGTGTGGCCCGCTGCAATCTGCAGCCCGATACCGGGCATTCGCTGTTCCGTCCGAATAATGGCCCGGGTGTCGAACAAGCGGTTGAGAATGTCGTCGGCAGCTTCCCTGAAGAGACGTCCGGCGGGTGTCAGTGTGGGCGGATAACTGCTGCGGTCGATCAGGTCGGCGCCCACCCATTGCTCGAGCGCCTGAATGCGCCGGCTGAAGCCGGACTGCGTGACATTACGAACCTCCGCGGCACGCGAGAAACTCTGGTACTGGGCAAGAGCAATAAAGTCCTCGATCCATTTAATCTCCATACTGCTCCCTGCTGGCTTCTCTTGGAGAAGCGCGTGTGTGCATGTCGGGCAAGTCAACCGCTGCCATGCGCGTGTGACGGGCGGCGTGTAATGAATGGCAAGGCTTTGCCAAGGGAGCTAATCGAGTTCGGACAAGTTGATCCGCTCACGACGATTGTATGCGAGGTCAAGACAACTTACCGCCTTAAGCCAATGGCTTGCGGGCATCTGGTTAAGCACCAGTGCGAGCATGGAGGCGGAGATTTCGGCGACCAGCGCGTATACTTTCGGACGCAGACCGCTATTCAATTGGATCGAGCGGCTAAGAGATTGCCTCGCTGATATTTCTCGATTGCGATCACGCCAAGTCACTAAGTAGCGGAAAATGAATAGCTAAGGTCAGCGGCATCCAACTTCAGGGGACATTTCATGCTTCAGGTTTGGGGACGACGCAACTCGTCTAACGTTCAGAAGGTCATGTGGCTGATCGGCGAGCTTGATTTGCCACATGAGCATATTCCCGCCGGAGGAAGCTTCGGCCTGACGCAGAGCGCAGAGTTCCTGGCCATGAATCCGCACGGACGTGTGCCGGTCATTAAAGACAGCGACGGCACTATTGTCTGGGAGTCGCACAGTATCTTGCGATACCTGGCGGCGCGTTATGGCAGCCCGCGGTTCTGGAGTGAAGACGCGGGTCAGCGGTCGCAGGCGGACCGCTGGATGGACTGGTCTCAGAGCAGCTTGCAGCCCGCCTTCCTAACGGGCGTGTTCTGGGGCTTTTACCGGACGCCGGAGGCTTTGCGCAATGCGAAGAGCATTGACGAGAACCTTGGTCGTTGCGCGCAATATTTTCGGCTCCTCGACCGCGTGCTGGCCGAGCGGCCCTTCATTGCGGGAGACAGTTTGAGCCTGGGCGATATTGCGGCCGGCTCTAACCTTTATCGTTATTTCGAACTGGATATCAAGCGGCCTGACGTTCCTAATGTTGAAGCCTGGTATGAACGGCTGCAGCTTCGCCCGGCGTTCCGCGAGCACGTAATGGTCCCATTCGATGAGTTGTTCGGGCGGCTCGACTTCTAGCATGGAAGCTTACCGGCTTAAGAGCGCGGCTTAAGCACTTAGGCTACGCTAAGCGCCAAGCCAACGTCACTTGCTGTCGTGTATGTGCTCGACCAGATAATCAATCAACGCCCGCACCTTGGGCGGTAGAAAGCGATTCGGCGGATAGAGCAACCATACCGAGCCTACATAAGCGAGCGCTTCGAGATCCCAGTCGGCGAGCACTTGCACGAGTTCACCGCTCTCCAACGCTCCGCGAGCGGTAAATTCCGGCAAGTTCGCGATGCCGAAATCCTGTTGCGCCGCTTCGAGTCGCGCGCCCGCATGATTCGCTATATATCGCCCGCTTACCTCCACGGTCTGCGTCTCGGTACCACGGCGAAAACGCCAGCGGTTGTCGTCGGTGGTTTCGCCCAGATAGAGGCAGTCGTGTTGCGCGAGATCGCGTGGATGCTTGGGCGTGCCGCGCGCCCGCAGATACGCTGGCGACGCACACAACACCCAGCGTACCGATCCCAGCCGCCGTCCCGCCAGACCGGGCGGCGGATGATCCGTTAGCCGGATCACGAGGTCGAGATCGTTCTCGAGCGGATCGACCTCATGATCCGCGTATAGCAATTGGAGATCGACTTCCTCATACGCGCGCAAAAAGCCCGGCACCAGCGGATGAATCACCGTTTTCGCAAAGGCTGTCGGCGCGCTCACACTGACTTTTCCCTGCGGCCGGCCGGCCAGTGACCCGGCTGCATCCACGGCGCCCGACGCCGCGCTCACGATGTCGCGGCAGAACCGGACGACCTGTTCGCCCGATTCGGTCACCTTCACCTTGCGCGTCGATCGTTCGAGCAGCCGCGTGGCCAGCGCTTCCTCAAGACGCTTGATCTGGCGGCTGACCGTCGACGGCGTGCTGCCGAGCTGGCGCGCGGCCACGGAAAAGTTGCCGGCATCGACGACACGGGCGAATACGGCCATGTCGGGCAGCAAAGCAAAAAGTTCTGTTGGATTCATCGGGTGGTCGCGAGTGGGGCGAGGATTAATGCATCTGCGACATAAAGGCTTTGCGCATCGACCCGATTATCGTCTCATGTGCAACGCTCGACAATACGGACTCATTCTCCTGAGGTCCGACTATGTCCAAGCAAGACCGCCTTCTTTTAGTGTCCGACCTGATGCTGCTCGTGGTCGCGGTGGTCTGGGGCACCAGTTACGGAATCGTCAAGCATGCGCTTGTGTTCTATCCGGTGCTGGGCCTGCTGACGCTGCGATTCGGCATGACGTTCGTCATGTTGTCGCCTGCATTGCGAAGCTTGCGGCATGCCGACGCGCGCACGCTGCGCGGCGTATTTATCGCAGGCTTGCTGCTGTTGGGCATTTTCTTAAGCGAGACGTTTGGCGTGCTGCTGACGCGCGCCGCCAATGCGGCGTTTCTGATCAGTCTCTGCGTGGTGATGACGCCGCTGGTCGAGTGGATGCTGCTCAAGCGCAGGCCCGGGCGGATTGAGTGGGCAGCAGTCACGCTCTCGCTGTTAGGCGCATGGCTGCTTGCCGGTGATGGTGGGTTCGTCTTCAATCCGGGCGATGCGCTGATCCTGCTGGCGGCTTTGCTGCGCGCGCTGAATGTCTGCGTGACGAAACGCGTGTTGCGTGACTCGACGCTGCCGCCTTTGTCAGTGACGGCGGTGCAGTCGGGCGTGGTCGCGTTTGGTAGTGCTGCCGTGGCGCTCGTGTTTGCGCCGCAGCAGTGGCAGCACGTGCCGTCGTTCACGGGGCATGAGCCGTTTTGGGCCAGCGTGTTTTATCTGGTTTTTGCGTGCACGCTGTTCGCCTTCTTCGCGCAGAACTATGCGATCAAGCGTAGCAGTCCAACCCGCGTTGCGTTGCTGATGGGCAGCGAACCCGCGTTTGGCGCGTTGTTCGCCTGGCTGTGGCTTGGCGAGAAAATATCGCTTATTGCATGGATCGGCGGCGGGTTGATTGTCGTGGCGTCCATGCTGGCGACCGTGCGCTGGCGCAAAGCGGTAACGGTGAACGTGCCCCGTGCTTCAGAGGTTCTGCCTTGACGCAGACATGATCTTGACTGCTTCCAGGTGAGCGTTGATGGATTCAACCAGAGCCGTGGGCGCGTCATGCGCGATCACCTGATCCTGCGAGGCTAGCGTGGCATGAATAGCCGGTGTCATGCGCGTGAGCATTGTCTGTTCGAACGCGCGAATGGCTTCGGTCAGATCCGCGAACGAATGCGAGGTGAGGCAACGAGTCAGGTCGACCGCATCCAGCATGGCCAGGTTCGCGCCTTGTCCGGTGAAGGGCGGCATGACGTGAGCGGCGTCGCCGAGGATCGTGATGCCGGGGCACGTGGTCCAGGATTGCTCCGGCGGAAATGTGTAGAGCGGCCGTGGAAGGAAAACGTCGTCCGAGGCACGGAGCAGGTCGACTATTTCAGGCGACCAACCCGTGAACAGGTCGAGCAGACGGTTGCGCGCCTGCAGCGGTTCGTGAAAATCGATGCCGGTCTGTTCAACCCAGTTCTCCGCGACTCTCAGCGCAACATACACACGGATGGTGCCATCACCATTGCGCTGAGCCATCAGTCCCTTATTGTCGCCAAGCGCGAGGATGCTGCCGGGTCCGACCAGAGTCGCGAGAGCGGGATGTAATGTGTCGACAGCAGTCAGACGTGTCTCGATGAACGTAACGCCGGAATACGCTGGCTTCAGCGCCGATATCAACGGCCGCACGCGGGACCATGTTCCATCGCAACCGACCACGAGATCCACGCGAACGCTGGCTCCGTTGCAGAAGTCGAGGCGTTGTGTGCCGGTGTCTTCAGTGACCACCTGGAGCAGTTCGTGCCCCCAATTCACGGTGCCGGGTTCGAGTGAACGGAGCAGCAGATCGCGCAGCTCGCCACGATCAACTTCCGGCCGCATCTCGTCTTCATCCTCTGCGCGCATCTCGACGCGTTGCGTGCCGTGTTTGTCGAATACCTTGAAATGCTGGCCCTGATGCCGGGCAATACGGTGGAAATCGCGATCGAGCTCTGCCTCGCGAAGAGCGAGTTGTCCCGATAGTTCGTGCAGGTCCAGGCTTCCGCCCTGGTTCCTCGACTCAGGCGAGTGATCACGTTCGTAGATGCTTACAGACGCGCCGCGCATTTGCAGAAGCCGTGCCAGGGTCAGGCCAGCGGGGCCGCCTCCTATGATTGCTACATGCTTATCCCGCAGGAATGGGGCGATTTTCGTCACGGTAGACTCCGTATGTCATCAGTTGATGACGCGGATTATTTGCCGGAGGACGGGGATTTGTCAACAAGTGATGACTTTGGTGGTTATCCGAGCTTTTCTGTGTTCTCGATCGCCGTTCTCGTGCCGCTCCCTAACTGCGTGACAGCTTCAATCAGGGCGCGCCGGAACACCACGTTCGAAGCCAGTTCGGGACTGAATACATCGCGACAACCTAGCATCGCATCGACAAGGCTTTCCGGCGCGTTTTCCACGTCTCCCGCGTTCGTCGCAAGCGCAGTCAGCCGCGAGGCCAGCGGATCGTTGATAACGAAAGTCGTGCCGTCGTCGGCGTGTCCGCGCAAGAAAACGAACCACGCTGCAACGCCAAGCGCGAGTCCCGTGATTGCTTGCCCGCGCCCAAGGCGGGCCGCGATCGTCGCGAGAAGGCGCGGCGGAATCTTCTGACTGCCATCCATTGCGATCTGCGCGCAGCGATGTTTCAACGCCGGATTCGCGTATCGTTCGAGCAGTGCATCGCGATACGCCATCAAGTCGAACGATGCCGGAACATTTAAGGTCGGTGCGATCTCGTGCGTCATCATCGAATGGATCAGTGTGCGCAGCGGCGCGAACGAAATTGCTTCGTCGATGGTCGCGAACCCCGCCAGCATCGACAAATAAGCAAGTGTCGAATGTGTGCCGTTCAGCATGCGCAGCTTCGCGAGTTCGAATGGCATCACGTCGTCCACGAGTTGCGCGCCCACGCGTTCCCATGCGGGTCGTCCGGCAGGGAAGCGGTCTTCGATCACCCATTGACGAAACGGCTCGCACGGGACCGGCGCCTCGTCGCGAAGCTCAAGCGCAGCGGCCGCGGCGTCACGGTCGGCGTCCGTGGTCGCGGGGACGATACGATCCACCATCGTTGACGGGAACGCGACTTCGCGATCGATCCAGGTTGCCAGCGCTTCGTCGAGCGCGCGAGCGTGGGAACAGACCACCTGGCGCAATGCTGCGCCATTGTGCGAGAGGTTGTCGCAAGAGAGCACGGTGAACGGCGCGATGCCGGCATCGCGCCGCGTCTTCAATGCGGCGACAAGGATACCCGGCACCGTGCCGGGCTCGCCCGGATGCTCCAGATCATGTGCGATGCCGGGATGGCCGAGGTCGACGTCGCCCGTCTTCGTATCGCGGCAATAGCCTTTCTCCGTGACCGTCAACGAGACGATCCGCACATTTGTGTCGGCGAGCAAGTCGAACAGTCGCGCGCGGTCATGCGGCAGCGCGAGCACTTCACGCAGCGCGCGAATAACTGTTGTCTTCACACCCTGCAGCCCACGCTCCACGACGCTATACAAGCCATCCTGCGCCATCAACGCATCGCGCTTCGTCACGTCGCCTTGCAGCGTGACCCCGCAGATTGCCCAGTCGCCACCCGCGGCAAGCATGGCCTCTTCCGTATAAACCGCTTCGTGCGCCCGATGAAAATTTCCGATGCCCAGATGAACGATGCCAATGCGGGGATCGCGCCACTCAGGCGCTAGCAGATGGTCCTCGATTAACGGAAGCGCCTTGCGGCAAAGCATGGATTCACTGGTCATTTTAAATAGCCTGGAGCGGGAAAACCCTTGATTGACGATTGAGTCTACTTGTATGGTAGCATCAATTCCATTGATCGCACCTCAAGGAAATTCCCATGAAAATCGTTCGCGCCGATGTCATCGTCAGTTGTCCGGGACGCAACTTCGTCACGTTGAAAGTGGTGACCGATGAAGGGGTTCACGGTATTGGCGATGCCACCCTCAATGGCCGCGAACTGGCGGTGGCGTCTTATCTGAAGGACCACGTGTGCCCGCTGCTGATCGGTCGTGATCCGGGGAGCATAGAAGACATCTGGCAGTTTTTATACAAGGGTGCGTACTGGCGTCGCGGTCCGGTGACCATGACCGCCATCGCCGCGGTGGATGTGGCGCTGTGGGACATTCTGGGCAAGGTCGCGAATCTGCCTTTGTACAAGCTGCTCGGCGGCGCGTCGCGTGAGAGCGTGATGGTCTACGGGCATGCGACCGGACGTGACATTCCTGAAGCCCTCGACCGCTATGCAGAGCATGTGGAAGAGGGCTATCAGGCTATCCGCATTCAATGCGGCGTGCCGAACATGCGCTCGGTGTACGGGGTATCGAAGGGTGCGGGCATGTATGAGCCCGCTACCAAGGGCGCGGTGGAAGAGCAAACGTGGTCGTCGGAAAAGTATCTCGACTTCGTGCCGAAACTCTTCGAAGCAGTGCGCGACAAGTTCGGATTCGATACCCATCTGCTCCACGACGTGCATCACCGTCTCACGCCTATAGAAGCGGCACGCCTGGGTAAATCAGTCGAGCCGTATCGGTTGTTCTGGATGGAAGACCCCACGCCCGCGGAGAATCAGGCTGGTTTCCGCCTGATTCGCCAACACACGGTGACACCTGTCGCGGTGGGCGAAGTATTCAACAGCATCTGGGATTGCAAGCAACTGATTGAAGAGCAGTTGATCGACTACATTCGCGCCACACTCACGCATGCGGGCGGTATCACGCACCTGAAACGCATTGCGGATTTTGCGTCGCTCTATCAGGTTCGTACGGGTTGCCACGGGCCGTCAGATTTGTCGCCGGTCTGCATGGGTGCGGCGCTCCATTTCGACTTATGGGTGCCGAATTTCGGCGTGCAGGAATACATGGGTTTTCCGAAGGAAGCGCTCGATGTTTTCCCGCACGCATGGACCTTCGAGCGGGGCACGATGCATCCCGGCGAGGCGCCCGGTCACGGCGTGGATATCGATGAAGAACTCGCGGCGCGCTATCCCTACGATCCGGCTTATTTGCCGGTCGCGCGACTCGAAGACGGCACGCTCTGGAACTGGTGAGCGGCGGTGCTCGGCAGAACCACTTGGCGGTGATCTTCACGATTGGGGTACGCCGTCACTCGCGACGTCTCTCCGCGAATCGCATTCATCCCCTGTTTTCGCGGCGCGCCTCTAGCCACGCGCTGTGCTTCGGCACTTACACCATTCAACGGAGCTTCTCATGCTTGCAGCCGTCCTTCACGAACCGAAACGCCTGCGTATCGACGAAGTCGATGCGCCTCAACCACAGCTGGGTCAAGTTCAGATCCGCGTGCGCGCGGGCGGTATCTGCGGGTCAGATTTGTCGTATTACTTCAAGGGCAAAAGCGGCGATTTCGCGGTCCGGGAACCGTTCGTCCTTGGTCATGAAGTCGCGGGTGAAATCGCCGCGCTGGGGGAGGGCGTGAACGGTTTGCGCGTTGGCCAGCGTGTTGCCGTGAACCCGGGTCTGAACTGCGGCGAGTGCCGGTTTTGCGTGAAGGGCATGACCAACCATTGCCTGAATATGCGCTTCATGGGCAGCGCCTCGACGTTCCCTCACATGCAGGGCATGTTCCGCCAATACATTGCGGTTGCCGCTCGCCAATGCGTGCCGGTTCCTGATGCACTCGACTTCGCGCAGGCATCGATGGCGGAGCCGCTCGCCGTCGCATTGCATGCGCTGCGGCATGCGGGATCGCTGGTCGGCGCCCAGGTACTTGTGATCGGCTGCGGACCTATTGGCTGCATTTTGCTAACGGTCGCGCGGCGTGCCGGGGCGCATCGTCTGGTCGCGCTCGACCTCGCCGACAAAGCGTTGCAGATGGCCGCTACGCTAGGCGCCGATCAAACCGTACTCGCCACCGACCAGGCACAGGTCGAAGCATGGTCTCGGTCACGCGGCACCTTCGACGTGGTGATCGAAGCATCCGGCAGCCCTGCCGGGCTCGACACCGCGCTTCGGGCCGCACGCTCGGGTGCCACTGTGATCCAGGTGGGCAACCTGCCGGCGGGACAGTCGCCGGTCGCGGCCAATCTCGTGATGGCGAAGGAGTTGCGTTATCAGGGATCGTTCCGTTTCACCGATGAATACGCGGTCGCGGCCGAAGAAATCGCTACCGGGAAAATCGATCTGAGTCCGTTGATGACGCATGTCTTTCCGCTCGCGGACGCGAACCATGCGTTCGAAGTGGCCCATGACCGCAACCAGTCGATGAAGGTGCATCTGCAGTTCGATTGAATCCCTATCACCGTTTTGCTCGAACGCCCGATCACGAAGAGGCGTATTCCAGGAGACATTCATGTTCAGAAGCCAGCGCTGGTTCGTGGTCGGTTTGCTGTTCCTCGCCGGCGTGATCAACTATCTCGATCGTGCTGCGCTCTCGATCGCGGCTCCGCTGATCCAGAAGGATCTCGATTTTTCGCATGCGCAGATGGGCATTGTGTTCAGCAGCTTTTTCATCGGCTACGCGCTGTTCAATTTTATCGGCGGCGTGGCGTCGGACAAGATCGGCGCGAAGAAAGTATTCGGCGCATCGATGGGCATCTGGTCGCTATTCTGCGGGGCGACAGCGCTGGCAAGCAGCCTCGTTTCATTGATCGTGCTGCGGGTTCTGTTCGGCATGGGCGAGGGGCCATTCAGTTCATCGAACAGCAAGATGGTCAACAACTGGTTTCCGCGACGCGAGGTGGCCAGCGCCATTGGTGTGATCAGTTCAGGTACGCCGCTGGGGGGCGCACTTGCGGGACCGGTGGTTGGCTACATGGCGATCCGTTTTGGCTGGCGCTGGGCGTTTGTCGCGATCATGGTGCTCGGTCTGGCATGGCTCGTAGTGTGGACCTTGACCACGACTGAACAGCCGCAGCAGGACAAGCGCGTGAAACCCGAGGAGCTTGCGTTGATTGTCGCGGGGCAGCAGCAGGCCTCGTCGATGGAGCATGCGCCCGAAGGCGAAAAGATGGGGCTGAGGTTCTACCTGAAGCAACCGATCATTCTTGCGACCGCATTTGCCTTTTTCGCCTATAACTATGTGCTGTTCTTCTTCCTGTCATGGTTCCCCACGTACCTGACTGAAGCGCATCACATGTCGCTTCATGACATGAGCATTGCGACCGTGATCCCTTGGTTGCTCGGCAGTATCGGCCTTGCCGCTGGTGGCTTCATCACGGACCTGATTTTGCGAGTCACGGGCAAGCCGTTGCTCGCGCGGCGGATCGTTTTGTCGGTATGTCTCGGGGTAGCAGCCGTATGTGTCGGATTTGCCGGGCGAGTGGAAAGCATGGAGGGAGCGGTCGCGCTGATGTCGATGTCGATTTTCTTTCTCTATGTCACGGGCGCGGTTTATTGGGCCGTGATTCAGGATACCGTCCGGCGTGAGAATGTGGGGGGCGTGGGCGGATTTGTGCATCTGCTGGCGAACCTCGCTGGCGTGATTGGGCCCGCGGTGACGGGCTTTATTGTGCAGGCGACGCATGGTGCCTATGGCAGTGCGTTTGTACTTGCCGGTGCTGTTGCGGTGTTGGGTTCGCTTTGTTCGCTGATCTGGATTCGCGAGCCACGCGGCGACAGGCTTAGGGTGCGGCGCGCTCTGGTCTAGGAGTTTTTGCTCGCGCCGGTGGACGGGTTTTTGGGGTTGGGGTGGTTTTGGGTTAGCGGGCGGGTCGGTGCTGGGTTGGTGCTTTCGGCGTCAGCGGTCTGCGAGAGTCGGATTTTCTCTTTATCACTGTTAGCCACTGTGCGTGGCGGCACGTCATTTCTTTGTCCAAAGCGACAAAGAAACGAAGCAAAGAAAACGCTTTCAACCACGCTACCCTAAGTGTCCACAGCGTGCAGTTTTGATTCATAGGTGCCCCAAAAGCACGGTGCTCGCCAGAGCCACGGATGTGTGAACCCCTCTTTCTCCGAACACGGATACCCACACGCTTCGCCACCAGTGATTGAACCTGCCCAAGGGGCACCCCGCGCTATCCGCGGACGACCAACCTCCAAATGTGTACGCGTCTCGAACCACGTCGCCAACCTACCAAGTAATAAAGCCCCAACAGTGCGTAAGGCCGTAACCGACGAAAATGACGGTGTAGGCCGCGTAACCAACTCACCAAGGACTGAGGCAGTAAATACGCGTCACGTCGAGCTGCTGCGGATCAAGCTGTGACCTACGAAATAAGCGAACCGATCAAGCAGCCAACCCACCAAAAAACGAAGCATGCAGAACGCGTGAGGCCGTACCGGTTCCTTGGCCACACGTGCTTGCCCGAGAGCGTACGGGGCGAAGCGTGTTCGTGTCAGGATTCGCGAGAAGGAGGGTTTCACACATCGGTGGCTCTGGCGAGCACCGTGCTTTTGGGGCACCCATGAATGAAAACTGCACGCTGTGGACACTTAGGGTAGCGTGTTTTAAAAGCGCTTTCTTTGCTTCGTTTCTTTGTCGCTTTGGACAAAGAAATGACGTGCCGCCACGCACAGTGGCTAATAGTGATAAAGAGAAAATCCGACTCTCGCAGACCGCTAACGCTGAAAGCACCAACCCGGCATCAACCCCGACCACTAACCCAGAACCTAGCCCCCCGCCCCAACTCCAGAACCTAGAAATCCAGATCACCCCCGACCTCTGACGCTCAAATCCGACCACCACGGCGTGGTAGTATGGTAGATGACAAGATAAAATTCGAACACTATCTTCGTCCTCTTTTTACTACTCATCCAAGTGTGGGTCATGGTCACGAAAAACGTCTTACCGGCGCCGTTGCGACGTAACGCGTCTTCGTCAGATGGCGCCGGTCGCAATGAACCAACGGTTTCTTCCAAGCCACCGGCCGCACCTCCCCGCGGCCGCACTCGCGCAACGGAACCGCGTGTAGCGCTGCCCAACCTGCGCGGTCAGCTTCGCGTCGAATCGCACGAACCCATCGGCAAGCAAATCTTTCGTGCCCTGCGTGAAGCCATTTTCTCGGGTGCGCTGGTGCCCGGCACGCCACTGTCCGAGACCGAGGTTTCAGACATGTTCCAGGTCTCCCGGCAGCCGGTTCGTGAAGCGTTCATCAAGCTTGTGGAGTCGGGCGTGCTGCAGGTGCTGCCGCAAAGAGGAACCTTCGTGAAGAAGATCTCACCGCGGCGCGTTCGCGAAGGCAGGTTCATCCGTGAAGCGATCGAGGCCGCAGTGGCCCGCAAGGCCGCGCTTGAAATCACGTCGGCGCAACTCGCCGACCTCGCTGAAAATCTACGCGACCAGAAGACCGCTGCGAAGGTGAACGACACCACGTCGTTCCTTGCACTCGATGAGCGCTTCCATTTCCTGATAGCACAATCTATCGATTGCGTGGCGGCATGGGACACCATTCAGGACATCAAGGCTCAGATGGACCGCGTGCGTTATCTGAGCCTGCCGGAAGTCTCACCTCTTGAATTGCTGATCAAGCAGCACGCACGGATTGTGAGCGCACTGAAAGCGCATGACGCCGACGGCGCGGAAGAAGCAATGCGCGCCCATTTGCGCGAGATCCTGGTCTCGCTAAAACCGGTTGCCGAGCGCAATCCGGATTGGTTCGAACCGGATGAAGGCGAGCGCGTCCACCTTGCTAACTAACTCGGCGGCACAGCGCTCCGTTGCGCTCTCAGACGATCTCGATTTCAACGAACACAACCTCGTGGTCGCTAGCATTGACGACGTTATGTTCAACGCCCTTCAAGCCGGCATAACTCTGCCCGGCATGTAGTTCGGAAACTCGGTTACCTGTTTTAGTTTCAAGCAGGAGTTCTCCGTTGGTCTGCGGAACGACAATGTAGTCGTGCCCATGAACATGCCAGCCGGTTTCGGCGCCCGGTGCGAATCGCCACTCGGTGACTATCGCCCGATCGTTTAATACCTGCTGCGTGGGGACTGCCGGTGTGCGGCTCATGCAGTTTCCTCCTACGTTGGACGGCCTCAGGCCATCAGCATGCGGCCCAGTTCGATCAACCCCTTGTCGCTGCCGGGCGGTCCGATCAGCGACAAGCCTAGTGGCACACCGTCTATCTGCATCAACGGCAGCGAGAGTTGCGGGCATCCACCGAGCCCCGAGACGCACAGCATCCTGATCGCCTGGTTACGGTACGACTCCAGCGCTTCATCCGTGTCCGACAACAGCGGGGCAACGTCGGGCATCGTGGGCATGACAATAATTCGCCCGCCGTCTAGCAGGCTCAACAGATTCGCGCGGAATTGCTCGCGTACGCTTTCACTGTCCTCGTTCTGTGCGGGTGTCACGGTACGTGACCATGCGAAACGTTCGCGCACGCCCGGGCCGAGCTGGAAGTCGAAACGCTGGATCGATTCACCGTGACTTTGCCACGCCTGAAATCCCTGTGTGTAACGAAACGCCCAGTAGAGCGCGTCGGTGGAGGGCGTCATGATGTCGACGCTTTCTATCGATCCGAAACACGCCTTGACGCGGTCGAGTGTCGCGAAGAAAACCTTCACCACAGGTTCCGGCAGCCCGGCCAGCGCCTCGCGCGGCAAGCAGGCATGAGGGGTCGATGGGAGCGTCGTCGTATCTTCGCCGAGCAACACGTTGCCCACGCGTGCAAATGTTTCGATGTCACGCGTGAACCAGCCGCAAGTGTCGAACCCCGGTGACAACGGCATGCAACCGTCGAGCGACACACGCGCGTGGGTCGGTCGCAAACCGATCAGGCCGCAATGGCTAGCCGGCGCGCGGACCGAGCCGCCGGTATCGGTGCCGAGCGCGAAATCGCACAACCCATTCGATACCGCCGACGCCGAGCCCGAACTCGATCCACCGGTCACACGGTCCGGCGCGGCGCCATTGCGCGGTGCGCCGAAGTGCGCGTTCTTGCCGGTCATCGAGAACGCGAGTTCCTCCGTATAGGTCTTGCCCGCGAAGGTGGCGCCGGCCGCGAGCAAGGCCTCCACAACCGGCGCGTTGCTCGTCTTGATACCGGACATGGCCAGCATGTGCGGGTTGCCGCAGCCGGTGGGATAGCCCGCCACATCGAAGATGTCCTTTACGCCGAACGTCAGGCCCGTGAGCGGGCCACTCGGGGCATGGGGTACCGGATGATCGGGGTAGGGTGCGAAAGCGCGATACGAGGCGAGGTCTGGTGTCATTTCGTTGTTAGTGAGTGGAGAGAATGTCGGTCTTCGGTTGGAACATGGTGATTTCGTCAACCCGGATGCAACGGGCCGAATGCGCGTTACCGACCAGGCGTTCTTCAGGCTGTGTCTGCAAGCACCGGTCGATCGCATGGGCGCAACGCGGCGCGAACGCGCAGCCGGGCGGCAGCGCCGAAAGGTCGGGCGGCGCACCGCCAATTGTTTCCAGCCGAACGCCTTTTTTCATGGCGCCTTGCGTGCGGCCTTTGAGCAGAGCAATGGTGTAGGGATGCCGTGGTTCGGTCAGCAGCGCGAGCGCCGGCCCCTGCTCGACGATCCGGCCCGCGTACATCACCGCGATGCGATCCGCGACCTCGGTCGCGGCTCCAATGTCGTGCGTGACGAACACAATCGACAGACCCAGTTCCTGTTGCAGGTCGCGCAGAAGCAGCAAGATCTGGATCTGCACGGTCGCGTCGAGCGCAGTGGTCGGTTCGTCGGCGAGCAGGACACGCGGTTCGCACGACAACGCCAGCGCGATCATCGCGCGCTGGCGCATGCCGCCCGACATCTCGTGCGGATACGCATCCAGCCGACGTTCGGGACTTGGAATGCCGACCTTTTCGAATAGCGTCAGCGCTCGCTTGCGCGCTTCGGCCTTCGATACGCCCTGATGCCGGCGCACCATCTCGGCAATTTGCGCACCGAGCGTGTAGACCGGGTCGAGGGCGAGCAACGGTTCCTGAAAGATCATCGATACGACCTTGCCGCGCAGGTCAGAAAGCTGCCGGCGCGAGAGCTTTAGTACGTCCTGACCTTCAACGTCGAGTCCGCCCTCCATGCGCGTAGTCTTCTCCGAATGCAGCCGCATGATCGCGCGCAACGTGACGCTCTTGCCCGAGCCGGATTCGCCAAGCAGAGCGACCACCTCGCCGCGTCCCACTTCCAGGTCCACGCCGTTGACTGCGTGGATTGTCCGGCCGGGCGTGATAAAGCGGACCTTCAGGTCGCGCAGGCTGATGCTGACCTCCGGCTTCTTGTTCATCACGCGACCTCCTGCGTAGCCGCAATCGAGATTGGAACGTAGCCGCTGTCCGGCTCGTATTCAAGGCACGTTACTTGTCCTCCACCAACCGTAGAGACGGCCGGTGCGCGTTTGCTGCATACATCCTGTGCCTGCGGACAGCGCGTATGAAACCGGCAGCCGCTGGGCGGGTCGATCGGATTGGGTGGATCGCCGAAGAGCGGCGCGGCGGTCGTGCGGCGCGTTGGATCGACACTCGGCATGGAGTTGAGCAAGGCCCGCGTATACGGATGCAACGCGTGCGAAAACACGTCCTCCGCCGTGCCGATCTCCACGATCTCGCCCAGATACATCACCACCAGCCGGTCCGAGATGTAGCGCACAACATTCAGGTCGTGGCTGATGAAGACATAGGTCAGTCCGAACTCCGCCTTGAGATCGGCGAGCAGATTCAGCACCTGAGCTTCGACCGATTTGTCGAGTGCCGACACAGCTTCGTCGAGAATCACAAGGCGCGGACCGAGTGCCAAAGCCCGCGCAATATTCACGCGCTGTCGCTGACCGCCCGAGAGTTCGTGCGGATAACGTCCCGCGAACCGCACGGGATCGAGGCCGACGCGCGCGAGCAGGTCACGTCCGCGTGCTATTGCGTCTTTCCGCGAGACGCCGTGAACCGTTGCGCCGAACGCGACTGAATCTTCGATCGTCATGCGTGGATTGAGCGACGAGAAGCTGTCCTGGAACACCATCTGCACCTGACGCCGAAACTCGCGCAGGGGCAGGGCGCGGGAACCGACCGTTTCGCCGTCGAAGATAAGTTCGCCGCTATCCTGCTGCAGCAATTGCATCATCAGCCGCGCCATGGTGGACTTGCCGCAGCCCGATTCGCCCACAACCCCAAGGGTCTCACCCTTCAATACATCGAACGAGATGTCGTCGACGGCGCGGACCACGTTGCGCGCATCCTTTAGAAACGGCAGCCCTTTGTTGCCGAGCGGAAAATGCCGGACCAGATTCTTGACGCTCAGCAACGGCTGGGCCGGGCCGCCGATGTCACGGTCATCTGTCATGAGCTCGGCCATTACTTGATCTCCATTGCAGCACGCAGGCCGTCGGACAGCATGTTGAAAGCAATCGACGTCGCGAAGATAAACACGCCGGGCAGCGCCGCGAGCCAGGGCTGCACATAGATTGCCGTGCGCAACGTATTGAGCATCAGGCCCCACTCCGGGTTCGGCGGCGTCACGCCCAGGCCGAGGAACGAGAGACCGGAGGCGAGGATCATCGAGACGGAGATGAGGCTGGTGGAGAACACGAAGATCGGTCCGATCACGTTGCCGAGCACATGCACGCGCACGATCGTGAAGGCGCTTGCGCCCGACGCGCGCGCGGCATCCACGAAATCACTGCGGCGGACCTGCGTGGTGACGCTCTCGGCAATCCGCGCGATCTGCGGGATGAACACCACGGTCAGCGATACCAGCGCGTTGCCAATGCCGGTACCTAATGCACCGGACAACGCAATGGCCAGCAGCACCGACGGAAACGCGTAGAGCACGTCGATCGTGCGCATCACGAGCGCGTTGAGCACACCGCCTGCGTAACCCGCCATGATCCCGATCGCTCCGCCAATACCGAACGCGAGCAGGACCGGTGTCACGCCCATGAATAGCGAGAGGCGAGCGCCCAGGATCAGGCGGGACAGCATGTCGCGGCCTAGTTCGTCGGTGCCGAGCAAATAGCCGGGCGTGCCGATCGGCTTGAGGCGATTGAACATGGACGCGGCGAACGGATCGGCCGGCATCAAGAGGGGCGCGGCAACGGCCATGATCAGGAAGATGAGGATCACGGTGGCGCCGAGCATCGCCTGCGGATTGCGGACCAGGCGGCGCAGCACGTTTGCTCCGTGTCCGCGCGAGCGCAACGGCGTGGCGAGGGGCTTGGTGGTGTCGCCAGTGGTGATAGTCGTGGTCACGGCTCAGCCCCTTTCAATACGCGGATCGAAGACGGTTTGAAGAATGTCAACCAGGAGATTCAGGATAACGAAGAATAGTGCGAGCACCAGGATCGTGCCTTGCAGCAGCGGCAGGTCCCGCTGGAAGATCGCGGCATTGAGCAGGAAACCGGTGCCCGGCCAGGAGAACACCGTCTCGATCAGGATCGATCCGCCCAGCAGATAACCGAGTTGAAGGCCCATCACTGCCAGCGCGGTCGGCGCGCAGTTCTTCAGCACATGGCGGAACAAGGCGAACTCGCTCAAGCCACGCGCCCTCAATCCGACCATGAATTCCTGCGACAGCGTATCGGCTACCAGCGCGCGGACCGTGCGCGAGATAATACCCATGGGGATGAACGACATGGTGACTGCGGGCAACACGAGGTACTGGAAGTGCGCCCAGTCCCAATGCCAGTCGGCCGAACCGTCGGGTCCTGCGCCGGTGGCGGGTAGCCACATCAGCTTCACCGAGAACACGATCACGAGGACCATGCCCAGCCAGTAATGCGGCACGCTCACGCCAGTGACCGAGACAAGCGAAGCCGCGCGGTCAATCCACGAGCCGCGCATGTAGCCCGCTACAAAGCCAAACAGCGCGCCGAATGCAAAGCCAATCAGCGTGGCCAGCGTGGCGATCATCATCGTATTGCCGACCGCCTTGATCACTTCGCCGGCGACTGGGCGGCCGGTAGCAATCGAGGTGCCGAGGTCGCCATGCAGCGCGCGCCAGACCCAGCTAAAGAACTGCACCGGCAACGGCCGGTTGAAACCGTAGAGTTCCATCAACTGCTTCTGCAGGTCAGCCGATGCATCGGGTGGCAGGATGGAGACCAACGGGTCGCCCGGCGCGATATGAACCAGCATGAAGCAGAGGAACGCAACGCCCAGCATGATCGGCAATGCATAGAGCGCGCGCCGTAGAAGATAGGAAAGCATGAGGTGGGGCCCGGTTGCCGTGGTCTGGGCGCAGAGTGCCCAGACCACGGCGGGTTCAGGTCAGTTCATCGACATGGTGGCGATGTCTATAAACCAGCTCTTCGGTTGCACCACGCCGTGCACCTTGGCCGAGATCGCGCGGGGGCCTGTGTCGTGCGCGATCCAGATGAACGGCGCGTCGTCGACAATGTCTCCGTGCAACTGCGCGAGCAGCACGTCGCGCTGTTTCGCGTCGAAGGTCGTACGAGCTTGCTGGATCAACGCATCGATCTTCGGGTTGCTGTAGTACCCCCAGTTATTCGATACCGGCGGGAAGGCCTGCGTGCTGACGAAACGGACCATGGCGAAGAACGGGTCCATTGATGCGAAGCTCACGTTGGTTGCATTGGCGCCATGTGCCGACGGGTCCTTTGCGCCAAGGCGCCAGTTGGTGTAGAGCGTGTTCCATTCGACCACGTCAAAGCTGACGTCGATGAAGCAGGCCTTCAGGTTTTGTTGCACGAATTCGTTCATGGGCAGCGGCTGCATCTGGCCAGATCCCGAAGCCGAAATCTGCACCTTGACCTTCAGCGGCTTCGCTGCCGAATAACCGGCTTCGGTCATCAGCTTGCGGGCTGCGTCCGGGTCGTACTTGATCTGGAAGGTCGGATTGCCGCGCCACGGGTCGCCCGGCTCGAAGGTGCCGGTCGCTTCGCTCATCATGCCGCCCAGCAACTGCTTGAGCGCGGTGCGGTTCACACAGAGGTTGGCTGCGTAACGCACGCGTTTGTCGAGCCACGGGGAACCCGGCAGGAAGGAGAGTTGCCACGGCCACACGTGGGGTTGCGGGTTCGAATAGATCTTGAAGCCGCGCGACTTGATGGCGTCCATGGAATCCGGCGCGGGCGCCTCGATCCAGTCGACCTGACCTGACAGTAGAGCGGCCGTGCGCGTATTGGCCTCCGGCAGCGGCAGCAGTACCACGCGATCGATCTTCGGCCTGCGCGCCGGGTCCCAGTACTCGGTGTTCTTGACCATCTCCAGGCGTTCGCGCGGCACGAAGCGCGCCATCTTGAACGGGCCGGTACCCGATGCATCGGCGGCGAACGCGATCCACGCCTGCTTGTCGCGCTCGGCGGGATCGGTCACTGTCGCGGGAATGGCGGCGAGTTTTTTCTGCCACTGTACGGGCGAGGCCATATACAGGTTTGCCAGGTTGATCGGCAGGAACGAGTCGGGTTCAGAGGTCGTCAACTCGACCGTCAGGTCGTCGATCTTGCGTGCTGAGCGCAGCGTCGGCATGCGCGATGCGGTCACGCCGACCTGGCTTGGGTCGAAGTTCGGCGCGTTCTTGTTGAGGACTTTGTCGACGTTCCAGACGACTGCGTCGGCGTTGAATGGCGAGCCGTCGTGGAACTTCACGCCAGGGCGCAGTTTGAAGATCCACTTGGTGTGGTCCTTGGGATCGACTTGCCAGGACGTGGCGAGGTCGGGGATCAGTTCGCTGGGTCCTTTCTCGTGGCTCAGGTCCCACTGCGTGAGGCCGTCGTACATGGTTATGCCTGTGAAGCGATTGCCCTCATAACCCTGGTCCGGCTGGCCCAGCGTGCGAGGGATGTCGCCTGCTGTCATTGCGATCCTCAGCACTTTTTCCTGCGCTTGTGCGGTGGCGGGTAGGACCGCGCTGCATGCCAGCGCGCAGGCCCACGTCAGCAAACTTGATTTGATGAAGTTCATGCAGGTACGGTCCTTTATGGTGGTTGATCTTCGGTGGATGTCGGAGAGGGTGGCCAGAAACGGTACACATTCAGTTAGTCATGCTGATATCTACGGAATGGTGAAAGCGATGCCGGCGCGTTCGGCGGCGCCTCGCAGATGGCGTTGCATGGCGGTCATTGCGGCGGTGGCGTTGCCGCAGGTAATCGCGGCAACAATGTGTTCGTGTTCCTCGAACGCCTCGATCAAACGTGGTGTATTGGCGAGGGGAAAGCGTTGGCTTTTACCTATGCGGTCTTCGAACGAGTGCGAGATTTCCGCGAGGATGTCATTGCCGGAGCAGGCGGCGATCGCTTGATGGAAAGCGAGGTCGCAATTGGCGGCGTCGATGAGGTCATTGCGCAGCAGCGCGTCTTTGAAGCGTGCCTGCATGTCGCGGAACTGGCTTGCTATGCCGGGACCGGTTGTTCGTGCGGCGAGCGCGGCGGCGGAGGGCTCGATGATGTAGCGCAGTTGCATGGTTTGCTCGGCGCTACGGCTGACGGGCTCTGTATCGCGTTGTCCGCGATGCGCGACGAACGTACCTTTGCCGGGGACAGAGCGAAGGAACCCTAACGTCATGAGTACGGACACGGCTTCGCGCAGGGCGCCGCGGCTTACACCGAGCTGACCTGCTAGATCGCGCTGTCCGGGCAGGACTTCACCGGGCGCGTATACGCCTGAAAGAATGCGTTGCTGGAGGGTTTGCGCAACGAAATTCGACATGCTCATGCGGTGCACTCCTACCGGTAGGACCGGAGTGCTTATGCGTGAACCGTGCCAGGAGTATGTTGGCTTTTAAAAACAATGGCTTGGGTTGTCGACCGGAATTTTGGAAGTAGGGTATGCACTAGTTCCTTGCGATCGATTCGGTGCATCGCACGAAATCGGGGCAGACGAGGGCGGTCTTACCACCGCCGCACCTATGCGCTTCCAGCAGCAAATTCAAAAAACGCCTCGGCAACCGGGGTCAAGCGCCGCATCTTCTCGACGATTGCGCAAAACGGCATCGAGTAGAACGGCGATTCCGGCAACATTGAATATCGCTCGTATCGTTGCGACGCCCGCTGTACCAGCGCGGCTTGATTCGACAAAACCGAGCGATGCGAGAGACTACTGCTTACCGTCCCGATCGATCAGAGACGCGTATCTTGTCTTGAGAGCACCTTTCGCAGCCGTTCGAACCCCTGCTTCAGTTCGCGCTCGTTGAGGCTGCCAAATCCGAGCCGCATAGCGTTGACAGGTGCATAGTCATCCGAGAACAAGGTGCCGGTCAGGACGCGTACACGTTCCCGGACGGCATCCTCTTCGAGGCGTTGCATATCGATTGCCGAATCGAGTGTGAGCCACAGCGCCAGCCCACCGTCAGGCGGCGAGACCGTGGCGATCGAACTTAGCTTTTCATGTACCAGCGCAATCGCCATTTCACAGCGTAGCTCGTAGATCTTCACAGCCCGCCTTATGTGTCTCTTGAGTTCTCCGCTCTGCATGAGTTCCGCCACTGCGCGCTCTGTCACCCCATTCCCTTGCCGGTCGATAAGCATCACTTCATTGGCCAGTCGATTGATCACGCTCGGCGGCGCCACGACATAACCAATCCTGAGTCCCGGGGCGAGTATCTTGCTCATTGAGCCTATGTAGATGACCTTGCCCGAGCGATCGACGCTGGCCATCGGCAACATCGGATTGTGCGAAAAATGAAATTCGTGATCGTAGTCGTCCTCCACGATCACGAAGTCGAACTGCTCGGCCAAGGCAAGAAGCCGCATGCGGCGATGAACGGGCATGGTCACCGTGGTCGGAAACTGATGGTGAGGCGTGATGTAGATGGCCCGGATTTTATGGACGCGGCAGATTCTCTCAAGCGACTCAGGAATCATGCCGTGTTCGTCCTGGTCGACGCTAAAGACGGACGCTCCACAGGCGCGGAACGCATCTCGCGCGGGAGGGTAGGTGAGTCGTTCCAGCGCCACCGCGTCGCCTGGGCGGACCAGGAGGCGAGCGGCCAGATAAATGCCCATCTGACTGCCGCGCACGATGCACACGGTGTCCTCGTCCGCGTTCAGTCCGCGCTCTATTCGAAGCATCGCTGCGATGGTTTGCCTTAGTAGCGCGAGGCCACGGGCATCGCCATAGCCCAGCCGGTTGGAGCGTGCGGATTCGATCAGCGCAAGGCGAAAGGCCCTGGACAAAGCCTCGAACGACACCACGCGCGTGTCAGGGGCGCCGTCGGTGAATTCAATAAAGCCGTCCCTTGGAGGCGCCGGCAGCTCTTTCTCGATTCCGTATGGCCGATAGTCAGGGCCTGGCAGCGACCCCGCCGACCATTTAAGGACTTCCTCCGCCTTGCTTTCCATTTCCGCGACAGGCAGCGCCGGCGATACGAAGGTCCCGCGCTTTCCCTGCGTGACCAGCCAGCCCTGCGCCGCCAGCTCGTCATAAACCGCCACGATGGTCTTACGGTTCACGCCCAACTGCGTGGCCAGTTCTCTGGACCCCGCCAGCGAGTTCCCCGGGCGCAGAAGTCCCGAGCGGATCTTTTCAACCAGCGCCTGGCTGATCTGAAGGCTCAGCGACACCGGCGAATTCCGGTCGATGCTGATTGTGAATTCCCAGTTTCTTAACATCGCCAGCTCCTCGCCGTCTTCATCTGAACTCGTCCCTGGACCAGCTATGTCAAAAATACTGGATCACTCGGATGGGCCACGAAAACTATAGCATTTAACAAACGCAAACGAGGTACGTGACGCAATGAACACCTTACCGGGACCCACGATCGATGACCGCTTCGAGGCCGAAGTGTTGTCGGTCTCGCCGCTGAATGACTCCGTCATGAAGGTCCGACTGATGCCGCTTTCTGGAAAAACGATGAAGTACAGCGAAGGCCAGTTTCTATCGATCGAGTTACCGGACGGTGATCTGCGCTCTTATTCGATGGCGTCGGCGAGCACGAACGACCGTGTCATTGAATTGCATATCCGCTTGCATCGCGACGGCAAATTCTCGCGGATGCTGCGCAATGAATTGGCAACGGGCGACACCCTGAAGGTTCACGGCCCGTTCGGCACTTGTGTCTGGCAAACGCCTGCGTCGGAGGTATCGGCGATCGTCATGCTCGCGACGGGGACGGGCATCGCGCCGCTCAACGCGCTGCTTGAGGCCGCGTTGCAATCGGGCTGCGCAAATCCGGTCTGGCTGTATTGGGGCGCAACTACTGAAGCAGACTTGTATCTCTCCGCACGTTTCGCAAGTCTTGCGGCAAGTCACCGCAATTTTCATTACGTACCTGTGTTGAGCGGTGCCCTCGGCTATTGGCAAGGAAAACGAGGATTCGTCCAGGACGCGGCCGCGGCCGACCATCCGGACCTCTCGAACTCGCGCGTCTACGCATGTGGCGCGCCGTCGATGATTACGGCCGCACGGGACCTGCTCGTCGGCATGCATGGTCTCGATCCCGACAATTTCCTCTCCGATTCTTTCGTCGCGTCGGCGATAAGCCGGCCTGCGGACGCGCGCCGCGCACCTGTCCACGTCAACGCCAGCCTTGTACCTGACCAGGTCTCAGGCAACGTGCCCGCGCGAACGTTGCCCTCCTGGACCGGCGACACACTGCTCGCCGCGCTGCGCGACGCAGACCTCGTCAAGGGTGTGTGCGGCGGCAATCAGTCTTGCGGCACTTGCCGCGTCACGGTGGAAAAAACCTGGTTCGACAGGCTGATGCCGGCTGCGCGAACAGAAAGTCGATTGTTGCAATCGATCGAGGACAGTGGGCCGTTCGACCGGCTCGCCTGCCAAATTGTCCTTGAACCCAAACTGAATGGTTTGAGTGTCAGTGTTCCGCGCGACGCATTCTAGTTGTCCAATTTGCAACCGAAATCCCAAACAGGAGCATCACCCATGAGTACAGAAGCGATTCAGCAGACCCTTGAAGCCGTTGGCCAGCATTACGACGCGCAGAAGATGATGACCGTGCGTCATATGACACGGGATGCGATACGGCAGATCTCCCGCGCGGTCAAACCCGGGATGGTCGAAGAAGACGCTGTCGAAATGGCCAAGGACCTTCTCGCCAGCCTCGGGATGCTGCGCGGTTGGCACGATGTCTATGTCCGCTTTGGCAGCAATACCACGAAGACTTTCGGCGAAGCTTCCGATCCGGGCGTGGTGCTCGGTCAGGACGATATTTTCCTGATCGACATTGGCCCGACATGGAAGGAATGGGAGGGCGACGGCGGCGACACGTTCGTCACTGGGACCGATGCCGGCAAGGCGAGGTGTGCAAGCGATGCACGCGAAATCTTCCATGAAGTACGCAAGCACTGGCTTGAAACAAGCGACAGCGGGAAAGTGCTTTACGAGGTTGCGGTCGCAGCGGCAAAGCGTCGGGGATGGGTGCTGAACATGGATTTGTCGGGCCATCGTCTGGCCGACTTTCCACACGCGGCGATTTACGAAGGTCCGATGGCCGAAGTCGATTTCAAGCCGAGCCGGCAATTATGGGTTCTCGAAATCCATATTCGCAACGCTGACCACACATACGGCGCGTTCTTCGAGGACATGCTGTTAGAGGACGATTTTTTTAACTAAGGTTTATTCGGTCTACTACTTATTGTTTTCCCGGAGTCGCATCTCGCACAAACAAGGCCTGGTCAAGGCGCTCCCCCGCCGCAGCGGCCAAGCCAAGTCTGCCCACCCTAACGAACAAGAGCCCCGCGATGAAAATAAATCTGCCTGAAAACACACTGTCCTGTCCGGCCGGCCACGAAGAAAGCCGAACCACTATCACCCGCCGCAACCTGCTCAAACTTTCATTGGCGGGCGTCGGCGCGGCGGCGCTGGGGCGCTCATTCAGTGCAATGGGCGCCGATGCGCCGGGGGCGGATCTTCATGTCGCGAGCATGTTCGACCTGACCGGGAACCTGAATATCTACGGCGTGCAACTGATGAACGCATCGAAGTACGCGATCGATGCGATCAATAAAGGCGGCGGCGTCATGGGCCGCAAGGTCGTACTGCACGCCTACGATACGCAATCGAAGATCGAACTATATTCCCGCTACGCTCAGGAAATTGGTGCCGACGATCGAATCAGCGCCGTCGTGGGATGTATTACCGGTGCGTCGCGGGAAGCCGCGCGGCCCGTGTTGAGCCGATACGGAAAGATTCTCTTTTTTCCGATGATCGACGAGGGCGGCGAGTGCGACAAGTTCACCTTCATGCAAGGCAGCGATTGCGTTCAACAGGAGGCGCCTCTGATCAACTGGGCCGTCAAGAACGCAGGCAAGACAATCTACGTGGTTGCGGCGGACTATGTGTATGGCCACGTCGCGACGGCCTGGACGCAATCGCTGGTGGCGAAGGCCGGCGGCACGATTGCGGGCATCGAATACATTCCCCTCGAAGTATCCGATTTCGGCTCGACGATACGCAAGATCCAGGCGGCCGGTCCGGCGGTCGTCATGTCGAACCTCGTTGGCAACAATCACATTGCGTTCTACCGACAATTTGCCGCGGCCGGGCTGAACAAGTCGATCCGCATCATTTCACCGACCTTCGGACTGGGTAACGAGCAAACCGTGCTGACCCCTCAGGAGGCCAGCGGAATCATAGTCGCGTACTCGTATTTCGAATCGCTCGCCACGCCAGAAAACAAGACGTTCCTCGATGGCTTCAAGGTCCTCTACCCGAATGCGGGCCCGATTCCAGATGGTCCGGTGCAGGTTTGGAACGGCTGGAATCAGTGGCGGCTCGCAGTGGAACAGGCAAAAACCACGAACACCGCGCAGGTAGTCGCCGCGCTCGAGTCAGGCAAGGCCTATGTTGGCCCCAGCGGCAAGGTATCGACCGACGGCCAGTCTCATCGCAATGTGCAGGACATTCACCTTGCGCGGGTCTCAAGCCAAGGCAGCTACGAGATCATTGAGTCGCTGCAGCAGGTTGCGCCTTCGCGCGAAATCGTCGGCGCAGGAACCATTGATCTGATCGGTAAAGACAAAGCAGCGCACAAGATGGTCAACCCCAAAGTCTAGGAGCGTCTCATGTCGATGTCCTCCGTTCTTGTAGTTGCGCTGTCAGTCCTGACGAGCGTCTCTATCCTCGTCATGGTTTCACTGGGTCTCGCGTTGATATTCGGTCTGATGAAGGTCGTCAACATGGCGCATGGCGAGTTCATGATGATTGGCGCATTTACCGCCGTCACGCTGGTCCGTTACGCCGGGATTCCCCTGTTCGTGGCGATCGCGGCGTCGCCGCTACTCAGCGCAGCGGTCGGCGTTGTGGTCGAGGTGGTACTGATCAGGCCGTTATACAAGAAGCGGTTGGTGGACACGCTTCTCGTCACGTTCGGACTGAGCCTGATCCTCTTTCAGCTCGCCGTGGATATTTTCGGCACGACATCGGCTGGCATCTCTACGCCGCTTGGTGCGCTGAAGATCGGCACTTACTCCGTGTCAGTCTATTCGTCCTTTGTGTTGCCAGCCGCGGCGTTTGCATCGGTCTTTGGACTCTATCTGGTGTTCACCCGCACGCGTTATGGACTGTTGGCGCGTGCGACGGCTCAGAACGCCGAGATGGCGAGCGCACTGGGCGTCTTCGCGCCACGCATCAACCTCATCACGTTCGCGATCGGTTGCGGCATGGCCGGGTTGGCGGGAGGGCTGATTGCGCCGGTTATTGCCGTCAGCCCCGGCCTTGGACAAACCTATGTCGCGCAGGCATTCATGACCGTGGTAACGGGCGGCCCGGCCTTTGTGTTTGGCACCGTGATGTCATCTGCTTTACTCGGTAGCGTGGCCAACCTCGTCTCGCAGTGGCTGACGACACTCTGGGGCGTATCCGCTCTGCTCGTGACGGCAATGGTCCTGGTTCGAGTCCTTCCCCAAGGCATATCAGCGTCTTGGCGCCGTAAATTCTAAGCGTCGACGGGAGATTTTTCGTGAACACCAATCCAGAGATTCAAGATGCGTTGATGGCGCAGGCGCCTGACGCCATCCATCCGGGCCGCTCCAACCTGCTGCGGAAAGCGGCTCATCGGGGGCTGGTCTGGCCTGTCTTGCTGGTCGTTGTTGCACTTATCGTGGCGCCGCATCTGTCGATCGCGCTTCAACTGAAGGGCGTGCTTTGGCTCAGCTTCGGCATCGTCGCCTTGAGTCTCGATTTCTTGTGGGGACGAGCCGGCATTTTCAGCTTCGGCCAGAACGCGCTATTTGGAGTGGGTGCGTACGCTTACGCGATCTTCTCCTTGAACGTGTTTCCGGTCTCCCATGAAACGGGCAGCGCGTTGGTTGCGGCAGCGCTGGCCTCGGCGGTGTTTGCCGGCATGCTGGGATACGTGCTCTTCTACGGCAAGATCGGTGATGTTTATCTGGCGATCGTCACGCTCGCGATCACGCTCGTTTTGTATTCGGTTATTTCGAGCACGTCGGGTCCGCAATATCACATTGGCGAAGCACTTCTGGGTGGCTTCAACGGGATTCCTTCACTACCGTCCATCGCGTTGGGCTGGCCGGGTAACGAGTCCACCTCCGAGCTTTCGCCCTCAGCCATGTTCGGCTTTGCCGCTTGCGTGGCAGGGCTGATTTACAGCGTAGTCAGGTTTCTTGTGACGGGGCGATTCGGCCGGATGCTCGCCGGACTTCGCGAGAACGAGCTTCGCATGGATCTGCTCGGCTACGACACACGCCGGCTCAAGCTGATTGCCTTTGTTATCGGTGGCGCACTTGCTGGAATCGGCGGCGCACTTTTTGCCGCATGGGGAACGTTTGTCAATCCGGCGATATTCAGCCTTCCGCAGGCCGCGCTGATCGTGATATGGGTGATGGTCGGCGGGCGCGGTTCGCTGGGCGGCGCGTTCCTCGGAGTCGTCCTCGTCCAGTGGATCTCCGACGAAGCCGAAAACGTGATCAGCGAACAGACGCCGCTCATTTTGGGCGTGCTTCTGGTCGTGACGGTGATGCTTGCGCCCTCGGGTGTTGCGTCGCTCCTTCGCCGGCCGATAGATTATTTGCTTCGCTTCATTAGCAGACCGTCGCGACCTGAGACCGCCGCTGACCTGTTCGATGGAGAGGCGGATACGTTGCCCGATGTTCACGAGAGCGGCGTGCGTTCGAGCGGCGTCATGCGTGCCAATGCGATCGCGAAGAACTTCGGTGGGGTCTCCGTGTTGCGTGGAATCAGTGTCGACTTCGTAGGTCCCGGGATTCATGTGGTGATCGGTGCGAACGGCGCCGGCAAGAGCACGTTCTTTGGCGTGTTGACGGGCCGCCATCAAGCGACGGATGGTCAAGTCGTTCTTAATGACATCGACATCACCCGGGCACCGACATTCAAGCGAGCCCGTCACGGCCTCGGCATCAAAACTCAGGTTCCGAGCCTGTTTCCCGGCCTTTCCGTCCAGGAGAATCTTCGCCTGGCTCATTACGAGCCTGGACGCAGCCGGAGCACACGGCTCGTGCGCAGAACGCTTCAAGCGGTCGGCTTGCACCGCAAGATGAATACGCTCGTCGCGGAGCTTGCGCATGGCGAACAGCAATGGCTCGAAATCGCGATGGTGCTTGCGCAAGACCCGGCCGTGATCTTGCTGGACGAGCCCGCAGCAGGCATGACCGCACAAGAGCGGAGCAACACGGTTGCATTGATCCAGCAACTGGCGATCGATCATACGGTGATCGTGGTCGAGCACGACATGAGCTTTATCCGTGCGTTGAGCGCGCCCATTTCAATGCTGCATCAAGGGAAGATTTTCCGTCAGGGCACGTTTGAAGAGATCACGTCGGATCCCATCGTCATCGATGCTTACCTGGGAAGAAATCATGCTGCTCACCACTAGCGATTTATGGTCGGGGTACGGCAACGTCACCATCTTGCGCGGCGTGGATTTCAACATCGAAGCGGGCGAAGTGGTTGCTGTCCTCGGACGAAATGGCGTCGGCAAGACGACTTTGATCCGGACCCTGTCAGGCGCGTTGCCTTGTCAGCGAGGCGGCATCCAGTTGAATCAGGTCGAGATCAGTTCAACGGCAGCTCACCGGCGTGCGCAGATCGGCATCGCCTGTGTGCCGCAAGGGCGTCAGATCTTCACTCAACTGACGGTTGCAGAAAACATGCTGGTCGGCGCCTATGCAATGGGCTTTGATCACAAGCGTATCAAGCAGAAGATGGAAGTTCTGATGGTCGATTTCCCGTCGCTCGTGCCCAAGCTCAAGCATCTTGGGGGCAGTCTTAGCGGCGGGCAACAGCAATTGCTGGCGCTCGCCAGGGCGTTGATCACCGAGCCCAGACTGCTGTTGCTCGATGAACCGTCCGAAGGTATTCAGCCATCCTTACTTGATGACATTTCACGCGTATTGCAAGCGGTTTCATCGCGGGACGGGTTGTCCGTGGTGCTGGTCGAGCAGAACCTGGACTTTGCCCGGCAACTGGCATCCCGTGCGTACTTGATGGAATCGGGACGCATCAGCGGAACGGTCGCCATCACTGACACGCTTGACGATAAAGCGCTGGATCGCGAGCTGTTCGGTGCAGTGCTCTAGCGGCATCCGACCTATTTTTTCTTTAACCGTCGATATCGATTCGTTGCCCAAGCCAAGGAAGAACCATCATGAATGAGCCAATCAAGGACTCCCGTCTGTCTCAGTCGGAACTTTGCTTCATCACGGCCGAAGAAGCATTGCAAAGGTTTCGCGACCGAAGCCTTTCGCCGGTAGACCTGATGAAAGCTGTCATCGCGCGCTGCGAGTCCGTCAATCCGAAGGTCAATGCGATCACCAACCGGTTTTACGAGCAGGCGCTGGATCAGGCCGCGAGTGCCGAAGCGCGGTATCAGTCAGGCGTTGAGGTTCGTCCGCTGGAGGGCATTCCGCTTGCGGTGAAGGAGCTTCACCCGGTCAAAGGGGTGACGACTTCCTGGGGCTCGAAGGTTTTCGAAGGCGTGGTCGCCGATCGCACGATTCCTGCGGTGCAGCGCCTTTTCGATGCCGGCGCGATCATGCACATTCGCACCACGACCCCTGAATTTGCCCATGCAGGCCATTGCCACAGCCCCCTCTATGGTGTGACCCGGAACCCGTGGGACACCGATTTCAGCAGCGGCGGGTCCTCTGGCGGATCGGCAGTCGCCGTGGCAACCGGCATGACGACGCTGGCGGAAGGCGATGACGGTGGCGGCTCGCTGCGCATTCCCGCCTCGGCTTGCGGAACAGTCGGCTACAAGCCTGCCTACGGACGCGTTCCGGGCTTGCTGCTCGATACGATGTTCGAGTCGATCGTGCATATCGGCCCGATCACGCGAAGCGTCGGTGACGCCGCGCTGATGCTCAATGTGATGTCTGGCCAACACCCGGACGACATCACAAGCCTGCGCGATCGGGTCGTCATTCCCACCGCTACCTCGGGAGGCATGCAAGGCCTGCGGGTCGCTTTCTCCAGCAATCTGGGCTTCGTCGAAGTTGATAACGAAGTCGCCCGGAACACGGCGGAAGCTGTCCGCAAGATGCAGGCGGCGGGCGCCGTAGTGGAACAGGTCAATCTCGATTGGAATGAAAGTGCCTACGATGCCTGGGTAACGCATTGGGAAGGACTCTTCGCGACGATCGCCGGCCATCATATTCCGCAATGGCAATACAAGATGGACCCGTTCGTGCGCAGTCTGATCCATCGTGGTTTCGGTCACAGCGCGGTACGCGTCAAGCAGACCGAAATGGTGCGTTCGGCAATGTGGCAGAAGCTGTCGGCCGTGTTCGAGCGGTTCGACGTACTGGTGTGTCCGACGCTCGCCGTGCCCGCTCTCAAAGCGGAACACAAGAACGACGACGCCGGGTTCACGATCAACGGCAAACCGGTCGATGCGTATCTCGCCTGGGCACTAACGTATCCGTTCAATCTACTGAGCCAATGTCCGGTGATCTCCGTGCCATCGGGCATGAGCCCCCAGGGTCTTCCGACAGGGTTGCAGATCGTGGGGCGTCCGTTCGACGATCTGACCGTATTCAAGGCCGCAGCCGCGTTCGAGCAGGCGGCGCCGTGGGCTCAAGCCCATCCTCAACCGTAAAGCGGAGAATCCACTTGAAAACAGTTGCTGTCTTTCGGCATGTTCTGTTCGAAGACCTGGGAACACTGCGAGGGGTGCTCGAAGAGCGAGGCTATGAGATCCGCTATTTCGACATGGGCGTGGATGATCCGAGGCGTGCGGAGATTGAAGAGGCAGACTTGATGGTCGTGCTGGGCGGTCCAATCGGCGCATTCGACGACGACCTCTATCCATTCCTTCGGACCGAGCTTGCCGTCATTTCGGAGCGTCTGCTGTCAGGGCGGCCGATTCTCGGCATTTGCCTGGGAGCGCAACTCATGGCTCATGCGCTTGGAGCACGAGTCACGCCGATGGAACACAAGGAAATTGCTTTTGGTTGTGTTTCGCTGAGCCCCGAGGGCCGGGCATCGGCCTTGGGACATCTGGGCGATGACGTTCCAGTGCTGCACTGGCACGGCGACGAATTTCAGATGCCTGAGGGATGCCACGTTTTGGCGTCGACGACGCAATGCAAGAATCAGGCATTCCAATATGGCGCTTGCGCGCTTGCGCTGCAATTTCATCTGGAAGCCGACGTTGCGCGAATCGAGCAATGGTTGATTGGTCATAGCGTCGAACTGATGCAGAACGACGTGTCTGTGACCGCGTTGAGGGAGAGTGCGTTGCGCTCAGGTGCCGCGCTGGGCAACGCGGCGTCTCAGGTATTTAATGCCTGGCTAAACTCGGTCCCGGGCCTCACGGAGCGCCCCGATGGCTAAAGACAGGCCGCCGGGGAGTCTGGTACTCGCACTGGCGAGTGCCGTCATCAGTTGCGCTGTGCGCTGGTATTTTAGTTTTCAGTTGAGCCTGCGCGACATCGACGAATACTTGCGAGGCGCAACTTATTCAAGCCCGGCCAAATCTTGCTGAAGCGACTACGCTTCCCCAAGCGGCTCCCCGGCAATGGGCGGAATAACAGCTCCAGCTCTTTCCGTTGCCGCTTTCACGCGGCCTACCCAAATCGCCGCGAACGACACGAGGGCGGCAGCCAACAAGCCGTTGACGCCATAACCCCGGATGGCGCCATGCGCATCGAACGACAGGAACAGTCCGCCTAGCCACGCACCGCAACCGGCACCGAGTGCTTGCAGTGCGCTGTTCGTGCTGAGGAAAGCGCCTCGGTTAGACGGTTCCGGAACCGTCGTCAGCAACGCCTGCATCGGCACCATGCGGCCGGACACGATCACCATGAACACGGGGAACAGCAGCACCATCGCGATGAACGGCAGGCTCGGCAGGTGAGTGATGAACAGCACGGGCAGCAGGGACAGCACCACCAGCAGACGGAACATCCGACGACTGCCGTAACGGTCGGAAAGCCGGCCGACAAGCCGTGCCGTGAAGAACGTCGCGGCGCCGCCTGCCATGTATAACCACGACAACTGTGCCGGGGCGACGCCGTGGTTAGCCACAAGCATCGGCGAGATGAACGGGATCACCAGCATCTGCGACACCATTACGATGAACGTAAGCGCGAACGCATTGGCGTTACGGGGGTTCGACACCAGGCGCCACAGCGTAGGCAGCACGCTCCCCAACGGAGGTTGCTTGCGGCGTAGATGTTCGGTGAGCGAAGGCACGATCTGCATTCCGGCCAGCCAGATCACAACCGACAAAGCCGCGAGCAAGATGAACGGCGTGAACCAGCCGAAGTGCGCGCCTAGCAAAACGCCGGCCGGGACGCCCGCCACTGCGGCGAGCGAAAAGGCCGTCATGATCGTGCCGGTCGCGGCGCCGCGGCGGGCAGCGGGAATGACGTCGCTGACGATAGCCATGATGACCGATCCCAGCACGCCGCCGGTGATCCCCGCAAAAGCGCGCGCGATCAGCAGCATGGGAAAGCTGGTGGCGCAGGCGCACGCAAGATTCGACAGCGCGAACAGCGCATAGACCGCTAACATGAGACGGCGACGATCGAAACGATCGATGTAGGTGGCGGCAAGCAGCCCCGAGAGACCGGAACACCACGAATAAGCTGAGACAGCCGTGGCGAACGCGGCAGGTGATATCTGAAAGCTCCGCATGATCTGCGGGCCAAGGGGCATCATCACCATGAAGTCCATGATGATGGTGAATTGCGTAAGCGCAAGCAGCCAGAGAAGGCGGCGCTCGCGACTCGCATCCAGACTATACATATAGCCATCCTAATTAAATGTTTTTCAGTGGCTAAGACGGAGAAAGCGCGAGTCAGTCGTCGATGGATTCGTGAACCGCTTCAGCGCCACGTTTCCAATAGCTGGCCGCGCGAATCCGGGTCTTGTCGACACCGCGTTCCGTGCATAGGTGCTGACGGACGGCGCGCATGATGGTGGCTTCTCCCGCGGCCCAAACGTAGCCCTCGCCGGTCGGCAGATACATCTCGCGCAAGGCCAGCAACAAGGCTCCGCCGGGGAAGTCCGATTCGCTGCGATAGCGCCATTCGGCGTACAGGTCGGTCTGCGTCGTGAAGTCGATGCGTGCCGACGGATCTTCCACTTCAATCAACGCGGCCACGCGAGTTCCCGGCGGCAGCTCTTCCAGCCTACGTGCAATGGCAGGGAGCGCGGTCTCGTCGCCGATCAGCAAATGCCAGTCGAAACCCGTGGGGATCGTAAAGGAGCCACGCGGCCCACCGATTCCCAGATACTGTCCTACCTTCGCCTGCGCCGCCCACGTCGCGGCCGGTCCCGCCTCATGCAGCGCGAACTCGATGTCGAGCTCGCGCGCTTCGCGATCGTATCGGCGTGGAGTGAAGTCGCGTGCGATTGGGCGCGGCTGGCCGTCCGCGAATACCGGGCCATTTGGGCCGGCCGTGGGCATGACCGGCTTGTCGGCTCCGGGCGGGGGAAAGAAGACCTTGATGTGGTCGTCGAAGGACGCGGATTCGAAGTCGTGGAGATCGTCGCCGCTTAACGTGATGCGCACGAGGTGCGGCGTAAGCGGTTGAACGCGCTTGACTTGAGCCAGGCGGAATTTAAGTTGATGGCGGACGCGGCCGACCGCCAGATCGGGTCTGTTTTGCATTGTTTGTTCTCTTAAGTATTGATTCATGCCGGATTGCCGGTGGTTTTTCCTTCGATCTCGGCCGTCGCACGCGCAAGGATGGCGGCAATGCGGCGTTGCTCGCTAGCGGATGCGTCGGTTCGGATCAGCAATGCGTGCTTGAGGGCGCGGCGTGCCTGGATGAATTCGGGCAACCAAGCGTTGCTGTCGCCATTAGCGTCTGCGTTTTCGTCGGTTGCTTCGCCTGCAAATGCGCGGCGCACTGAATCCATCTTGCGGGCGAAATGGCTTAGCTTGGCCAGCATCAGGTCAACGCGCTCGCGGTTGGTCGCCAGGTAGTTGCGGCCGGGTTCGGCTAACGCATAACGCTTGCGATTGCCTTCTACTTCAACCGTTGCATAGCCCAGTTCTTCCAGATAAGTCAGCGCTGGATAGACCATGCCCGGACTCGGGCTGTAAAAACCGTTCGAGCGAACTTCGAGCGCCTTGATCAGCTCGTAGCCGTGGCGCGGCGCTTCGGCCAGAAGGGCGAGCAGGAGCAACTGGAGGTCGTCGGAGGTGAACTTGCGGCCACGCGGCATGCCGTCGTCACCGCGGCCGCCAAATCCTCCCGGACCGCCTGGGAAGCGGCCGTCGTCGTCATGGCGGTGGTGGTGGCGACCGATTGCATGCCACAGTGCATGCATGGAAAAACGGTCTGAAGATTCAAATCCAGCTTCGGGGCGAGCGAACTCGCGATTTCGATGATGTCTCATCGTAAAACTCCATGGTTATCGTAAAACAGATCTTAATATATATCTTAAGATACGTTGTCAATATTTTTCGGAGAGATGCGCCGGAGGGCGTTGGCGCGTGGAGGGCGGCCCGAGGCGTTGCGTTCTACGGCACGATTCGAGTCCTGCACGCGTCGCCACGGGCTCCGAACCGCTGTGCTGAAACCTGCAATGCTTAAGTATCCGGCGCTCATAACCATATCGGAATTGAATAATTCTCAAGGGGACGAGGCGTCGCTACTCTGGGCGCTGATTTCGCCCGCGAGGATTTATGCAGATGGATGGTTCCGATGTTTTCGATGGACGGCGGCGCGTATTGCGCTTGCTGGGCGCCGCGCCGGCTGCCGTTGCGCTAGGCGGATTCAGGTCGCGGGAGGCGAGGGCGGCGGACGCGGCCCTCGGTTCCGTCACGCTGGTGCTGGGCGATCAGGCTGGCGGCACGCGCGCGCTGGCTGAGGCGGCGAGGGTGCTCGACGGCACGCCGTATGCTTTCAAGTGGGCTAATTTCCAGGGTGCTGCGCCGCTCTTCGAAGCGCAGCGCGCGGGTGCCGTCGACCTCGCTCCTGCTGGCGATTTGCCGGTGCTGGCCGCGGCCGTTGGCGATCCGACACTCAAGATCGTTGCGACACGCGTTGGCTCGGGCTCGCAGTTGGGCATTCTCGTTCCGGCGGATTCGAAGCTGCGCAGCGTGGCGGATCTCAAGGGACGTACGGTGTTTGTTTCATCGGCACGCGGCAGCATTTCGCAGTTCCAGCTCTACGGTGCGTTGGCAGAAGCCGGCCTTTCGCGCGATGACGTTTCAGTGCGGTTTGTATTGCCAGTCGACGCGTTCACTGCATTTGAGTCGGGAAGTATCGATGTCTGGGCGACCTTCGATCCGTACTTCGGGACAGCAGTTCAACGGGGTGCGCGGGTGCTGAGGGATGGTACCGGGATCAATAGCGGCCTGGGCTTTGTAACGGCGTCCGGTGCTGCTGCGGCCGATCCGCGAAAGCGCCTCGCTATTGCAGATGTGCTGCAGCGTTTGCAGCGCGCGGGTGATTGGGCGCTCGCCAATCCCGATGCGTACGCGCATGTCTACGCGTCGCTCACTCGCCTTCCTTTCGATGCCGCCAGGACCATTACCGCGCGATCAGCGCTGAAACAACGCTTTGTCGCCGAGAACGATATTGTCGCGTTGCAGCGGGTTGCGGATATCGCTTTCCGCGATGCGATCCTGCCAAGACGGATCGATGTGCGCGCCATCTCCGATACGCAGATCGCGAAGGCCTGACGGCGGGCGAATAAGGCGATGTGTGATGCATCGCCTTAAACGCTCAGTGCCGTTTCAAATCAGTCGAGCAGATCGGGTTCGGCTTCGACCAGGCCTTCATACAAGCTCTCGAACGAAAACAGCGCGCCTCCCGGACGGCCAACCCGCTCATGCGTCAACGCCGCCACGTCATGCGGAATGCGCTGAGGCGTACCGGCGGCTTCGGCGAGCAGTTGCGTGTGGCACGCGTTATCCAGCGCGAGATACCACCAGGCAGCCGCTTCCACCGTGGGGCCCGCGGTCAGGATGCCGTGATTCTTCAGGATCACCGCCTTGCTCGAACCCAGCGCGTCGGCAATGCGCGCGCCTTCCCTGGTGTCGAGAACCACACCCTGGAAGTCATCGAATAGTTCGTGATCCTCATAGAATGAACAAGAATCCTGCGTAAGCGGATCGAGTTTGCGTCCGAGGGTCGACCACGCTTTTCCGTATAGCGAATGCGTATGCGCAGCCGCGACAATATCCGGACGGGCTTCGTGAATGGCCGCGTGAATCGCAAAGGCGGCTTGATTGACCGGACCCTTGCCGACCACGATCTCGCCTGCGCTGTTCACCAGCAGCAAGTCGGAAACCCTTATGCGCGCGAAGTGCTTGCCAAGCGGATTGACCCAGAAATGATCAGGCCATTCAGGGTCGCGCGCAGTGATATGGCCGGCCAGGCCTTGATCGAAACCGTGGCGGGCGAACAGGCGAAACGCGCCGGCAAGCCGCTCCAGGCGATGCCGGCGTTCGGCTGCGGGCGTCGCCGGAGCCGGGACTTCATCGAACCAGAATTTGCGGACGGGCGTGGCGTGCAGGGTGAGGCCGGGCGCGTCGGTGAGGGTGCTCATTGTTTTGATGTCCTTTGGCGTTCAAGCGCGTTCTGAGTCGTCCGGATGAACTAGTGCCGCGAGCGGCAGGCGTAGTCCCGGCGAGTGTCCCTGGTGCGAACCGGCAGAAGGCTCAATCGGTCGATGCCAGTGAACAGTCTCAAAGGCTAGCACCCGGGCCTGCAAAGGTTAAATATCAAATGAAGATAACCATATCGATCGCGCATGGGTGGCGCTCTGCAACGAGGCTTGGTTTTTCCTAAGCGCTTATCGATTCAAACGAAAACGTCCCTAGCGCCGTCCGGACCTCATCCAGCGTTTGTTGCGTGACAGCCTTGGCGCGCTGCGTGCCCTCCCTAAGCACACTAAAGACGTATTGCGGATCCTGGGCGAATCGTTCCCGCCGTTCCCGTATGGGGGCGATCAGCGCCTGCAGCTTATCTTCCAGTCGATGCTTGAGCGCCATGTCGCCGAGCCCTCCTGCGCGATACGCCGCCTTCAGGCGTTCCACCTCGGCGCGGTCGTCGTCGAATACGTCCAGATACGTAAAGACCATGTTGCCCTCCACGGTCCCTGGATCAGACGCGCGCAGATGGGCCGGATCGGTGTACATGCGTTTTACCGCTTCGCGTATGGCGTCGGGCGAGGATGAAAGCGCAATCGAGTTGTTCTGCGATTTGCTCATCTTGGCTTTGCCGTCGACGCCGGGGAGGCGGCCCATCGCCGGGATCAATGCCTCGGCTTCCGGCAGAACATCGACGCCCGCTTGCCGGTTGATGCGGCGAACGATTTCGTTGGTCTGTTCAATCAACGGAGCCTGGTCCTCTCCCACCGGAACGAAATGCGCTTTGAACCCGGTGATATCGGCGGCTTGCGCCACGGGATAACATAAAAAGCCTGCCGGAATATCGCGCCCGAAACCGCGGGCTTGAATCTCTTCCTTGATAGTCGGGTTACGTTCAAGGCGCGCGACGGTGACAAAGTTCAGGTAAAGCAGGGTCAATTCGGCGAGGGCCGGCAGAGCTGACTGCACGGCGATGGTGCTCTTGTCCGGATCAATGCCGACAGCCAGATAATCCAGCGCCACTTCCAGTACGTTACGACGCACTTTCTCCGGATCATGAGCGTTGTCGGTCATGGCCTGGGTATCGGCGACGAGGAGGTATTGCGTATGTGTTTCCTGAAGCTCTAGCCGGGTTTTCAGCGAGCCAACATAATGGCCCAGATGCAGCGGCCCGGTCGGGCGGTCACCGGTCAGGACGGTGAGGCGCGGTGCGGAAGGCGGAGTGTCGTGCATATCGTGCATATCGTGCATAAACGGGTTCTCTTGGAGAACCACCGCAGGACGAGCGAACCGGGAGATGAAGCCATGTCGGCCGGACTGCGGCGGTCATGGTCATTAAAAAAGACGTGACAACGCCGCTCCTTCAGGAGCGGCACCAGGTATGAGCAGTAGCGGGATTGATCGCGGGCATGACGTAAGAATGCCATAGAGCAGGGATTGCTGACAACGCCCGACTCCCAGCTAAGTGGTCGGCCTGCTGTCATCGGACTGTCACACGCGGACAATACGGTGAGCGGCGTCGGCATTGCGTCGGCGCGGCCATCGAGAGTGCTTGAGCGGTCTTTGTCAGGCAGCGCATGCGAACAATACAATTCAAACAATCGCTCTATGATCTACGAATACATTCTTCCCCTGATAGCGGCTTTGTCGTGCGGCATTGCCATCGGTCTGGAAAGACAGATGCGGCAGCGAACCGCAGGCCTGCGCACCATCACCCTGGTGACCAGCGGCGCCTGCTTGTTTGTGATCCTTGGCGCCATGACCGGGAACGGAACCACGACCGTGACGCAAATTGCGGCGTATGTGGTATCCGGCGTGGGATTCCTGGGCGGCGGCGTCATCATGCGCGAACAGGGCGCAATCCAGGGGATCAATACGGCGGCCACCTTGTGGTGCTCGGCGGCCGTCGGCGTTCTTTGCGGGGCATCGCACTATGGACCCGCCATCGCGGGAACCCTGGTGATCCTGTTCACGAATACCGTACTGCGTGAAATCGGGCGCGCAATCAATACTGCGCCGGTGGCTTCCGCAGACCTCGTGCGCAAATACGTACTGACGGTAGTCTGCCGCGCGGAAGATGAGGTGAATATCCGGGCGTTGATCACCAACTCTATGGTGTCCGCGCCGCTGTCGTTCCAGGGACTTAGCAGCACAGATCTCGACGACGATTCGCGGCGAGTGGAAGTGATCGCAACGCTCGAAACACATCCGAAATATCAATCAAAGGTTGAAGCCGTCGCGAGCCGGCTCAGTATGGACAAGGGCGTATCGAGCGTTAGCTGGGCGGCGCTCGATACCGTACCCGTGCCTGACTGACAATGCGTCACGGCCCATCGGCATGATCCGCGTGTCCGCGCGCGCGAGGCATGGCATGGGTTTTGAAAGGATGCATCGGTAGTATCCGGGACAGCGATGCTTGCGCGGACTCATGCCGACATGGCCTGCGGGTTCGACCCGCCGGGCGCGATGAGCGAATGGGTGCATCATCAGGCATTGCTTCACCCCATTAAAGGTCGCAGATGAGTACTTACGTGTTGTTGGCTTGCGGGTTCGGGACTGGATTCGCGATTGCCATCTGGGGAATATTCGACGCATTGAAGCATTCCCGACGGGAATCGCAAGAGCATGATGACCACGCGGGTGATAGATCCAGGCAGTAACCTGAACACCAGCGGGAACCGGTGGCGTTTTTAATAGCTTGGCCGAGTGCCGCCTTATAGCCGCGCCGCAATTTTTCGAAGCGACGTTCGAACGCCGCCCGGAATCGCATCAAAAAAAGCGAACGGTCCGTGTGCCGGCTTACCGCCTTTCAACGGCATTTCATCAGGGACATCTTGATGACCGAGACGCCGTTCAGGGACTGCAATTCAATACGTTCGATATCTTCAACCAGTTTCTATCTTCGAATGCAGGGATGTACAAGATGACGATCTTGTCATCTGGGCGTCAGCTTCGAGTCAGTGCCCGCCGCGCAGAATGAAGTTGCTTACCGTCGCTTACCGGACGATGGAGCGCGGCTTCATTCATTGAGAGTGAAGCCACTTTTCAAAGAGGCTACTCATTATGAAAGCACTGATCTGCACAACACTTGCTTTGGTCCTGGCTGCTCCCGCCGTCTCATTTGCCCAAACCACCGATCAACCCGTCACACGTGCCGAGGTGCGCGCTGATCTCATCCAGCTCGAGAGCGCGGGATGGCGCCCAACCTCACCGCAGGCAGCCTATCCGAATGATATCCAGACTGCCGAAGCACGCGTGCATTCGGGTGATACCGCCAGCGGTTACGGTGGAGCAACGGAGAATGGAACGTCAATGTCGCAGCCGCCGACGAGCGGAACTGCGGTCGCGCCGGTGTCCAACGGTCAGTGATTCGTACGGTAGTGTAGCTACTGCAGGCCGGCGGCTTTGCTTTGTTAACCGTAGTGCGCCTAGCTCGAAAATAGCCCGTCGCTCAGTGCCGCTAAGCGGGCACTCGCGCGAATGAGGGACGTTGCGCGGACGCTGACAGAAACAATGGCGAAGATAACGGTATTGAGCGCAGCATTGAGCGGCTAAGCGCCGGACTAACCAACGTCCGGCGCTTAGCCGCTGCATCGGCTTGGCGCCAAGTCAGTCAATCAACCTATCAGATGCGCTGTCCTTGCTCGCAGTCCTCGCCATTGACCTCCGCTTGCAATGCGCGCACGCGCGCCGGCAGGAAAGGATGGATCAGCAGTTGGTAAGCGCCGCCGCCAATCACGCCGCCTATCAACGGAGCGACCACGGGAATCCACCAGTAGTTGTCCGGTGAAGGCAGCGCGGACGAACCCCAGCCCGCAAAGTACGCAAATAAACGCGGGCCAAGATCGCGGGCCGGATTCATTGCCCAGGCTTCCAGATAGCCCATCGATGACCCGAGGATTGCCACCAGGAACCCGATCATGAGCGCACCCGCATTTGCCTGGGGCGCCATTTCGTTGAACTGCTCGGTGATGGCGAAAATACCGAACAAAAGGAACGCCGTCAGGATGACTTCATCGGAGAACGCGTGCATGGGGGTGATGGCCAGGCCCGGATGCGTGAAGAACACGCCCGCTGCGCCGCCGTCCGCCCGTGACAGATGATGAACCAGGTTGTAATGGTCGATCACCGGCCCGAACAGCGCATAAACAATGACGGCGCCCAGCATGCCGCCAACGAGTTGCGCTACCCAGTAGGGCAACACTTTCTTCCACGAGAAACCGCGGAAGAGTGCAAGAGCGAGCGTTACCGCGGGATTGGCATGAGTGCCCGAAATGGAGCCGGTCACATAGATAGCCAGCGTCACCGCCAGGCCCCACGACATGCAGACACCCCAGTAAGCATTCACATACGGGCTGGGATCGTATAGCACATACATGCACGCCACTGAATCACCGAACGCGATGATGATGAGGACGGCGATGGCCTCGGATATAAGTTCGCCGACAAATTGCCTGCCGGTAGGTTTCGCAATAGTTAGTGACACGAAAAGGATTCCTAAAAGAATAACTGCGTTGCGGTCAAGAAGGCCGGGATGACGTGACCGAGGCTCACGTTGAACGCAGGTTCAACGTGAGTTCAACCTGGAACTCAGGTAGCGTCGGCCCACGCCTTGGCGGCATTTACCGCACGTTGCCAGCCGTGCATATGGCGCTTGACCTCGTCCACCGCAATATCCGGCGAGAAACGACGGTCCAGCTTCCATTGGCTTTGCAGTTCATTCACGTCTTTCCAGTAACCGACTGCCAGCCCGGCCAGATACGCCGCGCCCAGCGCAGTGGTCTCGCTGACCTGCGGACGGACTACGTCCACGCCCAGCATGTCGGCCTGGAATTGCATCAGCAGGTCATTGGCGACCGCACCGCCGTCCACGCGCAATTCGCCAATGCGGATGCCGGAGTCGGCTTCCATGGCCCTCAACACATCGATTGATTGAAAGGCGATGCTTTCGAGCGCCGCCCGTGCAATGTGGCCGGAGGTCGTGCCACGTGTCACGCCGAACAGCGTGCCGCGTGCGCGTGCATTCCAGTGGGGCGCACCCAGGCCGGCAAAGGCGGGCACCATATAGACGCCGTCGCTATGCGGCACGCTGCGCGCAAGCGCTTCGATTTCATTCGCACTCTTGATGATGCCAAGTCCGTCGCGAATCCATTGCACGACAGCGCCGCCGATAAAAATACTGCCTTCCAGCGCATAGTTGACCTGATCGCCGATCTGCCATGCAATGGTGGTGACCAGGTTGTTGCGCGATTCGATCGGCTTGTCGCCCGTGTTCATGACGAGGAAACAACCGGTGCCGTAAGTGTTTTTCACCATGCCGGACTTCGTGCACATCTGGCCGAAGAGGGCGGCGTGCTGGTCACCTGCAATGCCGGAAAGGGGAATCTTCGAGGCGAATACCGTGGTCTTGGTCGGGCCGTACACCTCCGAGGAGGCCCGCACTTCGGGCAGCATGCTGCGCGGAATATCGAGCGCGTCGAGCAGTTCGTCATCCCACTTGAGCGTGTGGATATTGAAGAGCATGGTGCGCGACGCGTTGGTGACGTCGGTGATATGCAAGCTGTGTTTCGTGAAATTCCAGACGAGCCAGCTATCGACCGTACCGAAGGCAAGACGTCCTTGCTTCGCTTTCTCGCGGGCGCCTTCAACATTGTCGAGTATCCAGCGGATCTTGGTCGCGGAGAAGTACGAATCAATAGGCAAGCCCGTTTTGGCACGGACCTTTTCTTCCAGCCCCTGCGCCTTCAACTGGTCGCAGAAGTCGGCGGTGCGGCGGTCTTGCCAGACAATGGCGTTATAGATTGGCTGGCCGGTTTCGCGATCCCAGACAATGGTGGTCTCACGCTGATTGGTAATGCCGATAGCGGCTATGGATGCACCGTTCAGGCCCGCGCGGGTGACGGCTTCGGCGGCTACGCCAGCCTGGGTCGACCAGATTTCCTGCGGGTCGTGCTCGACCCAGCCCGGTTGTGGATAGATCTGGCCAAATTCCTTTTGCGCGACTGACACTACGTTGCCCTGGCGATCGAACACCATTGCGCGTGAACTCGTCGTGCCCTGGTCGAGCGCGAGGATGTATTGCTCCTGCATTGTCTTCTCCACTGGTTTTTAAATGGACCGCCGCTTCGTGCATGATGCCTCGCGACGTTGCTGATTTCTTGTTTTGACTGCGGTTTCGGTGAGACTGAAGTTTCTACGAAAATTACATTTTGATTGCGACGTTAAATCCGGCTAGCGGCTTTATGCGGTTGAATAAGGGCCGCCTAACAGGCGGGATGAAGGCGTGGGTTCATTCGCTGACCACCGCGCTATTTCATTGAATGCCGGACGCTTTGCCTGTGCCGCGGGGTTTCCTGGCGGCGATCCCCTTTCGCGTCATATCGCCAGATTTCATCCGCGCGAGCCGTCGTTGATCGATCCGGTGCGCGACACCGACGAGTGGAAAACGAACTCGATTTGTTCGCAAAGGAACACCGTCAGGTCGGGTTCCACCATATCGCACGCGATGCCAGCTCGGCCAATATCTCGTTTGATGACCAGTACATCAGCCATTGTGTCTCGATTCACGCTAGTCGCTCGTATCAATTAAGAAAATCTATCGAACCGATAATGTTCGAATTCGAATGCTAATGAACAAAATCGAAAATGTAAAGGCGCATTTGTGACGCGCGCCGGAGGTGTGGGCAGGCGCATCGGAGTTAGTAGAAAACCTCGAAACGGTGCCGGTAAAAATGTTTGAAAGTTCGAAAGAGAACGGACACGACAGGCAATAGCGCCCGCAATGGGGGTGATTCCGCACGCGGAGGTTTGAACGTCCTGATAGCCCGGTTTCACCTGCTGCAAGCCGAGTGCCGGCTCGCAGGTCTGCTACGGAATCGCGATGTTTGTACGGGCTCAAAGGCATCTGGCAATCCGGCAACAATTTACCGATGCAGGTAGAGTGAAACACCCCGACCAAAAAGTTCGCCGCGGTCGATGCAACGTCGAAAAAAATAGAGGCCAACCATGCGGGTCGCCAGACAGGTCACCAAGCTTATTCGGGTTGTCGTCGTGGTCGCGTTCGCGCCCTTCGGGTTGTTATCGACATTTGCACATGCAAGTGCGATAGAAGAACAGCTCGATTGCAAATCGACGGGCCACGTGTTCATCAGCGCGCTGATGCAGAGTGGCGAGATACAACTCAAGCCCATGCATGTCGAGAAGAATTCAATCAACGCGTTCCGGCCTGTGCGGGGCGTGAAGCTGACGGCGTTCGATTTCCCGGTCTTTGTAGTGCTGGGCTATGAGAAGGACGATCCGCTCTTCAAGCCGGGCAAGGGCGATCCCGTTGCGGACTGGGCATACGGCGTGGTGGTGACAGGAGCGTCGGACGACGTCAGGGACCGCCTGCGTCAAACGGGCAGCGCCGCTATCGTTCACGAAGTCACACCGGTGATGACGGCAATTCTTTGTAAGGCCAATTGAAGGGCGAAAACGCAAGGCGCGCCTAAGACCCTAGCTTAAGGCCCTATTAAGGCCCTATTAAGGCCCCATTAAGGTCCCACTAAGGCTCAAGTGCATTGAGTGGCTACGGGACCGCGATCACCACTCAATGCCACGCGGGTTCTTTACTCTGCCGCCGCTGGCAGCCTTGCGTTTTCGATGCGCAGGGTGAGGCGGGCGATGGCAAATGCCACCAACGCGGAGAGTGCGATTGCGACCACCATTGGCTTTGGCGCGCCGTCGGCGAACAGGCCGGACACGGCCATCACAGCAGCGCCCACGACAAACTGCAATGCACCCATCAGCGCCGAAGCCGTACCCGCAATTGTCCCATGACTCTCAAGCGACAACACCGCGGAAGTGGGCAAGACAAGCCCCAGGAAACCATATCCGATAAACAGGAAAACCATCATCAGCGCGAGGCTGTCGGCACCCGCCAAAAACAGCACCGCTACGATGCTCATCGAGATCGCGAAGCCGGTAACCGCTACGCGAATGACGCGCGGCAGACCGTACTTGGCTGCCAGGCGCGCAGTCAACTGGCTGAAGCCGAAAAACGCCGCCGCGTTCAGCGCGAAGCACAGGCTGAACGTGGTGGGCGACAAGCCATAGTGGTTGATGATCACGAACGAGGCGCTTGCCAGGTAGATGAAAAATGACGACACGCCGAACGCGCCGACAAAGGTGAGGCCAAGGAACGTCGGATCACTAAGTAACTTGCGATACCCCGCGAACGCGCTTGCCCACGAGCTATCGGCACGATGATGGATTTCCCGCGTCTCCTTCAACTGCGTAGCCGCAAGCACGAGCGCAAGTCCGCCCGCTACGGTCAGCGCCCAGAAGACACCGCGCCAGCCGAACGCCGCAATGATGAAGCTGCCGGTCAGCGGCGCCAATAGCGGAGAAACGCTCACGACAAGCATCAGCAGCGACATGAGCCGGGTGGCATCGTGACCGGTATGAAGGTCACGCACGATGGCGCGCGGAACGACCATGCCGGCACACGCACCCAACGCCTGGAGCACGCGAAAACCGATCAGCACGTGCACGTCCGGCGCAAAGGCGCAGCCCACGCTGCCGATGGTAAAAATCGCGAGGCCGACATAGATCGGCATCTTGCGGCCGAAGATATCCGAGAGCGGCCCGTACACGAGCTGGCAGACCCCGAGCGTGATAAAAAACACCATGAGGCTCATCTGCACCTCGGCCGGAGTGGCATGCAGCGCTCCCCCGATAGAAGGCAGGGCGGGCAGGTACATGTCGATGGCAAACGGGCCTACGGCGGTAATCAGGCCCAGCACAATGGCAAGTTTAAGAAAGCGTCGTGTCATCATTTTTCGGTAGGAAAGAGTAGCGGCATGGTAATCGAAGTCATGCCGGGTCAGAATGCTCTCCTCGTGGTTGAGGGGAATTAACCGGAATGAAATGGGGCGCGATACGGCGCGTCCATAGGCGCATTGCCGGATCGTGGCCCTATATGCACGACGAACGACGCATTGGGAAATCGACATCGACATCGACCGGCTTGACCATTCCGATATTCACCAGGACGCCACGCTCCAACGTGGGTTTCTCTATAGGGGAAAGAGAGTCAGGCGGCACGGTGCCGCGTACAGCGGCTAAAAGCAAACAATGGCGCATCAGGGCGCGGGTTTGAAATGAGATCCCGGCGTTAAGTGGACGCGAACTCTGCATCTGCCGTTCATGTTGTGCACTATAGTGAAATCCACGCTGGCGTGCTCGGATGACCAAGAAGACTATGCGCCAGCGCAGGGGACGACCGGAAGGTCCTTGACATGCATAACCTCGCCTTCTGGTCCCGTTCAATAAACATGGCGTCCAGCGCCATCGTCACGAACAACAAGGAGCGAGATTAATGTTTCAAGCACATCCACTATCCTGCCCATGCTGCGGTGATCCAGCCACCCGCGTGCTGACCCGTCGCCGTTTCCTGGCCCTCGCAGCCGAGGGCGCCGCGGCACTCGCGTTGCTGCCGCATTCGGCCTACGCCGACACCGATACGACCCGGACTATTGCCTACGACTCGGTCCCTAATCCACTGCATTTGCCGCGCGATACCTATTTCGGCGAATGTTCGGGGGTCGCGCTGAACTCCAAAGGCCATATCTTCGTGCTCTCGCGGGGCAATACGAGCGGCCCGGCTTACGGTGCCGCAGCGGCTCAGTTGCTTGAGTTCGCACCGAATGGTCGGTTCGTCCGCGAGATTGGCCGCAACCTCTATGCCTGGTCTTTCGCGCATATGGTCAAGGTCGATCGCGAGGACAATATCTGGGTGACGGACAAGGGCTCGGACATGGTGATCAAGTTCACGCCCGACGGACGCGTAGCGATGGTCTTCGGCCGCAAGCAAGAGGCGGCCGATGAGGAGACCGGTCCGCTCAAGCATCCGAATCCGCCGCTGCCCGCGGAGCCGGGACGCTTCCGCCAGGTGACCGACGTGGCTTGGGACGCCGCCGGCAACAGCTATATCAGCGACGGGTATATCAACTCACGCGTGGCCAAGCTCGACAAGGACGGTAACTGGCTGAAGTCATGGGGCGAGCGCGGCACCGGACCCGGACAGTTCCACACGCCGCATAGCATCGCGCTTGATGCCAAGGGGAGCGTCTATGTAGCCGACCGAAGCAACCAGCGCATCCAGGTGTTCGACGGGGAAGGCAATTTCCAGCGCCAGTTCACTATCGATGTGCCGGTGCCTCCCGGCGCGCGGCCAGCGATTGGTTATGCGCCCGATGAGGCAGCCATAGCCGCCGGCACGTTTGCACCCGGCTCGCCGTGGGCCATCTGCATCTCGCCGGGACCGAACCAGGTGCTGTACAGCTCAGATGCCTTCCCCGGGCGCATCTACAAACTGTCGCTTGAGGGCGAGGTGCTGGGGGTACTCGGCGAATCGGGCAAGCAACTCAAGCAGTTCGGCTGGATTCACCAGATGGCTTGTCCATCGGAGAACGTGCTGTTCGTTGCCGAACTCCTGAACTGGCGCGTACAGAAGCTCGTGCTGCACGCGTGACGCTCGCATTAAAACGGATTTGATTGAGTCACCGGAGTGGCGGGCTGACGCTCGCCACTTTAGCCTTATCAGGCGTCGTTAGCGGCTTTAAACAACTGCACGCCCTTTAGCAAACCCAACCCGCTCTCGGCGATATCCACTATACAAATCCCGGATAGTGCCTGAGAAGCGTTATTCCAAGCGGATCAAAGGCTAAGCGCCGGACACGCACGCCTGCGCCTAGGGGTTGCCCCGCATAGTCGACGCTGATCTCCCCCCACTAGTATCCCCGCCGCAGAGCCAAGCAACAGAGCGCGTGCACGCTATAGCTGGAGTTCTTCCGCCGCGCAAAAACCAGCCCGCCCTGATGGCCGTCATCCGTCACCCGATGTCAACGAAAGAGGAGGGGGAACAGGGAGCAGACCGCAGCTTCCCGAGTTTCGAACACCTGGCGTTTTCAACGTAAGTGCGAGCTTTTAGGATCGGATATGCCGGACTAAACTGAGTAACTCGACCAAGCCAGCGGCATGCCTGATGGTGCTGTCGATTAGTGAATCTTCGTCAGCCCCGGCCCTTTTTGTGCACTAAGCGATCAAGCAGTCAGCAACCTCGTGTCGTTCGGCACGCCCGGTGACGACGTAACAAAACACATAAGGAAGAGACATGAGCAGGAGTCCGTCAGTCGACGTTCAGACATTCATCAATGAACACCCGTTCGGCGGGTTTCAATGGCTGATTTTTGTAATGTGCTTTGTCATCGTCCTGCTGGACGGATTCGACACGGCCGCTATCGGGTTCATCGCCCCGTCACTGATCACCGAGTGGAATATCAGCAGGCCTGCGCTTGCTCCGGTCCTGAGCGCCGCGTTGTTCGGACTGGCGTTCGGTGCGCTCCTCGCCGGTCCGCTTTCCGACCGCCTGGGACGGCGCGTGCTTCTGATTACATCGGTCGTGATCTTCGGTGTCGCCTGCCTGGCTTCCGCTTTCTCCGGCGACCTGACGCACTTGACGATACTGCGCTTCATCACGGGACTCGGACTAGGCGCAGCCATGCCGAATGCGGTGACGATCATGAGCGAGTTCTGTCCGGATCGCCGACGCGCAACCCTGATCAACCTGATGTTCTGCGGTTTCCCGCTCGGGGCGGCGTTCGGCGGGTTTCTCGCGGCGTGGATGATTCCCGCTTTCGGATGGCGCAGCGTTCTGGTGTTGGGCGGCGTGACTCCGCTGTTGCTGGCGGTCGTGCTGCTCATTGCGCTTCCGGAGTCGGTGCGTTACCGGGTTGCCCATGCGCATCCCGTTGAAAAGATTCGCGCAACGCTTGGCCGTATCGGTCGCAGCGCCGCCAACGCCGCTTCATTCGTGATGACGGAACAGGCTCAGGCCGTGCCTGGAAAAAGTGGTATCCGGTTGGTGCTGTCGCGGGAGTACATCGTTGGGTCGGTGATGCTTTGGCTGACCTATTTCATGGGACTCGTCATCTTCTATGCATCGATCAACTGGATGCCAATTCTGCTGAAGGAAGCGGGTTTGAGTCCGCAGCGCGCCACGCTGATTTCCGCGCTGTTCCCGCTTGGCGGGGTGGGCGCCGTTCTATGCGGCGTCCTGATGGACCGGTTCAATCCGAACCGCATCATTGGGGCATGCTATGCATTGACCGCCATCAGCGTGTATTGCATTGGTCACGCGGTCGGCAATATCACCTTGCTGATAGTCGTCGTTTTTGCAGCAGGCGTACTGATGAACACGGCACAGTCGTCCATGCCCGCACTGGCGGCTGCGTTCTATCCGACCCAGGGGCGCGGTACCGGCGTTGCATGGATGCTCGGCATTGGCCGGTTCGGCGGCATAGCGGGCTCGTTCCTGGTCGCTGAACTGACCCGGCAGCACTTCAGTTTCGAAAACATCTTCGCTGTAGTGGCGGTGCCCGGCGTGGTCGCATGCATTGCGTTGCTGATCAAGCAAGCCGTTCAACCTCGATCCGCAAGCGTCAAGGTCAGCGACATAGGAACGGTTTCGCACTAGTCGCGCAGTAGTCTTCGCGATGACATGCGAAAAAAAAGCCCGCACCTCTCTCGAAGGCGCGGGTTAAAGCTTACGGAGTGTCGCCGCCAGGAGGAGGAGAACCTGGCAGCGACGTAACCAAGCATAAGCGGTTCCGTCTGAAACAGGTTTTTCCTCATATATCGATTCCTTACGGACCTGTCCCAGAGGCCTTGCCCGGGAACGTGCTTAACGATTGGTATTAATCGGGAACAGTTTTAAATAACAACCTGCGCTTTCGCAGACCACGGCAGACCGGGCGATTAACGGATCAGGGGATCGCCTTGCGGGCTCGGAACTCATCGAAGAGACGAAGGAACATTGCGGTGCTGTCCACTACGTCGTGGAAACCCGCCTGGCGAATCTTCGTCGTGCTGGTGATCACGTCCCAGTCGCAGCGGAAGATGAAGTCACCAAAGCCCCATGCCGCCACGTGCTCATACGGCACTGGCGCGAGCCCGTATTTGGCCGTCATGCGCTCCCACAGCGGGCCTTTGTCGGCCATGTAAGCGCTCAGGTTCAGCGTCTGCGGTTCCGCTAGCGGCATGTCGAAATAGTCGGCAATGGCAGGCCACAACTGGTTCCATCGGAACAGATCGCTGTTCGTGAGGTTGTAGCTCTCGCCACCGGGCGCCTCGGCGCGGCCCATACGGATCCACGCGCGAGCTGTGCGGCGTCGGTGACCTGCGCGAGCTTGCCATAGCACTCTGCCGTGCCAGGAAAGCGCAACGGCAGGCCGAGCTCCTTGCTGATCGATGCGTACACGGCGATCAGCATGGAAAGGTTCATCGGATTGCCGAGCGCAAACCCGCACACCACGTCGGGGCGCAGTACTGTTGCATCCCAGCGCTTGCCCTCGGTCTCGGCGAGCAGCCAGTCCTGCATGTCGTAGTAAAAATCGGGCGGCATGTGACGCGGATCGTCCTCGCGCGCCGGTGTGGTGAAGCTGCCCAGATGCGCGCCGTAGTACTTAGCACCTTGATACAGCACAACCCGCTGCAATGCTGGCGATGCGGCCTGCACTGTGTTCACGAGGTGACGCAGCATGCCCAGATTGGCATCGATCAGCGCTTGCGGCGTGGGCTTTTCCTGATAAGCCGCATGGAAGATGTGGGTGATATCGGTGAGGCCGCCCAGCTTCGCCTGGACATCGGCGGGGTCCAGCAGATCGACCGCGATGTAAGAGGCGGTTGTCTCGCCACCGGGCACGCGCCGCGACAGGCCGATCACTTCCCACTCCGGCAAGGTGGCCAGATGTTCCACCAGTTGCAGGCCGATGACGCCAAGGCCACCGGCGACCAGTGCTTTGTATTTCGTGCTCATGGTGTTGGTTCCTGTATTGTCAGTCGACGAGTCACGCGATTGCGCCGCCACCGTCCACGAGCACGGTGGACCCCGTTGCATATGGCGTGCTCGCTAGATAGACGATAGCGTTAGCGACGTCTTCCGGCTGGCCAACACGTTTCGCGGGCAAGCGGGCAGCGGCGCCCTCGAACATGCTTTGACGAGCCTGCTCGTCGAGCCTCGACCAAAGCGGCGTCGCGATCAACCCGGGCGACACCGTGTTCACCCGCACCGGCGACAACTCCAGCGCGAGGCCACGGGCCAGTGCTTCCAGCGCAGCGTTGATCGCGCCTTGCAACACCGAGCTCTTGCTTGGACGCACGCTGAGGAAACCGGAGACCAGTGTCAGTGAGCCGCCTTCGGTAATCTTCACCTCGCGCGCCACGCGATACGCGCCCCAGAACTTGCTGTTCATGGCGGCATAGGCATCGCTGAGCGCCAGTTCGCGCACAGGGCCGCCGGGTGTTTGCGCGGCAGAGATCACAACGTGATCGAAGCGTCCGGCCTTGGCGAAAAAGGCCTCCACGGAAGCTTCGTCGGTTGTGTCGATCACAGCGGTGCGCCCATGTGCGCCAATGTCTGCCGCAACGGCGTCCAGCTTCTCCTGACTGCGCGAGGCGATGGTGACGCTGCTGGACAGCGGATGCTGCGGTCTGGCGGGATCATTTGGTTTTCATCCCGAGCATATCGTCATTGCAGATAGCGCGGGCGAGCAGGCTCTTTTCCCGGCGATAAGACAAGCGAGCGAAGACACAATCGTGCTGACCAATGGCTTCAGTTGCCGTGAGCAAATCCGCCACGGCACGCGCCGTGAAGCGATGCACCTGACGGAGTTGCTTGCGCTGGCCTGCCAGGGCTGATCCCCTTCAGCCTCGCGATATGGCGCCGCCTTTGAGTTCGGAGCTCGCGTTTGAAGTTCGCGCCTGCTGCGCTTGCATCCTGAGTTCAAGCAAGCGATTGGTCGCGATCGATCCGGCCACCGCGCACAACATGGGCACGATGAAATCGTGATCCACACGTGTGAACTCGACCATGAGAACGAGCGCGGTAATTGGCATTTTCATCGACGAAGCGAGAAAGGCCGTGGCCCCGACAATCGCGAAAGCACCCATGGGCGTACCCGGCCACATCAATGTCCAGATCCCGCCCAGCACGATAGCGAGCAGCGCGCCGTTAGACATGCCGGGAGTGAGCAGGCCGCCTTGGGCGCCCGCGCGCAGGCTGCTGGCGGTTATGGCTACCTTGATGACCAGCAGCGTTGCTGCAAGGCCGATGGTCAGCTCATTGCTGAAGCCCAGTTGCGCGGGTGTCTTGCCGTTGCCGAGGATCTGCGGGAACGACACCGCGAGCAAGCCGATGATCAGGAAGTTGATGAGCGATAAAAGCGGCAGCGTCCATCCCTTCGGTGCGGCCGCGCGGGCTTTCGTTGTCAACTGGACGAACGCGAATGCGGCGACGCCAAATACGGGACCGGTGACAATAGACCACGTCACGAGGTTCGCGCTCAAGCCAAAGTGCGGCACGACGTATTGTGATTCGTCGCCGAGGCCGAGCCACGCGACCACGGCCGCGATGACCGAGGTGACCAGCGCGGGAATCACGACACGCAGCTCGAACGACCGGAGCAATACTTCGAGAACAAAGATCGCTCCGCCAAACGGAACGTTGTACACGGCGGCGAGCCCGGCGCCTGCCCCGCACGCCACCATCAAGCGGGTCTGCTCGACGGTGAGGCCGGCGTAATGCGACAGCCATCCTGCAAGCAAGGAGCCGATCTCGCGGGGCGCAACTTCGCGGCCGAGCGGCGAGCCCAGCGCAACGGTGATGATCTGAAGCAGCGCATGCGCGGTCGTGGTGACGGGAGGCATGCGCGGGTCGTCGGATGCAACGGCCTTCTTGATGCTGATCAGCGGCCGCCCATAGCGATAGATGATGAACCAGCCGCAGCCTGCAATGAGACCGCAGAGCACGAGCACGGCGACGCGCCGGCTAGCCGATGCCGCCACGACGCCCTCATAGAAGCTCTCATGCCCGACCAGATGCGTGATGCTGTAGCCGTACGCGACGTGCTGGAGAAAATGCAGGAGGAGCGCCAACGCCATGCCGCCCAGGCCGGCGCCGATCCCGGTAAGGACGGTGACCACCGCGAATCGGATCAGTGGGCTGCCGGGAACGCCAGGGCGAGGTGGTTGAGCGAGCATCGAAGAATGTTGGCGATATGAAAGGGGTGATCGATTGAGCAGCCTTGCGCTCATCGGTTAAGCGTAATCAAAAAACTTCAATTAGCGTGAACCCGAATCTACCGCTTGAGGAATTAGACGTCAAATTCATTTATTTTTTTCATTAATGTAGTTTGCGCATGATTCTCACGAGGCCCCTGCCGTGCACCTATTGATCACGATCAGCTTTGCGCCGGCCCCTTGAGCCGTTCAAGAAGCGAACTGATCAGATCGATCGGCATGGGGAAAATGATGGTCGAATTCTTGTCACCGGCTATGGTGGTCAGTGTTTGCAGATAGCGCAGTTGCATGGCTTGCGGCGCTTGGGCGAGCATTTGCGCGGCCTGCAGCAGCTTTTCCGACGCCTGCAATTCGCCCTCTGCATGGATGATCTTCGCGCGCCGTTCGCGCTCGGCTTCAGCTTGCCGTGCGATGGCGCGCACCATGGTCTCGTTCAAGTCGACGTCCTTGATTTCGACATTCGATACCTTGATGCCCCATGCATCGGTCTGCGAATCAAGTACCTTTTGAATGTCCATGTTGAGGCGCTCGCGCTCTGCCAGCAGCTCGTCGAGTTCATGCTTGCCGAGGATCGCGCGCAAGGTCGTCTGCGACAACTGGCTGGTTGCTTCGAAGAAACGGGCGACCTGGATTACAGCCTTCTCCGGATCGACCACGCGAAAGTAGACCACCGCATTCACCTTCACCGACACGTTGTCGCGAGTGATCACGTCTTGCGGCGGCACGTCGAAGACGACGGTGCGCAGATCCATTCTCACGACTTGCTGCACCGCCGGAATGATGAGGACAAGGCCCGGCCCCTTGACCTTCCAGAAGCGGCCGAGCATGAAGACGACACCGCGCTCGTATTCGCGAAAAATGCGGATTGACGAGAACACGATAAGGATGACCAGCGCCAGCAAGACGCCGCTGAAGCCAAACGTGAATCCGACCATCATTATTCTCCTTGTTTTACTTCGTCCAGCCGCGCCACGCTCAGCATCAGGCCATGACGCCCGAGCACCCGCACTCGCTCTCCGCGTGCGAGCAGTGCAGGCGCTTCGTGGCAAGATTCGTGGCAAGACACACGCCATCGTTCGCCGTGCACGCGAGCCCAGCCGCTGTCGCTTGGCGCCACGTCTTCCAGCATCTCGCCGATGCTGCCGAGCATTGCTTCCGCTCCGCTTACCACGGGTCGCCGACGTGCCCGCAGCGCGATGCTCGACACAACGAACACGAACAGCGCGGTGGCAATAGTCAGGCCGGCCACAAGCGCCACCGGAATGCCGTAGCCGGGAGCATCGGTACGGAACAGCATGAGCGCGCCCATGGCAAAGGCGACGATGCCGCCGAAGCCGAGCGTGCCGAACGTGGGCAGGAAAATCTCGGCAATGAGAAAGGCGATGCCGAGCAGGATCAAGCCCAGCCCGGCGAAGTCGACGGGCAGCAATTGCAATGCAAACAGGCCCAGCATCAGGCTGATTGCGCCTGCAACACCGGGTAACGCGAGACCGGGATTCGCGAACTCGAAGAACAGGCCGTACATGCCGATCGTAATGAGAATGAGCGCAACGCTCGGATCGGTAATGGTCGCTAGAAAGCGGCTGCGCCAGTCGGGCTGGATCGTCATGACAACCGCGCCGGATGTGGCGAGGACATGATCGCCCGTGATCGTGTGCACATGCCTGCCGTTCAGCTTCGCAAGCAGATCGGGTACGTCGGACGCGTTCAGGTCGATCACGTTCTGCGCAAGCGCTTCGCTCGCCGACAGGCTGACCGCTTCGCGTACCGCGCGTTCGGCCCACTGCACATTGCGGCCGCGCAGTTGCGCGAGGCCACGTATGTAGGCCGCTGCATCCTGGACTTGCTTGGTGGTTTCGGTCGATGCCGCGTTCATGCCGGCAGACGCCGATGCACCCGCGTCTGTCTTGGCCTGTCCCGGCTCAGGCTCAGTGGACCCGCCTGCACCGATACGAATAGGCGTAGCGGCGCCGAGGTTGGTGCCGGGCGCCATCGCGGCTATGTGGCTTGCATAGACAATGTATGTGCCGGCGCTGGCCGCCCGCGCCCCGCCCGGCGCAATGAACGCAGCAATGGGAACGGGCGATGCGAGGATTGCCTTGATGATCGAGCGCATCGACTGGTCGAGTCCGCCGGGCGTATCGATCTCGAGCACGGCCAGTTGAGCGCGTTCTTCAGCCGCCCGGGCAAGCGCGCGAACGACGAAGTCGGCGCTAGCCGGACCGACAGCGCCGTTAAGCGGAATGACCACGACAACCGGGCTTGCGGCTGCGGCGCTGCAGAGCACCAGCCCCGCGAAAAGGGCCACCGCTTTGCGCAATAGTAAGGCCGCTGTGCCGGAAAGCGCGCGCACGGCATCCGGGTGAAACAAGCAAGACGAATAGCGTTCCATCACGATAAGAGCCGCGTTTGCAGACAGTGTGACGCAGGCTCAACAAGGGTTGCCTGACATTAAGCTTATGCCAAATTGAGCACATGCCAAGTGTGTCCGCTCTAAGGATTTCCACGATAAAGCCGCAGCGGCCACTTAGTGGTATCAGGCACGGGCAAAGGCGTCGTCGTTTACCTCCGCCGATTGTTTCTGGTTGCGTGCGATGCCGGAATATTTTCACGGCTTCGATCGTTTAATCCATATACCGCGCCCCAAGCGGTGCAAGCACGCGCTATGCGTCAATCGACGCTGGCGTAACGGGGCGTGCACGGGTCCACGCAGGAGATGATGATGCGTCAGTTACTTCGGTTGGGAATAATGCTTGCTGTCCTGGGTTTCGCTGCGCCCGCGCTTGCGCAAACGTACGACGATGCAGCCGGTGCAGATGTTGATTACGGCGCCAATTGCCGTGCCGTAGCGGGACAAGCGGATGTTGATGGATCGACGCAGCAAGTCGTGGGGCGCGCGTGCCTGCAAAGCGATGGAACCTGGCAGATCGTCGAGAGCCCAGATGGCAGCATGCTTGTGTACCCGGTCGCGTACTACCCGTATCCCGATCCATGGTATTGGGGGCCGCCGCTGTTCATTGGCGGAGGCGTGAGCTTTATTTTCGTCGATCGCTTCCACCACTTTTCCCACTTCAACCATTTTCATCAAATGGGTCATATGCACGTTGGCGCATCGATGGGCTTCGGCTTTCGTGGCGGACCATCGCGATTTGGGGGGGGCATGCACGCGTTCTCGGGAGGCCACCGGCGCTAGATCAAGCGCTTGGCTTGAGAAATGAGGGTATTGAATTTTTTAAATAACGCGTTCGGCGAGCAGGCGGTGTTCGAATGACCCATTGCTGACAATATGGATCCGCGCGCTCATTGCAGGGCGACCGCAGGCAATTTCGATTCATCCAGCACGGCGACTCCGCAGAACCAGTCGCCTCCATGCACGTCGTATTTCCAATGCATATTGGATTTCATCGCCGACCTGCAGTTATCGAGCGAAATCATACCGGGCTCGGCAACGGTGCATTGACCTATCGCAATCGTGGATTCCGGCAACACACGCTCTGAGGCTGTGCGAACAGGCGAGGGCTTCGAGATGGATTGCAGGTCATCGACCAATTGCTGAAGTTCTCCAATACGGCCGGAATACCAGGTCGTGAGGCACGTTTCATCCGTGCAATGCGTTTCTCGCCAAGTCCATTTGGCATCGCTGTCCGCACGGAATGAACGTTTATCCGCAACTGCGCGGCGTGCTTTCCAATACAGCTTTCCGAGTTCATCGTCGAGCTTCGATAAATCCGGGTTGTGGCAAATCAGCTTTTCAGTTGCCGAGTGACCGAGGTTGCAATCGAAGCTGGTGGCGTGAGCCACAAGCGGACTACCTAATAGAATCACGGAGATCAGGGTGGTCTTGAAGAGGGTCATCGTTATCGCTGGAAGAATGGGCCTTTCATCCATATTCGACTGGATTCGATACCTGGAATGCAAAGAAAAGAACGGCGGTTCGGTCTGTACTTACCAAATATTTCCAGTTGAACCAGACTGTTGTTAAACGAGCACGTAAACGGCTGACCAGCGGGTTTTTTGAAAGCGGCGTGAGGTACGCTAGGGACGATCCGATGGCGAAGCTGGCGGATAAAGGAGGGCACGACCGGCGCTGGTTGAGCGTTTTACTTAGAGCTTACGGTCAGTCTGACCGCTAGCTGCGCATAGGCCACGTGGGGTCACCCCATTGAATGTGCGGTAAGCCGGGGTAAGGCGTCTGGGAAATATTGCGGTCATTCTCTAATGCTCACAGGCCGGTACGCGCGATCATTCCGTATCGAAGGGTAAGTTTGGCGAGTGATCGGGCATCCGCGGCGAGCCCTGGCGCTAGCGATGCAACAGGGTTCGATAGCCTGGAGCGAGCCGCGCAGATTGTCATTGTCATCGAGGGTACGGCGCTCAAGGCCAATGACCGGATTGAATCTGACGGCCTGAGCCGCTCGCCTGGGTAATCAAGGTGCTGTGTGAAAGAAATCAAGGATCTGATCAGTGCATTGGTGGAGCGCGTACGTGTAGGCCGAAGCTGACGGTGTTCTGGCTTCTCCCTTCGCTAGTTCCAAAACATGGCTCATCGGAGTTGGCTTATGTTGAAAACGGTCGCAGCCTCTTTATTGCGTCCTGGCATGTTCCTGCACAGTCTGGATCGGCGCTGGCTCGATCACCCATTCTGGAAGAACTCGTTTTTGCTCACCGTTATCGATATCGAAAAAATCGTCGCAAGCGGAATTACGTCCATTGTGATCGATACGGATCGAGGTCTGTCGTGCTCTGAGGACTGCCAGGGCGAACCGGTTGACCCGTTCGACGCAGGCAGCTCGGCCGCGCAGACGGGGGACGATCAGCTATTCGTTACGGCGCGCACGCAACTGCCGCGAAGACCGGTAGGCGAGGAAATCAAGCACGCAAAGCGTCTGTTTGAATCAGCCTCCAATGAGATGAAGGTGGTGTTTCAGCAAGCCCGCATGGGAAGAGCTGTGTCTGGCACCAGCATGATGCCGCTGGTGCAGAGCATTGCCGCGTCCGTTATTCGCAACCCGTACGCATTGACCAGCGTGGCGCGCCTGAAGCACCACGACGGCTACACGTATATGCATTCCGTTGCCGTGTGTGCGCTGATGACGGCGCTGGCGCGCGAACTCGAGCTTGACGAGCAAGGTGTGCTGGAAGCTGGCGTGGCCGGTTTGCTGCATGACCTGGGCAAGGCGCTTATGCCGCTGGCCGTGCTGAACAAGCCCGGGAAGCTGAGTGTGGAAGAGTACGAGGTCGCCAAGAAACACTCCTACGACGGCTGGCTCATGCTGCAGTCAGCCGACGTCAGTGCCGGGGTGCTGGAGGTCGCTCTGCACCACCACGAAAAGGTCAATGGCCGTGGATATCCCCACGGGCTCAAGGATAAAGCCATTCCCCTGCTGGCCCGGATGGGTGCGGTCTGCGACGTGTACGACGCAGTGACATCCGAGCGGCCATACAAATCATCCTGGCATCCGACTCAGGCCCTTCGCAGCATGGCGTCGTGGGAGGGGCAGTTCGACAAGACCATTCTCGCGGCGTTCATCAGCACGTTGGGCATCTACCCGGTGGGCTCACTGGTTCGGCTTGAATCGGGCTTTCTTGCTGTCGTGCTCGATCAAGGCAGCAGGTCTATCCTCGCGCCGACAGTAAAGACGTTCTTCTCATGCAAGTCGAATCAACCGGTCTTCCCTCAGATAGTAGACCTGAAGAAATTAAAGGGCGCTGACCGGATAGTGGCCATTGAAGACCCCAAACAGTGGAACCTTCCGCAACTAAACGACCTCTGGTTGAATCAGGTCGGCCCTTTTGCGTAGGCCACGCAGGGTGCGTCATGGGTCTTTGCATCGTGTTGACAGATGTACCCGGGTTGCCCCGGGTTAGCTTAAGCGGACTATCCAGCCGCCGTAGTTTCAGCTTGATTGTGTCCCGCCGAAATTCCATTCGCATCAGGCTCTGAATCACGTACGACCGATTGCCCCAGCGCGGCGCGAAAAGACCGGCTAAGGGCTTGTTGCGTTCGCGCACCCGTCCAGGTAATGCCCGGTAAGCAGATGGCATCTACAGCCCGTAATTGCCGAAATGCCCCTCTTCAAAGCGCTCTAACCTCTCTATGCGTGCATGGCGTCTTCTGCGTTGACTCCTTCAAATGCACATCAGGGCCATGACGGGAAACTGCGTCAGGTGCCCCGGAGTTCTGGCCGGTCCAAACCGCAGCAACGACTGTCGAGGGAGAAAATATTGCGGCGCTTCATTTTCATCGCGATGCTCTTTTGCATACTCAATCTTCAAGCTTGCGCCAGTTCGGTGGAAACGTTTGCCCTGGGCGGAATCGTGGGTGCCGTGGCGGGCGTATCGGCCATCGCCTGTGCGGTCGGATGTAAATGACTAGCGCCAGGAAGCGCACAGGTGTTCGCGACGTTCCCAGCCGGAATGCATCAATCGTGCGGCACACCGCCGAGCATGCGAGTCAGGCGCTGGGGAATGTCACTCACTTTCCCTCGTCACCGGAGCCGGTTGGCTCGCTGGCGGATCACGGCGTCATGCCGGTCATGCAGCGAACAAGGGCAGCCGAGCTTTCACATGGGTTGAGCGAAACAATGATCGAGCGGCTTCTTAAGTGTAACGACGTTGTATTGCTGATGGAATGTGATCAAAGGGTACGTCGCGTTCCTTATCGCGGCAAGCAACGCAGGAGCGATGTACTGCGCTTTCTGAGAATAGCGGGACCACAGGTACGGGCGCTTGTCTACAGCCACCAAGCTGAAGACGGCCCTGTCTGGATCGACGTCATGTCGGGTGAAATCTCCGTCCAGTAACAGAGCGCTGGCATCTGCCTGCATTCTCGTGTTTCGTGCCACTTTCGGACCCGATGGAACGTAGTGTTGATTAGCGTCGCTTTAACTGCGGTAAGGACACGTTGTTAATGATTCTGTATTTTATGAACCAACGAGACGCCATAAAGTATCTCGTTGAAATCCGGCTTGACGCGTTAGCCAAGCCGAGCTCGAGAGTCATTGTTAAGACGCATTTGCATGAAAGTCCCGGTGTTGAAGGTATCGACCGCGTTCTTCTTGACGTAAGGGCTGCCCGCATTGCGTATTTCGTGGAATGCGGTTCGACGGTGGGAGATCGGATCGTGTTTATTACCTGAATGCTGCGCCCCGATGATCGCGGGGACGCCGGCCTCTTGATACGTCGCTCATGATACGTCGCTCATGATACGTCGATCATGCCGCTTCGAATCGCCACTCCTCAAAGCTTCTTGACTCCCCGGTCTGGATGTCGACCCATAACATTTCCCCGTCGGATGTGTGGCTGAAGACCAGCGCGCGAACCTCGCGCTGACTATCCAGGAATCCCAGCAAGGCACGCAGCGTGTGTTTGCCCCGATATCGAATTGCACGGCTTGATACACCTTGACCGCTAACCAGCATGATGGGGTTGATGCGCACTTTGCAAGCAATCTCGCCGGTCGTGGAAAAATTCATTTCATCCTCCAAGTACGTTCAATACTTAGTGATAACGTCAGCGATTCGAACAACCTTAGGTTTCGAAATAACCGGTAAGGGAATTTTCTAAAGGACGTTATTTGCCTAGGAAAATGAGCCATGAATTGGCGGATAACCTGGTCGAATTCTTTGCATTCAACGTCCAAAAAATACACTGTTTACAAGCTGATTCCTAAACTGAAAGCAACGCATTTATCACCGAATATTTCATTGTCGTGCCGGTAGCGCTTAGTCCATAAGACTGCCGGATATCTCGCTGGCTCCAGCTTCTTACTCAGACTTTCCAACACTACAGATTCCTGCATGCCAGGTCGATATGACGTCTGGGAGAATGAATTCGTACACTCGCCACTCAAGCATATGCAGCACTGCGAACCTGATCCGGGAAGCACTGCCACCCCCCCTCTACGCAGCCGATTCGGCATCACTGAACAACCAACCGGGAGACACCATGGCACTCGATTCCAGCATGTCAATTTCATCTTCGGATTTTCCCAACAGCACGGCCAAGCCGTCGTCCAATGTGACCAGCAGCGCGCTTCCCGAGCGGCCGCCGTCGGCGATATCGTCAGGAAGCGGCGATGCCCTGATGGCGGCGCTAAAACTTACGCTGCAACGCATGGGGATCGACCCGAGCGGGTTTGCGTCGGCCAGTAATGGCTCTACGGACACTGATTCCTTTTCGGGCAACTCGGGCACTACCGCCGAATCCCAGGCGCGCGGGGAGGCGGACAAAAGCGCAGGCAAGCAATTCCTGGTGGCGCTGTATCAGGCGCTTGTCTTGCAGCACGCGCTCAATGCGTCCGATCAGCAAGAGGGTGATGTTGCGCTAACGGACCAGGTCACATCGGCCTATGTCGATCTCGGCTCTTCCATAGAAGAGCTTGCGAAGACTGTCCGGGCGACCTCCGTGGACCAGGATACTGTAGTCGACACCTGGGACTGGCAGCTTGACGACCCCGTTGGGTCCACGGCCGGCAGTGATGATAGTGCGAACGATAGCACCACGATTGCTGGCGCTGTCAGCACGCTCAACAACGCATGGCAATCCTATGTGGCACCTGACGTTAATGCGGAGGAGGTGCCGTTAGCGGATGTTCTGGATGGTTTGGGCGAAGAGACCAAGGGCGTTAGATGGAATCCGATCGGACTGGTAGTCGACGTGAAGATATAGGTTTGCCGGTGCCGAATGATCATTGGCAGCGCAGGTCGGCAGCGCGTATTAATTGTGGTTGAGACCGTATGGTAAGTGCTGGTAAGGAGTCTAGAAAAAGCGGTGATCTTTCATTAATCAACGCTAGCCGTTAAGCGCGATCATTCGATGTCGAAAGAGAGTTCTAGCGACCTGGCGTGCGTTCAAGTATGCGTTCAAGTCCGCCTTGAGGCTACCTTGACGCTGCCTCGATCCCTTCATCTTTATTGAAAGCGAGCCTGATCATGAATGTTAACAGCCGTAGCCCTGCAGAACGTATTGCGCCGACACCCATGCGCCCGACTGGCGGTAACTCAGGTAGCGCGGCCGGCAAGAGCGCTAAGACCGATTCGCTATCGCTGCCGATTGAGCCAGCGACTTCCCCAGCGCTACCGTCGACCGGCTCGGTTGGCACACGCATCAACACCAGCGTCTGAAAGGGTAGCGGTCTTATTTATGTTCAATTTGCAGTCTTACAAACGTTGCGTGCGGCTGGTGGCATGCATGATGGCGAGCGTGGTCATATTGCCAATGGAGGGTTGCGCGGTGGCCGCACTGCCGTGCCGCCTGGTGTCGGCCACGCTCAAGATCGTGCCGGCCGTGGGTCATGCCGCCGCCGCGCCGTTTGACACATGCGCCGACGCAATCGATTGACAATGACCGGCTCGCCGCTCCACATGACGAGCGGGTGAGCACGGCTTAGGGCTTAGCGGCAAGTCAGCAATCCAGACGCGGGCCACTATTTCATCGTGCCACGCATGGCCAAGAACCTTGATCTCGCGAACCATTAAAAAATGAACTCGTTAAAGTTTGTGATTCTGGCTAGCGGTATGGCGTCGTTAGCTGGATGTTCAGGCGGCTCGAATTCTATCGTCGATATGCCGACGTTCGCGCCAGTCGTAGTCTCAAGTCCGTTGAATATTGAAACCGGGGGCGCGATCTTCCAGGGCGGCAACACGCTGGCCCTATACGAAACGCCTCGCGCGCAACACGTGGGCGACGTATTGACGATTCGCCTCTCGGAGTCCTACTCGGCTAATAACAGCGGCGACGCGTCAGCTGACCGTTCGAGCGACATCAGCGCGCAAGCTGCCGATCAGTCTAGCGGCGCGGCGGCGCGACTGGCCAAGCTGTTTAACATAGGGTCCGCGAGCACGACTTTCAAAGGGCAGGGGGCTGTGTCGAATACGACCGGGATGACCGGGACGCTGGCGGTGTCGGTTATCGCCACTCTGCCGACCGGGAATCTTGTGGTTGCAGGGGACAAGATCATTGCGATGAACCAGAACCGCGATCGCCTGCGGTTGTCGGGCATAGTGAATCCTAAGGACATCGAGGCTGGAAACTACATATCGTCAAGCAAAGTTGCCAACGCGCGTATTGAACAGGCAGGTGTCGGCATGCTCGCCGACGCAACTACGGTAGGCTGGCTGCAGCGAATGTTTCTTAGCGTGCTGACGTTCTGATCCCGCGAGGGTAGCGGTCGGGGCTGGGGCCACGTTGCTGGTGCCGGGTGCCCCGGCATCATTGCTGAGCGCTTTTGAGCCGCTGCTTTCTCCGGAATTATTTCGGACGAAACGCAAGACCGCCGGTGACCTTTCCCCCGATTCGATACGTCCGAGAATAGCATCCGCTTCAGCGCCCGCTTGGCGGGCGCGCCCTTCACGGAGCGGACGGATGTTTTGCCAGCGTGCTCAGATCTTCATCCAGGCTCGTGCGAATGGTCGTAATCGCCTGATCCACGTTGGTCGGGCGGAGCAGATTGCGCGCCAGTGCTTCGTAGACATATTGGCGGATCGCCGGGACCTGCGTCTTTAGCAGGACGTCGTGGTAGATATCCCTCATCTCGCTTTCCCGGCCGTTCAGGTCATATAGCCTTTGCAAATGCTGTAGATCATTGACCACCGCAAAGCTCGATCCGAACCCTTCGCGGCCAACGTGGCCGCCATCCAGGTTGGACGGCAAAGTGCTTTGAGCGAATGCACTGCCGGCACCGGTTGCCAGGACGCTTGCGAGAAGCAGAGTTTGGGTAAGTTGTTTCATGATTATCGAGTAGGACTTCGCTTAAGCGGAAATCGAGTAAAAGATGCCAACGCAACTTCACCGTCGACAGGTGACAAACTTGGCAACACTGCCGATCGTTCTCACGGGCACAAGTGGCAAAGCACGGTGTACGGGCGCCATGCACTGCTCCAGCGACCTTCATCGCATCTGCATTAATGTCAGTTTCCACGCCGGCTGCCGACCCTGTCCAGGATCGATCCTGCGAAGAAAGCAGACTGCACGATCCTGCTACGTGATCTTCTGCAGCCTTATATCCTCTTGCATCCATGAACGAAGAGGAATGCGAGGGATGGTTGCGATCCAGCCACTCCCCCATATTGCTTCGTCAATTTGCAGGTTCATGATTGCGCACTTTCGCTAGCGCTGAAACGCCGAGCAACATGCACGTTCGCCAAGTCCTTCCTGAATCTTATAAATAATTTCGCCGCATTTATTAAAGAATTGAAAGTAATCGAGTGCATATCAAAAATGGCAGGAAATTAAAGGAAATATTCCGTAAGCCTTAGGGAAAAGACTTGTCTTTTCCAAGAAATTTACTTGAGAGGAAAGGAGGATCATTCGGTTCAGGGAAGGTCGTTACCAATACAATGCAACGCGTCTCCTAACTTTTTCGTCAGATGGTCAAGTGATCAATTCATCGACGACATTTTTTGAGCTCGGTAAAATCCACGGAGGGAGCATGTTGCTAATCGGCGGTGCAGTAGGTTTTATGTCCGGGGTTCTGCTTATGTTTTTCCTCCTGGGACTTAGGGTGCCTGAGGATCGGATAGTCGATCTCGCCGGTACCCTGATTACGCACAATCCGGCTAAAGCGCCAACTCGGAGTGCCGAAGCGTTCTTGCGAGTGCGCGGTTTCCGGGCTTGAATCCTTGGGTGCAGCGCCACAGCGCTGGGCGATACAGCAGCCGATCAGTTTGTATAAGAAGAGGATTACGCCAATGGCGAAGAAAAGCATTACTGAAGACGCTCAGGACGTGATGCGGGCCGCCATCTTGATCGAACTCGGTGCACGTATTCAAGTGCTGGAAAGCGAAGTCAACCTCTCTCGTGACCGCATGATTCGCCTTTATCAGGAAGTGAGGGGCGTGTCTCCGCCCAAGGGCATGTTGCCGTTCTCGGTTGACTGGTTCCTGACATGGGCACCGAATATTCACGCATCGCTTTTCTATAACATCTATAGATTCCTGACGGATCTCGCGGGCTGTTCGCATTTCGATGCATTGACGAAGGGCTATAAGCTTTATCTCGAGCATTGCGAGCGTCACGACAGCTACATCATGTTGAGCTTCACGCGCGCCTGGACGCTCGTGCGTTTCTTCGACGCCGGCATCCTGCAGTTGACCCGATGCTGCACCTGCACGGCCAAGTTCGTCACGCGCAAGCAAGACGCGGCTCACAGCGCGATGTGTGGCAGTTGCCAGCCGCCGTCGCGGGCGGGCAAGAGCGCCAAGGCTGTTTCGCGCATCACAGAAGACGAAGCTGCAGGTGAATGCAGCACCATACAGCCCGAGGCCATGGAGGAGTTGAATGTGACTCTATCGGGCTGCGCTGATGTGAAACCTGCTCAGCACGAAGCATCCTGCGGGCAGGCCGCCTGAGCAGGCTACCTGACGCGCTATAGAGTCTGCGAGTCCCGGGTTCGTGTGACCGGACCCGTGATGATGTCGCGGCCTTTCTGGTCGCATTGGCGCTTCATGCTCTAATCAATCCGACGTTGCAACCACCATTTTGTCGATGAGCGCCGTGACCTTGGTCGCCGTGCTCGCGAAGCGGTCGAGCTTGGCGCCGCTCGTGGCGTAGCTGGCGGCGATCACGATCTTTCCGCGTTGGATCAACGTGAGGTTGATGGCGGAAAGGTACTGGGTGTATCCGTCGGTGAATGTCCGATGCCCCCAATCCGTGGCCGCGCTGTATACGAGTGTCGCTTCGCAACTTGGCGGGGAAGTCCCTGGCGCATACACGGTCGACTCCACCCCGCGTTTATGCAACGCGTATTGCAATGCCGGGACAAAGTCGCCAACGGGGACCATGGAATTCCACTCGATGCACACGGCATGAAGAGATGCCTGATCACCACTGATGACGGTGGGTGACGAGTGGTTCGACGCAATGCTCAAGCCGGCTTGTACGACTGACCCGGCTGCATCGACGGCGGATATCACGGTCAATGCGCAGCCGGATAACAGGGATGGGCTGAGCGCGGCGCAGATGAGCGATGCATTGCGCATAGATCTTTTAACCTGGCAGGCGAGGCGTTCCATTGGTCTGGTGACGTCCGTCATGCCGAGACGAATGACGGGTTCGACAATGATCGAACCGTATCCTTCGGTCCTGCATTCGATCGAGCTAACCATGACGCCATCACTCCTGTTTGCGTTCTTCAGCGGGTAGCGAGCGGGTGCGATTCGTGTGAACCTCGCATGCTTGTAGTAAGGCTGACTCGACCAGACACGCTCTTGACGATGAAATGACCGCGATAACAACGACTGATATCCCTGCTGATTTGCATGATTTATTTCCGGAGATGAACAGGGCGCCGTCGCGATCCGACTAGTGGAAAGCAATGGATCGTCTGACCGCAATTCCATGGTCGCGCACTTCGGCAAGCGGTGAAACGACAAGCAACAGAGCGCTCCTGCAGGTCCTTTCTCAACCTTTCCGTGGCGCTCGAAAAGTCGTGCAGCTTGCACGGGAGTAGTACTTACCAACTTGCGTCAGCTCGCATCTACGCTGCTGGTCTTCCATTGCTGCACAACAGACTTCACCCAGGCGTCGGGCGCTTTCAGCAGATAAACGAGCGTGGCGTTACGCGTAGCCGGCAAGAAACGCAAAGTGATCGAGCTCACTGCGTTTTCCCATTCGTAGACCGGCAGCGCACTGCTTGCCGATGTGGATCCAGATGTATGAGCGCCAGCCCGCGGCGCGCCATAGCGGTCCGCAAGAGCGTGGCGCAGATCGGCCGCGGTGCCTTCGTCTATGACGAACGACATCTCATACAACCTGAAGGTGGTTTGTCCGTTGACTCGTGCGAAGCGCAGCGTGTGGTCCTGCGCCGGCGCGCCGTCGACCACTGCGCGCGATATCGCCCAGCCATTGGCACGTTGATGCGCCCAGCGGCAGGCAACCGTCAGGCTTTCGCGCGTCTTCAGGTCCATGCCGAGGGAGCCAGCGATTACATCGGTCTCGCACACCGGCACGCTGTCGATTGGGGTCGCTCTTACGGTCGCGCCTGCCTGGAACTCATCGAGGGTTATGCCCAGAGGGATTCCACGAAACTCGAACGGTGTATCTTGAGGGTGCCTTTTCTGATCAGTGGCTTTGCTCCTGGAGCCGCTCGCATCGCGCGCGACCGGGTCCGCGTGAACGGTGACGAACGGAGTGAGCGACAGCACGCCGGTAGCTAGTGCAAGTGCGCAGGCAAACAGGTGGCGTTTCATGGCTCAGTTGATCGCCAACGCACGCATGTCGAATGCCATGCGTGCGGTTTGTTCCGCTAACCTAACCCTTTGCAGCGCCGCTGAAGGCCATTGAATGCATTGGGCCGTTGTAGGCACATGAAGCCGGTTTGAGAAGCCAGCAAGTTCTGGGTTGCCGTGATGGGTCATGATAAGCCTCGCGTAGCGCATTGATCCGAGCTCTATTCGACACCACGCATCGAAACCCCGGGTTTGCGGGTGATCGATGCGCGGCAAAGCGTATTGCGTGTCGAATCATCCCACCGGGTTTGGGCGTGCGATGTGAGAAGGAGTGCACGGTTTCCCGCAGTGCTTACGAGCTGTTTCCGCTGCTTACCAATTTTGAGCCGGCCTTCATGGCGGAAGGCCAGCGCTATCTGCTCGTGAGCGACAGTCTGGCAGAGGACGTGTGCTTTCGTGTAGATAGCGTGCTTTATCGATTCGATGGCTAAACGCATAGCGCAACGCGGTCGGATGCGACAATGATATCTTCCGGCGTCCATGTTGTTCGAGAGGATATTGTTCATGACAGGCACGACGCAATTGAATCGAAAGTGGCGCGAGAAAGTCGTCCTGGCGTATATCGACGAGCCGCCTTTTGGTATGAGCAACCAGAGCGGGGCGGCATCCGGTTCGGATATCGAACTTGCCGAAGAGATTTTGCGGACCATTGGCGTGCGTTCGGTCGAGTGCAGGCTAACGACATTTTCGGAACTGCTGCCGGGCGTCGCGGCGGGGCATTGGGATATCAATGTTCCTTTATTCGTGACAGCAGAGAGAGCCGAGCTTGTTGCGTTCAGCGTACCTGTCTGGGCCTTGTACGACGGGTTCCTGGTTAGCGCCGGAAACCCAAAGCATCTGACGAGCTATGAGGGGCTGGCGCGGGCCGGCGACGCGCTGCTGGGTGTGATCACCGGTCAGGTACAACACGACGCGGCCAGGCGCGCTGGCGTACCTGAATTGCGGATAAACCAGTACGAGCACCAGCAAGAGGCGATCGACGCGTTGCTGGAGGGCCGCATTGACGCATACGCGAGCACGGCGCTCGGAAACCGCACGCTTGTGCAACGTATCGGGAATGCGGCCTTGTCTGCCGTCTCGCACGATCTCACGGCGGCAACGCCGTACGCGCCCCCCAAAGGCGCGTTCTCGTTCGCCAAGGCTAACGTGGATCTCCGCAACGAATTCAATGTCCAGTTGCGCCAGTATCTCGGGTCGCCGGATCACCGAAGCAAGATGGAGCGATATGGGCTCACTGCTACGGAGATCGATCCTGTTGTTGTGGACTAAGATCGTGCTTTGGTCGATGCGGGAAAATTTGATCTCTACGCGAGTGGCGTGTGCTCGTTAGCAGGGCAAGCGTCAAACAATTCATGCGATCGTGACGGGCGGCAAGTTATCACCTGCAATAATATTAAAGGTGATAACTTGGAATACACATGCCATCCTTGCACGAACTCGCTTTTCAAACGCTCTTCGCGCAATTGGAAGACACCGCACAGTCGCAAGCGCTCATACCGCTTGAGTCGTCCGGTTTGAAGATCGAGCGGACGGTGAAGGGTATTGACTACGTGTATTGGCGGAGAAAAAAAGCCTGCGGGTTCAGAACGGTACCTCAGCCACGTGCCAAAGCACCCCGGAAGGATCGAAGATGAACCCTACTTTCATGCCCCAGCTTTGCAGCGCTGGCTCGCGAGGGGCGGCGATAGAAAACTGCTTGGTCAGCTCGCCGGGTTTTGTCTTTTGCCACCACGAATCCACATCCTGGACGAGAAGTTGAATCATGCAGTTCTCGGCGAATTCCTTTGCGTAGAAATTCTGAAGAATGAAGCTGAAATTTCCCAGCTTTAATATCGCAATGCTTTCGTCCTCGTGGGTCAGCGTGAAACCTAGTGCCCGGTAGAAACGCTTCGAAGCGTCGAAGTCTTTCGCGGGTACGAAAGGTCGAATAGCGAGAATCTGATCCATGACGATTCGTCACTCCCCAAGATGATGTTGCTGCCGTTGTTGGAGAAACCGCGTAGAGATTTTATCAAGCGGCGGGGCACCGGGGCACACGAACAAATCGGTGGTGTCCAGCGCGATTGGAGCGCTTATGCTGCGGTCGCGGTCAACTACCGTAGCAGTTCCAGCAGCATGACCGCGGGGCGGGGAAGAATGCCCTGGCGGCGTCGGAAAGCCGTTAGCGTGCGACGCGCGACGAGCCCTGGCTCCGACGCAACACGCGCTATCCACGAGAACGCTTTATTTTCCCGAAAATCCGCCATTCCGCATTAATTTTCCATTTTTTTAACGTGCACCATAAGATCGCCAGGCGGGCTGGGGCACGCGGCGAACCCAATGAACGATGACAATAGTTGCAAGAAGGCCAGTCATTCCCGCATTAACCGGCGTTCGCTTCCTGGCAGCGTTGAGCGTTGCGCTCTATCACCTTTCGCCGGATGTCGCCGCGTCGTTAGGGATTTCGCCATTTTATTTCTATGAAAATTCGGGCGACCCCGTCGAATTGTTCTTCATTCTTTCGGGGTTTATCCTCACTTACACTCATCCAGAAATGAGCGGGGCAGAGGCGCCTGCCGTACGACAGTTCTATTTTTCCCGGTTTGCAAAAATCTACCCGATCTATTTGCTGGGCTGGATCGTATTCGCACCGCTGGTCTATTCGAACCTTGCCGCCTTGCACGGACACTCGGCCGGTCTATATGCGCGGCTTGCGTTTTACGGGGTGATTTCCCTGGCGCTGTTGCTAGCCTGGACGCCGGCCACCGCGAACGCCTGGAATACCCCCGGATGGTCGCTCTCCGCGGAAGCGGTCTTCTACGCGTCGTTTCCCTTCCTGTTTGCTTTCCTGAAAAATCGCAGCGTTAGCGTGCTGTTGAGTTTGATCGGGGCGTGCTGGTTATTTTCCGTCATTCCTACGTTGACGCTTTCGTACCTGCCATCGTCATTGGGACAGGCGTACTGGATGCGAGAACTGGTCAACTTTATGCCGGTGCTTCGGATAGGCGAGTTTACCGCCGGGATATGCATGGCGCGTCTTTATCTAAGCCAGGGCACGGCTAAAGCATTTGTCTTCGATGTGGCGGCTTTCGCGGCTTTGGTTGCAGCAGTTGCGGTCATTGTGCTGGCAAATCATGTGCTGGCCAAGGCGTTGTTGTTCCCAGCCTTTATCGTGCTTCTCTATTGCCTGGCACGCTCTAAAGGGCTGCTTAGTAGCTGGCTTGGAAGCAAGCCCATGGTATTGCTTGGCGAGGCGAGCTTTGCGTTCTATATCCTGCATGTGCCCCTTTTCAGGTATGCAAAGATGCTGTTCCCGAGTGTCGCCACCGCTCCTGCGCCATTTTTTGGATTTTTGCTCGCGCTAACGGCGGTGTCAATATTCAGCTTCCTGTTTATCGAAAAGCCCTTGTGCTCGTATCTTCGCAAAGCCTACAAGACCTCGCGTTCACCGCGTGCGATCCGGCAACCTGAGCACGCGCATTAGGTGTCGGATCGCCGTCGCCTTGGTCTGGTGACTAACGCTGGGTGGGTTGGAAGTTTTCGTGAATTTGTTTTCGTTCGCACTCGGACTTGGGGCTAGTGGTCAAGGGTCAGTGCCGGGTTGCTGCTTTCAGGGTTAGTGGTCTGCGAGAGTCGGATATTCTCTTTATCACTATTAGCCACTGTGCGTGGCGGCACGTCATTTCTTTGTCCAAAGCGACAAAGAAACGAAGCAAAGAAAGCGCTTTCAACCACGCTACCCTAAGTGTCCACAGCGTGCAGTTTTGATTCATAGGTGCCCCAAAAGCACGGTGCTCGCCAGAGCGAAGGATGTGTGAACCCCTCCTTCTCCGAACACGGATACCCACACGCTTCGCCACCAGTGACTGAACCTGCCCAAGGGGCACGGCACCCCGCGCTCGGGTAACGATTAACCGGGACGCTTGCGGAGTCCCGGAACAAAGAGGGCTAGGGCGCGCTGTCAACTTCCTGGCGAGTCGGGATGGAGGGTTGTGCGCCGGCGCGCGTAACGGAAATGGCGGCGGCTCGTTGGGCTAAGCTGATCGCAGCGTCTATGGGCTGGCGTGCGGCCAACTGTGCGGCAAAGACGCCGATGAAGGTATCGCCGGCAGCCGTCGTGTCCACTGCGTTCACCTTGGGCGCCGGGTAGTGCGTACCTTCGCCTCCTTCGGGTAACAGATAGGCGCCTTGCGATCCAAGCGTCACGATGACGTTACGCGCTCCCGCTCGCTGAAGTTCTTTCGCCGCCCTGCGCGCACCGCTTTGCGATTCAACCGGTAATCCGGCAAGGATCGCGGCTTCGACTTCGTTCGGAACCAGATAGTCGACCAACGGCAACCACTCGGGTGGCAGCGGACCGGTAGCCGGCGCTGGATTTAATACGGTCAGCTTGCCGAATCTCCGAGCGGTGACAAGCGTGGCATAGACGGCATCCCACGGGGTCTCTAGCTGACACACCACTACGTCGGCGGCTTTGATCACCGCCTCATGGCGCTTGACCATCTCCGGGGTCACCTGGCCGTTGCTGCCCGGTACCACCACGATCGTGTTCTGGCCGTCGTCCGCGACGGTGACGATCGCCACGCCGGTCGGCACTGACAGGTCGGTTTCGACCGCGCTGCAATCGATCCCTTCCGCTTCCAGATCCGCCAGCCGCAATGTACCGTTGGCGTCGCCGCCCACGCATCCGGCCATGGCCACCCGGCCGCCGATACGCGCAGCCGCAACCGCCTGATTGGCGCCCTTGCCGCCGGATATCTGCGAGAACTCGTGGCCGCTGATCGTTTCGCCCGGACGCGGCAGGTGCGGCGAGCGCGCGACCAGATCGGTATTGATACTCCCCATGATGAGGACAGAGCCTTGCTTGGTTTCTTTGGACATTTCAATTTCTCCTGCTGGCGAACGGCTCGATCACCGGGGTTGAGCTTTTGTTAAGCACCTTAAATGAATGCGCTAAGCCCAAACTGGGTGCCACGGACGTCGGCGATAATAGGGACACGTTTTCTTGAGCCACCCGTGATTCGCGCCTATTTAGCGCGAATCAACTATCCAAAGCGCGGCTGCACGAGCGCTCGGGACCGGGTTCGGCCAGCGCTTACATGATGCGCCGTTTGCTGCGGTACGTATCCAGCACGACCGCCACCACAATCACCGCACCGGTGATGATCCGCTTGGTTGGCTCGTTCGCGCCGATCTGTGCGAGACCTGCTGCAAGCACCGAAATGATCAGGACGCCGAAGAACGTGCTGATAACAGAGCCGCGTCCACCCATCAGGCTCGTGCCGCCGATCACAACCGCTGCAATCACCTGCAGTTCGATCCCCGAACCCGCGTTGGGGTCGGCCGCTTCAAGCCGGGAGATCTGGAACAGGGCTGCCAGACCCGAGAGCAGACCCATTAGCGCAAATACGATGACCTTGTACGGCCGTGGGTTGACCCCTGCCAGCCGCACGGCCTCCTCATTGGTGCCGATGCCGACCAGATAGCGGCCAAAAACCGTTCGGGTGAGCACGAGTTGCGCCACGACCATCACGGCGATAGCAATCAGGAATGAAGGAGAGATACCGAACGCGATGGGGTTCGAGAGAAAGTCGAAGGCGTCGCCAATGTACGCCGTGCGCGAGTTCGTCATCTGGTAGGCAAGACCGCGTGCCGCTTCCAGCACACCTAGCGAAACGATGAACGAAGGGATGCGCCAACCCACCGTCACGGCCCCGGTCACGCAGCCGGTGAGCGCCGCACCGGCCATGCCGAGCAATGCGGCCGGCAGCGCCCCCCAGTGCCATTGCAATGCCGCGACGCTGGTCACGGCCGCACCCAATGCCAGCACCGACCCCACCGACAGATCGATACCCGCAATAATCAGCACGAACGTCATGCCCACCGACATCACGACCAGATCGGGAATCTGATTCGCGATGGTGCTGAAGGTGTCGTAGCTCAGGAAGTGCGAGCTCAGCACGGAGAAGAGCGCGATCATCGCGATGAGCGCCCCCATCAGGCCCAGGTAGTTCGAGAACCCCAGTCGGGTGCCGATCGGCTTCGCGCTTTTGGGCGGCTCCGTTTGCGATTTCGGCGTAGTTGTTTGTACAGTCATGACTGGTGCTCCGTGATAGGGAAGTCCGGCGTCTCGGCGCCCGGTTCAATAGATTCGCTGAGGATTTTATCGCGGGCTGCATAACCCGCGAACGCTGCGGCCAGCAATGCGTCCTGCGACCAGTTATCGCGTTCGAAGACGCCGGTCATGCGTCCCGCCGACATCACGCCGATCCGGTCGCAGATCAGCATCAGCTCGCGCAGGTCGCTGGACACGACCACCAGCGCGCGGCCTTCGCGCGCCTGGGCGCCCATCAGTGCATAGATGTCGAACTTGGCGCCGACGTCGATGCCGCGCGTGGGTTCGTCGAAGAGCAGAACCGTGCAATCGCGCGCGAGCCAGCGGCCGATCACCACCTTCTGCTGATTGCCGCCCGAGAGTTCGGACACCGGTTGCGCAGCGCTCGACGTGCGAATCCGCATGGCGTCGATCTGTTTCTGCGCGAGTTCGGTCTCGCGGCGGGTATCGATAAAACCGTGCGTCGATACCGCGCCAATATTGCCCAGCGAAATGTTCGCGGCAATCGGCTGGGGCAGTAACAAGCCTTCGCCCTTGCGGTCTTCGGTGATGAGCGCAATACCCTGGCGCACTGCATCGGAGGGTGACTTGATGCTGACGGTCTTGAGCGCCGCACCCTGGTGCGCGATCGAGATGCTGCCGCTATCCGCCCGATCCGCGCCGTAGATCAGCCGCATGAGTTCGGTCCGGCCCGCGCCGATCAACCCGCTGATGCCGAAGATCTCGCCGGCCTTTATTTCAAACGATACGTCACGCACGGCGTGGCCGCGCGTCATGCCTTGCACCTTGAATGCCGTCGCGCCGATGCGGCGTTCGCCGAGGTCGATACGTTCGCCAATATCGCGTCCGACCATCAGCGTGACGAGCTTGTCGCTGGTGAGATTGCGTATGGTGTCTACGTGCACGAGCCGCCCGTCGCGCAACACGGCCGCGCGTTCGGCGATCCGCGCCAGTTCTTCCAGCCGATGCGAGATATATACCAGCGCCACGCCGCGCGACTTCAGGTGGGCGACTTGCTCGAACAGCAGGTCGACTTCGCGAGCCGTGAGCATGGCGGTGGGTTCATCGAGGATCAGCACGCGGCAATCGCCGATCAGGTTGCGCGCGATCTCGACCATCTGTTGATGGCCGATCCCGAGTTCACCCACGAGCGTATCCGGGTCGATAGCATCGAGCCCGACCTGGGCCATCGCCTGGCGCGCGTTTTCGCGCAGTGTCGTGCGGTCGATCCAGCCCAGCCCGCGTTTTCGTTTTGGCAGGCGATTCAGAAAGAGGTTTTCAGCAACCGACAGCGTGGGCAACAGGTTCAGTTCCTGCATCACCATGCGCACGCCGAGCGCTTCGGCGTCGCTGCGGCTTGCCGGCGCGTATGAGATACCACCGAGCTGCATTGAACCTGTAGTGGGTATCACAAGACCGCCTACGATCTTCGAGAGCGTGCTCTTGCCGGCGCCGTTTTCGCCTGTCAGCGCGAGCACTTCACCGGGACGCAGGTGGAGCGAGACGTCCGCGAGCACGGGTTCGACGTAGGTCTTGCCGATCCCGTGAATGGTCAGCACCGGCGCTATGTCGGCGGAAGGGACTATTGGACTGGGCATCGCTTATGAGAGGCTAGGGCGGGTACTGGAATGCGAGTTTCGCCCCGGCCATAAAGAGCCGGGGCGCACTACACGTTGGAATACTTGAAGCTAAAGCCGGGCGCGCGTCGGGATACTCTACGCCGCTTGCAGCGTTCGTTCAGCATGCGCCACCGCGGCCAACCGCAATGACGCATGCCGGTTGGCTTGGGGCCAGCAGGCTTACTTGGTGATCAGGTTGACTGGCGTTTCCACCACGCTCGACAGTTGCGACTGTTTCTGGTGCGCGGAGAGCGCTTTCAAAGCCGTGTCGATACCAAATACCGCTTGTTTCGCGGCGTATTGATCGGCCGTTGCAAGCACCCGGCCGTCGGCGAGCATCGGTTTGATGGCGTTGATGTTGTCATAACCGACGACCTGCACCTTGCCCGCCTTGCCGGCCGCCCGCACGGCAGCCACCGCGCCGAGTGCCATGTTGTCGTTGCCGCACAGCAGCGCCTTGATGTTCGGGTTCGCGTTCAGGATCTGCGATGCCACCGCGTTGCCCTTGTCGATTTCCCAGTCGCCCGATTGCAGCGCAACAACCTTCATGCCGCCTGCTTGCATCGCTTGCTTGAAACCGGCTGTGCGTTGCTGCGCATTGGTCGTGGTCGACACGCCTTCGATAATGCCGACTTCATCGCCGGCCTTGAGTCGCTTGGCCAGATAATCTCCGACCAGCCTCGCGCCCTTCGCGTTGTCCGGGCCGACGAACGGCACGTTCAGGTCCTTCGATTTGAGCACATCAGGATCAAGCTGGTTGTCGATGTTCACCACGATGATCCCTGCATCCACGGCCTTCTTGATGACCGGAACGAGCGCTTTCGAATCAGCCGGGGCGATCACGAGCGCGTCGACCTTCGAGACAATCATCTGCTCGACAATGCGAATCTGGTTCGCGGTATCGGTTTCGTCCTTGATGCCGTTCGAGATGAGCGTGAACTTGCTCGCGTTATGCGCCTGGTAATCCTTGGCGCCCGTTTCCATGGTGAGGAAGAACTCATTGGCGAGTGACTTCATCACGAGGGCGACAACGGGTTTTTTCGCCGTTTGAGCGAACGCCGACGAGACAGGCAACAGCGAGAATGCGGCTGCTACTGCGGTCGCCGCGGTCGCAGCGAGTAAGCGGCGCCGTGCTTGATTAGCTTTGCGGGTCATAGAGTCTCCGTTAGTTAGTTCGCTCTTCGGTCTACTGAGGGAATAGCCGTCGAGTCGTTTGGTCAGTAAATCAATTTGAACGACATGCTTGTTGCCGGATCGCTTTAACGCTAATACGTACAAACCCGATGCATGAGCCGTGGCGTAAATCAAGCGGCAATCCAGCCCATCCGGGTCTAATGCTATCCTCGCGATTCGCGATATGCTACGTCTAAAATCGAAAGCGAGCGTTTCAAAAATGGAACACGTTGACTGGGACGACTTGCGGCTTTTGCTTGCCATCGCCCGAGAAGGAACCATGAGATCCGCCGCTGCGGCGTGCGATCTTAGCGCGGCAACGCTGTCGCGCCGCTTGACGGAGCTTGAAAGAAGATTGGGTGAACCCCTGATTGACCGCGTGCCTTCCGGCTGCGCAGTCACGACGTTCGGGCAGCGGGTGCTTGCATGGGCCGAGCAGATGGAAGCCCTGGCGCACCAGATCGAACGGGCCGGGGATGTCACGGGTTCTCACGGTCTTGAAGGAACGGTCAGGATCAATGCGGTCGAGTGGATGTCCTACATCCTGATGAAGCTTCTCGGCTCCTTCCAGGAAAGGTTTCCCGGACTGGCCATTGAAGTGCTGACCTCGCAGCAGCCATACAACCTTGCCCGACGTGAAGCCGACATTGCCATCTGGTCGGAGTGCCCGGACGAGGGTGACCTGTACGTCCGCCGGATCGGCAAGGTTCGCTTTGGTTTATATGCATCGCGAGACTATTACCTGCGTCACAAGGTGGCCATCAAGAAGAAGGAGTGGAGCAAGCTTTCCTTCGTCGGTTATGACGAGCGCCGGGGGGACCATCCCGCGGCCCGCTGGCTCAAGACGCTGCCGGGCGCACCTGCGCCGAGCCTTCGCAGCAGTTATGTGCTGGGCGTGTTCGACGGCGTGCTGGGCGGCTCGGGTCTGGGCGTGCTCGCGCAACTGGCGGGTGATACGACCAGTGATCTGGTCTGCATCGAACCGCATATCAGGGAGCTGGATCAGGATGTCTGGATGGTCCTGCATCCGGCGCTGCGTGGCAGCGAGCGCATACGGGCGGTGTCGAACCTTGTTGCCGATATTTTCAGGTGAAGGTGGGCGTTACGACGGGGCCTTTTGCTTAACCTCGCGGCCTTCGACACATGCCGCAACTGGTTCACTGGGTATACGGACTATCCGCTGCTTCGATTTCGACTCAAAGAACACGGTTTTTGGATGTGGCCAATGAATATCGGCGCATTCTATCTGCCATAATCCGGTCGGTTTCGCTTTGTTCAAAGAACTCGGAAATTCCATGAAATCCAATAATAAATGGCAGCGCGGGGTAGTTCTCTGGGCAGGAGCGGTGGTCTGCACGGCCGCTTGCGCCGCAACAACAGCATTAGCGGCAACGCCTGCGCGGCAGGATTCGCCGTCGGCATCGGGAAATGCGCTTGGCGATGCGAGCGCGCGGCGTGGCTTGCTGACCAACGGCGCGGCTGACGAACCGCAGGCGCCGGGTAATGGAAGCGACGGCAGCAACGGCAGCATTACCGAGTTGCAGCAGATGATCCGTGACGGCAAGGTAATAGAGATGCGCACGACCTATAACGGCAGTTATGGCGCGAGCATGTTGTTCTATCCGGACCAGATGACGTATTACGTCGCGCTGTTCCAGCAAAAGAAGTTTTGGCGCGTGATCAAGACGCAGACCGATACGCGTGCCGAAGCGGTTTATGCGGACTTCGCGAAGAGCACGGCCCAACTTGCCGATTCGGAAATACGTCGCGAGAAGTTACAGGCTGAAAACGCCTTCGCGGATCGGCTGATTGCTTTGCAGCAGAACCGGGCGAGCCGCTTGCAAGCGGATGTCGATGTGGCGCGCGCGCAGCAAACTCAGGTCGTTGATCGTCAGGCGCAACAGCAGGCAGCCATTATCACGTTGCGGGCGCAGCAGGACGCGGCTCAAGCGGAATTGCGTGCGTTGCAGACCAAGGTGCAGGATCTTCAGCGTCAGGCGGATGGGGATTTGATGCCGCAGTGAGTTTTGCGAAGGGGGCGGGAGGTTTTTCCCGGGGGGGCGGGGGCTATGCTGGGGTGGGCGGTTCTGGGGTTAGCGGTCAAGGGTCGATGCCGGGGTGCTAGGTTCTGGGGTTTGCGGTCGGGGTTGGTGCCGGGTTGGTCGGTTCTGGGGCTAGCGGTCGGGGTCTATGCCGGGTTGCTGCTTTCGGCCGTGGCGGTCTGCCTGAGTCGGATTTTCTCTTTATCACTGTTAGCCACTGTGCGTGGCGGCACGTCATTTCTTTGTCCAAAGCGACAAAGAAACGAAGCAAAGAAAACGCTTTCAACCACGCTACCCTAAGTGTCCACAGCGTGCAGTTTCTATTCATAGGTGCCCCAAAAGCACGGTGCTCGCCAGAGCGGAGGATGTTTGAACCCCTCTTTCTCCGAACACGGATACCCACACGCTTCGCCACCAGTGATTGAACCTGCCCAAGGGGCACCCCGCGCTATCCGCGGACGACCTCCCTGCAAATGTGTACGCGCCTCGAACCATATCGCCAACCCTGCTGGAAACGAGGTCGCGAAGATGCGTAAGGCCGTACTTACGCAAATGACTGTGGGGACCACGCGGGTGACTCACCAAAACTGGAGCGGCAACACGCGTGGTGCTGCGACCTACCGACATAACGGTCAGACCACGTAGCTGACACGCGGAAGAGTGCGGCAGCCAAAATGCGTGAGGCCGTGCGGATTCATTGGCAATGGTGCTTGCCCGAGAGCGTACGGGGCGAAGCGTGTTCGTGTCAGGATTCGCGAGAAGGAGGGGTTCAAACATCCTCCGCTCTGGCGAGCACCGTGCTTTTGGGGCACCTATGAATAGAAACTGCACGCTGTGGACACTTAGGGTAGCGTGGTTGAAAGCGTTTTCTTTGCTTCGTTTCTTTGTCGCTTTGGACAAAGAAATGACGTGCCGCCACGCACAGTGGCTAACAGTGATAAAGAGAAAATCCGACTCAGGCAGACCGCCACGGCCGAAAGCAGCAACCCGGCATAGACCCCGACCGCTAGCCCCAGAACCGACCAACCCGGCATAGACCCCGACCGCTAGCCCCGGAACCGACCAACCCGGCATAGACCTCGACCACTAACCCCAAAACCGCCCAACCGGCAGGTCCCACGCCCAACGCTTAGCGTTTAAACCACCCGCTCGACGCCAGCCCGGCTCACGGCTTTCCCCCCCACCAGACAGACGATCAAAGCAGCCAGCAAAAGCCCACACAACGCGAGCCGTAAACCCAGTAAACCCGCGCCCAGCCCGATCACCGGCGGTCCCACCAAAAAACCGGCATAACCCGCCGTAGCGGCCATGGAAACACCAACAGCCGGCGTTGTCGTTGAACGGCCCGCGGCACTAAAGATCACCGGCACGATGTTAGCCAGACCGATCCCCACAAGCGCGAACCCCACGCAAGCGGTGACCACGTTCGGATAACCCAGCACCAACGCCAAGCCCAGCGCTGCGATAAGCCCTCCAAACGCGACCACGACGCTCGCGCCCAAGCGTCGAACCGATACATCTCCGACCACGCGGCATGCCGCCATCGCGAACGCAAACGACGAATAGCCGAGCGCCGCTGCGCTTGCTTGCGTGTCGAGCGCCGAGCGCAGGAACACCGCGCTCCAGTCCGCCACAGCGCCTTCGACCAGCATGCAGAGAAAGGCAAGGGCAGCGAGTTTCATGACGCCCGCGCTAGGCAAAGTAAAACCGCTAGCCGACGCTAATCCCCTCGGTCCAATATCCCGCAGCGCAAGTACAGCGCTGATCAAAATGAGTGCGCCGATAACGACGTCAGGCAACAGCAGTCCGCCCATCGTGCCGATACCATTGGCCTGAAGCGCCGCGCCCGCCGCCGCTCCCAACAGGCCGCCCATGCTCCACGCCGCATGAAACGACGACATGATCGGCGCCTGCCATTCGCCTTCGATCGCACTGGCATGTCCGTTCATCGATACATCCAGTGCGCCATTCGCAGCGCCCAATACAAAGAGCACGACGCATAACAAAGCGAAGTCCGGCACCAGCGCGGGCAAGGGCAGCGCAATAACAAATGCAACGCCCAGGAATGCTGTGACGCGGCCACTTCCGAAACGCGGCGCGAGGCGGCCCGCAAGCGGCATGGCAACAATCGCGCCCAACGCAAAACAGAAAAGCGCGATCCCGAGCGATGCATCATTTAGCGATAAAGCTTCCTTGATCCGCGGGACTTCGACGGCCCACGCGCCAATGCCCAGCCCGTTAGCAAGAAACACCGCCGTGGTGGCAATGCGTTCAGCGACAGGTCTCATGATCGGGCCCTCGCATGCGCCACGATCACGTTGCCGCAGATTTTTTCGAACTCGCCTAGCCGCTGCGCAGAGACATCCGCCTCCACGATCAAATGCTCAATGCCGGACGCCGACACCACGAAAAAGGGCGCCGCTGTCATCAGCTTCTCGGACGTGATCGCGATGGCGACCTGACCGCTCGATTTGACCATCGCACGTTTAAGCTCGGCTTCCTCCGCCTCGAATGCAGCCACGCCCTCGTCCGGGTCGATGGCGCAAGCGCCGAGGAAACACAGATCGGCCTTGATCTGCTGGACCTGCAAAAGGGCAGTGGCCCCGAGCGACCCCGCTCCACGCGCGCTCATCCGGCCGCCAATCAGAATGACATCGAAACCCGCGCGATCGAGCAGACGCGAACAGGCATCGGGGGAGTTCGTCACGACCGTGAGATCGGCGTTGTCCGGAAGCGCGGCCGCGATAGCGACGTTGGTCGACCCGGCATCGAGCAGGATGATCTGCCGCGGCCGGACGATGGATGCCGCCGCAACGGCCAGTTGGGCCTTGCGGTCAGCCGCTTGGCGCAGACGGGTGGACCCGGCCGGTGCAGCGGGCGAGATCAGCAGCGCACCGCCGTACACACGCTTGCAATGACCCGCGTCTGCCAGATCGCGCAGATGGCGGCGAACCGTGTGTTCGGAGGTGTTGAATTCGAGCGCGAGTTCAGTCGCCAGTACGCGGCCGTGCGTTCGTAGCCTGTCGAGAATCAGCTTTGCGCGTTCGTCGGGAAGCAACCCGTCTACGGCGTCACGCCTGCTTCTTTGCATGTTGTCGGTCTCTGTCCGGATTTATTCGTTTGCTCTAAATCGATCATAAGTGAGCATAAGTTATCGTAAACGAGCGAGTGTGGGCAAATTTTTTTGTTCGTCTTTCGTGGCTGTGAAACCTGATCTGACCAGCGCGGCGAATCTGGCAAGAGCAGCCGTTCTTCGCTTTCAACCCTTCGGGCAAGGTGCCATTACAATCGAGCACTCCGATCAGACAACCGTGACTTGCTCCATGAGATACCTCTTTGCATTGACACTGGCGGCGGTCGTCGCGACCGCAAGCATGGCCGCGAACGCCCAAACATCCGAGGGCAGCGACACACCCAAACAGCAATGCGCCATTGGGTATGTCACCGGCGTGGGGGGATCGGCACAGAGCATTCACGAATATCTTGCGATGCCCGACAGAGACAGATATCGCTTCCTTGCAGACAACCCGATCCAATGCCAGGTTTCCGACGAGGGTCGCGCGTCCGGGTGTACGGGCATCACAAGCCTTCAGCATGAAAAAGTCAGCGTGTACGACGACATCGACAGCGCGACAATGGCCGTGGTCGCGCGCGTGGAACTCGACCACGGGACGTACCCGGTGATTATCGTGGTGCCAAGGGAGGATGTGCAATGCGAGGAGTGAATGCCCTCACTCTGGAACCGGCCGGCGCCGTGCCTGATTGGCGAATTTTGCGACAGGTTGAGTGGTACGCTGATGCCTGGAATGCGAGCGTGAAGAACGCGCGTCCCTATCTCGCCGTAGGGGCAATATAGGAATCACAGTGGCGTGTGCAGGCGTGCCACCGTGCGCGGATTGTGACGATACAAAGGACACGCAGTGACTGAACCAAAATCTGAGCACGTGCTTCTTTCTTCGGAAGAGTATGTGCAACGCGTTGCAACCTTCTTGAGGGAAGCGAGTGGCTGGTGCAAAGACCGTGGTCTGTCTGTCGAATACGACGTTGTGACGCTCCGAGAAGAGCGAATGGCCGAATATGAGGCGCCGAGCCTTTACATATCAAAGGAAGGTGTTTCACTGGCCAAGATCGTGCCTGTCGGGTCGAGAATCATCGGCGCGCAAGGGAGAGTTGACCTGATCGGTCGAGTGACAAGACATGCGTTCCTGTTCTACGTTGGGAAGGGCCCGCAGTTTTCGACGCAAACCGTCGTCGGGGGCAAATCCACAAGCTCGTCGTCAACACCCATGCTCTCCAGAGTCGACAGAGAGGGTTGGTACTGGATTGAGGCCCGCGTTCGTCGCGCAAAGCGCGTTGAAGAAAACTTGTTCATTGACCTGTTCACGGACGTTTCCGATTATGAATTCGAATAATCCGCTCGATCCAGTCTACAAGGCCTTCTCTGTGGCGAGCGATTGCTTCAAGGTTGCCACGCTTACCATTCAAATCCAGCACGAGGAACTCATCCGTCGCACCCAGTTCATTGGGGCAACTCCAGAGGAAGCCAATACGGCCCTTGAAGACGCAGCAAAACAAGCTGCTGATCTCGCCATTTTGGCGCTGTTTGCCACATTCGAGCGATTCGTCATCGAGCATCTCCAGACGGCGAACCGACTGCTCGCCGCAGGATATCCGCAGCAGTACTCGACCAAGCTGGCAGAGAAGTTTGAAAGCGAGGTCGAGTACTGGAGGTTCGTTGAGATTCTCAACCTCTTCAAAGGCGAAGTTGACTCCGAGCTCATCGGACAGGTAAAGCAAATCAAGCAATACCGTGATTGGATCGCTCATCAAAACCCGAACAAACCAACCCCGCCGCAGGCCACGCCCGAGACGGCCTTCGACGTCTTAACCAGGATGATCGAGCAAATCCGCCTGACCCATACGCATCCCATGGAAGAGGACGTGGTCGAGGCCGCTGCCCCGGTGCCAATTCAATAGAAGCAGCGGTCCGTTACCAAGCAGCTCGAACATAAGCATCCACGAGAGCTGTGGAAGCAAACCTTAGGGGCAAACCGCCGGCGGCAATCAACCGACAACCAACCCTCCACCCCCATCCAGCCGACTTTCAGAGTTGCGAAATACTCTCGATTCGCTCCGAGCGGCCAAGAAAAAATCCCTGCGCGCTGGTACATCCACAAGCCCGCACAAAGCTCAGTTGCTCATACGTTTCGATACCTTCCGCCGTGGTGGGAATCCCCAGTTCGTGGGCGAGCGCCACGATCCCGCGAACCACCGCCGCCGACTCCGGTCGATGCACGGATTCGCGCACAAACGAGCTGTCGATCTTCAGTGTATCGAACGAAAAGCGGCATAGATTCGAGAGCGTGGAAAAGCCTGTTCCAAAGTCATCGAGCGCGAGTCCGATACCCATGGCGCGAAGTTTTTGCACGTTGCGCCGGGTCGGGACATCGTCGCTCATGAGCACGGTTTCGGTGACCTCGATGTTCAGGCGCGACGGCGGCAACCCCGACTCCTCCATGACGGACGCAACCAGATCCGCGAACGAATCTTCCCGCAGCTGCACAGGCGATACGTTCACCGCCACGACCACCGGCTCGCGCCAGCGCGCCGCTTCCGCGCAGGAGCGCCGGAGCACCCATTCCCCCAGCGGCAGGATCAGGCCCGTTCGCTCTGCAATGGGAACGAAGGTCGTGGGCGGCAACTCGCCTCTAGTGGGATGCGTCCAGCGAACCAGTGCTTCCCGTCCCGTGACCACTCCGCTTGCCAGATTGACGATCGGTTGATACTCCATCCGCAAGCCGCTGCCAAATGATTGAAGCGCGCCTTCCAGGTCGCTTCGCAGGAGGCTCAAGCTGTCGTCGGAGGCGTGCGCCTTGGCATCGAATACGGCAAAGGCACTTTTACCGCTGCGCTTGACCGCGTACAACGCACGGTCGGCGCATATGAGGAGTTGCGGTCCCGTTTCCCCGTGCTCGGGATATTGCGAGATCCCGACGCTAGCGCCAATTCGCACCAGCACCTCGTTAAGTAAGAATGGACGTCCAAGGGTTTTCACAATCTGATCCGCCAGCAGCCGGACCTCTTCGCTGACGGAGGCGTTACCGGAAATGGCGACGAATTCATCGCCCGCCAGACGGCCGACGACGTCCCCCTGGCGCAAGACCGCTCGCAAGCGCTTGGCGGATTCTTGAAGCACCAGATCGCCGGCCGCGTGCCCGAGGCTGTCGTTGATGGCCTTGAAACCGTCAAGATCGATCAGCAGCACTGCGAATGATCCGGGCCTGAGCGCCGGCTCCGCATCGGTACGGTTCAGCAAGAGTTCGCTGATGCGGGCGCGGTTCGGCAGGCCCGTGAGGCTATCGTGCCGGGCGAGGCGGTTACTGGTTTCCTGCGCGAGCAGCAGCGCGACGGTGTCCTTGTTGCTGCGGATAGCAACGGTAAAAAAGCCGGCAGCGCAAAACGGCGCCTGGAACAACAAGACGATTTTTCCAGAAGCCGGAGACAGTGCAGCACCGATTCCGAGCAGCGTAAAGATGACGGAGATCTGGATCAGGACAAGCCGGGGTATGCCTGCGTTACGGCCGGCCAGCCCGCCTACCACGCCCACTGCGCAAACGTTGCCCAACAGGAAAAGTGTCTGATCTCCGCTGATATTGCATAAGAGGGCGCCGAGTCCGAGAAGCGCACTCCACAAGACGCTGGCAAGCAGGAACAGCGATGTCGGCGTGGGCTCGTTGCGGGCGCTGCGCTTGCAACAGATGGCGATCAGGTACAAGCGCACGATCAGGAGCGCGATTACGGCGAGCGTCCATAACGCGTAGCCGACGCCCGGATGAAGATAATAGGCGGTGACGCAAACGCTGATCTCGCAAACTGACGCCATTGCGATCGACGTCGTCCTGGTGAACAGGTTTGACAGCAATATCTGTCTATTATCAGCGCTCAGGTCTTGAGCGGATCCTGCTAGCCATTTGAAAAACGGCAACCTCGGTTCACTGAACGCCATGGCATGCGCAATATAGTTAGGTACTTGGTTATCGGCGCGATTGGCTTTTTTCTGCCCCTAATTATCCCGGTAAATGTGTCCGTTGTTCGAATAATATGATGTTACGCCCGCGTGACTTGCTGGTACCAGGAGTATCAGAGGGCGGAACAATGGCGTTTTTTTGACCAAGGCTCTTGCCAGGCCGATGCCGGGGAGTGGAGGATGACCCGTTTCGCGGGCTTACGGAAAATGATACGGGTTAACGTCTGGTTTGCGCTGCAGCATGGCTAGCCGGGACGTCATGAGTAGAGCCCCTGACGTTAAGCCGTGAGGTCCGCTTTGCGACCGAAGGTAAAATGCAGGGAATGACGCGGCGGATTCATTCTTGTCTCGAAGCGAGTGCATTAGCGAACTCAGATCGAGCATCATGCCGTGCGGTCTTTTACTTGGAGGACAAAAAATGAAGCGCGGTATTTGCTCATTCGTTGCGTTGATGGTTGCGGCTCCGGGTATCGCGATGGCATTTAACGAAGACGCGTCATACAACCAGTGCGTGATGCAATCGCTGAAAGGGGTAAGGAGCAGACAGGCGACCGATCTGATTACAACGTCGTGTCGAAAACTCTATAAGGAAAGCGCGTTCCTGAATAATAACGAGAAAAACTATCGCGTTTGTCTGGTGCAGAATCTGCAAGGAATAGAGAACGACTACGCTGCGCAACAAGTGGCAACAGCCTGTCGCCGGGCGAATAGCGGCTGAGTTGAGATCGGCCTTGGCACTTGCTGCCCTTGGCCATTTATTGCGCTTCACCGCCTTCTGCCGCATCGTCAAACTTCAGCATCCGGGCTGAGCCAGGGCCTAAATGCAGCAGGCAAATCCCGCGCCAATGACAGGACGTCAACGGGTCTCCCGAAAAGTTAACAGCGAGACCAACGCCGGATATGCCTACCGTCAACACGCCTTAGACGATGAACGGAAACTCCGCTTCGGGCAATGGATCGCCGGAAGCAAGCCGGCCAGCCAGTTCGGGATAGGGCGGTGAGGTCTCGCCACCGCGGTCCACGTAGTGCGCGCCATCGCCGAGCCATCGGAACGAAACGACACGCCGCGATTGCTGGCCCCCTACGTTACCCGGCGCTCCGTGTACCGTATGAAAGTTAAACGCTATGGCATCGCCCGGCTCCAGATCCCAACCGAGGATTTGATACGCATCCCGGTTCGCATCGATGTCCGGCAACTCTTCCAGCCGGTCCGACTTGTGGTCATACGCCACGCCGCTGAACTTGCGCGGACGGAACAGCTTTCCCCACTTGTGGGACCCGGCCACGAACTCGACGCACGTCTCGCGAGGCACCGGATCGAGTGGAATCCATAGGCTGACGGCCTGCTCGGCGCTGACGCAGTAGTAGGGCTCATCGTGATGCCATGGCGTGAGCTTCGCCGCACCCGCTTCTTTCACCAGCACATGTTCGTGAAAGATGCGTGCACGCTGCGAGCCCATCAAAGCCTGAGCCACCGATGCAGCCGGACTGTGCTCGACAAAATCCCTGAACGGTTCAATGCGCTGCCAGTTGCAGTAGTCGCCGAAAAAGCGCCCAGTTGTTTTTTCGGGCGTGTAGTTCCTGAACGAAGGTCCCGGATGAGTGGCGTTGTATTCCACGCCTTCGCGCAAGGGCTCGACCCAGTCTTTGAACACCCCACGCAAGACGGCGGCGCCGTCACGATCGAACGCTTCCCGTTCTGTTGCCAGCATGCTGTTCTCCTTTAACGATTGATCAATCGGCACCGCGCGTCCGGTCTCGTATAAACGCGATTGCCGCTAGCGAAGGAACCGAGCCGGCAAAGCGAACACCGGCTCCCTTAAAGCCTTTAGCTTCCCGGTAACGCCGCTGCCGCGCTGCGTCCGCGTAGCCAGTTGATGCTGGTGAACAGCGCCACCGCGAACAGGATCAGCATGGTGGCCACCGCGAGTATCGATGGATCGATCGAATCGCGAATGCCGCTCCACATCTGGCGCGGTACGGTCCGCTGATCCGGACCGCCGATAAAAAGAATCACGATGACTTCATCGAACGAGGTGGCGAACGCAAACACGCTGCCCGTCGCCACGGCCGGTGCGATCAACGGCAACGTGACGCGGCGAAAGGCGATCCATGGCGTTGCCCCGAGTCCCGACGCCGCGCGAATGAGGCTCTGGTCAAACGAGAGCAGGGACGCCGTCACGGTGATCACCACGAACGGCGTGCCGAGCGCCGCATGCGCGAGCACGACGCCAACGTAGGAATTGACGAGACCGAGCGGCGCGAAGACCAGATAGACCCCGGCAGCAACGACCACGATGGGGATGATCATCGGCGAGATGAGCAGCGGCATGATGACCGCGCGAAATGGAAAGTTCGCGCGGCTCAGGCCCAGCGCCGCGAGCGTGCCGAGGCAGGTGGCAAGCACCGTGGATGCTGTGCCAATGCCGATGCTGTTGAGGAACGCACGTTGCCAGTCGCTGCTGCCGAGCGCCTTTGCATACCAATGCAGCGAGAAGCCTTGCATCGGATAAGAAAAGTACGAGCCGGTGTTGAACGACAGCGGCACGATGGCCAGGATGGGCGCGATCAGGAAGAACAGGATGAGCGCCGAATGCACGCGCAACCACTTCGACGCAATGCGTTCGGAGAGTACGAGATGGCGCTGGCTTTGCATGAGTCCCGCCCCTTAGCCGAAGCGCAGCCGGTCGATGCCGACGAGCCGGTTGAACACGAAATAGAACACGGCGGTGAAGATCACGAGATACGCCGACAATGCACCGGCCAGCCCCCAGTTGAGTTGTTCGTTAGTCTGCGCCGCAATCAACTGGCTGATCATTTCGTCACCGGCGCCGCCCAGCAATGCAGGCGTGATGTAGTAACCGAGCGCAAGCACGAATACGAGGAAGCAGCCTGCGCCGACACCCGGCAAAGTCTGCGGCACATAGATGCGGATGAACGCGGTGACCGGATGCGCGCCGAGCGATTGCGCCGCGCGCATATACACCGGCGACACGCTTTTCATGACCGAATAGATCGCGAGGATCATGTAGGGCAGGAGGATATGCGTCATGCCGATCAACACGCCGGTCCGATTGAACAAGAGCGGTAGTGGATGGCTGACGAGACCCATCCCCATGAGCAAGCTGTTGATGACCCCGCCCGGTTGCAGGAGCACGTACCACGCGGTCGTGCGCACGAGCAGCGACGTCCAGAACGGCACGATCACCAGCAGCATCAGGCGGTTGCTTTTGGCCGCCGGCAGGGTGGCGAGCAAATACGCAACCGGATAACCCAGCACGAGGCACAGCAGCGTGACCGACGCACTGATCCATACGGTGCGCGCAAACGCATTGACGAACACGGAACTGTCAGCGGGCAGGGAGGCGATCGAACCGTCAGGCGTGACGGTGGCGTCGACGGCGGCTAACAGATAGTCGGGCGTAGGCGACACAGCGGAGCGCTTCAGGATGCGCCAGATGTCATGCGTGCCCCAGCGCGGATCGAGTTCGATCAACGCAGGTTTCCAGGCGGGTGGCGCAGTCTCGGGCAACTGGCGCGCGGTGCGCATCAGCAAGCTGCGAAACTCCGGCAGGTAGAAATTCAGCCGCCGCGCGACGGTTCCCAATTGCCCTTCGTCGGACGCACGGCGCATATCGGCTGCGAGGATGGCAAACGTGTGCTCGTCGGGCACACCTTCGCCGTTCCATGCCTTGAGCGCTTGCGACAATGCCGGCAGGTTCACCGGCACCTCGCGATTTTCGACACTCCGTGACAGCAGGATCGCGATGGGCGCAATGAAGGTGGCGAGCAGGAACAACAGCAGCGGCAACGCAAGCAGGAGCGCCTGGGCCGACGCCCGGCGACGGGTTTTCGCATACGCCGTCCGTCCGTCGGCCCCCGAGCTAGCGGATACGTCAGCCGGCTCCTGCAGATTGCTGGTCACTGTCACGGTCACGGGTCGCCTTACTGTGTCAGCCAGACCTGGAAGCGCTTGTTGATCTGGTCGGCGTTATCCGCCCAGAAGCTCGCGTTGATCTGCAGTGCATGCTTGAAGTTGGCGGGAGCCGTCGGCAAGTCGTTCAGGCGATCCTTCGCAATCAGAGGAATGGCGTCCTTGCGCGGCGGCGCGTAAGCAATGTACTTCGTCAGGTCTGCGTAGCTTTGTGCGGTCGAGGCGGAAACAATGAACTTGGCTGCGGCGTCGCCGTTCTTCGCGCCCATCGGAATGCCCCACCATTCGAAGTCGTAGACCTGGCCATCCCACACTGATACGAATGGCTTGTGGTCTTTGTGCACCGCGTCGTCAATACGCCCGTTGTAGACCTGTGTCATGACCACCGCGCCGTCGGAGAGCAACTGCGGCGGCTGCGCGCCGGCTTCCCACCAGACTATGCTCGGCTTGATCGTGTCGAGTTTCTTGAACGCGCGGTCGACGCCGGCGGGCGTGCCGAGCACCTTGTACACATCGGCGGTTTTCACGCCGTCGGCGAGCAACGCCCATTCGAGCGTCACCTTCGGGGACTTGCGCAAGCCGCGTTTTCCAGGGTATTTCTTCAGGTCGAAGAAGTCGTTGATGGTGGTCGGCGGGGTCTTGAGTTTGGTGGTGTCATAGGCGTACACGGTCGACCAGACCATGGCGGCGACCGCGCAATCCATGATCGAACCGGGGATGAAGGCGCTGGTGTTGCCGAGTGACTTCCGGTCGATCTTGCGCAACAGGCCTTCGTCGCAACCGGTGATGGCGTCGTTGGATTCAAGGTCGATCAAGTCCCATGTCGGGTTCTTGGCCTGTTCCATGGCCGACAGCTTGGCGAGGCCGCCATCGTACGATTCAGTCGAGAAGCCGATGCCGGTGGCTGCCGTGAACGGCTCGAAGAACGCTTTCTTCGCCGCGGTCTCGTAAGCGCCGCCGAAGGTTACGACCGAGATGGTATCCGCTGCATGTGCGGTGGCGGCGAACAAGCTTGCCGCTGTAAGTGCGAGTCCGGCGATGCCCGTCAGACCGGTTCGAATGAGTGTTGCTTTCATGTCAGTGGACTCCTGCGGTGAAGGACGGAGCAGGGCCGCGGGTAATAGTAGCGGCCGTTGCGAGGATCTTGCAGTCGTCGTGGCGCCATGCCACGGCGGTTGCACTGCCGAGTGACGGAAGATCGTGGTGCTGCGTATTCGGGACTTTGACGATGATGCTGTCGCCATGACCAAGCTCCCCGAGTTTCAAGTGAACGCGGTGGTGATCGCCGCAATACACGAGTTCTTCCACGCGCGCGCTCACCAGGTTGGTGTCCGCGGCGTTCTGCGCAGCGTCAGCAGACGCTATGTGCGCGCGCTCCGGGCGCAGCGCCAGCATCGCTTCCTCGCCGTTCCGTAGACCCCGCCCGCAGCGGCCGCGAATGACCGTGCCACCCGGCAGTTCCAGCGTCGCCCAGCTTGTGTCCTGTTCGAGCACCCGGCCCGTCAAGCCGTTGTTCTCGCCAACAAAATTCGCCACGAACGCGTTGTGCGCGTTTTCATAGAGTTCCGTAGGGGTCGCTGCCTGCTGGATGCGGCCATCGGAGAACACGGCTACCCGGTCTGACATGGTCAACGCTTCCGCCTGGTCATGCGTCACATACACCACCGTCAATCCCAACTCGCGATGCAGCCGCATGATTTCGTATTGCATGGTTTCGCGCAGCCGCTTGTCCAGTGCGCCCAGGGGTTCGTCCATGAGCACCACGCTCGGCTCGAACACGAGCGCGCGGGCGAGGGCGACACGCTGCTGCTGTCCGCCGGACAACTGCGACGGCCGGCGGGAAGCCAGTTGCGGCAACTCGACCATCTCCAGCGCCCGTTTCACGCGCGCCTTTTGTTCTGCCTTGCCAATGCCTCGTACCGATAACGGAAACGCAATGTTCTGCTCGATCGTGAGGTGCGGGAAGAGCGCGTAGTTCTGAAACACCATGCCGATGTCGCGCTGATGTGGCGGTTTATCGTCGAGGCGTTTTCCATTCAGGCGGATCTCTCCCTGAGTTGCCGATTCGAAACCGGCAAGCATCATTAACGTGGTCGTCTTTCCAGAACCGGACGGTCCGAGCAGCGAGACGAATTCGCCTTTCGCTACGTCGAGATCGAGTCCCTCCACGACGTAATGAACGCCGTCATACGTCTTGCTCACGCCCGCGAAGGAGATGAAGGAGTGGGTTGACATCGTGTCCTGGGCTCCGGGTTTCAGATCGGTGTTGCGTTGCATGTCTTGCAGCGTGCTTCGTGCTTCGTGCGTCAGGCAAGCTGCTGCGCGAGATAACGCGCGAAGTCGTAGTTCGGCCGTTCGAGGTGACTGAGATGGCCGGGTTTTGCAAGCGGCGCCTGCACGCCACGGAACACGGCTTGCACGCCTCGCCGGTCTTCCTCGTTGACTGCGTCCAGCAACTCTTTCAGCGATGCCATGTATTGCCCAGCCAACGGATCCGCGATGAACTCAGGCGCCAGCCCGCCGCCGAAGCGAATATGAACGCGGCCCGTTCCCAGCGGCTGCAGCACGAGGTACCAGAAATAACCCGGCGTCAGCGTGACAAGATGAGTCGGGTAGATCGCGAGCAGCGCGGTCGTTTTGCGCCAATGGCCTTGAAGGCGCTGGTTATCCGGATGCGCCTGGCCGATGGGCAGCGACGCTTCCTTGGTGATCCAGTGGTAATTGAACGCATCACTGCCGGGTGGGCATTCCATCTCGTCCAGACGCGAATGCGGCCCGACCGTTGCCCGATGCAGCATGGGCAGGTGATAACTCTCCATGAAGTTTTCGGCCAGGATTTTCCAGTTCGTATGCCAGACGTGCTCTTCGTAGAATGTTTCCTTGTAATCGGCCATACCGTAGTCGGCGATCAGATCCGTGAGGCCGGCAAGTTTCTCTGCGACCGGCTGTGCATTCGCGTCGAGCGTGACGTAGATCCAGCCTTGCCAGGCTTCGCACCGCACTGCGGGCAATAGGTAGTTTTCCTTACAAAATCCGCTTTGGCGCTCCATCATGGGGGCGCCGTGGAGCTTGCCATCGAGCGTGTAGTTCCACGCGTGGTACGGACATACGATGCGCCGGGTGTTGCCGCGCCCTTCGAGCAGCACTGACATCCTATGCAGGCACACGTTGGAAAACGCCTTCAACTCCAGGTGCTCGTCGCGCAGGACGACGATCGGCTGACCGTCGATATCGGCCGTGAGATAGTCGCCCGCTCCGCCAAGCGCACTCGCCCGGCCGACACACAGCCATTCACGACGAAAAATACGTTCTTGTTCCAGCGCCAGGAAATCAGGCGAGGTGTAGACCGCGGGCGGCATTGAGCGTGCATCGCTGAACGGGCGTTCGCAGTTGGCCTGCAACTGGCGGACGATGTCCAGGCCAGCGCCGGATGTGTTCGACGTTGTCATCGAGGATGCCGTTGCAGAACCCATCGCGCCTCCTTTCCCATTCAGTGACCATTCAGTGAATGTGGCAACCCGTTCAATCGTGGCTACGGGTTGCTCGCTGCATGGACATCAATCTATCAAGTCAAATTACCAGCCAAAATATTGTTTTTGCATGTAGAACCAAGCTTTTTCCTATCTAGCCGGGTTTCTTCAATCCGTGCCTACCCGTGCATTTCCGTCCATTCAGCTGCCATGCTGGCGCTTGATTTCCGCTTCGCAGAACGCAGCGAAATGCTGGACGACTTGCCGGAGTTTCATGCTTCTGGATTGGGCGATACCCAGCGTGGTCGCGTTCACTTCGTCCTTGAACTGCTTGATCACGAAGTCTTCGCCATCCACGGTGCGGCTTGATTTGAGCGGGAAGTTGAGGATGCTGTAGCCCAGGCCGTTCGCCACCATGCCGCGGACAACTTCAGGCTGTGACGACTTGAACGCCGCAATCGGCCGGTCACCGACGGCGTCGAAGAGTCCGGCGAAGTATTCGCGGCTGTGCGGCAGGTCGAGCATGACGTAAGGCTCGTCGCGCAGGTCGGCCAGCGCGACGCTGCGCGCGCGTGCCAGCCTATGTGTCCGGGGCAGGATCACATAGGGCGGCAATGACAGCAGCGGCGTGAACGCGATGTCGTCGGTCAGGTCGAGGTTGTAAGTAAGCGCTATATCCAGGGAACCATCGTGCAGGCCCCGCAGCAAATCCTCCTGATGTGCTTCGAGCGTACGGAACGCAATGCCCGCGTGATCGGCGAGGAAGCGGCTCATCATCGCGGGCATGAGCGGCGGTGCGAGCGAGACGAGGCAGCCGAGCGTGATGGCGCCGGACATGCCGCCGTCCATTTCCTTGGCGGCCGTCTGCAGCTCCTCCGCGTTCTTGAGCAGGTCGCGTGCGCGCCCGAGCATGTCCCGGCCCGCCTGCGTCAGGGATAACCCGCTCGCGTGATGACGAATAAAAAGCTGGACCCCGAACGACACCTCCAGGTCCGCCAGCGCGGTGGAGATGGACGGCTGCGAGATATGCAGCAGCTTGGCCGCGGCCGTGAACGACAAGACTTCCGCCGTGACGACGAAGTACCTCAGTTGACGCAGCGAATAGCGTAATTGCGCAGGTTCCATGATCCGCCCCGTGGTCTTTTCTAGCGCTTATTGTGCGTGGACATAAATGGGCTTGCATAGGCAAAAGCGATGATTTGCATTTTTGAAATATGTTTTTCGGATGCGTCGCCCGAGCGTAGATTTTGCGAAAGGCTAGCGGACACGCGAGGGGGACGACATGCAACGAGACAACAGTTCAACGGAAGGTGAAGGCAAGGTCAGGGACGTAGACGCCTTGCGCGCTGCGTTCCTGGATTCCATGGCGTCGAACTCCACCTCGGTTCACGTGGTGACGACCGGCAGCGGCGACCAGCGCTTCGGCGTCACGGTCAGCGCCTGCAGTTCAGTGTGCGCAGATCCGCCCACGCTGCTGGTCTGCATCAACACGCGCAGCCCGGCGAATGCGGCGGTAGCGGCCAACGGCGTGTTCGCGGTGAACCTGCTGAACGTAGCGCAACGCGGTATAGCGGATACGTTCGCCGGGCGCTCGTCGACGGCCAAGCCCTTCGACTTTTCCTGTTGCACGAATACGGCCGGCACGCTGGGTGTGCCGCTTATCGACGGCGCGGTGGCCGCGCTTGAATGCCGCGTGGTGGCGCAGCAGGTGATTGGCACGCACACGGTGTTTTTCGGCGAAGTGGCGGCTGTCACCCGCGCGCCGGTGACGCACATGCCCTTGCTCTACTGCAAGCGCGACTACGGCCAGTTCCTGGCGTTTTAAACGATTCCGTTCTAGACGATCCAGACAGGCCGGCATGCACCCATTTCCGAACGACATTCCCAACGGACCGAGGCACAGTAAATGATCAGAACCGGCGAGCAGTATCGCGATTCCATTCGTGACGGACGGCAAGTCTGGATCAACGGCGAACGCGTGAACGACGTGACCACGCACCCCATGTTCAAGCCTATCGTCGATATCCGTGCGCGTATCTATGACATGGCGAACGAGAAAGCGACGCAGGGCGTCATGAGCTATGTCGAAGAAACCACCGGTGAGCGCAACGCCATCGGCCTGAAGCTGCCGTACACGCAGCAGGACTGGCACGACAAGCGGCTGGCGGTGGATACCGTGCTCGACGACGTGGGAGGTATTGCAACGCGGGTGGGCGATGAAACCATCGGCGAGATGTGGTCGCTGTATGACGGCAAGGATGTGCTCAACGAAGTGGACCCGCGTTTTGCGGAAAATATTGAGCGCCACATTCATCGGACGCTGCACGAGGACCCGTTCCATGTGTCCGCGAACACGGACCCGAAGGGCGATCGTTCGAAGCCGCCTCAGGAGCAGGACCCCGACATGCTGTTGCATGTGGTGAAAGAAACCGATGCCGGCATCGTGGTGCGCGGCGCCAAGTATGAAACGGCCGCCGCGTATGCGAACCAGGCCTTCGTCAAGCCGACCATCGCCAACTGGGGTGATGCGAAACTGTCCGACTATGCGGTTGGTTTCATCGTCAACATGTCTGCGCCGGGGCTCAAGTTCATCTGCCGTACGGGCTTCGCGGGCCGCGCGAATCCGGAGGACTATCCGCTCTCCAACCGCTGCGATGAAATCGATACATTGCTGATCTTCGACAACGTCCTGATCCCGTGGGAGGACGTGCTGTTTTATCAGCACACGAAGGCGGCCACGTTCATTCGCGCCACGCTGCATCGCTATAGCGCGTTTGCGTTCGTCCAGCGCAACCTGCGTCTGGCCGACCTGATGATCGGCACGGCGCTGTTCAATGCGCGTCAGACCGGGCTCGAAAAGCAGCAGGCCGTGCAGGAAAAACTGTCGACCCTCGCGGTGTACAGAGAGACTATCAATGCGCATTTGACTGCGTCTATTGCATGCGGCGAGCGTAGTCCTGCGGGGCTGATGATGCCCAACCAGTCGCTGCTTTATACAGGGCGCGTGCAAGCATGTTCGCGGCTTCACGAGATGATGCATCTTGCCCGCGAGTTGTGCGGCGGCCAGATTTGCGTGACGCCGGACGCGGCCTCATTTGCGAATCCCGAGATCAGCGACTGGCTCGACAAGTATTACACCGTCAATGAAAACTGGGTCTCCGACGACCGCCGCAAGCTGCTTGCATTCGCCCGCGACTTGCTGAATTCCGACTACGCCGGACATCGGCTGACGTTCCAGTTGTTTGCCCAGTCGCCGCCGTTCGCGCATCTGGGCGCCGTGTTCCGCAATTTCGATTTCGACAGTACGCTCGGCTACGTGAAGAAGGCTGCGAATCTGTCGGACCGTGTTGTTCAATCCAGCGCAGAGCCTCGGCTCAAGCGCGTAGTGTGAGGTGTCCATGAGCCATACCCGTATCCGCAAATTCAATACGCGCGAGACCTACCCCGAGCAGAAACTGGACAATGACCTGTGCCAGGCGGTGGTCGCGAACGGCACGGTTTACCTGCGCGGCCAGATTGGCCAGGACCTGGATACGCGCGAATCGGTGGGTGTAGGCGACATCGCCGCGCAGGCCGAAAAAGCCATGGCGAACATTGCGATGCTGCTGGACGAAGCTGGCAGCAAGCTCGAGGATATCTGCAAGATCACGATCTATCTCGTCGATATCCGTTATCGCGAGGCAGTCTATACGGTGGTGGGAAAGTGGTTGAAGGGCGTGTATCCGGTCTCTACCGGGCTCGTGATTTCAGCGCTCGCGCGGCCCGAGTGGCTGGTGGAGATCGACGTGATCGCCGTCATTCCGAATAGTTGAACGGAGTCTTCTCATGACCTTTTCACTGGCTGGTCGATGCGAACGTACAGGCATGGTCGGCGGCATTGTGTGCAGTTCGAGCATTGCGGTCCCCAGCCGTTGCTTGTGGGCCAGCCCGCACGGCGTGGTGCTGAGCCAGAACGTGACCGATCCGCGTCTTGGCGTGCTTGGCCTGAATTTGCTGGCGCAGGGATTCGGTGCGCAGAGCACCTTGCGGCAGTTGCAGGACGCACGGCCCTACGCCGAGTGGCGACAGCTCGCGGTACTGGATGCAGACGGTTCGCGAGACGCGGTGACCGGGGCAAAAGGGCTCGGCATTATCGCGACGAAGGCGGGGCGCGACTGCATCGCGGCGGGGAATCTGCTTGCACACGATGGTATCCCGGCCGCCATGGTCGAAGCCTTCGAAGCGTCTCATGCAAGCTCGCTTGCCGAGCGGTTGATCTTCTCGCTGGAAGCGGGCGCGGCGGCGGGCGGTGAGGCGGGACCCGTGCATTCAGCGGGATTTTGCGTATACGGGCGGGACGTCTGGCCGCTTGCGGAGTTGCGGGTGGACTGGTCCGATGAACCCATCGCCGACTTGCGCGCGCTCTGGCAGCGCTACGAACCGCAAATGAACGACTATGCGACGCGCGCGAAACGCCCCGAGCAAGCGCCGTCGTATGGCGTACCCGGAGACCTTTAGCTCATGACGCACGCCTTGCTGGATAGCACGCTTGATCTGCTGGATTCCCTGATCGCATTCGATACCCGCAGTTCGGAATCGAATCTCGCGTTGATCGATTTCATCCAGCAGTACCTAAAGCGGCACGATGTGGAGTCGTCCCTTGTATTCGATGAAACCGGGCGCAAGGCGAATCTCTACGCGACCATTGGTCCCAAGGACCGGGCGGGACTCTGCTTGTCCGGTCATACCGATGTAGTTCCCGCCGATGGCCAGCCGTGGACCGTTCCGCCGTTCGAAATGAAGCGTGGCAGCGATCGTGTGTTTGGCCGTGGCACGGCGGACATGAAGGGGTTTATTGCGGCTGTGCTCGCGAGCGTGCCGCATTTTGTGCGAGCGTGTCGGGAGGTGCCAATCCATCTCGCATTCAGTTACGACGAAGAGGTTGGATGCCGGGGCGTACGCGGCCTCTTGCGTGAACTGGCGGCTGCGCCGGTGAAGCCACTGGCATGCATTATTGGAGAACCGACCAGCATGCAGGTCGCGGTCGCGCACAAGGGCAAGAAGGCGTACCGATGCTGCGTGAAAGGGCTGGCCGGGCATTCGGCATTGACGCACCTTGGTGTCAACGCGGTGGATTTTGCGGCGGAGCTGGTGACGTTCCTGCGCCGCACGCAACGGGACCTACGCACCCACGCGGCGCTTGATCACGACTTTGACCCTCCCTACACGACGGTTCATACGGGACGCCTGAACGGCGGCATCGCGTTGAACGTAATACCGGATCACGCCGAGGTGGAGTTCGAGATTCGCAATCTGCCCGGTGACAGCGCGGACGTTATCGTGGAATCGATCACCCGTTATGCGGATAACGAAATCGTGGGCGCCATGCGCGAGACGTTTGCGGGCAGTGGTATCGACTGGCAGCAACTGGTCGACTATCCGGCGCTTTCCGACCAGGCCGCTGCTAGCTGGTTGCGGGAATTGGCGTGTGCCGCGGCTGAACGGGAAGACGTGCGAACGCTCGCGTTTGGTACCGAAGGCGGGCTGTTTCAATCGATCGGCATTCCAACCGTGGTGTGTGGCCCAGGTTCGATCGAACAAGGACACAAAGCCGATGAGTATGTTGAACTCGACCAGTTATCGAAATGCCTGAGTTTTCTCGGCAAGCTTTCCATGAACCTGCCCGCTGCTTTGCCGGCCGATCGCTCTTAGGTGCTTGCCTGCGCGGCTTAGGGCGGTGCTTTGGTCGTTGGAGGGGGCGGTGCCAAGTTTGGGGTTTGGGGTTTGCGGTCGGGGTCTATGCCGGGTTGGTGCTTTCGGCCGTGGTGGTCTGCGAGAGTCGGATTTTCTCTTTATCACTGTTAGCCACTGTGCGTGGCGGCACGTCATTTCTTTGTCCAAAGCGACAAAGAAACGAAGCAAAGAAAACGCTTTCAACCACGCTACCCTAAGTGTCCACAGCGTGCAGTTTCTATTCATAGGTGCCCCAAAAGCACGGTGCTCGCCAGAGCGAAGGATGTGTGAACCCCTCCTTCTCGCGAATCCTGACATGAACACGCTTCGCCCCGTACGCTCTCGGGCAAGCACCATTGCCAAGGAACCCGCGCGGCCTCACGCGTACCGCCGACCGTGGTTTGTGATGGGTTAGCAGCCTGGTTCGTACGGCCATATTCGTGGATCACAGCTTGGTGCCTAGCAGCTCGATGCGTGTTCAGTGCTTCAGTTTTTGGTGAGCTGACCGCGTGCTTACGCGGTTATTTTCGTCGGTTACGGCCTTACGCATTGTTGGGGCCTTGTTACTTGGCGGGTTGGCTACGAGGTTCGGCATGCATACAAATTTGGCGGGAGGTCGTCCGCGGATAGCGCGGGGTGCTCCTTGGGCAGGTTCAATCACTGGTGGCGAAGCGTGTGGGTATCCGTGTTCGGAGAAGGAGGGTTTCACACATCCTCCGCTCTGGCGAGCACCGTGCTTTTGGGGCACCTATGAATGAAAACTGCACGCTGTGGACACTTAGGGTAGCGTGGTTGAAAGCGTTTTCTTTGCTTCGTTTCTTTGTCGCTTTGGACAAAGAAATGACGTGCCGCCACGCACAGTGGCTAATAGTGATAAAGAGAAAATTCGACTCTCGCAGACCACTAACGCTGAAAGCACCACCCCTGACCCCTGGTCGCCAGCAGGCCTCATCCACCCCCGGTGCGAACGAAAACCAATGGGCTCGTTGAACGTTGTACAAACCATTGCTATTCTCAATTACGCAGACGCTAAGGGTCTTTAACCAGTTAGTACGCTTGATCCGTTAGGATTTGCTGAGAAATTTCCAGTGACCCGGGCGAGGAGAGCAATCCTTTGGCGTCAAAAACGGAGCTAAAAAGGTTCAGGTCGAACCTGGCCGACGAACTCGACAGTGCGGCGCTTTACGAAACGCTGGCGAACGTCGAGCAAGATGGTTCGAAGAAGGCCATTTATGCGGAACTCGCTGCGTCGGAGTTCACGCACGCGCAAGTGTGGCGCGAGAAACTTCGGGCGAACGGCGTCAAGGTCCGATCGCATCAGTACAGCGCCAAGACCCGGGTCATGCGGGCGCTCGTGCGAGTCTTCGGCCCGGATTTCGTGTTGCGCACGGTTGCCGCAGCCGAATACGCAGACAGAGATAAATACGCGGGGCAGCCGGACGCCGCGCAGATGGCCGAGGAAGAACATCGGCACGCGGACATGGTGCAAAGCGTGGCGAATCACAAGCGCCCGCAGAGGTCGAAAGGCGCGGAGATTGCCGAGGCGGAGTCGTGGCACAAGGGCGTCTCGTCCGGCAATGATCTGAGGGCGGCCGTCCTTGGTGCGAACGACGGGTTGGTATCGAATTTTTGTCTGATCATGGGGGTAGCAGGCGCGGGGATCAACAACAAGACCATCTTGCTGACAGCTTTCGCCGGCCTGATTGCGGGCGCGTGCTCCATGGCGCTGGGCGAGTGGTTATCCGTGACCAATGCGCGGGAACTCGCACGCACCCAGATTGCGAAAGAAGCGGATGAGCTTGAACACACGCCTGACGCCGAGCGGCACGAACTCGCACTGATTTACCAAGCGAAGGGCCTCGATGGTAACGAGGCCAAACGTGTTGCCGCCCAGATCATGCGAGACAAGGACAAGGCGCTCGACACGCTGACACGTGAAGAGCTCGGCCTTGATCCCGCCGAGTTGGGCGGGAATCCCTGGTCTGCTGCAGGCGTTTCGTTTTGCTTGTTTTCGATCGGCGCAATTTTTCCGGCGATGCCTTTCCTGTGGACCAGCGGCCTCGCGGCAATCATGCAGTGCGTTGCATTAAGTGCGCTTGCACTTGCTGCGATCGGCGTGTTCACATCGCTTTTCAATGGACGTGGTGCGGCGTTTTCGGCGATGAGACAAATCGTAATTGGATGTATTGCCGCAAGCTTTACATTTTGCGTAGGCCATTTGCTTGGCGTGTCGATATCCTGACACGGGTGGTTTCGCCTGGGCCCCATGTCACTTCAACCAACGCGGCCTTCGCGTGCGTTTCGCTTTCCCGCTGTTTTCAGCCAAGCCGGGAAAGCCGCTCAAGCGGTGACTTCACCCGCGCAACGACCCGCCTAGTTATACCCAAGTATCGCAATGGCTGTAATGTCGGCACGATCGGACACGTTGCAGGCGAGTACGGTCATGGGTGCCTGAAGCATCGACACATACGAGGAGCATTGCTTTTCGGTTTTGGCTGCGGCCTTGGATACCTTGCTACGGCTTCCTGCAAGCGACGAGGTCAAGGCACTGAGATGATTGAACGTCTTCATGTTGAACACCACTTCGTTTAGTTATCGGCGAAAACAACGGCGTGACCCGGTAGACGTATGCGCCTCCTGATAGCGCAATCCCGAGACTAAACACCGGTCAGCCGCAGTTTGTGTTCTTCCAGTAGGCGCCAACCGCCAGGTTCAGGACATTGGTAGTGTTACCAATACAGCCGCACAGGCCCTTGCCGGGTGGGCCTGCGTCGCGTTAAGCGTATGTTTAGGGCAACAGTATCGCGGCCTCGCAAGCGCTAGCGCGATTGGTCGACGTTCGATAGTTCGATAGGGACGACGAACGCCAGGGGCTCAGCATCCCGGGTTTAGCCGGAATCGGATTTTCATGGCCGGGGCTAAGGTTGCACGGGTCACCGCCCGAGGTTCGGCTGGTGGTATCGGCGGATATTGCCTTGTGCCCCGTAAAGGCGGATACGTTACAGGAATGACCACGTGAACAGCGATGCGGTATCACGCGCGATGCATACGTGGTGTGTTGCTTGTCCGAAGATGTTGCCGCCCCGCTAAGCGCGGCGTGGAAGCGAAACCCGCGTTGCGTCGAATGGCTCCGCGTGATCTCACGGCGGAATCGCCGTGGCGCACCGGCTTTTATTCCGCCAGCGGACGGCCCGACGTCGCCTCAGGTTCTTCGCCAAATCCTGCTGTCTCGGTCTCGCCCTCATCCACTGCCTTACCGTCCTGCGTCGCACCTTCAAGACCGAGCTGCTGCCGTGCTTTCTCCCAATACTCGTCTGCGCGTCCATCGGGACTACCGTCTTGTTCCCAAAGATAGAACGCAAGCGTGCGAATCTGCTCTTCCGACATTTGGACGTCCATAGTCTGCCCCGTAAAAAAGAGTACCCGATCCGAAAAACGTCGGTCAACGCAACGCGTGACCGTGCCAAGCTCGGTTGAGCTTAATGACGTTTGCAGCAATTTTCGTGACACCCGAAAACTTGGGTCGAGCGCGGGTGATGGCCAGCGGCGACACTCGGCGGGTAGTATTGAAATACTTGGCGAACCGTACGCGGCGGTAAAAACCGCAATGAACGTATGAGAGGCGAATTGCAGAAGTGAATTGCTAAAGGAGGAAGTGAACTGGCGTAAAGCGTCCGCGCCCCGCCAGAAAATGCATCACTTCCGCCCGCTTCACCAAGCGCCGATACGTTCCTGTCGTACATTCGAAAATACCGGTATCAATCGCTTCGCTACCTTGGATCACGCGTTGCACGCCGAGACTTAAATCGGCGTTGTGCCGGCCAAGCCGGCGGTGCCCCAATCCTCGAGATTTTTCAGGCTGACGCTCTGCTCGATTTGCCGAACCTTTACGTGGACCTTATTGATTCGTTATTCGTGATGTCAGACCGCAGTATCCCGCTTTACTGTTCGCTCGATCTTCCCCAGTCGCACGACGGTCACGCCGGGGCGCAATTGCCGCAGCGACGGCATCACCAGCATGCAGTCGTCGTAAGGCGTGTGGATCGGCTTGCCATTCGACCAGCCGATCAAGCTGCCCGCTTCGGGGAAAATTTCCAGGCCCGTATAAGGCTCGGCGAAGCGAAAATCCATGCTCTCCGCCACAACCGGTTGCGTCACGCGTACAACGTGCATGGTCGGCGGCAGGGGGCTCAGCCAGTCGCCGGGTAAGTCTTCACTATCGACCACGCCGGAGAGCAGCAGGAAGCGCGCGGTGGTATCGCGCGCGACCGTGACGGCGCTGCGTTCCCAGTGCTGTCCGCATTCGATCAACAACGCGTTCTTCGGGCTGCCGGCATCGCCGAAACCCTCGTAATCGCGCATCCGGCGGCCTTCGGGATGACCTTCATCGCAGATCACCGTGGCCGGCGTGCCCAGTCGCAACGACAATTCGATGCCCTTGTCCAGCGGACCCGCGACAATCAGCGGCTTGCTGCGTTCATGCATTGAATGGAGGTCGAGCAGGGCATCCACGGTATCGATGACCGGACGCATCTCGCGAGCCCGTGCAAGCTCGCTGGACGTACGCGATGTGTCGTCGAGCACCTTGCTGGTCCATACGCGATTGAAGTCCTGATCGACGAAACGGGCGGCATCGGGCTTCGAAGGATCGAAGCTTGCATACGCCTCGACGTTCGCGAACGAGAGCGTCAGGCGGCCGCGCCGTGGCCGCAATTTCAAGCGCAGCAATGCATCGACCACAATCGCGCCGCACACCTCGTTACCGTGCGTCAGCGCGTTGATCATCACGTGCGGTCCGGGCAAGCCGGAGTCGAACGTGTGCACATACGGAATGCCCGATTCGGACTCTGCATGCACCGAGATATCGGGGAACGTGACCTCGATCGGATAATGTTCAGTTGGCGTGCTCATGCGAGATTCCCCTGGCAGAGGTACTTGATGGAAAGGTAGTCGTCGAGGCCGTACTTCGACCCTTCGCGGCCATAGCCCGATTCTTTCACGCCGCCAAAGGGCGCTGCTTCGCTGGACAATGCGCGAGCGGCGGCGTTGGTGGCTGCGCGCCATTGGCCATCGATGAAATTGTCCGGGCGGATCAACTCCTTCAGTTCGAACTGGCGTGTCATAAGTCCATGCTCCTGATTTAAGCCAACTCATTTAAGCGCGATGCCCAGGCTCGTTGATTCAAGCCAGCCGCGCGGCAATCGCCTGACCGACTTCTGTTGTGCTCGCCTTGCCGCCGAGGTCGCCGGTATGCGGACCTTCCTTGAGCGTTGCTTCGATCGCAGCAAGGATAGCGTCGTGCGCGTCGCGTTCCGGGCCTTTGAAGTCACCGAGGAACTCGAGCATCATGGCTGCCGACCAGATCATGGCGACGGGGTTCGCGATGTTCTTACCCGCGATGTCCGGCGCCGATCCATGCACGGGTTCAAACAGCGACGGGAATTTGCGTTCGGGGTTCAGGTTGCCTGAAGGCGCGAGGCCGATGGTGCCGGTGCATGCAGGACCGAGATCGGAGAGGATGTCGCCGAAAAGGTTGGTCGCTACGACCACGTCGAAGCGGTCCGGATTCAGGACGAAGCGGGCGCACAGGATGTCGATGTGCTGCTTGTCCCACTTCACGTCCGGAAAGAGCGCGGCCACTTCGGCGGCGCGCTGGTCCCACCACGGCATGCTGATGGCAATGCCATTGCTTTTCGTGGCGACGGTGATCTTTTTCTTCTCGCGGCGCTGCGCGAGATCGAATGCGAATTTCAGCACGCGTTCGCTGCCGTGGCGTGTGAACACGGATTCCTGCAGCACGAACTCGCGGTCCGTGCCTTCGAACATCACGCCGCCCACCGATGAATATTCGCCTTCGGTGTTTTCGCGCACGATCCAGAAATCGATGTCGCCGGCTTTGCGGTTCGCGAGCGGCGACGGCACGCCTTCGAACAAACGAGCAGGGCGCAGGTTGATGTACTGGTCGAATTCGCGGCGGAATTTAATGAGCGAGCCCCACAGCGAGATGTGATCGGGGACAGTGTCGGGCCAGCCGACCGCGCCGAAGAGGATGGCGTTGCAGTCCTGCAGTTGCGCCTTCCAGTCGTCGGGCATCATTTGGCCGTGTTGTAGGTAATACCCGCAGCTTGCCCATTCAATGTGCTTGTATTCGATGGAAATGCCGAAGCGCTTCGTGGCGGCGTCGAGGACGCGGATGGCTTCGGGCATCACTTCTGTGCCGATACCATCGCCGGGAATGACGGCGATTTTGTAGGTCTTGGTCTTGGTCATGGTTGGGGTCCTGTTAAGGGTTTCGTTCGCACTTGGAGGTGTTGGGTTGGGGTCTTGCTTTAGCAGTCTGGGTTAATGCCGGGTTGGTGCTTTTGGCGTTAGTGGTCTGCTTGAGTCGGATTTTCTCTTTATCACTATTAGCCACTGTGCGTGGCGGCACGTCATTTCTTTGTCCAAAGCGACAAAGAAACGAAGCAAAGAAAACGCTTTCAACCACGCTACCCTAAGTGTCCACAGCGTGCAGTTTCTATTCATAGGTGCCCCAAAAGCACGGCGCTCGCCAGCGCGGAGGATGTGTGAACCCCTCCTTCTCCGAACACCGATACCCACACGCTTCGCCACCAGTGACTGAACCTGCCCAAGGGGCACCCCGCGCTATCCGCGGACAACCACCCTTCGAATTTGTACTCTCGTCGAACCACGGCGCTGATCCACCAAGGTGCAAAGCCGTAAGCATGGTTGGGGCTGTGGCTACTATTTTATTCCCCCCTACAAGGCTTAAAATTGGCGTTTTGGTTAAGCCACTGTGCACGAAGCGTGAATAATGAATATCCCGTCTTCCCCCAACCTCGATGATCTCCGCGTCTTCTGCACGGTCGCCCGCAAGTCCAGCTTCAGCGCGGCGGCGGAGGTCCTGTCGGTCTCGGCGGCGTACGTCAGCAAGCGCGTGAGTGTGCTCGAAACCGATCTCGGCACTCGCCTGCTGCATCGCTCCACACGCCGTGTCGCCATTACCGAGGCAGGCGAACGTGTCTACGCGTGGGCTGAAAAAATCCTCGACGACGTCGATCATCTCGTGGAAGACGTGTCCACTACGCGCCGCATTCCGCGCGGCACGCTGCGTATTTCCAGCAGCTTTGGTTTTGGGCGGCATATTGTGGCCCCGGCGCTGGCGCGGCTCTCCGACCAACATCCGCAACTGAGCATACGCCTGGATCTGTTCGACCGGCTGGTGGACGTGGCGGGGGAAGGTTTCGACCTGGATATACGGATTGGCGATGAGATCGCGGCGCATTTGATTGCGAAGCGGCTGGCGTCGAATCATCGCGTGCTGTGCGCGTCGCCAGACTATGTCGAACGTCATGGTGCGCCGAAGCAACTGGCCGATCTAGCGAGCCATGCGTGCCTGGCGATCAAGGAACGCGACCACCCGTTCGGTTTGTGGCGCTTGCATGTGCGTGGCGAACCGGTTTCGATCAAGGTGACCGGGCCATTGTCGACGAATCACGGCGAGGTCGCGGTGCAATGGGCGCTGGCCGGACGCGGGATTGTGCTGCGCTCGCTGTGGGACGTGCGCCCGTTGCTTGAGAGCGGCCAGTTACTGCAAGTGCTGCCTGATGTCACGCAACCCGCTAACGTCTGGGCGGTGTACCCGGCGCGGCTGGCTGCTTCGGCGAAAGTGAGGGTGTGCGTGGACTTTCTCGCCGACGAGTTCGCGCAATGGAACCTGCCGGCGCTTTGAGATGCTGTTGCACAATGAGTCGATGAAGGCGCTCGCGCCAGGGGGATGGGTTTAAGCGTTAGCGGTCGGAGTCAATGCCGGATTGCTGCTTTCGCGGTTAGTGGTCTGCCTGTGTTGGCTATTTTCTTTATCACGAGTCCAGGCGGTCATTGATTCCGAACCCTGGCATGTACCAGGCAAGGTAAATGGCCTTTTGTTAGCGGATTCATACGGAAAAGGTCTTCCATTATCTTCGGCCAACCACGGGGGGCCCGGTACTCAAGCACGCTCAATGCCGTAATGGCTGACGACCAGCTGTGCAGGCGCGCTGCTATCTCATCGCTATTGATACCCCAGGGCATGGGAGGCAGGCGATAGTGCGGCGTTTGCATGACACCCCACTGGGTTAACTGGGAAAACCACCGCGGAATGACGTCGAAGGCGATCTCGGCGCCTGGAAAATGCTCGATGATCCTGATGAACAAACGTCTCACCGCGTCGGGCTCAAGGTACATGAAGAGGCCCTGGACCACGATAAATACATCGGGGCCCGGTTCGATCCCTTCAATCCAACCCGGCTCGAACACGCTCGCAGCAACGTGGCGCAAGCGCGTGGACGAAGGAAGAAAGTGCTGGCGTAGTTCGATCGCAGCCGGCAGATCGACCGTGAGCCATCGCATCCGGCCGTTGTCCACGCGGTGAGCTTGCGTTTCGAGGCCTTCACCCAGGGATACAACCAGGCCATCCGGATGGCGTTGGAGCCATCGCTTCAACAATTCGTCGATTTTTGCCGCCCGTGCGGCAAACGAACCGACGGGCTCTCCAAAACGACGCACGAAATCGTAGTCGATAGCATTGCAGATACGCACGCTGTCGGGGTCAGCGAGAATGCCGTCAGGCCGACATGCCTCGCACGCACGGTCGTAAAGCGTCCACAGCATGGTTTCTGACACACCATCCAATTTGCATGGGACCTTCGAGAAACTGCCGGCGCGGTGATTGCGAGCCCGCGGATCCTCTTCAAGAAGCGGTGCGCCTAACACGGCGGCTGTCAAAGCACACCTAGACGTTTGGCGTTTGCGGTCGCACGGCCGTGAATAGGGGCGAGGCTCTCCTGGACCACGCGGGCGGTTGAATTGGCCAACTGCAACGGATTGGCCGGAGAGGCTGCTGCGATCTTCAACAGCGCCGCCTGGCATTCAATCCATTGCGTTGCAGATTGACTCGACGCCAAGGCTGAGGCCGCCGCGGACGTAGCCCAGATATGTTTGCTGGTATCCATCGCCAATGCCATGCCCAGATTTACGAATCCTGAACCCATCGCCTGGATAGATTCGGACGCTGCCTCGCTCTTTTCCCGGCTCATTAGAGTGAATTCAACCCGGTCCCGCTCATTGGGGAGCGGGCCGGCCATCGCCATGCGAGTGGTGCGAACTTTAACGACCTGGGTGGTCGCGTTGAGCATTTCGCACGTCTCCGTAAAAAGGCGCAACCAGTTCGAGGAAAGTTCACCGAGAGATGGCAAGAAAGTCGAGGAAGTCATGAAGTACTCCAGGGATGCGTTTGTGCCTCTGATTCGAACAACTCATCCTTGAACGCAGCGACTTTTTTGTCGAACGCCGAAAGGGCTCGGTTGTAGTCCGCAGTTCCATCCGCTGTCGAGTTCGAAGACATGCAGGTTTGACGCACCAAGTTCATACGACGCGTCCGTGGCTCTTTCGCAAGGTTTCTACGATCGGCATAGCTCGCCTAAGTCGCCGTCGGCACACTGCAGCATAGGCCGATAAATGCTGCGTCGCAACAAGTCATTTGAGCGCGTTTTGGCGCACGTGAATGGCGTTGATACTGAATTCCAAGGCGCTGGACAGACGATCACGGAAGCGGCGATAGAGCTCGGCCTGAGCGGGAGAACGAGATCATAAAAACAGCGGCATACTTCACGCGGGATGCTCTATGAAGTATGCCGCACAGGAAATCCCCTTGAGGGACGCCTGGATTGGCGCGCATATCCAGGCGTTTACGCCGCTTGAAATGGGCGTAGTGCTCGACGTTAGCATCAGCGGCTATCGAGCGTGGAAGCAGCTTCAATGTCCGACGCAACTCGGACACGGTGGTTGTTCCCCGGGTACGTTCGAGCAAAGGTTCAACGGCATGAGAGCTTGCATCCTTCCGGCCCACCTGTTCACGTCGATATCAATCCGAGCCGGCATCGCATTGCCTCTCCGAGACCATTGCAAAGTACAGAAATACTCTTCCCCTTTGACCACGGCGATCATGGTGGTCTCACTGTGCCTAGCACTCGCCGCCGCCTTCAGTCGTAGGAGAAGACGCTGCCGAATTTGTCCATGCGTTCGAGCGCCATGCCCGAGCCGCGCACGACGCACGTCAAGGGGGCTTCAGCGACGAGCACCGGCAGGCCGGTCTCCTCGGCAAGCAAACGGTCGAGGTCGCGAAGCAGTGCACCGCCGCCCGCGAGCATGATGCCGCGCTCGGCGATGTCGGCGCCCAGTTCAGGCGGCGTGTTTTCGAGCGCAATTTTGACCGCGGAAATTATCTGGTTCAGCGGATCGGAGAGCGCTTCGAGGATCTCATTGCTGGATACCGTGAAGCTACGCGGGATCCCTTCGGACATGTTGCGGCCCCTCACGTCCATTTCCCTGACTTCCGAGCCAGGGAACGCGGAGCCTATCTCCTTCTTGATGGCTTCAGCGGTCTGCTCACCGATCAACATGCCGTAGTTGCGACGGATATAGTTGACGATCGCGTCGTCGAATTTATCGCCGCCGACGCGCACGGACCCCTTGTACACGATGCCGCCGAGTGAAATGACGCCGACCTCGGTGGTGCCGCCGCCGATGTCGACGACCATTGAGCCGGTCGCCTCGGACACGGGCAGACCGGCACCGGTGGCGGCCGCCATGGGTTCTTCGATCAGGTACACCTGCGACGCTCCGGCGCTATGGGCGGCTTCCTTGATCGCACGCCGTTCGACCTGAGTGGATCCGCAGGGCACGCAGACAACGATCCGCGGCGATGGCGCCAACATGCGGGGCTCGTGCGCCATCCGGATAAAGTGTTTGATCATCTGCTCGGTAATGCTGAAGTCGGCGATCACACCGTCCTTCATCGGGCGGATGGCTTCAATGTTGCCTGGCACCTTGCCGAGCATCTGCTTGGCTTCCTTGCCCACGGCCAGAATGGTTTTTTTGCCATTCGGGCCGCCTTCCTGACGAATCGACACGACCGACGGTTCGTCGAGCACGATACCCTTGCCACGCATGTAGATCAGCGTATTCGAGGTGCCGAGATCAATCGCCAGGTCGTTGGAAAAATAACTGCGCAGAAAACCGAACATTCAAAATCCTGTGTTGCTTGACGGCAAGCGCTTGGCCCCATCGCGTGCGACCAACCTGCGGTCGAGAATGGGGAAGAGTAACAGCTTCGGGGGAACGGAGCCGCAGCGCCGCCCGCATGTTGTTATCAGCGAGGACCTGCATGCCTGGAGATGGAGGGCCGGCCGTCGATGAATTCTGGCAAACCAGCGTAGCCGGCCGCAACGGCTCTGTCGTATGTCGGCTAGTGGATGGTTCCGGCATTGTGAGCCGCAAGAAGCCAAACTTTGCGACAGGCCTCGGCCATAAGCGCCGTTAATCGGGAGAAGGAGTTGTCCTCCGCCGCCGGCTTCGGTCAGGGCTTCGCATCCTCCTGCCTGGAGCCTGTGGCCGCGGCAAAGCGGCTTTGGGCCGCGATGAGCTGGTCATCCGTAGTCGCCACCAGCCACAGACGTGCATGCTCCGCAATCCAGCGGTTGTGGTCCTTCAACGGCCCCATGGCAGTAGCGGCCTTCCAGACCACCGGGCCGATCCGGCTTTTCCTGCCCGACACCGCGCCTACCAGCAGGCAGTAAGGTCCCAGCGGAAGCGATACAAACGGAAGTCCCGGACTGGCCCGCACACGCCAGTCGATGAAGGGCGTCTCGCTGATCAGCAGCGGCGCGGGCAAGCCGTAAAGCACACTGAAATCGTATAGCGCCAGTTGCTCCCGCATGCCGGTGTAAATACGCCGGATGTCTTCGACAACCGCCGCGCGGATCTCGTCCTCGAACATGGGCTCCTGCGTATAGCGGGCCAATGCCTCTCGAGCCTCCAGTTGATATGCGCTGAATAGGCCGAGTTCCACGCAATCCTGCACTGCGCGCTGAACCTCCGCGACAGAACCGGCTTCCTCTGGCGTGCCTAATTGCGCCGCCCGCAAGAAGCGCGCAAGTCCCGCGTCCTGGATCGCAGGACCCTCCGCGGATACATCGTCTTGAGCGTCCTTATCGAGGGGCACGTAGATATATTTCTCGGCTGCGAAATGCGATTTCTTGCCTTCATCAAACTTGATTTCGCCATCGGCGCAGTCGAGATAGCGAGTCCCAATTCGGCCATGCTCCCAAACCCAATTCTTCAGGAGCGGACGTAGTGGATGTAGTCGGTCGTGATCGGCCATTGAAACCTCCAAGTGCCCCAGTATAGTTCCAAGTTGTCGATTGTCCGGTGGAGGGCATGGCGATCGCTGAAACCAATGGGCTGGCCGTTTCCAATCACGCGGGCTTGTGGTGTTTGTGTGCGTGACATCAATAGAGGCACTGACACATACAGCGGTCGTGCACCATTCTGAAAGCCTCTCGGACAAAGGGTTTGGAGCGCTCGTCGACGAGGCCACACGGCTCATAGTCCGGTATCTGCCGTAGCCGCCGTGGTTGGCGAGTGAGCGGCGAGCACTGGCGGGGGGGACGGTCACGCGTGCGGTCACGTCGATCGACCTACGCCGCGGTCCACTCGGCGAGCGTGGCCACGGTATTCATGTTGCGAGCGGTGCCCATCCCAACGGCCGGGATTTTCAGTTTTGAATGGGCGATTCCGTCTTTGTAGTGCACATAAATCTCACGCGTCCCGAGTGCGATTTCTTCTGTTTGCTGGCCACTCACACTATCCAGCACATTTGCGGGAGGCGGTGCGTCGAGAAAGATTGCGACGGTTCGATTCGGCGCCGCTGAACTAAAGGGATTATTGGCAAGGACCGCCGCCAGCTCCGCGCCCGTCCGGATCAAAATCCCTACCGGCTTTCCGGCATAAGTCTCAAGACAACGCTCCAGTTTCGCTTTCACGGATACTTCCGAAAGCTTGCTTTCGAACACAACGTTGCCGCTGGCGATATACGTGCGCACATTGGAAAAACCAACGGAGGCGCACATTGCGCGAAGTTCGGACATGGGAAGTTTGCCGGTGCCGCCAACATTCACGGCCCGCAAAAGAGCGGCGTATGTGGTCATGCAGGCATTCTATTGCCATTTCTATCAGCATGGCTCTGTGCCGTAAGCCGACTAAACCGGGTCTCGTGGTTTTGTGGATATCGGGCGAGCACACTAATGCTGGTGCTGAACAATGACCGATTCCTGACCAGACCTGCTGAGACGGATGCAGAGCAGCGCCGCCACGGCCAGCGCCGCCGCCGCCGTCTCCAACGACCCCGAGAACGAATGATGCGGTGCGTACATCGCATTGGCGACAAGCGGTCCCACGATCTGCCCGACGCCGAAGCATGCCGTCATCACGGCGAGAATGCTCACACGCAGGGTGTGGGCAACCCGACGCGCCGCGAGCATCGCAATAGTCGTGGTGCCCATGAACGTTCCGCCTACGATCAATGCGCTGCCAAGGTATCCGGCCGGGTTCGGCGCCACGACCGGCAAGATGACACCAACAGCTTGCAGCGTGAGATTCAGGAACAGCGCGCGTCGTGTGCCAACGCGCATATGGATTGCGTGCCAGATGAAACACGACGGAGCCGCGCCCAGGCCAAATAATGCCCAGACCTGGATGGGATCGATTGAACCAATTGCGTTCCTGACGAAGAAGGGCAGATAGGTCGCGGTGATGATGTAGCCGAAGCCCGCCAGTCCGTAGAGCGCGATCAGCCGTCCTGCACCGAGCGCAGGGAAGGACTCGTGTCCGTGTAAGGTTGCACGCGTGCCTCCGGTCTCAACAGGGCGTGCATCGAGACCCGGCAGCGCAATTGCGGCTAGGATCAATGCGCCTGCTGCCAGCACCCACCAAAGCCCGGCGCTATGCAGGTCGAACGCACGTCCCGCGATCAACATTTCCGATGACAGCACAATGCCCATGCCGACACCCGCATAAAGCAAGGGCGCACCGCTCGTGTGGCCGCGATGCTGCAGCAGCCAGAGAGACGCCGCGACCATGGTGACAGCGCTGACGGCGCCCGTGATGCCGCGCATCGCGATGATCAGCCACGGCGCATTCAGCAGCGCCGTCACCCCGAGACATACCACGATGCCCGCGAGCGCAAGCATGCACAGCCTGCGCGAGTGTCGCGGATGCACGGCGGCAGTCAGCAGGGCACCGGCCAGATAACCTGCATAGTTGGCCGATGCGGCGAGCGTGCCTTGATGCACGGTGAGCACGGCATCGCTGACCATGACCGGATAGATGCCCGTGAACGCAAAGCGTCCGAACCCCATTCCGACCGCCATGACAAGAGCGGCGATCAGCGCCGCGGTGCCTTGGCCTGCAGCCGACGAAGCCTGGCGAATCGTGCTCATGATGATTTCCTTTTTGCTGCGAGTTGCTTCGACACGAAAGGCGTGAGCGCTTCTCGCAGCGCGTTGAATGCTGCCGTTTCGTATCCGTTTCGATGGACGAGCCACGTATCCACCTTCGCCACAACGTGAGTGCGGAGCGCCGGTGGTTCGCGCAGCAGATCAAGCACGCTGCGCGGCACCAAAGATACGCAGCCGCCGGCCGCAACGCACGCAAGCATGCTGTGATAGGACCCGACCTCCTGGATGTCGAGCGGTGATCTGTCCTGGCCGAGCCATTCTTCGGCGAGCACGCGATAGCTGCATCCTTGTGCAAACGCGGCAAGCGAACGCACGGTGATATCTGCGCCCTGACGGACGGCGGCATGCCCGGGCGGCAGCACGAGCAGGATTTCCTCGCGAAAGACCGGTTCTCCATGAAGCCCGGCTGCTTCGAGATCCAACGCCGATGTCATCTCGCCGCATGGCGGCAGCGCAGCGAACGCGCAATCGAGCAGACCGTCGCGAACCTGTTCGATCAATTGCCGCGAGGGCGCCGTCGAAATCCTGAGCTGGACGTCGGGGTACTGGGCGTGAAGGGCGGCAAGCGGTCCCGGAAGACGAGCCGCGGCCGTGCTTTCCATGCTGCCAATTCTCAGCGTGCCGGAGGGCGCTTGCGGGCTTAGCACTTGTCGCGCTTCATCGGCCAGAGCGAGCATGCGGTTGGCGTAGCCCAGAAAACGTTCGCCTTCCGCGCTCAGCGTAAGCCGGTTGCCGTCGCGCCGGAATAACGCCACCCCGAGTTCCTCCTCGAGCTGCTGGATGCGCGTGGTCACGTTCGATTGCACGCGGCCGAGCCGCTTGGCCGCGCGGGTCACGCTGAGTTCAGCGGCGACGACGCGAAAAATTTCGAGGCTGGTGTGGTCCATGAAAATCTCAATTAGAGAACGATGTAAACATCATATTCCTAAATTGAGATAATATGCAAGCAGTCTACTTCTTTTGCGATGGTGATCCGGATCGACGCATATGCGCCCGGCCATCGCTCAATGCCTGACAGGACGATCGAGGCCCCCATGACTCCGCAAGCAACCAGTTCCCTCATGCCGCCGGACAGCCTTGTCCAGAAGCCGAGCTATGCCGAACGCAACGCGCCGTATTGGCGGCGCAATCTTTTTGTCTGCGTATTCGGGTCATTTACAACGCTGCTGAGTCTCAGCATGTTGCTGCCGTTCCTGCCGCTGTACGTGCAACAGTTGGGCGTGAGTTCGCCGGCGGCGGTCGTGCAGTGGTCCGGCGTCGCATTCGGCGCAACGTTCTTCGGCACCGCGATTACCGCGCCCCTTTGGGGACGCCTGGCGGACCGTTATGGCCGCAAGCCCATGCTGATCCGTGCGGCGGTCGGCATGGCCATCGTGATGTCGTTGATCGGCCTCGCGCATAACCTGACCGAGCTTGTCGTGCTGCGACTGATCGCGGGGTTGATCGGCGGTTATGCCTCCGCCTCGATCGTCATGGTCGGCACGCAGGCGCCACGCGAGCGCGCTGGATGGGCATTGGGCGTGCTGTCGACGGGTGCGCTCGCGGGCAATCTCGTGGGACCGCTGGTCGGCGGATTCCTGCCGACATACGTCGGTATCCGCGGTACCTTCTTCGTTGGCGGCGCGATCATCGCCGTGGCTGCGCTGCTGACCGTCGTGTTCGTGCGCGAAGATTTCGATCGTGCGAACGACGCGAAAAAGCGTGTCGATGTTGGCGCTGCTTTGCCTCCGGCAATGAACCGACGGGTGATCCTCGCGCTGCTGGTAACGGCAATGATGGTGTTGCTCGCCAACATGTCGATCGAGCCGATCATCACTGTTTATATCGGGCAACTGGGTGTGCCGGGTGACCATGTCGCGCGCATGGCGGGGATCGTCATGGCGGCATCGGCGTTCGGCAGCATGTTGACTGCCGCGCGTTTTGGCGCGCTGGCTGATCGCATCGGCAGCTCGAAGGTCATCATCGGGTGTCTGGTGGCGACCAGCGTGGTACTGGTGCCGCAGGCGTTTGTTCACCAATGGTGGCAGTTGGCCATTCTTCGCGGCTTAATGGGCATGACGCTCGCGGGGCTGCTTCCATCGATAGCGAAAGAGATCCGGCACGCGGTTGCCGATCACAATTCCGGCAAGACGCTTGGCTATCTGCAGTCCGCCCAGTTCAGCGGCCAAGTGATAGGCCCGTTGATCGGCGGGTTGATTGGCGCGCACATCGGTTTGCGGGCGGTGTTTTTTGTGACGGCTTCGTTATTGCTGGTGTGTGCCGGGTTGAATCGATGGGCGAGGGCCAGGCCTGTGAGCTGAGTTGCCGACGCTGTCCCTTTTGCCTGGGAACTTTGTTCACGGGTGGAAGAGGGCCTCATAGGCTCCGTCAGGCAGGGGCGTTCATCGACGGGTTCCGGCAATCAGGAGCCCCCGGACGCTTCGTTTGCTGCAAGACCACGAAGCAAAAGGACGTCCCCCGATCGAAGGCGTAATTATTTAGAAAGCTTACTCCTTGCTTCACACGCAATATCTGACTGCATTCGCACGTCACGCCTCGCATCCCACCGCAAGTTCTCCAAATTTTGAAACGAAATCCCAAATTTACCTTTCAATTGATATTGATTCGTATTTATACTTGCGCCCGCATTCTTCAAAACATTTCGTAACAATTCCTGTGGGGATTGTGCTGCGCTCGCGTCTCGCGTGGAAACGCCGCTCAAAACCGCATCTGCCGAACACAATGAAGGACATCTGGAATCATGGTTTTTGCCGAACGCCGTAGTGTCGATACGGTCAGCACGCTTACCCGTTTTGCGGCAGTTGCCGCGCTAGCCTTTCTCAGCCAGCCCGATCGGGCATCCGCGCAGGAAGCCCCCGCAGCCGCAGCTCCAGGTCCCGCCGCGACCACGACCGATAGCAACCCGACCGTGCTTGACTCGATCGTCGTCTCGGGAGACTGGCTCGGAACCGGCCTGCAAAACAGCGTGAAGACCTTCGCCGGCGCGCGAACGGTTGTCGATAAGGAAGAGATCAACCAGAGCGGCGCGACGAGTATTGGCGACGTGATGCGGCGCATTCCCGGCGTGCAGTCCACGGACAATTCCGGCACAGCCGGCAGCGCCGTTTCGCTGAACGTCGGCGTCCGGGGTTTGACCGGCCGCTACACGCCGCGCTCGACCGTGCTGCTCGATGGCATCCCGCTCGCGGTCGCACCGTACGGCCAGCCGCAGTTGTCGTTTGCGCCCATCAGCCTCGGCAATATCGAATCGATAGACGTGGTCCGCAGCGGCGGCGCGGTGCGCTACGGCCCGCAGAACGTGGGCGGCGTGATCAACTTCAAGACCCGCGAGATTCCCGACAAGTCCGGCCTGACCGCCGACGCGTCGGTGCGCGAAAACATCTACACCAGCGGCGGCGGCAGCAACACGACGTACAGCACGTTCCTTGGCACGCAGCTCGACAACGGTCTCGGCCTCGCGCTGCTGTACTCGGGCATGACCGGGCGCGACTGGCGCGAGGGCAGTGACGAGCGTGTCAACGACCTCGCACTCAAGTTCCGCTACGAGCTAACGCCGACCTCCGAGTTCTACGGCAAGTTCTCGTATTACGACGTGAAGTCACGCACGCCGGGCGGCCTGACGGTCGCGCAATACAACGCCGACCCGTTCCAGAATACCCGTCCGACCGACTACTGGAATGGCGAGCGCAAAGCGGTTGATATCGGCTATGTGAATACGCTGTCGGCCACGCAGGAATTCGAGGTGCGTGCGTACTACAACGAGAGCTACCGCAGCAGTACGCTGATCAATACGACGGGCACGCAGCTTCAATATCAGCCGCGCAACTACGATACGCTCGGCATTGAACCGCGCTTCACGCAGCGCTTCTCGCTCGGGCCACTTCAAAACGATGTGACCGTTGGGTATCGCTACATTCGCGAACGCGGTGACGACAACAGCTACAACCAGACGCTGGCAACGGGCGTGATCGGCCCGACGAGCAGCTTCGACAACGCCACCAACGCGCACGCGGTTTATATCGACGACCGTATTGCCTATGGACGCTGGCGCCTCACGCCGGGTGTGCGCTTCGAACACATTGAATCGACACGCCGCGACGACACGCTCAACCAGACCTACGAGACAAACAACAACAAGCCACTGCCGTCGGTGAACCTGTCGTACCTGTGGAATTCGGCGCTGACGCTGTTCACCGACTACAGCACGTCGTTTGGTCCGGTGCAGAATCTGCAGTTGAACTCGCAGTCAGCGACCAATCCGCTGCAACCGGAACTGGCGAAGACTTATGAAGTAGGGGCCCGCTGGTCGAGCAGGCAGATTCATGCCGAATTGACCGCGTTCAACATGCGCTTCGACAACCAGATTATCCAGGTCGCGGGCATAACGCCGGCCACGTTCCAGAACATTGGCGCGACGCATCACCAGGGCGTGGAAACCGCAATCGAATACGCATTCGCCGAGGACAGCGTGTTGCGCGGTCTCGACGCGTACGCGAATTTCACGTACACGAAAGCGATCCAGGAATCGGGCGCTACAGCAGGTCTCGACGTGCCGTTCTACTCGCGCTTTACCGATACGCTGGGTCTGCGCTATGCGACGCACGGGTGGACATTCAATGTGTCGAGCACGCACCAGAGTGCTCAGTACTCCGATACAGCGAACACCGTCGCGGAAACGCCTGACGGACGCGTCGGCCGTATACCGGGTTTCCGGGTGTGGGACATGCAGGCCGACTGGAAGATCCCCGGCTGGAAGGGCAGCAACCTCACGGTGGGTGTCAACAATATCGCGGGCAAGCGCTACTACACACGCAATGTCGACGGTAACGCTGGACGGATGGTCGGCGCGCCGCGCATGGTCTACGTGCAGGGCCATTTCGTTTATTGAGGTCTGTTCTGGTGCTTGACGTTCTACCGGGACGGATGCCTCCTCTTCGCAGGCTCTGGCTAACGGCGCACCGGTGGTTTGCGCTCTCGCTTGGCTGGGTGCTTGCGATCATGGGTATCACGGGCGCGCTGCTGATGATCGGTGCGCCTGTTGACGAACGGCTGCACGCTGACCTGTTCAAGGTGGGTGCGCATGAGCACGCGTCCGCCGTGCCGCTCGAACAGGTCCGGCAACGTTTCGCTACCCGGTTTGGCGACGGCGCAACGTTCTCGTTTCGCCCGCCGCGTACAACGGACGAAAGTCTGCGGGTGATGGTGAAGGGCAAGTGGAGCGGTACGGTGTACATCGATCCCTTCACCGGCGATGAACTCGGACGCCGTGCACAGACGCAAGGCTTCTTCAACGTGCTGTTCAAGCTGCACAGTTCGCTCTGGCTGGGGGACATCGGCAAGGCGTTACTTGCGTTCGTCGCGCTGTGCTACCTGCTGCTGCTCGTGTCGGGTCTCGTGTTGTGGTGGCCGCGTTCGGGACGTCCGAACTTACGGGTTGAGTTGCGAAAAGGGACGTCCCGGGCGCTGTACGATCTGCATCGGGTGGGTGGTGCGACGATCGGCCTGGTCATCGCGCTGTCGGTGGCGACCGGCGCCTACATGGCGTGGCGTCCGCTTGGCGGTTTTGTCAGCACGCTAAGCGGAGTCCGGCCGATGCACGCGCCGGTATTGCCGCTTGCGTCGCGATCACCGCGCCCGATGTTGCCACTGGATACACTTGTTGCGCAGGCACAAGCGCAGTTCCCCGATGCAATGATCGGTCTCGTTCAATTGCCGGCGAAACCGGGTGTCCCTCTGCGCGTGCGCCTGAAACTGCCGGACGACCCCCATCCAAATGGCTTGTCGTCGGTCTGGCTGGATCCATTCACCGGCAAGGTGTTAGAGGTCCGGCGCTGGAATGCGCTTGATCCGGGGGCGCGCGCGGTTGCCGTGATTTATCCGTTGCATACCGGCGAGCTTGGTGGCCCGCTGCTTGAGGGTGTTCTTGCGATTGGCGGTATGTCGCTGGGCGTTATTGCGGTGACAGGTATCTGGCAATGGTGGCGGCGACGAAAAATCCGGGTTGCGCGCACGCGTTGACGGGTGATGGTGGTGGGTTGCTGCTTTCGGTGTTAGTGGTTCGCGTGCTTTATCGCTACGGCGGTTTACCGCTCCCATAGCGGCTGGCCGGCCAACTGTACCTGCCGCTCACACCAGATCGTCAGGCCTGCCTTGCCGTTAAAAGCTTGATACCCAGACCGAAGAAGACCAAGCCGCTGCAACGCTTCAGGACCTCAATCCACCGGCTTGTGCCAAGCCCGTTATGAATCCGGCGCACCCCGAACGAGTAGACGGTGTGAACCAGCGCCACGGTGCAAGCCACGGTCAGATACATCACGATGAACTGTGCCGGCAGCGGCTGGTCATGCGTGATGAACTGCGGCATGAACGCAGAAAGGAAGATCAGCGTCTTGGGGTTGCTTCCCGAAACCAATAACGCTTCCCGAAAAATCTTGCGCTTGTCGAGAGAGTTTTTCCGCAGCCTGCTAAGTCCACATAAACAGAAGTGGACAGAACCAATAATTGGGACGAGTCCTGAAAAATTAAGAACAATCCTAATTAGTGCGTCGAAATTTAAATGGCGTAGGGTATTTGTTATTAAAAACAACAGATTTTGACACTCAACTAGCGGTATTAAGAGCATATTTAATACATTGTTGAGCTGGTGATTAGATCAAAAAATTATGCTTTAGTAAGGCATTATATTTTTCAAAACGAAAGTTCAATTGTTGCCCGGTTTGTATGTTCGGTAGGACAAGCCCACACTATGAGAGTAAAGATGTTATTAAGAACGGGAGAAATTTAATCTTGAAATTTCAACGTGAAAACTGCAAAAAATGGAAAATAGCATTTTGGCTTGTTCTTCATGGACCCGCGAGTTCAGTCGGTACGGGATTCAAGTGGAAGCAATCACTTTTGTCTCTTTCGATAGGCTGGATGATTTATTCTCCATTGCTTACTTTTTATCATTCATTGCCGTATAGAGGGGCCATTCCTCCAGAAGCACCATTGGTGAAATCAACTGGAAGGATAATTTTCGGATTTGAACCTGGGCTTAAATCGACCCCCTTAGCGCGTTTTGTCGTTGATACAGGAAAAGGATTAAAGCTACAAGATCCATCGGGGCTTGAGACAATTAGTGAGTGGCAGAACCAAAATCCATCGAGTGAAATTTACGTGGAAGGATTTTTACTTCGTGATGGCAGTGGACTTTTATGGATGACGTATGTGGCTGGCGCAGACGGGAAGATATTGTTGAATCGAACGGAGCAGGTTAGAGAATTGAAGCTGGCCCGTGATCCGTTTAATTCGGTTTTGTTGTGGATGTACATCACATCTGTGCCAATGTGGCTTATCTCAATCAATAACGTACGGAAAGTTAAAAACTTAATTGGAGCTTAAAATAGGTCACTATCACGATCGCGTAGGCGGCGCTCACTAATTTTTTGATCGGAGGTACGACCGGCGCTGGAGATGCGGTGAATTCTGCAAATCGAGTACTAGCAGGCTGCGGAAATACAGATCGACTTTACTGAGCCATGAGCGTGATCAGAATTTTCAGCGGGGGATGTCTCATAGTTTGGAATATGGACCGGTTAATTTCGGTTTTCGGACCTGTTTATGACGTTCTCTTGCGCATTTTTGGTTCACTGCGGCTGCAACGCACGGAGTTGTCCCAAGGTGCGCATGCGCACGAGGTTGTACGCGGCCATCGTCAGCACGAACATCTGATCGACCTTCTTCAAGCCGCTCACCATCACCTGGCGCATACCGCCGATGCTCTTGGCCCAGCCGAAACCCTGTTCGATCAGCTTGCGCTTTTGCTGTGACACCGCATAGCCCGCACTCCCGGCGATTGACTCGGGCACTGCCGACTGGCGGCCTGACTTGCTTTGCGCCACGTGAGAAAGGCTTCGTTCATCGCTGTAGCTAGCCGCGCCCAATCAACTCGGTTTAGCGCACTAGAGGGTGTTTCAAATTGATCTGTCAAGCAGTGGCTAGCGGAAGAAATCTCGCTCTGTCACACCTGGTTTCGGACTCATCCGGACCTCGTCGAAATTTCCAGGTTTCACGCATTGCTATGCCTGTATCCGTGCAATTCCGGCAATGTGGTTTCGCCCTTCAATACTCGCCAATAAAGGTGCTGTCGATTGTTCAGGGTCGACTAACTAGGATTAGTCTTCTGTAAATAAGAATAATCCTAGCAATTGAGTCAGTAAGGAACGGCTGTAAGCTATTCGTTATTAAATACAACAACTTTTGACACTCATAAATCATTATTAAGTGCATATTTAACAGATTGATGATCAGCGTCTGTAGAGAACATAGGGTTTGTAAGGCTGGAATTTAGAAGATGGTTGAATGGGCATCGATGTATAGGATCAGAGGTCGTGGCATCTGCGGACTATTCGCAATATTCTGCCGCGTGAAGATCCTCAGGTCATCGAGTTTTTATTTTTATAAATATATTTTTTAATCGAGATATTGCATTGATGGATGTCACTTCGACTCTGCTCAGGTAAGAAAAAATAAAAACGATGATATGGAACATATAATTTTTGGTGACTGTTTCAAGGGTGCATAGAAAGACGTTTGGCTGATGTTGGTCAATAAGCCCGCGACGATCCTTATCGCTTCCACTCTCCTCTCATTTTTGAGTTACGTTCAAATTAATTTACAACAGGCGATAGCGCTCGCTACCGTGACGGGTCATCCGAATTCAGAACAGGCGGGGCTCTCATTGGCCTTGTCGTTATGCGTAGTTATTATCAGTGTAATCTTGAGTATCATTTCAGTGCAGGCGATGCGACATTCTCTGTCAGGGGTAGGCCTCGTTCGTTCGCTGGGATTATTCGATGAAGGTTTTTTCGGTTATATGGGTCTGTGCTTCTCGATCGCCTTGGTTGTCGTCGTATTTCTTGTTGGCGTGGTGCCGACTGCCGTTATTGGTTGGGGGGTAATTCAGGTTAAACTCGGATACGGCGCTCATATACTTCTGTTTGCGAGCGTCTTCGGTATAGTCGCTATTTCCGCTGTGATTTTTGTTGGTGTCCGGCTAACCCTCCTTTTTTATAATGTCGCGGTCGGAAGAGGGCTACCTTGGCGCGCGGCGTGGCGGGACACACGTGGACATGTCTGGTCCATTGGGGGGGCGCGTTTCATCACCTGCTTACCTATATTGGCTATTGCCGTCGGGGGCTATTTCGCCGGTCACAATGCAATAGTGCACCCGAGTTCGGCAATGCAGAGATCTTTCTGGGCGGTCTTTCGGGCTATCAGCGCTATCGTCGCAGCATCGGTGAGCGCGTCAAGCTCAGCTTGGCAATATCGCCGTTATGCCGATCACATACTTAGATCGATTCGGCGTTAAAATTTTCCTCGACTTGCTTTGGCCGATATAAACGGTGGTAGAAATGTTTTCAAGAATTAGAACCAATTGGTTGGCAGGATTTTTTCTAGTAATTACAAATTTCGCGTTTGCTTCGTCGGATTCAAGGTCCGTGAGTAGTGAATTTCCGCATTTCCGTGATTGTGATGCCTGCTCGGAGATGGTTGTTATTCCGACTGGCGAGTATCTAATGGGGGCGACTGAGGAAGAGTTTAAGGGGGAATACAGTGGCTACAAGACTTTCTATTTGGTTGAGACGCCACGGCATCGCGTTGATGTGAAGTCTTTTGCAATAGCAAAATTCTCCGTAACACGAAAGCAATTCGAAATATTTGCCAACGAGACTAATTTTGACGGTAAGGGTTGCACCGTTTTTGATGGAAAAAATGGATATTCGATAACGAAGCAAGTTGGAGGAATCCAGGGTTTAGGCAATCAAACCAAGACCCTGTAGTTTGCGTTTCTTGGGACGATGTTCAGAAATTTAATGTTTGGCTTAACTCAAAAGTACCAAAGAAAAATAACGCTCGTTATCGTCTGCCAACTGGCGAGGAGTGGGAGTACGCGGCGAGAGCTGGAACACTTGCCTCATCGTATTGGGGTGGAAATCTGAAGGAGCAATGTAAATATGAAAATGCCAGGGATTTGACTTCAAGGGTGATTGATCCGAATGCACCTTTCGCAAATTGCAACGACGGATATATGACAACGGCTCCGGTGGGGTCGTTCAGACCCAATCCTTGGGGGCTATTCGATATGCTCGGAAATGTTTCTCAGTGGATTTCAGATTGTTCATCCTTAGGGTATTCACCTAGTTCGATTGCTCTCGCTCGTGAAGCAATGAATATGTTCGGTTGTTCTTCGCGGGATTTGCGGGGAGGAAGTTGGGCATCGATACCGGTTGCAGTTCGTTCTGCCAGTCGCATAGGAGGAAACCCAAGTAAACGGAATAGTAGTTTTGGGTTTCGTCTAGCCATCGATTTACCAAATTAACGCGCGGGGTGTTAAATATGTCTGGGTTAAATGTATTTCAGTCGGTCGGAAATCTCGGGTCGTTGGTGACCGCGTGGAGTAGTTACGTCGCCGCGCTTCGTAATCAACAGAATGGAAGTGGTAGCCAAGCAGACGTTGCAGTTGCGGCCAACGGCTTGGTGTCGGCTGTGTCGGCCTTATCTAAGGTTGCAGGGTTTTCAACTATTTCGCAACTTACAGGTTTCGTATCTGGGCAGGCGAGTCTTTCTGCAGATATAGCGACGTTTAACCAGTTGGCTGCAAACGGACCCAGTGACGCTCTAAATCAATCTTACGCCGCTATAGTAGCCGACGGTTCTGCCATTGGTGGGGCGGTGGGATCAGGACTCGTCGCACTTGGCGGCGGGGTTGGGCTTGCAGGTCTTGCGGCCGTTGGGGGGGTGATTGCAAGTGCCGCAGCAGACATTACAGCTGGGGCAGTAATCTACCAAGTTGGCAGCGGTGCTTTGAATTGGTTTAACACCTTCAATGCAGGAGTTCAGAAAGCACTGAACGGCGGAAACGTCCAGCAAAGCGACGAGATGCAGCTTTCGAACGACCCCAACGGCAGCGTTGACATCATTATGCCGGGACAGGCTGGAGACAGCTTAGTCGAGACACCTCTTAGCGGAAATTCTTTTCAGTACGCCGAAGTTAATAGTCAAGGAGTTCAGACTGGAAGTGTCGTGCTCGCGATGAACGGCGCGGTGGAGTCGGAATATATCAATGGTCAAGGGATAGTCTCCGATGTGACCGGCTGTCAGATTAATCTGTCGGCAGGTGCAAACGCGGCAATTTGCGGAGGTGGTAACACAGTCACCGAAAACGCCGGTTCCACGGTCACACTCAACTCCACCGACAGCAACACCCTAGAAAACGCCGTTACCGGCCAGACTTTCACTATTTCGGCCGGTACGATCCGCGCATCCGGCAACGCCGGTCCTTTTAGCGGCGGTGCGACTGATAGCTTCACCGCCAACAACGACGGCTCAATGAGTCTCGCTATAAGCACAGCGAGCGGCGTGCTAACAGACACCGATACGTTTAGTTCGACCGGGGAGCTCACGCAGGACCAGCAGTTCAGCGACGGCAATCTGGCCGATGAGATCAACTATACGAGCGGCGTCGAGACAAGCCAGGTTTTCTACAGTGCGCTCACCGGAGCCGAAACCGCCGAGGACATCTTCAACAGTGACGGTTCGCAATCCGACAGCACCTTTAGAGGCGGGATCGAGAATATATCCGTCTATAACGCCGATGATCAACTCATCGAGCAGGCGCTGATTATCCCGAACGCCACAACGACCGAAGACTTCTACGACCCGTCGAGCGGTGTCATGACGGGTGAGGTCATGGTCAATAGCGATGGGTCCGAGCGAGACATTACCATTAACCAAGATGGTTCGTACAGCAGAGCGATTTTCGATGCCTCCGGCCAGCAAACCGAGCACGACCAATGCAATGCGGATGGTTCGGCTACCGAGGATTTTTACGATCCGTCGAGCGGGGTGCAGACTGGCGAGAACCAGATCAACAGCGATGGCTCGCAGACCAACTATCAATTCAACAGCGATGGATCGCAGAGCGCGTCGGTGTACAACGCGTACGGTCAACAGACCGAGCAGGCGCAATTCAACGCGGACGGTTCGGCAACGAAGGATTTTTACAACGCTGCGGGCCAGGAGACCGAAGCCCTCGACGATTTCACGAACGGTACTTCGCAGGAGACCTTTTTCACCGGGTTGCCGAGTGGCGAATCGTCGGAAACGGATGCATTTACCGGTGCGGAGGGAACCGGAACCCAGACTGCGGCTCTATTCGACCTTACCAACGGGACATCGCAGGAGCTCTTCTACACTGGCCTGTCCAACGGGGAAGCGTCGGAAGACGAATTCTTCAGTGGCACGAACGCTACCGGAACGCAGACGGAGGATCTCTACGATTTCACCAATGGCACTTCGCAGGCACAGTATTTCACGGGCCTGGGCAGTGGAGTTTCGGAATTGATCGATGACTATATGTCGGCCAACGGCACCGGTACCGAGACGTCGCAGGTCACTGATTTCACTGCGGGTAACTCACAGGTGACCACTTTCACCGGGTTGCCAAGTGGCGAATCGTCGGAAACGGATGCCTTTACTGGCGAGAATGGAGCCGGCACCCAGACTGCTGCTCTCTTCAACCTCACCAATGGGACATCGCAGGACTTCTTCTACAACTCATCTACGGGTGCAGAAACGGGCGAAACCGATATCAACGCCGACGGCTCGCAGGATCAGTACACGTTTAACGCCAACGGCTCGCAGAACATGACGGCGTTTAACGCAGCCGGGCAAGAGACGGAGCAGGCACAATTCAACGCCGACGGTTCAGCAACTGAGAACTTCTACGATCCGTCCACACGCGCAGAAACGGGCGAAACCGATATCAACGCTGATGGTTCGCAGGATCAGTACACGTTTAACGCCAACGGTTCGCAGAACATGACGGCGTTCAACGCAGCCGGGCAAGAGACCGAGCAGGCGCAGTTCAACGCCAACGGTTCGGCAACTGAGAACTTCTACGATCCGTCCACACGCGCAGAAACGGGCGAAACCGATATCAACGCCGACGGCTCACAGGATCAGTACACGTTTAACGCCAACGGCTCGCAGAACATGACGGCGTTTAACGCAGCCGGGCAAGAGACGGAGCAAGCACAATTCAACACCAACGGTTCAGCGACAGAGTACTTCTACAATCCGTCCACGCGTGCGGAAAGCGGCGAGACCGATATCAACGCCGACGGCTCACAGGACCAATATACGTTTAACGCCAACGGCTCGCAGAGCATGACGGCGTTCAACGCAGCCGGGCAAGAAACCGAGCAGGCGCAGTTCAACGCCAACGGTTCGGCAACTGAGAACTTCTACGATCCGTCCACACGCGCTGAAACGGGCGAAACCGATATCAACGCCGACGGCTCACAGGACCAATACACGTTTAACGCCAACGGCTCGCAGAACATGACGGCGTTTAACGCAGCCGGGCAAGAGACGGAGCAGGCACAATTCAACGCCAACGGCTCAGCGACAGAGTACTTCTACAATCCGTCCACGCGTGCGGAAAGCGGCGAGACCGATATCAACGCCGATGGCTCACAGGACCAATACACGTTTAACGCCAACGGTTCGCAGAGCATGACGGCGTTCAACGCAGCCGGGCAAGAGACCGAGCAGGCGCAATTCAACGCCAACGGTTCGGCAACTGAGAACTTCTACGATCCGTCCACACGGGTACAAACCGGCGAGAACGACATCAACGCCGATGGCTCGCAGACCGACTATTCGTTCCTGAGCAACGGTTCACAAACCGCATCGGTCTACAACGCAGCCGGCCAGCAAACCGAGCAGGCACAGTTCAATACCGACGGGTCGGCCACCGAAATCTTCTACGATCCATCAACTCGGGACGCTACCAGTGCAAATCTCATTAATGCCGATGGTTCGCAAACGGATTACACAATCAATGCGGATGGCTCGCAAACCGCGCTGTCTTATAACGCCGCTGGCCGGTTAACAAGCGAGACGTGGTTCAACCCGGCCGCGCAGGAAACGCAGTCCGACGTCATTTCTGGTAACACGACCTATGTGGACCTCTTCAGCCCAGGTTCGTCGTACGCATACGAGGAGGATGTGTACAACGGCAATAGCCTGAGTCAGGAGAGCATGTACAACCAAGCTACAGGCCAGCTCAATGAAGTTGCACTGTTTGACGGATCAGCCTTCGCTAACGAGGTTGAGATTGCCGACGGTGGCCCATATTTCTCCGAGGTCGTGACCTACAACTCGCAGACCGGTCAGGTATTGAGCGCGATCACCTACAACCCGAACACCGGCATCATGACCGGATTCAGCGGCAGTGGGTCAGGCAGCGGCTCATCCGACAATTCTGATGACGATTACGATGATGATGTCGCATACAGTGGCTTGTTCAGCGGCGGCTACGGCTATTACGGCGGCTACGGCTTCGCTGGCAGCGCGAGCACGGTCCAGGCATCGGTAGGCAGCAACATCGGTTCGATCGCCCAAGCGGATCTGGCGAAGGGCGATCAGGCCGGCGCAACTGCGGCAGAAGCCGGACTCCATCAAGCCTACAACACGGCGATGGCGACTCCCACCGCCGGAACCGGATCGTCAGTACTGGAAGGCTCAAAGTGGGACAGCAATGTCATTACCTGGAGTCTTGCGGGCGCACCGGGTGCGGGCGACTCCCAAGCGAACAGCGCATACGAGACCGATCTCCAGCAGGCATTCGCCACATGGTCGGCCGCCTCGGGCATCACCTTCGAGGAGGTTTCCGGTTCGGCCCAATCGGATATCAGCGTCGGCTTCGGCGATCTCAGCACCGCGAGCACGGGCGTGGTGGGCTACACCTCGTACCAGGCGAAGAACGGACAGATGGCTGGCGCGAACATCGAACTGGAAGATCCGAACCAGGATGCGTTGGTGGCAGGCGCAGGCGGTCAACTGACGTACTCGGGAACCGATGCAACGCTCGAGCAGGTCATGCTGCACGAGATTGGGCATGCATTCGGGTTGGCCGACAACGCCGACCAGAATTCGATCATGTACTACGACCTGGGTTCGAATAACCGGACGCTGGATAGTACGGACATAGCAGGCATCCAGTCGCTGTACAGTCCGGGATCGAACTCGAGTTCATCGGCGTCCAACGCGTCGGGCAGTCAGATCGACCAGTTGATCCAGGCGATGGCGTCCTACGCTCCCATGCCGGCCGGTATCACGAGCCTTGCGGCCATCCAGCAATTGAACGCGCAACCGATGCTCGCTGCGTCCGTGCACTAGGCCTGACCTCGCAACACTGAATGACCCTGATGTCCTCGTGAGCGAAAGCGTGCGGCGACATCAGGATAACTAATTGTATTCATTGACTATTGCTCGTGATGAACGCCACGGGCATTATCGGATCCTCCTGTGGTAAACAAGCTTCATCTCATCTCGGGTCTGCCCCGTTCAGGCTCGACCCTGCTGTGCGCGTTGCTGCGCCAAAATCCACGCTTTACCGCAGCAATGACCAGTCCGGTTGCCTCTCTATGCGGCACCATGCACAAAAAAATGTGCGGCGGCGAGTTTGCCGTGTTTTTCGACGACTCAAAGCGCGCCGCCATGCTGCGTGGTGTTTTCGACAGCTACTACGCAGGCATTCAGCCGAGCGAAGTAGTGTTCGATACCAATCGAATCTGGACGGGAAGGGCGGCGCTGCTGAAAGCGCTATACCCCGAATCCCGCATTATTTGCTGCGTGCGCGACATCGGCTGGATTATCGACAGCGTCGAGCGAATGCTGGCGAAGAACCCCCTTCAACTGTCCCGCATGTTCAATTTTGAGCCGGGTTCTTCTGTTTATGCCCGCGTAGAAACGCTAATGAATTCGGAGAAGGGCCTGATAGGCCTGCCGTGGAGCAACCTGCGAGAGGCGTGGTTCGGTGACGAAGCCAAACGACTGATCCTCGTGCCATACGATCGTCTGGTGCGCGCGCCGGAGCAGACGCTCCGTAGCCTCTACGAGGAGCTGGGCGAACCCTGGTTCAGTCATGACCTTGACCACGTGGCGTACGACGAGCCTGACTACGATGCTCTCTTGGGCATGCCCGGACTGCACAAGGTCAGGGCGAAGGTCGAGCATCAGGCGCGCAAGCCATCTATCCCGCCTGACCTTTTCGCGAAGTTCGCGCATACCCAGTTCTGGGAAAAGCCGGAACTCAATGTGCATCGCGTCCGGATTCTCTAGAACGTGAGAACGGATACGCACAACGCACAAACAGGCTGCTGCTACTGGCTCACGGGACTATCAGGCGCAGGAAAATCGACGATCGCGATTCACGCTGCACAAAACTTGCGAGCGCACGGATACCGAGTGTCCGTGCTGGACGGAGATGAACTGCGCACGGGACTAAATTGTGATCTCGGTTTTTCCAGGGAGGACCGCGCCGAAAACGTGAGGCGCATCGGCGAAGTGGCGCGGTTGATGGTCGACGCGGGTCTCATCGTTCTTGTCAGCGCGATTTCTCCCTACCAGGTGGACCGGGAAGTTGCGCGATGCCGGATTGGCGACCACCGTTGCTTCACAGTCCTCATCGATACACCTCTGCAAACCTGCATCGAACGCGACCCCAAGGGACTGTACGCGCGAGCGAGGGCCGGCGAGATCAAGGGAATGACCGGATGGGACGACCCCTATGAATCGCCTTGTGCACCAGACATCTCGATCGCGACCAAAAGCGTGTCCGCCGAGGCGGCAGCACAGCAAATTGAACAACACTACCGGCAATTGATCCATGGGCATTGAAGAGCAACCGGCGCAGATGGAAGACGCCGGCCTGTCGGCACTGGTGCTCATCGCACGCTTTCACGGCATAGCCACCGATCCGGCGCAACTCAAGCATGCGGCGGCAGTCAGAAGCGACGCGTTTTCCGAAGCGCAACTTGTACTGTCCGCGCGCAGTATCGGACTCAAGGCGCGTGCCGTCGTGTTAATACCAGAACGACTTGGGAAAACACCATTCCCTGCACTGGCACTCGATCGCACGGGCCGACACTTTATCCTGGCCGGTTCGGACGGCAAGACTGCTCTGGTGTTGGAACCCGGCATGCAGGCGCCTGCTGTGAGACCGATCGAAGAGGTCATGGAGCGTTCCAATGGACGGATGCTGCTGTTCACATCGCGTGCATCGCTGGCTGGCGAACTAGCGCGTTTTGACTTCTCGTGGTTCATTCCTGCCGTTGTGAAATATCGGCGGCTGCTTCTCGAAGTCCTCGGCGTTTCACTCGTCCTGCAGCTTTTCGGCCTGGTTTCGCCGCTGATGTTTCAGGTGGTGATGGACAAGGTCCTCGTCAACCGGACGTACAGTACGCTCAACGTGGTGTGTGTGGCGCTGCTGGTCAGTTCAGTATTCGAAGTGCTGCTCACGGGCCTGCGCAACTACGTGTTCGCGCACACCACAAACCGCATCGACGTCGAACTGGGCGCGCGGCTTTTCCGACACCTCGTGGCGCTGCCGCTTGCGTACTTCGGCGCGCGTCGAGTGGGCGATACGGTCGCCCGCGTCCGCGAGCTCGAAAGCATCCGGAACTTCCTGACCGGACAGGCGCTGACCGCGCTCATCGACCTGACGTTCTCGTTCGTATTCCTCGGCGTGATGTGCCTATACAGCGTCTGGCTGACGCTGGTTGTCGCTATCTCGCTGCCTGTGTACGGTGCAATTTCGGCGGGCCTGACGCCGGTATTGCGCAGCCGCCTGAACGAGAAATTCTCGCGCGGGGCCGACAATCAGTCCTTCCTCGTCGAGGCGGTATCGGGCATCGAGACAGTCAAGGCGATGGCCGTGGAGCCGCAGTTCATCAAACGCTGGGAGACACAGTTGGCCGCGTATGTAAGCGCGGGTTTTCGTGTGAGTTCGCTGGGCAATGTGGGGCAGCAGCTCATTCAGCTGGTCGGCAAGCTGGTAACGCTAAGCACCTTGTTTCTCGGTGCGAAGCTGGTTATCGATGGCAAGCTTACCGTAGGAGAACTGATCGCCTTCAACATGATGTCGCAACGGGTGAGTGCGCCGGTGCTCAGGCTGGCGCAGCTCTGGCAGGATTTCCAGCAGGTCGGCATTTCGATGAGCCGCCTAGGCGACATTCTGAATTCGCGCACGGAACTGCCGCAAAGCCGTCAGGCGCTTCCTGCGCTCAAGGGCCATATCAGCTTCGACAATATCCGCTTCCGTTATCGCCCGGACGGTCCGCCGATTCTTGACAACGTCGGGCTGGATATAGCTGCCGGGCAGGTAATCGGTATCGTGGGACGCTCCGGGTCGGGTAAAAGTACGCTGACGAAGCTGTTGCAACGGCTGTACATCCCTGAACAGGGCACGGTTCGTATCGACGGCATCGATCTGGCGCTGGCCGATCCCGCGTGGCTGCGTCGCCAGATCGGCGTGGTGCTGCAGGAGAACCTGCTCTTCAACCGTTCGATCCGGGACAACATCGCGTTGACCGATCCCGGTGCACCGCTGGCCGCGGTGATTGCGGCCGCGAAATTTGCCGGCGCACACGAGTTTATCTGTGAGTTGCCGGAAGCCTACGACACGATGGTCGGAGAGCACGGGTCGAACCTGTCGGGCGGCCAGCGACAGCGCCTGGCGATCGCGCGGGCCCTCCTGACCAACCCGCGCATCCTGGTCTTCGACGAAGCCACCAGTGCGCTGGACTTCGAGACTGAACGGGTGATCCAGAACAACATGAAGGCGATGTGCGCAGGACGTACGGTGATCATCATTGCCCATCGGCTAACGGCTGTACGGCATGCCGATCAGATCGTGGCGATGGACAAAGGCCAGATTGTCGAGCAAGGGAACCACGAAACATTGCTTCGGTTAGGTGGCTATTACGCGCACCTCGTATCCCTCCAGGACGGCTGACCATGAAATTCTTGCGATTGCAGGCCATGGGTGACCTGTTCACCCGCTATGCGGCAGTGTTCCGCAGTGCGTGGACCATCCGCCATCAGTTTGACTCTGCCGCCCGTGCAGAACATGAGCTTGCGTTCCTGCCTGCGCAGCTTGAACTGGTTGAAACACCCGTGCATCCCGCGCCGCGCTGGGCAATGCGCAGTATCGTGATCTTCACGGTGCTGGTTCTGCTGATCGGTATTGTTGGCAGGCTGGATATCGTCGTGTCGGCATCGGGAAAATTTGTACCCGATGCCCGCATCAAGGTGATCCAGCCAGCCATGACGGGAGTGGTCCGGGAGATTCTGGTTCAGGACGGCGAACGGGTGAGCGCAGGCCAGTTGCTCATGAAGCTCGACACTACACAGGCGGCAGCCGACGCCGATAAAGCGCAGTCATCGAAGCTCGATGCCCAACTGGGAGCCGCCCGGGCGAATGCATTGCTCGCCGCGCTACGTGACAATCGGCCGCCGATGGTCGCGCACGTCGAAGGCGCTCCGGAGGACCGGATGCTGGAAGCGCAGCGCCTGGCTGAAGGTGCATTCCTCGAATACCACGACAAGGTCGATAGCGCCCGGGCTGAACTGCTCAAGCGGGAGGCCGAACTCGACAGCACCCGGCAAGAGGTCGCGAAACTCCAGGCAACCGCGCCTCTTGCCCGTCAACAGGCGAACGAATACAAATCCCTAGCGGGCGATAAATACGTGGCACAGACCGACTATCTCGACAAGGAGCAGACGGCACTCGGTCAGGAGCACGAACTACCTGCGCAACAAAGCCATGCGCGCGAGCTCGCGGCGGGCATTGCCGAGCAGCGCGCGGACATTGAGTCCGCCTCGTCGAAGTTCCGTAAAGACCAGCTTGATGAGCTGGAAAAGGACACACAGCAGGCCACTCAAAACCGCGATGACGAGACCAAGGCGCAAACCCGCCAGGCGTTGTTGAGCCTGAGCGCGCCGGTGTCCGGGACCGTCCAGCAACTGGCCGCGCATACGCTCGGTGGCGTGGTGACGACGGCGCAGACCCTGATGGAGATCGTGCCTGACGACACGCTCGAAGTAGAGGCGCAACTGCAGAACAAGGATATTGGCTTCGTAGATGCCGGGCAGCCGGTTGCCGTCAAGGTTGAAGCGTTTCCCTATACGCGTTACGGATTTATCACGGGAACGGTCGTGTCGGTGTCGAACGATGCGGTCCAGGACAAGAAACTTGGCCTGACTTTCCCGGTTCGAATCCGGCTGTCGACCAACCGGATTCGCGTGGAGAAAAAGTGGATCACACTCACCCCCGGCATGGAAGTCACTGCCGATATCAAGACCGGCAAACGCAGCGTCGCAGGGTACTTCCTTGGTCCGTTGATGGAAAGCGCCCAGGAGAGCATGCGTGAGCGCTAAGCAACTGCTGGTGACTATGATGGCGGCGGGATTGTTTGCGGCGACATCGAGTGCATGGGCTTTCGATGTGCTTCGTACCGAAGTGGGGATATCGCCAACGCCCGCCGGTGCGATGGCGCCGGACGCGGGCGGATGCCAATTCGGCTTGCTGTCCAGGCCGCTTCTATTGATGGAAGCGATCGAGCGCGCGCTGTGTGGCAATCCTAAAACGCGGGAAGCGTGGGCCGACGTCAAGATTCAGGCAGCGGGCCTCGGTGTCGCACGCTCGGCCTATCTACCCACGATCTCCGGCAACGGTCAGCTCATGCGCGACAATTCCGTCACTGATGTCACAGGCCATCCGACTCTGAGTTCGGCGACTCTTGCGACCATCAATACAGAAAGCGTGTCGCTGAACTGGACGCTGTATGACTTTGGCGCCCGCGCAGCGGCGGTTCGCAATGCGTCGGCTCTGCTTGCCGCAGCCCGGTCGACCGAGAATGCGACGCTCCAGAGCCTCTTTGTTGCGGTCGCGAAGGATTATTACGCTGCACAGGCGGCCGCTGGCGCGCTTGCCGTCGCGTCGGACATTGAGCAAATGGCGGGTGACAGCGCGAAGGCAGCGTCCGCCCGGGTCGATAGAGGTATCGCGCCCATCTCTGACGCGCTGCAGGCGCAGACGGCCTATACACAGGCCGTCCTGAGCCGGAACAAGGCTCAAGGGGCATGGCAAACGGCGGCAGGGACGCTCGCCTCCGACATGGATCTTTCGCCAGACGTACCCGTCGCTCTACCGGTCGTCACGGATGGCGTGCAGCCCGACGCGGCTTTCACGCAATCGGTGGGTGAACTGATCGAGGACGCCCGCCGCGATCACCCCACGGTCCTGGCTGCGCTGGCCCAAACGGATGCGGCGGCTGCAAAAGTAGACCAGACTCGCGCACAAGGCCTGCCGAACTTCAGTCTTGTGTCGAAATACAGCCGGGACAATCAGCCGGCCAGTCTGGGACTGGGGATTCAGGAGTACCCGGCAAGCGGACACGAGTGGTATGTCGGCGTGCAGGTGACAATTCCGTTCTTCGAGGGCTTCAACCGGACGTATCAGATCCGGCAGACGCAGGCGCAACTCGAACAGCAGCAAGATGCGCTCGATGACGCGCGCCAGCAGGTCGGGCTGGAGGTCTGGAACAGCTACCAGGCCGTGCAGACTTCGACAAACAGCGTAAAGGACAGCGCAACGCTGCTCGATATTGCGCAACGATCGTTTGTTGCGGCCCAGCATCGATATCAGGCTGGCGTGGGCAATATTCTCGAACTGCTGAATGCGCAGACCGCGCTGGCGAACGCACAGCAGCAGCGTGTGCAGGCGCTTGCTGATTGGCGCGCGGCGCGGTTGAGGCTTGCTGGGAGTCTTGGGCGACTCGACACGGACGATATGCGATGACCCGAGAATCAAGTCACATAAACCACGCCGGTGCCAAAGCTTGAGCCGAACCAGTGATTGTAAAAATCACCCATTTTGACGCGTGAAAACGAGGTTGTGACGCAACGTTTATATGCAATACGGCGCAACTCGGCAGTGAGTTTTCTGCTATTACAAAAAGTCGTTGAAATCGAGACTTTCTGTTACTACAATATCTAAATGGAAATCACATTCGACCCGGCAAAAGATGCCATCAACAAGGAAGGGCACGACGGAATTTCGCTCGCCGACGCATGCCGCTTCGATTGGGATAACCTGCGGTACGAAGTCGATACTCGGTTTAACTACGGTGAGGAACGCTATCGCGGCTTTGGTTACATTGGTGGCCGGCTCCATATGGTCGCGTTCACGTTCCGAGATGAAACCATGCGCGTCATTAGCCTGCGCAAAGCAAACGCCAGAGAGGTGAGAGACTATGAGCAAGCGTGAAAAGACCCCTGCAGAAATCGAACATGAGTTTGATTCCGCCGAAGTGCCGAGCGCCAACATCAAGGCGATGCGGCCATTTTCGGAACTGGTGGAAAAGAAGCGCATGGGCCGTCCACCCAAAGACAGCCCGAAGGTGCTTGTAACCAGCCGGTACGACGCCGACATTATCGAGCGGTTCAGGGCCAAGGGCGACGGGTGGCAAACACGCATGAACGATGCGCTGCGCACGTACCTGATGGAGCACGAGCTCTAACGTGACTTATATTCGCCGGTTCTGCTTCAGCACTCTGGCGCGAGAAGATGTCGATGTTTTTCACGCAGCCGCGCTCGGCGCTGGCGGGCGCGACACCGGCAAGCCAGGATTGCGCACCAGTTACGGTGCCAACTATTGCGCTGCATACGTCGTCGACCCTGATGGGCTACCGGATCGAGGTTTATTGCGCACAAGCCATTTCGCGGCGTCATGGACGACCAACGGACCGGCCGCGCCCAATCTTCTCGCTGGCCCGTCGCCCTAATAAATCCCCATCGCGCCTTCGACGCTACGCACCATAGACAACAACCGCGGCCCGACGTCTCGTTCCAGCTGTCCGTCCTTGAGCAGATACGAAGGCACGCCGCAGTTGAACACGAGGATCTCGCCATCGGCCGCCGGCCTCATCGGCACCGCGACGGCATGTACTTCACGTCGCAGATCGCCGTACGACACGCAAAAGCCGCGCTCATGAAAATAATCGATGCTCTGCAGCACGCGTTTCCCGAACGTGTTCCATTCATCGGGTGTCTTGACCGAGATCTCATTCAATAGCGCCTCGCGCCGTTCGCTCGGCAGCGCCGCGAGAAGCGCACGGCCCATGGCGGTACGAACGATCGGATAGCTCAAACCGATGTCCGCGGGCAAGCCAAGCGGCGTGTTGCTGCGGCTGCTTTCCAGATACACCACGTTCAGCCGGTCGCGCATGCCAAGCGACACCGAACCGCGGATATGGTCCGCCAGCTCCTTCATCGAGGGTCGCGCGATCTGCCGCACGGCGAGACTCGCGAGCAGCGGATAGCCAAGCGATAGCACGGCCGACCCGAGTTGAAACTTGTTGTTCATCCGGTTCACGCGCAGGTAGCCGAGCCTCGTCAACGTGTACGTGAACCGTGAAATCGTGGCCTTGCTCATGCCGGTGCGCGCGGCGAGCTCAGCGTTGCCGAGCTGGGAATCGCGCGGCGTAAAGGTATGCAGTATGTCTAGGCCGCGTGCGAGCGTAGTGGCGAATTGCCGGTCGCCATCGAATTCATCGGGCACGTAGCGCGCCTTCGACTCCAGATAATCGCTCGCGATCGTGGCCGTGTCCGGCATGTTAGTGCGTCCCATGGCGTCTCCTCCAATTCCCCCATTTTGCTCCCCGTGTTCCGCATATCCAAACTCTGTTCAGCATAGTCGAACACCAAGCGCCTTTTAGTTCGGAAAGTTCGATAGTGAAGCCATAAGCGAATACATGACGGAGACAGCAATGAGCAGACAAATACTTGAATTCGACGGCGAATTCGATGCATTACTCGCCGACGTAGCGCGCTTCGTGCGGGAAGAGGCGATTCCACGCGAGAACGAGATAGAGCAGGCGGATCAGGTCCCCGCGGATCTCGTCGAGCGGATGCGCGGCCTCGGCTACTTTGGCTGGAGCATCCCACGTGATTTCGGCGGCGCGGGCTTGTCGACAGAACAACTTGTTCGCGGTGCGTTCGCGCTTTCACAAGCGTCGGTGGCGTTTCGCGCGCGCGTCGGAACGAACACGGGCATTGGCTCCGAGGCGCTTGTCGCGGACGGTACCGACGAGCAAAAGCAGCGTTACCTGCCGCTCCTCGCATCGGGTCTGATGACCGGCGCGTTCGCGCTGACCGAACCGGATGCCGGGTCCGACGCGACCGCGCTAAAGACAACCGCTCGGCGCGACGGCGACCACTATGTACTCGACGGAGCCAAGTGTTTCATCACGAATGCGCCCATTGCCGACCTCTTCACGGTCATGGCCCGTACCGATCCGTCAATCCCGGGCGCAGGCGGCATCTCCGCGTTCCTGGTCGAGCGCGGCACGCCCGGCCTCTCGACAAGCGAGCCGTATCAGAAGATGGGGCAGGCCGGTTCTCCCGTCGGCGACGTGCATTTCAAAGCGTGCCGCGTCCCAGCAGCGAACCTGATCGGCGCAAAGGAAGGGCAGGGATTTCGCACGACAATGAAAGTGCTGAACAAGCAGCGCATCCATCTCGCCGCGCTGTGCACGGGGCCCGCTATCCGCATGCTCGACGAAGCGGTCGCTTATACGTCCACTCGCGAGCAGTTCGGCCTGCCGGTCTCGGACTTCCAACTCGTGCAGGCATTGATCGCCGAGTGCCAGACGGAGATCTACGCCGCCCGTTCGATGATTCTCGATACTGCGCGCAAACGCGATGCCGGCGAGGACGTCGCGCTGGAAGCATCAATGTGCAAGATGTTCGCCTCCGAAATGTGCGGGCGGGTCGCGGACCGGGCCGTGCAGATGCTCGGCGGACGCGGTTATCTCGCGGGCAATACAGTGGAACGGTTCTATCGCGATGTCCGCGCATTTCGTATCTACGAAGGCACCACGCAGATCCATCAGTTGAACATCGCGAAGATTACGTTGCGGCGCGCGGCACAGGCGAAAGAAGCGCTGGCTGAAGAAACACGGGCGAAGGACAGCGTCGGCACGACCGCTGCGCGTGCCGCATGAGCGCCGCCATGAAGTCACCATGCGCGCTCGATATCGAACGGCTGGTCAGTCCGCGGTCGATCGCGATCATCGGTGCATCGAACGATCCTAAGTCGATCAGCGGCCAGCCGATGCGCTTTCTCATGCAGCACGGCTATCAAGGCGCGCTGTATCCGGTGAACCCCAAATACGCTGAAGTCGCAGGGGTCGCGTGTTACGCGAGCATTGAAAGTCTGCCCGCCGCTCCCGATCTCGCGCTGATCCTCGTCGCCGCGCGGCGCGTGCCGGACATGTTGCGCCAGTGCGGCGAGAAAGGCATCCGCTACGCGATCGTCTATAGCTCGGGCTTCGCGGAGGCGGGAGAAGCGGGCGCTGCATTGCAACGTGAATGCACGGCGATTGCGAAGGCTTTTTGCCTTCGAATCATTGGACCGAATTGTCAGGGTCTCGTCAGCACGGACACGGGTGTTTACGCGGGTTTCGGTGCGCCGTTTGGCGTCGATTACCGGCCCGGCGGCCTCTCATTGATCTCGCAGAGCGGCGGGTTCGGCTGCGCGCTGTTGCTCATGGCGGACGAACTCGGCATCGGCTTGCGGCATTTCATTACGACCGGCAACGAAGCCGACGTGAGCTTGCTCGACCTCGTCGACGCCTGCATCGACGATACGAAAACGTCGCTGATTGCTACGTATATCGAAGGGTTGAAGGATGCGCGGCGGCTTGTCGAAGTCGCGACCCGCGCGCTCGATGCCGGCAAGCCACTGCTCGCGTGGAAGGTCGGCAATACCACCGATGGCGCCAAGGCGGCCGCTTCGCACACGGCGAATCTCGGCGGCGCCTCGACGCTGTATCGCACCGCGTTCCGTCAGACGGGCGTGATCGAAGTCACCGACGTGGCCGATCTCGGCGACTACGCGAAGGCGTTCGAGGCGAAACGCCTTCCGGGCGGTAACCGGATCGCCGTCGTCACGCTCTCGGGCGGCGCCGGCATCCTGATCACCGATGCGTGCAGCGAACGGGGCATGACGCTTCCGCCGCTGTCTGCGCAGACGCTTGCCGCGCTCGAGCCTATCGTACCATCATTCGCATCACTGAATAATCCCGTTGACCTGACCGCGGGCATCCTTGCCGAACCAAAGATATTTGCCGATGCCTTGCAGATCATCGCCGACGATCCCGGCATCGACTCGATCGCGATCATGGCGGCGGCTGCGAGCGGCGAGGTCGCGCTCGCGATGGCTGAAGCGATTCAGCGTGTCTACCGCGCGACCGACAAGCCGATGATGCTCGCCTGGAATGCGCGCCGCGATATGGCGAGCGAAGCGTACGACGTGATCGAGCAGAGCGGCGTGCCGCTCTATGCAACGCCCGTGCGCTGCGGGCGCGCGTTCGCGGTGCTCTCAAACTATGCACAAGCACGCCGCGCCCGGGAGGCAGCACGACTCGCACCGGCGCCTTTGCGTCGTCATGTCAGGCAAGCGCACGCGTTGCTCGCCGAGAGCTCGGGTAATCTGACGGAGCACACAGCGCAGGCGCTCCTCGCGCACTATGGCATCGATACCCCCAAGGGCGCGCTGGCGATCAACCGCGATGAAGCGCGGTCGATCGCGCGCTCGATCGGCTTTCCGCTTGTCATCAAGGTCCAGTCGCCCGACATCCCGCACAAGACCGAAGCGGGCGCGGTGCGCGTCGGCATTCGCGATGAGGCAATGCTGATGGCCGCGTTCGACGAAATCGTTGCAAACGCGCGGCGCCATGTTCCCGGCGCGAGGATCGACGGCGTGCTCGTGCAGGAAGAGATCCGCGATGCGGTGGAGATGATCGTCGGCATTGAGAACGATCCATCGTTCGGACCGGCCGTGATGTGCGGACTCGGCGGGATCTACGCCGAGGTGCTGAAGGACGTGGCGTGGCGCCTCGCGCCGGTCTCGCACGCCGACGCGCATGCGATGATCCGCGAACTGCGTGTATACACAATACTCAACGGCGCGCGCGGCAAACCGCCGGGCGATATCGATGCGCTGGCGGACGCAATTGTTGCAATGTCCGCAATGGCGCTCGACCTCGAACCGGGCCTGAAGGAGTTCGACATCAATCCGCTTTTCGTCCTGCCTGCGGGCAAGGGCGTGCGCGCGGGCGATGCCCTTGCGCGCTGCCTACTGAAGCGCGAGGCGGTTGTGGACGAGGTTCAGAAAAACGCTCACGCTGTCGTCGACGGATAGTGTCGCGGGGCTTGCCTGACCGCTTTGAAACCGGACGTCGCCGGTACACCGCGACGTCCAAGTCAGTTCGCATTCTTCGCGAGACCATCATGAATAACCAACCGCAACCCGGCGCAGCGACCTCGGGCGACACTACGCCCGACGAAGTCGAGCGCACTTATCGCAAGGTGTTTTTCCGGCTGATTCCGCTGCTTTTTCTCTGCTACGTGATCAGCTATATCGACCGTGTGAACATCAGCTTCGCCAAGCTGCAGTTCATGCATGACCTCGGGTTTTCAGAGTCGACGTACGGCCTGGGCGCCGGCCTTTTCTTTATCGGCTACGTGCTTTTCGAGGTGCCGAGCAATCTCTGGATGCAACGCGTCGGCGCGCGACGCACGCTCTTGCGCATCATGTTCGCGTGGGGCCTCGCGTCAAGCCTGATGATGTTCGTTCGTACACCGACGCAGTTCTACGCCATGCGGTTTCTGCTGGGCGTCACCGAAGCGGGCTTCTTTCCGGGGATCATATTCTATCTGGGCTGCTGGTTTCCCGGCGCCCGACGCGCGCGCGTGATCGCATTCCTGATGATGGCCACCGCCGTGGCCGGGATCGTTGGTGGCCCGATGTCGGGGTTCATCATGACGCGGCTGGCAGGGGTGGGCGGCTTGCCCGGCTGGCAGTGGCTCTTCCTTCTGGAAGGCGTGCCCGCTGTCACGCTCGGCATCTTCGCGTTCTTCTTTCTCGGCGATTCGCCTGCGGACGTCCGCTGGCTCAGCGACCGCGAGAAGGCGTTGATCTCGCGCGAACTCCTCGCCGACGAAACGTCGAAACACTCGGGTCATCTCGACGGCCTGCGTGGCGCGCTCGCCAATCCGCGCGTCTATCTCGCGGCGCTCGTCTACTTCGCGGTGATGATGCCGTTCAATGCGATCGGCTTCTGGGCGCCGACCATTATTCGTGATCTGGGCGTCGCCAACGTGCTCGATGTCGGATTGCTGTCGGCGCTCGTGTTCATCGCGGCGGCGATCGGGACATACGTTGTTGGGGCGAGTTCCGACCGGATGATGGAGCGCCGCTGGCATGTGGCGGGCAGCGCCGCGGTGACGGCGCTCGCCTTCGCGTTACTGCCTGCCGCCGGCCATAACGTCACGATGGGCGTGTGCCTGCTTGCGCTGGCGGCAGCGGCATCGTATGGCTGCTTTGTCGTGTTCTGGACGATCCCGCATACGTTCCTGCCACGCTCGTCGGCGGCAGGCGGGATTGCGATGATTACGAGTCTCGGTGGCACGGGCGGCTTCGTGAGCCCGGCATTCGTGGGCTGGACCAAGATGCAGACGGGAAGCGCGGAGTTCGGGCTGATCGGCCTTGCAGTCGTATTGATGGCGGGAGTCGTATTGATGTTGATTGTCTTTCCCGCCTCGGGGAACACGCTCGCAACGGGACAGGCCCCCGGCAGCAATGCGCCGGCGCAACCGGACCTTGGACATACGCATCGGTAGGAAGCGTCGCCAATGAACCCCGCATGGCCTGTCCCTACGCGCTATTGAGTTGCCTGAGTCGCCTCGCTTGCCGGGCTCGCCGCACTTGCCGCTTCCACCGGATGCCGCGGATCGTGCAGTGCGCTGTCCGACCAGCCGCCGCCCAGGTCGCCGATCAGCGAGGCGGCATCGAGCAGCCGCGACTCCTGCACGTTCAACGCGGTTTGCTGATTGCTCAACTGGGTCGCCAGGCTGGTCGCCACGGTGGTGTAGTCCACCGTGCCGGCCTGATACTCGTTGAAGGCAATCTCGGAGCCGTGCGTTGCATCGCGCACGGCAGCATCCAGCGCGTCGGACTGCTCGGCCAGAATACGCAAGCCGGACAGGTCATTCTCGACATCTTCGAACGCGGTCAGCACGGTGCCACGGTAATTGGCGACGGCTGACTGGTAGGCCGCCTTGGCCGCCGCGACTTCGCCGCTGCGCTCGCCGCCGTCGAAGATCGTTTCAGTGGCGCTGCCGCCCAGCGACCAGACGTAATTGGCCACGTGCAGCAAGCCGCCCAACGGCGACTGCGTGAAGCCGTCCAGCGCGGACAGCGACACCGTCGGGTAGTACGCCGCGACCGTGACTCCGATGGCGGCATTCTCGGACGCCATCTGGCGTTCGGCCGTCGCTATATCTGGCCGGCGCAGCAGCAAGGTTGAGGGAACGCCAACCGGAATCGCCGGCAAGGTGGGCATTGCCGTGCTGTGCGGGATGACCAGGTCCTCGGGGTTCTTGCCGACCAGTACCGCAATGGCATGCTCGGATTGGGCGCGCGACACGCCGAGCGCGATCAGGCTCGACTGCGCGGTTTCGAGCTGGGTGCGCGCGGTCACTACGTCGGAAGGCGCAATGGTGCCGAACTTGTCCTGGTCGGACACCACGTCCAGGAAGTGCTGGAACGCTTTGACCGTTTGCTGCAGCAGGTCGATATTGGCGTCGCTGGTACGCAATTCGATCACGGCGGTCGCGAGCGCAATCTGCTCGGAGAGCGTCGCATTCGCGAGCGTCGCTTCACTGGCCTGCGCGGTCGCGGCATTCTGTTCAATCGTACGGCGCACCGAGCCCCACAGGTCGGGCGCCCAACTGACATTGCCCTCGAGCGAGGCCGAGTTGTTCACCGGCTGTATGCCGCCGAAACTGCGGCTCGCGCTTGAGCCGGCCGTACCGGTGCCGCTGCGCTGCCGGGTGCCCGAGCCGGTCACGCCAATCGTCGGGAACAGGCCGGAGCGTGCAACCTTCACTTCGGCGAGCGCCTCCTGATAGTTGGCATAGTCCTGGGCCACGGTCTGGTTGGACACCACCACCAGCGGTTCGAGCTGGTCAAGCAGCGGATCGTTGAAGCCGGTCCACCACGCACCCTTGGGCCCGTCGGCGTTTGGCTCGGCCTGGGTCCAGCCAGGCAGTTCGCGGAAGGTCGCAGGGACGCTGACTTGCGGCCGGTGATAGTCCGGGCCGACCATGCAGCCGCCGAGCAGGAGGGCCGCCGCAGCGGCCAGTGGTTTGCAGGGAATCTTCATCTTCATGCCTTCGTATCCGTTTGCCCCGATTGCTCCGGCGGCCCCATTTGTTCCTCTTGCCGGTTCCACGGCAGTCCGGAAGACCACTTGACGAGCTTGAAGCGCAACCGGTCCAGGTACAGGTAGATCACCGGTGTGGTGTACAGCGTAAAGACCTGGCTCAGGATCAGGCCGCCCATCACGGTGATACCCAGCGGCTGGCGCAGCGACGCGCCCTGGCCAATCCCGATCGCGAGCGGCACCGCGCCGAGCACGGCGGCGAACGTGGTCATCATGATCGGCCGCAGACGCACGACGGCGGCGGCATGAATCGCCTCCTTGGCCGGCATGCCTTCGTTGCGTTGCATCTGGATCGCCACGTCCACCATCATGATGCCGTTCTTCTTGACGATACCGATCAGAAGAATCATGCCGATCAACGCGATCACCGAGAACGGCGTGCCGAAAATCAGCAGGGCGAGGGTGGCGCCGATACCGGCCGAGGGCAGCGTCGACAAGATCGTGAGCGGGTGAATCGAACTCTCATAGAGTATTCCCAGGACGATGTAGACCACACCTAGCGCAGCGAGAATCAGCAACGGGATGGTGCCCATTGACTGCGCGTAGGCTTGCGCCGCGCCAGCGAACGCACCGTGGACGCTGGCCGGCATGCCGATTTCGCGTTCTGCGTTCTCAAGCGCCTCTTGAGCCTTGCTGAGCGACCCGCCGGCGGGGAGGTTGAAGGAGATCGTTGCGGCGACCAGCCCGCTCTGATGGTTCACCTGGGTCGATGTATGGTTGTTGACGTAGCTGGCGAGCGCCGGCAGCGGCACCATCGTCTCGGCCGAGGTGCTGTCCGCGCTGCCGCTCGAACTGCCGCCCTTGCTGTTGGAGATGCTGTTGTTGGTCGCATTGGCTTGCGCGTTCGAGTTCAGCGAGTTGGTGCTCGACGACGCGCTCGAAGCCGTGCTGACTGCGCTCGCGGCCGTCACGCCAGTGACCGTGCCGCCCGGCATTTGCGTCTGCTCCGAGCCGGTCGGATTGCCGGCCGCCGTGCTCATGAAAATCTGCTTGAGCGTCTGCGGATATTGCCAGTATTGCGGCGCCACCTCCATCACCACGAAGTACTGGTTAAGCGCGTTGTAGATCGTCGATACCGTCCGCTGGCCGAACGCGTCATACAGCACGTTGTCGATCTGGTTCGGCGCGAAGCCGTAGCGGGCCGCCGTGGCGCGGTTGAAATTGATGTAGGTCTGCAGACCATTTTGCTGCAGGTCCGAGTTGACGTCGATCAGCTGGCTGCGATCCTTGTTGAGCGCAGTCACGAGCTTGGGCGTCCACTCGAACAGCGCGGCGGAATCATCGCTCGTCAGCGTGTACTGGTATTCGGCAGCTGACTGCCGCCCGCCGATTCGCAGATCCTGCTGCGCCTGCAGGAAAAGCCGCGCGCCGGAGACCCCGTTGAGCTTGGGCCGCAGGCGGTTGACCACTTCGGTCGCGGTCACATGGCGCTGGGCCAGTGGCTTGAGTTCAATAAACACGTTCGCCGTGTTCAGCGCGCGGCCGCCGGTAAAGCCGGCCACCGAGGCGACCGCCGGGTCCTTCTGCACGATCGCTTGCAACTGGGCGAGCTTCTTTTCCATCGCCGGGAAGGAGATGCTCTGGTCGGCGATGATCTGCCCGATCAGGATGCCCGTGTCCTGCTCCGGGAAGAAGGTAGCGGGTAGCAGCTTGAACAGGAAGACGTTCGCCACCAGCAGGCCGATCAGCAACAGGATCACCAGCAGCGAATGGTCCAGCACGGCGGTGAGCGAACGCGAGTAGGCGTTCTTGAAACGATCGAATAGCGCCTCGACCCAGGTCGCCCAGCGGGCCTTTGAATGGCCGGCGTGCTCGCGGCTCAGCACGTACGCGCACATGGCCGGCGTGACCGTGAGCGAGATCACAAGCGAGATCAGGATCGCGATGGACAACGTCACCGCGAGCTCATGGAACAGCAGACCGACGATGCCAGGCATCAGCAGGATAGGCAGGAACACTGCGATCAGCGAGAGGCTCATCGAGATCACCGTGAAGCCTACTTCGCCACTGCCTTTCAGCGCAGCCTCTTCCGGACTCAGGCCCAGTTCGAGGTGGCGCGTGATGTTTTCCAGCACCACGACCGCATCGTCCACCACGAAGCCGGTGCCGATCGTGAGCGCCATCAGCGAGAGGTTGTCGATGCTGTAGCCGAGCAGGTACATCGGCCCGAAGGTGCCGACGATAGACAGCGGCAACGCCACCGCCGGCACCAGCGTGGCGCGCGGCGACTGCAGGAAGATAAACACCACGCCGACCACCAGCAGCACGGCGATGAACAGCGTGCGCTCGGTATCTCCCACCGACGCCCGGACCGATTCCGAGCGGTCCACTGCAACGTTGACGTGGACGCTGCTCGGCAGTGTCGCCTCGATTGCCGGCAGGACGCTCCTGATCTGCCTGACCGTATTGACGATATTACTGCCGGGCATTGGATAGACGATCACCAGCACTGCCGACTTGCCGTTATAGAGCCCGGCGTTGCGGATATTTTCGTTGGAGTCCCTGACCTGGGCGACATCGCGCAGCAGCACTGGCGCTCCATTGCGGTAGGCGACCACCAGGTCGCGGTAGGGCGCCGCCTTGTTGATCTGGTCGTTGGACAAGATCACATAGCGCTGGTCGCCTTCGTCGAGGTGGCCCTTCGCGCTGTTGGCGTTGGCCGCGCTGATGGCCGCGCGCACATCTTCGAGGCCGAGGCCGTAGCTGTTCAGTTTGCCCGGCTGCAACTCGACACGCACCGACGGCAACGCGCCGCCGCCCAGCGTGATCTGGCCGACACCGTTCACCTGCGAGAGTTGCTGCTGGATCACGGAATCCGCGGAGTCATAGAGCTGCGCCTTGGTGAGCGTGTCCGAGGTCAGCGCGAGCACCATGATGGGCGAATCCGCCGGGTTGTACTGGCGATAGGTCGGATTGCTGCGCAGGGTGGTCGGCAAGTCTGCACGCGCTGCCTGGATAGCCGCCTCGACGTCTCGGGCGGCGCCGTTGATATCGCGGTTCAGCCCGAACTCGACCACGATCATGGACGAGCCGACATAGCTGATCGAGGTCAGCTCTTCCACGTCGGCAATCGTGCCGAGCCGCCGCTCGAGCGGTTCGGCCACGGTGGAGGCCATGATGTTCGGGCTCGCGCCCGCCATCTGGGCCTGCACCACGATCACCGGGAAAGCGATATTCGGCAGCGGCGCGACAGGCAACTGGAAATAGGCGAGGGCCCCGGAGATCAGGATCGCAATGGCCAGAAGCGTGGTCGCGACCGGGCGCCGGATAAATAACGCCGATATGTTCACGGCGTACCCTCCTCCGGAACCGGCGGCATGTCAGGCGCTTGAGGTTTGTTGCGATTACGCCAGCGCCTCGTGCGCTCCGCCATCCGGTCGAAGAACAGATAGATGACCGGCGTGGTGAAGAGCGTGAGCACCTGACTCACGGTCAGGCCGCCGATGATCGCCAGACCCAGCGGGCGGCGCAGCTCCGAACCCGTGCCGCTGCCGAGCAGCATGGGCAGGGCGCCGAGCATGGCCGCGAGCGTCGTCATCAGGATCGGCCTGAAGCGCAGCAGCGACGCCTCGAAGATCGCCTCGCGCGGGGGCTTGCCATGGTTGCGCTCGGCGTCGAGCGCGAAGTCCACCATCATGATGGCGTTCTTCTTGACGATACCGATCAGCAGCACGATGCCGATGATGCCGATCACGTCGAGGTCGCTGCCGGCGATCATCAACGCGAGCAGCGCGCCGATCCCCGCGGAGGGCAGCGTGGAAAGGATCGTGACCGGGTGGATGAAGCTCTCATAGAGCACGCCCAGCACGATATACACCGCCACCAGCGCGGCGATCAGCAGGTACACCTCGCTCGATAGCGAATCCTCGAACGCCTGCGCCGCGCCCTGCAGCGAGGAGGTGATCGACGGCGGCAGATTGACCGCCCGTTCCGCTGCGTGGACGTCCCTGACCGCCGTGCTCAACGACGCATCCTTCGCGAGGTTGAACGAGATGGTGACCGACGGGAACTGCGCCAGATGGCTGATCACCAGCGGCGACTTGACGATCTGGATCTTGGCGATCCCGGAGAGCGGCACCTGGCCGGTACTGCTCGTCTGGCTCGGCAAATAGATATTGCCGATCGACTCCACGTTGGGCAGCGACTCGGGCTTGGCGACGAGGATCACCCGGTACTGGTCCGACTGCTGGAAGATGGTCGAGACAATGCGCTGGCCCAGCGCGTCGTAGAGCGCGTTGTCGACGGTGGCCGGGGTGATGCCGAAACGCGCGGCCAGTTGCCGGTTGACTTCAACATTCACGCTCAAGCCGTCGGAGTTCATATCGCTTTGCACATCGGCGAGCGATGGAATCTGCTTCATGCGCGCAATCAGTTCCGGCACATACTTCTGGAACGCCTGCTGGTTCGGTCCGCGCAGCACGAAGCTGTACTGGTTCGGCGAGACCGTGGTGTCAAGCGTCAGGTCCTGCTCCGGCTGCACATAGAGCTTGATCCCGGACACATTGGCAACTTCGTCCTGCAGGCGCCGCGCGATCTCCTGCGCCGTGTCTGAACGCTTGTCATGGTCGCGCAGGTTGATCAGGAAACGGCCGTTGTTAAGCGTGGAGTTGGTGCCGTCGATTCCCACGTAGGAGGTGAGCGAGACCACGTCCGGATCTTTCAGGATCGCATCGGCGAGCGCCCGCTGGCGCGCCACCATCGCCTTGTAGGACACCGAGTTGTCGGCCACGCTGATCCCTTCGATCACGCCGACGTCCTGCACCGGGAACAGGCCCTTCGGGATCACGATGTACATGACGGCGGTCAGCACGACGGTGCCGATCGCGACCATCAGGGTCAGCACCTGATGATCCAGCACCCAGCGCAGGCCCCGTTCGTAGCCGGCGAGCGTCTTGTCGAAGATGCCTTCGCTGATACGCTCGAAGCGGCTCGGATGGCGTTCGGCCTGGGCTTTCAAGAGGCGCGCGCAGAGCATGGGTACCACGGTCAGAGAGACCACGGCAGACAGCACGATGGTGACCGCGAGCGTCACCGCGAATTCGCTGAAAAGGCGCCCGATCACGCCACCCATAAAGAGCAGCGGGATCAGCACGGCAATCAGCGAGATGGTCAGCGAGAGAATCGTGAAGCCGATCTGCCCGGCGCCTTCGAGCGCAGCCTCAAGCGGCGTCTTGCCTTCCTCCAGATAACGCACGATGTTCTCGATCATCACGATCGAGTCGTCCACCACGAAGCCGGTGGCAATGATGAGCGCCATCAGCGAGAGGTTGTCGATGGAGTAGTTCAACTGGTACATCACGGCCAGCGTGCCGATCAGCGACACCGGCACCGAGATGCTCGGGATGATGGTGGCCGGCACATTACGCAGGAACACGAAGATCACCGCTACCACCAGCACGATCGACAGCCCGAGTTCGAGCGCGGCGTCGGATACCGACGAGCGGATCACGCCCGTGCTGTCCGAGACGACCGTGACCTTCATGCCGGCCGGCAGCGTTGATTCAAGCTGCGGCAACTGCTTCATGATCTGGTTGACGGTGGCAATCACGTTTGCCCCCGGCTGGCGCTGGACGTTCAGCACGATGGCCGGCGTGCCGTTGTACCAGGCGCCGCGCTCGACGTCCTGGGGCGCCGAGGTCACGCTGGCGACGTCGCGCATGAACACGGGCGCGCCATTCTGATAAGCGATCACCGTGTTCAGGTAGTCCTTCGGATCGCTGATCTGGTCGTTGCCGTTGATGGTGTAGTCGAGGTCCGGGCCGTCGAAGTTGCCCTTCGGCTGGCTGACGTTGACGTAGCTGAGCAGCGTGCGCAGGTCGTCGATATTCAGGCCATAGGCCGCTAGCTTGTGCGGGTCCGCTTCCACGCGGACGGCGGGTACATTGCCGCCGCTGGTGGTGACGACACCCACGCCCGACACTTCCGAAATCTTCGTCCCGAGGCGGTTATTGGCGGCGTCTTCCAACTGCGTGAGCGACATCGACGTCGAGGTGACCGCCAGCGTCAGGATCGGCTGGTCCGCCGGATTCACCTTCGCATAGGTCGGCGGTCCGGGCAGGCCAGTCGGCAGGAAGCTGTTGGCCGCATTGATGGCCTGCTGGACATTCTGCTGGGCGACGTCGAGGTTCAGGGACAGGTCGAACTGCAACGTGATGACCGAGGCGCCGTCCGAACTGTACGAGGTCATCTGTTGCAAGCCGGGAATCTCGCCCAGTTGCACTTCGAGCGGCGCGGTCACCGTAGTGGCCATCACGTCCGGGCTTGCGCCCGGATAGAAGGTCTGCACCTGGATGGTCGGATAGTCGACGTTGGGCAGCGAGGAGACCGGCAGCACGCGCACGGCGACAAGGCCCACTAATACGAGGGCAATCATCAGCAGCAGCGTGGCTACCGGTCTAAGAATAAACAGGCGGGAGATATTCATCGGGGGACGAGTTCGGCTTCTACGAGGCTGCGTCGGCCGCAGCCGCGCTCGAGGCGCTACCGTGGGCGTGCTTATGCTGACCCTGAGCGCCGCTCGCCGCGCCCGCTCCGGACGCCGGCGCTTCGGCAGCAGCGCCGCCCGATGCAGGCCGCGCTGCTGCCGCCTTGATACTCGCGCCGTCGCTCAAGCGGTCGGTGCCGTCGGTCACCACGATGTTGCCCGCAGCAAGCCCGGACGTAATGACCGTGTTCTTGCCGTCGCTTGGGCCGAGGGTGACCTTATGCACGGACACGGTATTGTTGGTGTTCACGAGGTAGACATAGTCGCCCGGCGCGCCGGTTTGCACCGCCGGGGTGGGTACCAGCACGGCATTTTGCAAGGTATCGACGAGCAGCTTGACGTTGACGAACTCGCTCGGGAACAGCGCCTCGTCGTCGTTGGGGAACGTTGCCCGCAGGGTTATCGTGCCCGTGCTCGTCGCCATCTGGTTGCTGACCGCGTAGAGCGTGCCGGTGGCGATCTCCTTCGAGTTGTCGCTGCTGTAGGCGGTGACCGGCAGGCTCGCGCCTCCGTTCATGCGCTGCAGCACACTTGCGAGCGAGTCTTGCGGCACCGTGAATTGCACGGTGGTGGGTTTCATTGTGGTGATGACCACGATACCCGGCGACGACGAAGCCGTCACGTAGTTGCCCGGATCGACGAGACGCAAACCGACGCGCCCGGAAACCGGTGCGACGATATGGCAATAAGCCAGGTCGAGGTCGAACTGCGCAATGTTAGCCAGGTCGGCCTTCACCGCGGCCTCGTCCTGCTGCACGAGGAATTGCTGGTCGGCAAAGGTCTGCTCGGCAATGGACTTGCGCTCGTTCAACTGCGTGAAGCGGACGAGGTCGGCGCGTGCCTGCGCGAGCGAAGCCCGGTCCTTGGCGAGTGTTGCCTCGGCCTGCTGCTTGTCGATCTCATACTGGCGCGGATCGATCTGGGCGAGGAATTGCCCTTTCTGCACGTCCTGGCCTTCGCGATAGCCGACCGACGTCAGGTATCCGCTCAGTTGAGGCAGCACGGTCACGGTAGCGGTGGGCGTCACCGTACCCAGTTCGTTCAGGACTTCCGGCATCGACCCGAGCGTCGCGGTGGAGACCGTCACCACTTGCGGTGCGGCCGCGCGCGGCGGTTTCTTGGCCCGCAGCAAATGCACGACCACGACGCCTATCAGCACCAGCACTGCCAACAACAGCACGAAACGCCAGCGCCTCGGGCGCTTTACCTGCGTGGAACCGGTGTCGCTCATACCACTCATACCTACGCCCTCCGAAAACAAACTCTGCCCTGGATAACCGGGTGGTCCGATAAAGAACCCAGCCCGGCGAGTGCCACATGTCTTTCATTTCCGGCTCAGCCGGAGTTGACGGAAGCTCCGTCATGGTCCGCAAAAAAGCTCGCTGAGTCAGCCGGGCATTCCTGCGGTCTTATTCTCTTGTTCGTCAGCGAAACTCTTGGGCCGAGATCCGGCGACGACGGGGGCGTACTTTTGAATTCGCGTTGTGCCTGCTCTTCAGGTTCCATTCGCCTGTAAGCGGACACGGCGTGGTATCGAAAAGATGGAGCCCCTTGTGATCAAACGAGTGCATACAAGTTCAACGGGTTGGATGCAACGATGCCCAATGAACGAATCAAACCGTACCGCAGTGTAACGAACCGGAGGCAGGTTTTTGAACGATCGTGTGGGGCGAAGCATTCCGAATCGTTACGATAGGAGCGTGAGTAACATCGTGTAATACGACGGCGTACTTTCTCAGGAAAGTACCGCAAATATCATCGATATGGGGTGCTATCGACTATTGTTAGTTTTGTGAAAGTAAATAGAAAGATACAGCGCTACTATTACAAATAGCTTGTGTATTCCTAACTGAATGGTCGCATGAAGAATATCAACGCCGCCCGTTAATGCGTTAATGCGTTAATGCGTTAATGCTTCAGGTTGATCCCGCTCGCCGTGGACCCGTCGATGCACGTATAACCAGTTTCGGCGGCGGAGCGAGGACCATCGACGGTTGCACTTCGGGCACTTGAATGAGCTGGATAAGCCGATTAATAGACAACTCCGCAATGGCCGCGGTCTGGATCGCGACGGTCGTCAAAGCGGGATGTACCTGATGCGCGAGCTGGATGTCCGTAATGCCGATCACCGACACGTCATCCGGCACCTTGCGGCCAAGCGTGATCAACGCCTGCGCCGCGCCTATCGCTAACAGATCGTTGGTCGCGAAAATGGCGGTGAGGTGCGGCCGGTTCGCCATCAACTGCATGCAGGCGGCATAACCCGCGTCTATGGAATCGCGGATCTGCAGCACGGCCGCGGCGTCTGCTTCAATCCCGGCCTCGCGCATGGCGGCGCGAAACCCGTTGGAACGAGCATCCTGCAAGCCGCCGCAACCATCGCCGATCAGCAGGCCGATCTCACGGTGGCCGAGTTCGAGCAGATGCCCGGCGGCCAGCGCGCCCGCCTGGGCAAAATTCACTGCTATGCAGGGCAGGGCGGGCGGCGTCTCGGGATGCTCCCACATGGCCAGCAGGATAGGCGCGCTGTGCATGGCCGACGCGCACAGGTCGTTGATGGCAATGTCCGTGTTCATCACGAGTACGCCGTCCGCCAGCGTTCCCGCGATCTGATTCAGATAAGCGCGGCCAATCTCGGCGTCGTCGTCGGTATTGCACACCATCAGGAAGTGGCCTGCCTTGCGGGCCGCGCGCTCGGCCGCCAGCACGAACTCGGGATAGAACGGGTTCGAGATATTGGAGAGCATCAAGGCCAAGGTCGACGAACGGCCTTCGGCCAACGCGCGCGCGTTCAGGTTCGGCCGATAGCCAAGATCAGCAATCGCCTTCAGCACGCGGTCGGCCGTTTCAGGGCGGACTTTTTCGCGATTGCGCAGCACGTTGGACACGGTTGCCGCAGTGACATGCGCGCGCTTCGCAACTTCGGACAGAGTGACCATTTATCTAGTTATCCCACATTCAGGGAATGCGATTCAAATGTTGCAAGCGGTTGGCGACGTTGATAACTTTCTGGAAAACGGAAAACACAACCGAGACACGCATCATGACTTTTTCCATCGTACCTGAATTTAAGCGGTTAAATAACCGCTGCACAAGGCCCTGTCGTCTATTTTTCTCAAAAATTTAAGCGGTTAAATTGGAGAGATGACATGGCAACGATCCGTCTTGAGAACGTCGAGAAGTCGTACGGTGATCATCCGCCGGTGATCCGGCGTGTGAACCTGGACATCGCGCAGCACGAATTTTGCGTTTTCCTGGGGCCATCGGGTTGCGGCAAGTCCACCTTGCTGAGAATGATCGCGGGTCTGGAAGACCTGAGCGAAGGCGAGCTGCATATTGGCGGGCGTCTCGTGAACGATGTTCCTGCTGCGGCGCGCGGCGTCGCGATGGTGTTCCAGAGCTACGCGCTGTTTCCGCACATGACCGTGTTCGACAACATGGCGTTCGGCCTGAAACTCGCGAAGCAGCCCAAGGACGTGATCGAGCGGAAGGTGCGTGAAGCCGCGCGCATCCTGCAACTGGACAGCTACCTCGACCGGTTTCCCAAAGCACTTTCCGGCGGTCAGCGGCAGCGTGTAGCGATTGGCCGGGCCATCGTGCGTGAACCCGGCGTGTTCCTGTTCGATGAACCGCTGTCGAACCTGGACGCCGCACTGCGCGGCCAGACCCGCGTGGAAATCGCCCGGCTGCACCAGCGCTTTGCAGACGCGAGCGTGGTCTACGTCACCCACGATCAGGTCGAGGCGATGACGCTCGCCGACAGGATCGTGCTGTTGCACGCAGGCGCGGACGCGCAGAGGTTCGGCAGCATCGCGCAGACCGGTGCGCCGCTTGATCTGTATCACCATCCGAAGTCGCGCTTCGTGGCGGGTTTCATCGGCTCACCGAGAATGAATTTCATCGATGCCGTGGTCGACTCGATCGGTGCGGGCATGGTGACGGTCACGCTCGCGCAAAGTGGCGAATGCTTAGTTGTCCATGTCGATGTCGATCAAAAGCAACTGCAGCGCGGCCAGCCGGTCACGCTCGGCGTGCGCCCCGAACATCTGCGGCTCGATGGCAGTGAGCAATCCATTCAGTGCGTTGCGGTGCTCTCGGAGGAGCTAGGCGAGCACAGCTACATTCACGCGGATCACGCGGGCGGCACGCTTGTCGCGAAGGCGCCTGGCGATACGTCGATCGGTCCGGGAGAGCGTATTCGCATTCATGTTCCGGCTTCGGCGTGCCATCTGTTCGACGCGGATGGACTTGCGTTTCGGCGCAGCATGGTCGAGCCTGAACGAGCCGCGGCATAGAGCACGGGTGCGCGAGTGCACAGAAGCATGGATTCAAGCCCCAATTCCGCCACAGAGCGGGTACATCGTCTGGCAGTTAATCGCTGTCAGCCAACAAGGTAGTCAAGGAGACAAAGATGATTGCTCATCGCCTTCGCAGTCTGGCTCATGCATCAGTGGCGGCCGCGCTGGTGGCAGGCTTACTCGGCTGCGCCGTGGCCGACGCCGCCACACTGACTGTCAACGTATCGGCGCGCGGTAACCAGCGTTCGACCTGGCAGGACGCGTTCGACAAGTTCAAACAAGCTAACCCCGACGTCGACCTCAAGGTGACCTATGTTACCGAAGAGGCGTACAAGGTCCAGATGGGTGGCTGGCTCGCCACCGATCCGCCCGACGTAGTCTCGTGGCATGACGGTGAGCGCATGGCGTATTACGCAGAACGCGGCCTGCTGGAAGACCTGTCGCCCGACTGGAGCAAGAACGGCTGGTCGCAGCAATACGCGTCGGTGAAGGAAGCGTCCACGTACAAGGGCAAGCAATACGCCGCGCCGCTCGGCTACGACGCTTACGGGTTCTTCTATCGGAAAGATCTGTTCGAGAAGGCGGGCATCAAGGGCGAGCCGAAAACCTGGGATGAATTCCTCGATGCCTGCAAGAAGCTGAAGGCAAGCGGTGTTGCGCCGATCGCCGTTGCCGCGCGCGATAGCTGGACGCTTGCCGCATGGTTCGACTATCTCGACCTGCGTATCAACGGCAACGCGTTTCATCAGCAATTGATGGCAGGCGAAATTCCGTACACCGATCCGCGCGTCAAGAAAGTCTATGCTGCGTGGAAAACGCTGATCGACGACCATTACTTCATCGACAATGCGTTGTCCTACGATCTCGATTCCATCGCGCCTTTTCTCGCGAACGGCAAGGCTTCAATGATGCTGATGGGCACGTTCTTCTCGGCGAGCATTCCGGCTTCCATTCGTCCGCAAACGGGCTTCTTCCGTTTCCCGGTCATCGACGCGAACGTCCCGACGGCCGAAGACGGGCCAGTCAATGTCCTGCTGATTCCGGCGAAGGCAAAAAACAAGGCTGATGCCCACCGGCTGCTGGCCTTCATGGAGCAGCCACAGATCAACGCTGATCTCGCCAAGGGCTGGGGGCAACTGCCGTCGAACAGTCAGGCTGCTGAACCCGAAGACGAAATTTCGAAGGTCGGTTTCCAGACGCTCGCGAATACGAAGGGCGGCATTGCGCAGTTCTACGATCGCGACATGACGAAGGAAATGGCCGACGAAGGGATGAAGGCGATGCAGCAGTTCTATAGCGATCCGTCGCAACTCGACGCCGTGCTCGCTCGCCTTGAAGCGACCCGCAAGCGCATCTACAAGAAATAAGCCCGGCGGCGCCAGCGGTTGCAGGTTGTATCAACCGCCGGCGCTCGCCAACGCTCCCTGACGAGGCCCGATCATGTCTGATTCCGTAGCGCGTCGCATACCTGCGGCTCGGCGCCGGCACGTCTCTACTACACGCCGTCATCAGCACCGCGCCGCGTTTTTCTTCCTGCTGCCGGGCTGTGCGTTGTTTTGCCTGTGCGTGGTGTATCCGATCATCAGCAGCATTTCCCTCAGTTTTTATAACTGGGACGGGATGACGCCGAAGACATTCGCCGGCTTCGATAACTACATCGAACTGTTCCACTCGGACACGTTCTATACGGCGCTCAAGAACAACCTGATCTGGCTCGCGTTGTTCCTGCTTGCGCCGCCGTTCGGTCTGCTGTTCGCGTTGTATCTGAACCAGCATGTTCGTGGCATGCGCATTGTGAAGTCGCTGTTCTTCGCGCCGTTCGTGCTGTCAGGCGTGGTGGTGGGTCTCGTGTTCAGCTGGTTTTATGACCCGGGCTTTGGCTTGTTGCGTTTGATTGTCGGCCACGGCATTCCTGTACTTGGCAATCCGCACACGGTGACGCTCGGTATCATCTTCGCCGCGCTGTGGCCGCAGACGCCGTTCTGCATGGTGCTGTACTTGACGGGTCTGACGGCCATCAATCCGGAAGTGGTCGAGGCGGCGCGCATGGAAGGCGCGAAGGGCGTAGCGCTGCTATGGCATGTGATCCTTCCGCAATTGCGGCCCGCTACCTTCATGGCCGTGGTGCTCACTGTGATCGGTGCGCTGCGCAGCTTCGACCTGATTGCCGTGATGAGCGGCGGAGGGCCGTTCGACAGTTCCACCGTGCTCGCCTATTACATGTACGACCAGGCGATCAAGTATTACCGCGAAGGGTATTCCGCGGCGATTGCAGTCGTGCTGTTCGCCATCATGCTCGTCTATATCGTGTTCCATCTGCGCCGCATGCTGCGCGAAGAACGCTGATTCCAGGAGTCACGTGTCATGTATCCGCTTCCTGTTGAACGCTGGAAACCGCTTAACCGCAGGCTGTACAAAGCCTCGTTGCCAATCGCGCTTCTGATATGGCTGCTGCCTATGCTCGCCGTGCTCGTCACGTCCATACGTTCTTCGGAGGAGTTGTCGCAAGGCGATTATTGGGGCTGGCCGAAGCATTTCGCGCTGATTGAAAACTACGGCACGGCGCTTACGCAAACGCCGATGCTGCATTACTTCGCCAATAGCGTGCTGATCACGGTGCCGTCGGTGATCGGTGCGATCGTGCTGGCTTCGATGGCGGGTTTCGCTTTGGCTGTCTACAAGTTCCCGGGTAATACCGCCGTGTTGTTCGCGTTCGTCGCCGGCAATTTCGTACCTATCCAGATCCTGATGATTCCGGTACGCGACATGGCGTTGAAAGTAGGGCTGTTCAATACCGTGTGGGCGCTGGTGATTTTTCATGTGTCGTTTCAGACCGGTTTTTGCACGCTGTTCCTGCGTAATTTCATCAAGCAGTTGCCGTTCGAGTTGATCGAGGCGGCGCGCGTGGAAGGGGCGAGCGAATGGACCATCTACCTGCGCATTGTGCTGCCGCTGATCCGGCCTGCGCTCGCCGCGCTCGGCATTCTTGTGTTCACGTTTGTCTGGAACGACTATTTCTGGGCGCTATGCCTTACGCAAGGCGATGAGGCCGCGCCAATTACAGTGGGCGTCGCTGCGCTCAAGGGGCAGTGGACGACTGCGTGGAACCTGGTTGCCGCTGGGTCGGTGCTGGCCGCATTGCCGTCGGTGCTGATGTTTTTTGCGATGCAAAAGCATTTCGTTGCTGGGCTGACTTTTGGGGCTAGTAAGGGGTGAGTTGAGCTTGTGATCGCTGACGCTTAGGGGGTTACGGAATTGGTTCGGCGGCGCTTGGTGGTCGATTGTTGGTTAGTGGTTGGGGTCTATGCCGGGGTGGTCGGTTCTGGGGTTCGCGGTCGGGGTCAGTGCTGGGTTGGTGCTTTCGGCGTTAGTGGTCTGCAAGAGTTGGATTTTCTCTTTATCACTATTAGCCACTGTGCGTGGCGGCACGTCATTTCTTTGTCCAAAGCGACAAAGAAACGAAGCAAAGAAAGCGCTTTCAACCACGCTACCCTAAGTGTCCACAGCGTGCAGTTCCCATTCATAGGTGCCCCAAAAGCACGGTGCTCGCCAGAGCGAAGGATGATTGAACCCCTCCTTCTCGCGAATCCTGACACGAACACGCTTCGCCCCGTACGCTCTCGGGCAAGCACAATTGCCGAGGGACCGGTACGGCCTCACGCGTTCTGCATGCTTCGTTTTTTTGTGGGTTGGCTGTTTGATCGATTCCCTTATTTCGTAGGTCACAGCTTGATCCGTAACAGCTCGACGTGACGCGTATTTATTGCCTCAGTCTTTGGTGAGTTGGCTACGCGGCCTGCACCGCTATTTTCGTCGGTTACGGCCTTACGCATTGTTGGGGCCTTGTTACTTGGCGGGTTGGCTACGAGGTTCGGTGTGCATACAAATTTGGAGGGCGGTTGTCCGCGGATAGCGCGGGGTGCTCCTTGGGCAGGTTCAATCACTGGTGGCGAAGCGTGTGGGTATCGGTGTTCGGAGAAGGAGGGGTTCACACATCGGTGGCTCTGGCGAGCACCGTGCTTTTGGGGCACCTATGAATAGAAACTGCACGCTGTGGACACTTAGGGTAGCGTGGTTGAAAGCGTTTTCTTTGCTTCGTTTCTTTGTCGCTTTGGACAAAGAAATGACGTGCCGCCACGCACAGTGGCTAATAGTGATAAAGAGAAAATCCGACTCTCGCAGACCACTAACACTGAAAGCAGCAACCCGGCATAGACCCCGACCACTAACCCCAGAACCTAGCAACCCGGCATAGACCCCAACCACTAACCCCAGAACCGACCACCCCGGCATCAACCCCGACCACTAACCCCAGAACCGCCCACCCCGCCCACCCCAACATAACCCCCAACCACCAACACCGCCCCTCCAACTCAAGTGCGAACGAAAACCAATTTCTCATCAACCTCTTAACGAGACCTTCCATGCAGCTTGGTGTGTGTTATTACCCGGAACAATGGCCCCGTTCAATGTGGCCCGACGATGCAACACGTATGGCCAAACTCGGCATCACGCATGTGCGGATTGCGGAATTCGCATGGAGCCGGATGGAGCCGCGCGCCGGAGAATTCGCGTGGGCGTGGCTCGACGAAGCCATCGGGACTCTAGCGGCCGCAGGGCTGAAACTCGTGCTGGGTACACCGACCGCATCACCGCCCAAGTGGCTGATCGACGCGCATCCAGAGGTGTTGCCGGTGCGTGCGGATGGCGTGCGCTGGAACTTCGGCTCGCGTCGTCACTACGATATTTCCAGCGAGATCTATCGGCGTGAGTGCGTGCGTTTTGTCACCGCAATGGCCGAGCGCTATGGGCGGCATCCCTCCATTATTGCCTGGCAGACCGATAACGAACTCGGATGCCACGACACGGTACCCAGCTATTCCCCCTCGGCACTGAAGCGCTTTCAGGCGTGGTTGAAGCTTCGCTACGAGACCGTGAATGCACTTAACGAAGCGTGGGGCAATGTGTTCTGGAGCATGGAGTATCCGTCATTCGATGCAATCGGTTTGCCGAACCTGACGCCGACCGATGCCAATCCAATCCATCTGCTCGACTTCCGTCGCTTCATGTCCGACGAGGTAGCGAGTTTTCATCGCGAGCAGATCGAGGTGCTGCGGCAGCACGCGCCCAATGCCGATTTGCTGCATAACTTCATGGGCTTTTTCACGACCTTCGATCATTACCGTTTCGCTGAAGACAACGCGATCGACGTGGCCGCCTGGGACAGCTATCCGATCGCACGCACTGAGTCGATCGCACTGCCCGAAGAGCAGAAAGCGCGTTACGCACGGACCGCGCATCCCGATGTCTCCGCGTTCGACCACGACCGTTATCGGGCGATAGGCGGTGGACGATTCTGGGTGATGGAGCAGCAGGCGGGACCGGTGAACTGGGCGTCGTGGAATCCGGTGCCGGCCAAAGGTATGGTCAGGCTGTGGGCTTATGAGGCGTTCGCGCACGGCGCGGAACTGGTCTCGTATTTCCGCTGGCGCCAGTGTCCGTTTGCGCAGGAACAGATGCATTCGGGACTCAACCTGCCGAATAACGAACTGTCGCCGGGCGGTCTCGAAGTGCAGCAGGCGGCCCGCGAAATTGCGGCATCGGCGGCACTGTCGGAACTCGGCGCACCGACGCGTGCGAGCACCGCGATTGTGTTCGACTATGAGACGCAATGGATGTTCGAGATTCAGCGTCACGGCAAAACTTTCGACTACCAGATGTTAGTGTTCGACTACTACGAGGCACTGCGTGAACTCGGCCTGGACGTCGATATTGTTTCAAGTAAGGCCGATCTATCGCCGTACCAGTTGGTGGTCGTTCCAAGCATTGCCGTAATCGACGAAACGCTCGTCCGACAGATAGAAAAGAGTTCTGCGCAATGGGTATTCGGTCCGAGGAGCGGTTCGAAGACAGCCGAATTCGCGATTCCTTCCGGCTTGCCGCCCGGCGCGCTGCAAAAAGTATTGCCGATGCAGGTGCTGGAAGTCGAGACGCTGCGCCCGACGCTCACGCCCGCGCTTTCTTTCGGTGACTCACAAGGTGTTGCAACGTATTGGCGGGAGCATGTCCGCGCCAATGGCGACACGCGTGTCGATGCGCAGTTCGACGATGCATGGCCGGCCGTGCTGAGTCACGGAAGGGTCCGATATGTGGCGGCGTGGCTGTCGCATGAATTGCATCGCGCGGTGCTGGAGCGGGTGGCGAAAGAGGCCGGCATTAAGACTCAACTGCTGGCCGACGGCTTGCGCGTTCGTCGCCGAGGCGATCTGACTTTCGCGTTCAACTTCGGCGAACAGCAAGTGCAAGCTCCCGCATCGCTCAATGCGACGTTTGTGCTCGGGCAGCGGCAGCTCGCAACCGGCGATGTCTGCGCGTGGAAGGATGCGCAGACCAACTAAGCTGGCGATCGACATGACGTCGCTGAACGCGTTCCGAAAGGGTCAGCGCAACGACGTCCGCAGGCCGTCGCGGACGCAACAAATACGCGTCGCGAATCGCGAACTCGTTGAGCAGGTCCTGGCGGGTTGGCCGGCCGCTCCGAGCGTGACGCGGATCGGTGCATAGACTTCAAGCGGCTCGTCGCCCTTCGACCGGGTATCCGGGATCGGTGTAGCCCGGTGTCGACGCGTGCCCCGGTGCGACGAGACTATCGACAAGCTTTTCGTCCTCGGGGCCGCGCTGCAACTCCGGTGCTTCGCCGTAGCTGTCCCATTGCGCTTCGGTAAGCGCATGCGCCCGATTCCGCGTCGGATGGAGATGGACGAACCGGCCTGAGCGAGGGGACTTGCCGACTCGGGTTACTCCGCATCCAGCCAGGAATCGAGACCCACGCGGAACGCGACGGCCGCAATCACCGGAACGGTCAGCATCATGACTATCCCGAAGTTCTCGATCATGTCGCCGTACATGATCGGTTTGTATAGAACAATGCCCGAGACAATAACGAAGGAGACAAAACCGACGAGCACCATCAGGCTGCTGCGGAGCGCATTGGACGGCTGCCAGCGCCGCCGCTTTCGCGGGGCGGCGCTGATCCGCTCCGGGTTCGACGGAGTATCGGGTTCAGATTTCTGTTTATTTTCTGGCATGGCGCAGCGAGGTGAGGGGCGGCCGAATGCGCAAAAAGACGCGTTGCATTCGGGATTTTCAATTGAAACGTGTCATGGCGGCGGATAATACCAATCGTAAGAAAGCGATGAGCTTGCCGACACGGAATGATTGTGTCACAGGCAGCGTGCCATGAGCAGAACGCCTCGGGCTCGTGCGCGCAGAACGCGACTGTTTGCTATCGACCGGCCCTTTCATTCTCCATTGAAACACCGGCTTCTCTCCGATCCCGATTACTCGCAGCGCCAGCTCAACGTTCTTCATGTCGCGCGCCTTGAGCGGATCTTTCACACCTGCACGGCCGTGCGCCGCTCGGCGACGGCGAACAGTTGCCGGTGGGGCCCTCCGTAAGCCGGATCGGCCTGCAGGCGTGGATGCTCTCTTGTTGACCCCTTTCGTCGGCCTTCCAGTCGTTGTTGGAACGTAAGCCAAACGCGGTGACCACTGCGTAGCATGTCCAACGCGGAGGCCATGACAAGAGGCGTGCGCTGCAGCGGGCCGAATGAGCGAGCTCTCGATAAACATCGCGGAAAAGGCACTAAAATGACTGCTGGCGCTAACATTTTTCAGTGTGAGCGAAAGTTGATGCGATCCAGCCAATCAGAACTTTGATATCCAGTTCGTCAGCATGAATTCTTTCATAGAGACAAACGTGAATTCGTTGCTTGCAGGCAGATGCCTTTGCGGCGCAGTCCATTATGCAGTGAAGGACGAGTTCGTCTATGCGTTGAACTGCCACTGTTCGAACTGCAGGCGCGCGACCGGTTCAGCGTTCAAGTCATTCGCGGGGATCGAGCGTAACAAGTTAGGCATAACGCAAGGGCAAGCCGACCTGTTGATTTTCGGTGACGAGAACGCGGCTCATGATGTCCATTGCAAGATCTGCGGAAGCCTTATGTTTTCGGTGGTTCGTGAGGGCGAGTTCGTTCACGTCACTTTAGGAACGCTCAGCGACACTCCGGCGATTCGCCCAAGCGCACACATTTTTGTGGGGTCCAAGGCGCCGTGGTATTCCATAACCGACCAATTACCGCAGTACGATGAATTCGGCTAATACGGCGTACGGTGCGGGTTCATGCGGCGCGAGTGCACGCTGCGAACGCGTGCACGCTCTTCATGTCGATGATTGAAGCCGCTTCATGGCCGTGATCGATTGCGCGATGGATTGGAGGCACCGGGCTTAGAGTTACGTTGAAGGCTTTGGCGTGCGTCCTATATGCCGCGCGCCAGCCTAAGCCAGAACCGCTTCCTTCGTAACAATCTTGCGGGGAATCAGCTTCAGTTCGTAGAAGGTATCGGCGATCCGTTGCTGTTCGGCAAGCACATTGTCATCTATCGGTTTGTACACGTGAGCATAGTGGCGCAAGCCTGACTCTATGATCGCGGCGTCGAGGCCCTGAATGGGCGCAAGCTGAGACGCAGCGGCGGGGAAATTCTGCTTCACCCATTGTCCTTCCTTGCCCAGTTCTTCCAGAGCGATTGCAATCACATCCTTGCGCTTTTGTGCGAACTCGCGCTGACTTAAAAAGAACTGGTGATGGCTGGCTACGCCTTGTGCGTCTGCAACGAGACGCGCGTTGCTTTGTCCTTCCACGGCGGCCAGAAACGGATCCCAGATGGCCCAGGCATCAACCGCGTGCTGTTCCAGCGCAGCGCGGGCGTCGGCCGGCGCCAGATAGACAGGCTGGATATCCGGAAAGTCGAGACCGTTCTTGCGCAGCAGCGCAACGATGAACCAGTGGACGTCCGATCCCTTGTTGAACGCGATCTTTTTGCCCTTGAGATCGGCGACGCTTTTGATCGGAGAGTCTTGCACGACGACTACTCCTTCGGCGTGCGGCGTGGGAAGCTCGTACGCGGTATAGACAAAATCCGCGCCCGCAGCCTGGGCAAATACCGGCGGCGCCTCTCCAACATAGCCGAAGTCGATCGCCCCTACATTCAACCCTTCAAGCAATTGCGGACCCGCGGGAAACTCGTTCCAGGACACCTTGACACCAAGCGGCGCGAGTCGTTTCTCGAGCGCGCCATGCGCTTTCAGGAGCACCAGCGTACTGGCCGCCTTTTGGTAACCGATTCTGAACTGGTCTGGCTGGTATGTGGCCCACGAAGGCAGTGCAACGCCTGCCATGGTTGCGCCAAGCGCAGCGATAAAAGTCCTGCGTCCTCGTTGTTTCGAGTTATTCATTGCCAAGCGTCCCGTAGTGGTCGCTCATCGAGGCGGCGCACGGCTAAGGCGAGGAGCGATGTGCGATACGCACGTTGTGTCGTATCGCATGCTTCACACAGACGCAGCAGCGGGATTCGCCGAAATGAGCCAAGTCAGATTTCGCGCAACGATAGAACGCAGCGCCGGCAACCACAACGATGCAATTGAAATATGCATATGGCCCTTTTGATCGCGCTAGTTCCTCGGCCATTCCCGGGCAGCGGCGCTACCGGTTATCGATCCGCGCCACTTTGTGAATTTCAAATGAAATTAAATTATTTCTGCTTTTTGCGCCTTGCTCTCATAGTCTTGGCAGGCAGTGTGTTTTGCCACAATCATCATGAGAATGCCCTGCGCTACCGACCCGGGGTTAATCCGCCAGTGCCCCGCGGCTTTCCGTCTTGCAAGGCGGCATCCCAGGCTGCCGGGCGTTGCTTTGAAGCAAACTTGGTCTGGAGCGCTGTCCGATGTCCCACGTATCGCCGTCTCCCGAGAGCCTGTCGCGGACATCACTTTGGGTGGTTGGCATTGCCATTTTTCTGGTTTGCGTCGAGGCAAGCTGGAAGACTCAATCGACAAGAGAGACCAGTTTTGCCGCTGCACGCCACGTCGTTATTTCGAATGACGCCAGAGCACCTGACTACGCGGTTTATCGGGCTGCCGATGACCGCACTGTTTCCTTCAGTCTCAAGGCCGGGGACGATTGCACCTATATAGACGACGCCGACAGCGTAAGCCAGGATGGCAACACCGGCAGTGTGCTCGTGCCGGTATTTTGTCCGGCTCGCGGGGCTGGATGGACATCGCTGAGCCTCTTGACGCATAGCGAACCCGGACCGGCGCGCTGATGGGGCGCTTGCGTATATCTGCCCAAAATGCCGGTCGATATCCACCATAGCAGTCGTTCTTTGCCTTTGCCGAATGTGCCCTGGTGCCTACGATTTTCCGTTTTGCGTGGCGACGTACTTTCACCGCTTTGAGAGCCACCCATGAAGCGCATCCCCTGGTTGAGCGTTGGCGCGGTAGTGGCCGTCGCGGTTGCGGTCACGCTGATCGGTGTCAAAAATGTCCAGGGCGACGTCGATCGCCAGATACTGAATGTTTCGTACGATCCGACCCGCGAGCTATACGTTCGACTCGATCAGCAGTTCGTCGCCAACTATCAGCGTGAAAATGGCGTTCGCCTGCAGGTGAAACAATCGCATGGAGGCTCTTCGCGGCAAGCGCGTTCTGTCATTGACGGTCAACAAGACGCGGACGTGGTGACGCTAGGTCTGTTTACCGATATAGACGCTCTTCGCAAGCGCGGCCTGATTGCCGATGGTTGGCAAGACCGCCTGCCGCATCATTCCCAGCCCTACTACTCGACCATTGTTTTCGTGGTTCGTCGCGGCAATCCGAGAGGCATTCATGATTGGCCCGATCTGGTGAAACCCGGCGTCGAGGTAATTACACCGGACCCGCGAACGTCAGGCAACGGGAAGCTCAGTGCGCTGGCTGCGTGGGGCGCCACGACGACGCGGGGCGGTTCCGATGCTGCCGCCCAAGCCTATCTCGCGGCCCTGTACCGCCACACCACGCGCCTCGATAGCGGTGCTCGCGGCGCGGCGACGACCTTCGTTGTCGAGAAGGTGGGGGACGTTCAACTGACCTGGGAAAACGAAGCAATACGCGAGCTTGCCGACACGCCGGGCGAACTCGAGATTGTCTATCCGCCGGTCAGCATTCTTGCCGAGCCCTACGTTGCGTGGGTCGACCGGAACGTCGCCCGGCACCACAGCGAGCGCTACGCACGAGCCTATCTCGACTACCTCTTCACTGATTCTGCGCAGGAGATCGTGGCGCAAGCGGGGTATCGGCCCTTCAACGCGGCGATTGCCGGCAAATACGCTAACCGGTTAAGGCCTATCAAGCTTTTCAATGTGACCGACATAGCTAAAAGTTGGGACGATGCCAATCACAAGTTCTTCGATGAGAACGGGATCCTCGATACGGTTATCGGTCCTGCCGGCGCAGCGGCTGACGAAAACGCCGCCGTCGCAATCCAGAAGGGTGGGGCATGAAACTCAGCATGAAACTGATAAGTCAATTCAACTACACAACGCAAAAGGGTCGCCGTGATCTGGTGGCAGGCCTGACAGTTGCCGCCATATCCTTGCCGCAAGGCATGGCGTATGCGCTGATTGCCGGCGTCGATCCGCGTTTTGGCTTGTACTCTGCCGTGGTAGTGACGCTTGTTGCGTCAATCTTCGGATCGTCGTCGCACCTGATCAATGGACCGACCAGCGCCATTTCCCTCGTGGTATTCAGCGCGCTCGCGTTCCTGGATCCGAATGCAAGCGCTGACATCTACGAAGCCATGTTCCTGCTCGGCGTGATGGTCGGCATTATTCAAATAGCGATAGCGGTGTTCCGTCTAGGCGACCTCACGCGGTACATTTCCGAATCCGTGATCCTGGGTTTCATGGCGGGCGCGGCCGTGCTTCTGGCAGTCGGGCAGATCGGCAATGCGCTTGGCGTGCGTGAGAAAGGGTCTGGCCATCAGCACGTGCTTTACCGCTTGTGGCTGACCGTTGTTCACGGCGATCCAGTGAACCTTAAAGCCCTCGCGATCAGTGCTGTCACGGTCGCTCTTGCACTCTCGCTGCGCCAAGCCGTGCGTCGCTACAAGCTGCCCCAATTCGATATGTTCGTGGTGCTGCTTGTGATGAGCCTTTCTGCTTATGCCCTGGGATGGTCGACGCCAGGGGCAGGAGGCAAGACGGCGATTTCGGTGATCGGCGCGTTGAAGGCCAGCCTGCCCGAGCCGCATATCCCTGAGATCAAGTGGTCCTGGCTTGGGCAGCTCTCGTCGTCGGCGGTTGCAATCGCGTTCCTTGGCTTACTCGAGGCGCTCTCGATTGCCAAATCGATTGCGCATCGGAGCGGTCAGCCGCTGGACTATAACCGTCAGTGCATGGCTGAAGGACTCGCCAACCTGGTGGGCGGCTTTTTCCGGTGTTTGCCGGGCTCGGGTTCCCTTTCGCGTTCTGCCATCAATTACCAGGCGGGTGCAGCCACACGGTTCTCTGGCGTGATCACCGCGGTGATCGTCGCTGCGGCAGTGCTGCTTCTGGCTCCGTTGACACGCTACATTCCCAAGGCGTCGCTTGCGGGTCTTTTGCTTGTTACGGCATTCCGGCTGATTGACTTCGAACGGATCCGCTATGCACTTCGAGCGTCTCGTTACGACGCGGGGCTTGTGTTGATTACGGCATTGTCGGCGCTTGTGATTGGCGTCGAGTTCGCCATCCTCGTCGGCGTAGCCGTGTCCATTGTGCTGTTCGTGCCGCGCGCGGCCAAATTGAAAGCGACTGAATTGTTCGTTAGTCCGGAGCGGGTGGTGCGAGAACGATTGCCGGGCGACCCGGAATGTACGTCTGTCGCGGTGTATGACCTGGAAGGCGAGTTGTTCTTCGGCGCTGCACTGGAGCTGGATCGTCACTTCGAAACGATCAATGCGCAAGTCGAGGCTCGCGGGATCCATCACGTCGTCCTGCGGCTCAAGCGGGTGCGTAATCCAGACGTGGTGTGTATAGAAAAGCTAGAGCATTTTCTGCGTGAAAGTCAAAACAACGGCCGGATTATTTTGCTTGCGGGACTGCGCCCTGAACTGTTGGCAGCGCTCGTCAACCTGAAGTTCTCCGAATGGTATCCGCCGGAACGTTTCTTCCCTGAAGAGGACGAGCGCTATTCGGCGACGCTGCGTGCGGTACGTTACGCATACAGCCTGATTGCCGATGCGAATACGTGTGCCCACTGCGCGCAGCATGGCGTAGAGCAGACTCCCGTGCAAGAGGATGACCGCCTGTATTACCTGGTCTGAATCGTATCGGAGATGAGATATCTCTCCCACCTAAAGGCGGCACTACTTGCCGCCGTACGGTCGTCATGGGTCTCAGCCGTCGCACTGCTTGAGTCACGGTCGCTCGCCATATTTGCTATCACGAATATGTCATTTGACATCCTTACTCGTGGCACGAAGAATGGGCTTCATGTTGCGACGCACCACGCTCGCATCATGTTTCGAATTAGCCGCCAGTGCCCGTCAGTGTCTGTCTACCCAGGAGCATAGAGATGACCCAGTTTTCTCCGGAACAGTTCGCCGTAGTGCAAAAAAGCCATGTCGATACATTCTTCAGCCTGACAAACAAGGTGTTCGAAGGCGTCGAAAAGCTGACCCTCCTGAACTTGCAGGCCGCGAAGTCAATATTTGCGGAAACGCAGGAAACCGCGCAGAAGACGCTGTCCGGGAAAGACCCGCAGGATCTGCTCAAGCTTCAAAACGGCCTGACCCAGCCGGCCACCGAAAAGGCCCAGGCATATAGCCGTCACGTGTATGAGATTCTGACGGGCACTCAGGCTGAATTCCTCAAGGTCGCCGAAGCGCAGCTTGCCGAATATAGCCAGAGCGCGCAGACCTTTATCGACGATCTTACAAAGAACGCGCCGGCCGGCTCGGAAACTGCCGTGGCCTTGCTGAAGTCGACGATCACCGCTGCCAATACCACGTACGACACGGTCCACAAGGCAACGAAGCAGGCCGTCGAAATTGCCGAAAGCAGTTTCGACGCAGCGACGACAGCCGCGTCGAAGGCCGCGAAGGATACCGCCGCGCCCGCGTCGCGAGCCGCCAAGGCCGCCTGACGCAGCAACCCACGGCGTACCGCGCTGTGCCGTACCGACCGGACGTTCGTGCCGGTCGGTTGCGAAGGGCTGACTGATTGCCATGCTCGTCCCTGTCGGCTGTTTCCGATGAAGCCAGGACGGCCCAAATCCATAAGAATCCCTGCACGTTCTCAGTTGCAACCGGGCGACCGCAATATGCGGCATACGTCGCGCTATTGATTGGCCACAAGGTCCGAGGCGCGTCCAAATTTGGAGGGAGGTTGTCCGCGGATAGCGCGGGGTGGTCCTTGGGCAGGTTCAATCACTGGTGGCGAAGCGTGTGGGTATCCGTGTTCGGAGAAGGAGGGGTTCAAACATCCTTCGCTCTGGCGAGCACCGTGCTTTTGGGGCACCTATGAATAGAAACTGCACGCTGTGGACACTTAGGGTAGAGCGGTTAAAGCGTTTTCTTTGCTTCGTTTCTTTGTCGCTTTGGACAAAGAAATGACGTGCCGCCACGCACAGTGGCTAATAGTGATAAAGAGAAAATCCGACTCTCGCAGACGCTAAGGCCGAAAGCACCACCCCGGCATTGACCCCGACCGCTAACCCCAGAACCGACCCCCCCAGCCCCCCCAGATAGACCCCCAACCACGACGCAACCAAAGAACCTCCACCACGACTCACAGCGGGCGTCCCCGCAATCACATTTGCCGGTTGAGAACCGAAACGAAACTCGCAGTTTCCGGCTTCTTCGGCCGATTGAAGATGTCATCTGCCAAGCCCGATTCGATCACGCTGCCAGCGCTGAGAAAAACAACCTCGCGAGCAATCGACGCGGCCAGACGTAAATCATGCGTAGCAAACAGCATCGTCATTCCTTCTTTCGCGAGTTGGCTCAACACGTCGATCACTTCGGCCGCGAGTCCTGGATCGAGCGCAGAGGTCGGTTCATCGCATAGAAGAATATCCGGCGAGGGCGCCAGCGCTCGTGCAATTGCTACCCGCTGCTGTTGCCCACCGGAGAGCGTGGCAGGCCAGGCATCGGCCTTCTGCGAGATACCTACCTTCTCCAGCAGCGCGCCTGCTCGTGCCCGCGCGCGCTCCTTGTCCCATCGCTGCACGGTGACCAGACCCTCCATCACGTTCTGTATCACCGTCCGGTGCGGGAACAATTGAAAGCTCTGGAACACCATTCCGGTCTTGCGACGTATTCTGAGGACCGAATCGCGAGACGGTTTCGCCGAGCTGCTGAATTCGATTCGTTCGTCACCCAGCGTGAGCGATCCGGCTTCGGGAACCTCAAGCAGGTTCACGCAACGCAGGAGCGTGCTCTTGCCGCTGCCCGATTGCCCGATCAGTGCCGTGACCGTACCCTGCGCGAGCGTTAGATCGACCGACTTGAGCACTTGATGCGTACCGAAGGATTTCTGGATTTTATCGAGGGCAATCATCATTGACCTCTCTTGAAGAGTGCATGTTGGCCAAGTCTTCTTTCGAGTTGAACCTGGGCCGAGGACAACACGGAACTAAACACCAGATAGATCAGTGCCGCTTCCGTATACAAGATAAGCGGTTCATAGGTAACCGAAGCAATCCGCTGAGCTGCTTGAAAGATCTCGGGCACCGTCAGCACCGCAGCAAGCGACGTATCCTTGATAAGCGCAATGAACGAGTTCGCCAATGCGGGCAGGGCGACGCGTGCAGCCTGCGGCAAGATTGTCCGCCGCAGTGCCTGCGAGCGCGTCATGCCCATGGAATACGCGGCTTCCCATTGTCCGTTGGGAATCGATTCGACTACGCCCCGGATCACTTCCGAGTTGTAGGCGCCCACGTTTAACGAGAAGCCGATAATTGCCGCGGTGAGCGGGTCCAGCACGATGCCGACGTTGGGCAGGCCGTAGAAAATCACGAAGAGTTGCACCAGCAGCGGTGAGCCCCGGATCAGCCATACGTAAAACTGTGCAATCTTGACAGCCCAACGCGGTCCGAACAGTCGCACGAGTGCGACCGCAAATGCCAGTGTCAAGCCGAGTGCAAACGACGCGATGGTGAGCGGCACCGTGAACACGAGTCCTGCATACAGGAGTGGCCAGAGCGACTCAACCATCAAGTGGAGCCAGGCTGGCATATTTCGGACCTCTAAAAATGGGTATGGGAAATGCTGACCGCAATGCTACTTCGATACGTCCTTACCGAAGTATTTCTCCGAGATTTGCTTGTAGGTACCGTCTGCTTTAATCTCGGAAAGTGCTTTGTCAATGGCGGCCAGAAGCTGCGGATTACCCTTCTGGATGATGACCCCCGAATACTCGCTGTCAGCCGAATTATCGATTGCTGCGATCTTCACTTTCGCGTCCGGCTTATGCTTCTTGAAGTCGAGGAAGGAGAGACTGTCGTTCACAGTCGCATCAACGCGGCCGGACGTCAGCAGATCAATTGATTCGTTGAAGCCCTGCACACCGACCACGTCCGCGCCGTGATCCTTGGCGATCTTGCCGAAGTTGCTGGTCAGGGTATTGGCTGACTTCTTGCCTTTCAGATCATCGAAGTTTTTGATTGTCGTGTTATCCGAGCGCACGATCAGCGCTGCATGGGATGCAATATAGGGCTGCGAGAAATCGTACTTGGCCTTGCGGGCGTCGGTGATTGCAACCTCGTTGATGACGGCGTCGTAGCGGTTTGCATCGAGCCCGGCAATCAGACCGTCCCACTTGCCTTCAACAAATTCCGGTTTAACGCCTATGCGCTTTGCAATGGCCTGGCCGATTTCTACATCGAAGCCTGTCAACTGGCCCGATGCATCATGGTAGGTGAAGGGGGCGTAAGTGCCTTCGGTGCCGATCTTGATGACACCGGCGCTCTTGATGCTTGCCAGATCGTCGGCTGCGAAGGCAGTTGATATAGCAGTCAACTGAACGATGCCGGCAAGCAGCAAGATTTGGAAAATTTTCATGATGGGTGACTCCTCAGGGGTTTATTAATTGCTATTTCGGGTTCAATGAGCGAAGCCGAAAGCCTTCGGCGGGACTGTAACAAGGGGTGTTTGGTTCCACAAAGCATATTGAGGTCGAAGGTTATGCCTGGATCGAATAAAGGCGGCACGGATCGTTTGTCTAATAGCCCCGATGGATATCGACAAGATCTTCCAGCGACGCACCGTGAGTAAAGGCGCTGAAATTGCGCGCGAACTTGCGGGCCAGCTCGGCAGCATTGTGTGGGCCGATCGCTGACGTGTGTGGCGACAGGTGAATGCGCGGATGTGTATAGAACGGATGCCCAGCCGGCAGCGGCTCCGGCTCGGTCACGTCGAGCGATGCCGCATCGATACGACCGTCGGCAAGGGCCTCAAGCAACGCCTCGTTGTCGATCAGCGAACCGCGCGCGACATTGATCACGTGCAGTCCCGGCTTCGCCCGTGCAAGTAACTCCCGATTGACGATATGGCGGGTTGCTGCCGTAGCCGGCGCCGCGAGTACGAGATGGTCGGCTTCTTGCACGAGTGCGCCGATATCGGGAACAAGCGTGACGCCCGGCAGGTCCGGCGCGGTAGAACTTTGACGCCGCACTGCAATGACCCGAGCGCCGAGCGCGAGCGCTTTCTGCGCAAGTGCCTGGCCGATCGAACCAAAGCCGAATATGCCAACCGTGCTGCCTTGCACGGTTGCGAGTGGGGTCAATGCCCATTGCCGGGCGTCGTGAATCCAGATGTCCGGCAGGTGTTTCGCATGGGCAAAGATCGCCGCCAACGCGAATTCGGCAATCGCTGTTGAAGAGGTGCCGCGTGCGGTGGTAACTGACAGCCCCTCGAAGAACCAGCGCGGATAAAAGTCGATTCCTGATGAACCGAGTTGCACCCAGCGCAGCCCGAATGGCCACCCCGCGGGGGCATGCTCCGGTGCCCGCGCGCCCCGTATGATGATCGGCGCGGCGATCAGGATCGACGCCTCATCGGGCAGTTCGGCCGGCACTCCTCGCGGTATACCTACTACGCGAACATCAGGCAGTAGTGCTCGCACTGCATCGTTGAACGGTTCGGCGAGCTGGCTGGCTATTGTGACCATGGGTTTTCAGAACGGGAAGTGACGGCACACTCGCGCATGGAGAGCGGAAGGATTGATAAGGACTACATGAAGAGAAGATTGCGAAAGCGGAGAACCGGGGAAAGCGCTGTGTAGTGAATCTGGAAGGCACGTCGGAGCGTCTGAACCTGTAAGCGCCGACGTGCTTATCAATGGAAAAGCAATGGAAAAGCGATGGGAAAGCCTCAGAAATCGAAGCCCGGTCCGCCCGCGCCCGGTCCGCCCCCAGGCACAGCAGGGGCCGCGTTTTTCGGCGCTTCGGTTACCGTTGCATCGGTCGTGAGCAGCAAGCCCGCAATCGATGCCGCGTTTTGCAGCGCAGTGCGCGTGACCTTGGTCGGATCGAGCACGCCCGATTCGACCAGATCGCCGTATTCACCGGTCTGCGCGTTGTAGCCAAAGTTGCCCGTACCCTCGGCGACCCTTGCGACGACCACGCTTGCTTCTTCGCCCGCATTCGTGACGATCTGGCGCAATGGTTCTTCCAATGCGCGCAGCACGATCTTCACGCCGGCATCCTGGTCTGCGTTGGCGCCCTTCAGGCCGCTGATTGCCTGCTTGACGCGGATCAACGCGACGCCGCCACCCGGCACAATGCCTTCCTCGACTGCCGCACGCGTCGCGTGCAGTGCATCGTCAACACGGTCCTTCTTCTCCTTGACCTCGATCTCGGTTGCCCCGCCCACCTTGATCACCGCCACGCCGCCGGCCAGTTTCGCGACACGCTCCTGCAGCTTTTCGCGATCGTAGTCGGAACTCGCCTCTTCGATCTGCACGCGGATCTGCTTGACGCGCGCCTGGATATTCTTCGTGTCTCCGGCGCCGTCGATCACGATAGTGTTTTCCTTGCCTACTTCAATGCGCTTGGCCTGGCCCAGTTCTGCCAACGTCGCCTTTTCCAGCGTGAGGCCGGTTTCCTCAGCGATCACCTGGCCGCCGGTCAGGATGGCGATGTCTTCAAGCAGTGCCTTGCGGCGATCGCCAAAGCCCGGCGCCTTAACCGCCACCGTTTTAAGAATGCCACGGATGTTGTTGACCACGAGCGTCGCAAGAGCCTCGCCCTCGACATCTTCAGCGATGATCAGCAACGGCCGTCCCGCCTTCGCGACCAGTTCCAGCACCGGCAGAAGATCGCGGATATTCGATACCTTCTTGTCGTGCAGCAGAACAAATGGATCGTCGAGAACGGCGACCTGTTTATCCTGATCGTTGATGAAATAGGGCGACAGGTAGCCGCGATCGAATTGCAGTCCTTCAACCACATCGAGTTCATCGTCGAGCGACTTGCCGTCCTCGACCGTGATCACGCCTTCCTTGCCGACACGGTCGATCGCTTCTGCGATCCGCTGGCCGATCGATTCCTCGCCGTTCGCCGAGATGGTCGCGACCTGGGCGATTTCCTTGCTGGTCGTGGTGGGCTTGCTGATCTTTTTCAGTTCTTCGACAGCGGCAATCACGGCCTTGTCGATGCCGCGCTTCAGGTCCAGCGGATTGAGACCCGCCGCCACGTATTTCAGCCCTTCGCGTACGATCGCCTGTGCCAGCACGGTGGCAGTAGTAGTGCCGTCGCCGGCGTCGTCGCTGGTGCGCGAGGCGACTTCCTTCACCAGTTGCGCGCCGATATTTTGCAGCTTGTCGGCCAGCTCGATTTCCTTCGCGACCGACACGCCGTCTTTCGTCACGACCGGTGAGCCGAAGCTGCGTTCCAGCACTACATTACGGCCTTTGGGCCCAAGCGTTACCTTCACTGCATTGGCGAGGATGTTGACGCCTTCGACCAGTTTCGATCGTGCGTTGTCGCTAAAGACAATTTCTTTGGCTGCCATTTCTGAAGCTCCGTTATTGTTGGGTGACCACGGCGACAATGTCTTCTTCGCGCAGCACGAGCAGTTCGTTGCCGTCGACCTTGACCTGCTGGCCCGAGTATTTGCCGAAGAGCACGCGCTCGCCGACTTTCAGGTCAGGCTCGATGCGCTTGCCATCGCTATCACGCTTACCGGGTCCGACGGCAATGACTTCGCCCTGGTCGGGTTTTTCGGCGGCGCTTTCGGGAATCACGATACCCGATGCGGTTTTTGTTTCCTGGTCAAGGCGCTTGATGATCACGCGGTCGTGGAGCGGACGTAGGCTCATGGTTGGATTTCCGTTATGGTGAATGAGTAGCACTCTTCACAGGCGGGTGCTAACGGGAATCGAGTATAGGAATCTGTCGTGGCGCGATCCAATAACGAATACATGAAACGTTATCGGCGTTTAGCATTTGGCCGCAGCGCTTCGCGAGCACACATCACGCCTGTCACGCGACACGTCTTGACCATCGGCGCGGCTTGTGATGGCGTCAAGCTGTCCCTGTATTGATTATTCCGTCTGACGCTTAGCACAACACGAATCGATGGTTCGTTACAGCCCGGTTCGCTGCTACATTCCGGCTGTGATGCACGCGTGCGTGCTCGCTCTATCTATAACTGCGCAGACCAACACATAATGAAAATCAAACTTTTCACCGCAGCTTTCATGGGGTCGCTGCTGATCATGTCGAGCCTGGCGCATGCTGATCGCCTCGACGATATCAAGAAGGCCGGCGTACTTCGCGTGGCGACTTTTGACAGCAATCCGCCCTTCGGCTTCGTCGATCCGAAGACCAACAAGATAGTCGGACTTGACGTGGACTACGCGAAAGCGGTTGCTGACAAACTCGGCGTCAAGCTTGAAATCCAGCCGACCAATCCGGCTAACCGCATTGCATTTCTGACATCGAAGAAAGTGGATCTGGTTTTCGCGAACTTCACTATCACCGACGAACGCAAGAAGGAAGTCGACTTCAGCACGCCGTACTTCGCGTCGGGTACGCAGTTCATCGCGAAGAAGGGCACGCTGAAGTCGCCGGATCAACTGAACGACCTGCGCATTGGCGCGGATAAAGGCACGACCAACGAGCAACAGGTTCGTGCGCAGTTTCCGCGGGCAACGATCGTAGCTTATGACGACACACCTTTTGCATTCGCTGCGCTGCGAACGGGTAATGTCCAGGCAATCACGCAGGATGGCCCGAAACTCGTCGGCTTGCTCGCCAACGTGCCGGACCGCGACAAGTACGAGATCCCGGCTTTCACCATATCGAACGACTATGAGGGCGTGGGTGTCCCGAAGGGCGAGCCGCGGCTGCTGAGTTTCGTCAATGACACGCTGACGGGTCTCGAAGCAAACGGCACCGCGAGCCACATCTACGACCAGTGGTTCGGGCCGAAAAGCCGTGCGCCGTTGCCGCGTTTGTTCAAGATCGGCGACCCGCAGAAGAGCTGATCGCTGCGTGTTCGGCCAAGCCCGGTTCGACCGTTCACGGTCGAACCGGGCTTGGCATTTCAATTTTCCAATCGTGTTTAGCTGAATGATTCCAATGAACGGATGGCTTGCCCCGAAGTACCTGATCTGGCTGCTCCAGGGCTTCGGTATGACGCTGGGATTGTCGGTCTCGGTGATGGTCACGGCGACGTTATGTGGCTGCTTGCTTGCCCTTGCGCGCACTTCGCGCGCGGCGCCCATGCGTCGTGCCGCCGCGCTCTATGTATTGGTATTTCGCAACTCACCGCTGATCGTGCAATTGCTGTTCTGGTATTTCGGCGTGGCGACGCTTTTGCCCGAAACGACAATGACCTGGTTGAACACGCAACATGCGGTGGATTTCGGCGTGTTCAAGTTGCATTGGCCATCGTTTGAATTCGTGGCCGGCTGGATCGGGTTGACCTGTTATTCGACCACCTTCATTGGCGAGGAATTCCGCTCGGGATTATCGGGTGTTCCAGTGGGGCAGCACAACGCGGCAGCCGCCCTTGGACTCACGCCGTTAGCCGCATTTGTTCACGTGATCTTGCCGCAAGCGGTGCGCATCGCGACGCCGCCCTTGTTCGGTCAGTACATGAATATCGTCAAGAACTCGTCGTTGACCATGGCGATCGGGCTGGCGGAACTCTCGTATTCGTCGCGTCAGGTGGATACCGAAACCTTCAAGACGTTTCAGGCATTTGGCATGGCAACCTTGCTGTACATACTGACCATCGCGATGCTGGAAGTTGCACTCGTGGTAGTCCAGCGCAGCGGTTCGCGAGCGGCGGTGCGCCGATGAACGACGCCTTTTCCGCCATCCTGTCCAATCTGCCGTACTTGCTCGTCGGCACGTTTCCCGATGGTCCGTTGGGCGGCGCTGCGTTGACGCTGGTGATGGCCTCTATCTCCGCCGTGTCGTCCGCCATCCTCGGGCTGGCAGGAGGCATCGGGCTTGCCATGACGCGTGGGGTGATCCACCTGATCCTGCTCGCGGGAATCGGGTTCTTTCGCGCCATACCCGTACTGATGCTGATTTTCTGGACCTTCTTCCTGCTGCCGGTTGTGCTGCATATCAACGTGCCGGGTTTGGCGACGGTCGTGGCTGCGCTATCGCTGATCGGCGGCGCCTACCTGTCGCATTCGGTTCATGCGGGTATCGAAGCAGTGGGGCGCGGACAGCGCCAAGCGGCGCTGTCGCTGGGGCTGACGCGCTGGCAAGCGATGCGTCACGTACAGCTGCCGCAAGCCATCCGCATCATGGCGCCGTCGTTCATTAACCAATGGGTGTCCCTCGTCAAGGATACGTCGCTGGCTTACATCGTCGGCGTGCCGGAACTCGCGTTTCTCGCCAACCAGGTCAATAGCCGGCTCATGATTTATCCGGTGCAGATCTTCCTGTTCGTGGGACTTGTCTATCTGATTCTGTGCACATCGCTCGATGCGTTGGCGACTCGCCTGCTGCTGGGACGCGCGCCGAGTGCTGAGCTGCGCGTGACGGCGCCCCCGGCGGCTGTCGTCCCGTCTCCGGATTGAGGCAAACCCTCGGCCTTCGCTCCGGCCTCGTTTTCTTTCAATAATTACGCGGAAGTCGCAGGTACCTGGAACGATCATTTTTCCTCCAATGATTACCGATGTGGCGAAGCCTTCTTTAGAAATACGTTTTTATTGGTTCTGCTTCTGAGCGGCCTCTTTCATAGTGTCAATTGATGGCTATAGACGGTTGCATTTCCTATGACAACCCTTTGGCCTCGATGAGTTTTCAAGTGACAGTACAAGGAGACGTCATGGCAGTTGAATTGGAAGAAGGTGTAATTCACGAATCTCATGCGGCATTGGATGCGGCGCGGGCCGCAGCGGCAGCAAACCAGTTGCCTTACGCGGGAGGCGTTTCACCTCGCGACGCGTTTGCGCTGCTCGAGTCGGGCTCAGCGGTGCTTGTGGATGTCAGAACGGCCGAAGAGCGCAAGTTCGTGGGTTACGTGCCTGGCAGCATCCATGTGGCCTGGGCGACAGGCACATCGCTTACGCGCAACCCGCGCTTTGTCCGGGAGCTGGAAGCCAAGACCGGCAAGGACGCAGTCGTGTTGCTGCTCTGCCGCAGCGGCAATCGTTCAGCGCTTGCAGCGGAAGCTGCGGCGAAAGCAGGCTTTACGCAAGTGTTCAATGTCCTTGAAGGTTTCGAAGGGGGACTGGATTCGCAGCAGCGGCGAGGCGTGCAGGATGGCTGGCGCTTTCAGGGTTTGCCGTGGATTCAGGATTGATCAACCTCTAATGGCTTGACGCCGAAGGATCTCCGACTGTGGCCGCATTTGACATCGACGACATCGTCCAATCGCTTCAGACGGTGCGCCAGCAATGGCGTGAAGTGCAGAAGCGTTCGCTCGAACCGGGCGGGCGCGAACTACCGGCGCGCGAGGCGCTGGCGGATATTGTGGACACGTTGAAGGGCGTGCTTTTTCCGATGCGGCTTGGACCGCACGACCTTCGTCAGGAAAGCGAGAATTTCTACGTGGGTCATGCACTCGATTCAGCCCTGCATGGCCTATTCGCCCAGGCGCAACTGGAGTTGCAATACCGCGATCGTCATCTGTCGCGTGACGATGAAAACATCGCTACACGTGCCGGCATTGCGGTTCGTGCGTTCGCGGCCAGGCTTCCCGAGATCCGCACGCTCCTTGATAGCGACGTGCTCGCCGCCTATCACGGCGATCCGGCCGCCGGCAGTGTGGACGAGGTGCTGCTTTGCTACCCCGGCATTCTCGCCATGATTCATCACCGGCTGGCGCACGAGTTATACAAGCTCGACCTTCGCCTGCTTGCGCGCATTGTGGCTGAACTGGCGCATGGCGCAACCGGCATCGACATCCATCCGGGCGCTCAGATAGGCAAAGGATTTTTCATCGATCATGGGACGGGCGTGGTGATTGGCGAGACCACGGTCATTGGCGATCGCGTGCGCGTGTATCAGGCTGTCACGCTCGGCGCGAAACGTTTCCCCCGCGATGCAGAAGGGCATCTGGAGAAAGGACTGGCGCGGCATCCGATAGTGGAAGATGAAGTCGTGATCTATGCGGGCGCCACGATTCTCGGCCGCGTCACGCTCGGCCGGGGAGCGGTGATCGGCGGCAACGTATGGCTTACGCACGACGTTGCACCGGGCGCGAACGTCACGCAGGCCATCTCGCGCAATGACGGCGTGCAACAGCGCGTTGCAGCGACCGTGTCATGACCGAAGTCGTCCGCAACTTCGGCGCAGCCGTCAGGCTTTTACGTGAGGCGCAGGCCTGGTCGCAGGAGCAGCTTGCCGAACACGCCGGCCTGAACCGCTCTTATATTGGCGAGATCGAACGCGGCCGCGTGACGGCATCCATCATCACGGTGCACAAGCTCGCCCGCGCGCTGGACGTTCCCATGGCGAAGTTATTACAACCCGAGCCGGTGACCGGGCCAGGGTGATCATTTTTTCCGAAATGCCGTCTATAGCATGTTGAATGACTGGGTCCGTCGTCTTGATAATGACGTCTCCTGATAAGCATTCCCGTTTTTCTTCTATAGACTTCGGAGCTACACATGACGGCAACTGTGGGCGGCCAGACGGCGCTCGGCGATAACGCAGCACGGCAACTAGCCAATGCCACCAAGACCGTTCCCCAGCTATCGACCATCACGCCGCGATGGCTCACGCACTTGTTGCAATGGGTGCCGGTCGAAGCCGGTATCTACCGCTTGAACCAGGTCAAGAATCCCGAGGAAGTGAAAGCGGCCTGCACGCAACGTGAAGACGAAAGCGAACTGCCCCGGACCTTCGTTCCCTACGATGAAAACCCGCGCGAGTATTTTCTCAACGCGGTCAGCACGGTCCTCGACGTGCAGACTCGTGTGTCGGATCTATATAGTAGTCCGCATGATCAGATCAAGGAACAGCTGCGCCTGACGATCGAAACGATCAAGGAATTGCAGGAAAGCCAGCTCATCAATAACCCGGATTACGGTCTGCTGGCGAATGTTGCTGAAGAACAGCGCGTGTTTCCGCTGACCGGCGCGCCGACCCCTGATGATCTCGATGAACTGCTGACGCGCGTCTGGAAAGAGCCCGCGTTTTTCCTGACGCATCCGCTCGCCATCGCAGCGTTCGGGCGCGAGTGCACGCGTCGCGGTGTGCCGCCGCCCACCGTGAGCCTGTTCGGTTCCCAGTTCCTCACGTGGCGTGGCATTCCGTTGATCCCGTCGGACAAGGTTCCTGTCGCCGACGGCAAGACCAAGATCCTTTTGCTGCGCGTAGGCGACAAGCGGCAAGGCGTGGTTGGCCTGTTCCAGCCGGGTGTGGCAGGCGAGCAAGGGCCAGGGCTTTCGGTGCGCTTCATGGGGATCAACAACCATGCGATTGCCTCGTACCTGATTTCGCTGTATTGCTCGCTCGCAGTGCACTCGCCGGACGCACTGGCGGTTCTGGATGACGTGGAGATCGCCAAGTACCATGACTATCCTGACACCTACAAGTAAGCCAGTGAGCGGCGCTTCGCTGTCCGATGTTCCACAGGGCGCGGCACCTGCGGGCTTGCCGGACGTGGCCACGTTGTCGCGTCTTGCAACGGCGTTCTTTACGGCGTTACCGGGCAGTGCTGGTAGTGCTACGCCCGCGCTGGCGAGCCTTGGCAGTGGCAGTGGTGAGTCGCTCTCGGCAGGGTTGCCGGTGGCTGCGCCTGTGCTCGCTTCCGCGAGCAATCCGGCGCCTCCGGGGTCGCCGTTGGCGGGGCCGGGCGGTGCAGGGACGGGCGTGCCGGGCCTGAGCCTTCCACAGGGCAAGGCGCCGGGCGCCAACCTGCTTCCGTCGGCGCCTACGCACGTCTTGTCATTGGGCAATCGCGTGCCGGCGCTGGCGCCACATGCCGTTTCGCAAAACAACGTACCTGACTCTGTGACGAGCGCCGCGCCGGCGCTGGAACCGCGCTTCGGCAGCGCTGCGCTTGGCGTCGGCGTGCCCGATGGTGCGCAACGAGATCAACCGGCGGCGTCGCCGTTCTATTTCCTGCGGGACGCGGGCGCGTCATCCGGCGCGAACCGCGAACTGCCGTTGCCTGGTCATGATGTACCGACGGCTGAATCGTTCGGTCTGCCATCTATCGATGACTTGCTTCCGTTCAACAGCCGTGAGCGGGCTGGGGCGGCCGGTGGCGAGCCTGATCGTGCCGGCGCGTTCTATTTTCTCGACAACGCGCGTGCGCCGCATTCGAATGAGCATTTACCGCAGACCGGTTCGGCGCATCCGCCATTTGATGTCAACGCTATTCGTCGCGACTTCCCGATTCTGCAAGAGCGCGTGAACGGACGTCAGCTCGTCTGGTTCGACAACGCCGCGACCACGCACAAACCTCAATCGGTTATCGACCGCCTGTCGTATTTCTACGCGCACGAGAACTCGAACATTCACCGTGCCGCGCATGCCTTGGCAGGACGTGCAACCGATGCATACGAAGGGGCGCGCGATACGGTGAGGCGCTTCATTGGCGCCGCTTCGGCGGAAGAAATCATCTTCGTGCGGGGCACGACGGAAGGCATCAACCTGATTGCGAAGACCTGGGGCGTGCAAAATGTTGGCGAGGGCGACGAGATCATCGTCTCGCATCTGGAGCATCACGCCAACATCGTGCCGTGGCAGCAACTCGCCGCACAAAAGGGCGCGACGCTGCGCGTGATTCCTGTCGACGACTCCGGTCAGGTCCGTCTCGACGAGTATCAGAAGCTGCTCAACAGCCGCACGAAGATCGTCTCGGTGACGCAGGTGTCGAACGCATTGGGTACCGTTGTGCCGGTGCAGGAGATTGTTGCAATGGCGCATCGTGCAGGCGCCCGGGCGCTGGTTGACGGCGCGCAATCGGTCTCGCACATGCGGGTGAACGTGCAGGAAATCGATGCTGATTTCTTCGTGTTTTCGGGTCACAAGCTGTTCGGCCCGACCGGTATCGGCGTGGTCTATGGCAAACGCGATCTGCTTGAGGACATGCCGCCATGGCAGGGCGGCGGCAACATGATCGCGGACGTGACGTTCGAGCGGACTGTGTTCCAGGCGCCGCCAAATCGCTTCGAGGCGGGCACGGGCAACATTGCCGATGCGGTAGGCCTTGGGGCTGCGATCGATTACGTGACGCGTGTGGGTATCGAGAATATCGGGCGCTACGAACACGATCTGTTGGCCTACGCGACGAGCGTATTGCAGCCGGTCCCAGGCGTGCGTTTGATCGGTACAGCGAAGAATAAAGCCAGCGTATTGTCGTTCGTGCTGAAAGGCTATGAGACGGAAGAGGTCGGGCAGGCGTTGAACGAAGAAGGGATTGCCGTGCGTTCAGGTCATCATTGCGCCCAGCCGATTCTCAGGCGTTTTGGCGTGGAGGCGACCGTGCGGCCGTCGCTAGCTTTTTACAACACCTGCGATGAGGTCGACAGGCTTGTGTCCGTCGTGCGCCGGCTTTCGTCGCGACGGTAGGCTGGAAACGAGTAAGGCAGCGTGCGGTCACCGTGACCGCACGCTGACAAGATGGCATCACCCGGTCACGATGTGACTGCAGGGGATTATCTCTTGAGGGCCGCTTATCCTCCGCTTATCCGCCACGCTCCCTGGGCCACTTTGGAAACGGCCAGACGTCCGCGCCCGGTTGTTCCACGCGAACGACCTTGGCAGCCCGCCCGCGGCATCCACACGACGTTCGGAGGCCGCTTCGTACGTAACTGGACGCAAAGATCTTCCCGGACCCGCAGTCGCACTGGAAAAACCAGCGTGCACCGTTCTTGCCGTGATTCACGTAGTGAGAGGCAGTGAGTTGGCCAAAGCGATGGCCGGCTGCTATTTCAATCTGACGCAAGCAGCCGCACGATAAAGTCTTGCGGTACTTGACGCTTTGAGCGTTGAGTACCTTTTCGACGCCGCACGCACATTTGAAAAGCCAGCGAGAACCATCCTCGCGTGCTACAGCGGTAAGCCTGCCAAACGTCCGGCCGGTGATATCGATTGCCATCTTGAGTTTGAGTCAGCTCACAGCAAAACTGCTTGTCGTAAAAATTCCAGGGCTTTCATTTCGTTCGCGTGACCAGGACGTGCGTTGCCGGCGAGTGTCCTGGATCGGCCTCCGCTATTGGTTCAAAACCTTGCAGACCACATCGATTGGTCGGGGAATCATACCAACATCATCTTGCGGGGCCAGGCCGTCGTGATATGAAAGCCCACGATCGCGGTCGAATCCTCATATTATCCGGCGCTATATGGCTGCCATGATTAACGAAGGCGCGCAGGTCGTGCGTCAGCGCATAGCTTTGCACCCCCTCGTTTATTGCACGGGTGATGGTTTTCCGCGCCATCGCGGCGGTCCGATGATGTATGCCGACACGGTTGGACTCGCCAGCGTGCTCGCGGGCATTCGCGAGTTCGCCAAGCAACACCGTTGGTCAGGTCGCCTGCCGGTTATCGTTGGGCTACCGCGAGCAGTCCCGCATCCGCTGTTCCGGTGCGGGCGTCCGCAAGATGTCCTTCGATATCTGCGAGCTCCCTGAGCAACCCCATGACGGTGCATCGTTGCATCTCAAGCAACCCTGGCTCTTCCAGCAACAACGACAGCCGGGCATGCCAGTAATCAGGCCGCATCACATGGGGTGCACATTGAAAAATGGACGCACGCATGATGCGGCTCACGTGAAGAATGTCGTTCTCGATGACTGGATTCATGGCTCACCTCGGGACGTTGCTTTTTCACGAAGTTTGATTACATGGCAAGGACGTTCACGGTGAACGTAGGCACTTGCGCGCGGGCCATGTTCGGCCGCGCACGTAATCTCGAGTACATGAGCTCATGAGGGAACTCGCCACGCGCAGCATTGAACTGCTGGAGCGCGGCGAGTGTGCGACGCCAGGGGTCCGGGTCGATCGGCGTCGCTTCATGGCGTGCCGGCCTGTACCGGCCAATTCTCCCCATACCCGCAGAGGCGGCGAGAGGGCGCCAGGACCTTGCGGGAACCGCGCTCTTGAGCGCAGGGGAAGAATACGAAATATTTGTCTCGGATGAAAGTTCGATGGGTGCATGGCGGGGGTTATCGTTCAACATCGTCTTGCTCTTCCTCTTGTCAGTAAGAGTCGAGGCTGTGATTGCGCAACCGCAGGGCGACAGCACGCGGGCCTACTGGAGGCAAACCACGGAGTAGTCGACCGTACGCCGGTAGACGCTCCTGTTCAGCCATGAGACAAATGTGAATTCAACGTAGGCGTTGGCGCCGATAAAGAGCCAGGTGTGCAGAACAGGCGACACGGTTAATTCCTTTGAAAGGGTGCGGCGATTAAAGGAAACACGGTTAGGCGCAGTAATTTGCGGGCACGAGAAGGGCCTGCTACTGGGTCGCGGTTCTGCACAGGAGATGAGGACGAAGGTATCGGGGGAACTTTCCCGAAGTCATCGGAGGTGTGCTGATCGCGATGACTGTAGGTTAGTTAGCGCAGAAGGGAGAATCTATTCTACGGTGGGGTCGCGCGATGCCTCGATGGAGTAATCCCGTTATACGGCCGTATAGCGCGCGACGCATCCGGCAAGGGGCCGGCGCTGCTTCGCTAAGGGGAAACGACTAGGCGATGCTCCTCCCCAGTCATACGGGCGTATATGAGCCCGATTGAAAATGCATCGAATGATTGGCTACGAACTATCAGATGCGTAGAGACGACCACTACACGCCGACGTCGCATGCGGTTGCGGAAAAGGTCTCGACGCGAAGGCCGACCTCCTTACTTACCTGGAGGCGGCCAACGGAAATATCTTGTAATCACCTTCGAATCACGATGCCTTCTCCCGGAATCGCAAAACCCCATCCGCACTATCCTGCTCAAACAGGAATCGCATCGCTGAATGCAGGCCGCCGGAGCGTCGAACTGGACAAAGGCAAGTCTGTTGTGAATGTGATGGCCGTGAACCCGCAGCAGGTAAGCGGCTCACGCGCATACCCCTTTTCACTATATGCACGTAAATCTGCATTGTTTGCAGACGATCCCTAGGCGGCCCCGATTGGGGAAGCCGTATCGGCGAATACTATTCGGCGATTCATTATTATAAGAGCACTAATATGATCAAACGGTTGGCCCTACCGGTGCTGCTCACGTCCATTCTGACCGCGTGTGGCGGAGGGGGAAATAGTTCCAGCTCGACTCCGCCACCGCCTGACAGCTTTGTCGGTATTTACAACGGCACTACCAGCGATTCGCGGGTGATCGAGTCGATGGTGCTGACCAACGGCACCTACTACTATTTTTATAGTGGTCTGCCTACAACTACGGTGGTCCCGGCGAGCGGCACGACAGCAGCAACCACGACTACTACAACTAATCCGGTTGGTGGCGTAATCATTGGTACCGGCAGCGGGAAGGGAGGAAGCTTCAGCTCGTCGACAGCGTTGGATTACCAGGTGCAAACCACAGGTTTGAGCACAGGCGTTGCAGCCAGCACGTTGTCTGCCAGTTATGTCACGGCAGCATCGATGAGCGGAACCATTACGCATAATGGCGACGGTATCGCGACCACGTTCAGTTCGACGTATGACAGTGCACTGTCTTCTGCTACGCCCGCTTTAACGACCGTGGCCGGCATTTATACCGGCACGGTGGGGACTACGGCTGGCGGTACTGAGGACCTTACTATGAGTGTTCTTCCAACGGGTGCGGTAACTGGCGCCAGTGCCAGCGGTTGCTTTTTTTCCGGAACGATCGCGCCTCATCTGACGAACAATGCATACGATCTAAACATCACGTTTGCCGCGACCACCTGTACATATAATTCGCTGAATATGCTCGGCATGGGGCTGTACGACTCGACCACCACCACGCTTTATGGAGCGACGGTGAAAGCCGACAATACCGGCGGTATCGTCTTCGTGGTCTCGAAAGTCAAGACGTCTTAGGATTTGGGTCGTCGCGCCTGAAGAACGTTGTTGGTAGTTTAGAGGGTAAGGCGCGGCGCCATGACGTCGGCTGCTTCTTTGAGTGTTGAAGGTGACTGCGCGGTAATCGTTCTCGCGGCTGAGAGGTGCTCGAACGTGAGCGTCAAAAATATTTTGATAACGGCGCTTCGTTTGTAGTGCAAATTAAAATCGTCAACTCAAAGACGCCGTGCCTTACGCGACCGCGATTGCGAAGTGACGGAATCAATGCGGTCATCGGTGAGGGCGTCGGCAACGCGCTGCATAAGCAAATGCATGCGGTTTGTGCAGCGTATCGACTCAGGAACTCTCGCGCACTACAAGTTCGAAGCCGAGATCGATCACTGGCTCGCGCACCGGCTCTCCGCGAATCATGGCGAGCAGCATTTGCGCCGCGCGCCGGCCGACTTCAGCGCGAGGCGTACGGATCGTGGTCAGGCGGGGGAACGAATGCGCCGATCCGGGCAAGTCGTTGAACCCGACCATTGCAATGTCGCTGGGCACCGATACCCCCCGGCGCAACGCTTCCAGCAGCGCGCCGTGGGCAAGGTCGTCATTGCCGAAAAAGATGCCATCGACATCCGGACGCCGCTCCAGAATCTGCGCGAACAGATCGCAGCCTAATCCTACGGAAGAAGGCGCTGGCGATAAAAATTCGAGCGCCGGGTCATACAGTCCTGCTTCCTGCAAGGCGCGGCGAAAACCGTCGCCACGTTGCATGATCCGGGGGTCGAGTTGCGCTGCGACAAACGCGTTGCGCCTGCGGCCGCGCGCAAGCAGGTGCTCGGCTGCCGCCTGCCCGGCACCGGTCTGTGCAAAGCCGACGCAATGTACGCCGGGGCCGCGCGACATTTCCATGATATGGACACAGGGCACGCCGCTCGCGTCGATCATGCGCCGGGCCGCTTCCGTGCGATCGGATCCGGCCACGATCATCCCGCTCGGCGGCGAGGCAAGGTAATGGCGCACGAGATCCTCCTCGGCGTCACGTGCGTAATGCGAGTTGCCGATCAGGATTTCAAAGCCCTGCGGTCTCAGCACGCTGTGGATCGAATCGAGGACATCGACGAAAACCAGATTCGACAGCGACGGCACCAGCACCGCGACGGCGTCGCTACGCGACGACGCGAGCGCTCGCGCTGCCGCGTTGGTTACGTATCCCAATTCTTGCGCCGCGTCCTTGACTCGCTGCACAAGGTCAGGCGCGACGGTATTCACACCGCGCAATGCGCGCGATGCCGTAATCGTGCTGACGCCGGCACGCTGCGCCACTTGTTCTAGCGTCGGCCGACCCGTACTTCGGGTTTTCCTGTGTGTCGTATTTGTCATAATTTGTCTAGGATAGCGCTACCTGTAACGTTGCACAAACCTGAAAGTGCAGTGAGCGTCCCTGCTGTAAAGGTTATAAACACTGGGTAGATCGGCCGTGAGCGGCCGTTTTTTGCGAATAGTTGAGATAGCGCTATCTTTGAGTGGTATGAGGCTGGAATGAACGAATCAATGTCGGCAGTGGTGGTAATGGGTGTGGCCGGTTGCGGTAAAAGCAGCGTGGCGGCGGGGCTTGCGGCGGAAATCGACGGTTTCCTTATTGAGGGCGATGCGTTCCATCCGGAGGCCAATGTTACCAAGATGCGCGCCGGCATACCGCTTGGCGATGACGACCGCGCAGGCTGGCTCGACCAGCTCGCAGCGGAGCTGGTTCGCGCGCTCGCGACGAATCAACGCCCCGTCCTGGCTTGCTCCGCGCTCAAACGCAAGTATCGCGAGCGCCTGCGCCGGGCCGTCCCCGGACTCGGCTTTGTCTTCCTCAGCCTGCCGCGCGATGTCGCCGCCGAACGGGTAGCTGCGCGCGGCGGTCATTACATGCCAGCTACGCTGGTTGACAGTCAGTTTGCCGATCTGGAGTCGCCGGTTGGTGAGCCGCAAACTTTTAGCGCCGATGCGACTTTGCCGGTTATGGACGTTTGCCGGGCGGCGGCGGAATGGTTTCGGACTGAAAATCTCAAGGAAACAACCGAGATAGCGCTACCTGAAACATTGAGTCCATGACGAATCAAGTTCAGTTTTAGTGCATTGATTAACGCGCCCGATCCGATTCGCGTCTCGGGAGAAGTAAGCCGATTTGATATATAAGTCGACGACTTGGAAGCAACATCTAATTAACGATTGCGAAGCGCTGGCTCGTTTCTTGGCGGCGTTTCAGATCCAGAACTCTATGAAAAAACTCAGAACTGCGGTTATTGGTTGCGGGAAAGTCGGTCACTTCCATGCCAAAGCGTTGGCGAATCTTGAAGGGTCTGAATTCGTTGCCGTATGCAGCACCAATCTGGGCAAGGCCAAGGCTTTCGCCGACCAATACGGTGTATTGGCCTTTGACAACATAGAAGCGATGATCGATTCGGCTTCGGTGGACGTGGTCTGCATTTGCACCCCCCATCCGCAGCACGCTTCAGTGGCGATCACCGCATTGAAGAAGGGTTGCCATGTGCTGATCGAAAAACCATTGGCTTCGTCGCTTGAAGACTGCGACGCGATCCTGTCATGTGCGGAAGAAAACAAGCGCACGGTCGGCGTAGTCTGCCAGCGTCGTTTTTATGAGCCGTGCATGCGCATTAAATCCGCCATCGATGCAGGCAAGCTCGGCCTGCCCGCCATCGCCAGCGTCACCATGCTCGGCTGGCGTGACCAGAAATATTATGAAAGCGATCCGTGGCGCGGAACGTGGGAAGGAGAAGGCGGCGGCGTGCTGGTTAATCAGGCCCCGCATCAACTGGATTTGCTGCTTTGGTATATGGGCGAAGTGGATGAGGTGTACGGCGTCTGGAAAAACGTCAATCACCCGTATATTGAAGTTGAAGATACGGCGGCAGCGTTGGTGAAATTCAAGAGCGGCGCAATCGCCAATATTCTGGTCAGCAATGCGCAAAATCCTGCCTTGTACGGGAAAGTCCATGTCCATGGAAATAATGGGGCTTCGGCCGGCGTGCAAACAGACGGCGGGGCCATGTTCATTGCCGGCGTCTCGTCCATCACCGAACCGCCTTATAACGATATCTGGACGATAAGCGGCGAGGAAGGGAATCTTGACACATGGAAAAAGCAGGACGCGGAGCGCTTCGCGTCGGTGGATTCCATGAATTTTTATCATGAACTACAAATAGCCGACTTCCTGAACGCCGTGAGTAACGGTATCCAACCTTTAGTCAGTGGACTCGACGGTCGCCGTGCCGTGGAATTGTTCACGGCAATCTATCGCAGCGCCGAAGAAAATAAGGTCATTAAATTTCCGCTCCAATAAAAACAGATCCTGCGGCGTTTATAGAAACAGAAATAATTACCATACCTTCAAGGTCCAAGCATGAAAGCAACGAGGTCAAGATTTTTCATAGTATTTCTGCTGTTCGTGGTGACAGCAATTAACTATATGGACCGGGCGAACCTGTCTATTGCGGGGAGCAAGATTCAAGGGGAGTTCGGTCTTTCGCCCTCGCAACTGGGCCTGCTGTTCTCGGCATTTACGTGGACGTATGCCGCCAGCCAGATTCCAGTCGGATACTTGCTCGATAGAATCGGTTCAAGAATTCTTTACGGTACCGCGATTGTGGTGTGGAGCGCCTGTACCTTCGCAATGGGCTTTTCTTCGCATGTGATCTTCACGAGTCTTGGCGCGTCGTTTGCCATGCTGATTATCTGCCGGGCATTGATCGGCTTGGCAGAAGCGCCTTCGTTCCTTTCCAATACCAAGATCATTGCAAGCTGGTTCCCGAAGAACGAGCGTGCGCGCGCTACTTCGATCTACATCAGTTCGCAATATATTGGTCTTGCGGTATTCACCCCGGTTCTCACATTCCTGACCGACAAATATGGCTGGGAAGTGGTGTTTTATTCGACAGGGGGAGTCGGGGTTATTTTCGGCATTTACTGGCTAATCGTTTATCGTGATCCGAAAGACAGCAAAACGGCCAACGCGGCTGAACTTGACCTGATTAAGGCCGGCGGCGGTTATGGCTCGAAAGACCAGTCTTCGATCAGCACCAAAGTCAAGGCCAGCGACATTCTTTACTTCCTCAAGAAGAAAACCATTTGGGGCTTGTTTATTACCCAGTTTGCGTATAACTCCACGCTGATGTTTTTCATGACGTGGTTTATCGTCTACCTTGAAAAGGCGTTGAATCTAAGTCTGGCTAAAGCCGGTATTGGCGCATCTATTCCGTTCATGATGGCCATGGTCGGCATGCTGACCGGCGGTTTCCTGAGCGACATGCTGTTGAAGAAAGGAAAGTCTGTCACGTTTGCGCGCAAGACCCCGGTTATTCTCGGCCTGGCGCTGACCTCGCTAATCTTCCTCGTCAACTTCTTCGAAAGCGATCCAGTTATTGCCATTGCGATTCTCTCGCTGGCTTTCTTCGGTAACAACGTGGCCAATATCGGCTGGGTGGTATTTACGGACGTCATTCCGCGTAACTTCATTGGAACGATGGGTGGTTTCCTGAACCTGTGCGGCAATCTGTCGGGGATTACCACGCCGATCATATTCGGCTTGATCTTGCAGCGCACGAACAATTTCCACTATGCAATGTGGTATGTATCCGTTGTCGCTATCCTCGGGATTCTTTCGTACATCTTCCTGGTCGGCAAGATTGAAGTTATCGTGCCACCGCCGGAAACGAAGTCTGAGAACGAAGGACTTCAACCCGCTCGATAAACCTTTGTCAGCTTAACTTTGCGGCAGGTTTGATCGCTGCAAAAGCACAGTAGTCGTAAGAGGCCCCGTTCTGAACGGGGCCTCTGTCGTTTCAGGTACCAGCTTGTCTCAAGTCATGCGTAGCGGACTGGCCGGCTATACAAAAACTGGCTAACAAGCAGTCGGATAATATTTTTCCGTAACATTTTAGTAATGTTTCAGATAGTATTTCGTCGGCTTGTTGAAGGCCGGTCTTCTACCGCATCCGGACGGCCCCTTGTGATGCAATGTCGGACCGCACGACAGCAACGCTCCGCCGCTGTTTAAATACTGCGACGACGCGCTCATGCCGACGGACCGCTTTAGCCTCTGCTCCTGATCATTAAAAGTTCGACGATAAAAGGACTTGTAAAAGCACGATGAAAAGCAACCCTTACCTCACACTCGTGGCAGCAATATCCGCTGCCACGCTTCTACTGGTTTCCTGCGGCGGTGATTCAGAAACCGGCCAATCGGCCTCGACCCCAACGCCCACTCAGAACGCGAGTTGTCTCGCGGTGGACAGTAACGGGTCGAGCGTTGTCATTGGCTCCAATCTCCCGGGTGACCCGTCGCTCCCGGAAGCAGCGTCGGGTTATCGCACGGGCCTGAAGCCTGTTTATGCGAAGACCTATATGGTCACCACATCGAATGCGTATGCGAGCGCGGCGGGCTGCACCGTGCTCAAGAATGGGGGAACCGCGGCCGACGCGGCGGTTGCTGTGCAGGCGGTGCTGGGGCTGACCGTTCCCGAAGCAACGGGGCTTGGATCAGGCGGGGTGCTGCTGTATTACGATGCATCGAACAGGACCGTGCAGGCGTACGACGGACGCGAGTCAGCACCGGGCGCGGCGACAGAAAACTATCTTCGCTACGTTGATGACGCCAGCGACCATTCCGCGCCGCAGCCAAGCGCGCGCGCAAGCGGCCGCTCAATTGGAACGATCGGCGTGCCCCGTCTCATCGAGGCGCTGCAGCGGGATCACGGCAAGCTTGCGTGGAAGGACCTGTTCGGCGACGCGATCTCGCTCGCGTCCAATGGGTTTCCGATTGGTGGACGGCTTGCCGGCGCAATTGCTTCGAATGCAAGCAGCCTGAGCCGCGACCCCGAGGCCGCTGCTTACTTTCTTAACGCGGACGGGTCACCGAAAGCACTCGGCACGGTGCTGAAAAATCCGGCTTACGCCAGTACGCTGAAGGCCATGGCGAGCAACGGCGCGAACGCGCTGTATTCCGGCCAGATCGCACAGGACATAGTGGCGAAGATCGCGACAACGACCGGCGCCGACGGTTCGAAGATCACGCCCGGAAAAACGACGCTCGCCGATCTCGCGAACTATCAGGCGAAACAGCGCGATCCTATTTGCACGACCTATCGGAGCTACTGGATTTGCGGCATGCCGCCGCCGTCGTCCGGTGGCATCGCGGTGGCGTCCGCATTGGGCATCCTCGAGAACTTCAATCTGCAGCAGCAAAAACCCACGGCAATCGATCTCGAAGGTGGCAAGCCCACCGTTCAAGGCGTCCATCTGATTACCGAAGCCGAGCGGCTGGCGTATGCCGACCGCGACAAGTACGTGGCCGATACCGATTTCGTCCCGCCGCCGGGCGGCACGTGGAACACGTTGCTTAACAAACCGTATCTGCAGAGCCGGGCGACGTTGATCAACCTCAACAAGAGCATGGGCACCGCTACGGCAGGCAATTTCGGTCCGGTCTCTCTCGGCGTGGACAAGACGCTTATCGAGCACGGCACGAACCAGTTCACCATCGTGGATGCCAGCGGCAACGTGGTGACTGCCACCACCACGGTTGAGTCGAGCATGGGATCGTTTCACATGACAAACGGCTTCCTGCTGAACAACCAGCTCACGGATTTTTCCGCGAACCCGACCGACACCGCCGGCGCTCCCGTCGCAAACCGCGTGGAGCCTGGCAAGAGACCGCGCAGTTCGATGGCGCCTACGCTCGTGTTCAAGATCGCTGCCGATGGCTCGAAAGGCGACTTCGTGATGGCGACCGGCTCGCCCGGCGGCGGCACGATTCCGCAGTATGTCGTCAAGACGGTCGTCGGCGTGCTTGACTGGGGACTGGACGCTCAGCAATCAGCGAATCTGGTCGACTTTGGCGCGAGCAACAGCCCGGTCACGACAGTCGGTGGCGAGCATCCCAACATCAACAGTTCGAACGGCGGTGCGAACGATCCGTTGCTCACCGGTCTTGCCGCATTGGGCCACACCGTCTCTACAGCGGCTCAGGCGAGCGGCGTCAATACGATCCTTCGAACAGGGGCCAATCAGTCGAGCGTCCTGCAGGGCGGCACAGATCCACGCCGCGAGGGCGTCGTGCTGGGAGATACTTTCGCCCGTTGATGAGCGTACCCGCGCAGCGGCGCTGGCGGTCGAGATCGGCTAGCTTCCTGTCTGCGGATGGGGTTCGCGCGTACGCTATCTGTACGCGTGAACGACGACCCGTTCAAACGATCGTTAAGAGGGAAGGGGGGCTGAATTCGCCCGGAAAAATAAAAGCCGGAAGCTTGCGCTAACCGGCTTTTCTAAACCAAGCGGCGTGGCCGTTTCGCTTGGAACTGCGCTCAATACCTTCTTTGACGGTTGCTCGTTCGCTGTGAAATATCAGGTAGCCTTGGGAAACTGACGCTTACGTTAGGCGGCGCCTGGTAGCCCGTCCATTGAAGGTCGAAGTCATACCTGTGCGACAACGGCCACGCGCTAATTTTTTGACTAACCAGAGGATAACGAAATAATTATAAAATTATCGTTCTTCACCACAATTGGCCCGAAGTCGACTCCTGCGCCTCGACTTCGCTGCCTTCCGCTGACTGGAAACCGCATCCCTCTGCCGAATTTTCCACTTTGAATCAAGCTACGACAAACACCATCGCGCCCGGCGACGCGAAGTGACAGCGTTATTTCGTTGGGAGTGGAAATAATACTGTCACTGCAAAAAGACGATTTCCTATCCTGACAGGGATTCTGGATTGACGAAATTATTGCGCCCTACGCCGCGGCTTGGAGACGACATCGTCCCCGTAATGGCGGACGCAGGATCGCAACCCACCTCCGCGCGTCCAGAGCGGAGTTCTACGCTCACCGGGCCAGTTGGAACGCAGCAACCGACTCCGCCAGTTCCTGAGCCCGTCCCTCGAGCGAGTGTGTGGCGGCAGCGGCCTGCTCGACCAGCGCCGCGTTTTGTTGCGTGACCTGATCCATCTGCGATATTGCCGTGCTGACCTGCTCGATGCCCACTGTCTGCTCGGCGGAGGCGGAAGCAATCTCGCCCATGATGTCGGTGACCCGCTTGACCGACTTGACGACATCTTCCATTGTCTTGCCGGTGCGGTCGACCTGCGCGCTGCCGGTCGAGATGCGCTCGGATGCGCCTTCAATCAGTTGCTTGATTTCCTTCGCGGCGGAAGCGCTGCGTTGCGCAAGGCTGCGGACCTCGCTCGCAACAACAGCAAAACCCCGGCCCTCTTCGCCGGCACGCGCGGCTTCAACAGCGGCGTTGAGCGCGAGGATGTTCGTCTGGAAGGCAATGCCCTCGATGACGCTGATGATATTCACAATCTCGGAAGAACTATCCGCGATGGTCTGCATCGTCTCGATGACCTGCCTGACAGCAACGCCGCCCTCGTGTGCCGTGTTCGATGCCTGAGCTGCGAGCGTGCTTGCCTGCAGTGCGCTCTCGGTGTTTTGTCGAACGGTCGCGGTCAATTGCTCCATGCTGGCGGCTGTTTCTTCAAGCGATGCAGCCTGCTCCTCTGTTCGTGACGAAAGGTCGCTATTGCCGGCGGAAAGCTCACGCACGCCGGTCACGATTGAGTCTGTCCCACCGCGAACGCCCTTGACGATACCGGTCAGGCTTTTCTGCATATTGCCCAGCGCCAGGAATAGCGCGCCGATCTCGTTGCGCGACGGCGCAGGCAAGGGCGCAGCCAGATCTCCTCCTGCGACACGGCCAACGGCCGACACTGCATCCTGAAGGGGGCGAACGACGACGCGGACAAGTGCCCAATAGACCAGCCCAATCAAGATTCCCGCGAGGGCGACAAGGCTGCCCGTGATCATGAGCATTTGCCGTTCGCTGCGTTTTCGTTCCTCCTTCAATTCGGACAGAGCCTCGTCCTGCACCTTGAAGAACTCGTCGGCTGCCTTGCCAAACGCGACGCTTGTGGAGGTCATGGGTCCCTCGTTCAACGTCACGTAACGCTCAACTTCACCGGCCTTGACGGCCACAAAAACGTCATCAAAAACACTGGTATGCGCCTTGAACGTCTGCTCGAGAACCTGGGCGGCTGCGCGTTCGGCGTCGGTCTCTTTCGGAATAGCGGAAAAGGAGTCGAAGGATTTTCGGGCTGTGGCGTAGAAGCCGGTGGCAGCGGTAGTGGCGCCTTCTCTGCCTTCCGAGCCGGCGGTAATGGCGATATACGCTCGCGCAAGTGCGCTGCGCGCCTTCAGGTTATTGAGGTAGGTGTCCTTGAGATAGATGGTTGCCTGATCGACCGTGATCATCCTGTCAGAGATGTCGACGTGTCGTTGCAGTGACTTTACCGCCACGAGACCAATGCAGAGAATGAGGGCGCCGAAGAGTACGAGGATGGCGACCAGGCCGCGGCGGATGGGGATGTCTTTGAAAGTCATGGCGAAGCCTGAGAGTTAAGAGGACGTCGTATCGACAATCTGTTAACGACAGGTTTTTGTAAGACTTAAGGACACTTTACGAACACTGCGCGGCAGCGGGTTTCGCCGCCGCGCAGCACTCCATTCACAGGTCTGGCAATTGCCTCAAGGCTCGTGACGCAAATAGCCTTCTTTCGAGGAATCGCGCATGCTGAACGACACCAGCAGAGAGATCGCGCAAAGGGCTGTGACGTACCAGTAGAACAGCGACTCATTGCCGGCCTGCTTCATCCACAGCGCGACGTATTCCGCTGTGCCGCCGAAAGCCGCATTGCCGACTGCATAGGACAGCCCCACGCCGAGCGCGCGCACTTCAGGCGGGAACATTTCGGCCTTGATGAGCCCGCTGATAGACGTATAAAAGCTGACGATCGCCAGCGCGATCGTCACCAGTACGAACGCCATGAAGGGACTCGTGACATCCTTGAGCGTGTGCAGCAGGGGCACGGTCCCAATGGTCGCAAAGAACCCGAACAGCAGCATCGACTTGCGTCGGCCAATCTTGTCGGAGAGCGCGCCGAACAGCGGTTGCATGCACATGTACACGAACAGGGCGCCGGTCATGACACTGCTCGCGGTCTTCGCATGCATGCCCGCAGTGTTCACCAGGTACTTCTGCATGTAGGTGGTGAACGTGTAGAAAATCAGCGAGCCGCCCGCGGTAAAACCCACCACGGTCAGAAACGCTTTCCGGTGTTTCCACAGTCCGCGCAGCGTGCCTGCCTCCTTCTGCCGGCGGCTTTCGGCCGTTGTCGTTTCGTCGAGCGACTTGCGCAAATACAGCGCGATGAGTGCCGCGGCGGCGCCGACAACAAACGGAATGCGCCAACCCCACGCCTTCAGTTCTTCAACCGACAGTGTCTGCTGCAGGATGATGAGCACGAGCAGCGCGCAGAGTTGTCCGCCGATGAGCGTGACGTACTGGAACGACGCGTAAAACCCGCGCCTGCCCTTGACGGCGACTTCACTCATGTAGGTCGCACTGGTTCCGTATTCACCGCCAACCGACAGCCCCTGGAAGAGCCGTGCGACGAGCAGCAATGCCGGCGCAGCGGCGCCAATCTGCGCGTACGTGGGGAGTACGGCAATCACAAGCGAGCCGCCGCACATCATGAGGACGGAGACCAGCATCGAGGTTTTACGCCCGTGCTTGTCAGCGAGCCGGCCGAAGAACCATCCGCCGATGGGCCTCATCAGAAACCCGGCCGCGAAGACGCCGGCGGTGTTCAGCAACTGGGTGGTCGAGTCGCCGCTGGGGAAGAACGCGGGTGCGAAATACAGCGCACAAAACGAGTACACGTAGAAGTCGAACCACTCGACGAGGTTGCCCGAAGAGGCTCCCACGATGGCGAATATGCGTCTGCGCGTGTCTTGCTTGGACACCGCTTGGGCGTCAGTTAGGTCCGTCATTTTCTATCTGTCCTTTCAGGCCTTTGTTCATTGATATCGAATAGTCGAATCGCTGCGTTGCTTGCGCGCCGAACAATGCAGAACCCGGCTGACGCCGGTGTGCCGATCGGGCGGCGACATCATAGCGTCCCGGCATGAAATATGTAATCTTCGTAATATTTACTCGGACATGTGTTTGTCACAAAGGGCCCGCTTTTAAGCTTCCTTTGAGGTTTATCGCGGGTGGGCGCGGTGACCTACAGAATTCGCTGGTGCATCAGATTCAACTTCGGGAGCCCACATGAAGATTGACCTTTCCATCCCGAGCATTGACGCCGTCGACACGAAGCCGAGCGACGCTGCAGGGGACGACCTGACGGGAACAGAGGCGGGGTTCGCCCACACGATGAAGAGCGCGTTCGAACACGCGGATGGCCAGCAACACGCGGCTCAACAAAAAGCGGCTGCCGTCGACAGCGGGCAGAGCGATGACCTGATCGGCGCCATGCTGGCCAGTCAGCAGGCCAGCCTGTCGTTCTCGATGTTGATCCAGGTTCGCAACAAGCTGATGGGAGCGTTCGACGATGTCATCAAGATGCCAATCTGACGAGACCTGATCTGTGCTCGACACCATCAAGTCCCGTGCTACCGGGCTTTTCTCGAAGGGAAGACTCGCACTGCCTGCTTCCACGTCTGTCACGAAGCTGCTGCCCCTCGTCCTGCTGACGATCGGGTTGACTGCGCTCGCGATGATGTTCCTGCAGTACCAGGACTCCCGCTACAAGCCGTTGTTCGGTGCGCGGGAAACCGTCCCGGCTGCTGACATGATGTCGGTCCTCGACGAGGAGAAGATTGCGTATCGCATCCATCCGGACAGCGGCCAGGTGCTGGTGCCCGAAGACATGCTGGGGCGAGTGCGCATGCTGCTCGCGGCCAAAGGCGTGATAGCGAGGTTGCCCGCCGGGCTTGAGCAGGCCGACAAAAGCGATCCTCTCGGCGTGAACCAGTTCGTGCAGGACATTCGGTTCCGGCGGGGGCTTGAGGGCGAGCTTACGCAAAGCATCGTGACGCTGGAGCCCGTGGAGTCGGCTCGCGTCCATCTGTCCATCGCGAAATCGTCATCGTTCATTCTCGGCGATGGCGACAAGAGTTCCGCGTCGGTCGTGCTGAGACTCAAACCGGGCCGTACGCTCTCGGCCGAGCAGGTCTCGGCCATCGTAGCCATGGTCGCCGGCAGTGTCGCCAATCTCGACCCGGCGCGCGTGGCGGTGGTGGATCAGGCAGGGCATTACCTGTCGGCATCGGATCAGGGGGGCGGCTCGCCAGCGGAGCAGGAAGTCGGCGCACGCATGCGCGACGACGCGTTGCGCAACATCCAGACGCTTTTGGCGCCAGCCTTGGGCGATGGAAATTTCAGGGCAAGCGTTGCGGTCGAACTCAATCGCGATCGCATCGAAGAAACCCGCGAGCAATATGGCGAAGCGCCCAAGGTGACGCAGGAAGCGACGCGTAAGGAGGACGACGTTGGAGCGCCGGCACTGGGTGTGCCGGGATCGCTGTCGAACCGTCCTGCCGTGGCAAGGCCGGCAAGCGACGCCGGTGAAGGGCCACGCTCGCAGAGAAACGCGACCACGCGTCAATACGCGTACGACCGCAGCGTCGTGCAGACCAGGCGTGCGCCGACGGTCATAAAGCGCATGAGCGTGGCTGTCGTCTTGAACGATGCCATTGCGCCGGCAGGCGGTAAAACGTGGACCCGCGACCAGCTTGCCAACATCGAAAGCATTTTGCGCAACGGGCTTGGTATTGATAGCGAACGAGGCGATCAGCTTCTGGTCTCCGGGTTGAGTTTCCAGCCCGCACCGCCGGTTGAGGAGGTGCCGTGGTGGCGCGAACGCGACAACCTCGTGACGATCGGATCGTATGCCGGCTATGCGTTGCTTGCCCTGTTGGCCTTCCTGCTGGTTCTGCGTCCACTGATCAGGATTTTGCGGCAATGGGTCGCCAAGCAACAGGATCCGCCGCGCCGGGCTGCAGACGAGGCGATGGTGCCTGCGCTGCCCGCACCGGACGACGTGACGGCGATGGCCGGCACAAGTTCTTCCGTGGCACTGCCGCTACTCACAGAAATCAAGCTGCCACCCATAGGTTCAGACGTCGACGTACTCGTCGAGCACCTGAGAGCCATGGTTGGCCAGGACCCGGAACGGGTCGCCGAAGTCATCAAACCCTGGATACGCAAAGATGGACAATCCGATTAGCACGGGCGTGAGCGCGTCGCTGCGCTCGCCGGAGATGACGTCCGTCGAACGAGCGGCGATCGTACTGTTGAGCATGGGCGAGGAGCCGGCGGCGGCCGTGTTGCGCTGTCTGTCGCGCGACGAATTGCTCGACGTCACGCGGGTCATGTCACGCATGACCGGTGTCAAGGCGGACGCGGTGCAGGACACGATCCAGACGTTCTTCGATGCCTACCGCGCGCAAAGCAGCGTGCGAGGCGCCTCGCGCTCGTTCCTGCAGCACTCGCTTGAAAAGGCGCTTGGTGGCGTGATTGCCGGCAGTGTTCTTAACAGCATCTATGGCGATGCAATCGGCCCACGGATGGCCCGCTTGCAATGGGCGCAACCGCAGTGGCTCGCCGAGCGTATCTCGCATGAGCATGTCCAGATGCAAGCCATCTTTCTCGCGTTCCTGCCGCCTGAACAATCGAGCCAGGTGATTCAGGCACTGCCCGACGAGCGCCGGGAACTGGTGTTGCTGCAGATCGCGCGCCTGAAGGAAATCGACTATGAACTGCTGCGCGATCTCGAAGTCGTGGTTGATCTGTGCATCGCGAATCTCGGCATTCAAAGCACGACTGTCGAAGGTGTGCGGCAAGCCGCTGACATCATGACCCGGATGCCGGGCGATCGCGCTCGCATGGTCGAACTGTTGCGCGCGCGCGATCCGGACGTCGTGTCCGAAGTCGAAAACCATATGTACGACTTCTCGATTCTTGCGCAGCAAAGCGACACGGCGATTGCCACGATCATGGAGCAGGTGCCGCTTGAGCAATGGGGGCTTGCGCTCAAGGGCGCAGACGCCAGGCTGGTTGAGACGCTGTTGCGGTCGATGCCGCGGCGCCAGGTGCAGGCCTTCGAAGACATGCGGCGCCGCGTCAGCCCAACGCCGGTGAGCCGCGTCGAGCAGGCCCGGCGCGAGATCATGGAGCAGGTGCGCGAACTGGCTGACGCCGGCGAGATCGAGTTGCAACTCGTCGCCGAGGACGTGATGTGATGAAGCAGTACCGCCGTTATGTCTTCCCTTCGCTCGCACACCGCCTGGGTACTCACGACCCTGCGGACACCGCTGCGGCCGTGCTGCCGTTGTTCGACAGCGCCCCGTCGGAGGCAGCGTTGCAAATAGCGCGCGAGGAGGGTTTTCGCGAAGGCCAGGCGGCGGGCTATGCCGAGAGCAAGGAAGCGGTACGGCTTGAAGCGAAGCGTGCACTCGATGCACTGACCGAGCCGCTTGACGCGATGATCTCGGGTTTTGATTCGCTGCAGGAAGCTTACCGCAGCGAAATGCGTGACGAGATTGCGGGGCTGGTTGAAAAGGTCGCGCGGCAAGTGATTCGTAACGAGCTGGTGCATCGGCCCGAACTGTTGCTCGAGTTCGTCAGCGAAGCCCTGGCCGAGATGCCTAAAGTACCCGCCGTACCCGCGAACGTGGAGGTTCGCCTGAATCCCGGTGAGTATCAGCGCATTCTGGCTGTCGCGCCCGAGCGGGCCGCCGTTTGGCGCCTGGCGCCCGATGCCCGCCTCGAACCCGGTGAATGCCGCGTGAAGGCGGGGGATCGCGAAATGGATGCGGGTTGTAGCCAGCGCCTTGCGTTGTGTATCGAACGGATCAGTGCGCATCTCCAGTCGTCGGCGCCTCCGCGAGACATAACACCGCATCCGACCGGCGAGGCTGTCGACAATGCGTAACGCCGCCATCGACCTCGATCTCGATGTTCCGGTCGCGAGACCTATCGGCCGCCTGAGCGGTGTGTCGGGAATGTTGCTGGAAGCCACCGGCTATGCATTCGAAACCGGCCAGCGCACGCGTATCGAAACCACCTCGGGGGACTGGCTCAATGCACGCGTCGTGGGCTTTCGCGGGGACGTGTCGTACCTGATGCCGCTGCGCAAGCAGACCGGGCTGACCTCGGGTGCGCGCGTGATAGCCGAAGCCGACGAAAAGCCCATCCTGATCGGCCCGGCCTGGCGCGGCCGCATTATCGATGGCCTCGGCGAACCGATCGATGGACGCGGGCCGCTTGCCGGCGAAGTGCCGCTTGAACTGCGCCCTCCGCGCGTCAATCCGATGAAACGCCAGCCCGTGCGTGGCATTCTCGACGTGGGGGTGCGCGCCATCAACGGTGCGCTCACCCTGGGCCGGGGCCAGCGCGTCGGCTTGTTCGCCGGCAGCGGCGTCGGAAAGAGCGTGCTGCTCGGCATGATCACCCGGCAGACGGAGGCCAGCGTGGTGGTCGTGGGTTTGATCGGCGAGCGTGGCCGTGAGGTGCGCGAATTTATCGATCATGCGCTTGGTCCCGATGGGCTGAAGAAAGCGATTGTCGTCGTCGCGCCCGCCGACGAGTCCCCGTTGATGCGGCTGATGGCCACTGAACTTTGTCACTCGATCGCGGCGCATTTTCGTGACGCTGGCGAGAACGTATTGCTGCTGGTCGATTCGCTGACGCGCTACGCCATGGCACAGCGCGAAGTAGCGCTGGCGCTCGGCGAACCGCCCGCGACACGCGGCTATCCGCCATCCGTATTTGGCTTGTTGCCGCAACTTGTCGAAGGCGCCGGAAACGGTGAGGGCAGCGGCAGCATGAGCGCGATTTACACGGTACTCGCGGAGGGTGACGACGAGCAGGACCCGGTCGTCGATACGGCGCGGGCGATTCTCGACGGCCACATCATGCTCTCTCGCGCGCTTGCTGAGCAGGGTCATTACCCGGCGATCGATGTCGCGCGCTCCGTGAGCCGCTGCATGGCGCTGGTGGCCTCCGAGGCGCAGCTCGCCGCAGCGCGCACGCTCAAGGAGATGATCAACCGGCACGCGCAGGTCCGCGACCTGATTCCGCTCGGCGGCTACGTCGCGGGCGCCGATCCGCTGACGGATCGGGCCGTGCATCTCTATCCCCGGATCGAACAGTACTTGCAGCAGGGTGTCGGCGAGGAAGCATCGTTTGCCGACGCGATTTCACAACTCGAGGCGTTGCTCGCATGAACGGCGAACGGACCGTTGTGAGCCTGGCTCGCCTCGTCGAACTGCGCGCGCGGGAGCGCGATCGTCTGAAGGTCGAGCTGGCGAGCAAGGAGGCGCTGCGCGAGCGCTATCGCAGGAGCCTGGAGCGCGTGCAGGACATGGTGACTGGCCTCGGCCAGAGCGGAATGGCGAACCTTGCGCTGTCCATCAATTGCGCCGATTTCAAATCGTCGCTGGTCGAGATGATTCACACGCACCTCAGCGATCTGACCCGGCATGAAGCTGACATGGAAGTGAGTCAACGCGCATTGATGAGGGCTTCGCTGAAACACGAGGCACTCGAGCGCACCCTGTGCAGCAAGCGTCATGCAATCCGGCTCGCTGACGAGAAGCGCGGCCAGAAGCGGCAGGATCAACTGGCGACGCAGGCCTGGTACCGGGCACGCCGCGAAGCCGACAGCATTTATTCGATTCGTTCAAACGAAGGGTCACCATGATCAATCCGAACACTCCTGTTGAAAACGCCCAGGCGCTCGCCGACATGCGTCTCGCTTCGGCGCGCAGCCTCATCAAGATGCAGAGGGCTGACGCGACCAGCGCGAGAGATGCATTGACCAAGTTGCAATCAGCACTCCAGAGCTTTCAGACCGCGCTGGGCAAGCTGCCTTCTTCCGGCGCGGGCGTCGTCAAATACTCCGCCTCTTTATCCGATCCGGCGGTTGGCGGCGCGACAGTCGGCGCGAAGGCGCAGCCGGGCAGTTATACGTTCTTCGTCGAACAGATCGCATCGGCGCACCAGGTGTCGTTCAGCGGCCTCCGGCCAGTGGCTGCGGCCGGTGCCGGCACGCTGACGGTACAGCTTGGCGACGGCGCTGCGTTCGACGTCGACCTGTCCGCCGCCAACGTCGACACCGACGGCAACGTGACGCCCGCCGCACTGGCGCGTGCGATCAACCAGGCCGTTGGCAACGATGGCAAGGTGAGCGCGTCGGTCGTGAGCGTCAACGGCGAACAGCAACTGGTGATGACATCCGGGCAAACGGGTGAGGCAGGGCGAATCACGCTCGATACCACCCAGATAGGCGATGCGGATCTGAAAGGCTCCCTTGATCAGACGAGGGAGCTGAGTGCTGCGCGCGACGCGATTTTCTATCTGGGCGGCCGGGATCAGGGTACGCGCGTCGTGCAGGCAAACAATACGTTTACAGGCGTTGACGGTGTGAGCGTTACGTTTAAACAGGCAATGCGCGACGGTGATAACCCCATCGTGCTGACCGTGGTGATGGACAACGCCGCGACCGCGGACAACGTGCAGCAATTCGTCGATGCATACAACACGCTGACCAAAGTGCTGGGCGATCTGACCGCTAGCGGTGGCAACGGCGCGACGGCCGGGCCGTTTTCAGGCGATGCCGGTATTCGCGCGCTGAAGCAGCAGCTGGACACGATGATGCGACAGACTGTCGACGGCGCGAGCTTGCTCACCTACGGTGTAAGTGCCGATCGAAACGGCAGGCTGTCGGTTGACAAAACCAAGCTCGAAGCGATGCTCGCCAAGAATCCAGCAGGCCTGGAAGCGATGTTCAGCGGCTCCGACATGGCCTTGAGCGGGCGCATGGACAAGTACCTGAAAAGCTGGCTGTCCAGCACCGATGGCCAGATCAAAAAACGTCAGGACTCTGTTCAGTCCGTTCAGAAATCAATTGATAGCAGGAGTTCTTCGCTTGATATCAAGTACGGCCGGATCTACGAACAATATCTTGCGCAGTTCACCAGGGTTCAGAGCCTGAACACCCAGATGGAGCAGACGCTCGCGATGCTCGATGACCTGCCCGTGTTCAGTGGGAGGAAGTAATCATGGATCTGACCGGCTACGCCAGCTACCACTCGGCCAGTCTCGACGCGCGCACCGCGAGTGCGTCGCCGGTGCAACTGGTCATCGTATTGATGGACGGATTGCTGGACGAAATGGCCCGCGCGCGTTCTCACATGGAGAACAGGCGATACGAAGCAAAAGGCAAGAGCATAAACAAATGTATAGGTATCCTGACCGGTCTTAAAAGCGCGCTCGATTCCGAATCCGGCGGCGACGTCGTGACGAATCTCGCGCAGCTCTACGACTACTGCGCGTGGCGTCTGAATGAGGCCGGCTGCACACTGGAGCCGGCGATGATCGATGAGGTCGTGGGTCTGGTGACCACCTTGCACGATGCCTGGCGGGGCGTCGAACAGCGCCACGGATAAAACACATGGACCGGACTGAACATCTGCTGGAACTCGCCGTACGTTTGAGAGAGGCGTCGCTGGAGCGCGACTGGACTGTGCTGACGACGCTCAATAGTGAACTCCGTGAGGTGGTGAGCGACTTGTCCGCAAAGCGGACCTTGAGCGAAACGGAGCGCGATGCACTCGCGCTCGTGAAGCCTACCCACCGCGCGGCGATGGCGGTTCTGAACGCCGAGCTGGAGCGGCTCGCAAGGCAGATGACCGGTCTCAGCGAACACCGCACCGGATGGGACGCCTACATGCGGGACAGCGACGACGGGAGCACGCCCTTATGAGCATGCCTGACGTAATGAGCGCACTGATCGCGCGGACGGGGTTCCATCCCGGCAGTGCGCGTCCGGTCACTGGCTACCCGGCACGCGGCGCAACCGGGCTGGGCAATGGCACAGACCCGCAGGACGTCCTGTTCACGATGGACGGTAACGACCTTGGCGACGCGCCGGACGGAACCGGCGCGCTGTTTGCTGACATCGGCGCGATCGTTTCGGATGCGTCGCATGCGTCGGTGCACCTGATTGCGCAACCGTTGTTGCTGCTACCAGTGGTGCCCGCTGAGGCCTCTGCGACCGAGCCTGATATCGGCATGCCGCTTGTGAATGGGGCGGACCAAGTGATGCCCGCATCCCTCGTCCTGGACACGCCGGCCATGTCTCGGACAGTAGCCCCGCAGCCGCAGGCCGAACCCATGCGTACGCCGTTCGCGACGGCCCTGACGCTGCGCATGGCATCTGCCGACAAGGCAATCGAGGCGCCTGAGATGGCGGGTCAGGATGCAGCCGTCAGCGCTGCAGTGATCCAGCAAGCGGCGCGCGGGGCATCGGGCGCCACGGCGTTGCAGGAGCCGCGCCCAATGTCGGCCACTCGGGCACTGCAGCAACCGGCGGGGGGCGAGCTTGCGCTAGCGGCGATGTCGTCATCACCCACGCCATTCGAAAGCGACGCGCCGCTGAAGCCGTTGCAACCCGCTTCTGTCGAGCCGCAGCAGAAGCTCGTGGCGCTGCTGGGCGAGCGCATCAGCCTGCATGCGGAGCAAGGCGTGCAGCGCGCGGTGATCCGGCTCGACCCATTGATGTCCGGCAACGTGCGGATTGAACTGCGCCATGAGGCGGGAGCCATCCAGATTTACCTGTCGGCCACGAACAGCGATGTCGTGCGGCAGTTACAGGCCATCACCGATGGTCTGCGCCAGGATCTGACCAATCGCCAGTTCACCGACGTGGTGGTGCATGTCTCGGCCACGCGCGCGGGCGAACACGGCGGCGAAGGGCGTCAACAGCGTGACGGCCAGGACCCGCACGCGCAGCGAGAACACCGACCCGGACGCGGCCTGGCCCAGGGGGACCTCACCGACACGGCATTCGAACTTGCCGCTCATCATGCGACGCAACTGGGCCATTGATCTCTCCATGAAGAAACGATACCTCTTGTTAGTGGCGGCGTCAGTGCTGACCCTGTCTGCCGCCGGTGGCCTGATGCTGGCCCGCTCCCATGGCGTCTGGCCGTTCGCCGGCGAAACGCGCGAGAGCGAAAAAGAGAAGCGGCCGAACGCGGCTGATTATCGCTACGTGACGCTCGACAAGCTCATCGTCATGTTGCGCAACCCGGTGGGGGCAACGCGTTCGCGCTATCTGTCGATGGATCTGGTGTTCAGCGTGACGAGCTCCAGCAGCCAGAAGGAGATCCACGAGCAATTGCCGATGCTGCGCAGTGTGGCCTATCGGGCGCTGTCCAAATACACGGTGGAGGATGCCCGCCGCCTGACGGTCGATGATTACGCCGCCGTGCTGATGAGCGCCTATGCGACAGCTTATGGCTCGCCCGCGAACATACCGTTCTCCGACGTGCTGATCGGCAAGTTGATGCTCGAGTGACTGTCATGAACGTTCAGAACCGCACCGAATACGCCAGTGTGCAGCGGACTGCTCATGCCTCCGACGGCGCAGCCGAACAGCGCTGGATGTTCCAGTACGTGCCGCTCGTCAAACGCGTGGTGCGCAACCTGAGTTCGCACGCGGGCGGCGCGATCGATCGCGAAGATCTGGAGCAGATTGGCCTGATTGGTTTGCTCGAGGCGCTGCGCCGATACGGCGAGCCCGATGACGAGTTCCGCCATTTCGCTCAGGTAAGAGTACGTGGCGCGATTCTCGACGAACTGCGGCGCCAGGATTGGCGGCCACGCGGCGCGCGTCAAGGGGCGCATAGGTTGCGTGCCGCGGAACGGGCGTTGCGCCGCGAGCTGGGGCGCGAGCCGACCCGGGCGGAAGTCTGCGCCGCGCTGGACATCGGAGAGCAGGAGTACGAACGACATGTGCAGGATGATGGCGCAGAAGCCTTCGCGAGCTTCGATGCGATGTTCGCGGAGATGGGCGAACGGCTCGACGAACAGCCGGGCCCGGAGGTGCAGGCTCTCAACCGCTGGAGCCTCACGCAGGCGCTGCTCGCACTGGACGCGCGCGAGCAACAAGTGATTCAGCTCTACTACGAATTCGATCTGGGTCACGCCGAGATCGCGGCAACGCTGGGTCTGACGGCCGCAAGGGTGTGTCAGATAAATAAGAGTGCGCTCAACAAGATGAAAGCGCATATGAATCAGGACTGACGCGTCTCGCGCAAAGGAAAACGACTGTGCAACAGATATTTGGCATTTTCGTGGTGCTGGCTTGCGTGCTAGGCGGCTTCATGTTCATGGGCGGGGATTTCTCCATGTTGTGGCAACCGACCGAGCTGGTGATCATCGTCGGTGCGGCAGTCGGTGCAATGGTGGTCGGCAACCCCCGCCACGTGCTGGTGGAACTGGGCAGCCAGATCCGGAAGGTGATGACGTCCGGGAAGGCGAAAACCCACAAGGAATTCCAGCGGCAACTGCTGCTGCTGATGTATGAATTGCTGCAGGTCGGCCGCGATCTGAAGGCGCTCGACGTGCACGTCGAAGCACCGCACGAAAGCGAGCTGTTTCAGCGCTACCCGCTGGTCGTCGCGTCTCCGAGGCTGCTGGCGTTCATCGTGGACAACTTTCGGCTGATGGCGATGGGCAGGATCAGCGCGCACGAACTCGAAGGCGTGCTGGAGCAGGAACTCGAATCCATCCACGACGATCTCGAACAGCCCTCGAAGTCGCTGCGCAAGATTTCCGACGCGATGCCTGGGTTCGGCATCGTGGTGGCTGTGCTTGGCGTCGTGATCGCGATGAGCATTGTGTCCGACGGCGCGACGGCCGGCGAGATCGCCGAGCGGGTCGCGGCGGCCATGGTGGGTACCTTCCTCGGCATATTCTTTTGTTACGGCGTGCTCGATCCGCTGAGTAACGTGATCAAGCAGGTCGTCAAGACCGAGATATCCGAACTGGAATGCGTGAAGGTCGTGCTGGTTTCATTTGCAGGCGGCAAGCCGCCGCTGCTGGCAATCGACAGCGGCCGGCGGCTCGTGCAACTGGTCAGCAAGCCGAGCTTCGCCCAGCTCGAATCCTGGATCAACGAGCTCGACGGAGCGCGCCCGTGAGCAGCGTCCCGGATCGGCCGGATCGGCCGGTGCTGGCGAGGCCGGCGCGGCACAAGGAAGAAACGATCGTCAAGCGGGTCTCGCAGCGCCAGCATGACGATGACCATGGCGGCACATGGAAGGTTGCGTTTGCCGACTTCTGTCTGGCGTTGATGTGCCTTTTTCTCGTGCTATGGGTACTCTCCACGAAGGAGCACGAGACCGCTAAAGGAAAAAGCGCCAGCTCGCGCGGCAGCGTCCTGGATTCGGGTTCAGGCAGCGTGGCTGACGGCAATGGCAGTCCGCAGGCGCCGATGAGCGTGTTCGAGCCGCATCAGCTCGCCGCGCAGGAGGAAGTGATCACCGACGATGAACCAGATGCCGTGGCGAGCGAGAGCGGCACGCAAGAGGCTGAACCAACGCCGCGTGGTGATAGCGAGGCGGAACTGCGTGCCGTCGCCGAGCGGCTGGAGAGGCTGGGTATCGAGGCGAATCTGCTGGGTAACCTGCGGATGGTGATGACGCCGGCGGGCTTGCGCGTGATGCTGCACGACACCGATAGCCAGGGACTCTTCGTACTGGGCAGCGCCGTACCCGACAGGAAATTCGATGCATTGCTGCAGCGGATCGGCGCGCTGCTGGCGAGGGTCGGCAACCCGGTTCTCATCGTGGGTCATACGGACGCCGTGCCGTATCGCGAACAGGGTTACGGGGCGCGCTCGAACTGGCATCTGTCGAGTGAGCGGGCCATGGCCGCGCGCGGCAGCCTGTTGCAAGGCGGTCTGGCCGCCGGCAACGTGCTACAGGTGGTCGGCATGGCCGAGCGCGCACCATTGAACCCGGACGATCCGCGCGGGGCCGTCAATCGCCGGATCGAACTGCTGGTTTTGACGGCGCGGCGCGCGCGCATGATCGAGCAGATGTTCGGCATGCCGCAAGCGGTCGTGCCGCTGATCGACGGTGTGGATGCGGTCTGGTCCGAGCAGACGCCGGAGAACGACGCGCTGCCGGAGAACGACGCGCTGCGCGATCGGATGACACATGAAATTTCGTCAGGGGCGTTTAACTGAATGGCCTCGACGGCCGTCTTGTGGAATTGCCCAAGAGTATTTGTCCATTTTTATGCCGTCTGCAAGCGGAACATCTGACTATGCGAATTACAAACGGCGCGGGCTTACCCGCCATCAACGAAGCACCCGGCGCGCAGATCGCCGAAGGGCCGGCCATAGTGCCGCGCTCCGCATCCGCCGTTCGACCTGCCGGCGATGCCGCGACGCTCAGGCTGAGTCATGCCGAGATGCAGAAGCTGCCCGACGTGGATAGCGAGCGGGTGGCCGACATCAAAGCGGCGTTGCTCGATGGAACGATCGTCTTCGATGCCAGCAGTCTCGCAGCACGAATCGCGCGGTATCACGGAGGTCCGCAATGAGCGTTTCGGCGGCGCTCACGCAGCTTCTTGACGACTTCAACGCGGACCTGCATACCTACCGGCGGCTCGCGCAGATGTTCGACGTCCAGTTCGCAGCGGCCTTGCGTCTCGACGCCGATGCATTGAAGCGGACGGCCGAACAGATCGCGCATGAGGTTGGATTGCTGGACGCGCGCCGGCGCGCTCGCAGCGGCGCCGGCCAGAAACCGCTCAGCATTGCTTACCAACAGACTGGACGGACTCCGGTCACCACAGCCGCTACCGCGCAGCGTGCAACGCTCGATGTATGCCGGGAGGAATGGAAGGCAGCGGTCAAGCACTGCAAGGCACAGGCGGTTCGCAACGGCAATCTGCTGGCGTCCCAATTCGAAATGATGCAAAGACTGCTGCACGGCGAGAAACATACCTATGTTCCCGGCTGAATTCACGGGAAGCCGGTTCGGCGCCGGCTTTGACGACGTAGCGCTGCCGCTTCCACAACCAGCGGCCGGCGGTGGTTTCGCGTCCGCCATCGGCGCGGCGCGGGCGGACATCGTCAATACCATCGAACAGGGATTTGGCTCGACGAGGTCAGCGTCGCAATCGGGCTGGGCCGCAGCGCAACTGACGCAGCATCTTGCGGCGTTCAGCGACGCGCAAGTGATGGCGCGCACCAGCCCCGTGGCCGCCTCCTCGACGGCAACGCTTGATACAACCCGCCAGGCCTTTGTCGATGAGATCGCGCCTTGGGCGGAGCAGGCCGCCAAGGCGCTCGGCACCTCACCGAACGTGATCGCCGCACACGCCGCGCTCGAATCCGGCTGGGGCCAACGGCCGCTCAAGACGCCAGAGGGGACTACGACGCACAATCTGTTCGGCATCAAGGCGGGCGCGGGCTGGAAAGGCGCGACCGTCGATGCATCGACGACGGAATATCTGAACGGAGCCGATATGAAAATCACCGACCGCTTCCGTTCGTATCAGGATTACGGCAGCGCGTTTCGCGACTACACGCGGCTATTGCAGGACAACCCGCGCTACGAGGCCGCATTGAACGCCGGCGACGACGCGGGTGCGTTCGGCCGCGCGCTGTCTCGCGGCGGTTATGCGACGGACGCTGCCTACGCCGAAAAGCTCGCGGGTGTGGCGAACCAGATTCAGTCGATGAACCGTACACGGCCGCAACGAACGGCGCTCGACACGACGGGTGTCGTCTCGGGTAGCGGCGCGCTCCGTTGAGTGTGCGTCGATTGACAGCAAGCGGCTCGGACCTGAGGCTGCGCCCCGTAAAAGCACCTGACGCTTTTGGGCGGTCCGTAGCAACAATATCTGGCGTCGAGCGGGGGACTCAATCAGCGTTGCCCCAGGCAGCGGGCCAGCCCTGCCGGCGCTATTTACTCTTCGGCCGCGCTTGAAGCAGAGGCAACCGGCGTCACGGTGCTCGCGTCGGTCACGCGTGCGGAAATGATCTTGCCCGTCGCGACGTTGCGCACCTGGATCACGTCGTTTTCTCCGCCGTTCTGCATCGCTACGCCGGCAGCGGTGACTTCGATCCGCTGGCTGCGCGCGACGATTCGCACCGGTTGACCTCGCTTGAGCGTTTGCGCGCCGCGCAGGAAGCGTGACTGCACGACCTGTCCGGCGCGCAGCGGGCGACGGCTTGCGCGGCCCGCGATGTCATCGGCATTGTGGATAGCGTCCGGGGTCGCGGCAATGTCGCGCTCCGCCAGCAGCACATCCGCTCTGTCGATCACTTTACCCGCTGGTATCGGAGCGCTTGCGACCAACACCTTGGCTTGCACCTCGGCGCGTACGACGAACAGCGCGGCACGCGCACTGCCGGGACAACGGGCGGCAAAGCGCATTCGTTTTAACCGCGTGGTGTCTGCGGGCGTGATGTCGAATGGTTCTGTACAAACGGGCACGGGCCCTCGGCCCGGCAGGACCGTGACGTCGATGCGAGCGTCCCGCAGTTGCTGCTTTTGCACGAAACCATCAAGCCATGCGCGTGACGCCTGTGTCACCTGTTGCTCCAGGGACGGAGCGGCATGAGCCGACCCGCAAGCGATGATGGCGAGCAGCAATTTGAAGCCGCCAGGAACACGGTAGAGAGACATTGATGTCGGCATCGCAGCGAGTTGGAGTGGATCGCATTATAGGAATGCGCAGCGCCAAACGATAGAGGCGCGTTGCGGAATGCTGGATGTATTTTTTGCCCATTTAGGATCCTTTAAGATTTGTGGCGATCCGAAAACAGGCCCGTTACGCTCGCACCTGTTTTGTCTATAGGCTGCCGCCGTGCCGCACCGCGTCACCACGGCCTCATGGAAAAGGAACCGCACGATGGGACTGAATCTGGAACAGGCGTTGGGCGTTCATCCGGCCGCGCTGAAACTACGGGCGGAGCGCACCGGCATTCTCGCAGCGAATCTCGCCAACGAAAGCACTCCGCGCTATCAGGCCCGCGACATCGATTTTCGCGCGGCGCTGCAGCGAGAGCTCGATACGCCGGGTGATGCCGCTCCGCCGCGCTTTGCGGACAGCGACTCGTTGTATAGGATCCCCAGCCGTCCGTCACAAGATGGCAACACAGTTGAACTGGGCATCGAACAGGCTGCGTTCTCGCAGAACACGGTCGACTTCCAGACGAGCCTCACCTTCCTGAACATCAAGTTCAAGGGCCTCGCCGCCGCGATCAACGGAAATAGCTGACCACCATGAGCTTCAAGGACATTTCACAGATCGCCGGTTCGGCGATGGCCGCACAAACGGTGCGGCTGAACACAGTGGCAAGCAACCTTGCGAATGCGGGCAGCGCAGGCAGTGAAGAGACCGCCTACCGCGCGCGCAAACCGGTCTTTGCGTCGATTCTGGGAGAGGGCGGCGCGCGTGTCCAGGTGCTCGATGTAGTGACCATGAACGATCCGCTGGACAAGCGTTATGAACCCGGCAATCCAATGGCCGATGAACAGGGCATGGTGTTCTATTCGAATGTCAGCCCGGTTGAGGAGATGACCGACATGATGGCCGCGTCGCGGGCGTTCTCGACGAACGCTGAAGTGCTCGCCCGTGTGAAGGGCATGCAGCAGGATCTGCTGAAACTGGGTGAGGGCTGATTATGCAGAGCTATATGGACACCGGTCTTGCACGCAACAACGCACAAGGTGCCGGTGGTTCGCCGCCGGCTGCCAATGCGCCCGCGGACCAGGCTGCAAAACAGGCTTCAGGCGAGTCAGGTTCACTGTCGAACATGTTCACCACACTGCTGGTCGCGCAGATCCAGAACCAGGACCCGCTTGCACCCATGGAAGCAAGCCAGTTCGTCACCCAGTTCGCGCAAATGAGCCAGGTTGAAGCGATGCAGACGCTGGCAAGTTTTTCCGCCGCCAACGCAGCGTCGCAGGAAGGCATGCTGGTGGTAACGCTGGGCTCGCAGGTGGGCTCGACCGTGATGGTCGCGAGCGATTCGATCGAGATGGCCGACACGCCTGTCAAAGGCGGCTTCATGCTCGGTCATGCTGCCGCCGATGCCCAACTCGTGTTGACCGGCCCCGACGGTGCAGAACATCAGATCCCCCTCGGCGCTCAGGCCGCGGGCGAAGTCGGCTTCGAGATCGATCCGGAAAAACTGGGCCTGCCTCCAGGCCACTACACGATGCGCGTGGTGACGGACACGAACGAGAAGCCTCGCATTGAAGTCATGGGCACGCTGCAGAGCGTTCGCCTTGGCGAGGACGGCATCGTCATGTTGAATGTGGCTGGTATCGGCGAGACCGGGACCGGCACTATCACGCGCTTTCTCGGGCGCGCGGAAAGTAACGCCGGGTCGGCAATTTCTCGAAAGGAGCAACAGGCATGAGCTTCAATATCGCACTCTCGGGCATCAACGCCGTCAACAAGCAGTTGAACTCGATCAGCAACAACATCGCGAATACAGCCACATACGGTTACAAGTCGAGCCGGGCCAATTTCACCGCTGCGTACATAGGTACCCAGGCGGGCGGCGTGCAGGTCGGTTCGGTGTCGCAGTCAATGGATCACGGGGGCAACATGCTCCGCACCGAACGCGGCATGGATGCCGCGATCCAGGGCCGCGGCTTCTTCGTGAGTCGCGACATAGATGGCTCGACGCTGTTTTCCCGGGTCGGCATTTTCGACACGGATAAGGAGGGTTTCGTCATCGACACGCTTGGCCGCAAGGTCCAGGGCTTTCCGGCTAATGGGAACGCAATAGCGGGCGACCTGATTGTGCCGACCAGTGCAATCGGGGCCAAGGCGAGCGATTCGCTGCGGTATGCGGGCAACCTGTCGGCCGACTGGAACGAGCCCTCGGTGACGCCGTTCGACAAGGACAAGCCCCTGTCGTACAACGGCTTGTCGGTCTCGACTGCCTACGATTCGCTTGGACGCAAGCACACTCTGACGCAGTACTACATAAAAGGCCCGGGCAACGAGGTGAGCGTGCAATATACGATGGACGGCAACGAGGTCGGCGCAGCGACGACGCTGAGCTTCGATGCCGACGGCAAGTTGACCGCGCCGGCCGACAACGTCCCGCTCGATCTCGGCACGCCCGGCGGAGCCTCGCCCATGAAGCTCTCGCTCAACTACACCGACACCACGATGTTCGCCGGCGAAATGACCACCACCAGGAACACGTCCACCGGCTATGCCGCGGGCAACGTGACGGGTCTGTCGCTTGACGAGAACGGCTCGATCATCGTGCAATACAGCAACGGTGAGAAGGCGAGCGCAGGCAAGCTCGCGATAGCGACGTTTCCTAATGAGAGCGGCCTGGTCGCCGTATCAGGATCAGCCTGGCAAGCCTCTCCCGCAACGGGCGATCCGCTCTATTTCACCGCTGGCAGCAGCATGGCCGGCAAGCTCGCAGTAGGCGCGCTCGAACAGTCGAACGTGGATATGACGTCGGAGCTCGTGAACCTGATGGCTGCGCAGCAGAACTATCAGGCGAACTCGAAGGTGATCACCGCCGAAAACGAAATGATGCGCACGCTGATGCAGGCGTTGTAAGCACCATGGACGCTTTCATCTATACGGCAATGAGCGGCGCGGACCGCGCGCTGCGCGGATTGCAGGTGCGTGCGAACAACCTTGCCAACACGAACACCGGCGGCTTTCGCGCGGACGTGGCGACATCGGAGAGCATGGCGGTGGATGGTTACGGCTACGATTCGCGCCACCTTGCGACGCTGGGCAGCGGCGGGCTCGACAGTACGCCCGGCAAGCTGACCGAGACGGGCCGGCCACTCGATGTCGCCATCCAGGGCGCGGGCTACTTCGCGGTCGAGAGCGGCGACGGGCCGGCGTACACCCGCGCAGGCAGCTTTACGGTGACCGGCGACGGCGCGTTGATGCTGGGCGCGCGCGCGGTGCTGGGCGAAGGCGGTCCGATCATGCTGCCGCCAAACCATGGCGTCACGGTTGGCCAGGACGGCACGATCTCGATCGTGCCCGAAGGGAGTAACGAGACGCAGACGGTTGACCGGCTGATGCTCGTCAACCCCGACCCTACGGATCTCATCAAGAACGAAGCAGGCCTGATCGTGTCGCGCTCGGGAACGAGTTTCGAGCAGGACGACAGCGTCCTGGTGCTGGGCGCGCATCTGGAAAGCAGCAACGTGTCTGCGGTCGAAGAAATGATGCAGACGATGTCGCTGACCCGATCGTTTGAAATTCAGATGCGGCTCTTCAAGGTCGCCGACGAGATGGCGGACGCCGGCAATCGTCTCATTCGCTCATAACCCTCTCGCAGGACAGCAAAGGCAAGGACACGGTCATGAATTACGCCATGTGGATCAGCAAGTCCGGTATTCAGGCGCAGGATGCCCGATTGCAGGCCATCGCCAACAACCTCGCGAACGTCAACACGGTCGGCTACAAGCGCGACCGTGTCGTGTTCGAGGATCTTTTTTATCGCACCGAGCAGCAACCCGGCGGACAGATGAACGACACCGCCAATGCCGCCGGCGCCCAGATGGGCAACGGCACGCGCCTCGTCGGCACGCAGAAGGTCTTTACCGACGGCGCGTTGCAGACGACAGGCCAACCGCTCGACCTTGCGATCATTGGTAACGGCTTTCTGCAGGTCGAGATGGCCAGCGGCGAGACCGGCTACACGCGGGCCGGTCAGTTGCGCCCGAATGAAGAAGGCCGTCTCGTGACCATGCAGGGCCTACCGATCCTGCCGGCCATCACGATTCCGAGAGAAGCAACGGGCATCACGATAGGCGACAACGGCGTGGTCTCGGTGACGACCGCCGGCTCGGCCACCGGCACCGAGGTTGGCCGCCTGCAACTCGCCGGCTTCGTCAACCCTGCGGGCCTGCTCGCCCAGGGAGACAACCTCTACCTGGAGACAGCCGCCAGTGGTGCGCCGACTGAGGGCGATCCGGGCGTCGATTCGCTGGGCAAGATCAAGCAGGGCGCGCTGGAAGGCTCGAACGTCACGGCTGTTGAAGAGATGGTCGAGATGATCGCGGCACAGCGTACCTACGAAATGAATACCAAAGTGTTGAGTGCCGCGGACAACATGATGCAGCAACTGGCGCAGGCGGCCCGCTGATGACCGTGGCGCGCATGGGTGCTTCCATCGCACTGGTATTAAGCGTGCTGGGCCTTGGCGGCTGTGCGGCGATCGGTGTGGGCACATCGGCCGCCGAGCCGGAAGACATGCCGGACATGGCGTTCAATGTCCGCAAGGGCGAGGGCGGCGGCGTGTTCGTGCGAGGCTCCCAATGGTCATTGACGTCCGATAGCCGGGCTTTTCGCGTCGGCGACGTGTTGACCGTGGAACTGCAGGAAGCGACGCAGGCCAGCAAGAAGAGCGATACCAGTATTGGCAAGAGCAGCAGCGCCGTGGTCACGAAGCCGCGCGTATGGGGAGCGGAAGTGCCGATCGATGCCGAACTGGGCGGCAAGCGCGATTTCAGCGGCTCGGGCGCGAGTTCGCAGCAGAACGCGCTGCGCGGCTCGCTCACGGTGATCGTGCAGAACGTGCTTCCGAATGGCTTGTTGCAGGTGCGCGGCGACAAGAAACTGATGCTGAACCAGGGAGAGGAAACCGTACGGCTGTCGGGCTACGTGCGCGCGGCGGATATTGGCACGGACAACCGCGTGTCGTCGCAACGCGTCGCGAATGCGCGCATTCAGTACTCAAGCAAGGGTTCGCTCGCGGATGCGAACGAACCGGGCTGGCTGACGCGGTTCTTCAACAGTCCCTGGTTCCCCTTCTGACAGGAGTTGCCGATGAAACCGAACCGACTGATCGGCATGCTGCTGGGAATGTGGCTCGCGTGTCTTGCCGGGCTCGTCCATGCGCAGGTCGTGGGCAACCTCGTGAACGTCGACGGCGTGCGCGAGAATTCGTTGGTTGGCTACGGTATCGTCGTTGGCCTGAACGGTAGCGGCGACGGGACTCAGGCGAAATACACGGGTCAGTCTGTCACGAATCTGCTCAAGCAATTCGGCGTGCGCTTGCCCGATGGCACCACTATGCGCGCCCGCAATGTTGCAGCGGTGATGGTCAGCGCGACTTTTCCATCGGGTTACCGCAAGGGACAGACGATCGACGTGACGGTTTCATCGCTTGGCGATGCAAAGAGTCTGCGCGGCGGCACGCTGCTGATGACGCCGCTGCTTGCGGCCGATGGCGAAACCTACGCGCTGGCGCAAGGCAACCTGGTGATTCCCGGCCTCGCGGCACAGGGGCGCAGTGGCTCGAGTATCACCATCAATACGCCGACCAGTGGGCGCATCCCGGGCGGCGCGACCATTGAACAGGAGATCAGCACCGGTCTCGACGCGACACCGTCCGTTCACCTGAACCTGAAGCGGCCCAATTTCCAGACGGCGACGAATATCGTAGACGCCATCAACCGCAATTTCAATCGGCCCATTGCAACCACGCTCGATGCAACCTCGGTGCAGGTGGCCGCGCCGGACGAGCCGACGAGCCGCGTGGCTTTTGTCGCCAGGCTGATCGGCATCAAGGTCGAGCAGGGCAGCGATACCCCGCGCATCGTATTTAACTCGCGGACCGGCACGGTCGTTATCAGTCAGGGGGTGACCGTGAAGCCGGCGGTCGTCTCGCATGGCGCGTTGAGGGTGACGATTTCGGAAGGCACGGCGGTCAGCCAGCCGAATCCGTTGGCGGGCGGCACGACGGTTGCCGCGCCGGTCAGCCAGCTCAGCGTTTCGGAGCCCGGTGGACGAGCGTTCCAGTGGCCGGCCGGGGCAAGCCTGCAGGCGATCGTCGACACGATCAACAGCACCGGCGCGACCCCCGACGACCTGATGGCGATCCTGCAGGCCCTGGCTGAAGCCGGCGCGTTGTCCGGCGAACTCGTAGTGATCTGAGGAAGCACGCATGCTTGATATCCCATTCAACCACCCGCTGACGGCACGTGAAGCACCGGCCGCCCGGCCCGGCGAACCTGCTTCGCAGGTGGACGATCCTGCCTACCGTGCAAAGGTCACGGACGCTGCGGTGCGCTTCGAGGGCATGTTCATCGCGCAGATGTTGAACGAGATGCGCAAGGCAACGGCACAGATCAACGCGAACGACGATTCGCCCAAGGATGAGGCCAGCGCCGGCATGCTCGATCACGCGAATCTGCTGGTGGCCGACTCGCTTGCCAACCAGCGAGCGTTCGGCATTGCCGACTGCATCGTCGCGCAGATGCTGCCTGCCAGCGGTCAAACGCCGACCGGGCGCTGACCGGCGTTGCATGCCGCGTCCGCGCAAAGACACACCCGACACTCCCGGCATACCCGTTCCCCCTGGATTTCCTAACCTGACGAGACGCACATGAGCCTCATCCACATTGGCCTGTCCGGCACGCTCGCTGCGCAGGCGGCGTTGAACATGGCTGGCCGCAATACCGCCAACCTGAAAACGCCCGGGTATTCCCGCCAGGGCGTGCTGCTGGCAGCGCATTCGACGGGCGGTGTCGGCGTGCAGTCGCTGCTCCGTTTTTCGGACAACTACAAGACGCAGCAGATGTCGGCCGCGAACGGGCCGTTGGGACAATATAAAACCGCGTCGTCGTATTTCAGCCAGCTGGAAAATGTGATGGACACGGGCGACGGCAGCGTCAAGGCCGGGCTCGATGCGTTCTTCAATGCACTCCAGGAGGTCAGCACCGATCCGACCTCGGGGCCGCTGCGCCAGCAGTTCCTGTCGTCAGCGGATGCGTTGGCCAAGGGCTTTAACAATCTGCAGCAGAGGCTTTCCGGCCAACTTGGCGCCGCGCGGCAGCATGGCGTGGCGGCGGTGGACCAGGTCAACGGACTATCCAGGACCATCGCCGATCTGAACCAGAAGATCGGCGACGGGTATGCAAGCGGCAGCGTGCCGTCCGAGCTGATCGACCAGCGCGATAGCGCAATCGACGCGCTCGCCGGGCTCGTCGAAATTCGCACCTTGCAACAGCCGAGCGGCGCGGTCGACGTGTCGATCGCCGGTGGGCCGCCGCTGGTCGCGGGGTCGCAGGTCGGCACAATGAGCGTGCAAAATCATGCCGACGGGACGTTTTCGTTCTCGCTCAAGTTGGCCGGCACGGCCTATCCGCTGACCGGCGGCACGCTTGGGGGCGAGCTGGGCGCAATTGCGAACTTCGTCGACACGACGCTGCTGCCGCAGATGGAGTCTATCAAGACCCTCGCGGGCGAAATCGCCACGCGCTTTAACGGCACGCTGGCGGCCGGCTACGGCATGAACGGCCAGCCCGGCCAGGCACTGTTCGACTTCGATCCGGCTACGGGCCTGCTCAACGTGCGCGTGGGCCTCACTCAGCAAGACCTTGGTTTCTCGGGCAATCCCGATGAGCCGGGCAACAGCGACAACCTGCTGAAGCTGATCGGCTTGCGCCGCGACAACATCACGTTACCGGGCATTGGCGAGGTGTCGATAGGCGATGCCCTTACGGTGCTGATCGGCAAGGTAGGTTCCGCCAGCCAGCAGAACGAGGCGCTGCTGGGCACGGCCACCAGCATTCGTGACTATGCTGAGGATGCCTGGTTATCGGTGAGCGGCGTGAACATGGATGAGGAGGCCGTGAACATCTCCGAGTATCTGCAGATGTATCAGGCCAACATGAAGGTCATCGCGGTGGCGAACGAACTGTTCGATGCCACGCTGGCGATGTTTTAAGAGGAGCGGCCATGCGTATTGCAAGCAATCATTTCGGCATCAACATGCTCTCGACGCTACGCGCATCGAATTCAAAGATCGCGGACCTGATGGCGCAAACCTCAAGCGGCAACCGGATTCTGCGGCCATCGGACGACCCTATCGGCACGGTGCGGCTCGCGCTGCTCGAACGCGACAGTTCGATGCTGTCGCAGTACCGCGGCAACATCGGTGCGCTGTCGATCCGCCTGCAGCAGAATGAAATTCATCTGGACGGTATGTTGAAGGACGTCATGGAAGGGCACGATCTGATGCTCCGGGCCGCTGACGGGAGTAACAGCCCCAGCGATCTCAACGCGATGGCGGGTCCGCTGCGCACGTTGAAGGACAATCTTTTTCAGTCGGCTAACGCCCGGGATAGTGCCGGCCATTATCTGTTCGCCGGCACGCGCACCGAGACGCCGGCGATGGTCTACGATCCGGCAGCGCCGGTGGGATCGCGCTACCGCTTTGACGGAAACACCGCTCAGCAGCAAGTCGTAATCGGCAACGGCGTGACTCAGGCGGGCAATGTCAGCGTGGAAAATCTCGCCGGGTTGCTGAACCGGATCGACGAAGCGGTGACGGTAATCAGTAATCCGAACGTTGATGCAAACGACCCTGCGACGCGCGCCATCCTGGTTGCAAGTCTCGATGATCTGGACGAGGGCATTGGGTCGATCAGCGCGAAGATCTCGGGCCTCGGGAGCGCGCAGAACACGTTGTCCCTGCTGGACGAGAACCACGCGGCGATGCTTGTTTCCAATGATGAGGCGACGTATATCGTCGGGCAGGTCGATTTCGCCGAGGCGATGGAAGCGCTCAACGGCTATATGACATCGATTCAAGGCACCTACAAAGTGTACGAGCGGGTGACGCAATTGTCGCTGTTCGACTTGCTGTGACGCGAGGCGCGATATGAATGTGCAAGGCGCTTCGGCAAGTATCGTGCGGGGCGAACGCGCGCCCGTCGGAAGCGGCGGCGTAGGCGCTACCGCAGCGATCGCGCACCTGGGCGCAAAGACCGCGTCCGGGCCCGCGCCTTCGTCCAACGTTGCAAGTGCCTCGCGGATCGCATTCGCGGTTAGTCAGACGCGCCTGAACCAGCAGGTCACCGGCTCCCAACGTTCACTGGCGTTCCTCGATAAAGCCGGGCAGCAGTTGCTCGATCTGAAGGGGGCCTTGGCCAGCAGTCTGGCCGGCCGGCCGGCGAGCCGCATGGAAGTCGACCAAGGCTTAAACCGCGTTAACGTGCACTGGAGTGGGCGGCATGCCGCGACGGGCGGCACGCTGGGAAGCGACCTCGCATTTCACGAGGACGGCGCGGCGCCCCAGTTTTTCCGGATTCGCGGGTTCGAGCTGCGCTCGCTGCTGCAGACCGAAAACGCGGAAACGCTTAACTTTTATCCCAAGGGATCAGGCAAGCCGCCGGTGTCTCTGGCGATCAGCGCCGGCCGTCACGACACGGCCACCACGGTCTACCAGCTCGATCGCACGCTTGCGCCGGCCGGCATTCGCGCATCGCTCGATAAAGGCGGCGCGCTGGTGTTCTCGACCGCCGAATACAATTGGCCCGGCTTGCGCGACCATTTGATGATCCGGGGCGGTGGCAGTCGCTTTCCCGGGGGACAGCCCAGCAGAGCTGTTGCCGAAGCGTTGGCGGGCGCCGTCGAGCCGCGGAAGTGGAGCGTCGCCGACCCGATGGCGCAGCGCGCGACGCTGCGCCGTGTGGTGCAGGCACTCGACCAGGTTACGGCAGCCCACACTGCGGTACGCGAGGTGTTCGACAGCGCCAGCGATGCGATTCGGGACGGGGCCCGGGCAGACATGGCCGCGCGGGAGGCTGTGCCGGCCTTTAGCTCGATGCTTGCGCGTAGCGGCGATTTCCAGATGTTCTCGGCGATTGGTTCCGCGTTGCGGCGCGTGACGCGTCAGGGCGTGGTGGCGCTGTTGAAGGCGGGATAGGTGGCCTTCGCGCCTTGATAGGCTGGGGATACCGAATTCATTAGACTGCGCTTCTTTAATAATCAATAACTTGGACTTATCGGATTTATGACGCGAATTTATTAGGCTCGCCGGGGGGAGATTGGCCTGGGTTGCGGTGGTAGTGGAAGGCTGCGTGCGGCCATTCGCCAGCGGCCGCTTTCCGGCAGGCATCCTCTTCACGTCGGTCGGAACTGCATACATGAATGCCATGTGGTTCCGTTGGCCGGAACGCAGTTCCTAACGACGCATGAATTGCCCGGGGCGACAGCCCGTGCGACAATTCGTGCTCGAATACCGCGAAAAACGGCCGTCTGATTGTTTTGCTCTTGAGCTTCGCTATCGGATAGCCGCGTACACGTCACCCAAGCTTCTTCAAGCAAGGTTGGCCAGCGTTTCCCCCGACATATGTCGGACTTCCTATGAACTCTCGCGCGCCCGTGCGCATGTTCGTAGTTACCGGAACGCGCCATGAAAAGCCACCTCGACTCCTTGTATCCTTCGATTCATCCCCGCATCGCCATCATCGGCGCCGGACTTGGCGGATTGACGCTGGCACGTGTCCTGCACGTGAACGGCATCCCCGCGACAATCTACGAAGCCGAAGCATCGCCCGATGCGCGAGCGCAGGGCGGCTTGCTGGACATCCACGAATACAACGGCCAGATTGGGCTGAAGGCCGCTGGTCTGCACGAGGAGTTCCTCTGCCTCGCACTCCCAGGCGAAGATGCCAAGCGTGTCGTCAACAGACACGGCGACGTCCTGCTCGACAAGCCCGGCTCGGGTAGTACAACCAAGCCTGAGGTCGACCGGGGCGCGCTGCGTCGTCTCTTGATCGAGTCCCTGCCTGCAGACGCCATCCGGTGGGGCTGCAAGCTCGCACAGGCGAACCGCCTCGCCGGCGGGCAGCACCACCTGGTATTTGCCGACGGCTCGACGACAACAGATCTGCTGGTTGGGGCCGACGGAGCCTGGTCAAGAGTTCGTCCGCTTGTTTCTACTGCAAAGCCAGCGTACATCGGCACGACCTTCGTGGAGATCAGTCTCTTTGACGGCGATATCCGACACGCAGCCAGCGCGAAGGCAATCGGCAGCGGCACGCTGATGGCGGTCGAGCCGGGCAAAGGCATTCTGGCGCACCGTTACGCGAACGGCACGCTGCACACCTACGTCGCGTTGAACAGGTCTGAAGCGTGGATCGGCGCCATCGACTTCAGTCAGCCCGCGACCGCATTGAAACACCTCGCAAATGAGTTCGAGGGTTGGGCCACCCAACTCCGGGCATTGATCACCGATAGCGACACTGCGCCCGTCGTGAGGCCCATTCATGCCCTGCCGGTCGACCACCGTTGGGAACGCGTTTCCGGCGTTACTCTCGTGGGCGATGCTGCTCATCTGATGTCGCCGTTCGCGGGCGAGGGAGCCAATCTCGCTATTTTTGATGGCGCCGAACTCGGCCAAGCGCTGCGCGACCATCCTGGCGACATAGAGTCCGCGCTGGCGACGTATGAACGGGCGCTCTTTCCTCGCAGCGCCACCTTCGCTGATCAGACGGCTCAGAATCATCGGCGCTTCTTCGGCAACGGCGCTCCTCAAAGCGTGGTGGAGATGTTCTCTGCACGCTAGCCGCATGCCGGGCGGCTGGTCCGGCATAAAGAAGTGGTGCAACTCATCCTTGGTTGAATTCGCTTCTTTGGTGGATCGGGCCAATATCTGCACTTCAGCGAAACCCGTGACAAGTCGGCAGTAACACCAGTCGGCAATGGGACTGAACCTCCGGTTTCCGGCGGTCAACCCCGCGCCCGCGGAAGGCCGCACTGGGTCGGCCAGGGAAGTTCGGCATTCGATCAAGTCCCGTGCTAGTCGGGTCGACCGCGTACTTCCGGGTCCGGCCACATCGGCCCTTCGGGATTGCCCACAATCAGTCGACGTGCAACAGTGAGCCATTGTTGCGGGCAGCGGCGTGACGCCAGTTGACGAAATGAGTGTTGAGTGTTTAGGAATCGAGTGTCCTTGCTACGCCGACACCGGGTCGTGACAGCAAACGCAAATCTTGTTTCCGTCAGGGTCTCGAAAGTATGCACCGTAGTAGTGAGAGTGATATTGGGGTCTCAGGCCAGGTGCCCCTTCACATGAGCCCCCAGTCGCCAGAGCGCTGGCGTGCGCACTAGCAACTGCTCCACGGTCAGGGGCTAGCAGCGCAATCATCTGGCCGTTTCCACAATGAGCCGGATTGCCGTCGTATGGCCGGCCTATCAGGAACAGCGGACGGGGTGCGGACGCTGCCATCCAGCCTGCCCATGGTCTGTCTCTCTCGCAGAACTTCAACTCGAGCCGCAGATCTTCCATAACTGCCGAGTAAAACCTGAAGGCACGATCAAAGTCGGTAACGCCCACAAAAACGTGTGAAATCATTTCCATTTTTCCCGAAGGCGAGCGGTGCTCCCGAGCATCATGATTGCATCAGTTCCTCCGGACCTCAATCATTTGCCCCACGCACCGAACGACTGCTTTCTGTCTGCTCATGGGACCGCTTCGGGTCGCGTACTGCTGGTTGCAGCTTTGTGAAGTTCGGGCCGCATATGCTGGTTGCACGAGGCGCTAACCGGCCATTTTGAGACATTCAATGGCGCGGCTTAAACTGTTGACAATCATTGCTCCCTACGCGCACCGAACAAAAAATGCACGCAATTGAACTATTGAGACCTACGACTGCATTGCTGCCGAGCTACATTTCTGCCCTTGAGGCGGGTTGGTCACCTGACAACGTTCGTAAAGAGGTCGCTGCACGCGAACAATTGCACGCTATCGGAGTGAACGCGGAGGCGTTTGTCGACGGCCTGGATGACCCGACTGCATCGGGCGGCCCGATTCCTTTGCCTGATGGCTCGACTGTCGCCCGCCTGCCAAGCGTTGTCCGATGGGTTTGGGACGGCGAAGTTTGCGGCGCGATCGGATTTCGTTGGCAGGCCGGAACCGCCGAACTGCCGCCGTATGTACTCGGACATATCGGTTTCTCGGTCGTGCCGTGGAAGAGAGGCCACGGCTACGCACGGCAGGCGCTCAATTTGATGCTGGGCGAAGCGAAGCGACAGGGTTTGCCCTATGTCGAGTTAACAGTTGATCCCGAAAACATAGCCTCGCAAAGGGTTATCGCAGCCTGCAACGGTGTCTTGATGGAGCGCTTCAGAAAGACGGCGGCCTATGGGCTCGCTGAGTCTCTTCGCTACCGCATTGAGCTAGACGACTGAGGAACCTGTCGGACTCGGTTCGGCCAAAAACCGCCAATCGACTTTGGCTCGTAGATCGTCAAGAATGCGAGCACCTTTCCATAGGAAGTGAGGATAAATGCGACGGATTCTTGCAATTGGCGGCGGCGGATTTACGACTGAAAAGGAGCCGTCACCCATCGACGCCTATATACAAGAGTTGTTGGGAAAGTCCCGCCCGCGAATCTGTTTTATTCCAACTCCTAGCGGAGATAACGCCGCACAAATCGACAAGTTCCATGCCGCCTATGGAGCGCTAGGCTTCGAAACGTCAAATCTCTCGTTCTTCAACGGATGGGGTTCCAACGTAATTCCCTACACTGACTATAAGCATCGGCTTTTGAGTCAAGACGCAATATTCGTTGGTGGTGGACATCTCCGGTCGGCGCTGGCGGTTTGGCGCGAGTGGAGGTTGGATAGCACTCTTTCCGAAGCGTGGGACCAAGGTATTCTCCTCGCCGGTATGAGCGCAGGCGCCATGTGTTGGTTTGAGACGGGCTTAGGTGGGCCGTTTGAACAGGGGAATTATGGTTTGCAGCGCGGTTTGGGCCTGATTCCAGGAGCTTGCGCAGCCCATTACAGCAACATCAATATTCCAGAGCGACGCGTTAATTTTCTGTCGGAAATGCGCCTTGGAAGGATGCCGCGGACCGTGGCTATCGACGATCGCGCTGCTGTTCTTTTTGCGGATCGCGAGATCGAGAAGGTGGTTTCTTGGGCACCCGGTTCGACTGCTTATCGAGTCGAGAAGATTGACGATGAAATTCTTGAGACGCCGCTAGCCGCTGTTCAATTGCGCGACATCACGGGCCCATGATGCATCGGCCAGTGTGCCAAACCCACGAACTAGATTTCTGGCTTTGGATAGCGTGAAGCGATTTTCAGGGTGGGGTGCCTCCGATCGCGTCAGGCAGACAGCGGCCAGGAGCGAACAGTCAGACCAATGTTGCGAACCGTCAGCAAACGACCTTTGCAATCCTTCGCCTATCTCTCAGCAACAAGTCCTTCAGAATAAATTTTGGTGTAGCGGAACATGCAACATGTTTAAAGCGGCAGGGTACAGCATTGTTAGTACGCTTCCATTCAATTTCCGCATGCGAATCCCAGTGACGAAGCGCTATCACGCGACCCTCCTCAAGGACAAATTCGAACGTGATGTCGGGAAACGCGCTGCTGCGAAATTGCATGCCTACAAATGTTTCGAGTACGTTTGCAGGTTCGCCCGGACTGCATAACAAGATGTCGCCGTCACGACTTAATTTGATGCCGATCTTTACGCCGAAAGGTGTCTCATAGGTACCGACTAGTTTTGCAAGCAACTCCGCATCAGGACGTATCGGCCGACGAACAAACACGGCCTCGGCCTCATCAAGACGCATCGCCGCACGATCGATGTCGCCCAGGGCGCTAGTAAGGAATAAAACCGACCATGCGCCGTCTGCCTCGTCAACTGGGGTGTCGAAACGGTCGTAATGGAAGTGATTCAGGGGCTGGTTGATATGGCGAAAACCGAATCGAAGTTGTGTGCCGTCAGTCGTGATATGCAGCTGTCCGTATGCAGGGTGCTCGTATGAGCCGACATAATCTCCCAAGTCGTGTGATGGGCGCGTATCTGGAACTCCTCGCGGCACCGAGCGTTCCCGCGCCTTGCGCATCGTGTTCTTCTCCTTTACGCCAAACTCGTACAGGCGCGCCGTCCAGTCGGTCGCGTCGAGACCAAGCGCGCGACTATAGAGGTCAAAACCGATCGCATTGCTGAGCGCTGCGCAATGGTCGCCGATCACGAATACGGAGATGCCGATCTTCTCTTTCGGCAAATATGACACCTGCGAATGGAACGCGCGCAAGGCACCGCCATGGCTTGTCAATAGATGCCCGCGAAACACCGCTGTCATCCTCCCCATGCCATAAATGCCATTGAGATCGCACTCGAAGCCTAGAACATCGTTCATTTCGTTTGGCCACGGCAAGCCGGGAGCGAGCGTCGCGTTTAGAACACTCGCAGGGATGAGTTGCTTGCCGTCGATCAGGCCGTCGTTCATCAGCATGATCGACCACCGTGCGATGTCACCCAGGCTCGCGACAATGCTGCCCGCTGGACTGCATTCATCGTCTTTCGGAGCAGGTACTTGCCAAAATTCATCGCTTTCGCGTCGTTCGGAGAAAGGTATCGCGTAGTCCCCTTGGTGATCTGTTTTAGCTTCCCCGTACGTGAACAAGGTCCGGTGCATCCCAAGCGGCGTCAAAATCTCATCCTTGACGAACTGATGCCACGGCTTTCCGCTTATCAACTCGATGATGTGGCCAACCGCCTCGTACATCATGTTGTTGTAGATGATTCGCGATCGCAGCGGAGCGATCGGCTTCATGAACCGGACACGCTCAAAGAGGTCCTTTGTCGAATAGTCCGATCCGTACCAGATCATGTCATAGCGAGGCACGCCGGTTTTGTGCCCGAGCATGTCGCGTAACGTGACAGCGGCGTCGAGTGATTGATCGTAAAATAGCAGACTGGGAACTGCATTGCGAATCGGCTCATCGAAGGTAAGCACTCCACGTTCGACCAGCAACCCTGCGGCGATCGCGGTGAACAGTTTCGTGTTCGACGCAATCGGAAACAGCGTCGAGGCGGTAAACGGCAGCGCATTCGCAGCGTCGCGATGGCCGTAGCCCCGCGCTAGCAATACCTCATCGTTTCTGACAATGCTTACGCCGACCCCCGGTGCGTGCCAGTCGCGCACAAGTGTTTCGGCGTATGCATCGACATCGCCCAAACCTATCTTGCTTGGATCGTTCAGCATCGAACTTCCTTTCAATAGAATGAATCCGTGTAGATCCAGAGCTTCTCGTGAAAACGCGCGACTATCGCTGATGTTAGTGTGACCGCTCTCAGCGGCAGAACTGGACCGGGTCAATCGGGTGCGATCGGCAGCGATAGATTCGCCCCGGGATGGACGCTTCGCTCGCCAACCCATGACCACGGCCGGCCTGGCCGATTTAAGACGATGGGGCGAAGTTCAGCGTTAGTGTCAGAAATTTCGAAAAGGGTCGCACTGAATTGCGGGCCTTTCGTATCGCCTTAAGGACCTGAAGTCACCAATGCTCCGTCTATGATCCCGTTGCTAAGTAAGGCTAACCGCCAGATCGTGAATCCATGTTCAAAGCGAGCCTGGTAGACGTCCCAGCCTTTTCCGCCGACACCTATAAACGTCAGAGTTTGCAGTGTGCCTAGTCGATTTAGCGATTCTCTCAAGCGAGGAAGCTGCTCACGCGTCGCATTCGCCAGTGCCGGGCTCAGTTCCGCATAGTTGGGGTTCCCGGCGACAAGCCCTCCGATCAAGCTCCTAAGGGCCGCTTCGCTGCCCGGCGTAGCCGTCTGGGTTTTGATCTTGTCAGCGACAAAGGCTTCGATCTGCTGTGCGCTCGCCGGATCGATAGGTTGCATGTCGAGCGTGTTTCCAAATTGATGTAGAACCGCCCTCGTCACATGGCCTTGCTGGTCCACGTCGAAGTTGATCGTGCCTTTGACGGATGGAGCGTAGATCTGTGTCGCACTTTCCGGAAAATTCTCGATCGTTCTTTCACCGGTGAACGTGGTCAAGATACGGTCGCCATCCCGCGTAACCCTCAGCACCGAGAATTCGTTTGCCTTATAGGTTCCAACGAAGCGATCAACGATGTCAGGGGCGAGATGGATGTATTGGTGGTCGTCCGATGGCTGGGTCATGTCAGGTGGGCTCACTTGCGCTGCAAAAACTACGAGCGCGGTTGAACTGCATACGAGAAAGGCGGCGGTTATAAATCTGGGCTTAACAGCTTTGTGAGTCATGATGCGCAGCCGTCTTTCCAGGAATGATCGCGATTCCGACATACCTGCGACAGACCCGATATAACGCGACTGGCGCTCGCCGACGGCGATGAGAGTCTCACCGTAGGTCGTGAAATCTTGCCCTCCCTTCAGTACTCGTGCGTCGCAGTCAATCTCGATGGCACATCGAAGCCGTCTTAACTGCCACCAGATCGGGAGATTCCACGGCATAAGCACGATCAGGCACAAGCACATTGCCAGTAGTTGCGGGTCGCCTGCCGCAATGTGTGACTTTTCATGTGAGATAACCGCTGACTGCTGGGCGAGGGATGAGTGTGTCAGCCACGTGGGAACAACGATGCGCGGTCGGATAAGGCCGACGACTGCCGGTCCAACGTTTTCAGAAATATAAACCGCCGTTCCCGCGACCGTACTTGTCTCCCATTTTCTTTTTCTGGAATGCAGGTTTAACGCGCTTACAAAAAGGAGAAACGACAAAGCAAGCGATGCGACACACCATCCGCGCTTAAGTACTGCATCCATTGTTTCCAGCCTGGACGGAGCAATCGTAACGTCGATCCAGGTGAGTGGAGACAAATGTGCGGACGTGACCTGCCTGAGAGCGACTACCTTCTGCGAAACCGTGGGGCTGAAGACTTGGGGTACTTTGATTGATATCGACGACATGGCAGTCGGGATCAACAACGAAGTAATGATTGCAATCAACCAATACCACCGGCTTGCAGCCCTACGTCGGCGGGCTAAGTGCTCGGCGCAAAGAGCGGCTATAGAAAGAACCAATGACACCAAGATCGCATACGCCATCCATGTCAGCATCAAGAGTTCTCCTCGTCGGAGTGTTTGTCCAGCAACTCTCGCATGCGACGAATCTGGTCCGGTTTCAAGTTCCTTTCAGAGACCAGTTGTGCGAATAAAAGCTCAGTCGATCCCTTGAAAAGCTTGCTTGTCAAATGGCGCAGCGCGCTTTTCCGAGCAGCCTGCTGCTTCACTGTAGAGAAGTACCGATGACCACGGCCTTCCTCGGTATGCGAAACGTAACCTTTGGTTTCAAGCGTGCGAAGAATCGTGAGCACGGTTGTGTAGGCAAGCTCATCGTGGAGAGCAACACGGACGTCTGCGACTATCGAAGGTCCCAGCTCCCACAATATCTGCATGACGTCGGCCTCGCGGTCGGTAAGGATGATCTCCAAAAGTACCTCCGTCTACTAAAGGTTTAGTAGATGCTAGCACGCCATTTTTGTATGTCAACTATAAATGTAGTTGACATACCTCAGCAATGCCTCGAAGTCATTCGACCTAGCGCAACGGGATAATTTTGGGCGACGCGTTGGATCCGGTCCGTACACCATGTCGAGGTCAGCTATCGAGAAAGTCGAACGATCGGAGTGGGTCGGACAGCGCCGATCGCCGTCAGCCAGGGTCCGGCCAGACAAAGCAGACAGTCGAACGAAGAATTTCCAACGGATTTGGACGACTGCTCATTTACTTAGAAGCGGTCATCGGCGAATTCAATTCTGAAACAAAGCAATCTCGGAAAGAGATAATCAAGTACATCGATCGCGACAATTTTGTAATACACGGTGTCAATTTCTGCTGAAGCCGGGTTCACTCCAGTTCACGCAAGCTGTCGTGCAGTACTTCGACGCGCTGCAAATGGCTGTTGCTGCGATCGAGCAGCCGCTCCGCGACCAGCGAGCAGATTAGATTGACCACCGCAGTCATACCGGCCTTGCTGTCGAACAGCATCAGGCCGTCCGTGTGACAGCGGATCACCCAGCGCGCCAGTCGCGCGGGTTTGCCTGCAATCACATCCGACATATACACAACCGGCACGCCGGCGTCGGCCAGCGCGGCCGTCGCCAGTCCCACCGCAGGCACACGGCGGCGCAAGCCGATGACGATCGCGAGATCCTTCGCGTTCAGGTCGGCTAGATATTCGCCGATCGTGTCGCCGGGCGCGGGCAGCAACATCACGTCCGAACGGACCTGAATCAGCTCTCGCCGAATCATCGTGGCGACGGTATGGCTATGCCGATAGCCAATGATCGCCACCCGCTGCGCCTGCGCGATGGCGTCGACCACTTCGCTCAGCACTTGCGTATCGAGCGAACGATAGGTGTTCGCCATGTTTTCGACTTCGTGTTGCAGATGCGCCTGGATCACATCGTCGAGTTTCGACCCCGCCGTTTTACGGCCCCTGTTTTGGAGATACAGCGGCGAACCGCCGACCTGTGCCGCGCGCGCAATCGCGCGGGCGTCGTCGTAAGACGCATACCCCAGCTTCTGAAAAAACCGCGTGGCGGTTGCCTTCGACACTTGCGCGCTGGACGCAAGTTCAGTGGCGGTTTGCATCGCCAGTTGCCCTGGCGCACTCAGAATCACGTCCGCAAGCCGTTGATCGATTTCAGACAGTTCGTCGTAACACTCTGCAATCCGGCTTTCGATAGACGCTGGCGGTCGCTTCTCTTTTTTTGTTTGAGCGGTTGGCATTTGGGCTGATGGATAGGGAGTTACGCATCGTGGTGCGGTTTCGGCACCGCAAGCGTGCACGTAGACTTGCCTGCACGGCACGAGTGCAGGGCGGCGCCGTGTGGTATGGGCTTCATTATAGGTCTGCGGGCACGAACGTGAAATGATTGTTTCTCTCAAGGCCATTTAGAAACACATGTTTTCCGATTTAAATTCCTGAAACACGCGTTTCACTGTCTTCACTGGTACGGATCATGCATTACGTCTTGCATCGTCCACCTGTCTACGGGAGTTTTCAAAGATGTCGAAGCGCCGCTTCTCCAGCCTTGCCCTTGCCGCGTTGTTGCCGTTCGCCGCGTTGATCAACACCGTCGCCGCCAGCGCCGATACGCTCGACGACATCAAGAGCCGCGGCACGATGACAGTCGGCATCGATCCAACATTCGCGCCATACGAGTACACCGATGCAAACAACAACATTGTCGGCTTCGATCCCGCGATTCTCGCGGCTGTTGCGAAGCACCTGGGCGTGAAGATCGAATATCAGCGTCTCGCGTTCAGCGGCATCATCCCCGGCCTGCTCGCGCATTCGTTCGATATCGAAGGGTCGGCATTGAACGTGACTGCTGAACGTGCGAAGCGTCTCGCATACGTGGTCCCGACCAGCAAGACCGTCAACGGCGCACTCGTCCGCGCCGATTTCAAGAAGATCCCGGCGAAAGCCACGATTGAATCGCTGGCCGGCCTGACCGCGGCGGTCAAGAGCGCCAGCGCGCCCGAGCAGATTCTCAAACAGTTCAACGAAACGCTGAAGGCCAAGGGCCTCGCGCCGATCACGCTGATCAGCGTGGATAGCGTGGACCAGACGGTCGCCGCCTTGCTGACGCGCCGCGCCGATTTCGTGTTCGACGATATCACCGTGCTGGCCGGCGTGATCAAGCAGAACCCGAGCAAACTCAAGTCGACCGGTGAACTCGGCCCGTCGCAATGGATCGCGCTGGCGACTCGGCCGGACGACACGCGTCTGAACAAGGCGATCAGCGACGAGATCATCGCGATGAAAAAATCCGGCGAACTCGCCCGCCTGCAAAAAGCCAGCCTCGGCGTGAGCTTCGATACGCCGACGTCCGACTTCATTCCCCAGCAGTAACGCCAGCATGCCGAATCAAATGACAGATCCAGTTCAGACTCTCACCGTCAAGGCAGGGCACGGCCGCACTTTCGAAGTGAAGGCCGGCCAACGATTGACGATCATCGATGTCGAAGGGCAGCAAGCCGCCGACTTCGTGGCACTCGTCGCCTCGAACCATACGGAGAAGCTGTCGCCGACACATACGCGCCGACAGCTTCGCACGTTGTTTTTCAATGTCGGCGACGCGCTGTATTCGTCGTTGGGACGGCCGCTGTTGCGGGTCGTCGAGGACACCGTCGGCGTTCACGATGCCAATGTGCCCGCGTGCGACGACACGCGCTTTACGGTCGACTTCAACGTGATCGGGCATCGCAACTGCCTCGACAACATGCACGTGGGTCTCGCGCTGTACGGACTGTCGTCGTTCGATGTGCCCGAGCCGTTCAATCTGTTCCAGAACGGTCCGGTCACCGCCGACTGCCGGATGCAGGTCACCGACCCCACCAGCAAGGCGGGCGACTACATCACCTTTGATGTGCTCGAAGACCTGGTGTGCGCAGTGTCATCGTGTCCGCAGGACATCATTCCCGGCAATGGCCTGAAGGTCACCGACATCGCCATTTCCATCCTGCCCGCGACATTCGTCGCCGCCTGAACGGACTCAATCATGCTGCTTCTCAAAGAACCGCCCGCGCGCGCTGCGCTGCCGCCGCAAATCATCGCCGTGCCAGCCGGCGAAAGCCGCGCCATCGAAGTTAAAGCCGGCCAGATTCTTCGCATCAAGGCCAGGCAACCCGGTGCCGTTGCCTCGATGTTCGCCTTCAGCCGGATTAACGACGACGTCTATATGTCGGTTCATCACACACGCGTTTTCAGCAATTCCTATGTGTTGCAGGCAGGCATGCGAATCGTCAGCAACCGTCGCCGCGCGCTGATGGTCCTCGGCAAGGACACGAGCGGCAAGCACGACTTGTTGCTGCCTGCCTCCACGACCGCCTATCTCGCCGAACACGGTTACGCCGGCCAAACCGGTTGCGTCGAATCGGTTGGCGCGGTGATTGCCACGCTCGGCCTCAAGCCGCCGAAAATCCCCGATCCGATCAACCTGTTCATGCACGTCGCACTGCATCGCGATGGCTGTATCGAGCCGCTGCCGAACACCACACGGGCTGGCGATTTCATCGCCTGCCGCGTCGTCACGGACATGGTATTCATCGTGTCGGCGTGTTGCACAGGCATTGCGGGAAACGACACTCCCGGTGCGCTCGAACTGTCGACCGCAGAAGAACTCGACGAACTCTGATTCCGGGAAAATGCCGCAATGGGCTTCGACCCACAAGTGATCCACAGCCTGCCGGCCTTAATCGACGGCTGGTTGCTGACCGTGGAACTGACGCTGCTCGGCGCGATCGGCAGCGTTGTGTTCGGCCATCTCGCATTGGCGCTGCAACTGACGCGTTGTGCGCCGTTACGCTGGCTTGCGCGCCTCTACATCAGTTTCATGCGAGGCACGCCGGCGCTCGTGCAACTGTTCATGCTGTTTTTCACACTACCGTTGATTGGGCTGGGCGGTCGGCCGATGCTGGCGGCAGCGCTGACTCTGGGCCTGAACAGCGGCGCCTACACGGCGGAAATCCTGCGCGGCAACTTGCGGGTCGTGACGACCGGTCAGTATGAAGCCGCGATCGCGCTCGGCATGTCGCCAATCCGTATTGCGCTGCGCATTGCGTTGCCGCAGATGCTCAAAGCGAGCCTGCCCGCGCTCATCAACGAATTCACGATTCTGCTGAAGACCACGCCGCTCGCGTCGGTCGTTGCCGTCACCGAACTGACGTATGCGGGGCAGATCGTGATCGCTCGCACCTATACATCGACGCAAGTGATGCTGTTGGTCAGCGTCGGCTACCTGGCAGTCGCGCTGCCGGTCATCTACGCCGCACGACGTGTGCAGCGCAAGCCGCGCGAAGCACATGCTCCACGCATCGCAACCGGAGGCAATCGATGACGTTCGACCTCGGGGTTCTGTCGGGCTACTGGCCCGAACTCGTGCAAGGGCTGGGGGGCACGATCTGGCTCTGTGCGGCTGGCGCGGTCATGTCGGGCGTACTCGGCGTGTTGCTGACGATCGGTCAACGTCGCGGCGCAGTGTGGCTGGTCGCGCTGATTCGCGGCTACACCGCCTTGACGCTCGGTTTGCCTTTGCTCGTATTGCTATATGTGACGTTCTTCGTGCTGCCGGAGTTCGGCGTGCTGCTGCCGGCTCCGCTGATCGGCACCGTGACGCTCGCGATCTACTACGGCCCGTACGTCGCCGAGGTGATTCAGGCGGCCATCGCTGCCGTGCCTGCGGGCACGATCGAAGCGGGTGTGGCCATAGGCATGTCGCCGGCGCGAATCGCGCGACGCATCATCGCCCCACAAGCGATGCCGCTGTTGCTACCCACGCTGACCGGCCTGTCGATCGGTCTGGTCAAGGATTCAGCGCTGCTCTCCATGATCTCGGTGCACGAGTTCATGTTTGCCGCGAAGGCCGTCGTGTCTGAGACTTACGCGCCACTGGAAGTCTATTTCGTCGTCGCACTGGTCTACTGGGCCGCGACGTCTGTTATCCATCTGTCGACCCGTCATTGGGAGCGCCGTCTTGGCCGCGCCCAACGGGTCGCTTCGCCCCGGTGAATTACATGAACCCGTCCGGCAACACGACGCCCGTTGCACTGAAGGCCAGCGCCATCGTCAAGTCGTTTGGTCAGAATCGCATTCTCGACGGCGTCGACCTGAGCGTCGCGCGCGGCGAAACGGTCTGCGTACTCGGCCCTTCCGGGTCCGGCAAATCGACTCTGTTGCGCTGCCTCAACTGGCTTTCTCCGCCCGATGATGGGGCGATCTGGATCGGCGACGAGCGTATTGGCATGCGCGAAAATGCGAACGGCTCGATCAGCCCGCGGCCCGACCGCGAAATACGCACGCAGCGCAGCCGGATAGGAATGGTGTTTCAGAGCTTCAACTTGTGGCCGCACATGACAGTGCTCGAAAACGTGATGGAGGGCCTTTTGTCGGTCAAGCGGATGAGCCGCCTTGCCGCGAGCGATCTTGCGGTAGAGGCGCTGCGCCAGGTTGGTTTGAGCGGCAAGCACACGGCGATGCCGGCGAACCTGTCGGGCGGACAGCAGCAACGTGTGGGCATCGCACGCACGCTGGCGATGACGCCGGAAGTGATCCTCTTCGACGAGCCGACCAGCGCGCTCGATCCGGAACTGGTCGGGGAAGTGCTCGGCGTAATGCGAGGTCTCGCCGCAAAGGACACGACGATGATCGTCGTCACGCACGAGATCGGCTTCGCCCGCGATGTTGCCGACCACGTGATCTTCATGGACGGCGGACGCATCGTCGAACAGGGGCCGCCCAAAACGGTGCTGGATACGCCATCGTCGCCCCGTCTCCAGCAATTCCTTTACCGCTTCAACCCGGAAACCAAATGATCATGAGCTACACGAATCAACCCACGTCGACTGTTCCCGCCGGCCACGGCAAAGCCGTCCGGCTGAAAGCAGGCGAAGCCGTACGCGTCATCAATACGCATGGTACCCAGGTGGTGGATTGCTGGGCCTGGAATGCGTACGACCTGAACGAATACATGTGCATGGAAACCACGCGAGTGTGGAACCAGCGGCTCAACCCGGTGGTCGGCGACAGCTTCGTGACCAATCAGCGTCATCCGGTGCTGACTGTCGTCGAGGATACAACGCCGGGTGTCCACGACACTTTTATGGCGGCCTGCGATCGCAAGCGCTACGAACTCCTGGGCGTGCGTGGCTATCATCGCAACTGTTGCGACAACATGTTCGAAGGCATGTTCGAACTCGGCGTCACACCGCCTCGCCAAAATCTTGCGTCGTTCAACATCTTCATGAACATCCGCGTGCAGCCCGACGGCATCACACTGCATACGTTACCCACGGTGACGAAGCCCGGCGAGTTCATCACATTGCGTGCGGAAATGGATTGTTTCGTCGCGTTCTCAGCCTGCCCGCAGGACATTGTCAAGATCCAGGGGCAGGGCGACAACACGCCGAAGCCTGTGGACATTGTCGTGCTCGACGATTTCGAGTCGGATCTGCAGGGCACGCACTCGTGGGTTCCGCTCGCCTGAGCGTCCCCGTTCATCAACCGATCATCTGGCTCAACGATACATGGCTCTACCCACTCTCGATCCCGGCGCCCCTGCCTTTACGCGCACCGGCATCAACCTCGCGGACCCGCGCCTCGGTGCCGAGGCCGTGCTCACCAGCGACGACTTCTTTGCGCCGATGGCGCGCATGCTCGATCCCAATCCGGCCGTTTTCATCGCCGGCAAATACGACGACAACGGCAAATGGATGGACGGTTGGGAATCGCGCCGCAAGCGCGTGGCGGGCTACGATTTTTGTATCGTCAAGTTAAGCGTGGCAGGGGAACTGATGGGCGTCGATATCGACACCAGTCATTTCACCGGCAACTTTCCGCCGGCCGCGTCTATCGATGCTTGCCGTTGCGACGACGATATTCCGCCCGCCCATGCGCCATGGACTGAGGTGCTGGCGGCGACCGCGCTGAACGGCAACGCGCATCACTATCGTGCGATCGATGCAGCCACTCGCGACATCTATACACACGTGCGCCTGAACATCTATCCGGATGGCGGTGTTGCCCGCTTGCGCGTGTACGGCCAGCCTCACCGGGACTTGTCGCCAGGCGTCGAACTCGATCTCGCGTCCGCCATGAACGGTGCGCGAATCGTCGCCGCGAACAATCAGCATTACGGGTCGGCATCGAACCTGCTGTTGCCGACGCGTGCCGCCAACATGGGCGAAGGCTGGGAAACCCGCCGACGCCGCCAACCAGGCTGCGACTGGTGCATCATCGAATTGGCGACGCCCGGCGAAATTAGTCAGATCAGCGTCGACACGGCGCATTTCAAGGGGAATTTTGCAGACCGATGCTCGCTACAAGGCGCGTTCGTCAGAGCCGGAACGGACGAGTCCCTGATTACGCAATCGATGTTCTGGCCGGTGTTGCTCGGCGAGCAAAAGCTGGAGATGGACAGAGTTCATACCTTTGTGTCGACCCAAAGCATGCCTGTTACACATGTGCGCTTCAATATATTGCCGGATGGTGGCGTTTCGCGGCTGAGGCTGATGGGTCGGTCCTCGACCTTATCCAAAGCAAGCCTTCACCGCCATTAATCCGCAATCTACTCGAGACAACTCACGACTCATGCTTAGCGATCGAGTGGCCGCTTTCTTCCAAAGCGGTCTTTGGCCCAAATCCCAGTCTGAGCGACGGCAATGGGTCGAATAGCGCCGATCGCCGTCAGCCAGGGTCCGGCCAGAAACGGCCAGTCGACATCGTGATCTGCTTCGTCGACAATTCCTCACGAGAGGGACGATCCAGAGTCCAGGCGTAGAACCAAGAATTGAACAATCGGGTAACGCAAGAATGACATCCCAAGCAGAAATCTATTTAAAAGATTTTCATCGACGCCGGGCAGGAGCAACGCGCCGGGCCTATGGCAACCACCCTGCGCGATCCACGCATGCAGAATACCCGTCTTCCTATCATGCGCTGGCAGAGCGGGTGCCGAATGATGGGATGTCGCGCACCGTGCTCGATCTGGCATGCGGTGATGGACCACTGCTGCAAATTCTGAACGACAGGGGCAACGCAGGAACGAAGTTGATCGCCCTCGACATGAGCGACGGCGAGTTGAGCGCTGCCCGGGCGGTGCTGCCGCAGGATGTTCGCTTAATCAATGAGCGCGCACAAGAGTTGTCGCTTGATACTGGCTCGGTCGACTACGTTCTGTCGCACATGGCTTTGATGTTGATGGACGACATAGAGCAAGTCATCCGTGAAATTCGTCGGGTATTGCGTGAAGGCGGTAGTCTTTCCGCTGTCGTCGGGCGGGCCTTTCTGACCGGGGAAGTTGGTGAAGTCTTTTTAGACATATTCAGGCCGATTGCGAAGGCGAACCTGACACACCTGCCACTCGGTGACGCGCGCACACGCAGCGAAACCGGTTGGAGCGAACTACTCCAGCATGGTTTCGTTAATGTCGTCTTCGAAGACATCGAAGTTGACTGGACGCCTACGCCCGAGCAGTTATGGTTGGACATGCTGGACACTTACGATGCAGACAGGATGTCGGAAACAGCGCGCGCACAGTTCAAGAGCGAACTATTGTCGGCGTTTGCGCCCATGCAACGCGAAGACGGAACGTTAAAGACGGGATGGGGCCTGCGTCTTATCCAGGCTAGTGCTGCCTAACGGCCAATTTCGGTCACTCGACTCCCGCACGTACATCGGTGACAATCGACAAAAAGGTAAAATCTGGGAGCCGGCAGATGCCCGACATCGTTTTACGCCCCGCTGTCGAACAAGACCGAGACTTCGTAGCATTTGTCACCGAAACATGCATGCGTAGATATGTCGAGCAGACATGGGGGCAATGGCGACCGGATAGTCCCGACGATTTCAACGCGGGCATCCATGAAATCATCCGGGGCAACGGCGAGGAGATCGGATGCGTTGCCTTAATCGATGAACCTGGCGTTCTGGTTTTGAAGACACTTTGCATCTTGCCTGGTCACCAGAATCGCGGCATTGGCGCGGCGTTGATACAGCGGATTATCAAACGCGCCGGTGCCAGCGAAAAGCCGATTCAATTGCGCGTTCTCCGCGTCAATCCTGCTCGACGCTTCTACGAGCGACATGGCTTTGCGGTTACTCATTCCACTGCCGAGCGACATTTCACGGCTTGGTCGCCGCTCTGAGTTCGCCTTGCTGCGGCTAAGTGGTTGGCGGGGGAGCGACACGGCACCGCGAGCTTCAGGGTTCGGCCACGACCGACCGTTCGACGCACCTCGGAAAATCGTTAACGATCTTGATGCGTCGGCGCGCTTAAAGCGACCCGAAAGCAACAGCTTGTAGACTGCGTAACCCTCATGTGGAATTCTGATATGACCAGCCGACGACGAGGCATTTGTTCGAGACCAGTATCGCTTGCTGTTCTGGCGATTTCGACCTTGTTCAGTCAGATCTCCGCTGACGCGGCCCAGCCGACTCTATACCCAGGTGCTGAATGGAGCCGCACTATTCCTGAAGCGGCCGGATGGGATCCGAAGATCTTGACGGAAGCACACGACTACTCGAAACAGATAGGCACGACAAGTTTCATTGCGATCCAACACGGTAGTATCGTCGCGAGTTGGGGTGACATTGACCATCGATACAAGATCTACTCCGCACGAAAGAGCTTGTTGAGCGCGCTCACTGGCATCGCCGTCAATGCCCATCAGCTCCATCTGGACGACACGCTTGGGACGCTGGGAATAGACGACGTGTCTCCGACGCTCACCGATAGCGAGAAGCGAGCTACCGTACGAGACCTACTCGAATCAAAGTCCGGCGTTTACCACGTCGCACTCTATGAAACCGATCGCGAGCGGCGCGTGAGACCGACGCGGGGATCGCATGCGCCCGGCACCTTCTGGTATTACAACAATTGGGATTTCAATGCCCTCGGGTCCATTTACGAAAAGGCCGTTGGGAAATCAATCTTCGAAGCATTCGAAAGTCAGATAGCTGGTCCGTTGGAAATGCAAGACTATCGTGTGAGCGACGGAAGCTACGAGCGAGGTTCGGACTCGTTGCATGCTGCATACCTATTCAAGATGAGCGCGCGCGACCTCGCGCGGTTTGGCTTGTTATATCTTAACGATGGTCGATGGAAAGATCAGCAGGTCGTACCCGCGTCATGGGTCGCAGAGAGTACGACGCCTCACTCCGACGCGATAATGCACGCTGGCTACGGTTATCTATGGTGGACGAGTAGACGTGGTCAACATCTAGACACGCAAGACTTGCCAGCAGCCAGTTTTTGGGCGGATGGTTTAGATGGTCAATTTGTTATCGTAGATCCCGTAGACGACCTCGTCGTTGTTCATCAGACCAACACCCGCGCTCTGTTTGGTCTTTTAGGAAACGGCAACAAAGTCACCGAACAGCAGATGGGACACTTAATGTGGCTAATTCTGACTGCCGCTCACGCGAAAGATCCTGGGCGAGACCCAGTTCTCAGCGGCAGCTAGAAGCCGAGTTTTCAGGCGATGGCTTTGGGCGCTTCTGTGGCATCCGCATACGAAGGGGATTCACTGCATAAGCCAATACCGCAAAAATGAATGGCCGCTTTTGAGGATTTCGAATGACGGCAAGTGGATCGTGAAGTGCCGATCACCTTCCCAGAACGACCACCCAACGGCCACCGCCTTTTTAGACTGTCGCTGCCGATTCCGGGAAGTCCAATCAATTCCGTACTTTCGTGTCTAACCAACTGCGCACTAGTCCAAGTAATTCCGTTTCCCGACAATAGCCTGTGCTGCGCCCGTCAGCGCGGCAACATGTACGGCAGACCGAACCAAGTTAGCGACGGCGTCACCTGCACCCCTTTTCCCTCTACCCCAAGCTTCCAACAATACTCACATCGCGCGCCTCAGGCACCTCGTTATACGAGAGCACGTTCAGCCCCGGCGCGAAAATACGTGCGTAACGCGCAAGAATCGGCCGGATGCGGGGGATCACCAGCAGGAGCGGGGGCGTGCCCATCTGCTTCATCTGATCGCGTATGCCGGGCATGTTGGCCTGAAACTGCGCGAGGACGTTCGGATCGATCGGGAAGTTGTCGAGCGGCACCCTGGTGGCCGCCTGCTCGGCGCGGCTGAGCGCGCCGAGCAGCATGTTCTCCAGCTCGCCCGCCAGACTGTAGCCCTTGATTTCCGACTTGTGTCCCATCAGCGCAGCCACGATCTGCCGGCGCAGCGCGCAACGAACCTCGGCAGCAAGGAGGATCGGATCCTTGGTGGTTTCGCAGGCTTCGACCAGCGTTGTCGCGATGGTCTCGATGTCGCCAAGCGAAACGTTTTCGGTCAGCAGAATACGGAACACGCGGCGCAGCTGGCTGTGCGTCAAGGCTTTGCCAAGCGCGTCCCCAAGCGCCGGCGCGACAGCGCTCAGCCGATCGAGCATCGCCGTCACGTTTTCATAGCTGAACAACTCAGGCAGATGGTCGCGCACGACCTTTGACAAGTGTGTCGCAATGACCGTCGGGGCGTCGACGACCTGATAACCGAGCCCCAGCGCGTGTGCCTTCTGCGACGGAGCAATCCAGGTGACAGGCATGTCGTAGGCGGGATCGGCGCCGGGAATGCCGTCGAGTTCGCTGTAGACGGCAGGCGACGCAATCGCCATCAATTTGTCGTCATACACCTGCGCTTGTGCCACCGTGGCGCCGCTCAGGATGATGGCGTACTGCGACGGCGGCAGGCTGAGGTCGTCACGCACGCCAATGCGAGGTATCAGGAAACCCAACGACTCGGACAGGCTTTGACGGGTCCCGCCAATCCGCTTGATGAGCAGCGCACCTTGCCCTTCATCGACCATGCCCAAAAGCCGGTAGCCGAGCGAGACCGACAGCGTCTCCACGTACGGGATGCTGTTCCAGTCGAGCGCCGCCGGCGCGGTCGCAAGCAGGGCAGCCTGAACCTGCCCGACGTCCTCGCCCGCTTCGGCCGCGGTGATACGGCGTGCCATCCTTCGCCCGACAAACGCCAGCAAAGCGGCAAAGACGAGAAAGATTAACGTGGGCATGCCGGGGATCACGGCCAGCGCGGCCATCAGCGCGGCGCCGCTGTACAGCACCGAGGGTGATGCCAGCAATTGCCTGCCGACCTGCTGTTCGAAATCACCGGCGTCGCTGATCCGCGTGACGATGATTGCGGCGGCGGACGAGAGCAGCAGTGCGGGGATCTGTGCAACGAGACCGTCGCCGATCGTCAGCAGACCATATTGACGGAACGCGTCCGCGACGCTCAGATCATGCATCAACGTGCCGATCGCAAGGCCGCCGATCATGTTGATGATCAGCACCAGGATGCCCGCAATCGCATCGCCGCGCACGAACTTCGAAGCACCGTCCATCGCACCGTAGAAATCGGCTTCGGAGGTGACTTCGGCGCGTCGTTGTTGCGCCTTTTCCTGAGTGATGAGCCCGGCGTTCAGGTCGGCATCGATAGCCATCTGCTTGCCGGGCAGCGCATCAAGCGTGAAGCGCGCCGATACCTCTGAAATCCGCTCGGCGCCCTTCGTGACCACAACGAAGTTGATGATCATCAGGATCACGAAGACGACGAGGCCCACCACGAAGTTGCTGCCTATCACAACGTTGCCGAAGGCCTCGACCACTTGGCCCGCCGCATGCGTGCCGGTATGGCCGTTGAGCAGGACGACGCGTGTCGACGCGACATTCAGCGTGAGCCGCATGAGCGTCGCGGTGAGGATGATGGTCGGGAAAGCGGAAAACTCGAGCGGCCGCTTGACGGAGACGCTCACCAGAATAACCACGATCGCCAGTACGATATTGAACGTGAACAGTACGTCCAGCACGAACGGCGGCAAGGGCAGGATGATCATCCCGAGCAGGATGAGCAGGGCGAGCGGAGCGGCGAACCTGGCGCGGCGCAGGCTTTTCAGAAAAGGAAACGACGCTTTCATGACTCGTGTGTCCTGGTGAGATGGTCTGGAATATCGAAGCCGGCCGGCGGACCGGGGCGGGCGGAGCGCTGGCCGTTACGAAAGGCCTTGATCTGCAATACATAGGTCAACACCTGTGCGACCGCGCGGTATAACGCGGCGGGAATCTGCTGATTGACCTGGCTCGTGTTGTAGATCGCGCGGGCAAGCGGTGGTGCTTCCAGCACCTCGATGCGGCATTCTTTCGCCACCTGACGAATGAACAGAGCCGTCTCGTCGATACCCTTTGCAACGACGTACGGCGCTTGCGCTTTCGAATCGTCGTATTTGATCGCTACTGCGTAGTGGTTCGGGTTGACGATCACCACATCCGCCGTGGGTACCGTCTTGCGGATACCTGCCTGGGCCAGTTGCCGTTGTAACTGACGGATGCGGTTCTTGACCTCAGGTTTGCCTTCGGTGGTCTTGTATTCGTCCTTGAGGTCTTTCTTGCTCATGCGCTGACCGCGCATGAAGATCCATTGCTGCACGGGTGCGTCGATCAGCGAGAACGCGATCAACACGCCGGACAGGGCCAGCACCGAATTCAGCAGCAGATCCGCGCCGCCGAGCAATGCGTCGGCAAGCGGTGTACCTTGCAGGCGCACGAAACTGATCAGGTTCGCCCGGCAGGTCCACCACAACACGACGCCGAGCGCGAGCGCTTTGAGAATCGTCGTGGCAACCTGGATGTAGTGCTTGGCCGATACCAGCCGTTTGAGGTTGCCCAACGGACTGAGCCGATTGGCCTTGGGCGCGAAATGACCAGGCGTGAAACTCCAGCCGCCGGGAAAGAGCGAACCCGCGACAATGCACAGCGGTACCGCGGCGAGCGGCAACGTCATCTTGCCAATCATCATCAGGACGCTGAAAAACAGCATGGAGGCGACGTTGTCCGTGGCGTTCTCGCCGCTCAGGTCCGCGAACGACAGCGCAAATAGCCTGCGGCAGTCTTCGAGCCAACCGGGAACCATGATCACCAGCAGCTTGAGGCTGACGAACACGCCGATCGCGGTCGCCATGTCTCGCGAGCGGGCGATCTGACCTTTTTGCCTGGCGTCGCGCAGCTTCTTCGCGCTTGGTTTCTCTGTCTTGTCAGCCGCGCCTGCTTCGCTCATGACAGCTCCGTGCGCGGCGGCAGCGCGAGTTGGTCCAGCAGATTGAGCACATGGCTGATCATCTGGTTGAAATGGTCCGGCAGCGAAGGCATCAGTAGCGTGAGAAGGAGCAGGCCGAACATCGTCGTGACTGAAAAGCCGAGCGCGAACAGGTTGAGGGTCGGTGCCACGCGGTTCAGGAAACCGAGGCCGATCTGCATGACCATCGTGGCGAATACCACCGGCAGCGAGAGCGCAAGTGCCGCCGAGAACATCCACGCGAGCGCCAATGCGAGCCGTTTGAGCGCGCCTGTGTCGAAGGCGAGACTGCCCACCGGCCAGATATGAAAGCTCTTGACCAGTATTTGCGTGATGAGGAGATGCCCGTCCACTGCAAAGAACAACAGGATGAACACCACGTACATCAGGCTCGACACGACATCGGATGACTGCCCATTCAACGGGTCGTTGATCTGGGCCATCGACAGGCCCATCTGCGACGAAACCGTTGCGCCGAATATCATTAGCGCGGCCAGCACGAGATGAAACACGAAACCGAGCATTCCGCCGATCAGGATTTGCTCGGCCATGGCGATACTGCCTTGCAACGAAAGTGGCTCGACCGCCGGCATTGCCGGCAACCCGGGCACGATCACGACGGCCAGCAGCAGCGCCAGCATGATCCTCGCTCGCATCGGGACCATGACCTCGCCGAGTACCGGAGCGCTGAGGAGGGCCACCACGATTCTGCAGAACGGCCACATGATCGTGGCTACGAGCGGCTGCAACTCCCGGAAAACCTGCTCCATATCAGCCGGCGATGTGCGCCGCACGCTGAAAAATATCGACGCAATAATGCATCAGGCGGTCGGCGATCCACGGTCCAGCCACGCCCAATGCGACCAGCGTGACAAGCAGACGCGGCAGGAAACTCATGGTCTGCTCATTGATCTGCGTAGCGGCCTGGAACATGCTGACAAGCAGACCGGTGATGAGCCCCGGCGTGATCAGCACGATCACGATCAGCATCACGAGGCGCAATGCGTCGTTCGCAATATCCGCGGCCAGGTCCGGCGTCAACATCAGTAGCTCCGCACGCTGGTGATCAGCGTGTTGACCGTGAGCGACCAGCCGTCGACGAGGACGAACAGAAGCAGTTTCAACGGTAACGAGACAACCAGCGGCGACAACATCATCATGCCCATTGCCATCAGAATGCACGCGACGATGATGTCGATCACGAGAAACGGAATGAACAGCATGCAACCAATCTGGAAGGCCGTTTTTAATTCGCTAAGAACGAACGCCGATAGTTTCACGAGGAAAGCGTGATCTTCCGGCTTCTCGACGGGCTGCGCGCCGGAGAGCTTCGCCATATGGGCCAACGTGGCTTTGCTGGTTTGCGCGAGCATGAACCGCGACAGCGGTGCGCCGGCCGTGCGCAGCGCCTCCTGCATGCCGATCTTGTCCTGGTCGTAGGGCAGGAACGCCTTGGTCCAGATTTCCTCGCCGACCGGGCGCATGGTAAGCAGCGTGAGCACCAGCGCGACGCCGGTAACTATGCGGCTCGGCAGACCTTGTTGCAGTCCGAGCGCCTGGCGCAGCAGCGACAACACGATCACATAGCGCAGGAAGCTCGTCATGGTCATCAGCAGCGCGGGTAGCAGCCCGAGCAGCGTCATCAGCACGAGGATCTGGGTCTTGACCGTGAACGGCGCCTCGCCGCCCGTGCCGCTCGATAGCGTAAGCGAATCGGCATACGCCGGCAGCGACAGCGCGAGACCCGCGCCTAGAACCAGCAGGCTCGGAAAGTAGCCGCGGCGGGTGCGAAGCGTCATTGCGCGAGTGTCTTGAGGTCGTCCAGCGCGACGATCTTCAAACCGTAGTTCTCGCCCGACACAACCACTTCCGCCGTGCCGATGGCCGTGCCGTTGACCTTGATCACGAGGGGTTCGCCCGCCAGCCGGTCGAGCTCAAGCACCGATCCGTGTTCGAGTCCGATCAGCTCGGATAGCGGCAGTGTGGCGGAACCTACTTCCAGGGTAAGGCGCACCGGAATCTTGTCCAGCATGCGCTGCACACGGGGCACGCGCGCCCCGGAACCTGCCGGATGGCCGGAGTCCGGCGTCATGCCGTCGGAGGTGTCAGAGGTGTCATTCGGGCCCAGATGGATATCGTCGTCAGGATTCATGTCATTCGACATCTTCGAAAGAGGTGAGCCAAAGCGATCCGCCTTGTTCGGCGATCACAGCCCGGTACAGACGCGATCCTTCCACGAGCACTTCCGCTGTGTCGGAAACACGCACCGGAAGAATGTCGCCTGGCGCCAGATTGAACAGTTCGTCGAGCCGCAGGTCGCGAGACAGCATGCGCACGCTTACCGTGATGGGGATGCGTTCGGCGAGGGGTGAATGACGCATCGCGTTAAACGATGAAGCCGGCGACGCAGAAGCGCGCGCCGGTGCGACGCTCGCGAACAGCCGGCTTAGCCAGGCATCGTCGAGCGTGAATTCGAGCGCGTCGGCGAGGCCGATAGCCGGCTCCCGTATCTCGACGCGGATCACACGGCGGCCGCGCTCGGGCGGAGCCACCGGCTTGGTCAGCAGCGTCAGGTCGGGCGACGGCTCGATGCACGTGATCAGCGCATCGAGCAGCGCCGTGCTGATCAACGCGCCGAATCGATGTTCGGTTTCGGTTTCCGGGGTGGCATCGTCGAATAGCGTCGAGCCTTTGTTGCCGTAGTGGCAATCGAGCATCGCGAGCAGCATGCGCCTCGCGATCTTGACGGCGACGCCTCCGGTCGGCGACTCAATGCCACGCCAAACGGCTCCGCCCGACGGTGCAGCGCAAGACGCAGTGCTCACGCCGCTGACAGCGAATGCCGCGCCACGCCGCCGGTTGAAGCGGCTGCTCAGGACACGGTCGACTTGCCTGCCCAGGCGGCCATTGAAATCATCGAGCAGGTGAAATGGCCTGCCGAGCGTGCACGGGTCCAGCACAACCGGTTGGCTGGATGTGAAAGATCCGATGGAAAGTTGATTTGATCTCGACACGGATGGGCTTCTCGATGAACTCGACGAAGCCGTGATTCTCAGGGTCGCGCCGTGGACGCGCGAAGAGTCTTAACAAAATCTAAAAAAGGGGGAGTGGCCTCGACAGGCATTCGCGAGAAGACACAAGAACAGGGCCGATCCGCGCGGGACGGATCGGCCCTGTTCAGTAACGCCGTGGAGACGTTATTGGAGGAGCGACAGAACCATCTGGCTCATGCTGCCGCTTTGCTTGAGCATCGACGTGCTTGCCTGCATGAGGATCTGCTTCGAGGTCATGTTGGCGCTTTCGGCCGCATAGTCGACGTCCATGATGCGGCCTTGCGCGTCGGTTGTATTGCTCGACATATTCGCAAGGTTGTTACTGATGTGATCGAGGCGGTTTTGCGACGCGCCGAGCGCCGAGCGCATCTCGCCGACGGCCTCGAGCGCATCGTTGATGGTGTCAATCATCGCGTTTGCGCCGTTGGCCAGTTCCGTGCCTGCGTTGCCGGGGGCGCCATAGTTCGCACTGACTTCCCCAAAGCTTTCGGCGAGCGCCGTCAGCAGCTCGCCGACGTCCACTTCCATCGTTTCCCCGGCGCTTGCGCCGATCTGGAACGTCATTGCCCCGCTCAGCTTGCCAGTTTCATCCAGCAGCTTTTCACCGCCGTAGGCCGTGTTCGTCATGATGTTCGCGAGTTCGGCGCCGAGCGCGTCGAATTCGGCCTGCATCGCGTCCTTGTCCTTGGCGGTCGACGAGGCATCGGCGGCCTGCGTGGCCAGGTCCTTCATTCGCAGCAGGATGTTGCCGGTTTCATTGAACGCGCCATCGGCCGTTTGCAGCATGGACATGCCATTTTGCGTGTTCTGCATCGCGACGGCCATGCCGCGTGTCTGCGCGGCGAGCCGTGTAGCGATCTGCAGGCCGGCGGCGTCGTCCTTTGCCGAGTTGATGCGATAGCCCGTGCCGAGGCGGGTCATCGAGGTGTCCAGCGCCGAGCGCGTATTCGCCAGAGTGTTCTGGATGGAAAGGGAAGCCGAGTTCGTGTGAAGGCTCAACATGAGCGGGTGACTCCTTGAAGGTCTGTCGGGAAAAGGATTGCCGCCTGATGCGAAAGTAAAGATGACGACGCCTTCACAGAACGACCCTCGGGAGGAAAACATTAAATGCGCGTGATGACAGACCCTGTTTGTTGCCGCGAATAGTTGCCGCCAATTCAAGCATGTAATTATTATGTAATGTATATTTCATTTTGCTTGTGTAGAGTTTGCCGGTCGCCGCGATGATTCCGAGAGCATGGCGTGCGACATGCGCAGTCACTATGCGTCCTGAGAGGACGACAGAAAAATGAGCGCCGCGGAATTGATGCGGCGACGAGTAACAGACCAAATATCAAAGATTCGCTCACCGGCAAGCATTGCGGTTCGGGCGAACCGGGGTGTGATTCATGAACAAACAGAAAAATAAGCAGAAAAGGCTCGCAGGCGTGCGGGCAGAGTCCAACGTTGTGCTGCGCACGTGGTCAGCCGTGCGGATGCGACTTCGCTCGCCGGATACGTCCCCGTATCCGGCTGCGTCGCTATCGCTACTTCTTTAAACACGAATCCCCGAATTCAGCGTGGTTGCAGAATTTCTGCCAGGACACTGTGCTCCGCACAGTTCGTCCCTATTTTTCGTTTTCCGATTTATTTAACGCATCACGCGACTACATTGGGAGAGTCATGCGCATTGGCATACTCGAAGACTCGGTCGGACAGGCCCAGACCGTGGCGACCTGGCTCAAGGCAGCCGGCCACGACAGTGTTATCCGGCACGACGGCGACAGTTTTATCGACTTGATCCGGTCCGAACCCCTGGACATGCTCGTGCTCGACTGGGATGTACCCGGCACGTCAGGCATCGGCGTTCTGCGGTGGACGAGAAAAACGCTGTCGAACACCTTGCCGGTTATTGTGCTGACCCAGCATGACGGCGAGGAGGATATTGTTCATGGCCTGAACTGCGGGGCGGACGACTATCTCGTCAAGCCGGCCCGGGAACGCGAGCTGGTGGCACGCGTCAACGCTCAGGCACGCAAATACTACCCCGACGCTGATCGGCTCAAACAGATGAGGGTGGGGAACTACACGTTCGATGTCGACGCGCGTAGCGTGCAGATTGACGAGGCCAGCGGGACCCGCGACATAGCCCTGTCAGTGCGGGAATTCGATCTTGCGCTGCAGCTCTTCCACAATCTGGGGCGCATCGTCACAAAAGACGCACTCATCAAGCAAATCTGGGGAGCCATTGACAGGAAATACGATGCGTCACTGGCCACCTATATCAGCAAACTGCGCAATGTACTCGGGTTGTGTTCGAGGAACGGCCTTGTGATCTCGACCGTCTACAGTTTCGGTTACAGGCTGGAGCGCGTGCGAACAATCTGATCCTTTAGCCAACGACACGCCGGCCGCCGGCGTGTCGTTGGCATCGCGGGAAAAAGCATCTCCCATCTCGTTTCGCCCGAACGTCGCTCACCAATCAGCCACCAATTACGCGGTACCGTTATGGCCCTCACGCGATTTTCCACCAGCGGTTCGTCCAAGCGGCGGATCCGCAAAATTGTCTTCACCGCAGTGATGCTGGTGCTCGCCGCCCTGAGCTGGTATCCCGGCGGCGCCACGATGTCCGGCGCGCTTGACCGGGTTTTGTTCGATACCGTGACGCGCTTGTTCGCTCATCCGGCTTCGAACAAGGTCGTGGTCGTCAACATTGACGAACCCTCGATGCGAGAGATCGGCGCCGCGGGCCTGGCTGATTCCTACGCACCACTGATCACCCGATTGCACGATGCGGGTAGCGTCGCGCTGGATCTGATGATCACGCCGCGCACGGACACCATCGACCTGACAGACGCGATGGCGAAACACGGCAGGGTCGTATTGCTGGCGTCGGCGGGAACGGATGGGGTAGGCATCGATCTTAAAACGCCATTGCAGGCGGAACTGAAGAAGAACGCGGCAGCGGTGGGTCACGGCGAAGTGACGATGGGCCATTACGGCGTCGTGAGCGGCTTCATTCCGAATCACGCCAACGGTTCGACCCTGGAACGGCACATCGCTTTGGAAGCGGTCCGTGTAGGGGGCGAGGTCTTGCCGTCCGGCATGCTCGAAAGTTATCTGCGACCTTATGCCCAGTCGGTCAGCCAACACATGACGAACGCCGTGTTGCTGATGCTGCGGGGCGTGGCGGACATTCCGCAATATTCCTATGCCGATGTCGTGCGGGGCCGGATTCCCTCGTCGAGCCTTGCCGGCAAGATTGTGTTCGTCGGTCATTCTGTCTGGCGCGGCCAAGGCGTCTTCCAGACGTCATCACTTGACGCGCAGACCGTGTCGCGCGCGCAACTCGACGCGTTGATTGCTGAATCCCTTGTCAGCGGGAACCTGGCCCGGGAAGTGCCGGGGATTGTAGCGGTACCGTTTTACGTCGCCATGGCATTGGTCATGGTGCTGATCTGCAGCTTCACTCAGGGCCGGCGAATGCATGCCGCGGCGGTTGCCTGGGGCGCGCTGCTGTTCGCCATCCCGATCGGGCTGCTCGCTCTGTTCCACTATTGCTTAAGTATCGGCCTTTTGCCAATCGTTTGCGTGCTGATTTATGCGTTCCACGCGTGGGATCGGCTTGCCAGGATGGTCGACGTGTTGCGGCGCGAGATCCGCAAATTACGCGCGATCTCGACAGCGATCGGCGCGACGGAGCCCGCTGCGTCGGACTGGATCTCGGGTCTGGAGACCGGCGATTCGCTCAACGATGTCAAAACCGCCATGCGCGAGATCCGGTCGTGGCAGAAGATGTACGTGAACCTGATCAACCGCCTGCCGTGTCCCGTTTTTCTCGCGGTGAATGACCGCGTGACGGTCTGCAATGCGAAAGCGGCCGCGTTGATGGCTGGGTGGGATTCGTCCGCCGGAGCCGACTCGCCCAATCCGGTTGCGTCGCCGATGCTGAGAATCGAGCGATTGGTCAGCGAGTATTCCGTGGCGACGGAATCGACCAGTCACGAGGTCGATCTGGATGGCCGTGAACACATACTGCTATGCGTACCGTACATGTCATTCAGTCCGGCCGCTGCGGAAGAGCGCGTGCTCCGCTTGATTTGCCTCGTCGATATTTCAGACGTCAAGGACGGCGTGATGCATGACCGGTTGATGTTAAGGCACGTCGCGCACGATCTGCGTAGTCCGCTGACAACCATGCTGGCGCTCATCGAAGAACGCGCGGCGGAAAGCCAGGAAAGCGTGCCGCAAAGCGATCAGCAATTCCTGGCCGATCTACGCCGGCAAGCCGATTATTCGCTGCGGGTGGCGAAAGATTTCATGCAGTTGTCGCGTGCGGAGCAGCTTGACCGGGACGCGTTCTCGCCTATTACACTCTACGACGTGGCCGTTGAAGCGATGGATCAGGTCTGGTCGACGGCGGAGCGCAAGTCGGTCCAGTTGATTGGACCGATTGGGCAGATTGCCGACACGCTCGTGATGGCCAGCAGCGACATGTTGATCCGGGCGGTGGTCAACGTGCTGGACAACGCTGTCAAGTATTCGCCGTCACATACATCGATTCGGATCGGGATATCCAGGGCAGGGCCAGCCTCGTTCGAACTGTATGTGATCGACGAGGGAATCGGCATCTCGGGCGAAGCCATGACGCGAATATTCGAGCCGTTTTTTCAGGTGGAGACCCATCGCGATGTCGCAGACGGCCTGGGACTCGGCCTGGCATTCGTCAAGGCCGTTATCCAGCGACATGGCGGATCTTTGAGCGTGACGAGCGAATCAGGGATGGGCACGGAGTTTCGTATCGTGCTGCCGGCATTCACCGCTGGAGTGTTCGGGGTGGAACCTGACGCAGGAATCGTTGCAAGCCAGGCGGTTCCATGCCTATGAGTCCGGCGCGGCCTCCCCGGGGCCGAGTGTGCGAAGATCGCTCGTCATAGTCAATCGGGGGCCGATATGGATCGTCTGCAAACGATGCAGGTTTATGTGCACATCGTTGAAGGGGGCAGCTTTACGCACGCGGCGCAAGCGTTGCAATTGCATCGTCCCGCCGTTTCGAAGGCGGTCCAGCAACTCGAACAGGAACTAGGGATCAGGTTGCTTAATCGCAGCACCCGCAAAGTCAGCACGACGGCCGAGGGAGAGGAGTTCTACAAGCGTTGCCTTGAGGTTCTGGCAAGCGTCAATGATACTTTTGCGAGCTTTTCCCAGCAGAGGGTTCTACCGAAGGGACGTCTGCGCTTCGACGTAGCCGTGACCCTGGCCAAGGCGATCATCATCCCCGCCTTGCCGGCATTTCAGCAGAAGTACCCCCAAATCGATCTCGTGCTCGGCGCGAGCGACCACCCGGTCGATCTGATCAGCGGCGGTGTCGACTGTGCCGTGCGGCTCGGCGAGCACAAAGATTCCAGTATCGTGGCACGCAAAATAGGCGCGATCCCAATGGTCACGTGCGGCTCGCCGGCCTATCTTTCCCGCCACGGCGTGCCGCACACGCTCGACGATCTTCGCAGGCACAAGGCGGTGAATTTTTTCAGCGGACGTAATCGCAGGGTGATGGAATGGGCGTTCTGTCCTGGCGGGGAAAGCGTCACGTTGAAACTCGACAGCGGCATCCAGACCGACGACTCCGAAGCGTTCCTGTCGTGCGGTCTGGCAGGTTTCGGTTTGCTGCAGGGGCTTCGACCGTCCCTTCAGCCCTATATCAGTTCAGGTCAATTGATCGAGGTCCTGCAGAATGTTGCCACCGTTCCGAAGCCGGTCTCGATCATGTATCCGAGCAGAACGCATCTGCCAACCAAGGTCCGGGTGTTTATCGATTGGTTATCCGAACTAATAGGGCGTCAATATCCTGCCTGAATTGATTGTTATCATTTCAATAACAATCAGTAACGGCTATAGCCGTATATCGTAAGCAATCCACGGTCTACAGTACCTCATCGTCAGATGCCGGCCTCGGGTGACTCCTGCATGAGTTGATTGCATGAGTGGATCGCCCGAGCCGGTCATCCCGTCTCGATTCGATGAAGGAGTGCCACGATGGATCTGCAACTTAGCGGTAAGACCGCGCTCGTAACAGGCGCAAGCCAGGGTCTCGGCCGGGCAATTGCCAAAACACTTGCCGCCGAAGGCGTGAAAATATTGGTCACGGCTCGCAATGAAGCGTTGCTCGCGAGCTTGAGTCATGAAATTGTCGAGGCCGGGGGCGTCAAGCCCGAAGTCCTGCTTCAGGACTTTATGGCTGCCGATGCGCCGGAGCGTATTGCCGCCGCGGCGATGTCCCGGTTGGGTCATGTCGATATCCTGGTCAACAACGCGGGCGGCAGCAGACCCATGGACATCGATGCGCCCGAAGAACAATGGGTCGAAGGCATGACGCTGAATTTCGATCGTCATCGGCAGTTGACGCAGAAGTTGCTGCCGCAATTCATCGAGCGTCGTAGCGGCTCGATCCTTAACCTCTCGGGCAATCTCGAACCCGAGGTGGTCAACGCCGCGATGGTGGCCAAGGCAGGGCTGGTTGTATGGGCCAAGGGGCTTTCCGAGCAACTGGGGCAGTACGGCGTCACGGTCAACTGTGTGCAACCGGGCTTGATCGATACTGCGCAGATCCGCCGGCTTTATCCCGGAGATGAGCGCCGCAAGTTCGCCGAGCGCGAGATTGCACTGGGAGACTTTGGCGAACCCCAGGACGTCGCCAATGCGGTGACGTTTCTCGTCTCGCCCCGCGCCCGGTACATTACCGGCACGGTGTTGCTCGTAGACGGCGGTATGCGCCGCTACTCATTCTGAACGGGAGACGAACCACTATGTCCAGAGCGATCCGTTTTCATCGTATTGGCGGTCCTGAAGTGCTTCAGATTGACGATGTCGAGGTATCGGCACCGAAGGCACACGAGGTCCAGATCCGCGTCAAGGCCATTGGTATCAATCGCGCCGAGGTCATGTACCGAACCGGTCAGTATGTCATCGAGCCGCGTTTCCCAGCGGCTTTGGGATACGAAGCGGCCGGCGTGGTCGAATCGGTGGGCGAGGGCGTTACCAACGTTGCGGTTGGGGATCCGGTGAGTGTGATTCCTGCCTTCTCTTTCGCGGAATATGGCCTGTATGGCGAGTTGGTGAATGCGCCGATGCACGCGGTGGTGAAGAATCCCGCCGGCCTGTCCTTCAAGGAAGCCGCTGCAACCTGGATGATGTTCACCACAGCTTACGGCGCGCTGATCGAAATGGGCGACCTGCAGGCAGGGGAGACCGTACTTATCGGGGCGGCGTCCAGCAGCGTTGGACAGGCGGCGATTCAAATCGCCAACATGGTCGGCGCTACGCCGGTTGCACTGACCCGGAGCACTCAGAAACGTCAGGCGTTGTTGGACGCGGGAGCGGCGTATGTGCTTGCAGGCAACGATCAGGACCTGCAGGGACAGGTGATGGAAATCAGCCACGGGAAAGGTGCGCGTATCGCCTTTGATCCAGTGGGCGGGCCGGATGTGGCGAACCTTCTCAGGGCTCTCTCCAGGCAAGGTATATTTTTCCAGTATGGCGCCCTCGACTCGCGCGACATTTCAGTTCCGGTGATGGACTTGCTGGGCAAGCACTTGACGTTGCGCGGTTACGAATTGTTCGAAATTACCGGTGATCCGCAGAAGCTGGAACGGGCAAAGGAGTTCATCACTCGTGGCTTGTCTGTTGGCGCATTGAGACCCAACATCGACCGCACGTTTGCATTTGAAGAGATCGCCGAGGCGCATCGTTACATGGAGTCGGGCAGCCAGGTCGGGAAGATCGTCGTGACGCTGTAGCCGGTCTGCGGACCAGGATCACGGCGCCGCTGATTCGTATCAGGACCGGCGCGGCCTGCCGCCTCATTTCCAGTTGGCCCGGAAATTTGGAGGGAACCTTCGGGTCAATGCACAGATCGGGTACGAGACGTTCGGCAAGTACCGTTGAACGATGGACATGGGTTGATCAGTGCCATTCGACACGCTCGCCAGGACGCCAGGCCTACGGAAAAGTCCAGATATTGAGGACACCCTTACGTCTAAATCGAGTCCCCTATATTTTTTTAGTCTCTCAGGTTCGGTTTCCCCCCGGGCACCGAACCTTTTACGCCGGAGTTCGCTCCGGCGTCTTTTTCACGTCACGATCACCTCACGATACCCAGGCAGTTCCAGCATGCTGGACGGGACGTTCACCTCGAACGGTCTTTCTACGTCGCCGTGACGTGCATGAAATCGCTGATGATTTTGGCGATCAAGAAGAATTACTCGTCTCGCTTTATGCTTAGTCGAGCTAAAGCGCGCAGACACAACCGGACAGGCCCAATTCAATGCCACGTTTGGCCCTCAAGTTTGCAGGGCGACATACCGTTAACCCTGATGAGTTGTTCGCGCCAAGGGGGAGCCACCTGGCGGCCGCAGCGTAATTCAACGGGGATCCATAGACATGTCCATAGTGCCGGAAAAACGCCCTCAACCGTCGGAAGGCGCGGTCATCGCTGAGTTGACCAGCGAAGTGCGCAGGATATCCAGCGATAAAATCGCGGATATCGACTTGATTAACCGGGAGGCGACTTATCTCGCGATCAATGCGCTGATCGAAGCAGCCCGCGCCGGAGAAGCGGGCCGGGGTTTTGCCGTTGTGGCGAATCAGGTGAAGAACGTGTCCGCCCGGATCGGACAACTAACCGGCGAACTCGGCAAGGAATTGACCACGCTCAGCGAGCGCATGGTGACCGAGCTGGAGCGACAGCAAGGCCAGCGGCTCACTGACCTTGCACTGAATATGATCGACGTGATTGACCGGAACCTCTACGAGCGGTCGTGCGATGTGCGCTGGTGGGCAACCGATGCAGCGATTGTCGATTGCATGACGGCCGACTCTGCGGCCGCCGCCGAGCATGCATCCAAGCGACTGTCGGTCATCCTCGACAGTTATACCGTCTACCTCGACATCTGGGCGCTGGACCTCCAGGGCCGTGTCATTGCGAACGGGCGATCTTCGCAATTTCCAGTCGCCGGCACAACGAACGCAGCCCAGCACGAGTGGTTCACCGCGGCGCTTCGTACCCGCTCGGGCGATGATTACGCGGCGGCTAATATCGACACGGTCACGGAGTTGAACGGCGCGCAGGTGGCCACCTATGCGACGGCGGTTCGGCAGGGCGGTGCGAGTGATGGAAAGGTAGTCGGCGTGCTGGCCGTATTTTTCGACTGGGCCAAGCAGGCGTCGGCTGTGGTGAATGGCGTCAGGTTGATCGGCGAAGAACGGGCGCGAACCCGTTGCATGATCGTCGACGGCAGTGGCCGGGTGATTGCCGACTCCGCCAAAGCGGGTCGCGAGGGTGTCCGTTTCGACCTGCCGACGGGTGCCGCAGACACGGGAACCTACCGTACGGCTCGCGGTGCGCTGGTCGGATACGCGCTGACACCCGGCTATGAAACCTATCGCGGCATGGGATGGTTCGGGGTGATTGAGCAACAGCCAAGTCACGCATCGTAATCGGGAGTCGAGGGAATTGAGCGAGTTGAGCGGTTGAGTGCGCGTTGTCAGATTGCTCGGCCGGTTAGTCAAGGTTAGAAAAGGTTAGAAACGCGGTCAGGAACGCGGCAGCATCCGGCATTGTTGAAAAACAGCATAATCCGCAAGATAATTTTGTTTGTCAGGCCCATGTCCCCCCCTTAATCTTGCTCGCATAGCGGATGCGAACAAGGCAAGCAGACATGACCGACGATTCATTGAACGGCTGGATCGGGAACACCGAAGTACTGACCGATACGCTGGACCCAGTTCGTTTCAATGCGGCGGCGGCCACGCTTTCAGCCGACATTTCCGGCACACTGCGCGACAGGATCTTGCCGCCGCTGTGGCACTGGATGTACTTCTGGTCGCCCGCGGCGCAGGATGCTCTAGGCGACGACGGCCATCCGCGCAAGGGAGGGTTCTTGCCGCCGGTCAAGTTGCCGCGCCGCATGTGGGCGGGCGGAAAACTGATCTTCCGGGACTCGCCCGTGATCGGAGACACGCTGACGCGGACCTCGACCGTGAGCGCTATTCGCGAAGCGGTCGGCACGTCCGGGCCGCTCGTATTCGTCACGGTAAAGCACCGGCATACACGCGAAAACGTGCTGCTGATCGAAGAGCAGCAGGATATTGTGTACCGCGGCTCAGGGGGGGGATCGCTCGCGGCCTCTCAACCGAAGAAGGCGCCGGCCAACCACGACTGGACCCGCAGTTTCACTCCCGACCCCCGCTTACTGTTCCGCTATAGCGCGCTGACGTTCAACGGCCATCGTATTCATTACGATCGCGACTACGCGATCCGCCAGGAAGGTTATGCGGGTCTGGTCGTGCAAGGCCCACTGGTTGCGACCTTGCTCGCCGGTTTCGCGCAACACCATCTTCGACAGCCCCTATCCAGCTTTGAGTTTCGGGGCATCCGGCCACTCATGGATGGCGCTCCCGTCATGCTGTGCGGAAAGCCCGCGACTGACGGCACGGGCGCGCATCTCTGGACCCGGGACGCCGAGGGGTTCGTCACAATGGAAGCGACCGCGACGGTCGGGACGGCAGACTTCCGATCATGAGCTATCCCTTTCTCGACAAAGTCCGGGTAATCGAAAGTTCTGCATTTATTGCAGCGCCGCTTGCAGGGCTGACGCTGTCGCAGTTCGGCGCGGACGTGATCAGGATCGACATGATCGGCGGCGGTATCGACTATGCGCGCATGCCGTTGGCGCCCTCGGGACGCAGCCTCTACTGGACCGGTCTCAACAAGGAAAAGAGGTCCATTGCAATCGATATCCACCAACCTCGCGGCCGCGAACTCGTTCAGCAACTGGTCACGGCGCCCGGCGACGGGGGCGGAATCCTGCTGACCAACGTGGGTGTCCCATGGCTCAGTCATGCAAATCTCGCGGCGCTTCGCGAAGATTTGATCAGTTGTACCATACAAGGTAACTTCGACGGTTCAACGGCGGTGGACTATACGGTGAACTGCGCAACGGGCTATCCGTTCGTGCAGGGTCTGGGTGAAGCTCCGGTGTCCAGCACGCACGAGACGCCGGTGAACAGCGCGTTCCCCGCCTGGGATGCGTGCTGCGCGTATCAGGCGGCGTTGGCGGTGACGTGTGCCGTGATGGCGCGCCGCGCGACGGGCACCGGTGCGGAGCTCAAGCTCGCCCTCTCTGACGTTGCATTCTCGATGCTTTCTCATCTCGGCATCATGACCGAAGCCGAAGTGCTGGAGCGCGAGCGCGAGCCTATCGGTAACTTCATCTACGGTGCCTTCGGGCGGGACTTCGTAACGCGCGACGGCAAGCGCGTGATGGTTGCCGGGATCTCGGCGGGACAGTGGAAAGCCCTTGTGGGCGCATGCGAACTCGGCGAGGCGATCGCAGAACTTTCCGCGCGGCTGGGCCATGACCTGACCGACGAGTCGCATCGATACGAAGCGCGCGAAGCTATCGCGGCACTCATGGAGCCGTGGTTCGCCGCGCGTTCCTATGAGGAGATCGCGCAGCGTTTCGATGCGCAGCGCGTCTGCTGGGGGCCCTATCGCAACGTGCGGGAACTGTTGCGGGAGGACGGGCGCGTTGGCGCAAACAACCCGTTATATCAGCGCATACGCACGGAGGGCGTGGGTGATCATTGGGCCACCGGCACGCCGGTGCGCGCCGAAGGGCTGACGCGTGGTGAACTGCGGCCCGCGGCTCTGCTTGGGCAGCATACCGACGAGGTGCTGAGCAGCGTGCTAGGCCTGGATGGCGCCGCCGTTGGCAAGCTTCACGATGCCGGCATTGTCGCCGGTCCGCAGGCGGACCCGACGGTTCGCCGTTGATTGCGTTCTGATGTCTTCATTCTATTTTCGAGCCGCCAGACCATGGACGCCGCGTTGACCCGCTCCTATCTCTTCGTTCCCGCGACTCATCCAGCGCGTTTTGCCAAGGCGGTTGCGTCCGGCGCGGATGCGGTCATCATCGATCTGGAAGATGCCGTGTCCGCCGAGGCGAAGGACGATGCTCGCGACGCTGCCCGTCTGTTCTTCGATGCGGGGGGCCAGGCGCTATTACGAGTGAACGCCGTGGACACCGCATGGTTCACGCAGGACATGGCGTTATGCGCGTCGACGGGCGTGACCGGTATCGTATTGCCGAAAGCCGAGGGCAGGCAGGAACTCGATGCCGTACAAAGCGCCTTGCATGCACCCAAACCGCTCTTGCCGATCATCGAAACCGCTGCGGGTATTGCGAATGCAAAGAGCATAGCCGGCCATCCTCAGACAGCGCGGCTGCTCTTCGGGACGGTCGATTTTTGTCTCGACCTGAACTTGCAAGGCGATGGTGAGGAACTATTGTTCTATCGATCTCAGCTCGTGCTTGCCTCGCGGCTTGCGAATATCGGCACGCCCGTTGACGGTCCGGCACTCTCCATTCACGAGCCCGATGCCTTGCAGCGCGCCTGCGAACACGCGAGGCGCGTCGGCTTTGGCGGCAAGCTCTGCATTCATCCCGCGCAAGTGGCCGATGTGAACCGCTGGTTTTCTCCCTCGGACGCCGAGGTGGAGTGGGCGTCGCGCATCGTGGATCGAGCAGAGAGCGGCGCGGGCGCATTTTCACTCGACGGCAAGATGGTCGATGCACCGGTTATCGAACGGGCCGCGAGGATTCTCAGCCGTGCACGCGCCGCATAAAAAAAACGTCTGGACCACTGCGAGGACTACATGCAGCAATTTCGGCTGGACGGCAAAGTGGCGCTCGTGACGGGCGCGGGTGAGGGGATAGGCGCCGCGATTGCAGTGGCGTTCGCGGGTGCGGGCGCGGACGTGATACTCGTGGCGCGGACACGCTCGAAGCTCGAATACGTCGCTGAACAGGCACGCAAGGCTGGATCGGGGCGCATGGTCGTGGCGCCATGCGACGTCACCAGCAGCCAGGCGATGCGCGCATTGATCGGCGGCCTGCCGGCGCTCGATATCGCGGTCAACAACGCTGGTACCAATTTTCCGGGGCCCTTCGTCGATGTCTCCGCGGACAACCTCGAGACCATGCTCACGCTGAACGTACGCTCGTATTTCGTCGTTGCGCAGGCGGCGGTCAGAAAGATGCTGGAGAGCGACTCGACCCGCTCCGCAGGACGCAGCGTCATCAATATCTCGTCGCAGATGGGGCATGTCGGCGCGCCCGAGCGCAGCGCTTACTGTATGACCAAGCATGCGGTCGAAGGCTTGACGAAAGCCATGGCCGTCGAGCTTGCGCACTGCAACATCCGCGTCAACAGCATTGCACCGACCTTTATCGATACCCCTTTGATACGCCGTATCGTGGACACGCGCGAGAAGCATGCGGCGCTTGTCTCGCGCATACCGCTCGGGCGTCTGGGCTGCGTGGAAGACGTGGCGAGCGCAGCAATTTATCTGGCGTCTCCGGCTGCCGCGATGATCACCGGCACGTGTCTTTTGACCGATGGAGGCTGGACCGCGCAATGAATCCATGCTGCACGATTGATCGGCTAAGCCGAAGAATCGTCAAGACTAATGCGATAGTAGGCGCACGTGTCCGTGCGTAAAGTACGGACATTCGGGTGAACATTCCGTTTGATCGATAAAGAAGGGGCGCGGCAGGCGAGATGGCTACGACTACACAATACGATTACATCGTTGTCGGTGCGGGGTCTGCGGGATGTGTGCTGGCGAACCGGTTATCCGCCGATCCCGCTACCCGCGTGCTGCTGCTGGAGGCAGGTCCCGCCGACGACAAATTATGGATACGGATTCCCGCCGGCATGACGCGACTGATCTCCGACCCGAAGGTGAACTGGCGATATTCCACCTGCAAGGAACCGGGCCTTAATAATCGCGTGCTTGCTTGCCCACGCGGCAAAACACTCGGCGGTTCAAGCTCCATCAACGGCCTTGTCTACATGCGTGGCCACCCGGACGACTACGACCACTGGCGCGATCTGGGCAATCGCGGCTGGGGCTGGTCCGACGTGCTGCCGCTCTACAAGAAAAGCGAAAGTTACGAAGGCGGCAGCAGTGCTTTTCACGGCAGCACCGGCGAGCTGAGCGTGGAAAACCTGAAATCGCCGCATGCGGCGTCGCGGGCGTTCGTGGAATCCGGGCAACGGATCGGCATTGAGCTGAATCGCGACTTCAGTGGCGCGACGCACGAAGGTATCGGTTATCTGCAATTGAACCTTCGCTCGGGCGTGCGTGAATCCGCAGCCACCGCGTTCCTCAATCCGGTCAAGAAGCGCCCTAATCTTGAGATCTGCGTGAACGCACGCGTGCAGTGTGTGCTTACCGAGGGACGCCGCGCGACCGGGGTCCGCTTCATGGCCGATGGCGCCGTCAGGGAAGCGAGCGCACGCGAAGTCATTTTGTCGGGCGGAGCGATCAACTCGCCTCAGCTTCTCATGCTCTCCGGTATCGGACCGGCCGAGCAATTGCGCTCGCTGGGTATCAACGTTGTGCACGACCTGCCCGGTGTGGGTGAAAACCTTCATGACCACACCTATGTGCATTACCTCGCGCAGGTGTCGCCTGAGTTTTCAATCAACCGGAAAATCTCGTCGAACCTGCGGCTCCTGCCCCACGTGCTGCACTACATGGCGACGCGTCAGGGCTTATTGACAAGCGCTGCAGCGCAGGTCGGCGCGTATCTTCGCTCGGACCCTCGCCAGGGCCGTCCTGACCTGCAGATGCAGTTTCGCCCTTTCAGCATTCTCGTGCGCAAGGACGGCACGATTTCGGCCGAGAACATACCTGCGGTCACGGCGTCGTGCAGTCAGAGCAGGCCGGAATCGCGCGGGCGTCTCTGGCTCGATTCGCCGGACCCGATGGCGCCGCCGCAAATATTGTTCAACTACCTGACGGCGCAGACCGATTGCTGGGTCCTGATGGCCGGCGTGCGGTGGATGCGCAAGGTATTTGCAGCCGAGCCGTTTTCCAGTCATGTCGTGAGGGAGACGGTGCCAGGTCCCGGCGTCAGTTCGGATGAGCAGCTGATGGCGTATCTGCGTGCCAATGCGCAGCCCATGTACCACCCGGTCGGAAGCTGCAAGATGGGAAGCGACCCCATGGCCGTGGTGGACGACCGCTTGCGCGTGCATGGCATTGACAACCTCCGCGTGGTCGACGCCTCGATCATGCCCAGCATCACGTCCGGCAACACCAACGCGCCCACCATCATGATTGCGGAAAAGGCGTCGCAAATGATTCTGGAAGACGGGCGGCGCGGTCCGTCCGAGATTCGCGTTAACGTGTCCGAGCATGCCTGAGCTTAGCCGGGCGTTCTGAAAGCCACACCATCAAAGTATTTATTCGATCGATTTAAATATGCTTAGTACTACCTATAGGAGATGTAAATCATGTTTGTCGAGGAAAGAATCTATACGATCATCCCGGGGAAAACGCCTGATTTCCTGAAGCTTTACGAGGAAGAGGGCATGGCAATCCAGGCGCGCCATCTTCCCGCCATGGTGGGGTATTACTCATCGGATATCGGCACGTTGAACCTGATCGTGCACTTGTGGGCATTCGACGACATCAACCAGCGGGTGGCGCTGCGCGCCCAGATGGTCGCCGACCCTGACTGGCAGGACTATCTGAAGAAACTGATGCCTTTGATCCTGCATCAGGAATCACGCATGCTGCGTCCCGCACCGTTCTTCGAGGGCAGGTTGCAGACGATCATCGATGCAGGCAAGAAGAGGATCAACACGCAGGCTGCCTGAATGGCGCAAGCGCGACTGCCCGCTCACGTTTTTACTCCATACTCCTTATGAATACGCTGAAAAACAAGGTTGCAATCGTGACGGGCTCGACCAGTGGAATTGGTCTGGGCATCGCGCGATGCCTGGCTCAAGCCGGTGCCGATGTCATGCTCAACGGCTTTGGCGACGCCCGGGACGTCGAGTCTCAACGTGCGGCCCTTGCCGCGGAGTTTGGTTGCCGCGTCGCTTATAGCGCGGCCAATATGGCCAGGCCCGCGGAGGTCCGCGAACTGATCGCGCAATGCACGCGTGAGCTGGGACAGGTGGATATCCTGGTGAACAATGCGGGCATCCAGTTCACGGCGCCTGTCGACGACTTTCCCGACGAGAAGTGGGACGCCATTCTCGCGACCAATCTATCGTCGAATTTTCATTCGATCAAGGCCGTACTGCCGCAGATGAAAGCGCGCAACTGGGGCCGCATAGTGAATATTGCATCGGCGCATGCGCTGGTGGCGTCGGTGACCAAGTCTGCGTATGCAGCGGCAAAACATGGCGTGATCGGGCTGACAAAAGTGGTGGCGCTCGAGACCGCGCGAACCGGCATCACGTGTAATGCAATCTGTCCCGGCATGATCCTGACGCCGCTGGTGCAGAAACAAATCGACGACTGGGCCGAGCGCGACGGGATATCGAAGGAACGGGCGCAGGAGCTCATGATCGCGGAGAAGATCCCCACGGGCCAATTCCAGACGGCTGCGCAAATTGGCGCGTTGGTCGTGTTCCTGTGCTCCGAAGCAGCGGGGCAGATTCGAGGCGCGGCCATGCCGGTGGATGGTGGATGGACGGTGCAGTAAAGCCAGGCACATCGTCCCAGGCCGTTGACCGGGGCGATGTCTCAAAGATGGCGTGCGCGCGCAGCTTGCCCGCGTGGCAGCAGCACGGTGTAGTCCAGATCCAGGACCACGCTGGGGTGATAAACCGGCACGCCGTCGACTTCCAGAAGCGCTCGCTCGACGCTCGAAGGCGTTGTGTTCTTCAGACCGATCAGGCGCAGGCGAAGCGCAGCAACGTCGGTGCGTCCGGGCAGCTTCCATTTGTCGATGACTTCAGAATAGGCGTACAACGTATCGCCGGCGACGGTCGCCGCGACGTGGGTGCCGGCGTTGATCGCGAGAATGGACAGTACGTTTTCGAGCCCGTCGTAAGCGAGCGCGCGGCAAACGGAGATGACGTGGCCGCCATAGACCAGCCGGCGACCCACACGTGTGTCCGTCATGGCCAGGGCGTCGAAGTGAGGGCGTGCATTGTTCTGATACAGCCGCGTGGCAAGCATGTGCTCCGCCTCCTCGACGGTCGCACCCGACGGATGATTGATGCGTTCACCTACCGCGTAGTCCTCCCAGAAGTCGAGAGACCCGGTCGTCTCGCCGAGTTCCTGCAGCGCCTCGCTTGAGCGCAGGCGCGCATGCGGCAGCAGTTTGTCAGTGGGAACAAATGCCGACAGCGCCGGTACGTGACGCTCTTTTGCAGATGTCTCGCGGGTCGGCTTACGCGACGTGCCGTCGGGGGGGGAGCGAGTTTCCGGGTGCAACCCCTTGTGCACCCGCTTATGCACCATCACCCATCGCACCCAGCTTATGACCGGATGATCGTCCTCGCGGTATGCAGTGGAGCGGACATACACCACCCCGCTCTTGCCGCTCGCATTCTCTTTCAAACCGATCACCACGCTCTCGCAGTGGAGCGTATTGCCGGCATACACCGGGCACAAAAAACGTGTTTCCGCATAACCCAGGTTCGCGATTGCGTTCATCGAAATGTCGGGAACGGTTTTGCCGAAAGCGATGTTGAACACGAGCAGGTCGTCGATAGGACGGCTGGTGAAACCGAGCTTTTGCGCGGCCGTTGCCGATGAGTGCGTGATGGCGCGGCTGCCTGTGAGCGCGATGTATATGGACGCGTCACCCTCGGTGATGGTGCGCGGCGTGCCATGCCGGATGACTTGGTCGAGATGGAAGTCTTCGAAGAAATTGCCGCGGCGTTCCTTGCCTGCCATGGTGCCGTTCCTCGCTTATGAAAGTCGCGTACCCGCCGGATGCGAGCCGAATCGTGTCGGGTGACTTTAAGCTGAGAGCAGCCTGCGGACAAACGAGGTTATTGCGTTGATTATGCGGTTTATCCGCTTAATCCCCATCAGATTCAATCAAGTGCATAAGCGGGCTTTGCCGTGACCGGGCCGCCAATCAGTTGCTTGAGCAGTTGAACGAGCCGCTCTGAAGCGGGCGACAAGCTTCGGCCGCGCGTGGTGATGACAGCGATCTGCCGCGCTAGCGGCGGGTTGACGATGCGCAGCACATAGGTGGTGGGATCAAGTTCGGCAGGCAGTGCGATCTCCGGCAGGATCGCGGCGCCGAGGCCCGCATTGGCCATCGAAATCAGGGTCTGCGCCTGAGTGAACTGATAACGGGTGGTGAACGAAAGATGGCGCTCGGACATGATCTCTTCGAGCATCGAGCGTAAGGCCGTGGCACGGTTGAGCACCAGCAGCGGCATGTTGGTGAGCGTGGCGAGGTCGATGGTTTTGCGGCTCGTCGTGATGAAGCGTTTGGGTACGAGCGCATAGAACGCGTCGGTCAGCACGGGCTCGAAATGAAATTCAGGAACATTTACAACGGGGCCGATGCCGAAGTCGACCTCCCGCTTGCGGACGCTGTCAAAGAGCGCTTCCGAGGTCAGCTCGCGCACAAAGATATCGACCCCCGGATACTCCCGCTCGAACTCGGCGAGCACCAGGGCAAGGCGCGTTTCGGCGATGGTCGGTGAACACGAAAGCGATACACGTCCGCGCCGGATGTCGGCGAGTTCCTGAATCTTGCGCAAGCCCGAATCGACTTCCAGCAGCGCTCGTTGTGCGCACTGCAGCAATTCCTCGCCTTCGTCGGTCAGACGCACGCTGCGCGTCGTCCGGTGAAACAGGTCGACGCCGAGCTGAAGTTCCAGTTGTCGGATCTGAGAGCTGATTGCGGACTGTGACTTGAAGGATTTTTCCGCTGCGATACGAAAGCTGCCATGCTCGCCGACCAGGATAAAAGTCTGCAGCAGTTTCAGGTTGATGTTCTTGAGCGGCTTGATGGAGGGCTTCATTCGACACCGGAGGGAGGGTCGGGAAAACCGCATAATAAGCGCGATTGCCCAGAAAGTGTGGGCCTCTGCGCACACTACAGATTTACCCTTATTCCTCGCACGCCAACGGCTTGCGCCACCCGTTTGCTTTGGATCACTGAAAGCCGAATGTTACATCAAGCACGCTTCTTCATCTCTCGGGAAGCCGCTTGCAGTCTGGGTTTGAAACGCATTCCAGCTCCTTGGGAAAGCCATTTCATTATGCGGTTGGAACGCATAATAATGAAGATAAATGCGTTTGTCGGGCCCAAATCCCGGTCGTAAAGTCTGTGTCCATTGGAGTGGCAAGTCTTCGAACCGTTAAAGGACAAGGACAAACGATGGCATTGGACAAGTCAGCAGCAGCGCATCCCGTGGACGATCGCACCAGCGCGCCGGCAGCGCTTCGCGACCTCAAGGTCCTGGACATAGCGACCTTCGTTGCGGCTCCTTTTTGCGGCACCATTCTTGCGGATTTCGGTGCTGAGGTCATCAAGATCGAACAGCCGAAGACGGGGGACGCGCTGCGTCAGTTCGGCACCATCACCGAATGCGGCGACAGCCTCGTATGGTTGAGCGAGTCGAGGAACAAGAAGACCATCACACTCGATCTTCGTAAGCCCGAAGGTGCCGATGTATTCCGCAAGCTCGTCGCGCAGTCGGATATCGTGCTTGAGAATTTTCGTCCCGGAACACTGGAACGCTGGGGACTCGGCTTCGAGGCGCTACGCGAAATCAATCCCGGCCTGATCATGCTGCGCATCAGTGCGTATGGACAGACAGGCCCGAAACGGGAAGAGCCGGGTTTTGCGCGCATTGCTCACGCATTCGCGGGACTTTCCTATCTCGCCGGAGAGTCCGACGGACCGCCAGTCGTCCCCGGCTCGACCTCGATGGCCGACTATATCTCGGGCATGTGGGGCGCCATCGGCGTGCTGACCGCGTTGCGTGCCCGTGACCAGAGCGGCAGGGGGCAATTCATCGATATCGGTCTGTATGAATCGGTGTTCCGCCTGCTCGACGAGATCGCGCCTGCGTTCGCCAAATACGGTTCCGTGCGCGGTCGCATGGGGGCGGACACGGTCAACGTCGTACCGCATAGCCACTATCAGACGGGCACGGGAGAATGGGTTGCCCTTGCCTGTACCAACGACAAGATGTTCGAGCGGTTGACCGTCGTCATGGGCCGTCCTGAACTGTACGAAGAGCTCAGGACAAGCGTTATCCGCGTGGCGAATCGCGACCGGGTCAATGCGCTTGTCGCCGAGTGGATGGCGGGATGCACGTTGCAAGAAGTGATCGACAGGACACGTGGAGGCGGCGTGCCGTGCGCGCAGATTTACTCGATTCGCGAGATATTCGAGGATCCGCAGTATGCGGCGCGCGGCAATCTGCTGAAGGTAGACGATCCGCGCGTGGGTCCGCTGACCGTGCCCGCCGCCGTACCGCGGATGTCCGAAACCCCGGCCACGTTCAGGCACGCCGGTCGTGCACTGGGCGCTGACAACGCCGAGATCTATGCAAAGTACCTCAATCTGACCGATGAAGATTTGCAGGTGCTGACCGATCTGGGCGTGATCTGACAATGGCCTTCCAGTCAGGAGTAGCGAGCATGACCATGACAACAACAGCAGTGGCGGGACTCGAGCGTTACCGGATGTATATCGGTGGAGAGTGGGTGGATGCAGCAAGCGGCGAGACCTTCGACACGGTCGATCCCTACACGATGCAAGCCTGGGCCACGCTGCCACGCGGCGGCAAGGTTGACGCGCAGCGGGCGGTGGAAGCGGCCGACGAGGCATTCAATTCAGGGGCGTGGCCGGCCATGAAAGCGAGTGCGCGCGGCTTGCTGCTGCATCGGCTGGCGGATCTCATTGCGCGAGACGCCGACAAGCTGGCGCGGATCGAAGTACGCGACAACGGCAAACTGATCACGGAGATGCGGGCGCAAACCGGCTATCTGCCCGAATACTTCCGCTACTTCGGCGGCCTGGCCGACAAGATAGAAGGTGCTGTTCTGCCGATCGACAAGTCCGACACATTCAACTACACGTCGCACGAACCGCTTGGCGTGTGCGTGGCGATCACGGCCTGGAATTCTCCGCTGCTGCTGGCGGTCAACAAACTTGCACCGGGCCTCGCGGCAGGCAATACCTTCGTTCTGAAGCCGTCCGAGTACACGTCGGCGTCGGCGCTTGAAATGGCGAAGCTCTTTGAAGAAGCCGGCTTTCCCCCGGGCGTGCTCAACGTGGTGACAGGCTACGGCGCGGAAGTCGGGGCGCCGCTCGTCGAGCATAGGAAAGTGGCGAAGATCGCTTTCACCGGCAGCGAGTTCGGCGGCCAGAAGATCTACGAAGCGGCGGCCCGGGACTTCAAGCATGTCACGCTGGAACTGGGCGGCAAGTCGGCGAACATTGTCTTCGCAGATGCGAATCTCGACGACGCCGTGAAGGGCGCCATCTCGGGCATATTCGCGGCCACGGGCCAGACCTGTGTGGCGGGTTCGCGCTTGCTGGTGCACGACAGCATCTATGACGAATTCGTCGAGCGGCTTGTTGCATTTGCCAGCAGCGCGCGCATGGGCGATCCGTCGGATCGTGCGACACAGGTGGGGCCGGTCACCACTCCGCCGCAATACAAGAAGATCCTGGAATACATCGATATTGCCCGCAGCGAGGGCGCTCAATGCCGGCTGGGCGGCAATGCGTCCACGCGCCCGGAATGCGGTGCGGGACTCTTCGTTGAACCGACCATTTTCTCGGAGGTGCGAAACGACATGCGCATCGCGCAGGAAGAGGTATTCGGGCCGGTACTCAGCTGCATTCGTTTCAAGGATGACGACGAGGCCGCGGCAATCGCCAACGACAGTCTTTACGGACTTGCCGCTGGTGTCTGGACCTCGGACCTGCGCCGTGCACTCGAATTTCCCAAGCGGCTGAAGGTCGGCATGGTGTGGGTGAACATGTACCGCGCGGTCAGCTACATGTCGCCATTCGGCGGCTACAAGCGTTCTGGCATCGGCCGTGAAAACGGCATGGACGCAATCCGCGAATACCTGCAGACGAAGAGCGTATGGATCAGCACTGCCAAGGAAACACCCGATCCCTTCGTGATCCGATAAAGCCTGATCATTCTTCTACTCAGCCAGAGATTTTCATGACAACTCGACCAGCCGAAAACCCGACCATGCAGCAGTTCAGGATCGACCAGCGTGTCGCGCTCGTGACCGGTGCGGGGCGCGGCATTGGTGCGGCAATTGCGCAGGCGCTCGCCGATGCCGGTGCCGAAGTCGTACTGGTGGCGCGCACGCGCGGCCAACTCGAAGAAGTCGCCGCGCAGATCGCGAGCCGCGGCGGACGCGCCCATGTACACGTCTGCGACGTCACCGACTCCGCCGCGATCCGCGCGGTGATCGATGCACTGCCTGCCCTGGACATCCTCGTGAATAACGCGGGCACCAACATTCCGGAGCCGTTTGTCGATGTCACCGACGACCACCTCGACGTGGTCCTCGACCTGAATGTGAAGGCGTACTTCGTTGTCGCTCAGGCCGCGGTGCGGCGCATGTTGCGCGATGAAGGGCGAAGCGTTCGGGGTGGCGCTGTCATCAATATCTCTTCGCAGATGGGACATATAGGCTCGCCCAACCGCACGGCCTACTGCATGACGAAGCACGCGGTGGAAGGCTTGACCAAAGCCATGGCGATCGAGCTTGCACCGCAGCGCATTCGTGTCAACAGCATCGGGCCGACCTTTGTCGATACGGCGTTGGTGCGCAGCATCGTGGATACGCCGGAGAAACGTGAGTTCCTGGTGTCGAAAATTCCGCTGGGGCACATGGCGGACGTACGCGATATCGCGGCGGCGGCAGTCTATCTCGCATCGCCCGCCGCAGCGATGGTCACGGGCGCGTCGCTGCTGGTGGATGGCGGCTGGACCGCTCAATAAGCAACCCGTTAAACCGTAGTCATACCGTCTGGAGTGCATGAATGAGCAGAACATACGGACGATTCGTCGTCGAGCAAACCGGTGCGCCCGATGTCATGCGCTGGGTTCAGGAACCGGCGCAGGCAGTGGGAGCCGATGAAGTGCGCGTGCGCCATGAAGCGATCGGCGTGGATTACATCGATACCCAGATCCGTGCGGGCGAGATGCCTGCCACCTTGCCGACCGGCCTGGGTTTTGCAGCCGTCGGCATTGTGGAGGAGACGGGCTTGAACGTGAAGCATGTGAAACAAGGCGATCGGGTCGCTTACATGTATTTCACGGCGGGCAGTTATGGCGAAGAACGCGTGGTGCCGGGCGAGCGTATTTTCCGCCTGCCGGATCAAACGCTCGCGCCTGATCTTGCCGCCGGCGCATTGTTTCGCGGCCTGACGGCGTGGTACTTGTCGACGCGGCTGCGCACCATCAAACGAGGAGATGCGGTGCTCGTGCACGCGGCAGCCGGAGGTGTTGGCCTGATGCTGACGCAGTGGCTGACCCATCTCGGCGCGACGGTGATCGGTACGGTCAACTCGCAGGAAAAGGCCGATGTGCTGCGTGAATTCGGTTGTCCTCACGCGGTGGTGATCCCGCAGGAAAGTTTCGTCGACAAGGTGCGCGAGGTGACCGGCGGCAAGGGCGTTGCGGTCGTTTATGAAAGCATCGGCCGGGAAACCTTCGAGGGTTCGCTCGATTGTGCCAGCCGTTTCGGCCTGATCGCGTCGTTTGGCTGGCCATCCGGCGATCCGGGACCGGTCTCGCTGATGCATCTGCGCAGCAAGGGTTCGCTCTTCATCACGCGACCGACCGTGACCCAGTACACCGCGGACGCCGCCGATTTTCGCGAGGGCGCCACCGCGTTGTTCGGATTGATCCAGGACGGCACGCTGCGCGTGAAGGTCGGCAATGCGTATCCGTTGAAGGACGCGGCCAAGGCGCATACGGACATTGTGGCGGGCAGGACGGTCGGCTCCGTCGTGCTGACGGTGTAGGACCCAGGCAGTTCTTCATTACCGGAGACAGGCAATGCTATTAAAAGACAAGGTGGCCATTGTGACGGGCTGCGCTTCCATGAAAGGAATCGGCTTTGCCACGGCGAAGCTGTTCTCCGAGCAAGGCGCGCGCGTGGCCATGATCGACCTGAACGAGGATGCCGCCAGTGCGGCGGCCACGGCTGTTGGCAAGCAGCATCGGGGCTTTGCATGCGATGTGCGCGACGCGGCGCGTTGCGAGCAAGTGGTGAAGGACATCCTCGAAACGTTCGGGACAGTCGACATCCTCGTGAACAACGCCGGCGTCAGCCAGGCGAACCGGCTCATGGACAGCACCATGGACGACTACAACCTCGTGATGGACGTAAGTGCGCGGGGCACCTTCAATATGTCGCGCGCGATCGTGCCGCATTTCCGCACGCGTAAGAGCGGCGCGATCGTGTGCATGGGGTCGCTTGCCGCGCAGCGAGGCGGCGGCGTGCTGGGGGGCCCGCACTACGCGGCGGCGAAGGGCGCGGTGCAGACGCTCGCCAAATCAATGGCGCGTGAACTCGCCCCCGACGGCATTCGTGCCAATGCAATAGCCCCGGGGTTGATCGACACGGAATTGCTGCTGGGAAAGATCACCGAAGAAGGCAAGCAAGCCGTTGCCGCCAGCACACCGCTCGGAAGACTCGGTACCGCGCAGGATGTCGCAAACGTCTGCCTGTTCCTTGCTTCCGATCTATCAGGTTATGTGACGGGTGTCGTACTGGACGTCAACGGTGGCTTTCACATTCACTGACGCCCGCATTTCAGAAGAGATTCAGAAGAGATACACGCAGCTTGAAATAGAGGTAGTTGATTTAATAATAAGGATAACGATTTGTTTGGCAAGCCGTGGAAACCCGGGTCTCGCCGGACTATCGAACAGGACGTGGCGAAGCGCCGGCATCCCCGTCGTCATGGCCGGGGTAAAGAGCGCGCCAACCGGGATAGACAGAGGCTCTCGAATCAGCCGCGGCGCCAATATCAGGCGCAATGCGGCGAGAAGATGGCTCACGCATCCGCTGGAACCCATGCAGTTACAGGAGACAAAATCATGCTGATCAACACAAAATTGCGTTTGCTTACCGCTGCTCTCGCAGCGAGCCTGACCGTCGCGGCGCACGCGGCCGACCCGATCAAGATCGGCGTATCCGGGCCGTTTACCGGCGGCTCGGCGCCCATGGGCCTTTCAATGCGAAACGGCATCAAGCTCGCGGTCGATGAAATCAACGCGGCGGGCGGCGTGCTGGGGCGGCCGCTCCAGATGGTCGAGCGGGACGACGAAGCCAATAATGCGCGCGGCTTGCAGGTCGCGCAGGAACTGGTCTACAAGGAGCACATAGCGGCGGGCGTCGGCATCATTTCGACCGGGGTGATCCTCGCGAGCCAGAAGGTCTACCAGGACGCGCAGATTCCGTTGCTGACGCCCGGCCCGAGCGGCACGTCGGTGACCAAGGTCTTCATGACCCCGGCCTATCCGAAGAGCTACATTTTCCGGGTTTCGCTGGTAGACCGGATCCAGTCCGCAATGATCGCCAACGAGGCCGTGGTGAAGGACCACTACAAGCAGGTCGCCATTTTCGCGGATTCGTCGAACTACGGTCAGCTTGGACGGCAGGACATGACGGCAGCGCTCGCAAAGCTTGGCGTCACACCGGTCGATGTCGAGAAGTGGAATCAGGGTGACGTCGACATGACCTCGCAAGTGCTGCGCGCGAAATCGGCGGGTGCGCAAGCCATCCTGACCTACGGCGAGGGACCTGAACTGGCGCAGATCGTGAACGAGATGGCGAAGCTCGGATGGAAGGCGCCGATTATCGGTAGCTGGACCTTGTCCATGCCTAACTATATCCAGCTCGCCGGGGCGAACGCGGACGGTACGCGCTTCCCGCAGACTTTCGTGGCGAATACGTCGCCGCGCCGCAAGGAGTTCGTCGAGAAATACAAGAAGGCCTATCACACGGACTACATTCCGGGCGCGGTGTGGGCGGCCCAGGGCTATGACGTGACGTATCTGATGGCGGCCGCCATGAAGCAGGCGGGTACGACCGACGGTCCGAAAGTGCGCGACGCGCTCGAGGATCTGCACGAGAAGATGGACGGCCTGATCATGACCTATGACCATCCGTTTTCGAAGACCGATCATGACGCTATCCGGGATGCGTCCGTGGCGGTCATGGCGCAGATCAAGAACGGCGTGGTCGTGAAGATAGACGACAGCCAGGCACAGGCCGCGCGCTGATCCGCAGAGGTGCTTCTCTTCAGGACTCAGGTTGCAGGCAATGCGTCCTGCCGGCGCGGCGAATCTCCGGACGCCGCCGCGCCAGTCATTCCCAGTCGCAGCTTTCGAGGTAACGAGGCATGAACGTCATCCTGCAAATCATTGTCAGCGGATGTGCCGTCGGAATGATCTACGCGGTCACCGCGTTTGGTTACCAGCTCACGTTCGCTACGTCCGGCACCATGAACTTCGCCCAGGGGCAGGCGCTTGCCATCGGCGCGTTGATGGGGCTCACGATCCTGCAGCATGTCGGCAACTACTGGCTGATGATCCCGATCGTGCTCGTGATGGGTGCGATTGTCGGCGTGATCACCGAGCGTGTCAGCGTACGCGCGGCTATCACGGCAAAAAGCGAAGGCTGGATCATGGCGACCATCGCGCTGGGCATCATCATGACAAACCTGGCCGAGAACATCTGGGGCACCGACGACCTGAAGTTTCCATCGCCGCTGCCGGATACCCGCATCACAATCTGGGGCGCGAGCATCCTGCCGATGGAACTCCTGGTGATCGCCGGCGCGCTCGCCCTGATGGCCGCGGTAGAAGTGTTCAACCGCAAGACCATTTATGGCCGCGCGGTGGTGGCCACCGCGAGCGACGCCGATGCAGCGGGCCTGATGGGTATCAATACGCGCCTGGTCGTGACGTTCTCGTATGCGCTGTCGTGCATGAGCGCAGCCTTTGCCGGCATCCTGATCGCCCCGCTGACGGTTGCCGGCGCGGACATGGGGGCCACGCTCGGACTCAAGGCGTTTGCGGTCGCCATCATCGGCGGCCTGACGTCGGGCATGGGAATCATTGCCGGCGGCGTGATTCTCGGCGTCGCCGAAACGTTCACAGGCTACTACGTGTCGAGCGGCTATAAGGACGTGCCCGGCCTGCTGTTGCTGCTCGCGGTTCTGGCGATCAAGCCCGCCGGCCTCTTCGGCAGAACTTCAATCAAGAAGGTGTAAACATGGGGCAATCGAAGAAGCTTGCAGCATGGCTTGTGCTCATTGGTCTCGCGGCATTCCCGTTGATTAGCCAGAACCCGTATTACACGCACTTGCTCGTGATCATCGGCATTTACTGCGTGGTGGTTTTCGGACTCGATATTGTGGTGGGCTATACGGGCGAAGTATCGCTCGGGCATGCGGGCCTTTTTGGTATCGGCGCTTACGCCACCGGCATCCTGCTCACCACGGCGGGCCTGTCCTTCTGGATCGCGATTCCCTGCACCATTGCGATTACCGCGCTCTCCGGCGTCGTCCTCGCTGTACCGGCACTGCGGTTGACCGGTCCCTATCTGGCGATGGTGACGCTGGCGTTCGGCACGATCGTCCAGATCCTGCTCAATGAAATGGACTTCCTGACCAATGGCGCGCAAGGTCTCGCGATCAGCAAGCCGGTCGTCTTCGGCCATCTGGTGAGCGCCACGGACTTCTACTACGTAGTGCTGGCCGTTGCCGTACTCGCGATGCTGGTGGTGTCGCGGATCATGTCCTCGCACTATGGCCGCGCGTTTCTCGCGCTGCGCGGCAGTCCGGTCGCGGCTGACTGCATGGGTGTCTCAGTCTACCGCTACAAAGTGATCGCATTCGTGATCAGCGCGGCGTTTGCCGGACTGGCCGGTTCACTGTACGGATTGTCCGAGGAATACATCGCGCCGAACACCTTCTCCATGGAGCTGTCCACGCTGTTCCTGCTCGCCGTTACGCTTGGCGGAAAACGCTCGCGGGTGGGCACGGTGATCGGTGCGTCGACCATTGTGATCCTGCCTAACCTGCTGTCGGATATCGGTCTGTTTCGCGGCTTGACCGTGGTGATTGCCGTCGTGGTCGCCGTGCTCGCACTTCACGCCTATCGCAGCAAACGGGCCACCACGCGCGCGCTTCTCGCGCCGGTAGTCGCGGTCGCCGCTTTTGTCTGCTTCGCCTTCACCGTCAGCGATATCGTCAGCCAGCGCCTGACGATCTTCGGGCTGATGATTCTGGGCGTGGTGTATTACCTGCCGGAGGGTATAGCGGGCTACTTCAGGGTACTGACACACAGCCGGGTTGTGGCCAGGCCACTGCGGGCAGCGGCGGCGGATAGCGGCGTGGCGCGCGAGGTGCCGCAGGAAGAGCTGTGGGGAAGCGCGGCGCCGCGCTCGGGGTCTCCCGCGGATTGCCTGCTCGACCTGTCAGGCATTGTGATGCAGTTCGGTGGCCTGCGCGCGCTGAACGACATCTCTCTCAAGGTGATGCGAGGCACGGTGCATGGGCTGATCGGGCCGAACGGCTCAGGCAAGAGCACGATGATGAACGTGCTCACCGGCGTGTACGCGGCGACCGGCGGCAATATCGACTTCAACGGCGAACGCTCGAACGGGCTGACGCCTTCGAGAATCGCGCGTAGAGGCATTGCGCGCACCTTCCAGAACGTCCAGTTGTTCGGCGAGATGAGCGCGCTCGAGAACGTGCTGGTCGGACTGCACCAGACATTTCATTCCAATCTGCTCGACGTGATAGTCGGCACGCCGCGTTTTCGCCGCGAGGAACAGGCGGCGCGTGCTCGCGCGGTAGCGTTGCTCGGCTTTGTCGGCATGCAGGACCTGGCGGCCGAGCAGGCGCGCAATCTTCCATACGGCAAGCAGCGCCTGCTCGAGATAGCCCGGGCGCTCGGTACGTCGCCGTCGTTGCTGCTCCTCGACGAACCCGCCGCCGGCCTGCGCCCTGCCGACTTGCCGGAACTGCGGCAGATGATTGAAAAGATTCGCGGACGAGGCATTACCGTGATCCTGATCGAACATCACATGGACCTGGTAATGGCCATTTGCGACCGCGTTTCCGTACTTGATTTTGGCCAGAAGATTGCGGAGGGCGCGCCCGCCGATATATCCGGCGACCGCCGCGTGATCGAAGCGTATCTCGGCGCACCGGCGACGCCGCCCGGCGCGGCCATCGCCAGCCCGACTGCTGCTTAGGAGACACGCAATCATGCTCAGGATCGATTCCATCCATGCGGGATACGGCACCACAGAAGTGCTGCACGGGATTTCACTCGAAGTAGGCAAGGGGCGCGTGGTCAGCCTGATCGGTTCGAATGGCGCGGGTAAGACAACGACCATGCGCGTGATCTCGGGCATGTTGCGCGCGCGTGCGGGCAGCGTCGCGCTCAACGGGCAGGACATCACGCATTTCGAATCCTTCAAGGTCGCCCGGCTCGGGCTCGCTCACTGTCCCGAAGGCCGCCGTGTCTTCCCTACCTTGTCGGTCAGGGACAACCTCGAACTGGGCGCGTTCGCGCGGTTCGTGGGCAAGCGCAGGAAGGGCGACATCAAACGCGATCTGGAGCGCGCGATGGATCTGTTCCCCATCTTGAGAAAACGGGCGGCGCAGCAGGCGGGCACCCTATCCGGTGGTGAACAGCAAATGCTTGCAATGGCGCGCGCCATCATGCTCGATCCTGAAGTGGTGCTGCTCGACGAGCCGTCGATGGGGCTCGCGCCCTTGCTCGTGGACGAAGTGTTCAGGACCATTGAGCGTCTCAAGCAGGACGGCGTGACGATGCTGGTCGTAGAGCAGTTTGCGGCCGCGGCGCTACAGGTGAGCGATTACGGTTATGTGCTCGAGAACGGCAAGGTTGCCATAGAAGGGCCGGCTGTCACCTTGCGTGACAACAAGGCGGTGCAGGCCGCGTATCTGGGCGGCATGCATTGAAGCAGGGATCAGTATCCAGGGATCAAACCACGCATGCGAATGCGATCAAGGAGAGGGACGTGAACCAGCATCAGTTGCAGGAAGCCGCCAGCACGCTTTTGAAGCATGCCCGCAACCGCACGCGGCTCGCCGCGTTACCCGACGCTGTCAGGCCCGCCACCCGGGCCGAAGCGTACGCGGTTCAGGGAGAGGTCGCGCGCCTGTCCGGGCGCCTCGTGGCCGGGTGGAAGATCGCCGCGACGAGCAAGGCGGGGCAGGAGCACATTGGCGTGGAGGGTCCCATCGCGGCGCGGCTTTTATCCGAACATGTGATTGCCGGCGAACTGACGGTGCCGATGAAATCGAATGTGATGAACGTCGCTGAAGCGGAATTTGCCTTTCGCATGAAGTTCGCGTTGCCGCCGCGCGGCCGGCCGTACGAGATCGACGAAGTGATGGACGCGGTCGATACGCTTCACCTCGCCATCGAAGTACCCGACTCGCGTTATGAGGACTTTGCGCGAGTCGGCGCGCAGCAGTTGATCGCCGATGCCGCGTGCGCGCTGTGGCTTGTCGTCAGTCCCGCGGTTGCAGATGGCTGGCGCGCCACCGATCTCGTGTCGCACAAGGTCGTGGCGTATCGCAACGGCTCGCTTGCGGGCGAGGGAAGCGGCGCGAACGTGCTGGGCGACCCGCGCATCGCGATGGCGTGGCTCGCCAACGAACTGAACAGCATCGGCGAAGGCCTGCAACCCGGGCAGCTCATCACCACGGGCGCGTGCGTAGCCCCCATGGCAGTCGCGCCCGGCGACACGATGAACGTTGACTTCGGCACGTTCGGCTCAGTCGAGGTGTCGTTTTCATAGATGCACAGCGTCATGATCAACGCCGCGGATGGTTCGGCCGGCAAGGCCACGCCAAGCCGCCACGAGACAGGGCGAATTCACAGGAGACAGGCGACATGGACCTCACGCTTACGGAAAGCCGCGCGCGGCTGTCGGGCAAGGATAAACGGGCGATTGCCGGCGCGGTTGCCGGCACGGTGTTCGAGTGGTACGACTTCGTGCTGTACGGTTCGCTTGCAGATGTCATCGCGGCGAATTTCTTTACCGGGATTGAACCGGGTACCGCCTTCATCTTCGCGTTGATGACGTTCTCGGTCGGCTTTGTCGTGCGGCCGCTGGGCGCTGTGATCTTCGGGCGTCTCGGCGACATGATCGGACGCAAGAAGACGTTCATGACCACGGTCATGCTGATGGGACTGGCCACCTGCGCGGTCGCGCTTACGCCCGGCTACGCTTCCATTGGCGTGGCTGCGCCGATCATCCTCGTGCTTTCGCGCATCCTGCAGGGGTTCGCCGTCGGCGGCGAATTCGGCGGCGCGGCGACTTACGTGGCCGAACATTCGCCGCAGAACCGCCGTGGCCGCAATACGTCCCTGATCCAGGCGACGGCTTCAACCGGCTTGCTCGGGGCGCTGATCGTCACCATCGCTACGCGCATTCTCACCGGACCCGACTTCGCGGTCTGGGGCTGGCGCATTCCGTTCTCGATATCGATTCTTCTGCTGATCGTGTCGCTCGCGCTGCGCAGAAAAATGGACGAGTCGCCCGCGTTCGAGCGTGCCCGTGCCGCGGGCGTGCTGTCCAGAAGGCCCGTGCGGGACTCGCTGCGCGGCAAGAACCTGGCCAAGGTCATGGTGGCGCTGTTCGGAATCTGCGGCGGCATGACGGTGGTCTGGTACGTCGTGGTGATCTATCCGCTGTTCTTTCTCACGCGCGTGCTCAAGGTCGACGCCAACGTGTCGAATCTGCTGGTTGCAATCGCCATGCTGGCTGCCATTCCCATGCTTTACGGCTGCGGCGCGCTGTCCGACCGCTTTGGACGCAAGCCTGTCCTGCTGATCGGCTATCTGCTCGCGGCGCTCACGATCTTCCCCGTGTTCCGCGCCATCACGCATTATGCGAATCCCGCACTGGAGCAGGCGCAGATAGCGAACCCGGCCGTAGTCCATGCCGATCCGCACGCGTGCGCATTCATGTTCGACCCGGCGGGGGTGCGAAGTTTCAGCAATGCCTGCGATATCGCGAAGAAGACATTGAGCGCCGCGTCGGTCAATTATTCGGTTGTCGGAGGAGGCGCCAGTGAGTTGACCACGGTCACGATCGGCAACGACGTGATCCGGGGATTTGATGCCACCGGTCTTGACGCCGCCGGCCTGAAGGCGAAGGCGACCGACTTCAGCCACGCGCTGTCAGCGGCATTGATCAAGGCGGGCTATCCGCAGAAAGCCGCGCCGCAGCAGTTCCATTTTGGCGCGGTTTTGCTGCTGATGCTGCTCCTGATCTTCGTCATGAGCCTGACTTACGCGCCAATTGCCGCCATTCTGGTCGAGATGTTCCCGACCGAGTTGCGATATACCTCGATGTCCATTCCATTTCACGTGGCGAGCGGGTGGATCGGCGGGCTGCTGCCCGCGTTGTCGTTCGCCATTGCCGCCGCCCAGGGAAATATCTATGCGGGCCTGTGGTATCCCATGTTCTGGGTGGGACTGGCGCTGGTGGTAACGGCGTTTGCCTACCGCGAGTCGCGCGGCGTCGATATCTTCAGCACGAAGGCCCCTGGATCGTAGGCGCCTTCGTGCAAAGATGATTTCGACGCAGGGCGCTGTTGCCGCAAAGGGCGCAGACCTGGAATCGGATCCAGGCCCGTCCGCGCTGAGAGAGGCTGGTCATCGAACGCGGGCTGGCGGGCCTGGAAATATCCTAGTCAAATGGACCCATCTTATGAAAATCCGCGCTGCTGTCCTTGAACAGTCCGGCCTGCGTACTCCGTACGCCGAAACCAAACCGTTGCGGGTCCAGCAAGTCGATCTGGCTCCGCCAGGGCCGGGCGAAGTACTGGTAAGGATCGTCGCTGCAGGTATATGTCACTCGGATCTTTCCGTGGTAGACGGGGTACGTCCACGGCCTCTCCCGATGGCGCGGGCATTGTTGAGGAAGTCGGACCGCAGGTGCATGACCTCGCGAAGGGGGATCACGTCGTATCCGTTTTTGTTGCGAGTTGCGGTCACTGCCTGCCATGTGCCGAAGGACGGCCAGCCCTGTGCGAGCCGGGTGCGCTCGCCGGTACAGCGGGCACATTGTTAGGCGCGGCGAGAAGGCTTTCCAGGAATGGCGAGCCCATCAACCACCACTCCGGCATATCCAGCTTTGCCGAATACGCCACGGTGTCCCGACGTTCGCTCATCAAGGTGACGCCTGACATCGAGCTTGAAGACGCGGCTTTGTTCGGTTGTGCAGTCTTGACCGGTGTGGGGGCCGCCGTTAATTCGGCGCGGGTTCAGCTTGGCTCTACCGTGGCGGTGATCGGCATGGGCGGGGTGGGTCTGGCCTCGCTTCTGGGTGCGTTAGCGGCCGGAGCACAACGGGTCATAGCGATCGACACAGTCGACAGCAAACTCGTGAGCGCTCGTGCGCTCGGTGCTACCGATACCTTTAACGCGAACAGCGAGGGTGTCGTCGAAGCGATCCGCGATCTCACGAACGGAGGGGTTGAAATCGTGCTGGAGATGGCGGGCGCCGCGAGCGCGCTGGAGCTTGGTTACCGCATCACCCGGAGGGGCGGACAACTCGTCACAGCGGGGCTGCCATCGCCGCGGGCCATCTTTCCGATTCCCGCGACCTCGCTCGTGGCCGAAGAGAAAACCATTCGAGGGTCCTACATGGGTAGCGGCGTACCGCTACGTGACTTGCCCAGATACATCGAGCTGTACCGCCGCGGCCGGCTTCCTGTGGACCGCCTGGTCACCCACCGGCTGCCGCTGGACGATATCAACCTCGGCATGGACCGCCTCAGGGAAGGAACGGCAATACGCCAGATCGTGACGATGTAGTTCGTCGTGCCGAAGTGCGTATCCCCAATCAGCTTCGCCGGATCAATGCCGACATGCATTGCATGAGCCGGCGAGCGAGTGATTTGCACCCGCGCCAGCAGCGCGATTGGGCGCTTCAATACTGCGGCGAGCGCCGGACTCAGCAAACGTGCTTCTCCAAAGGGTAAACGAGATGGCGACAAGAAAATGATTGCGATAACATCTCAATACCGTACCCAGCACCGAATCCCCGTTATTTTTGACCCAGAATGATAGCGATAACATTCATAAATAAAAACTCGTGGAGACATTGATGAAGACGATAGGAGCCGTTGCGGTTGCCGAAAAATCGGCCGTCGGACGATACAGATGGACCATTTGCGCGCTCATGTTTTTTGCGACGACGATCAATTACATGGATCGTCAGATGCTGGGGCTGCTCGCGCCTTTGCTGCAAAAAGACATTGGCTGGAACCAGATCCAGTACGCGCAGACCGTGATGGTATTCACGGTCGCCTATGCGGTGGGCCTCGCCACGTTCGGCCGGATCGCGGACCGCCTCAGCACCAAGAAGGTCTACGGCAGCGCGATGGCCATGTGGAGCCTGGCCGCCATGCTGCACGCGGTGGCAACGACCGTCCCGGGCTTCGCGGCCGTGCGCGGTTTGCTCGGCTTCGGCGAGGCGGCCAACTTCCCGGTCGCCATCCGTACCACGGCTATCTGGTTTCCGAAAAAGGAGCGCGCGCTGGCCACCGGCCTGTGGAACATGGGCGCCACCATCGGTGGGATCGTTGCGCCGGCGTTCGTGCCGATCGCCGCCGTGATGTGGGGCTGGCGCGCGACGTTTGTCGGGGCGGGGGCGGCGGGTTTGGTCTGGCTGGCGGTGTGGCTGCTGGTGTACCGTCCTCCCTCGGAGCATCCGTCGGTATCGAGCGGCGAGCTGGAATACATCAACTCGGATCGGGACGAAGACAGTGTGCAGTCCGTGAGCTGGCTTTCGGTGCTGAAATACCGCGAAACATGGGCGTTCATTCTCGGTAAGTTGCTGACCGATCCGGTGTGGTGGTTCTATTTGTTCTGGCTGCCCAAATGGCTCAATGAATCACGGCATATCGACATCGGCCATCTTGGACTGCCATTGATCGTCATTTACGCGATGGCATCCGGTGGCAGTGTTGCGGGCGGATGGTTGTCGTCGCGCCTGATGAGCCGATCCAATAAGCCCAACGTCGCGCGCAAGGTCACGATGGGCATCTGCGCGGTGTGCGTCTTGCCGATCGCCACGCTCTCGCACTTTCAAAGCCTGTGGTACGCGGTGTTTGCTGTCGGTCTTGCCGCAGCGGCGCATCAGGGGTGGTCCGCGAATCTGGTCACCCTGGTGGGCGACGTGTTTCCGCGCCGGCTGGTGGGCACCGTGATTGGCATTGGCGGCGTGGCGGGCATGATCGGCTCGTTCTTCTACTCGGGCGTGATTGGCGAGACGTTGCAGCGCACCGGCCAGTATTGGGCGCTCTTCGCTGTCGGTGCATCGGCGTATCTGGTCGCGCTCGGCATCATTCATCTGCTGATGCCACGCATGACGCCCGTGAAATTGAGTGAGCAACACGCGAGCGCTGCATGAAAGCTGGCCTCACGGCAGGCGTTCGCGAATAATCGCGAACCCGTAACGTAACCAGGGAATCACGACATGGCAGACACCCCGCCCGAACAGGGCTCGACCGGCAAACCTTTCCACCGCCTGTTGCTCACCGGCGCCGCAGGCAATCTTGGCCGGCAATTGCGCGGTGCGCTCGCCGCGTGGGCCGACATCGTGCGCGTCAGCGACATCGCGCCGCTTGGCGAGGTAGCGGCGCATGAGGAGGCGTCGGTCGTCGATCTCGCCGATGAGCACGCGGTTCATGCCCTGCTCGAAGGCGTCGATGCAGTAATTCACCTCGGCGGCATTTCCGTGGACGCGCCGTTCGACGATCTGCTCGAAGCCAATATTCGCGGCCTGTACAACCTGTACTCGGTGGCGCAGAAGCAGGGCGTGAAGCGTATCGTGTACGCCAGCTCGAATCATGCGGTGGGGTTTCATCCGGTGACATCGGTGGTCGATATCGACGCGCCGTTGCGCCCCGACAGCCTGTACGGCGTGACGAAGTGCTTTGGCGAATCGCTGTCGCGTTATTACTTCGATCGCTTCGGTCTTGAGACGGTGTGCCTGCGGATCGGCTCGTCGTTCGAGCAGCCGAAAAATCCGCGCATGCTCGTCACGTATCTGAGCTATCGCGACTTTATCGAACTGGTGCGTTGCTCGCTGTTCACGAACCGGGTTGGGCACGCGATTGTCTATGGCGTGTCCGACAACCCCAGAAAGTGGGTGGATAACACGAAGGTGGCGTTTCTCGGTTTTCGTCCACAGGACAGTTCGGCGCAGTTCGAGCATCTGTTCCCGGTCACGGCACCGGACTCGAACCTCGATGACCCGGCCCAGCGTTTCCAGGGCGGCCCGTTCGCGCTCGCCCGTCCGATGGAGCCGCAACGATGAGCGCGGCAGCGGTCGTGCGTGCGGAGCGGATCGAGGGCGCCGGGTCCGCGCTGGTCGGCGAAAGTCCGGTATGGCGGAGCGCGGAACAGGCGCTTTATTGGGTCGACATTCCTGCGCGGAAGATCCTGCGTTGGCGTGTTGAGGCGGGTGAGCGGTCGGAATGGCGGTTGCCGGAGCAAGTCGCCTGTATCGCGTTCGACAGGCACGGCACCGTGCTGGCCGGCTGCGAAACCGGACTCTTCGCGGTGGCGCTGACTGAAAGTACTATAGGCGACGAGGCCGGAGAAAACGCGCCCGGTGTTGAACCGCTGCCGGTCACACAGCGTAAGCTTGCTGCACCGGTTTTCCCGTTAGCGGGCATGCGTTTTAACGACGGACGCTGTGATCGCCAGGGGCGCTTCTGGTCCGGCACGATGCTACAGGACACGGCGGCGGCGAATCCCGCTGGTGCGTTGTATCGATTCGATGAACGAGGCGTACTGTCGGCGCCGGTCGTCAATGAACTGATCGTACAGAATGGCCTTGCATGGTCGCCCGACGGCAGGACGATGTACCTGTCCGATTCGCATTCGTCGCGCCGCGTGATCTGGGCATTCGATTACGACGTCGAGACGGGCGAGCCCCGCAACCGGCGGGTATTCGCCGACTTGCACCATTACACCGGCCGCCCTGATAGCGCCGCGGTGGATGCGCAGGGTTGCTACTGGATTTGCGCGAACGACGCCGGGCTGCTGTTGCGCTTCACGCCGCAAGGCAGGCTCGACCGGCAGATTGCTGTGCCGGCGTCGAAGCCGTCGATGTGCGCATTCGGCGGACGCAATCTGGATACGCTGTTCGTGACTTCGATCCGTCCGGCGCAGGGCGCCACGGAGCACGACGGCCAGTTGTTTGCGGTGCGTCCTGGCGTGAGTGGTTGTCCGGAACCCGACTATGCTGGCGAGCTATGAAACGATGTGCGGCCGGGCAACGCGCCGCACCGCTATGCGAAGCTTCGACGTCGCTTGTACGGCGTCTCGCGTGCGTTGCCGGAGGGCGCGTGGCGTGAGGTAGACTCTGGTTCGCGCACAAATCGGAAGAATGGCCCGAGAAGGATGTGTTGTCCTTCTGGCTATTCCTGCGTAACCGCTGTGCAGCCTGTGAATCAGACTATCAATGCCCAACCCAAAAGAGAAAATGGTCCCGCTTGCCGGCAAGCGCTCGCGTGGCGGGCCACGGGATATTCGTTTAACCGAAGTCGCGACGCTGGCGCGCGTATCGCCGATGACGGTATCGCGCGCGCTGAACAATCCTGAGGTTGTCGCGTCCGAAACGCTCAAACGTATCCAGCTTGCGGTCCAGCAACTCGGCTATGTGCCGAACCGGCTGGCCGGCAGCCTGTCGTCGTCCAGATCGCGGCTTATCGCGGCCATTGTGCCGACCGTGACGCATTCGCTGTTCGCCACCTCGATTCAAATGTTCAGCACCGCGATGTCGCGCGCGGGCTACCAGGTGTTGTTGGGCCTGAGCGGATACAGCGACGTTGACGAGTGCCAGGTGCTCGATGCATTGCTGAGCCGGCGCCCGGAAGGATTGCTGCTGATCGGCGTGGCGCGGGGGTCGGCGCTGCGGGCACGGCTGCTGGACGTCGATATTCCAACGGTCGAAACGTGGGGCATGACCGACATGCCAATCGACATGCTGGTCGGCTTCTCGCACTACGACGTCGGTGTCGCCGTGGCGGAGCGTTTTCTGGCGCGCGGCAAGCTTCACCCTGCGATCATCTCGGCCAATGACGAGCGCGCGACGGCCCGTCGCGAGGGCTTCATTCAGACCATGGCGCGTCAAGGTATCGACAACGTCGCGCAGGTCCTCGTCAAGCCACCCAGCTCGGTGGCGGAGGGGCGCAGTTCGCTCGCCACGATTCTCGCGGAGCGCCCGGATGTGGACGCGGTGTTCTGTGGCTCCGATCTCCTTGCGCTGGGTGTGCTGAGCGAGGCGAGAACTCGGGGCCTGGACGTGCCGTCGCGGCTCGCCGTCTGCGGTTTCGGCGATCTGGAGTTCTCGGCCGACCTGGTGCCGGCGCTGACTACGGTCCAGATGGACGGTGGCCGTATCGGCATGACGGCGGCGCGTTGTCTGATCGACCGGCTCGACGGCTCGCCGGCGCGGCCGAAGATCGATATCGGCTTCACGCTGGTCGGACGCGAGACAGCCTGAGGGCGGTCGTGCACAACACGCGGTTCGGATGAGGTAGAGGGTCTACCCTTAATTCTTCGCAGAAATGTTTGCGCTATCATTCGACGTCGACGAGGAGCGTAACCAAAGAGTGTTATTTGATCCCAAAAATGTTATCGCTATCATTCGATGCTGATTTTCTGGGGTAACAGGAATCCTTCGGGCAGCCCGGGAAGTTATCAGCGCGGCGCAGCGTGAAGTGGTGGCGCGCCGCGTACACAAAGATTCGATCGATGAACAGATCGTGATTGCGTGGACCACGCGTATCTCGTGGGCCACGCGTTGGCATTTACAAAAACAGGATGAAGGAGACTCGTAATGAAAAAGCACGCAAACATGAAGGCATTTCTGGTCGCTGGCGCGGCGCTCGGTGCAGGCGCGGTCCATGCGCAAAGCAGCATGACCTTGTATGGTGCGTTGGACGACGCGTTCGTCTACTCCAATAACCAGAAGGGCCATTCGAACGTGTATCTGCGCCAGGGCAATCTGTATGCGTCGAAGTGGGGTCTGCGCGGCGTGGAGGACCTTGGTGGCGGCACCAGCGTGATCTTCGACTTGCAGAACGGTTTCGATCCGAATTCAGGCGCGCTGTCGTCGTCCACACAGATCTTCAACCGTGAAGCGTTCGTCGGGCTGCAAAACCAGCATTACGGGACGTTCACGATGGGCCGTCAGTACACGCCGTACTACCTGTTCGTCGGGCCGCTTGCGTCGAGCAACTGGTTGACCGGGGCAACCGGCGCGCATCCGGGCGATATCGACGGTCTCGACACGACGATTCGCATCAACAACGCGCTGGTCTATACGACGCCGATCTGGTACGGCGTGCAGGCGAGCGGCATGTACGCCCTCGGCGGGATTGCGGGCAGCACCGGCCGGGGCCAGACAATCAGCGCCGGCATCAAATATGCGTCCGGCCCGATCGGCCTTGCCGCTGGCTACCTGCGCATGGACAACGCGCAACAGACCACGGGCTTCGACCCTGCATCGACCGGCAGTTTCGGCACGTCTTCGCTGAACGCAGGCTATGTGTCGGCGAAGGCGGTCCAGCACGTTGCGGCCGCGGCCAGCTACACGATCGGCGACCTGATGATGGGCGTGACGTACACGAATGTGGAATACGTGGCAGCCAGCCAGTCGATTTTCCGCGACACCGCCGTCTTCAATACCTATGCGGCGGTTGCGGCGTATCGCTTCACGCCGGCCATCGATGTGGCGGGCGCGTACTCGTACACAATGGCGTCGAAGGCGAACGGCATCACCAGCGCGGCGCGCTATCAGCAGTATTCGCTCAAGGAGGCTTATCACTTGTCGAAGCGCACTTCGCTGTACGCGCTGCAGGCGTATCAGCGCGCGAACGGCCAGACGCTCGGTGCGAATGGCGCGGGCAACATTGTCGACGCTACGCCGTCTGTCGGCGATTCGCAGAACGCCACACCGTCGTCGACGAATTCACAGTTTGTCGGCATGGTGGGGATCGCAGTCCTGTTTTAGCCGGGTGAGGCCGACGAGGATGCGTTCGCGTTCCTCGTCGGCACCGGCACTCAATGTCTTATGGGCAGCAACGACGGGTGCACATCGCGACTTATTCATCGCATTCCTTATTAATGTATCCGATACCCCTGTCAGTGCCGTCGCGCTGGAATTGTTGCGCCACGTTGCTCGACGGCATGACGGGTCGTCCATTGGAGTGACCGATAACGATGCGTAATCGTTGGTGCGACAAACGTATGATGTTTTTGCCAGATGACAACACCCGCGCGAAAAATTGCGGATAGAAGCCATCTGGCGACTAGTCAATCAAAGCTGAGAATGACGCAAACGGACAACCGGCGACCTCTCAAGCGGGGCCGACCGGGCGGCGTTGCGCGGCTTGAGCGAACATTTCGCTGAATTGATCGAGCACGGTGAGCTCACCCCGGCCGGCGCGCGTGATGCGATAGAACGAGAACTCGACTGCGGGACGCATCTGATCGACGCGCACCCGATAGTGCTGGCAGATGTGTTCGCAGAACGAGGGCATGACGGCGACGCCGAGCCCCGCATGGGCCATGGCGATCGCCGTCTGCATATGAGCGACCACGATGCGTTTTCCAGAGGTCACTTCTTCCTTGGCAAGCGTCGCCTCGATCAGTCTTTGCAAAGGGTTGTCCTTCGGCAACGTAATCAGCGGCACACCGTCCAGCGCACGCCAGTTACCTTCCGTGGCATGTCCTACCCTGGAGTTATCCAGCGCCGAAACGGCCACCAACTGCACGGGAAACAGCGGAACGCGGTCGATTCCCGAGAGCTGGGAGAAGAAGATGCCAAACGCGGCATCCAGATCGCCTTCCTCCACCATTCGGTGCAACTCTGACGGTGGCCGGTCGACGAGTTCGATCTGCGATTGCGGATGCGCTTGTGCGAAGCGGGCAAGAACAGGCGGCATCAAGCTCGCGGCGATCATCGGCGTGCATCCGAGCAGCAGAGAAGCCTGCTTCTGGCGGCCAAGTTCGTTCAACTCGATGACCGACTTTTCCAGGGTCTCCACGATCTTGACCGCGGTTGGAAAAAACATCCGGCCCGCATCGGTCAGCGCCACCGTGCGCGTGGTCCGCTCGAGCAAGCGGCATTGCAATTGCGTTTCGAGTTCGCGGATGATGGCACTGAGCGCGGCCTGGCTCAGGTGCATGCTCTGCGCGGTCTTGGTGAAGCTGGATGCGTTTGCAACGCCGAGAAAAACCTTGAGCTGCTTGAGGGACAAATTCATCTGAGACGTTTCCTTCGTGTATCGGACGATCCGAGCGTGTGTGAATTCTACTCGTCCCGCCGGCACACGAACCGCTCAGGCGAGGCGCAGCCAATGCGCCTCAGCCCTGATCTCAACTCTTTACTGGCGCATCGCCTTCACGCAAACCCGTAACGCCCTTCTTCATCGCGGTTGAGCGGGCGCTTCGCTGCGACATCTTCCAGCCAGCGCACTATTTCACGGCCATCCCGCGTGCCGGTTGCCGCCATCAAATCGACGAAGCGCTTCGGCCCGTCGTCGAGCGCTGCTTCCAGCGATTCAAAACGCGCGCCCGCATAGGCCGGCGGCGTTGGCACGCGATGTTCGAGCGAACGTTGCGTGCCGGGCTTGAGCAACGGCAAGGTGAGATCGAAGCCGGCCTTCGCGGTCTGCGTGGCGCCGTTGAGCGAAGGATCGAGCGGCATGGCTCGCAGGCCGCTTTGCAACACCAGGTCACGGTCCGCCTGGAAGCGGGTAGCGAGCGCCCAGTCCATTTGTTCGTCGGAGAAGATATCAATATCCGGGTCCACGACGAACACATGCTTCACGTTGGCGAGCGACGCGAACACGGCGGCGATCGCGTTGCGTGCTTCGCCCGGCACACGCTGCTGCATGGCGACGCGCACGTTGAACATGCCGCCGGTCGCGGGTCCGGCATAGACCGCCGTGACTTCGCGCACGGCGGTTTCGAGTGCGCGCCAGACGGTGACTTCGGTTCGCAACGCCGCGAGCTGGGCGGTATCGGTGCGCGCCATGCTGCGGCCACCGATGGTGCAGGTCTGAAATATCGCGTTGCGACGATGCGTGATGGCGGTGAGGTGAAACACCGGATTCGTCTTGATGCCGCCGTAGTAGCCGAGAAATTCGCCGTAGGGGCCTTCGGGGTCTGAATGGCCGCGTTCGTCGAGATAGCCTTCGAGGATGAACTCGGCATCGGCGGGCACGCGCAGGTCGCTGGTCACGCATTTGACGACGCCCATCGGCGCGCCCCGCAGCGCGGCAACGAGTTCCAGTTCATCGGCGGGGATTCGCATGGTGGCGCCAACGTGATCGATCGGATGCGTGCCGACGGCAAATGCGATCGGCAAGCGTTCGCCGCGTTTGGCGTGCGCGATGGCAATGGCGCGCAGGTCCGACGGCGCCACCAGATCGATCCCTGCGGTGCGGCGACCGCGCAGCATCAGGCGCCGCACGCCGACGTTGGTCCATCCGGACTCCGGATCAACGACAAAATCAATCGATGCCGATACATACGGTGCGCCATCGAGATCGTGTTGAAGATGAATGGGCAGCTTGGTGAAATCACATTCATCGCCGGTGAGCACGACTTGTTGAACGGGCGCTTCCTCGCGACTCACTTCCACGAGTTGCCCCTTGGAACGCAAACGCTCGCGCACGACGTCGAGCAACTTGTCCGGCGTGGTGTCGAAGGCCTTGGCGAGGCGCGACCGGCTCGCGGTCACATTGCCGGCGAGCGAGATGCTGTCGCCCGATGGCCGGCTGATCCAGACCGCGCGCGCGTTGCCTTCCATCAGCGCTGCTATGTCGGCTAGTTCCACCGGATTGTCGTGACGCTCGAGTTCGTCCCCATCGAGTGATTCGAGAAAGCGGCGCAGCCCGAACCGTTCCAGATCGGGCGCGCTCGCGCCGGTTGCGGTGTGTGGAATCTCAGCGCGGGGTTTCAATGTCGTAGTCCTTTAGTTCAACTCGGGTTCAACTTTGGTTCAATGTCGAGTACGTGACCCGCCATTCAGAAACGTGCCGATAAAGCCGTGGCGGCCAGATGCGCTGCAAAACCGCTGGCGCTCGCGGCCGGCATTTCCGGCGCCAGATGCAGGAACTGCTTCACGGCGCGCAGCGTGACGGCGCTGCATGTCAAAAGGGTCGCCGTGAGCGCGTCGGCTTCGGCATCCAGTTCACCCGACGCCACCACGTGGCTGATCAACCCCGCTTGCAGCGCTTGCGTTGCGCTCAGCGAGGCGCGGCTAAGCACCATGTGCGCAACCGTTTTCAACGGCACGCGGCCAATCAAGGCGGACATGACGAGCGTCGGCGGAATGTCGCGTTCCATTTCGGGAATCTGGTAGATCGCGTCGTCGGCGCTCAGCGTGAGATCGCACACGCCGGCCAGCGCGCAGCCTACACCAATCGCCCGGCCGCGCACGATGGCCAGCACCGGCACGCGCACGGCCTTGAGTGCATCGTAGAGTTCGAGCGGCGGCGCGGCCACGATCCGCCGCAGCGTTTCGGCGGAGGGCCTGGAGTCGGCAGCGGGCATGGGCGACTCCCTGCCCGTGCAGAAATCAGCGCCACTGCTGCGGATGCGCACGAGCTTCACGGCGTCGTCGAGATGGCTGATAGCGTCTATGATTGCCGTGCTCATGGTGGCGTTGAGCCGGTTGCCGTTGTCCGGACGATCGAGCACGACGTCGAGCACGTCGCCATGGCGCTGGATTGAAACGAGTTCAGATGACATGAGCGCTTCCTTGCTTGCGATGAATGAATTCCCACACCACGACAGGCGTGGCGGGCATGGCGAGTTCGTCGTTGCCGAAGGGTCTAAGGGCATCGGCGAGCGCGTTGAAGATGGTCGCCGTGGCGGGCGTGATGCCGCTCTCGCCGCCACCTTTGACCCGTAGCGGATTACCGCTCGTCGGGTCTTCCGTGAGCTCGACGCGCAGCGGCGGGACGCTGCCGGCGCGCGGCATGCCGTAGTCCATGTATGAACCGGTCAGCACTTGCCCGCTGTCGCGATCGAGATAGCAGCCTTCCGACAACGCCTGGCCAATGCCTTGCGCAAGTCCGCCATGCACCTGGCCTTCGACGATAAGCGGATTGATCGGCTGGCCGACATCGTCGACCGATGTGTAGTTGAGCAACGCGACAATGCCGGTATCCGGGTCCACCTCGAGTTCGCAGATCGCCGCGCCCGTGGGGTGCGCGGGTACACGTCCGTTGAATTCGGCTTCGGCGTAGAGCTTCTTGATCGACGGATCGCCGGGCATGCCGTCGGACGCCACGTGGCCCGCGAGCGCGAAGAGACTCGCTTGCTGACCCGAAGCGGGGTGGCTGAACCTGCCCTCGGCGAAGTCGATGCATTCCGGCGTCGTATGGAAGAGCGCAGCCGCTATACGCTTGCCGTGGGCGACAATCTGCGAGGAGGTATCGACGAGCAACATGCCGCCCAGCCGCATGGTCCGGTCCGAATGACTGCCGCCGCCGATGCTCACGAATGCCGTGTCGCCGGTGCGCAATCGCACGGCCGACATGGGTACGCCGAGATATTGCGCGACCACTTGTGCGAAGGTGGTTTCGTGACCTTGCCCGGTGGATTGCGTGCCTGACACGAGATCCACCATGCCTTCCGGCAAGACCGTCATCTCGATGCGTTCACGCGGCGCGCCCACCGGCGACTCGATGTAATTCGCCATGCCGATTCCCCGTAAGCGCCCATTCGCGCTGGACGCGTCGCGTCGCGCGGGGAAACCGTTCCAGTCGGCGAGTTCGAGCGCGCGTTCCATGTTGCGCATGAAATCGCCGCTGTCATAGGTGAGGCCCATCGGACTCCGATACGGCAGCTTGTCGTGCGTGACAAGATTGCGCCGGCGCAACTCGGCGCGTTCAATGCCTAATTCAAGCGCCGCCAGATCGAGCATGCGCTCGATCACATGCGTGGCTTCAGGCCGGCCGGCGCCGCGATACGGCGCCGTGGGCACCGTATTGGTCAGGACGGCGCTGACATGTACAGCGGCCACGGGCACGTCGTAGACAGTTGTCATGATGCGTGTGCCGTTGGACATCGGCACATAGGAGACGGTGTGTGCGCCGACATTGCCGATCCATTCGTTGTCGATGGCGAGAATGCGTCCCTCCTTCGAGAAGCCGATCGCAGAACGAATGATCTGGTCGCGTCCCTGATAGTCGGACAGAAACGCTTCGCTGCGATCGCTCGTCCATTTGACGGGACGCGCGACGTGACGCGCCGCCCAGACCACCGCAATCTGCTCGACGTAGACAAACGAGCGCGGCCCGAAGCCGCCGCCGGTGTCCGGACACACCACGCGCAAGCTGGCGGGCGGCACGTTGAGCGCGGCCGCAATGCACAGCTTCTGGCGCACCGCGCCCTGACTGCCCGAGATCAGCGTGTACGTTTCGGCAGTTGCGTCGTAGCAGCCGATAGCACTGCGCGGCTCCATCTGGCAGTTGACGAGGCGGCTGTTATGAAACTCGCGCCGCACGACGAGAAATGCTTTAGCGATAATTTTTTGCGCGGCTTCGCGGTCGCCGATCTGGGTCTGGAAGCACAGGTTTCCCGGCGCTCCGTCCCAAAGCTGTGGCGCCTGCGGTTGCATTGCATCGGCGCCGTGCACGACTGCGTCGATCACGTCGTAATCCACGTCGATCAACTCGGTCGCGTTGCGTGCCTGAAGCGGCGTCTCGGCGATGACCATGGCGATTGCCTCGCCGACATAGCGCACCTTGTCGATCGGCAGCGGGATGTGGCGCTGGTTGAAGATCGCGCCCGTGCTGGACGTGAGGAAGGCGGGCTGCGACGAGATCACGGCATCGGCCGGATTGGGGATGTGATCCACGCCTCTAAAGCCCGCGTCCAGATAATCCTGGCCGAGCAGCACGGCGAGAACGCCGGGCGCCTCGACGGCCGCCGTGATGTCGATCGAGCGCAAATGTGCATGGGCATGCGGCGAGCGCAGAAACGCGGCGTGTGCCTGGCCGTCGACGTTGATATCGTCGGTGTAGTTGCCCTGGCCTGTTACGAAGCGCCGGTCTTCCACGCGTGGAATAGGTTTGCCGATCATGACTTGCCGCTCCCCGCTGCTTCGAGTTCCGGGTACATCTCCCGCGCGGCGTGCCGCACCGATTCGATGATGTTCACATAGCCCGTACAGCGGCAGATATTGCCTTCCAGCGCGTGGCAAATATTGGCTTCACTGAGCGAAGGCGGCTTTCGGAGGTAGAAGTCCACCGCCATGATCATGCCGGGTGTGCAGAACCCGCACTGCAACCCGTGACACTGTACGAACGCGTCTTGCACAGGATGAAGCGTCTTGCCCTCCGGCGCGGCGAGCCCCTCGACCGTGACCACGCTGCCGCCGCTCGCCTGCGCCGCGAGGATGGTGCAGGACTTCACCGCGACGCCATCGAGATTGACCGTGCACGCGCCGCACTGGCTCGTGTCGCAGCCAACGTGGGTGCCAGTCAGCCGGCAATTCTGGCGTAGAAACTCGACGAGCAAGGTATGGTCAGGCACCTTGTAGCGAACGTCGGCGCCGTTCACCTGCAGTTGAACTTCGATCATGATTTGTTTGTGTTCCTTGAACGAACGCAGTGAGCCGACCACATGCACCGGCTTATGCACCGCAACGCGTTACTTGACGACGGCTTCACTTATGTTGGCGTTGAACCGCTTGAAGAACTCGGCGGCGAGTTTGTTGGCGACCGACGTCACGAGGCGCGAGCCGATCTGGGCCAGCTTGCCGCCAACTTGCGCGTCGGCAACATAGGTGAGCAGGGTGCCTTCGGCTGCATCCGCGAGCGTGACCGTGGCAGTCATCTTGCCGAAGCCGGCGATCCCGCCTTCGCCGCCGCCGACGATCTTGTAGCCCTCGAGTTCGACTCGTTCCGACAACACCAGCGTGCCCTTGAAGCGCGCCTTGACGGGACCGACCGATGCCACCACGACCGCCGCATATTCGTCGTCGCTGACCGGCGTGAATGCCTCGCATCCGGGTACGCACGCCTGTAAGACGGCGGGGTCGTTCAAGCCTTTCCACACCAGTTCGCGCGGCGCCGCAATAGTCTGCGATCCGGTAAATTCCATGTTCGTCTCCTGATTAGTTTGACTGGACGCCGCGCGGTTGCAAAAGTGCGTGAAGCGCGCGGCGTGTGTAGGTTTTTATAAGGTGCGCACGATACGCGGCAGAGCCGTTCGCATCGTCGGGAAGATTCGACGGATCGACTTCAAGCGCGTCGATGGCCGCATCGGAGCAGTCCGTTTCCAGCGCGCTTTCCGCGTCGGACCAGCGAAATACCGACGCCCCCGCGCCCGTCACTGCAACGCGAATGCCCGTGGGAAACTGCGCGATAAACACGCCGACCACCGCATAACCCGACGCCGGATGCCGGTACTTCGCATACGCTGCACGCTCGGGAACAGGGAACTCGATTGCGGTGATCAGCTCACCTGCGTCGAGCGCGGTATCGAAGGTATCGATAAAGAAGTCATCGGCGGCGATCCGCCTTGCCGATGTCACGACGATCGCGTTGAGCGCGAGCACGGCGCTCGGATAATCGGCCGCCGGATCGTTATTCGCGACGGAGCCGCCCAGCGTGCCGCGATTGCGCACTTGCGGATCGGCGATGATTCCCGCCAATTGCGCCAGCGCCGGTATCGCCTGGCGTACCTCAGGCGATGCAGCGACGTTCGCGTGAGTGGTACTTGCGCCGATGCGCAGCACACCGTTCGCTGTCTGCACGCCGCGCAGTTCCGGCAGCCGCACGAGATCCAGCAGATGCGTCGGCGCGGCAAGGCGCTGCTTCAGCGTGGGAATCAGGGTCATGCCTCCGGACAACGGCCGCGCTTCCTCGTGCTCGCCTAGAAGCGCAATGGCCTCGGTCAGGGATTCCGGCCGGATATAGATAGTCTCGTACATGCTTGTCTCCTGCGGATTGCGGCGCCGGACTATTGACGCGCTGTCCGGTCTTACGCCCGCTTCAAATAAATTTCCAGCGCCGTTGCAAGGGCGACCGGTACTTCGTGCATGGGATAGTGTGCCGCATTCGGCAGGATTTCCATCTCGGCGTTGCGGTACCACGTAAGCCACGTGCTGCGCATCAGCTCAGGAGTCAAAGTCGGATCATGCTCTCCTATGAACACTTTCACCGGTACGGCGTTGCCCGCCACCTCCGCCGACATGTCGCTTGCCGCCCATTGCGGCAGATAACCCGCGAAGGCTTCGGGTCGCGACAGGCGAGCCGATTCCTGTGCGAGGCGGGTGCTCCACGCCGGCGACAAACGCCTGGCCGTAGAAAAGTCGATAATGCCCGCGCGCACGGTGATGTCATCGACCGCGCGTTCGAACCCAGCCAGCCGCGCAGCATCCATTCGTGATCCACATGCAGGCACCGCCGCGATGCCCACCATCCGCTCAATCCGTTCAGGCGCGGCGAGCAGCACTTTCTGCATCGCCATGCCGCCCATCGAATGGCCTAGCAGGCTGAAACGCTGCCAGTCCAGGTGATCGGCCAGTGCGACTACATCGGCGGCCGCTTCAGCGAACGTGTACTCGCCGTCGCGCTCGATGGAACGGCCATAGCCGCGATAGTCGAAGAAAACGTAGGTGAACGCGTCCAGGTCGAGCGCCGGCAGTATCGGCGCCCAGTCGGCGGAACTGCCGAACCAGCCGTTCATCGCGAGCACTTTGCGCGGGCCATCGCCTACTTTCAAAAATCCGTTGAGTGCAGTCATTTTTCGCCTGTATGCAGGGCGTGCGCTGCGACAATGCGGCCGCGGCATTCGCCGAATCCGATCGATACCGCGCCCGGATGGCTGGCACGCGCGGTCAGCGTGATTTCATCGCCGTCTTCGAGTGCAATGCGGGTCTCGCCGCCAGGCAGTTGCAATGGGTCCTTGCCGGCGTTCGTCAGCTCGGTGAGGCAGGCCCGCGAGACATCTTCCGCGCCTGAAATGGTGCCGCTGCCGAGCAGGTCGCCGGTGCGCAGGTTGCAGCCGTTGCTGGTGTGATGCGCGATCATTTGCGCGAACGTCCAGTAGAGGTTGCCCAGATGCGTGAGCGTGATGCGTGCCGGCGCTGTACCCGCTGAGCGCATGCGCGCAGTGCTCAGATACGCTTCCAGTTCAATATCGATACCGCCCGCACGGCGGTCCGCTTCGCCGTCGAGATGCGGCAGCGCGGCGGGGTCGCCGGCCGCGCGCGCCGGTGCCGCAATACGAAACGGCGCAAGCGCCTCTTCTGTCACGATCCACGGCGACACGCTGGAATGAAAGCTCTTACCAAGGAAGGGCCCCAATACCTGTTCGAACCATTGAATGCTTTTCGCGGACCAGTCGTTGAGCAGGCAGTAGCCGAACACGTGGTCGAGGGCGCGCTCGATATTGATCGGTTGTTCGGGATCGTTGCCGCGCCCGATGAGCGCCGCCAGTTCCAGTTCGAAGTCGAGCGCCGGCGCGGGACCGAAGCGCACTTGACCTTCCGCGTCGCGATATTGGCCGTACGGGCGCCGCACATTGCCGCCGCTCACGCGAATCGACGAAGCCCGGCCATGATAGGCGATAGGCAGCGACTTGAACGCAGCCGGCAGCGGATCAGCCAGACCCTTGAAGCGTCCATGCCGCTCGGTGTGATGCAGCGACGTCAGAAAGTCGGTGTAATCGCCGATATCGCATGCGAGCCGCATCTCGACATCGGACATGCGTGGCAGGATGAGGGTTTCAAGCTCGCGCAGACGGCCAGGCAGCGGCGTATCGCGGCTCAGCAGGCCAGACAGCGCGTGGCGCAGCGCCGACGCGTAGCGGGGCTCGAGCGCCATCAGATCGTTGAGCGTGCCGTTCCCCGATGCTGATGCCGCCGTGCAGGCGATCAGCGCATCGCCGTCCACGAGCCGGGCTTCTGCCAGCGCGTGCAGGTCGACAATCTGCTCGCCGATGGCCACGCCCGTGCGCGCGCGGCCATCGCGGGTAAATGCGCCGAAGGGCAGATTCTGAATCGGGAAGTGGCTGCCGGGCGCGTTGGCTGATTCGATCCAGCTGCGGCGCTCGGGATCATGTGTCGGATTCAATGAAATCATGCCGGCCGCTTCTGCAGGTTTGCGGTTTCCTCGGTCCATGCGTCGAGCGTGAGACGGGCGTCGGCTCTAAAGCCCGCCAGTTGCTCCGCGGGCGCAGTCGGTACGGTCAGTTCGAGGCGGATGCCGTTGGGATCGAAGAAATAGATGGACTGTACAAAATGATGATCCGTCGCACCCAGCACCTCTACACCGGCGTCCAGGAGCCGCTTCTTCATGAACTCGAGTTCGTCGAGCGCGCCGAGCCGCAACGCGATGTGGTTGACCCAGGGCGGCGTATTCGACGACGGCAACGCGGCGGTGTTGTCACCGAGATCGAAGAACGCGATGTTCGAACCGTCCGCCATTTCAAAGAAGAGATGCACGTACGGGCAGTATTCGCCGGTGCTCGGCACGTGGTCCAGACGAATGACGTGGACCAGCGGCAGACCGAGCAGGTCTTCGTAAAACTTGCGCGTCTCTTCAGCGTTACGGCAACGCCACGCGAAATGATGCAGGCCTAGAACGGGCGGAAGCTTGGACATTGTTTGTCTCCTTGATGACCGGGAAAGCGGGTTAGATTTCGACCGTGTCCACGTTGTATTCGAACAGCCAGTTGTACCGTTCCTTCACGCGTTCCTCGGTCCATTCCCGATCGACATACGCGGCGGCACCCTCAGCGTCGGCGAGTTGAGGATTATGAAAGCGAGTGGCATTGGCGGCCGATCCGCGCACGACACGTGCTGTTCGCTCCAGGCGCAACTCCGCATAACGCGCAAGCGCCCGTGCAAGATCTGCACCGTAGCGTTCGAGGCATCTTGCAAGCAGGTAGCCATCTTCTATGGCCATGCCCGCGCCTTGCGCGAGGAACGGCAGCGTCGGATGGCACGCGTCGCCGAGCAGCGTCATGTTGCCGGAGGTCCAGTTGTTCATCGGCTCGCGGACCATGAGCGCCCACTTGTAGGGAATATCGATAGCGGAAATCAGCGTGTGAACGTCCTCATGCCATCCTGCGAAGTCGCCGTGACATTCTTCGAGCGTGCCTTGTTCGGACCACGATTCGACTTCCCAGCCGGACTTTTCCACTGCACCGACGAAGTTGATCAGCGTGCTGCCGCGCAACGGATAGTGGATGACGTGGGCACCCGGGCCAACCCAGTTCGCGCCGTAGGGCACGCGCAGATGGTCCGGCAAGCGGCTTGCGTCAATCACGCCGCGCCATGCCATGACGCCGGAGAACACGGGCTCGTCCGGGCCGAACAGCGCGCGCCGCACGGTGGAGTGAACGCCGTCCGCACCGATCAGGAGGTCCGCTTCGTAGATCGCACCGCTCACGGTATGCACGGCCACCTTGCCTGAGCCTGCCTCCTGATGCACCGATGCCACTTTCTCGCCCAGCTTGATGGTGTCCGGGCTCAACGCGGCAACGCCCTCGGCGAGCGCCCGGTGCAGATCTGCGCGATGCAGCGTGAAGTAGGGGTAGCCGTAGATTTCCCGCGACTGCGTGCCAAGGTCGAACAGCCGCCATGTCTGTCCGGTGTTCCAGAGCCTCACCCGCTTGCCGAGGGGTTCGCATGCATCGTGCTCTAGCGTTTCGCCTATGCCGAGCTGATACAAAACCCGCGTTGCATTCGGACTCAATTGAACGCCTGCGCCTATTTCCTTGAGTGCCTGCGCCTGTTCGAGAATCGTGACGTCAAAGCCCTTCTTTAACAACGCGAGCGCAGCCGTCAATCCGCCAATACCCGCTCCAGCAATAATTATTTTCATTCGTCTACCGATTTGTTTATCGTGAAAGTCGGTGTAATCGAGATTATTTATGAATCAATCGATAATTCTGATTAATCGTTCACTCACTCGATGCCTGATTCAGTTACTTTAAAACAACCGTCCGTCGGGATGAAGCAAATTAAACCGAATGAGTTATCACCGAAATTTGATAATCGTGGAATCGGCGTGATTGAATTCGGCATGGCGATGGCGTCCGCGGATAAACCCGGATTACCGGAATGAAAACAAAATGTAATTCGGGATCTGGAAGCCTGGAAGTCCGGGCGCGGCGTTTAAACGCCCCAGCGACGCACGGTATTTGCCTCCAGGCCGAACAGATCGAGCACGCGGCCGAGCGTGTGGTCGACCATATCCTCGATCGATTCCGGGTTCGCATAGAAAGCCGGCACGGGCGGATAAACAATCGCGCCGGCTTCCGTGACCGAGGCCATGCTGCGGATGTGGCCGAGGTGCAAGGGCGTCTCACGTACCATCAGGACGAGCCGCCTGCGCTCCTTGAGCATGACGTCAGCGGCTCGCGGGAGAAGGGCTCCCGTAATGCCCGTCGCGATTTCGGAGAGCGTCTTGACCGAACACGGAGCGACGATCATGCCCATCACCGGATATGATCCGCTCGAAATCGCGGCTCCGATGTCGGCGTTCGTGTATGCGACGCTGGCCATTGCGCGCACGTCGGCCACGCTGTAGTCCGACTCGTGCGCGAGCGTGACCTGCGCCGACCGGCTCATGACGAGATGCGATTCGATTTCCAGTTGTCTTAGCAACTGGAGCAAACGCACGCCGTACACGACGCCTGACGCACCGCTGATACCGACGACCATGCGCCGCGGAGGGATTGTTTTGGATTGCATTACGTTCTCCGATTCCACTGTCAATGCTTTTTCGATCCGCATTCACATTTGCGGCGGATAGTAGCACGCTGGCGCTAAAGCAAAACATGCTTAATCTCTTTAAAACGGTTAATCGGTAAAAACCCTTGTCAAGTAATCGGATTCTTCGATGAATCCATCGATAATTCGTGATTCAAATGCGGATCTGTCTTCGCTACACTCCGAGCTGCGTACAAAACCGCCTTGCCCGAAATTGCAAAGGTCTTGTGCGCTCAGGTTCATCCGACATCAGAGCGGAATAACGTAAATAATAATTGGAGACGTCTTTGAAAAAGCGATTTTTGATCGGCTGCAGCGTCGCCGTGTTTAGCGCGCCCGTATGGGCGCAGTCTTCGGCCACGCTCTATGGGAGCGTCGACGTCGGGGTGGACTATGTATCGAACTCTCGCGGCACCCACCTGTTCCAGGAGTCGGCGGGCAAGCGCACGCCGGATCGTTTCGGGTTTCGTGTCGTCGAAGATCTGGGCGGCGGCAATTCGGTGATTGCGCGGTTGGAGTCGGGCTTCCTGACCAACACGGGCGCGCAGATCAACCCCACCAGTTTCTTCAACCGGATCGCGCTGGTGGGCCTCACGAACAACAGCTTTGGGACGGTAAGTGCAGGCAACATTCCCGACTACATCTATGAGTACATTGGTGCGATCAACAACTCGGTTCCCGGCATTTCATCGTTCTACACCGTGGGGAACCTGGATGGCCTCGCGAACACGCACGCGCTGGTCAACTCGGTGAAATACGATACCCCGAACTTCTATGGCTTCCAGGCCGGTGCGATGAACAGCTTCGGCGGCCAGGCGGGCAACTTCAGCTCGGGGCGGCAGTACAGCATCGGTGCGAAATACGCGCAAGGGAGCCTGAAGTTCGGCGCGGCCTACACCATGTCGCACAACCGTACCGCGGACGTGTTCGGTACCTTCGGCCTTACGTCGCTACTGGGACAGCAGTTGCAGCAGGGAACCCTGTTCAACGCGGCACGCTATAGCACGATCGCTGTGGCGGGCTCCTACGTGATCGGCCCGTTCACGCCGCATCTGACGTTCACCGACGTCAAGCTACAGAATGCGAAGGGAAGTGCCTCGGAGCGCAACTATCAGGCGGGCGTGAACATCGACCTGACCGGCGAACGGATTTACGTGCTGGGCCTGTCTTATAACCGCTCGCTCTTTGAGGACCTGACGTTCAACCAGTACAACCTATTCCTCACCTACTACCTGTCGAAGAGTACGCAGGTGTACGCGGGTGCGGGGTTGCAGCGTGCCTCGGGACCGAACGCTCAAGCGGAACAGTTTGGCTACCAGCCCTCCAGCACTGGCAGCCAGACCGTGGCGCGCATCGGTATCAATCACTTGTTCTGAGAGCGCCCAGGCCGGATGTGGCGTCCGGCTCGACGGGATAGGCGGTTTCGTTCGCGGCTTTGTTCACTGTTTTCGATTGCATGATCACAAATTTTTGATTCTGTCGTAACGCAAGGCGCTTTATATTCACCTCGGCCCGATGGTCGAGCCCCGGAGAAGAAAAACGAGTGAATGCCGGGGCAGCCGAGGCGCATCTGACAACGAGGTCCATGGAAGACATGCAAGCAGATCGAACTTTCAATATCGCGGATTTGGTGGAAGAACAGAAGATCGGCCGTTTTGCCGTCGGTCTTTTGTTCTGGTGCTTTCTTGTCATGCTGATGGACGGCTACGACCAGACCGCCGTTTCATTCGCGGCGCCCGCGCTCATCAAGGAATGGCATGTCAGCCGCGGCGGATTCGGGCCCGTGTTCGGCGCCGGCCTGTTCGGTACGCTCATCGGTTCGTTCTTGTTTGGGTACCTCGGCGATCGTCTCGGACGCAAGAAGGCCATCGTGACCGGCACCCTGTTTTTCGGGGTGCTGACGGTGGCGTCGGTATGGAGTACTTCGCTCGACCAGTTAATGCTGCTGCGTTTTCTCGCGGGACTCGGGATGGGCGGCGTCATCCCGAACTCGGTGGCGCTGGTGGCGGAATATGCGCCCAAGCGGTTGCGCGCGACGTGGGTCACGCTGATGTTCTCGGGGTTCTCGATCGGCGCTGGATCGGGGGGGCTGGTGTCGTCGGCGTTGATCGGGCGCTTCGGCTGGCCGGTCATGTTCGTGGTCGGTGGCGTCGGCTCTCTGCTTGTCGGCACGTTGTTGATGTTCGTGCTGCCGGAGTCCGCAAAACTGCTGGTGGTCAAGAGGCGCAGCCCGGAGATCGTGGCGCGGCTCGTTGTCCGTCTGCGACCGGAGCTGACCATCCCGGCCGACGCGCGTTTTGTCGCCGATGAAGTGGCGCAAACCAAAAAGCGCTTCGTATTGAAGCTGATTTTCTCCGACGGCTTGCGCGCCATCACGCCGTTGCTGTGGATTGTATTCATCGCCAATTCGATGGCGCTCTATTTTCTCCAGAACTGGCTGCCGATCCTGATGGAAGGCGTCGGTGTCGGTGCCCAGCATGCCAGCTTGATTACCGCGATGTTTTCGGTTGGCGGCGTGCTCGGCGGCCTGATTCTTTGCCGCTATGTCGATCGTCACGGCGTGTTGGCGGTGATCGCGCTGCCCGCCATCGGCTGCCCGATTGTCGCGTTGCTGGGCACGGGAATGTCCGAGACGTGGCTCACTATCGCCGTGTTTTTCACGGGCTTTTGCGTGGTCGGCGCGCAGTACGGGCTCTATGCGGTGGCCGGGATGATCTATCCCACGTCGTTTCGTTCGGCGGGTGTCGGCAGCGCGATTTCGATCGGGAAGATCGGCTCGGTGTCGGGGCCGGTTATCGGCGGAATGCTGCTCTCCATGCATTTGCCTATATCGGACCTGTTCTATGCGGCGACGGTTCCATTCGTCATCGTCGCGGGTTTTTCGGCCGTGCTGGCGATCCTGTATCGCGCCCGTTTCGGCGCCGATCACGCAGCGGGCGTCGTGTCGTCCGAGCCGGTCGAGCACTCAGTCAAGCCGTCGTGAGCGCCTGCCGGTAACGGCTTTTGTTAATTGACCGAGAAGGGAAGTTGATGGGCCGTACTCTCTATGACAAGATCTTCGAGGCCCACACGATCCGTACCCAAGCGGACGGCATGTGCCTGCTGTACATCGACCGGCATCTGATCAACGAGGTGACGAGCCCGCAGGCGTTCGAGTCGTTGCGCCTTGAACGGCGCATGGTGTGGCGGCCGCGCGCGAACTTTGCGGTCGCCGATCACAACGTGCCGACAATCGGCCGCAAGGAAGGTATCACCGACGAAATCTCGCGGATCCAGGTCGATGCCTTGCGCGCGAACTGCGCGGCGAGTGAGATCGTGCATCTCGGCATGGATGACGAACAGCAGGGCATCGTCCATGTCGTCGGTCCCGAATTAGGCATCACCTTGCCCGGTATGACGATCGTGTGTGGCGATTCGCATACCAGCACTCATGGAGCGCTCGGTGCACTCGCCTTCGGAATAGGGACCTCGGAGATCGAGCACGTCCTCAGTACGCAAGCGCTGCTGGTCCGGCGCAGCAAGAATCTGCGGGTGACAATCGATGGCCGTTTACCGGCAGGCTGCAGCGCGAAAGATCTCGCGCTGGCGGTGATCGGCCGTATCGGCACGGCTGGCGCGACAGGCCATGCGATCGAGTATGCCGGCGCGGTGGTGCGAGATCTGTCGATGGAAGGGCGCATGACACTCTGCAATATGTCGATAGAAGCGGGCGCCGTGGCCGGGCTGATCGCCGTTGATGCGACCACTCTGCAGTACTGCCGGGAACGTCTCTACGCGCCGCAAGGTAGTGACTGGGATCGCGCGGCGTTCGAATGGACGGCGTTGCAGTCGGACCCGGATGCTCGATTCGATGCCGAAGTCACGATGAATGTGTCTGGGCTGTCGCCCCAGGTTACGTGGGGCACGTCGCCGGACATGGTTGCGGATATCACCGGTGCGGTCCCCGATCCTGCTCTTGTCGACGAGCCGGGCCGGCGCGCGTCCTGTATGCGAGCGCTCGACTACATGGGGCTGACGGCAGGCACTCCTATCGAAAGCATTGCGCTTGACAAGGTGTTTATCGGCTCATGCACGAATGGACGGATAGAGGACCTGAGGGCTGCGGCGAGCGTGTTGCGCGCGATGGGCGGTCGTGTTGCTTCCACCATCAGACTGGCGCTCGCGGTCCCGGGTTCAGGCGCGGTCAAGCGTCAGGCGGAAGCCGAGGGATTGCACGCCGTCTTCATGGCGGCCGGCTTCGAGTGGCGCGACCCCGGTTGTTCGATGTGTCTCGCGATGAACGCCGACCGGCTTGAGCCGGGCGAACGGGTTGCGTCGACGTCGAACCGTAACTTCGAAGGTCGCCAGGGTGCGGGCGGGCGCTCGCACCTCGTCAGCCCCGCGATGGCAGCCGCCGCCGCGCTACGCGGGCATTTCACCGATATCCGTACGCTTGCCGTGAATGGGACGCTGCAATGATCGAACCTTTTTCTCACCACACCGGGGTGGTGGTGCCGCTGGATCGCGATAACGTCGACACCGACGCGATCATGCCCAAGCAATACATGAAGTCCATCGCACGGTTGGGATTCGGTCCGTATCTCTTCGACGAATGGCGTCATGAGGATGTCGGCTATTACGGCAAACCAGCGAGCGAGCGTGTCGTCACGGCTGGTTTTGTCATGAATCAACCGCGTTACGCCGGCGCGTCGGTCCTGCTGACACGACGCAACTTTGGTTGTGGCAGTTCACGCGAGCATGCGCCGTGGGCGTTGTTTCAATACGGCTTTCGCGTGCTGATAGCCGAAAGTTTTGCCGATATTTTCTATAACAACTGCTGCAAGAACAAGATGCTGCCCGTTGTGTTGAATGCTAAGGACATAGAAATGTTACTGGCACAAGTCGACGCGGTTCCGGGTTACGCACTGAAGGTCGACCTGCCGGCTCAGACGGTGACCACGCCAATTGGTACCAACCTGCATTTCGATATTGCGGCCTCGGTCAAGACGCGGCTTCTGGAAGGCGTCGACGACGTGGACGCCACTTTGTTGCTGGCGTCGGAAATCAAGGCGTTCGAGGACCGGCGACTAAACGAGAGGCCCTGGTTGTGACGCTTTAAAGTGACTCTGGTCATAACGTTGCTCAGGTGGTGCGCCGACACGCGCTCCATGTTCTAGTCGCCGGATTTTGATGTGCCGCTCGTTGACGCGCCGTAAGCCGCGGACTCGGTTTGGCTTTGCGTGGCCAGTTTCTGTTGAGCCCGCTGCAAGCTTTCCGGGTAATCAAGCTGGTCGTTCGCGGCTGGATCGAATCCTGCCTGCTTGAACTGGATAAACTCGGCCTTCACGTCAGCGCGCGTGGGCGTGCCGTTGTCTTGAGCTATGGCGAAAGCGGGGAATACTAATGCGATGGCAAGTGCTACTGATGAAAAAAATAACTTGGTCATTTTATGTTCCTGCGAGCGGTGGTAGTAGTAGCAACATCGTTTTCGATGCAGCATTCTATTAGTATAACTACCAATTGCCTTTTTTTAAAATTAAATAATTGCAGGAAATTACATTTTGACCAGCGCCGTGCGACGACGCTTGACTGGCTTTAGATGCCATCGCCTTGATCCGTGAGCCTTGCTCCGGATTCGGCCAGTACGACTCCCGTGTGTTCTCCTAGCGCCGGAATCCGAAGGTCGGGTTGGCCGGGTTCGCGCAAGAAGCGGATGGGCGTATTAAGGTGCAGATCGCCGTTTTTGTCGGCGAGCAGCATGCCCCGTTCATGCACATGCGGATGCCGCAGGGCCTGGGCGTAATCGACAACAGGCGCAACGCCAATGGATCGTGCTTCCAGCCATTCCATCCACGCCGCCAGAGGTTTGCGTCTGAACGTTTCTGCCAACACCTTTCGCAGCGGATCTTGTGCCGTTCCCGGCTCGCCCAGCGCTACGCTCATCAGCTCGGGGTGCTCGAGCGCACCAAGCAGGGCCTTGGCAAAACGCGGCTCGCCGGCGCCAAGACAGAGCCATTCACCGTCAGCGGTCTCATAGGGCTCGAGCATCGCATGGCCAAGTCCGGGCGTGGACTCATGTCGTCCTGCCACGAGTGCACCGAATAGGGCGCCTGGACGCGCGCTTAGAGCGACATCGTGCATGGACACGTCCAGATAGTCACCGAGACCCGTTGTCCGTGCTGAAAGCAATGCCATCAGAATGCCGGCGAGTGCACTGTGGGCGCTGCACCAGGACGCCACGGAGACTGGCGGGATGACCGGCTTATGGTTGTCATCGCGGGGCAAGATACCCGCCAGCGCCTGCACGGCGGGATCGTGGCCTGCCATGTCGCGCAATGGACCGTCCTGACCAAATGCGGTGACCGAGCAATACACAAGCCGCGGATTGATCTGTCGCGCGATGGCTTGGCCGATGCCAAGCCGCTCGGCTACACCGGGGCTGAATGATTCGATCAAGACGTCCGCGTCACGAATCAATTGCTGTGCCAACTCCCGGCCGTGCACTTGCTTCAAGTCGAGCACGACGCTGCGCTTGCCGCGGTTCAACACTGAAAAAGAGTCACCAGTGTTTTGCGTCGTGCGGCTGCGGCGGCCGCCGCGCGTGGGGTCACCCTCCGGCGCTTCGATCTTCGTCACCTCCGCGCCGTGGTCCGCCATGATCGCGGAAATCAACGGGCCGGCCATAAACCGGGAAAAGTCCAGTACGCGGATGCCTGATAGTTTCAAACCGAACCCTGTCGTGAAAATATGGAAAAGCGCACCATCGGTCCGCGTTGTGTTGTGCGGACCGAGGGTGCACCGGCTGCAAGCGATGCTCAGCGGCCCGTGAACTTGGGCGGACGCTTGTCGAGGAAAGAACGGATGCCTTCGGTGGAGTCACTCGATCCGACCAGCGACGACTGCGCGAGGCGCTCGAACAGCCGTCCTGTTTCGGTATCGACGTTCTGGCAGGTATTGGTCACATGCTTGGCGATGCCCACCGCGAGCGGCGCGCCGCGCATCAGCAGCCGCGCGAATTCGAATGTCTTTGCTTCGAGCTCTTCGTGCTCGACTACGGAGCGCACGAAACCCATGCCGCGGATTTCATCCGCGTCGACGGTGCGGCCGGTCATCACCAGGTCCTTGACGTTTTCAATTCCAATCATCTGGATCATGCGCGAGCACGCGCCAGACGCCGGAATCACGCCGATAAAAATTTCCGGCAGCAGGAAAGTCGCGCGATTGGACGCGAACCGGAAATCGCACGATGCCGCAAGTTCAATCCCCCCGCCCGCGCAAACACCATTGATGGCCGCGATGACCGGCTTCTCGATCGCTTCGAGATCGTCGAGCATGTCGTGGTTGGCGCGCACATAAGCGCGATAGTGCGGCAGCGGCATGCCACGTTCGCCTTGCAGTTCCTTGACGTCGCGGCCAGCGCTGAAGCCGCGGCCCGAGCCGGTAATCACGATGACCCGCACGCTCTCGTCGTAGTTCAGCCGCCACATCGCGGCGCGGATTTCTCCGATCATCGCGGAGTTGAAGGCGTTGAGTTTATCCGGGCGGTTCAGCGCGAGTTTCGCGACGCCTTCCACCGGCATTGTCACTTCGATGGTTTTGAATTCATCGTTTTCCACCAGATATCCGCGCGGCCCTGCGGCCCGGTTCAATGTCCAATCCATGTGTGTCTCCTTCAGGGTAGTTTAAGAAAAACTGCTTCGTTTATCGGACTGCTGCAAACTGATCGCGGAGTTCGCGCTTGAGAATCTTGCCGACGCTGTTCATCGGAAAGGTGGTGACGAAATGGACGGCTTTCGGGGACTTGTAGCCGGCAAGCTGCTTGCGAGCGAATCCGATTAATTCGCTCTCCGATATATCCTGTCCTTCGTGCAGAACGACTACGGCAGTCACGGTTTCGCCCCATTCGTCACTGGGCAAGCCGATCACGGCGACGGCCTTGACGCACGGATGCTCCGACAACACCGCTTCGACTTCCGCTGACGAAACGTTCATGCCGCCCGTCACGACCATGTCCTTGGCGCGGTCTACCGCGAAGAGAAAGCCGTCGTCGTCGAGATAACCAATGTCACCGGTGTAGACCCATTCGCCCCGCAGCGTTTTCGCGGTGTCTTCCGGGCGGTTCAGATAACCGGAAAAATTGCTGGGTGAACGCACGGTGATCTCGCCGGGTTCATTGCGCGGCAGCGGCGTGCCGTCCTGCAGGTTTCGAATACAGATTTCCGCATACTTCGCGGGGCGGCCGACCGACGCCAGCAACCGCGCCGGGTTCTCCAGCAGCAGTGCCTCACGATGATGTTCCGGCATCAGGTAGGACACGAGACCTCCCATCTCGCCACCGCCGAAGCCCTGGTAAAAGCCGCAAGGGAAGATGTCGAGCGCGCGCCGGATAGTGCCCGGCGGCATTTTCGAGCCGGTATAACCGAACAGTTGCAACGAGTCGATGTTGTAGGTGCCTTTTCTGAGTTCATCGCCGAGCCGGCTCATCATGGTCGGCACGCCGCAGGTATGGGTTACACCGTGCGTCTCGATCTTTTGGAGCGCATCCCGCGGGTCGAAATCGCGCGTCAGCACGTTGGCGACGCCGTGATAAGCCGCAGCGATTGCCATCCAGATGCCGGCGCCCGAAAAGAGCGGCAGCATCTGCAGGAACGGGCCTGTGCTCGAGACGGGAATTTGCGAGAAAAAATTGTCTATGCTGGAGAGGATCTGGCGATGCGTGCCGAGACATCCTTTGGGCGCGGCGGTCGTGCCGCTGGTATAGCGGATCGTGCGGATTTCGTCGGGATCAATATTGACGGTGACCGTATTCTCGTCGCCGCGTTCCTCAATACCCTGGTAACTCAGCCATCCTGGCGACACGGCCGCCTCGCCGCGGACAATCACGGTAACGCCGGGGCGCGTCAGAATATCCCGTAACCTGTCGACGAATTCCGCATCGACAATAATGGCGTTCGGCTTGGAATCGTCGAGCAGGACCTCGATCTCACCCGTCGTCAATCCGTAGTTGACCGGCACAGCCAGCATGCCCGCCTTGGCGATGGAAAATATCATCTGAACCGCTGCCGCGCCGTTGCGGATAACCGTCGCGATCCGGTCGTTCTTGGCAAGTTTGATGGCCGCCAGCCCGTTGGCCGTGCGGTTAGTGCTTCGATCGAACTCGCTCCAGGTAAGCGCGCGGTCATCTTCAATGAGCGCTACCGCGTCGGGTGAGATCTTCGCGTTGCGAACGACAAGATCCCCGACTCGCAGATTAATCATCTTACGTCTCCTTCTCAGTATTGGCATGTAATTCGGCAAGGCAGATCGTCATGTTATATCCGGTCGTATATAACGAGAATCAAATTATTCGCGTTAGTCCATAGCGATCACCGAATAGTTGTACTGCATTGGGCAGCCAGGACGGGGCCGGTCCTGGCCGCCTGACGTACCCACTTATCAGCTTGTTCGATGGTTTGATAAAAAAATGGTGATTCAGTGTGCGGATTGCATCGGCTACACTCGAACCGCATTCTTGCAGGCGGCCCGCGCCCCGCCGGGGCAGGCGTGACTAAATAAAATATTCAGTAAAATATTCAGGAGACGAAATGCCGTTAATCCACGCGCGTCCGCTTTGGGCGGTGAGTTCATGTTGAACGTTTCCCAACTCGTACAGGAACAGAAAGTCGGGCGTTTTGTGATTGCGCTACTGGCGTGGTGCTTTCTGATCGTACTGCTGGACGGATACGACCAGATCGCGATTGCGTTTGCAGCACCCGCTATTGCCCAGGCGTGGCATGTCAAGGCAAGCAGCTTCGCGCAGGTATTCGGCGCGGGACTGTTCGGCGTGCTGATCGGCTCGTTGTTGTTGGGATTCGTTGGCGACCGGTCGGGCCGCAAGCGGGCCATTATCTACGGTTCCTTATGCTTTGGAATACTAACCATGGCATGTGCGTGGGCTCAATCGATCGATCAGCTTATCGTATTGCGGTTTCTCGCCGGTATCGGGATGGGTGGCGTCGTGCCGAACGCGGTCGCGCTGGTGGCCGAATACGCACCGAAGCAGCGTCGTGCCACCTGGGTGACATTGATGTTCTCGGGATTTTCAGTCGGAGCGGGAGGAGGGGGCGCCGTCTCATCGTGGCTGTTGCCTCATTTCGGGTGGAGCGTCATTTTTTTGTTCGGCGGCGCGGCCGCGGTACTGGTCGCGCTGGCGTCGATCTTCGCGCTGCCCGAGTCGATTCGGTTTCTGGTGCTCAACCAGCGAGACCCGGCGCTGATCAAGCGGCTCGTGCGCCGCATGGACCCGAATCTCGACGTGTCGAAGGTCACAACCTTCGTCCTGGACGATGAACCTGTGGCGCGTGCCGGACCGCGCGCTCTGTTCGGCGGACCGCTGCGTTATGTGACGCCGCTGCTGTGGGTGGTTTTCATCCTTAACTCGCTGGCGTTGCATTTTCTGCAGAACTGGCTGCCGCTGATTTTCGGTATTGCGGGGATTGCACCTCGACAGGCGGCAATCGTCGCGATGATGTTTCCGGTGGGCGGGACCATTGGCGCGCTCGTCCTCAGCCGTTTTGTCGACCGTCACGGCATGGCGGCTATCGTGGCGCTGGCCGCGCTAGGTTGCCCGATCGCTGCATCGCTCGGGCACTCCATGCCGCAACCGTTGTTGATGGCTGCCGTGTTCATGAGCGGCGTGTGTGTGATCGGCACTCAATTCGGTCTGTATGCGCTCTCGGGCATCATCTATCCGACTTCGCTGCGTTCGGCCGGGGTAGGAACGGCGATAGGCATTGGCAAGCTGGGCTCCGTCGCGGGCTCAATGCTCGGTGGCGTGCTGCTCGCGATGCATCTGCCCATCGACCGGCTGTTCATCAACGTGTCGATCGTGTTCGTGTTCATCGCGGGATTTTCAGTGATACTTGGCTGGTCGCACCGGGTCAGCAAGGACTTGGCCGCCGCAGCCATACATCCTTCCATATGATGACGCGCAACCAGGGCGGCCGGCGCCCTGAGGCCCAGCGGGTGTCCTGATCGACTCGGCGGCATGGAAGCGCGCGTGGCGTTTTTTTGCGAGGCCGCGATAGCGCACCTTGCTGAACCGCCACAGCCGCTTGAGCACCGCAAAGACGTGCTCGACCCGGGCACGTAGCTTCGGTTTGTCGTGGTTCTTCGTGCGGTTCTTCGTGCGTTTGGCGTCATGGACTTCACCACGGCGTTTGCGCACACGCCAGTGAGTGAAATCCTTCGCTTTCGAGACCTTGCCGGGCGCACCGATGATGGTGGCAGCCCCAATGATGCTATGCCGGGTGATGCTGACCGGCAGGCCTCCCCAAACCCGCGAATGCCGTGGCGCCCGGCTCTCATTGGTATTGCCTGTTAAATCAGGAACAAACCTATGCGATTTGGCGGCGGGGACCATTTTGCACAGTCGTCCGAACCCAATACGAATGCAGCCATTAATTTGATAGACAATCTGCTTAATAAATAATTAAATATGGCTTACTGACATTTGCGTCAGTTTCGAGCCATTAATGGCTGGCCGATATCTGCTGATAAAAAGAGCAAAAAAAAGCGCGACTAAAAAGTCGCGCTATCAAGAGTACATGCCTGCTCTCGGAAAGCAGCGAATTGATTTTAGCCTCCCAATATCGATTCGCAGTCGCCATTTTCAACAATCAGTTATTTCTGTTTCATCAAGAATTGATTTTGTAATTATTTTGTAGTGTTTTTAACGCAACGGTTATTGTCGCAGATGTACAACATATAAAGATTGACTCTCACTCGAAAGTCCGATTTCCGGAAAAGCAGCCTTGCTGGCAAAGGATTTGACGCATTTAGTCCACTATTTATAATATAGAAATTGATTATTGCGCCGTTCTGAAACTTAATGGGACAACAGCATCTTTTACACTGTGCTCGCTTCTCACACGTGTATCTGGTTGTTGATACCTGAATCATTCGCAAGTGTCTCTCGCGGCACGGCGGACTGAAAGGATCCTTAAAGCTTGGGCCGAGAGGCCCGAATTGCTCGGAGTTACTGAAATGAAAAAGACCCTCATGGTCGCGGCCCTGACAGGCATATTCGCAACCGCCGCTCACGCCCAAAGCAGCGTAACGCTATATGGCTTGCTCGACGCGGGGCTGACATACACGAATAACCAGGGCGGCGCGCACAATTTCAAGGAATCGAGCGGCTCCATCAACGGCAGCCGGTGGGGCTTGCGTGGTTCTGAAGACCTCGGTGGTGGCCTGAAGGCAATCTTCACGTTGGAAGACGGCTTCAACATCGCGAACGGTACGCTGGGTCAAAACAGCCGCATGTTCGGCCGCCAGGCGTACGTCGGTTTGTCGAGTAACCAATACGGCACGGTCACGTTGGGCCGTCAGTATGACTCCGTGGTTGACTATCTCGGCCCGTTGGCTCTGACCGGCACGCAGTACGGTGGTACGCAGTTCGCCCACCCGTTCGATAACGATAACCTCGACAACTCGTTCCGTATCGACAACTCGATCAAGTACCAAAGCATGAACTACGCAGGCTTCAAGTTCAGCGGCTTGTACGGCTTTTCGAACGACGCAGGCGGCTTCTCGAACAATCGTGCCTACAGCTTTGGCGCATCGTATAACTATGGCCCGTTGAACGTTGCCGCCGGTTACATGCAGATCAACAACAGCTTGACGGGCAACGTGCTGTCCAACCCGACGAATGGTGCTTTGGGCGGCGATTCGGCCTTCATAGCAGGGCTGCAACGCACGTTCGGCGCTGGCTTGAACTACGCGTTTGGTCCCGCGACGGTTGGCTTCGTATTCACGCAAACGAAGCTGCAAGATGCGTCCTCGATCACCTCGCAACAGACCGGCGGCAGCGCCAACACCCAGATCGGCAACTATGCACGCTTCAACAACTATGAGTTGAACGCCCGTTACAACCTGACGCCGACGTTGGTTCTGGCTGGTGAAGATACGTGGACGGACGCGGTCATCGATGGTCAGAAGCCGTCGTTCAATTCGCTCGGCCTGGGGACGTACTACTATTTGTCCAAGCGTACGGACGTCTACCTGCAAGGCGAATATGTCCACGCGATCGATCTGGGCGGCGTAGCGGGTATCGGCGCACCGATCAACGGTGTCGGCATGTCATCGACTCCGAATCAGCTCTCGGCAACGATCGGCATTCAACACCGCTTCTAAGAGCAGTGCTTCCAGGCGGCGGCTCGAGCTTTAAAAAAGCCGTACTGTTGTAGAAGGCGCCGCCTGGCGGCTCATGCTGTTCGTTGGGGCTACGTGAACGTCGCGTAGAGGGTTGTCCAGGCACATACCTGCTGTGGGTGGCCTGGATTTCGTTGTGCGTGACTACACGGGAAAAGCAAGAGCATCTACAGGTCCACGACCTGCCATGCATTGATCGACCTGCTGTGCGATCCGATACGTTCGAGGCGTCCCCGAACGAGACCTCCCGAATCGTGGTGACACGTGCTGCTGCATCAATGGTGTGGCCGAGAAGCAGTCCAGACGCATCACTAAGGTACTGGGCGGAAATCCGCTGCCCGTGGCGACTTGCCAGCGCGACAAGAGCCTGAAATAACCCCATCAGATTGCGTACTCATGCTGCGCAACATGGCCAGACACCCTGGTTGACGATGTCCAATTCTTTGGCGTTATCACCGCCACCGCCGTCACGACCAGTTCGGTCCGCTCTCAACCTACGAAGTTCTCCGTATTCCGCGATGCCCCTTCATTGGCAGAAGAGTGGGACCGTGGTCTTAATCCATTTCTTTCATTATGCTGTCAT
>NZ_JAAVUQ010000039.1 GCF_018449515.1 Caballeronia sp. dw_19 | reverse complement strand
TAATAGTGATAAAGAGAATATCCGACTCTCGCAGACCACCACGGCCGAAAGCAGCAACCCGGCATAGACCCAGACCGCTAACCCCAGAACCGACCACCCCAGCATAGACCCCGACCACTAACCCCTGAACCTAACAACCCCGGAATAGCCCCCCGACCACCCCCCAAAAACCCCAAACAGTGCGAACGAAAAACCTATAGCGAGGCTGCAGCCCTCGCCGCTGTATCATAAAGACCGGAAGCATTTCGCAGCAATTGCGCCGCCTCGCCTATCTGCTCGTTGGTCAGCCCGCTCTCCTTCAACGTGCTGATCAAACAACTCTCCCGCACCTCCCGATACTTCCCGCACAACTCCCGCCCCGCCGGCGTTGCGGAAAAGAACACCTCCTTACCCACTTTTTCGCTCTTCACATAGCCCCGCGCCATCAACTTCTTAATGGCATAGCTGGCAACGTGCGTGTCCTCTATATTGAGAACAAAGCAAATATCGGCAATCTTTTTCTTCCGGTCACGATGACTCACATGATGCAGCAGCGATACTTCCACCGCCGTCATGTCCTTCGCGCCCGCCGCCGACATGCATCGAACCATCCAGCGGTTGAACGCATTGCCGGCCATGATCAGGCCATATTCGAACTCGGACAACTCGGCGCTCGTTTCAGAGACGAGATGCTCGGACGAAACGATCTTGGTCGGATGACGGGGCATGGATATCTATACGGAACAATATGTCGGCGAGTGTAGCGTATCGAACGAAATTCATCGCAACGCCTAAATTCTTATTGATAATTTGTCGATAAATTATTGACAATGTACATTCCCGAGCTAGCGTCGAGACGGCTTGCTTTTGCCTTTCGCTCAAAGTGCGCGCTCGATTACCGGCAAAACCCAGCATGACACCACCCAAAATTCACCCACTCGGCGACACCGCGCTGGTTTGCGTTGCACCGCCGCCCGCCACGCTCGAATGCCAGCGCCGAATGTGGGCGCTCGCCGACGCGGCGCGCCTGTGGCCGCACGTCGTGGAAGTCGTGCCGGGCATGAACAACCTCACGCTCGTCTTCGATCCCCTCCTGGCCGACTCCGCCGAGCTCGCCAGCCAAATGAAAACCGCTTGGGAGCAAGCAGCCGAAGTCGAGGTGGGCACAGCAGAAATCGACATCCCCGTGCGCTACGGCGGCGCTGACGGACCCGATCTTGCATCGCTGGCAAAACAGTTGGACCTGAGCATCGATGAACTCGTGAAGCGTCACACCCAAGCCGATTACATCGTATTTTTCCTCGGCTTTCAGCCCGGCTTCGCCTACCTCGGCGGCCTCGATCCCACGCTGCACGCGCCCCGTCACTCCAAACCGCGGCTGGAAGTGCCGGCGGGGTCGGTGGGTATCGGCGGGGAGCAGACGGGCATCTATCCGGCGGCGTCGCCAGGTGGCTGGCAACTATTGGGACGCACGGATCTCAAGCTCTTCGATCCCGCCCGCAACCCGCCCACGCTCATGCAACCCGGCGATCACGTGCGTTTTACCGCGCTGGAGGTGCTCGCATGATCGACGTCATTCGCGCCGGCATGCTCTCCTCCGTGCAGGATCTCGGCCGCGCGGGATATCGGCACCTGGGTGTCAGTTCGGGCGGCGCACTCGACGCGCTGTCGCTGGAAATCGGCAACCGGATCGTGGGCAACAGGCCAGATGCGGCCGGCATCGAACTGACGTTCGGACCCACCAGCCTGCGCTTCACACGCGCCACGCGCGTGGCGATCACCGGCACGGATTTCGCGGCAACACTGGACGACAAACCCGTCTACTCGTGGTGGAGCCTGCCGGTTCAAGCCGGCCAGGAACTGACGCTGCGCGGCGCCCGGCACGGCATGCGCGGTTACGTGTGCGTGGCGGGCGGTATCGACGTCCTGCCCATGCTCGGCTCCCGCAGCACCGATCTCGGCGCCTGTTTTGGCGGCCTCGGCGGCCGCGCATTACGCGACGGCGATCGTTTGGCTACGGGCGTACCGCTGCCGAACAAGAGCGCGGCGTTTTCATCGGCGGGAACGGCTTTTGGCGTGAAAGCGCCCGCGTGGTGCAAGTTCGTGTACGTGGAAGAACCGCTGCGGCGCGGCAAACACACGCCGGGCAATTCATGGTCGCTGCCGATCCGCGTGTTGCGCGGTCCCGAATACGAAATCTTCACGAAGACGGCCCAGCGCGACTTCTGGAACGAGGAGTGGACGATCACGCCGAACAGTAACCGCATGGGTTTCCGGCTTGCCGGCACGGTCCTGGAACGCGGCGATAAAGCCGACCTGCTGTCCCACGCCGTATTGCCCGGCACGATTCAAGTCCCGCCGAACGGTCAGCCGATCGTGCTGATGGGCGATGCCCAGACCACCGGCGGATATCCAAAAATAGGCTCGGTGATCAAGGCCGACCTGTGGAAGCTCGCGCAAGCGAGGCTCAACAGCGGTGTGCGCTTTATCGAAACAACGGTTGAAGCCGCGCGTCACGCGCTGGCCGAAGAGCGCATGTATGTGAAACAGGTTGAATCGGCTATCGCGATGCACGCGGAACGCCTCGACCGGTAAGTGAACAGGGAACGAAGATGGAAATCGATCTGAACGCCGATCTCGGCGAAGGCATGGGAACCGACGAAGCGCTGCTCGATCTCGTGAGCTCCGCGAATATTGCTTGCGGCTGGCACGCGGGCGGAGCCACTGCCATGCGCGATTGCGTGCGCTGGGCTGTCGCGAAAGGTGTCGCCATTGGCGCGCACCCGAGTTTCAACGATCCCGAGAATTTCGGCCGCAAGGAAATGGATCTTCCCGCGTCGGAGATTTACGCGGGCGTGTTGTATCAGCTGGGCGCGCTGGCAGCGATCGTGAAGGCCGAGGGCGGCCGCATGTCGCACGTGAAGCCGCACGGCGCGCTTTATAACCAGGCCGCGAAGAACCCGGAAATCGCCGAGGCAATTGTCGCGGCAATTCGCGATTTCGATCCTTCGCTGCTCGTGTTCGGGCTGGCGAACAGCAATCTCGTCGATGCCGCGCGCAAGGCGAACATGGTCGCGATCGAGGAAGTTTTTGCTGACCGCGGATATCGGGCGGATGGGTCGCTCGTGCCGCGCAAGGACCCCGGCGCGTTGCTCGAGGACGAAGAAGCCGTGCTCACCCGCACGCTGTCAATGGCAACGGAGCGCCGCGTCCAGGCGGTCAGCGGGGAATGGGTGCCGATCAATGCGCAGACGGTTTGTCTTCACGGCGACGGCGCGCACGCGCTCGCTTTCGCCCGGCGGATTCGCGGGGCACTCGAAAAGGCGGGTATCGAAGTTCGTGCTGCGCACGCAGTCGAGGTTTGATGCACGGTCTTTAGCGGTTTTGACGTTGATCGAATGGCTGACTCGCTGCTTGCGCTTGTCTCCTGCAGCGGGTCGGATTGAAGCCTCAAGGAACCTGAATGCCTCGCGTATTGGCGGGGCGTTTTCGTAAGCGGCCAGTAGAGCCGTTTTATCAAGCCAATGGAACGGCCCCGCTCGAAGCAAGCGGTTCGTCCAACGGCGGAAGAGCCCTTACCGGGGCATTAGCCCGATCACTTGGAGATCTTATGGGAACCGCTGTCAACCTATGGCCACTGATAGGTGTGGCCGTCATCATCGTGGGGTTTATCCTGCGCTTCAATCCGATGCTGATCGTGGCCGCCGCCGCCATCATTACCGGCCTTGCGGCGCACTTCCCCATCGATCGCATCCTCACCGCGATCGGTACGGGTTTTCTCAAGACGCGCAACATCCCGCTCATCATTTTGCTGCCGCTGGCCGTGATCGGTTTGCTGGAGCGGCACGGTCTGCGTGAACGTGCACAAATCTGGATTGCCGGCATCAAGGCGGCAACCGTTGGACGTCTGCTGATCGTCTATTTGCTGATTCGCGAATTGACGGCGGCAGTCGGGTTGACTGGTCTCGGCGGACATCCGCAAATGGTCCGGCCGCTGCTCGCGCCCATGGCCGAAGGCGCAGCGGAAGCACGCTTCGGCAAGCTCTCCGATGAAACCCGCTTCAAGCTGCGCGCGTATTCCGCCGCGACCGATAACGTCGGCCTGTTCTTCGGCGAGGACATCTTCGTCGCATTCGGCGCAATCGTATTGATGACAACCTTCCTGAAGGAAGCGGGGATCGTGGTCGAACCGCTGCACGTCGCCGTATGGGGCATCCCCACCGCGATCTGCGCATTCCTGATTCACGGCTTCCGGCTGTGGCTGCTCGATCGACGGCTGAATCGCGAACTCGGCGCGTTGACCAAAAACGTTCGCGGAGAAACCGCATGACACTCACGCTCAACTATCTGTTCTATCTGCTGGGCATCGTGCTGGTCGTTGTTGCCGGCATGATCTACGTCGACAAGTCGCACCCGCGCCGCCTCACCACCGGCACGTTCTGGCTCGTGTACGCGCTGATATTTTTGATCGGCGACTGGCTGCCGGCCAATGTGGTCGGCGTGCTGGTTGTTGCCATGGCCTTGATAGCAGGCTTTGGCGGCGTCACGGCCGGCAAGCCCAAAATGCTCTCTGACGAAGCGCGCCGCCAAAGCGCCATGCGTCTCGGCAACAAGCTGTTCGTGCCCGCGTTGACCATTCCCGTGGTGACGGTGGTTCTCACGCTGGCAGCGAGTTACCTCGTGTTCGGCGGCAAGCCGCTGCTCGATCCGAAGAACGTCACGCTGATGGGTTTTGGCATCGGCTGTATCGTCGCACTGGGCGTGGCCTGCGTGATGACGCGCGATACCGTCGGCCAATCGATGAAAGAAACGCGCCGGCTGGTCGATGCGCTTTCATGGGCCGCAGTCCTGCCGCAAATGCTCGGCATGCTGGGTCTCGTGTTCTCGGATGCAGGCGTGGGCAAGGCGGTCGCGCACGTGACCACGGCGTATGTGAACCTCGATTACCGTCTGGTCGCGGTCGCCGTGTATTGCATCGGCATGGCGCTTTTCACGATGGTCATGGGCAACGGCTTCGCCGCGTTCCCGGTGATGACGGGCGGTGTAGGCGTGCCGATCCTGGTCGGCGTATTCCACGGCAATCCGGCCACGATGGTCGCGATCGGCATGTTCTCCGGCTACTGCGGCACGCTGATGACGCCGATGGCCGCGAACTTCAACATCGTGCCGGCAGCGCTGCTGGAATTACCTGACAAAAACGCGGTGATCAAAGTGCAGATTCCAACCGCGCTGTCCATGCTGGTAGTGAATATCTTCTTGCTGAACTGGCTGATGTTCCTGTGATGTGATTGCGACGCGGCCGGCTTGGAGAATACGAAACTCAAGCCGGCTGCGCTCAGTGGAATCGAGCGGCTCCCTCCCACAGGGCCGCGCATAAAATCACCCAAACAGCGAGCAAGCGCAGACGCCGTTGACTGAGCCTGAACAGGTTGGTCGTCACCAGATCGATCGAAACAGGAACCCAAATGCCCACAACCACCCAGGGCGCGACCCTGATTGCGATTGCTGCCGCCGGAAGCGCGAACGCCAGCAGTCCTACTGTTTTTCGCAACAGATAATCAAAGCGCGTAACGCGCATCAGATAAGGGTACGCAAGCGAATATCCGGAGCGCACCAGTCGCTCGACTACGGCAAGCGCCGGCGACGCGGCCGCAATGTTCGCGACGATCGATGCCTGCATGAAAAAGAGTCCCGCACTAGCCACGGGCAAGAACAGAAAAACATCGAGCGCTGAACCGCCCGTACTGACGCCGCGCGTTTGACGGCCATCGGATGGTTGCCTCGCCCAGTCGCCGAAGTGAAACAGGTAGAGCGAAAGCGCGTAGGCGATTCCCGGGGCGAAGTACACCGCGAACGCCATTGACGACGACAGCGCGAAGCCGACACACGCCGCGCAAGCAAGCAGCCGAGCGCCAACGAGCAGCACGACCGCCCTCTTCTTTGCGCCGAAAACGACCGGGAAATGGGCCGGCGTCAACAACGACGGCGCGACGCCGATCACCCATTTCCACTCGATCCCGTCAAAGAACGCGGCCAGCGCCATTGCGAAAAGCACGGCGAAGCGTGCAGCCACCAGCACGCGCGTTTTCATCGCCGACTCGAAGCCGATCCTGAACGCGATGGTCGCGAACGTCGTGCCGAAGAACGCCGATGCCGTTTCGACGAACGCGATATGGGCCAGCGCTCCGTGCACCGCGAAAGCGCTGAACACGGCGAAGAGTATCTGACCCGACAGCCAGTTTCCGGCCTGGAACAGCAATAGGTCGCTATGAGACCGCAGCGCTTTCAGCGATGCCACGCGCAACAGCCCGCTCACTTTGCCGAGCCGATGCGACGCACGCAGTACAGCATGAAGCCGCAGATGATCGTAAGAACGGCAATCCGGTCGATGAGATAGGTAAAGCTGGTTCGCGGCAAAAACACAATCTTGCTGACAATATCGAATAGCGCCAGCGAGACCAGCACCGGTAATTTATATAAGCTGCGTGCGCACGCCAGCAACCCGCCAATCACGATCGAGCCGGCGATCAGTGCCGCCATGCCACCGAGCACCAGCAAGTCCGCAACATAGACTGACCCTGGGCCCGTAAGCGAATAGAAGCCGATGCCCTCCATCTCTGCGAAGGCCCGGTCGAGCGTGAGGGGAGCGCCTTCCTGCCCCCAGATATCGATGCGCTCTTCCGCGGACAGCAGGTTCGGCGCAAACGGTCCAACCAGACCGGTCATCAGAAAATTGACGTTGGGATAGGCTTGCTCCACGTCTTCGACCTGCCCCACAAGGTGCACCGGACCGCCTCCCGCGATAAAGAGCAAGACGCTCTCCGTGCCCTGACCTCCGACGTCGTCGCCACGAAGCATGGGTAGAACGAAATAGATGCAACCTGCGCCGAGGACGATGATCAGCACATGCCGCAGCCGCACCATGACATGGCCGCCTACGAGAAGCGCGAAGACGAACGGCAACATCGCCTGGCCGACGAAAAAACGACCCCAGTGCGTCGAGATCAACAGACGCGGCAGCAATACTGCCAGCGACAACAGTATGAAACGCCGGGACTTCACCTCGTTTTCGTCGACGAATCGAAGATAAAAGAAGAACGTATAGAGATGTGCGTACAAGAAGATCTGGAAGACGTACGGCATGCTGTCGCCTTCGCCATATTCCGTGCCCCAGCGCATGCCGACGAAAGCCGCGGCCAGCAACATGCAAACAGGCGCGAGATAGGTGATCACGCGCGCTGACAAGCGCAGTGCCGCATCGCGATCAGCGGGTGGCCGCGTGTCGGCAGCCTTCCTGCCCAACCAGGCGGCAGCGAGCACGTAGCTCACTGCAACCACGCAAGCCGACAGCGCCAGGTAGCCGTATACGGAGTCATCCTGGTACGTGTTGAAGTACACGATCCGGATACCTTCCGGAACGACCCAGAAGGCTGCGACGCCAACCAGGAAGATGAAAAGAGGATCAACGATCCGCGAACCCTTGATCACAGCACCACCTCTTCATTTGCGCGGGCACGCACCAGGACGTAGAGACGGCGGCGCACGCCTGCGGGCACGGATCGGAACAGCAGATAGAGCGTCGCGACAAGATAGAAACGCGGTCCACCGGACAAAAGCCCGCGTTTCACGGCATTCATGCGAAAGGCAAATTCACGCCGTGCATAAGCCAGTCCGCCACGCCTTTGATAAAGCGCGGAAGAAACGCTGACTCGCACGAGCGGTTCCTGAATACAGCGGTAACGGACGCCTTGAGATGTCCATCGAAGGTGCAGCTCGTAGTCTTCGAGCAACGGCACCGTTTCATCGTAAGTGCCGTGCAGGCGAAAGACCTTGGCGCGAATCATCATGCTTGGCTGGCAAACAGGGTTGCGCAACTGCAGCAGTGCATTGATTTGTTCGGAATATTCGGGGCATTGATTGACCGCCACGATTTTTTTCTCATCGAGGCTGAAGTCGTGCTGCCACGCAGTGACGACGTCCACATCCGGATGCTCGGCCAATACCGCCTTTTGCAGGCGAAAACGGTCGGGATAGGAAATGTCGTCCGCGTCGGCGCGTGCGATCAGCTCGCATCGGCAGGACGGAATGCCTCGATTCATCGCGGCCGCCACACCGCGGTTTTTCGGCAACCGGAGGACCGTCATGAAGTCAGGTCCGCGGCATGCATCGAACGCAATGCGCGCGTCTTCGAGCACGTTGTTTATTGCGTCACCGACTGGCCCGTCAACCACGACCACGAGCTGGTCCGGCATATCGGTTTGATCAAGCACGTTGGAACGCAGCGAGTCGCGAAATAGCTCGGGATCGTCTTTGGCGTAGACGGCGATCAGTACAGATACCGTGCTCATGATCGGCCGCCGTTTGCCTGCTGCGCAACAGCAAGATACTGGCGCGCGATGGACTCCGGCATGAACGCCGCATCGGATAGACGCACGCCCTGCGCAGCGAGCGCAGACGCAAGCGCTACGCGACAGGACTCGCGTGTGAAATTGGGAGACAGCAGAAAGGTCGTCTTGTTGATTGCATCAAGGACAACTTCCACGAAGCCGCCCGAACCGGTCGTCACCAGATTGCAACCCGAGACCGCCGCTTCAAGCAGCGAAATGCCGAACGCTTCGGTGTCGCATCCGGAGAAGAACACCTTTGTCTTCCCCAGAATTTCCATGACTTCATCGGACGACATCGACGCGACGAAATGCACGCGCGGATGCCCATTCGCTATTTGCTTCAGTTCGGTTTCGCATTCGCCCGATCCAACGATCATCGCTTCTAGCGTGGCGTCGGCGTCAAGCAAGTCGATCACCGCGGGCAAGAACTCGCTGACACGTTTTACCGGATGAAGGCGCCCAACGTACGTGATCAAGTTTCGCGTCGCGAGGTCATCGCTCTGATGAGACGCCCAGCATGGCGGCAACGGATTGTGCACGGCGGCGGCGCACTGGATATCGAAGAGGCCGGCAAGATGCCGCTGCACATACGCCGACACAGCGACCAGCCGTGCGTACCGCTGCGCCATCCGAAAGCTCGCGAGGATGGCGAGAAACTTGAACGTACCTTGTGCGTCGATGCGCGGGAAACCATGCGCGACGCCAATCGCGTTACGTGCGAACGGACACAGGAATATGGCCCAGGTGCTGAAAATCTTCAGCACCGTCGGATCGCGCAGGTCTTTCCAGCGGCGCAGCATGTCGAGCGGCCGGCCGACGACCTCGCCGGGAATGCCCAGCGCGTCGAATCCGGCTGCCACATTGGTCGCGAACGACTGTAGCCCGCCGACCTCGCGGCCACCGCTCAGGCACACTCGCCGTATGCTTTGCGCGGAACGAGCAGTTACTTGCTGAGCATAAGTCATCTGCTCTCTCCCGAAGTCGCTTGAGCGCGTGCTTGACGTGTAACGAACCATGCGAGCAGCGTCAATCCGACACCAAAGGCGAGACCCGTGCCAAGGATGAACAACGCGCTAGGCTTGCTCTTCTTTTGCGGTACGACCGGGAAATCGACGATTTGCAGCGAGCTACCATCGCGCGCTTCATCAATACGCGCCGACGCCAGTTGCGTGGCGAGCAGTTCGAGCAATGCACCGTTGTACTTGTAGTCGCGATAAAGCCCGGTGTATTGGTCGTCGACCGTGTTCTTTGCCCCGGCCTGCATTTCGTCCAGACGACGTTTGAGCGCGGCAAGCTCACTCTTCGCGGCAAGCGTCGCCGGATTCGCCTCGCCTGCCACGGAGCGCAGCGTCGTCAGCTTGATGTCCTGCGCGACGATGTTCGCGTTCATCTGCGCGACCATGCCGACGGCAGCGCCCGGTTCGAGCTGCGCAGCCGATGGCGACACGCCGGCGCTGCGCAACGACTTCTCGGCTTTATCAAGTGCTGCTCGCGTTTCGTCGACCTGCTTTTCGAGGAACATGCGGCGCTGCCTTGCATCGGTCACGGCAACACGGCCGAGCAGATCAGTCAGCGACTCGACGTAATAGCTCGCCATTTGCGCCGCGCGCTGCGGATCGAGGTCATCGACGCTGACTTCGATCAAATCGCTTCGCGACGACAGGTACACGTTCGTCTGCTGCGCGAGCTTGCGCCGCACGTCTTCAGGCAGCTTCAACCCGTAGACGCGCGTGAGGTTGAATCGTGTTATCTGGGCGTCGGCAACCGAGCGGCTCTTCAGCATGGCGACGTACTGCTCTGCCTGCGTCTTGGCGGCACCCGCACCGCTGACGCCGAGAGCATTCAACTGATTGAAGAGACCGGACGCCGCACTGGGCGATTGAGCGGGCGGGAAAAAAGAGGTTTTGGCAGTAAACGTAGGCGGGATAGCAAAAAACACGGCCACGGCGGCGATGAACGCCACGCATGGCAGCACGAGGATACGCCAGCCGCGCGCGAACCACGCGCAAGCCGACACGACGGATGATGGAAGGAAAGTTGAGTTCACGGTATCGACTTCAGTTGATCAGGAATTTGAGTGCGGCAGCGCCCAGACCGAACTGGTAAAGGATCGTCGTCAGTTCCTTCGTGCCTTGCCACCAGGTGACGCGCTCGAGATCTTCAGGGACGAAAACGGTGTCGCCGGGCATAGCGTCCAGCGACGAGATTGAGTTGAACCATCCTTGCTGGTTCGAGCGCGTTGTGCCATTCGCACGTAACACGAACTCGCCGCCGGTATAGGCCGTACGCTGCTCGCCGCCAGCGAGACTCACATAATCGCCAAGCTGTGCTGTCGGCTTGAAAAGATAGGAACCCTGATTGAAAACACTGCCGTATACGCCCACGGTGGTGGGACGCGGCGGGATCACCAGACGATCACCATCTTCCAGGGTCAGCGGCGGCAAGCTCAGGTCGTCGGGTTTGGTCTCCAGAACGATGCGCCCGCTCGGATGAAGCTCGCGCATCTTCGCGATAAGGCGCTGGCCCGCTTCGAGTTGCTGCCGTTGGTCGGCGGTCTCTTCTTTCGCGTTCGCTTGTTGCGACGCCCGCGCCGTGATGTCCCGATCCATGTCCTGCAGCGCGCGTTCATAGTTCGCCTGCTGCGTGCGGCGTACCGATTCGCGTACAAGCTCGCTGCCATACAGGAAAGCCTCGGCGGTCATTCCGCCCGCTCTCTCGATCAGTTCGGGCAAGGTCTCGGTACCCGCAACGAGATAGTCGCCCGGACGCGCCACTTCACCCTCGATCCGTACCCGCCGCATCTGCCGGGCGATCGGAACCATGTAGTCCGCCGTGGAGTAGATGCGATAGATATCGCCTCCGTCCAGCAATGCGTCGCTCCGGCTGCTGAGCGGGGCTTCTTCAACACCGGTCGTCGCTCGCTGACGCAGCGTTGCGACCGTGATGCGCTCACTATCTGCCACGGTATTGAGACCGCCGGCAAAACGGATCACGTCGCGCACGTGCTCGCCGGGCTTCAGTTCAAAGATGCCTGGGGCGTTCACGCTTCCATAGATAGCCGCCTGCGGGCCGAGCGGTCCAATGTTGACGATGTCGCCCGGACGCAACGAGACGTCATTCGAACGATCACCGCCCAGGAGCAACTGATAGCCGTCGAAAGTCGCGACGAGCGCGCCGCCGCGACGCAGTTCGATATCGCGCATGCTGCCGCCCGAGTCGGGTCCCCCTGCTTCGACAAGCAGATTCAACAGCGTCGCAAGACTGTTAACCACGTAGGCGCCGGGACGCACGGCGAACCCCGTGACGTAGACCGTCACGCCACGCAGATTACCCAGCGAGATCGATAGGTCGAAATTTGCGTAATAGCGGCCGATTTCCGACCGAAAGCGGCTCGGCAGGTCAGCGTAGTGCGCACCCGACACAGCGATACGGCCGACCCGCGGCACGTTCACATACCCTTCGCGATCGACCACGAGGCGCAAATCTGAATCGACACTGCCCCAGGTTCGCAGCAGGATTTCATCGCCGACATTGATTGCGTAGTCGGGCGGCACTGAATTCACGGAGGCTCCGGACAGCCTGGAGCTTCCTGCGAAAAAGGTCGCACCGAAGCGAGGCAGCTTCTTGCCCGTTGCTTCCTCAACGAACTTCTCGTACTCGTTGCGCTCCGGCACCACGATCTTTGCATCGAGCGCCTCGCGATCGACCTTATCCGGAAAGATGGCCTGCTGCGCGGCAGGTGGCGTGACGGCCGCGGGAGCATTGACGCGCGGCGTCAGGCTCGAACTCCAGCTTTCGGACTGAAGGCCGGGCACGCTCGGAATCGGCGGCACGACGGCGGAGCCGCCCAAGAGTGAATCCACTGTCTGGGGCGCCGCGTAAGCGCCATGCGACTGGGCCAGGACAAGCCCGACCGCAACGGCCAAGCGCGAGACAATGAACCGCGTTGGGCGCTTGCACGCCGTCACGGGCGCGAAAGGAACAAGAGTTTTACGGGTAGACACAGTGGATAACTCAATGGAAAAAGTAAGGGTGGAGCTGACGCAACAAACCAGAACGCGAGCTGTTGGCAGCGCGGCAATAGGGGTTTAGTGCGTCAAATGAGGGCCAGCATTCAGCAGGACTTAGTAAGCGCCGTCGCGCTTGAACACCGTGCGCACCGTCATGAAGAGAATGGCTATGTCGTACCAGAGTGACCAGTTGCGCACGTACCACGCATCGAGATACACGCGGGTGGTGTAGTCGGCGTCGTTGCGGCCGCTCACCTGCCACAGCCCTGTCATACCGGGACGGGCCATCAGGTAATAGGGAACATCAGCGGAGTAACGCTCGAGTTCTGCTTGCACGATCGGTCGTGGACCGACCAGGCTCATGTCGCCACGGATAACGTTCCAGAGCTGCGGCAGTTCGTCGAGACTCGTGCGCCTCAGAAAGTTGCCGACGCGTGTCACGCGCGGGTCGTTCTTCAGCTTGAAGTCGCGCTCCCAGTCGCGTTTCGCCTCAGGGTCGCGCTCAAGCAACTCGGCCAGTTTCGCGTTCGCGTCGACCACCATCGAGCGAAACTTGTAGCAGTTGAAAGCGCGAGCATTGCGTCCGATACGCGGGTGACCGTAGATCGCCCGCCCGCCGTCCTTGCGCACCTGCCACGCGATATAAAGAAGGAACGGCGCGAGCATCATCGAAATGGAAATCGCTCCGGCCAGATCCAGGCAACGTTTGAAGAAGCGCACATGCCAGCGGCTCAGATTGTCGCGAACTTGCATCAACAGGAGTTCGTGCGACTTCACATAAGTCGTTCTCATGCCATGAAGCGGCACGCCGGGGACGTCAGCCACGATGACTACGCTCGCCGGCACCGAACCGAGTGCGCGCAGCCAGGCTTGTTGCAAGACGGCGTCCTCCCGATCAAGGGCGACCATGACGACAGACCCGGCAAGCGACGGCGCATCGAGCGGACTCAGCGAGGCAACCCGCGCGTCGCTGGGTAGAAGGCTCTTTCCTGCGGGCACGAACGCCTTCAGTGCCAGCCCCATGAGCAGTTCGGTCTCCACTGCGGTCGCGGCATCAAGCGCCAGCTGACCACTTCCGATCACATACAGATCGCGTTGCCAGAGACGCATCTTCATCAACGCGAGTTTGACCGCGAGCCGCCCGGGCGGCACGAGGGCGGCGGCATAGAGCCACATCAGCACTGCAGGTACTATCTCAGTCGGATAGCCGCGAAGAAGCAGCAAACCAACATGACAGGCGCAGCCGAAGACGAGCGTGCCAAAGAGTTCACGCAACTCGCGCAGCATGGGCAGACGGTTCGCGTAATGGCGCAGCGCCGCGAATCGCAGGATGGCAAGAGCGCCGGCGATAAACGCCGCCACTGGCGCGTGATCGAAGCGCTCGAAAAAGTGAGATCCGGGCCACGCACCCGGGCCGTTGAATACATGTCCGGCAACGGCAATGGCCAGTACATCCGATGCAGCCAGCGCCACCCCGCAAATTACTGCGTGCACGTGGGCCAGATAAAACCCGGTGCGGTCCGTGGCTGCGGAATTGGTCTTGTCGCGATTCATGACAGATAACTTATATGGTTCAAATGGGCTGAATGTACTTACTACTGGATACGAGTCGGGTTTCTAACGAAAATGCGTCTTTTCAATAAATTACACGTTCGGCGAAGCATACAAATTCAATCCGGGAACGGAGATAGGGAAACTCTTAAAAAGATTTTTAAACAATTCCGGATAATTCTTAATACTATTAATGAACAATTGCGATTCGGCGCAATTTGAATTGCAGTCATCCTTGTCCGTACGTGAGGGATTTTTTATTTTTCGAACAGATAGGGATGCGCTTGCCTTGCGCCTACGGGCGCGGTACGAGAGGGTTCTACAGGTTTTGTGCCTTGTGGGCGGAGATGCGCTTTCCGGCCGGGTAATTGACGTTCTTCAAGCCGCAATATCTTGAAAAACAATTCCGAGGCAAGCAGCGGGATATCGGCGAATTAATCACTGGAAATGAGCCGGATTTTCTAACATTTCAAGTCATGCCACCAACCCATGCAGGCCGTGAAGCATACAAACACAACTCGATAATGGAAAATAGGTCAGTTCCTAAAATTCATTTAATATGAATTTAAATAATCAGAATTATATAAATAGTCGATTTGAAACTAGGCATTGTTTACTATTTAGATATTCTCACGCGCACGTGAAGAATTTGACCGGCGAACGCCTGGAACTTCAAGCCGGGTCCACCATGAACCCACGCTTTCTAAGCAACGCCAGCACGCCCCGGTTACCCCCAAGATGCAACGCGCCGATAGCCACGAACACCGGCTTGTTCGGCGCGGCCATCGCCACCATCCGCGCCGCGAACCGATAGTTCCGGTCGACCACCACGCGATTATCGATCTGCGTGGCAAGCCGCCTCGATCTCGCCAGTTTCTCTGTCTTGGCGTCGTCCCATGCCTTGAGCGCATCGGCGTCGCCAATCCGCCATAACCGATGCAGCTCCTTCACATCGGCAACATTCTCGGCCGGCGTCTGCACCAGATCCTGCGCGAGCATTTCCCGCTGCTGCGCCTGCGTGAGCCGCGTGAATGCGGAGATCTGTTCGTTGAGCGTCTCCAGCCCGATCACCCGCCCGCGCGGCCGCAAATACACGTTCTGCAATTGCGTTTCCGTACCGAACTCGGTCTGGAATCCGGCCTTCAAGGTATCGACGGTTTCAACCAGCATCGACGCGAGCCATGGCCTCGACCGGCTGATATCGTCGAGCATGGCGGGGTTGCCGTGCATGCGTGTTTCCAGCTTTTTCCACAGCGCATCGGGCAGATACCGCGACAGGCACGGCCCCCGGCACGCGCCGTATTTGCTGACTTCATCCGCCGATACGAGCAGGTCGTCAGGGGAGATTTCCAGCGCGAGAGTGGGCGATGCATCGAGCGCGCCGAGAATCAGCTTGCGAAACGGCTGGCTGGCGGGATAGTCGTCGGCATAACCCACGTGCAGCGTGCCAAGCACGTAGATAGTGACCTGGCCTTTGGTCGCGACGTAGAACGGCATATGCGCCGGTTGCGCTTGCACCGGACCACTGGCGGTGGTCCCGTCGGAACGGTCGACGTCAGGGGGAGCCGGACGCGCGAGCGGGAGACTTAATCCGGGCAATGAGCCCGGCAACGAAGTAGCAGACGTGGGTGGGACCGCCGCGCCCGGCGGCGAACGCGCGCCGGTTACAGCGAAAGCTGAACGCGGCGCAACGCAAACAACGGCCAGGATCGCTGCCATCGAAACAGCAAAACTCGCAGCAAAACCCGCAGCAAAACGGCGCGCAACCTGCCGCGCCGTTTGCGGTTCAGGCCTCGATCTCCCCGACTTCCTCGGCGCGGTGACACGAGACGTGCCGTCCATCGACGAAACGCAGCGCCGGTTCTTCCACGCGGCATTTATCGATTGCATACGGGCAGCGCTGATGAAATGTGCAACCTGATGGAGGGTTAAGCGGCGAAGGCATTTCGCCTTGCAGCCGGATCTTGATGCGCCGGTCTTCTTCGAACAAGGCGGGTGTTGCCGACATCAGCGCGCGCGTGTACGGATGACGCGGCCGTGCGTAGATGGTTGCCTTGTCGCCAAGTTCGGCCACACCGCCAAAATACATCACCATGACGTCGTCGGCGATATGTTCCACCACCGACAAGTTGTGCGAGATGAACACATAGCTTGTACCGAACTGCTGCTGCAGATCCATGAACAGGTTCAGTATCTGCGCCTGAATGGATACATCCAGCGCGGACACGGGTTCATCGGCCACCAGGATCTGCGGGTCAAGAATCATCGCACGCGCGATAGCAACCCGCTGGCGTTGCCCGCCCGAAAACATGTGCGGATACCGCGCCGCGTGTTCGGGCCTGAGGCCAACGGTCCGCATCATGTGCGCGATACGCTCGGCGCGCTCGGAGGACGACAGTTTCGTGTTGATCGCGAGCGGTTCGCCCAGCGTTTGCTCGACGGTTTTGCGCGGATTCAGCGAAGCAAACGGATTCTGGAACACCATCTGCACGCGCTGCCGCAAGTCGGCAATCTTCGCGCGATTCGCGTTCGCCACGTCTTCGCCGTCGATCAGCAAACGCCCGGACGTGGGCGCTTCGATCATCGTCAACTGACGCGCCAGCGTCGATTTGCCACAGCCGGATTCGCCCACCACGGCAAGCGTCTTGCCGCGTTCAAGCGAGAACGACACGCCGTTCAACGCCTTCACCGTGCCCTGCTGGAACATGCTGCGCTTGACGCTGTAGTGCCTGGCGAGTTTATCGGCGACGAGGACGATGTCTTTAGCGTCTTGGGCGTTAGTCTCAGGAACGGCATTCATCGCGCGCCTCCGTGTTCTGCCACGAGTTCCATGTTCAGCGGCTTGATACAGCGTGCGCGCACTGCCGGATCGTTCGGGGCGAGTTGAAAGAGCGCCGGCCGCGCCTTGCGGCAATCGTCGACAGCGTACTTGCAGCGAGGGGCGAATAAACAGCCGGTGGGACGATCATCGCGGCCCGGCACCATGCCCGGCAAGGCCGCGAGACGCGCGGCGCCGCGGCTATGTTCGGGAATTGCCGCCAGCAACGCTTCCGTGTACGGATGATGCGGCTCGCTGAAAATAGTCGGCACGTAATTCGTTTCGATAATTTCGCCCGCGTACATCACGGCCACGCGCTGCGCGACCTCGGACACAACCGCTAGATCGTGCGAAATCAGCACGAGCGCCATGCCGCGCTCCTTCTGCAGCTTGACCAGCAACTCCATGATCTGCGCCTGGATGGTGACGTCGAGCGCGGTGGTGGGTTCATCGGCAATCAGCAGCTTCGGATTGCACGCGACGGCCATCGCGATCATCACGCGCTGGTTCATGCCGCCGGACATTTGGTGCGGGAAGGCATCGATACGGCTCTTCGCGTCGGGAATCCCCACTTGATCGAGCAATTCCAGCGCGCGTTGTTGCAGCTTCGCGCCTCTCAGGCCTTCGTGAAGCTTGAGAACTTCCTTGATCTGATACCCGACGGTGTAGCTCGGATTCAGGCTCGACAGCGCGTCCTGAAAGACCATGGCGATGTCCTTGCCGATAATCTTCCTGCGTTGCCGCGCCGACGCCTTCAGCAAGTCGACGCCGTTGAACGTGACCTGATCGGCGGTGACAATGCCGGGTGCATCGATCAGGCCCATGAGCGCCATCATCGTGACGCTTTTGCCGGAACCCGATTCGCCGACAACACCGACGACTTCGCCGGGTTTGACGGATATATCGATTCGATCAACCGCCGGGAGTCCGTTGAAGCTCACAGCGAGATTGCGGATGGTGAGTAGATCGCTCATGTTCAGGCCATCCGTTTGAGTTTGGGATCGAGTGCATCGCGCAGCCCGTCGCCGAGCAGGTTGATCACCAGAACCGAAATGAGGATGGAAAGCCCGGGCATGGTCACGATCCACCACGCACTTTCGATGTAATCACGCGCCGAGGCCAGCATAGCGCCCCACTCCGCCGCCGGCGGTTGTACGCCGAGGCCGAGAAAGCCGAGCGCGGCGGCGTCCAGAATGGCGGACGAAAAGCCGAGCGTGGCCTGCACGATCAGCGGCGCGGCACAGTTCGGCAACACTTGCGAGAACATCAGCCGCACGGTGCCGGCCCCGGCCACGCGCGATGCCGTCACGTATTCACGCTGCAATTCACCCAGCGCTGCGGCGCGGGTCAGACGCACATAACCCGGCAACGCGACAATCGCGATGGCGAGCATGGTGTTCATCAGCCCCGGTCCGATAATCGCGACCACCGCGACCGCCAGCAGCAGCGAAGGCAGCGCGAGCAGCACGTCCATGATGCGCATGATCGGGGTATCGGCCCATTTCTGGAAAAACGCCGCGATCAAGCCAAGCACAATGCCCGGAATCAACGCCAGCACCACCGACACAAAGCCGATCCAGAACGACAGCCGCGCGCCGTACATCAGGCGGGAAAGGATGTCGCGGCCGGCTTCATCGGTACCCAGAACGAAGCGCCAGTTACCGCCATCGAGCCAGGCCGGAGGAATTTTCACATTGTCCCGATACTGCTCAATAGGCGAATGCGGCGCGATCAACGGCGCAAAAATAGCGATGAACACAAGGATCAGCACGATCGCGCCGGCCACAACCGCGCCGCGATTGCGCGAGAAATTGGCCCAGAATTCCCGGCCGGCGAGGAATCGGCCGCTCGGGACGGGGATCAACGCCCCAGGATTATTTTGGATATCGGCCATTGGCTTACCTCGTGTGGCGAATGCGCGGATTCAGCACGCCGTACATCAAGTCGACGACCAGATTCACAAGAATGACGAGCGTCGCGATCATCAGGATACCGCCCTGCACGACGGGATAATCGCGCCGGCTGATGGCGTCGATGAGCCATTTGCCCACGCCCGGCCACGAGAACAACGTCTCGGTCAGCACGGCGCCGGCGAGCAGCGTACCGACCTGCAGGCCGATCACGGTCACCACGGGAATCAGCGCATTGCGCAGCGCATGCACGATCACCACGCGTCCCGGCGCGAGCCCTTTGGCGCGCGCGGTGCGGATGTAATCCTCGCGCAGCACTTCGAGCATCGATGAACGCGTCATCCGCGCGATCACGGCGAGCGGAATGGTGCCCAGCACAATGGTCGGCAGGATCAGGTGACTGACGGCGGACTTGAACGCGCCTTCATCGTCGGAAAAGAGTGCGTCCCACAGCATGAAGCCCGTGCGATGCGGAATGTCGTATTCCACCGCGATACGCCCCGAAACCGGCGTCCAGCCCAGCTTCGCGGAGAAGAACATGATGAGGATCAAGCCCCACCAGAAGATCGGCATGGAATAACCGGTGAGCGCGGTGCCCATCACGCCATGATCGACGACCGTGCCGCGCTTCAACGCAGCGGCCACGCCGGCCGGCAATCCGATCACCAAAGCGAAAATCATCGCGCAGATCGCGAGTTCGAGCGTCGCCGGAAAGCGCGCCATGAATTCGCCCATCACGCTCGTATTCGTGATGATCGACATGCCGAGGTCGCCTTTCAGCGCGTGTCCGACATAGTGGAAATATTGAACAGAGAGCGGCAGGTCAAGCCCGAGCCGCTTCATTGCTTCGGCGTGCATTGCCGGGTCCACGCCGCGCTCGCCCATCATGACTTCAATGGGATCGCCCGGGATCAAGTGGATCAACGCGAACGCCAGGATCGTGATGCCGATGAACGTCGGGATCACCATGCCTATGCGCCGCAGAACGAATCGGAACATGGTTCGTCTCTTTGGGGAGGAAAAACGCGACCGGCGACGCGGGCTTGTGACCCTTGTCGCCGGACCTTTTCGACTAGTTTTAGTTTTGGTGCATCAAGCGAAGCGTACTGCTACCAGCTTACTGCACGCCGACACCGTCGAAACGCAGGTAACCCAGCGGCTCGATCTTCATGCCGATGACCTTCTTGCTCGTCGGCTGATACACCGTGGAGTGAGCGATCGGCGAAAACGGCAGTTGGTCAGCGAAAATTTGCTGCGCCTGCATATAAGCCTCCGTGCGCTGCGCCTGGTCGGACGTATTGCGGCCCTTGATGACCAGGTCATTGAACGGCTTGTAGCACCAGTGCGAGAAGTTGCTGCCGTTCACCGCTTCGCAGCCGAGCAGCGTGCCGAGCCAGTTGTCCGGATCGCCATTGTCGCCCGTCCAGCCGATCAGCATGGCGTCGTGTTCGCCTGCGTGGCCGCGCTTGATGTATTCGCCCCACTCATACGACACAATATTCGCCTTCACGCCAATCTTCGCCCAGTCGGCCTGGATCATTTCGGCCATCAGACGTGCGTTCGGGTTGTACGGACGCTGGACCGGCATGGCCCACAGGTTGATTTCGAAACCGTTCGGGAAACCAGCCTTCGCGAGCAGCGCCTTGGCCTTCGCAGTGTCGTACGCCTGAACCTTCAGGTTCTTGTCGTAGGACCATTCGGTCGGCGGAATTGGCGCAATCGCGGCCTGACCTGCGCCTTGATACACCGACTCAATAATCGCCTTCTTGTTGATCGCCATGTCCAGCGCGCGGCGGACATCGACGTTATCGACGTTCTTCTTCGTCGTGTTGTACGCCACGTAACCTTCGTTGAAGCCCGGTTGCGACGGCGTGTCGAGGTTCGTGTCGGCCTTCAGCGGTGCAATATCAGCCGGACGCGGATAGGCCATCACCTGGCATTCGTTGTTCTTCAGCTTTTGCACGCGCACGGCGGCATCCGGCGTGATCGAGAAAATCAGCTTCGAGATTTTAACTACGCCGGGCTTCCAGTAATCAGGATTGCCGTCGAAACGGATGGTCGCGTCTTTCGTATAGCTGCGGAAAATAAACGGACCCGTGCCAACTGGCTGCTGATTGATGTCCGACGCCTTGCCCGCTTTCAGCAGTTGCTGAGCGTATTCATCCGACTGGATCGACGCGTATTCCATCGCCATGTTCTGGATAAACGGCGCGTTGACTTCTTTCAGCGTGAACTTGACCGTGTACGGATCGACTGCTTCGATCTTCGTGATCAGCTTGTCCAGGCCCATGTCCGTGAAGTACGGGAACGACGTCGGGTAAGCCTTGCGGAACGGCTGGTTCGGATCGAGCATGCGGTTGAACGTGAAGAGCACGTCGTCCGCGTTGAATTCGCGTGTGGGCTTGAAGAATGAGGTGGTCTGGAACTTCACGCCATGACGGAGATGGAACGTGTAGGTCAGGCCATCGGCCGACACGTCCCACTTTTCCGCGAGGCCCGGTTCTACTTTCGTGCCGCCGCGCTCGAATTCCACGAGGCGGTTATAGACCGTGAATGTATTCGCGGTGAAATCGGTGCCCGTGGTGTATTGCGCGGGATCGAAACCGGCCGGACTGCCTTCTGAGCAGTAGACGAGCGTTTTGTTGGGAATGGGTGCTGCATGAGCGACGCTCGCGGTTACGAGCGACGCCGCGATGGCGGCGCTTAAAGCCATCGACAGACGAGCGCCTCGTAACAGGCCAATTTTCTTCATGTTTCCTCCAGGATCGATGCCGGCTAAAACCAGCGTAGCGCGATATTACTGAGCTTTGCCGGGGGGAACAAGGCGACGAAATTCCCTATGGGAATTAGCTTCCGCGCGCGTGTCCGGCAAGCCAGGCAACAGGGTTGAAAAGGCCGTGTTTTCGCTTAACTTCTACGAGTCGGGAGATTTTGGGGCGATTCAGCGCGGTTTTCATCGATTCACGCTTTGTCGGCAAACTCACGCGCGACGGCAAATTCGGGCGCTACCGTAGCACGAAAGAAATGTAAATTTAAGCTAAAGATCAGGATTGTTGCGCGCCGAAAACATGAGTCCATCATGTTTCGTTATGCACCTTGTTTCAAGGTGATTGAGCGAGGGACGGGGAAATACGAAAAGCACAGAAGAACCGCGCGGCGAATGCCGCGCGGGTTATTCGATCTTTAGCGCGTTTTGCAGTTGCACTATGGCGATAGTTAAGACGCTCACGACTCCACGTCGACCCGTACTTCGTAATCGAGTACTGGATATGGGGCTCCATCGATCAGCGCTATTTCCAAGGCGGGCGAGCGCGACGCCCATTCCAATCGGCGAGTCACCGGCTTGAGATCGGGCGCGCCAAACACATAGCGCTCCTCATACCGTAAATAGAGCGCCTGAAAAAATTGCTCGATCCGAAGCGGACTATCTTGAGGCGGGAAATCGCCCAGAATGTAGCCGGCGCGGCCTTCCGCCATATCGACCATTGCTAATGTGACTGCTTCATACCCGCTCACATCATCTCGAATGCCACGACGGCCCGTTAGTTCTCGCAGTGCCGAATGAAAGCGGAAGATTGATTCCACAGGTTCGCCACCTTCGCGAACCGCGATGTCATTGGCAAGAAGTTGACGCGCTGGGGTCTCTTCCGACTCGAGACCTTCCGCTAAAGCAACCATCGTACGATTTGCACGTATCACGAACATGTAACCGAACACCATGGCGGGATACGTGATGTGAAGGTTCGTGCATTCCCCGATAGTCTCTTCCATGCGATTGGTCAGGTTGCGAAACGCACCCATCATCCCTTTGCACGAAATCGCCAGGACCGGACCAATCCCGTCCTTAGTCACGACCACATCGACATTTTTGGTCTTCAAGCCCCCGAGAATCGTTCTTTCAGAACCCGTCGCCAAGGTCGGATCAAAATGCAAATAAGACCTGCCGCTCCGCGTGACAACGGAAAATGGCGGGCGAGGCGTGATGTCGTCTGGATGGAAGCCCCCTTCAAGGACCAACCGACATGCGACATACCAATGCAAAGGTTTTATATGCTGCTGACTTTGCGTCTTGCCGTCATAAGTCGCAAAGTGATGAAGCGCTTCCCGCTGGTTTATCCATTGGCAAATGCGTGAGTCACCATCGATCGCATCTCTACGCAGTGGCATAGTGCCTCCACTCGCGCAGCGTCGTCAGCGCCTCTTCCACGATGGCAACATCTACATGCTCAAGGGTCGTTTTCTCTGGAAAAGCAATTTGGCTGGCTTCGCGCGGTTCAAGTTTCAGCATGCCGCCACCGAGCGGATGCCCCTCGATCTCGGAACTCAATTTGATAAACGGCGACTCCCAGATATCGAGAAGGTGCGACGAATCCACCCCCTGCCGCAATCGAACGCTATGAACGGAGTTCGTGCAGGTGCACCCTGCTTCATTTCGGACCAGATTGGCTTCCAGCCCGGACATGTACGAAAGGAAGAAATCGGGAACTTGCACATCGGGCACGGAATACCAAGGATCACGAACTCTGCATTTGTAGGCCTCGCGCGCTTCGACGCCGGCATCGGAGTCAAGGTATCGCGCTACCGAGGCCGGAACCGGTCCCGACTTCGGCATACGCAGCAGAAGAATTGGCTCGTCGTTTTCCTTCCACATCCCCACTGTGGAGGCGGTGAGCCGCTGCTTCGGAAGTGCACGACCATTGCGAACAGTTGGATGCAACAATTGCTTCGGAATGCGAAGACGACTTGCCTCCGACGGACGTAGGTGAAAAAAACTGTTGGCTCCTGTTACGTAGCCGATTCCGATGTTCGCCAACTCACCAAAGCGCTTCGTTTGGTCGTCCTCCACCACACCGCGGTATAGCTTGCGAGCGTTGGCCTGCATCAAGAAGGGACGAAGCCGACAGCCCCAGGCACGCCAGTCGATCATTGGCACGCGAATAAACGTCTTTGGGGGTACTCCCATCCGCTTGAAACGCGGCATGGATGAGAATCGAATTTCCGCCGTGCTCTGACCGAAGCCTTCGGCGAAAATCAGCCAGCAGTCTTCCGAAAGCTCAGGGAAAAGCTTGTCCCTTACGGCGACGATATGCAGCACCGCAAAGTGCGATGCAAAATACTCGATCAATGGCGCCGAGTATGGCGCGTGCCCGATTTCCGCAGGTACGACAAACGCCATCCGGCCACCGGGTTTCAGTAAGGTTGCCGTTGCGACGAGAAAAGGCGCCCACGACGAGCTCAGGCCGCTAAAGCGGGCTCCGGCCCGTGCACAAAGTGCTGTCGCCCGGTTTCGAACTTCACCTTTGAAAGTTTGATACCGAATGAACGGCGGATTACCCGCCGCGCAGTCGAAGCGCTCTTTCGCGGTCGACGCCCAGTCGAAAAAATCACCCTCGTGAATCGATGCCCACGGAGCACGCTGAGAGGCTAGTTTTCCCGCAGCCGAGTCCTGCTCAATGCCAACACTATTACGATGTCCGGCAATGAATTGTCCGTCGCCGCAGGATGGATCAAGCAGCCGATCACTTTCGCTGCGTATCGCCCAATGAAGTAGAGTCTCGGCGACTCCGTCGGGGGTGTAATACGCACCCGAATCCTTTTGGGACAGGGGCTTTGCGGATGGTTGTTCTTCCACGTCATTGAGAGGGACGCGGGTTGAGTGGGCAGCGTCGCGCTTGCGCCCGCCTGCTGCTGATTTTTGGTTGGTAACGGTAAGTTGCAAGGTGCAATACGCCTCGGTTAATAAATCGGCAAGCTAGTTCAGCAAGCATTGCCCCTTCAGCGTTTGTCCAGCCGAAAAATCGGCTGGACGGCCTGACTTGACCGGTACTTTACAACACAAAAATGGGTCTGGTCGTCGCCTTGAGTAGTCAAAGTTTCTGATACCCCGTAATGACAATTGCTCGTCAATTGGCGCCTCACGAGCGCATCTACCCGCACGTGAAGATCGTTAGTTGCCAACGGCTTTCGTTTCAACAAAAAAGCGATCGCGATTTGCGAGTCGCGATCGCCCCACTTTCAAATTGCGCTCCACCTGCAGCGGCACCCGAGAAGCCCAGGCGTCGTTATTGCCCCTGCAACGCCAACCGCTCGCAAATCGTCTTGCTCGCGGCCGCGCCATTCAGCGTATAAAAATGCAGCCCCGGCGCGCCTTCCTTCACCAGCCGCTCGCACAAACCGGTCACTACATCCAGTCCGAATGCGCGGATCGCTTCTTTATCGTCGCCATAGCTTTCCAGCCGGCGCGCAATCCACTTCGGCACTTCCGCGCCGCACATCTCGGAGAAACGCATCAGCTGCGAGAAGTTCGTGATCGGCATGATGCCCGGCACGATAGGAACCTCGACACCCAGCTTGCGGGCGTCATCGACGAAACGGAAATACGCGTCCGCGTTGAAGAAGTACTGCGTGATCGCCGAGTTCGCGCCGGCCTGCACCTTGCGCACGAAGTTTTCCATATCGGATTTGGGCGAGCGCGCCTGCGGGTGATATTCCGGATACGCCGCGACTTCAATGTTGAACCAGTCGCCATGCTCGGCGCGAATGAAGCCGACCAGTTCCGACGCGTACCGCAACTCGCCGACTTCACCCATGCCCGAAGGCAAATCGCCGCGTAACGCGACAATATGACGAATGCCATGCTCACGATACGCGCCGAGAATGGCCCGCAGACTCTCCTTCGACGATCCGATGCACGACAAATGCGGCGCCGCTTCGAGTCCCTGCTTCATCATCTCGACGACGGTATCGAGCGTGCCTTGCTGCGTGGAACCGCCCGCGCCGAACGTCACGGAGACGAACTTCGGGTTGAGCGCCTTGAGCTGCGCGCCAGTCGCGCGCAATTTCTCGATTCCTTCCTGCGTTTTCGGCGGGAAAAACTCGAATGAGAGTTCGATCGGTTTCATGGGAGGAGTGGAACGCGCGCGCAAGGCACTCGCGTTCTTAGAAGTTGCGCTGACCGAGGATCAACGCCGACAGCAGCCAGGACACGATGCTGTACAGAATCGAGCCGAAGAAAGCCGACCAGAAACCCGACACCTCGAAGCCCTTCAGCAACGAAGCGCACAACCAGAAACACAGCGCATTCACGACGAGGATGAACAACCCGAGCGTGAGAATGGTCACCGGCAGCGTGAGCAGCACCAGCAACGGACGCAGGAACGTATTGATCAGCCCGAGCACGATCGCGACGATCAGCGCGGTGCCGAAACTGCGGATGTGAATCGATGGCACGAGGTAAGTGATGATCAACAGCGCGAGCGCGTTGATCAGCCAGGTCAGCAGCACGGACATCGATGGTCTCCTGGTACTTGAAGTTTCATGCGCATGGGCTTGTTAAAACCCATGCGCACGCGCTGAGTGCTACGACACTACCGCCGCAATCAATAACGGTAGTGATTCGGCTTGAACGGACCCATCTTGTCCACGCTGATATAGCTGGCCTGATAGTCGGAAAGCACGGTCAGTTCAGCGCCGATACGGCCCAGATGCAGACGCGCAACCTTTTCATCAAGGTGTTTCGGCAACACGTAGACCTTGTTTTCGTACTTGTCGCCGTGCACGAACAATTCGATCTGCGCGATCGTCTGGTTGGTGAACGATGCCGACATCACGAACGACGGGTGGCCCGTCGCGCAACCCAGGTTCACCAGGCGGCCTTCAGCCAGCAGGATGATGCGCTTGCCGTCAGGGAAAATGATGTGATCGACTTGCGGCTTGATGTTGTCCCACGTGTACTGGCGCGTGGAGGCAACGTCGATTTCCGAGTCGAAGTGACCGATATTGCAGACGATTGCGTTGTTGCGCATCGCCTTCATGTGGTCGTGGCCGATCACGTGGAAATTACCCGTAGCGGTCACGAAAATGTCGGCCTTGTCGGCGGCATATTCCATGGTCACTACGCGATAACCTTCCATGGCTGCCTGCAACGCGCAGATCGGGTCGATTTCCGTGACCCACACCGTCGCGCCCAAACCGCGCAGCGATTGCGCGCAACCCTTGCCCACATCGCCGTAACCGGCGACGACCGCGATCTTGCCGGCGATCATCACGTCGGTGGCGCGCTTGATACCGTCCACCAGCGACTCACGGCAGCCGTACAGATTGTCGAACTTCGACTTCGTGACCGAGTCATTCACGTTGATGGCCGGGAACGGCAGGCGCCCTTCCTTTTCCATCTGATACAGACGATGCACGCCCGTGGTCGTTTCTTCCGTCACGCCCTGAATGTGCACGAGGCGCTTGGAATACCACGTCGGGTCGATGTCGAGGTGAGCGGCAATCGACTTGTACAGCGCGATTTCTTCTTCGTTTTCCGGCTTGGCAATGACCGAGCGGTCCTTTTCCGCCTTCGAGCCGAGGATCAGCAGCAACGTGGCGTCGCCGCCGTCGTCGAGGATCATGTTGGCGAATTCGCCATTCGGCCATTCGAAGATGCGGTGGGAGAATTCCCAGTATTCGTCGAGCGATTCGCCCTTGAACGCGAACACCGGCACGCCGCCTTGCGCAATGGCCGAGGCTGCGTGATCCTGCGTCGAAAAAATATTGCACGATGCCCAGCGGACGTCCGCGCCCAGTGCGGTCAGCGTTTCGATCAACACGCCGGTCTGGATGGTCATGTGCAGCGAACCGGCAATACGCGCGCCCTTCAGCGGCTGCGATACCTTGTATTCCTCGCGCGTTTGCATGAGGCCGGGCATTTCCGTTTCAGCGATGTTCAGTTCCTTGCGGCCCCAGGCAGCAAGCGACATATCGGCGACGACGAAATCTTTGTTGGTGTTTGAATCGAGAACTGCGGCGTTCATCACGCCCTCCTTTCTAAATGGAAATATAGAAATTTGACGTGAGCGCCGTTCGATGCGGTGGTTCAACAAGCGCTTACTTCTCTGAAAGCGCCGGTCACTCCGTCCGATTGAATGCTTCGAGCCTGGCGGCCTTCGTTGTTGAAAGCCGTCGCAACGCTCCTCGAAGCGAGTTGGGATTGTAGCAAATTGGGATGGAGGAAGCGCGTTTGAGCGCGGGCTTTGTTTTGCCCGCGTTCGTAGTAGTTCGCCGGGCGCGGACCACAATCCCGGCGCGCCTTAGAACGGTAAAAACGCCAATGCCGGCGCCAGTAACACCATGACGACGCCGGCGATCATCATCGTCAGGCTGGCGACTACGCCCTCTTCGCTGCCGAGTTCGCGCGCTTTCGCCGTGCCCACGGCATGCGCGGCCGCGCCAAAAAGCGCACCGCGCGCCAAGCGTGATCTTAAAGGTACAAGCGCCAGCACGATTTCACCAAACAGCATGCCAACCACGCCCGTCGCGATCACGAACAACGCGGTGAGATCCTTCGGCGCATGAAGCTTGTCGGAGACAGCGAGCGCAAAAGGTGTCGATACCGATCGAGTAGCGAGGCTGCGCTGCAATTCCGGCGACAAATGCAGCAATTTCGCCAGCATCAACGACCCGCCGACCGCCACCAGAATCCCAACCGCCACCCCCACCGATAACGACAACCAATGCTTTCTCAGCAATTGGCGGTATTCAAAAATCGGCACGGCGAACGCAACGGTAGCGGGCCCGAGCAGCCACATGAGCCAGCGGGTATCGGCGAAATAAACAGGGTATGGAATGCGTGCGCACAACACCACGGCGACCAGCGCCGCCGGAACTGTCAGCAAGGGCGAAAGCCACGGGCGCGGGAAACGAGCGTAAAGCCGCTTCGACGCGAAATACAGCAACACCGTCAGCACGAAACATCCCGCCGCGATTGGGCGCGCGGCGGCATCGGCGAACAGGAAGTCGTAGAGAGGGGTCATCGCGATGGCAGTAAACATTAAACGTCAGGCGCGGGCGGCGTGGCGCACACTCCGCGCACCCCGCACGTCCATCAGGCGGCGCAATTCCAGCCAGCGTTCAAGCCTGGAAGCCCGTTCCACGGCAAACGCGACGGCGACCATCACCATCAGCGTGCCGAACACCACGACCAGTGCCAGGCGCCAGCCGTCTTCCCGGAACAAGCCACCGTATTGAACGGCGGCAACCGCGGCCGGAATGAAGAACAGCAACATGTCGGTGAGCAGCCAGTCCGCGCCGGCCTTGACCCAGCGCGGCGCAACGCCGCCGCAGAACAGCAGCGCGAGCAAGATCAGCAATCCGACGACACCGCCCGGCACCGGCAAGTGGAAGGTGCGCGCAACGAAATCCGCGACCAGCCAGATTGCCGCAAGTCCGGCGCTCTGCAGCGCGATGCGCGCAAAGCGGCTGAACGCGCCGCGTGACTGAGCCACAACGCCAGCATTAGCGGATTGTCTCGATGAAGGCAAAACATCGGCAGGAAGGGGCATGACAGATCTTTCAGCTCATTGATAGGGTTAACCTTTAGCCAAATATAGCGCGCGCCACACCATAATCAAAGTGACTTAAACTTATCAAATGCATTCCAATTTGGAATTCGAGGGGTTTGTATGGAATTGCGATCGTTGCGGTATTTCGTCGAGGTCGTGAAGCAGAAAAGCTTCACCGCTGCGGCGGAGAAAATGTTCGTCACGCAGCCGACCATCAGCAAGATGGTGAAGTCGCTCGAGGACGAAATAGGTTCGCCACTGCTGCTGCGCGAGAGCCGCCAGATGGTGCTCACCGACGCCGGCCAGATCGTCTATCAGCGCGGACTCGACGTACTGGCGGCGCACGCGCAACTCGAAGCTGAACTCAACGATCTCGGCAAACTCGGGCGCGGCACCCTCACTATCGGGATTCCGCCCATGGGCGGAACGCTGTTCACCCCGGCCATCGCCACATTCAAGAAGCGCTATCCGAAGGTGGAGTTGAAGCTGTTCGAGCGTGGCTCGAAGGCGATCGAGGCGGCGCTGATCGATGGTGAACTGGAGCTTGGCGGTGTGCTGCAACCGGTCGATCTCGCCACGTTCGACGTACTGCCGATCAGCCGCCAATTACTCTGGCTCGTTGCGCAGAAAGGCTCGCGCTGGGACGCGCTGGTGGACGTGCCGCTCGCCGATCTCGCGCGGGAACCGTTCGTGTTCTACGGCGAAAGCCTCGCGTTGTCAGATCTCGTGCTCAATGCCTGCCGCGAAGCGGGGTTCGCGCCGGCTATCGTGGGGCGCAGCGGCCACTGGGATTTCATGGCGGCGCTGGTGCAGGCGGGCGTCGGTATTGCGTTGCTGCCCGCGCCGTATTGCCGGCGGCTCGATGTCAACGCATTCACCTGCCGGCCGGTGATCGCGCCGGAAATTCATTGGGACATGGCCGTGGGCTGGCGGCGCAACGGCTATTTGTCGAACGCGGCACGCGCGTGGCTGGAGGTCGTGCGGGAAACACTGCCGGCCAATCTCGGCGATGACTTCCTTCAAGGCCCGGCTGAACGATTTCCTGCTCGCGTGCGCAACCCTGCACCGAGATAACGCGTCGGGTCGCGACTCAAGGTCGTGACTCACCAAGCGCCAAAAGAAAACCCCCTGTCCCGCTCGCGCGGGACAGGGGGTTTTCGTTGCTACGTCGATACCGGACCTTCGTAGCGTCCGGTCAATCGATTATTGCTGCACAGCGAAGTCGATCCGGCGGTTTGCGAAACGTCCGCTGGCCGTTGCGTTGTCAGCGATCGGATTAGCATCGCCGAAACCTTGCGCCGTCAGCGAATCAGCAGAAACGCCATGCTTCACGAGGAACGCGCGCACTGCTTCCGCCCGCTTCTTCGACAACGCCAGATTCGTGCTTGCCTGGCCGACATTGTCCGAGTAACCACCCACGGTCAACTTCACGGCCTTGCCCTTTCCTTCGCACGTCTTCAGCACTTGTGCCGATTTTGCCAACGCCAGTTGCGCGTCTTGCGGCGGCACGTCAGAGCCCGTGCGGAAGTTGATGACTTGCAGGTTCAGCACTTTGGCGATATCTGCCGCAGAGCAATCATCGCTCAACGACGAGAACGCGCTCATGAACGAGTCTTTCGCGCTTTGGACTGCTTGCGTGACATTGAAGGTGCCGATGGTAAAGCCCGCGCCGAACAACGTCTTCAGCTTGTCCATCCAGCCATTGCGCACATCTGCAGCGGTACCGCTCAACTCGATCTTCTCACCCGACAACTTGGCTTCCGCGCCCGGCAATTGCATCAGCGGCAACAGGCCGTCGAGCTTGTCGAGCCAGCTAGCCGGCTTGGTGTCCGGGTCAACGGTAATGGTCGCGTTCAGATGGTCCGCGCCGAACTTCGCCGTCAGGGCGGCGAGCAGCTTGGCCTTCTCTTCTTCGCTGCCGACCGTTGCGTGAATGGTCGGTGCGCCCAGCTTGTCGACGGTGAACGTCAGCAGTGCGTCCTTCGTGGGCGCCGGAGCAGCAGCAGGCGCCGAGGCCGGAGCGGCTTCCGAAGCCACTGCCGAAGCCGCTTCAGCAGCAACCACCGGAGTCGATGTAACCACGGGCGCTGCGGCGGACGCTGCAACAGGAGCCGCAGCGGGTGCCGGCGCCTGTGCCTGCTGGTTGACGCAGCTGCGGCCGAACAGCAATGCGAGCAGCGCGAGAGCAGCGGCGACAGCAAGCCACCACCATTTCTTCGATCGAGCCTTCTCTTCCACCACGATCCGGTCGAGCGAAGGGTTGATGGCCGCCGATGCGCCGCCGACCATTGACGGGTGCTCAAGATGCGACGACACCGCTTTCATCTGCGCGGCCACGCCGGACAGGAAACTGGCGGCGCCGCCCAGACCCAGCGCGCTGGCGACTTCTTCGGTCATGCTTGCCTTCACCATCGGCAACTGATGGCCGAGGAGCGTAGGCAACTGGCCGACATTGCCGCCCGACTTCGTGAAGTAATGCTTTAGCACGCCGAACAATGTGGTCGTGACGATGCCGCCCAATGCATGCGTGGCGCCAACCGATACGCCGGTCTTCGATGCCACCGCGTTGCTCAGCGCGTTCACGCGTTCTTCTGACGCCACACCGCTCGCGAGCCGCGTACCCGACGCGAGCAACGATTGCAGGCCGTCGCCGTGGACGAGTTGCGGCAGCATATCGACGATATTGGCGTTCGCATCCGGTGACATGATCGATGCGAACAAGCTGCGCGCGCCTTCAGGCGATGCGGCTTTGTTCATCAGCGACCCGACGAGTGCGGGCGCGATCATGCCGACCACGCGCTTCGCCGCTTCGGGAGCGACGCCCAATTTTGTTGCGAGTTGTTGCAACACGCTTTCGGTCAAAGCGCCCTGTACTAGCTGAATAACATTGATGCTCATTTAAATTGCCTTTTCCTTACTTGCGTGATTGCGCTAATCGCCCAAAGTGAGCGATGCAGATTATAGATTCGGCATTGGAGAAGCAAGGACTGCGGATTAAAAATCGGAAATACCTCAAAGCGGAAAATTTGAGACGATTCTTGAAATATCTCGAATTACTAATTAATTTGATTGCATCGATGCAGTAACCGAAGCGCAAATTTTGAATGAACGTTAAATCGCACTATCCATTTCATTTAACGAAGCCGAGGAACATGACGGTGATCAAGGTTTTTGCAAAAATTGAGATGAGCGGGCAAACTGAATAAATGCATGAGGGAGACAAACGATGCGCTCATCCACTTACGGCCAAACACACGAAGTCACAAATCAGGCTCCGCCGCTCGAGCGCTACAACGCGCTCTCGAGCGACCCGGCGCTAGTCAGCGCCATCCAGCGCGAAGGCGCGGCGTGGCACCTCGATGCCCTCACCCGCGACGGTCTGGCGCTCACCCATCCCGATATTCTTGCGCTCGCCGATCTGGCCAACCGGCATACGCCCGAACACCATCCGTTCAGCGCGCGCGGGGAGCGAATTGATGCAATCGAATTCCATCCCGCCTGGCACACCCTGCTTTCGATGCTGCGCGAGCAGGGCCTTCATTCGCTGCCGTTCGAAACGGCTTCGCCGAAAACCGGTTCGATGGCTGCGCGCGCCGCCGGATATTTTCTCCACGCGCAACTGGAAAGCGGTTCGTTGTGCCCGCTGACCATGACCTTCGCCAGCATTCCCGTGCTGCAGCAGGAACCCGCGCTGTACGCGAAGTTGAAAGCGCAATTGCTCTCGCGCCAGCACGATCCACGCGATATTCCGCTTGGCGCCGGCAAGCAGTCGATGATGATCGGCATGGGCATGACCGAGAAACAGGGCGGCTCGGACGTGCGCAGCAACCGGACCCGCGCGGTCCCGGAAGATGCGGGCGGACGGGGCGGCGAGTATCGGCTGATCGGCCATAAATGGTTCTTCTCGGCACCGCAATGCGACGCCCATCTCGTGCTCGCACGCACCGGTGACAACGCCCAGGAAAACGGCCCGGTTTCCTGCTTTTATGTCCCGCGTTTCGCGCCGGATGGATCGAAGAACGCCGTGCAGGTCCAGCAACTCAAGGACAAGCTCGGCAACCGCTCGAACGTCAGCAGCGAAGTCGAATTCCTCGACGCCTACGGCATCATGATTGGCGACGAAGGGCGCGGTGTACCGACGATCATCGAAATGGCGAACTTCACGCGTCTCGATTGCGTGATCGGCAGCGCCGCGTTGATGCGCGCCGCGCTGATCCAGGCGGTTCATCACGCGCGGCATCGGCGGGTGTTCGGCGCAAAGCTCATCGACCAGCCGCTGATGCGCAACGTTCTCGCCGATCTCGCGCTGGAATCTGAAGCGGCCACCGTGCTGTTCATGCGGCTTGCGGGCGCCTTCGAGAATTCAGCGAAGCCGGAAGAACGCGCGTGGCGCCGTATCGTGACGCCGGCGGCGAAGTTCTGGGTCTGCAAGCGCGCGCTGGAATTTACCGGCGAGGCAATGGAGGTCTGGGGCGGAAACGGTTACGTCGAAACGGGACCGATGGCGCGGTTTTATCGGGAGGCGCCGGTGAATTCGATCTGGGAAGGATCGGGGAATGTGATGTGCCTGGACGTGCTGCGTGCATTCGAGCGCGAACCCGATGCGGCCCATGCGCTGTTCGATTCGTGGCAGGCGGTGGCGGGTGAACATCGCGTTCTCGGCGATGCGTTGAAAACGCTGCACGTCATGCTGCAAGGTGACCCGGCTACGCGGGAAGCATCGGCGCGGGGGATCGCGCAGCAACTGGTGCTCGTCGCGCAAGGGGTTCTGCTCGCGCAGCACGCGCCGCCGGACGTGGCGGCGGCGTTCATGGAAACCCGTCTCGACGATGCCCGTGGTTCTGTCAATCGCGTGTATGGAACGCTGCCGGCCACGTTCGATTTCAACGCAGTGATCGAGCGCGCGTTCGCGGAGTAGGGATGGTGCTCGCGGATCAGGTCCGTGGCGTGCACGCCGCCGCCATGGAATTTGCGGCTCCGGCCAGCAGCGGTTGATGAGCAAAAGGCTTGGGGATAACGCCGAAAACGCAGCGCTCGATGAATCAAGCCGGGCGGCGGCGGCCCTTGCGCACCGGAATTGCAGGGTCCACTTCGGGCGGCGGACCCGCCTCCACCCCGTTCTCCAGCCGATACAACCACGCGAGCAGTTCCGCCACGGCCTGATAAAGCGCCGGCGGAATGCGCGAGTCCAGGTCGACCTGCATCAGCAGCGACACCATCTCCGGCGATTCATGCACATACAGCCCCGCGTCCTTCGCGCGCTGCACGATCATTTCCGCGACCAGCCCGTAGCCCTTCGCGACCACACGCGGCGCGGCGTCGGCGTTTTTGGTGTCGTAGGCGAGCGCGGTCGCCTGCTTGCGCGAATCGTTGCGCGGACTCACGTGTCGCTCCCAGCCGATGGCAATGTCGATGCCGGTGGCGGCACCGCCGGGCTAGCAGCATCGATGAAATGGGGGAACGCCGGGTCAGCGGCCAGGTCAGCCAGCGCGTCGCGGGCGTGCACGGTCAATCCTGCGAGCTGCAATCCCGCCGCGTCGAGTTGTTGCTGGAAATGATGACCATCGGCGGCAAGACGGGCGGCGCCGCCCTCGCTCGCATTCAGGCGCACCACCAGTTGCTGGCCGGTGAGCACGAGATCGGCATCCACATTGCCGAGCGTGGGCAAGCTCAGCGTGACACGCGTGTGCCAGGCGCGATCCGTATCGGTGGAACCGGCGCCCGCGCCGCTCTCCTGGAACGCATCGCGCCCATAGGGAGCGCGGTTCTGCGGCTGGATTTCCCACTCGAACTTCGCGCCCGGCCACGCTTCGCCGGACCAGCGAAACTGATCGGAAGCGAGCACGTCGAGCTGTTGGCGGACCAGCGGAATAGTCGATGGATGAATGCCGGAGGCAATCGCCGCCTGCACGGCCGAATCCTGCAGATGCGCGGCCGAAGGCGGCGCGCTTATTCCGCTTCCCTGCGCCGTCGATGAAAACAGGCTCGTGGGCATCGCGCGCACCGATGCCGCCAGCGCCGCCGCCTGCTGCGGCGTTTGAGGCGTAGGCACGGGACGCATGGGATTGGGCGCGTCGGGGGTATCGGCGGCGGCGAAGGTGGGCGGCAGCAGCGTTTCATCGATCCAGGCGTCAGGCGCACCGTCAGCCGCAGCCAGGAAAGAATCCGACGGCAATTCGCTTGCCAATTTGTCCACCCGCCCCTGGGGCTCATTTCGCAGCGACGCGAGCGAACGCTGTCCGCCCAGCCAGAGCGCGATATGGTTTTCGTAGAAAAGGCCGCTGTCCGCGACGGTCCGGGCCAGCATTGCCGCCAGCACGGGCGCGGGCAAAGGCGGCGCGGGCGGGTTGACCGCGCTCGCGGCATTCGCCGAGCTGGAGGAAAACAACGACCCGGACAGGCTCTCGAAGGCGCTCGCGGCCACGACCAGGCGCGGCGCGGTCGGCCACAACGGCACGGTGCCAGGCAAAGCGGGCGTCGTGCTGCCGCCGAACCGCGAAATGATGTCGAGCGTGCGCGCGATCTCGCTCAACGCGGTCTGCGTCGACGGGCCGGACACGGCATACGCGCTGATAACGGCCGCGGGCGTGGCGACCTTGGGGGTATCGACTAAAAGTTGCGAGGTATTGGCTTGGGGCGCGGTCGAACTGGTCTGCGTATTGAGCGCGGACAACAGCATGTCAGTGCGGCTGGCAAGCAGCGCAGCGACGGCGGAGTCCAGTCCAGTCATGCCAGTATCCTCGGGTCAGCAGTCCAGCCGAACGGCCGGCCACCGGTTTCAACGAGCCGCGAACGCGTCAAACACGCCCTAGCGGAACCCGATCATCTTCTTCAAAACTCGCACTGGCCTGTTCACGGTGAATAACGCTGCGGACAAACGCGCGAGGCTGGGGGTGCTGAGATCGCGAATGGCGGCGTCGTCGGCAAGAATCCGGCGCACCAGTTCGAGCTTGCGGGCACGCGCGGTGTCGTCCAGTTCGGAACGGGGATCGACCTCTCTCAAGCCGTCGACCAGATCCCGGTACGCGCCCTGCATCGTCTTCAGTTCACCCCATTCTCCACTGCGTGCTGCGGCCAGCATGCACGTAGAAAGTGCGGCAATCGCTTCATAATGAGCGAAATATTCTTGTGTGGTTTTCATTATGGGCAAGCATGTTTCGCGGCTTCACGCCGCAGCCATTTTTGCTGCATCGGGTGCAATCGCCATCCAGGCTTCCTCCAGGGTCGCCAGCAGGCCATCGATCTCCACCAGCACCTCTTCGCTCTGACGCACATTCGCTTCCAGCAAACGATGCGACATGTACGTGTACAACGCATCCAGGCGGGCCGCGATGTCGCCGCCCACGTCCATGTTGAGCGACTGCTGCAAACCGCTTTCAATAATGCTGATCGCTTTCGTGATCGCTTCGCCGCGTGCCGGGATATTGCCTTGCTGCAGGTACATCCGCGCTTGGGCAATGGCCTGTCGCGCACCCTGATACAACATGGCGACCAGCCTGTGCGGGCTCGCGCCCATTACCCCTGTCTGAACGCCGACGCGCGCATAAGCGTTAGCCCCACCGTGTGCCTGGGAAAACATCCGACCCTCTCCTTACTCTGGTCCCATGCAAGTTGGTTGCCGTGGGCGTTTCGCGCACAACGCGCTGCCCGCCGGCGCACTTATTGACGGTAACCGTGATGAACCGATGCCGATGAACTGATCGAGACCCTTCTATTTGTCTGACCGTTTATCGTGCTGCTATCCGGGTTATCGGAGAAAGCGGCAAAAGCTTTAGGCGTGCTTTGCGTCACAGCGAATTCCAGGAGGGGAAATAGTCGGCGGATCGACGATGCGGAAAAACCGGCGCAGCGCTCAGACCGCGATGTTCATGATGTCGCTATAAGCCGACACGAGCTTGTTGCGGACCTGCAAACCGAACTGGAATCCCACGTTCGCCTTCTGCATGTCGATCATCACGTCGTTCAGCGAAACGTTTGGCGCGCCCACTTCGAACGCCTGCGCCTGGTTGATCGCGTTGTTCTGGCTGCTGCTGATGCTGTCGAGAGACGACTTCAGCGCGTCGGCGAAACTGCCGGCGCTCGCTGCACCCGATTCGGGCACGACGCTGCCGCTCGCGACTTGGCCGGCGCCGCCTGCAGCCTGCGTCGCCATGACCTGCATTTGCTGGAGCGCCGAACTCAACGGGCTGATAGGAGCATTCATAGGGTCTCCAGAAGGAACGGAAAGGAACTGAAAATCGGTGAAACATAGGGATTGCAGCACTTCTGGGACAATTCGAACCGGAGCCTGTCCCGGGCCTCAGGCCGGCGTCTGCGCCGGAACCTGAGCGGTTCGCCATATGGCCTGACCGACTAGGAAAAAGTCTAGCAGCAGCGTCATTTCGCAAAGCGGTGAAAGGAAACCAAAACTCGCTTCTGTTCGCTGAATCGACTTACCTCTCCTTACGGATAATTCCTCTCATGAAAGTGCCTGTAGTGCGCACGGCTATCGCCGGTGCGCGCTGCAGAAAACGCAAGACTCGGAGAGTTTCGAAGCATGGATTCCACAACCAACCTGATCAACCCGGACGCCCGCATGGGTCTGACTGGCGCGCAGCCAGGCACCGCCGGGTCGATCGCCGCAGGTGCGGGCGGAGCCGGCTACGCGGGCGGCGCGGACTTCGGCGGCAGCGGCGGCTTCAGTCCGCGCATACCGACGCTCAACCAGTTTCGCAACAACCCGCGCATGCCGCTGATCATCGCCGTGGCTATCCTGGCCGTGGTGGTAGCGGGCCTCGTGATGTGGTCACGCCAGCCGGATTACCGGGTGTTGTTCAGCAATCTCTCCGACCGCGATGGCGGCGCGATTGTCGCTGCGCTGCAGCAAGGCAACATTCCCTACAAGATCGCCGAATCGGGCGGCGCGATCCTGGTTCCCAGCGACGCGGTGCACGAAACCCGCCTGCGCCTCGCGTCGCAAGGTCTGCCGAAGAACGGCTCGGTCGGCTTCGAATTGATGGATAACCAGAAGTTCGGCATCAGCCAGTTCGCCGAGCAGGTCAACTATCAACGCGCGCTGGAAGGTGAGCTGGAAAAAACCATCGGCTCGATTTCCTCGGTGCGCGAAGCCCGCGTCCATCTCGCCATTCCGAAGCCCACCGTGTTCGTGCGGGAAAAGGAACTGCCGACCGCGTCGGTCATGCTGAATCTCTACCCCGGCCGCGCGCTCGATGAGGGCCAGATCATCGCGATTCAGCACATGGTGTCGTCCAGCGTGCCGGATCTGCCGGTGAAGGGCGTGACCATCGTCGATCAGGACGGCAACCTCCTCACGCAGCAAAGCTCGGCGAACGGCCTGGACGCGTCGCAGCTCAAATATGTGCAGCAGATCGAGCGCAACACGCAGGGGCGTATCGACGCCATCCTCGCGCCGCTGTTCGGCGCCGGCAACGCGCACTCGCAGGTGAGCGCGGATATCGACTTCTCGAAGCTCGAGCAAACCGCCGAAAGCTACGGCCCGAACGCCAACCCGCAAAACACGGCGATCCGCAGCCAGCAGTCGAGCGTTTCGAATGACACCGCGGGCGCGAACGTGGGCGGCGTGCCGGGCGCGCTGTCAAACCAGCCGCCGGCTGCGGCGTCTGCACCTATCGACGCAGCCGCCAGCGGCGCGGACGCCGGGAAAGCCGCGCCGATCAGCATGCGCAAGGACACCACGACCAATTACGAAGTCGACCGGACCGTGCGCCACTATGAGCAGCCGATGGGCGGCATCAAGCGCTTGTCGGTTGCGGTGGTGGTGAACTACCAGAAACAAGTCGATGCCAAGGGCGCCGTGACCATGCAGCCGCTGCCTGCCGACAAGCTCGAGCAGGTGCAGCAACTGGTGAAAGACGCAATGGGCTACGACGAAAAGCGCGGCGATTCGGTGAACGTGGTCAACAGCACCTTCCTGGTGGATTCGACCGTGATTCCCGACGTACCGTGGTGGCGCACGCCAGACATGATTGCGCGCGCCATCCAGCTCGCGAAGTACGCGGGGATCGGTGCAGTGGCGTTGTTCCTGTATTTCAGCATGGTGAAGCCGGCGCTGCGCCGCGCGTTCCCGCCGCCGCCTCCGCCGCCAGCGCTCGCCTCACCGGATGACCTGTCGCTGCTCGACGGGCCGTCCATGCCGAAGTCGCAGCTAGAAGACGAAAAGGATGCCGAGGTCAGTTTGCTCGGTCACGAAAGCAACAAGGCCAAGTTCGAACGCAATCTCGACTACGCGCGCATGGTTGCGCGCCAGGACCCGAGAATCGTCGCGACGGTCGTCAAGAACTGGGTGTCCGATGAACGCTGAAGGCCTGAATAAAGCCGCTCTCCTGCTGATGTCGATTGGTGAATCGGAAGCGGCGGAAGTGTTCAAGTACCTCGGACCGCGCGAGGTGCAGAAGATCGGCGCGACCATGGCGACGTTGAAAAACGTGACGCGCGAACAGCTCGATAACGTGATGACCGAGTTCGTCCAGGAAGCCGAGCAGCACACCGCGCTGTCGCTCGATTCGAGCGAATATATCCGGGCGGTGCTGACCAAGGCGCTCGGCGAAAGCAAGGCGGGCGCGCTGATCGACCGGATCCTGCAGGGCAGCGATACCAGCGGCATCGAAGGCCTGAAGTGGATGGATTCAGCCGCTGTGTCCGAGCTGATCAAGAACGAGCATCCGCAGATTATCGCGACCATTCTGGTTCACCTGGACCGCGACCAGGCGTCCGAGATCGTGGCGCTGATGAGCGAGCGGTTGCGCAACGACGTGTTGCTGCGCATTGCCACGCTCGACGGCATCCAGCCGGCCGCGCTGCGCGAACTCGACGACGTGCTGACCACCCTGCTCTCCGGCAGCGACAACCTGAAGCGCGCGCCGATGGGCGGCATCCGCACGGCGGCGGAAATCCTCAACTTCATGTCGACGGCGCACGAAGAATCCGTGATCGAAAACGTGAAGGAATTCGATGCGGAACTCGCGCAGAAGATCATCGATCAAATGTTTGTGTTCGAGAATTTGCTCGAACTTGAAGACCGCGCAATCCAGTTGCTGCTGAAAGAAGTGGAATCTGAAACGCTGATTGTCTCGCTGAAAGGCGCCCAGCCGCCGCTGCGGCAGAAGTTCCTCGCGAACATGTCGCAGCGCGCCGCCGAACTGCTGGCCGAGGATCTCGACTCGCGCGGCCCGGTGCGGCTCTCGGAAGTCGAAGCACAGCAGCGCAAGATCTTGCAGATCGTGCGCAACCTGGCGGAATCGGGTCAGATCCAGTTAGGCGGCAAGGCCGAGGACGCGTATGTCTGACGCCGCCGAAGCCGCCAAGAAGGCTCACGCTACCGACGCGGCCAAGAAGGCTCACGCTGCCGATGCGGCCAAGAAGGCTCGCATGTCCGCTTATCAGCGCTGGGAGATGGCGTCGTTCGATCCGGTTCCGGTCGATCGCAGCGCCGCCGATCAGGCCGCGCTGGCACAGCACTTGCGCCGTGTTCGCGATGAAGCGCACGCGCAAGGGTTGGCGTCGGGCCATGTGGCGGGTCAGGCAATGGGCTACAAGGCCGGTTACGACCAGGGTTACGAACAAGGTGTGGAAGAAGGCCGCCGCGACTCGCGTGCGGAAGCCACGCGGCTGGCGCAGATGGCCGATACCTTCAAGATCGCGCTGCAAGCCGCAGACGCGGTAGTCGCCGAGGCGCTGATGGCGCTGGCGCTGGACATCGCGCAACAAGTCGTTTCGCAACATCTGACACTCGATCCGACCGCGGTGCTGGCCGTCGCGCGCTCGGTGATCGCGGCAGAACCGGCATTGGCGGGAGCGCCGTATCTGACAGTGAATCCGGCGGATCTGCCGATTGTCGAAGCGTATTTGCTGGAAGAACTCCAGGCGGCGGGATGGTCGGTCAGGACCGATCCGGATATTGAGCGTGGCGGTTGCCGGGCGCATGCGGCAAGCGGTGAAATCGATGCAACCAATGTCACGCGCTGGGAGCGCGTAGCGGCGGCGCTCGGGAGATCACAACCATGGTGAATTCAACCCATGTCAATGCAAGCGCCACGCGCCGCGTCACGCAGGAAGGGTTGAGCGAGCTCGAACAGGAACTGGCGCGCGCGTCGTTCGGTCCGCTCGCCGCGGACGACGACGCCGAACCGACGATCGAAGAAATCGCGGCCCGGACCATCGTCGATCTCGCCGATATGGCGAACAACCCGCATCTGGATGGCTGGCGCGCGCAACTTGAAGCCAGCAAGGCACGCAGCCAGATATCGAAACCGTTGCGTGCGTGCGGGCGTCTCACGCGTGCAGCCGGCCTGGTTCTGGAAGCCGTGGGATTAAAGCTGGGCGTGGGCTCGGAATGCATGATCGAGTTGCCCGCCGGCAGTTCGATCCCGATGGCCGAGGCCGAAGTCGTTGGTTTCTCCGGCGACAAGCTGTTCCTCATGCCGACCACCGAAGTCTCCGGCCTGTTGCCCGGAGCCCGGGTGTATCCGCTGGAAAGCGCACCAATCAATGATCCGATGGCCGGCGCCAAGCGTCTGCCGGTCGGCTGGGAAATGCTCGGCCGTGTGGTCGACGCGTCGGGCAGGCCACTCGACGGGCTTGGGCCCCTTGGCTCGAAGATCGATGCGCCGCTGACCGCGCCGACCATCAACCCGCTCAATCGCGAGCCTATTCACAAGGTGCTCGATGTCGGCGTGCGCGCGATCAATGCGTTGCTGACCGTGGGACGCGGCCAGCGCATGGGCCTGTTCGCGGGCTCGGGCGTGGGCAAGTCCGTGCTGCTCGGCACCATGGCGCGCTATACGAGCGCCGAAGTGATCGTGATCGGGCTGATTGGTGAACGGGGCCGCGAGGTGAAGGAATTCATCGAACAGATTCTTGGCGAGGATGGGCTGGCGCGCTCGGTCGTGGTGGCGGCGCCCGCCGATGTGTCGCCGATTTTGCGGATGCAGGGCGCGACCTACGCGACCTCTCTGGCCGAATATTTTCGGGATCAGGGCAAACACGTACTGCTGCTGATGGATTCGCTCACACGCTATGCCATGGCGCAGCGCGAGATTGCGCTCGCGATCGGCGAACCGCCCGCCACCAAAGGATATCCGCCCTCCGTGTTCGCCAAACTGCCGGCGCTGGTTGAACGGACCGGGAACGGCCGGGAGGGTGCGGGATCGATTACCGCTTTTTATACGGTCTTGACGGAAGGGGACGATCAGCAAGATCCTATCGCCGATTCAGCGCGCGCCATTCTCGACGGCCATATTGTGTTGTCGCGTTCGTTGGCCGAAGCGGGGCATTACCCGGCCATCGACATTGAAGCGTCCATCAGCCGGGCGATGACGGCGCTGATCGACGACAAGCATCTCGACCGGGTGCGTTTATTCAAGCAGATGTTGTCGCGCTACCAGCGCAATCGCGATTTGATCAATGTAGGCGCGTATTCCACGGGGCGGGATGCGTTACTCGATCGGGCGATTGCGCTGTACCCGCGCATCGAAGCATTTTTGCAGCAGGGATTTCGTGAGCAGGCCATGTTTGAACCGAGCCTGGCCCAACTCGATGCATTGTTCGAATAAAGACAATTTAGGAATCTGACGTCCATGTCCAAGCATCTGCCGATCAAGACCTTGATCAACCTCGCGGAAGAAGAACTGGAGGCCGCCACGAAAAAGCTTGGCAAGCTCCAGCAAGAGCGTGACGAGGTGGAGACGCAGTTGAACTCGCTGATCACGTATCGCGACGAGTATCACGCGCGTTTTACGGCATCGGCGCAGGAAGGCACGACCGCGCAGACGCTGCGCAATTTCCAGGCATTCGTCGATACCCTCGATTCCGCCATCGGCCAGCAGCGCATCTTGCTCGTGGGCGCGAACCAGCGGCTGGAAGCGGCCAAGCCGGAATGGCAGCAGCGCAAGCAGAAGCTGGGTTCATACGAAGTGCTGGCTGCGCGCGGCGAAGCCGTGAAGGTCAAGCAGGAAGCACGGATTGAACAACGTGATTCCGATGAGCACGCCTCCAAGATGTTGCGGATGCGCGCCGAAAAGGCATGAAGTTTTTAGCGATTTTTATCGTGTACAAGATACAAGAGGCCATGTATGTCGACCGTTAATTCTGCCAGCACGATGCTTAGCTTGAGCGCTGCCCAATCGCGGAATGCGGCGGCAACGTCGGCAAGCGATAGTGCGGCGGCATCGTTTGTTTCGACGCTGCACAACATAACCACCAAGGCAAACGAGGAAGCGGTGGCCCAGGCGCGAGTGCAAGCACAAGCGCAGGCGGCGAAAGCTGCGGCGGCGGCATCGGCGGCGCGTGGCAGTGTTCACGACGCACCCAAGCCCGACGACGCTTCAACTGCGCAGGCTAAGGCGGCGGCGGAGCAGGCCGACAGCGCGGACCAGGCGGCGGGGGCGAGTTCTACGGCTTCATCGGCGTCATCAGCTTCATCCGCGGCCGATCAAGCGCAGGCTGCGACTGCATCTACGACGGCGGCTGACGCGAGCGCTGCGGACGAGGCGGCTCAGACGGATGCGGCGACGGCACGGCCCGAAGCCACAGCGACGGCAGCGGCCGCGACTGCGGCGGCGACCGCAGCGGCCATGTTGAGGGCACGGGGTGGTGCGGCCGCCGATCCTGCGACGGCTGCGACTGATCCGGCGACTGCCGCGACGGATGCGGACGCAACGGACGCGACCTCTTCCACGCAGTCGAAGGACAAGTTGAGCGACGCGCAGGCTGCAGATGCGCTTCACGCCGGGCTCTTGCAGATGGCGAATACGCAGGGTGCTGCGACGCCATCGCCCGATGCGGCAGTAGCGGCAGCCGCAGCCGTGGCGAATGGAGCGAATGCGGCCAACGGTGCGAATGTGGCCGTGGGTGGCAAGGGTGGTGGTTCGAGGGCATCGAACCGGGCGATATCGATGACGTCGTCGGCGGGTGATGGGGGGAGCCGTTCATCGACGACGCAGCAAGCTGGCGCGACCTCGGCGGCGCAACAAGCCGATGCGCCGGCTCAGGCTTCCGCGACACCGGCTGATGACGGCAGTGCTGCTTACAAAGCTACTGCTGAGACTGCTGCGCATTCGGCTTCGATGCAGGCGTCCGCGACGACGGGAAGCGCGCCGGCCCAGAGTGCGGCGACGGCTGCGGGCAGTGCGGCGATTGCGCCGCATGTTGGGTCGAGTGGATGGGATGAGGCGTTTAGCCAGAAGGTGGTGTTTCTGTCGAACGGTCATCAGCAGAGTGCTGAATTGACGTTGAACCCGAAGGACCTGGGGCCGTTGCAGGTGGTCTTGCAGGTCACGGACAACCATGCGCACGCGTTGTTTGTGTCGACGCACGCGCAGGTTCGGGCGGCGGTCGAAGCGGCATTACCGACTTTGCGTGAAGCGATGCAAGGCAGCGGGATATCGCTTGGCAGTACGAGCGTGAGTGATGGTTTTGCGGGTCAGCAATCGGGTCAGCAGGGAGATGGAGCGTCATCGAATGGGGGGCGAGGCGGCCGCGGCTCGGGCGAAATTGGCGGTGTTGATAGCGGGGGGAGCGTGGATGTGCTGAGCACGATCAGCATGCCGGTGCGCAGGCAAGTTGGGTTGGTGGATACGTTTGCTTGACGCGGGGGCGAGCGCAATGCTTGCCGCGCGAGCTATAAGCGGGGCGTTTTCCGGTCAAACCGAGACTTGCCGACTTTAGCGCGGTGATGGTCTGAAGAACCGTAAAGGTCATTGAGCGCTGGTGCTTGCCCGAGAGCGTTGGGGGCGAAGCGTGTTCGTGTCAGGATTCGCGAGAAGGAGGGTTTCAACCATCCGTCGCTCTGGCGAGCACCGTGCTTTTGGGGCACCCATGAATCAAAACTGCACGCTGTGGACACTTAGGGTAGCGTGGTTAAAAGCGCTTTCTTTGCTTCGTTTCTTTGTCGCTTTGGACAAAGAAATGACGTGCCGCCACGCACAGTGGCTAATAGTGATAAAGAGAAAATCCGACTCTCGCAGACCACCACGGCCGAAAGCAGCAACCCAGCATAGACCCCGACCGCTAACCCCAAAACCTGGCAACCCGGCATACCCCCCGCCTCCACCCCCAAGCAACACCCAAAAACCGCCCCCCAGTGCCAACACCCCCCAAACTCACGAGTTAGCCCTAATAACCCCTTCTGTTCGACCCATCGCAAAACCTCACTTTCGCCAACAATTCAGGCTACAGAAAGAGGTTCGCAACCATGGCAAGCACCACCGCAACTCAACAACCCATAGTCACCGTGAAGAGCGGCAAGATGAAGCGCATCTTGCTGATCGCGGCGGGTCTTATCGTTTTGCTGGGCGCCGGCGGTGCCGGTGTGTATTACTACCTCCTGCACAAGCCCGATTTGGGCGCATTAACAAAGGCGTCGCTCTCCGCGCCCCCGGTGTTTTTCCCGCTGGAGTCGATGACCGTCAACCTCCAGTCCGACGACACCATGCATTACTTGCGCATCGGCTTGACGTTGAAACTGCCGGACCAGAAGGCACAAGCAGCACTGGGCGAACGCATGCCGGAAGTACGCAGCCACATTCTGATGTTGTTATCGGCGAAACGGCCGGAGGATCTGGCGGGCATCGACGGCAAGCGTGAGCTCGCGAAAGAGTTGCTGGAGACGGTCCAGAAGACCGGCGGCACGCCTGACAGTCCGGCGCGTGTCCAGGAAGTGTTGTTCACGGAATTCGTCGTTCAATAATCCGCGCGGCAACCCTCGCCTTCAGCCGCTTTCGCAAAAGCCAACGCAGAAGCAAACGCAGAAGCAAACGTTCAAGCCAACTGCAAGAAGCGCGACCGCCAAACATCAAGCAACCGCGCACAGGAACCAAGGAACACTCATGGGCCACGAAGAGTTCATGTCGCAGGAGGAGGTGGACGCCCTGCTCAAGGGCGTCACCGGGGAAGTCGACGCAGTCGCCGACGAAACACGCTTCCACGGCGTGCGCCCCTACAACCTCGCGACGCAGGAACGCATCGTCCGGGGCCGGATGCCGGGCCTGGAAATCATCAACGACCGCTTCGCGCGCCTCTTGCGCGTGGGCATCTTCAACTTCATGCGGCGCTCGGCGGAAATCTCGGTCGGTCCGGTGAAGGTGCAAAAGTACAGCGAATTCACCCGCAACCTGCCGATCCCGACGAACCTGAACCTCGTCCACATCAAGCCGTTGCGCGGCACGTCGCTGTTCGTGTTCGATCCGAACCTGGTGTTCTTCGTCGTCGATAACCTCTTCGGCGGCGACGGCCGTTTCCACACGCGCGTGGAAGGCCGCGAGTTCACGCAGACCGAGCAACGCATCATCAGCAAGCTGCTGAACCTCGTGTTCGAACACTACGCGGCATCGTGGAAAAGCGTGCGTTCGCTTAACCTCGAATACGTTCGCTCGGAAATGCACACGCAATTCGCGAACGTGGCCACGCCGAACGAGATCGTGATCGTCACGCAGTTCTCCATCGAATTTGGTACGACCGGCGGCACGCTGCACATCTGCATGCCGTATTCGATGATCGAACCCATTCGCGACATCCTCTCCTCGCCCATTCAAGGCGAAGCGCTCGAAGTCGATCGCCGCTGGATCCGCGTGCTGTCGCAGCAAGTGCAGGCGGCCGAAGTGGAACTCACGGTGGATCTGGCGGAGATCGGCACGACCTTCGAAAAGATTCTCAACATGCGAGCGGGCGATGTCCTGCCGATCAACGTGCCCGAAGTCGTCACGGCAAAAGTGGACGGCGTGCCGGTGATGGAATGCGGCTACGGAATTTTCAATGGTCAATACGCGTTGCGCGTCCAGAAGATGATCAGCGCAAGCGACACGATGAAGGAAGGTGGATATGAGTGACGTAACTGAACCAGGCACGCTGCCGTCCGATCCGCTCAAGGGCGAGGACTTTGGCATGGACGACTGGGCGAGCGCGCTGGCTGAGCAGAACGGCAATGAAACGCCGGCGGCGGCTTCATCGGCGGGATTGTTCCAGCCTTTGTCGAAAGTCGAAGCGCCCTCGACGCGCAATGACATCGACATGATTCTCGACATCCCCGTGCAGATGACGGTGGAACTCGGGCGTACCAAGATTGCGATCCGCAACCTGCTGCAACTGGCGCAGGGTTCGGTGGTGGAACTCGACGGCCTGGCGGGCGAACCGATGGACGTGCTGGTCAACGGCTGCCTGATCGCGCAGGGCGAAGTCGTGGTGGTCAACGACAAGTTCGGTATCCGTCTCACCGACATCATCACGCCGTCCGAACGCATCAGGAAGTTGAATCGATGAAACGCTTCGCCGTCGCTTTCACGACGCTCGCCACGGCATTCGCAGCTCACGCCGCCGACATGAACGCCGTCAATCACGCGGCGCAGATTGCATCGGGCGTTGGCGCGGGCACGGCCGTGCCGTCGCTTGGCGTGGGCGCGGTGCTGCAGACGCTGCTCGGACTGGCGATCGTGATTGCGTTCGTGTTCGGCTGCGCGTGGCTTGCGCGCAAGTTCGGCGTGGCAGGCACCAAGCGCACGGGGCTGGTGAAGGTGATTGGCGGGGCGTCGCTTGGCAATAAGGAGCGCGTCTCGGTGGTGGAGATCGGCGACACATGGCTCGTGCTTGGCGCGGCGCCCGGCAATGTGCGGCTGCTGCACACCATGCCGGCGGGATCGGTGGAACTCAAACCCGACGGCCTCCCCACCGAGGGCCAGGCGCTGCAAGGCAGTTTCGGTCAACGTTTTCGCGATGCCCTTGCCGGTGAAGCGACCAAACGTCTGCAAAAATTCGCAGGCGGGAGCAAGTAATGCAGGTTCGTTTTTTTGCACGCTGCGTGAGACTGGCGAAACTGTTGCTACCCGTCGTCATGCTGGCCCTCCCCTACACCGCTTTCGCCCAAAGCACGGCAGGACTTCCCGCGTTCAACACCAGCCCTGGCCCGAACGGCGGCACGACGTATTCGCTCAGCGTCCAGACGATGCTGCTGCTCACGATGCTGTCGTTCCTGCCGGCCATGCTGCTGATGATGACGGGCTTCACGCGCATCATCATTGTGTTGTCGCTGTTGCGGCAGGCGCTGGGCACGACCAGCACGCCGCCTAATCAAGTGCTCGTCGGACTCGCGCTGTTTCTCACGCTGTTCGTGATGTCGCCGGTCCTCGACAAGGCTTATGTCGACGCGTACAAGCCGTTCTCCGACGGCACCATCACGATGGATCAGGCCATGACGCGCGGCGTTGCGCCGTTCAAGCAATTCATGCTGCGCCAGACCCGCGAGGCCGATCTCGCGCTGTTCGCAAGGATCGCCAAGGCGCCGCCGATGAACGGTCCCGAAGACGTGCCGCTCTCGCTGCTGGTGCCGTCGTTTGTGACGAGTGAGCTTAAAACCGGCTTCCAGATCGGCTTCACCATCTTCATTCCGTTCCTGATCATCGACATGGTGGTGGCGAGCGTGCTGATGTCGATGGGGATGATGATGGTGTCGCCCACCACTATCTCGTTGCCGTTCAAGCTGATGTTGTTCGTGCTGGTGGACGGCTGGCAGTTGCTGATCGGCTCGCTCGCGCAGAGCTTCGTATCCTAAAGTCAGAGAAAGAGAACGAGACTCACACGATGACCCCAGAATCCGTCATGTCGATCGCGCACCAGGCCATGTACGTGGCGCTGCTGCTCTCGGCTCCGCTGTTACTGGTCGCACTGGTGGTCGGCCTGGTCGTGAGCCTGTTCCAGGCCGCCACGCAGATCAACGAAAGCACGCTCTCGTTCATTCCGAAATTGCTCGCCGTGGCGCTTACGCTCGTGATCGCCGGACCGTGGATGATGGAAATGCTGCTCGACTACATGCGCCACGTTTTCACCATCACGCCCGCCATCACCGGCTAGCCATGTTCTCCGTCACTTACGCGCAGCTCAATATCTGGCTGACGTCGTTCCTCTGGCCGTTCACGCGGATTCTCGCGTTGATCGCGACCGCGCCGATGCTCAGCCACCAGGCCATTCCGATTCGCGTCAAGGTGGCGCTCGCGGGATTCCTGGCGCTGATCGTGGCGCCGACTATTGGCGCAGTGCCGCAAGTGACGGTGTTTTCCGCCGATGGCGTGCTCATCCTGATCAATCAGTTCATGATCGGCGCGGCGCTCGGCATGACGATGCAGATTGCTTTCGCTACCATCGATGCCGCCGGCGAGTTCATCGGCATGCAAATGGGCCTGAGTTTTGCGATGCTTTACGACCCGCGTGCCGGCGGGAATTCGGTGGTGATATCGAGTTATCTGAACACCATCGCCATGCTCGCGTTCCTTGTGTTCGACGGCCATCTGCAAATGATCAGCGCCCTTGTGCAGACATTCCAGAGCGTGCCGGTGAGCGCGAATGTGCTGGGCTCTGCGGTGCATGCTCGTGGCTGGCAGACGCTTGCGACCTATGGCGTGAGCGTGTTTTCCACGGGCTTGCTGCTCTCATTGCCGGTGGTCGCCGCGTTGCTGATTACCAACCTGGCGCTGGGCATCCTGAATCGCGCGGCGCCGCAGATCGGGATTTTCCAGGTGGGTTTTCCGGTCACCATGCTGGTCGGATTCCTGCTGCTCCAGTTGATGATCCCCAACATGATCCCGTTCTTTCAGCGCATCTTCGATAGCGGTATCGACCAGATGGGGCGCGTGGCGGCCGCGCTTTAGATTCTCGTCGGCACGTAACAAATCAACCTCACGCGCTTGGCTGTTCCGCCGCGCGGCTATCATTCAGTTATTTCCCCTCCCATTTCCGTTGGCCGGCGGTCACGCGCTTCGCCCATGAACCTCGACTATTTCACCCTCGACCAGTTGCGCCAGAATCATCCGGCGTGGCGCCTCCTGCGATCCGATCACGCCCCCCTTGTAGCAAGCTTCCTGCAACGGACCTTCATCGCGCCCAACGTGCGGGTCATGTCGCAAGCCGATCTTGCCGAGGCGCTGGAGGACGAACTGTTCGGCCTGCGCGAACAATTGGGATCCGCGGCCTTCCCGAAAACGGCGCAGAGTTATCTGGACGACTGGGCCGCCAACGACAAAGGCTGGCTGCGCAAGTTCTATCCTCAAGGTTCGGACGAACCTCACTTCGATCTCACCCCCGCCACCGAGAAAGCCATCGCGTGGCTGGGGACGCTGGTGGAACGCAGCTTTGTCGGCACCGAGTCCCGGCTGCTCACCCTGTTCGAATTGCTCAAGCAAATGAGCCAAGGAAGTGAAAGCGACCCGCAGGCCCGGATCACGGGGTTGCAGAAACGGCGCGACGACATCGACGCGGAAATCGCCCGAGCGCTGACAGGCGATATCGCACTCCTCGATGCCACCGAGCTGAAAGACCGGTTCCAGCAGTTCATCGCGTTAGCGCGGGAACTCCTGACCGATTTTCGCGAGGTAGAGCAGAATTTCCGTGGCCTGGACCGGCGCGTGCGCGAGCGCATTGCGTTATGGGACGGCGCCAAAGGTGCGCTGCTGGAGGAGATCCTTGGCGAGCGCGACGCCATTTCCGACTCCGATCAGGGGCGAAGTTTTCGCGCCTTTTGGGATTTCCTGATGTCGAGCAGCCGGCAGGAAGAGTTGTCGATGCTGCTCGAACGCGTGTTGGCGTTGCCGCCCGTCGCAGAACTCAAACCCGATGGCCGCACGCGCCGGGTGCATTACGACTGGCTGGAAGCCGGTGAGCATACGCAGCGAACCGTGGCCACGCTTTCGCAGCAGTTGCGACGGTTTCTCGACGATCAGGCGTGGCTGGAAAATCGCCGCATCATGGACATCCTGCGCGGCGTGGAGATGCATGCGCTGGCTGTGCGAGAGCAGCCGCCACCCGGTCAGATAATGACTATCGCCGACACGGCGGCCGACATTGAGCTGCCTATGGAAAGGCCGCTGCACGTCCCGTCTTTCAAACCGCGCCTCGCCGATATCGCACTGGAAGCCGGTGACGCCAACGTGGACGCTGGCGCGCTCTATTCGCAGGTCGTGATCGACCGCGAAAAGCTTGCGCGGCACATCCGTCATGTCCTGCAGGATCGCGCTCAAGTGACGTTGCGTGAGCTATGCGACACGCAACCGCTTGAACACGGTTTGGCGGAACTGGTGGCCTACCTGCAACTCGGCAGCGACTCTTTCACGACGGTGGTGGATGAAAAAGCGGTCGATATCGTGACTTGGCAAGGCAAGGCGCCAAGCGGCGAGCAACACACGCGGCAGGCCAGCTTTCCGCGCGTCATTTTTGTGAGGTAAGCATGCCGGATCAAGATTCAGACGTAGCTACAACCTCCACAGCCGGTCTCTCCAGCGTGGTTATTCCGCTGCTCAAAGGCGTCTGCTACCGGGACAGCGACCCCGCTCTCTGGCAAGCGTTGCTCGAACTGCAAGCCCGCGTGCGCGACTATGTTTCGGTACTGGGCCTCACGCTGGTGCTGGACGAAGCGGAGGGGTACGCCTTTTTACGCGCGCGTCCGGAGGAAGACGGGGCAGATGACGAACCCAAACTGCCGCGTCTCGTCGCACGGCGGCCGTTGTCGTTCCCGGTCAGCTTGCTGCTTGCGTTGCTCAGAAAGAAGCTCGCCGAATCTGACGCGGGCGGTGCGGATACTCGCCTCATCCTCACGCGCGAACAGATCACCGAACTGATGCGGGTATTTCTGCCCGCCGGCAGCAACGATGCAAAAGTGGTCGATCAGATCGAGACGCATGTCAACAGAATCGTCGAACTGGGATTCTTGCGACGGCTCAAACCTGGGGCAGGTAAACAGGAAGGTCCGGCCGCGTTCGAGGTGCAGCGCATCCTGAAAGCGTTCGTGGACGCTCAGTGGCTCGCTGATTTCGATGCAAGGCTCGCGGCCTACCGCGCTCAACTCGATGGTTCAGCGGAGGCAGACGCCCATGACTGACATGCAACTGCCAGGTCTCGACTTCGTGGCCGACGACGCGCTGTCGGGTTTCCGCCTTCAGCGCCTGGAGGTCTACAACTGGGGCACATTCGACGCCCGCGTATGGGTGCTGAATCCGCACGGCGAGAACGCGCTGCTGACGGGCGATATCGGCTCGGGCAAATCGACGCTGGTCGACGCGGTCACCACGCTGCTCGTTCCGGCGCATCGCATTGCCTACAACAAGGCGGCCGGCGCGGACAACAAGGAAAGATCGCTTCGTTCGTACGTGCTCGGCCACTACAAATCAGAACGCAACGAGGTGAGCGGCAACGCCAAGCCTGTCGCGCTGCGGGATCACAACAACTACTCCGTCATCCTGGGCACCTTTCATAACGCCGGTTATGACCAGACCATCACGCTCGCCCAGGTCTTCTGGATGAAGGAGCCGCACGGCCAGCCCGCAAGGCTTTTCGTCGGCGCCGAGCGCGCATTGTCGATAGCCGCGGACTTCGCGAACTTCGGCACGGATATCCCGGCATTGCGCAAGAAGCTGCGCGGCCTCGGAGCAGAAGTATTCGATAGTTTCCCCCCGTACGGCGCGTGGTTCCGCCGTCGCTTCGGGATTGAAAACGAACAGGCGCTGGAACTGTTTCACCAGACCGTATCGATGAAGTCCGTGGGCAATCTCACCGACTTCGTGCGCAGCCATATGCTCGAGCCCTTCGAGGTCGCGCCGCGCATTGCCGCCTTGATTGCCCATTTCGACGACCTGAATCGCGCGCACGAAGCGGTGCTCAAGGCCAAGCGGCAAATGGACCGTCTCACGCCACTCACCGACGACTGCGACCGATACGCCAAGCTATTGCTCCAGGTGGAAGGACTGCGCGCATGCCGTGAAGCGCTTCGCTACTACGCCACAGGCCTGAAACTTGGCTTGCTTGACAAACGCATCGCGGGATTGACGGCGGACTGGGAAAGGCAAGACGGCCAGATCAGGCGGCTCGAAGCCTTGCGTGACGATCAGCGCGTGGAAGAAAGCGAACTCAAGCGCAACATCGCCGAGAACGGCGGTGACCGCCTGGAGCGGCTTGACGCCGAAATACGCAAGAAGGACCTCGATTGCGACACCCGCAAACGCAAGGCGCAGCATCATGCCGAGCTGGTGCGTGCCGTCGGCGAGCATCCGGCGGAAGACGAAGCCGCGTTCCAGGCGTTGCGCCAACGCCTGTCCGCCCTGTCCGAGTCCGCTCAGGAAGCAGACGTTCGCTATCAGAACGATCTGACCGAGCACGGCGTCAGCCTGCTTCAGGGGAAACAGCAGCACGACGCGTTGTCGGCGGAAATCGACAGCCTGAAAAGCCGTCGAAGCAACATTCCCGCGGAACAAGTCGCCATGCGCGTGGCATTGTGCGAGGCGCTCGATCTGCCTGAGGCGTCACTCTCGTTTGCCGGCGAACTGCTCCAGGTCCGCGAAGACGAGCGCGATTGGGAAGGCGCGGCCGAGCGGCTGTTGCGCAGCTTCGGCCTGTCATTGCTGGTCCCTGACACGCATTACGCGGCGGTCGTGGAATGGGTCGACAAAACCCACCTCCGGGGACGGCTCGTGTTCTTCCGGATCCGGTCGGGCGTTCGTGGCGAACTGCCCGCGCTGCAGGCCGATTCCCTCGCCCGGAAGCTTGCGATCAAGCCGGATTCGCCCTTCTACGACTGGCTCGAACGCGAGGTCGCACACCGCTTCAACGTGGTTTGCTGCAGCACCCAGGAACAGTTCCGCCGTGAAACGCGGGCAATCACGCGTGCAGGCCAGATCAAGGCGCCGGGTGAACGCCATGAGAAGGACGACCGTCATCGCCTGGATGATCGCAGCCGATATGTACTGGGATGGACCAACGAAGCCAAGATCGCGGCCCTTGAAGCCAAAGCCCGGCAGTTGGCCGCTCAACTGAGCGAACTGGGCAGTCTTGTCGCCAAGATCCTGGCCGATCAGAAAGCTTGCAAGCATCGGTTGACGGTACTTTCGAAGCTGGAGGAGCATGCCGAGTTCCGTGAACTCGACTGGAATTCACTCGCGGTTGAGGTAGCTCAATTACGCGATGAAAAGCGGCTGCTCGAGTCGGCGTCGGACATGCTCGCGCAACTGACCGCGCGGTTGAGTGAAGTCAGCGCGGCGCTGAAGAGCACGGAAAGCCAGCTCGACGAGCACAAGGACGCGCGTTCCCGAACCGGCGAAAAGCAAAGCATCGCGGAAGAATTGCGCACGCAGACCCGCGCCATTCTCGATGACCCCGGCTACGAAAGCTACACGGCTTATTTCGGGCAACTGGAATCGACCTGGCACGAAGTGCTGGGCAAACATCAGCTCACGGTGGAATCCTGCGACAACCGCGAAAGCGATCTGCGCGGATTTCTTCAGACCACTATCGACGCCGAAGACAAGAAAGTCTCACGCCAGCGCGACAAGATCGTCCAGGCAATGAGCGCCTATAACCTCGCTTTCCCGCTGGAAACGCAGGAAGTGGACGTTGCCATTGAATCGGCGGGTGAATACCGGATGATGCTGGACAAGCTGAAGGGCGATGATTTGCCCCGGTTTGAAAATCGCTTCAAGGACTTGCTGAACGAAAACACGATTCGGGAAGTGGCCAACTTCCAGTCGCAACTGGCGCGAGAGCGAGAGACGATCAAGGAGCGCATCACGCGCATCAACGAGTCGCTCACGCAGATTGACTACAACACGGGGCGCTACATCGTGCTCGAAGCGTTGTCGACGCCCGACGCGGATATTCGCGACTTCCAAAGCGAGTTACGTTCTTGCACCGAAGGCACGCTGACGGGTTCCGACGACGCCCAATATTCGGAGGCCAAGTTTCTACAGGTCAAACAGATCATTGAACGCTTTCGGGGACGCGAGGGTTTGGGTGAACCGGATCGCCGCTGGACCACCAAGGTCACCGACGTACGAAACTGGTTCGTATTCGCCGCCAGTGAGCGTTGGCGTGAGGACGATACGGAACACGAGCATTACTCGGATTCCGGCGGCAAGTCGGGCGGTCAGAAGGAGAAGCTCGCCTATACCATTCTCGCGGCCAGCCTCGCTTACCAGTTTGGCCTTGAATGGGGCGCGGTGCGTTCCCGCTCGTTTCGCTTCGTGGTGATCGACGAAGCGTTCGGCCGTGGTTCCGACGAGTCCGCGCAATACGGCCTGCGCCTTTTTGCGCAGCTCAATCTGCAACTGCTGATCGTCACGCCCTTGCAGAAAATCCACATCATCGAGCCCTTCGTCGCGAGCGTGGGTTTCGTCGATAACAAGGAAGGGCGGGAATCGAGATTGCGCAATCTGTCGATCGAAGAGTATCGCGAGGAAAAAGCAAGGAAGGGCCAATGAGCTGGACCACGCCAGCCGATCTGCGCAAACAGGTCATGCGGCTTTGGGAGAGGGGAGAATTGCTCGGCAGCCTGGCCAGGGGCGAGTCGCTTTTTCCCAGGCGACTCATGCTCAAGGGTCCTTCATCCGCCGAGATTGCCGATCGATTCGAGGAGATCCGGCAATGGATCATCGAGCTTCGGGCGATGACCCACTGCCGCGTCGAAATGAGGGAGTTCAGGCATCGGGTATTCGGCGCCAATGCTTTGCCGGACGCCGTATGGCTCGATTCGCTCGAGTACGCGGTGGCCTTTATCGGCAAGCAACGGGAAACGGCCCGCTTCGCAGCGTTGCTGGAAACGACGCGCACGCGGGAAGCGCGTTTGCTGCCGTGGCTTGCCGAGCGGCCGCTGCGCGCGCTCGAGCTTGCCGATGTGTGGAGCAAACTGCTGGATATCTGTGAGTGGTTCCAGGCTCATCCGCGTCCCGATGTCTATCTCCGGCAGGTAGATATCCCCGATATCCACACCAAGTTCATCGAGGGTCATCGCGGCGTGCTGGCGGAGTTGCTCGATCGTGTCTTGAGCCCGGAGGCGGTCGACCCGTCGCGCTCCGGCGTGAATCAGTTCGCCAGCCGTTTTGGCTTGCGCGAAAAGCCGTTGCGCATCCGCTTTCGCGTGCTCGACGCGGACAAGGCCCTGTTCCGGACGACGCACGCCACGCAAGACATTACGCTCGATGCCGCGAGCTTTATCGAACTCAACCCTGATGTTGGCCGGATTTTTATCACCGAAAACGAAATCAACTTCCTGGCCTTTCCGCCAGTCAAGGACGGCATGGTCATCTTCGGTGCGGGATATGGCTTCGAGATGCTGGCCAACGCGCAATGGCTTACACGTCGCCAGATTTATTATTGGGGCGATATCGACACCCACGGCTTCGCGATCCTCGATCAACTGCGCAGCCGGTTCGATCATGCGGAGTCGTTTCTGATGGACCGCAAAACGTTGCTGGCATTTGCGTCGCAATGGGATCGGGAGGAACAGCAAACGCTGCGCGATCTGCCGAGACTCAACGAGCAAGAGCAGGCCCTGTTCAACGACTTGCGCGATAACCGGCTGCGTAAAAACCTGCGTCTTGAACAGGAGAGGATTGGCTTCGGGTGGGTCGAGGCAGCATTGGCTGCGCTGGCGTAGCCCGAGATGTTCGCGCGGCGTTGTGGCGTTGATGCGTTGCGGCATGGATTTGGATTCGGCCTGCGATCGCGGACGGACGGGACAACGGGAACGCGCAGGACTTCAATCAGCCAGTTCGTACGCCGTGCTGCGCCCGCCCGACACCGATCTGCGCAGCGCCCCCAACGCCACCAGTTCGCCGATGTCCCGTAACGCGGTATCCGGCGAACACTTCGCGATTGCCGCCCACTTGCTGCTGGTCAGCTTGCCATCGAAACCATCCAGCAGCCGGTTCAGCAGCTTGATCTGCCGCTCGTTGAACGGCGCGGCAGCCCAGCGCTGCCAGAAACGCGTCTTGACCAGCACCGCGTCCACCGTGTGCTGAGCGTTGTCCACCGCGCGATGCAGCGCGTCCAGGAACCACGCAAGCCAAGCGGTGACATCGAGCGATCCGCGCTGCGTCTGCTCAAGGATGTCGTAATAAGCGCTGCGCTCCGACTGGATCTGCGCCGACAGGCTGTAGAAGCGCTGCGGACTGCCGTCGGCGCGAGCGAGCAGCAAGTCGCCTATTGCCCGGGCGATACGGCCGTTGCCATCGTCGAAAGGATGCAGTGTGACGAACCACAGATGCGCCAACCCGGCCTTGATCACCGGCGCCACGGCCGAGTCCTGATTAAGCCAGTCGAGAAAACGCGTTGTCTCGGCGTTGAGGCGATCGGCCGGCGGCGCCTCGAAATGAACCCGCTGACGGCCGATAGGACCGGAGACCACCTGCATGGCGCCATTTTCGTCGTTACGCCATGCGCCGATCTGGATCCGTGACATACCGCTGAAGCCGGTCGGGAACAACGCCGCGTGCCACGCAAACAAGCGCTCGCGGGTCAACGGGGCATCGCAGCGGGTGGTGGCGTCGAGGACCATTTCAACCACGCCCTCCACGTGCCGGTCGACCGGTGCAAGCGCGCCGATATCCACCCCAAGCCGGCGCGCGATAGACGATCGGACCGAATCCGCATTCAGCCTTTCCCCTTCGATCTCGCTGGTCTTGAGCACGTCCTCGGTGAGCGCGGCCAGACTCGCCTGATTGCGCAGGGTCAAACCGACATCGGCTAGCCTGCCGTGTAGCAACCCCTGGGCGCGACTGACCGCGGCCAGCGGCGCGGCGATCATCGACAGATCGTAGCGCCAGACCGGCCAGTCAGGATCCTCCCAGATAAAAGTCCATTCTCCGCGTTTCATGCGGTGATTATGAGGCGTAATCACCGCAAAGGGCAATTTATTCTCCGCATAAAATGCGGTTAATAAGGCGGCTATTCACCGCATTGGTTCCCACACGGCGTTCAACGGGCATCTACATGCTCCCCATGACCCAATAAAAAGGGCCGCCCTTCAAACCGGCGGCCCAAAACACATCCTACAACCCACATCAATTCCTTCCCGCTCGCCCCCCGGCGCTTAACTGCTCAAATAGTTGAACAACGACATCTTCTGGATCTGCGCAAACGCCTGTTGTGCGGCCTGCAGCGAGTTCTGCGTCAGTTCGTACTGGCTGATCGCACTGACCAGATTGACGCTCACCAGGTCCGACAGGTTGCTGGCGGTCTGGGTCGAGGTCGTTTGCGTCGAGAGCTGCGTCGCCGAGACTTCCTGTTCGCGGCCACCCACGGCTGTCTGCGTCGTCAGCACGTTGTTGTACGTGTTGCTGATTTTCGAGCCCGCGGTGGTCAGCGCGTTTTGCAGCGTCGCCTGCCCGGCCGCCGTATCTGCCGGCTGTTTCAGTGCATTCACCAACGAATCGAGCGTCGTGAAAATGTCCGTATCGCTGATATTGCCGGTGTTCGCCGGCGCCACGGTGAACGTATCGCCCGATGCCGGCGTGCCGGAAATAGCGACGGTCTGCGAACCCAGCGTGATGTTGTCGCCGGCCGTATAAGGCGTCGGCGGAGTCACGGTCGTGGTTATGCCTGTCGCCGGATCTTGAGCCGTGACCGAATACGAACTGACTGTCGTGGGCGGCGTGCCGGTGGTCGTGGTCCCGAAGGTGATGGCGTAGGTCGACGAGTTGGCCGGGTCGCTGCTGTCGGTCACGCTGACCGGACCGATCGTGCCCGAACCCGTATTGGCGGCCGATCCCGCCGAAACCGGCGTGCTTTCGTTCGACGAAACGCTTTGAAATATTGCTGAACCCGGATCGGCTACGTTGATCGTGCGGGTGTCGGAAATCTGCACCTGCCGCTGCCCGGGGCCGCCCGCGTAGGTCGCGCCAACGCCCGAGGCGTTGTCGACGAAAGGCTGCGAGCCGCCCTGGAAGCCGGCAAAGATGTAGTTGCCGTTGCTGTCGGTGGTGTTGGCAAGCGTCATCAGCGTACTGCGATAACCCTGGAGCTGGGTCGCAAGCGAGGTCCGATCGGTGTCGTTGAGCGTGCCATTGCCGGCGTTTACCACCAGCGACTGGATGCTCTGCATCACGGTCGTCACGCTGGTGAGCGTGGCGTCTTCCTGCTGCAGCGAGGTCAGCGCGGACGACTGGTTGGTCGTGTACTGCGCGAGGTTGGACGCCTGCGCGGTCAGCGCCACGGCCTGCGCGGCGCCGAGCGGATTGTCTGCAGCGGTCTGCAAGGCCTTGCCCGATGAGATCTGCGCGTACATGTTGGCGAGCGATGCCTGCTGATTGCTCATCGTCTCGACGTTCATCGTGAAGTACTGGGAGCTGGAGATGCGCATCGTGAAAGCCTCAGTTGAAAATGCCGAGCAGCGTCGTGAACAGCGTGGAGGCGGTCTGGATGACCTTGCTGTTGGCCTGGTACAACTGCTGGTACTGAATCAGGTTGGCGGCCTCTTCATTCAGGTTCACGCCCGACACCGACTGCTGCGCCGACGTCGCCTGCGTGAGCACGGCGGTCGCCGACGTACTCGAACTCTCCAGATTGTTGGTCTGGTTGCCGATCTGGTTGACGTAGTTCGCATACGCGCTCGTCAACGAATCCGTGCCGCCGTTCAGCGACTTCGCCGACCCCAGATTCGCCATCGCGAGTGCGTTGCTGCCGTCGCTGCTGCCGCCCTTGTTCGCGCCGATGGTGAAGGTATCGCCGTTTGCCGGCGTGCCGGTGATCGTTGCGCTGACGTTCGTGCCGTTGGATATGGTGAGACCCTGGGCAGGGTCGTAGGCGAACGGCACGCCCGCCCCAACCGTCGTGCCGTCCGGCAACGTGACCTGCAGGTTTGACGTCATCTGCTGGGTGGTCGCGTTGTACGTCAGCGTCATGGCGCTCGGGATCGAATAACCCGCGGTCACCGTCGCCGCCGAGATGTTCGCGGTGCCAGCGTTACTCGCTCCCGCCGATGCCACCGCCGGGGACGCCGCCGCAATTGCGGTCGGGTTCGTGGTCACCAGCGAGAAGGCGGCGAGCGCGCCGCTCGTCGGCTGGATGTTGAACGAATCGCCGGCCTTCATGGTGCCGCTGGCCACCGAGATATTCAGGCCCGCAATCGTGCCGCTGACCGCGCCGGTCGTCGGATCGGGTGTGATGGTGCCGAGCGACGCGCCGCTTGCGCTGTCGGTGAGCGTGTAGTTCGTGCCGTTGTAGGAGAGCGTGTAGTTGCTGCTCGGCGGCTGGGTCGGATTTGCAATCGATACGCTTAGCTGAGCACTGCCCGTATTGCGCGCATTCGCATAAATGACCGGGCTGCCGGTCGAGAACAGCGCGGTGCCGGGATTGCCGTTCAGGTCCACGCCCAGCGCGTTTTGCTGGTTCAGTTGAGCGGCGAAACTGGTCGCGAGCGAACCAAGCTGGGCTTGCGCGGGATCGAGCGACTGACTGCGGAACGCGAGCAATCCGCCTACCGTACCGCCGCCGAAGGTAGAGTCCGGCAGATATTGCGTTTGCGCGGGCGTCTGCGGCGAGCCGTTCGGCGATGCATACGCGATCGACAACTCGCTCGGGTCGGACGCCGACGTCACCGCCTGCAGCTGATACGCCGTGGTACCCGAGACCAGCGGCTGACCGGTGCCGATCGACACGTTGTATGCGCCGTTGACGGTGGTGACCTGCACGTTCGTCAACTGGCTCAGGTTCGATACCGCCTGATCCCGTGCATCGAGCAACTGGTTCGGCGGCTGCCCCTGTGCGCTCGCGGACGCAATCTGGCCGTTCAGCGTGGCGATCTGGTTGGTGTAGCTGTTGATCTGCGTGACCGCGCTGGTGAGCGACTGGTTAACGCCGGAGCGGAGCTGGTTGTAGTTCGCGGCGGCGGCGTTCATCTGGTTGACGAGCGATTGCCCGGCGCTCATCAGCGACTGGCGCGTCGACGTCGTGGCGGAACTGTTCGCCACCGACTGCAAGCCGGTGAAATAGCTCGTCATGCCGGCGCCAATACCCGTGGTCGGATCGCCCACGAGGTTGTTCAACTGCGACAACATCGAGTAGTAGGTGTTCAGCGAACTGCTGTTGGACTGCGCGTTATTGAGCTGCGTGGTCAGGAACGAGCTATATGAACGCGCGACGGTCGCCGTATTGACGCCGGAGCCGAGATAACCCGAGGTCGTGTATTGCCCCGACGCTTCCTGGTACACCGGCTTCTCCAGGGTGTAACCGGGAGTTGCGGCGTTGCTGATGTTCTGTCCGGTGGTCGTCAGACCCCATTGGGCTGCATTAAGACCACTGACGCCGATATCGAATAGGGACATGCAAGGAATCCTGGTAAAGGCACGAAGCCCGGGCCGCCGCTGTTTGACGACAACTGGTGTATATCGGCCGATTGCAGAAAAAGTTGAATCCCGGCGCGGTGAATCGGAGCGCGGGTGAATTTCATCGCAAAGTGGGCGCCGTCCGGCTCAAGCCCCGATGAAATCCGTGCGCGCACTGCGCCATGACGGATTATTCAACGGCGTGGATCGGGGCAATTGGTGAAGCAGCGAGGAGATTGGGCGTCAGTTCGCCGGATGGACGGAGTACTGAAGAAGCGTTGAAGCGCGGGCGCAGCGAGCACGGGGCTCGCCGCCGTATCAAAGTTACCGCGCGAGCGACCGGCGTTTCATCTCGAGTTGGGTAATCAGGCGCTGCAGCGTGTTTTCGGCTGACCCCGGCAAGCTCATGAACTTGAAACCGAGCGTATAACGCAGATCGCCCCGTGTATTCACGGTCTGCCGGTTCGACATCAGCTGCAGGTCGAGGACCACTTTACCCGGGTTGCTGAAGTGCAGTTCCACGGAATGCAGGATCAAGCCGACTTCCATCGATGCAACCCGCTCGTCCATGGTCCGCAGCGCAACGCCGCCCAGCGAGAGGTCGTTCACCTCAAAGCGAAAACGCTCGCCACTCGGCAGTTCGCCGCTGCAGATGTACGGATCGAGCACGGGCGCTTCCACGCGGAAATACTCGCGCCGCTGCATGTAGAACAACACCGGCGGAAAATCCGCTTCAAACGCCGGGCGCCCTTCGAAGGCGATTTCACGCGGCGTGCCGGTGGCGAATTCAACACGGATGCCGTCGGGACTCGCGTGGAACATCAGGTTTTCCGTGCGCAGCATGGCCTGGTTCTGCTCGGGGATGCCACCCCAATCGAAGACAAAGGTGCGCCCCGCCGGATTCACGTCGAGCAGGCGGGTAACGATCTGCCCCGTGCCGTGACCGACGGTCAGAAAATCGGCTCGATTAACGAGGTTGCGCAGGGAGACGCCGATTTCCAGCGGGTTGCGCCGGCCGAAATCGGGAAGGTCGGACTCGTCGTCTGCGATGTCGGAACCGTTTGGCGGATTCATGTTCATGGTGCTTGCCGTGTTCGTTTGCTCGCTCACGTCACGATCCCCGAGACAGTTCGAGCGTCCAACCGGACCCGGTGGGTCCGGCACTTCGATGTTTCATTTAGCGGCAACCGGGATCGAATATTTAGGGTTGGCTGTAAAAAAACTTTCCTAATCTCGTATCCGGCGGCCGAAAACGTTCGCAAAGCGCGCAAATCGAAACGAACCAGCACGTTCTCTCTCCATTTCGATGCGTCCCGGCCGACTGCCGTCCGGGCGCACCATGCACCCGTTCCTCGCCGTCAGCCTGCATCGTCTTTTATTGCGACATTGGCCCCGTCGCTTTTCACACCTTACTCGTAATACGTTTCGTCCACTTATATTAGATGCTGCAAAAGGTGCGCCAGTTCGCACTCAGTCCGCACCCATCAAGCAATGTGCCGCATGATCGAAATCAACTTTTTAGCGTATTGCGGGTCGGTTGCGTAGCCCGCTTTCTGCATTCCGTGCGCGAAACCGGCGGCATCGCGCGACGCTTCCACGACTGGCGCGTAGCGCGGATTGCTCTTGAGCACGCTGGCGTAGTCGGTGAGTGCGTCCTCGTACGAGTCGTAGGAGCGGAATTTTTCCACCACTTTCTGCGGCTTGCCGTTCACGTATTCCGTGGTCACCGCGCTCGTGGTCTTGCCGCTCCAGTCGCTGGTCGCCTTGATGCCGAACACGTTGTGGCTCGAGCTGCCGTCGGTGTTCTTGATCTGGCGCTTGCCCCAGCCGGACTCGAGCGCCGCCTGACCGATGATAAACCGCGCCGGAATCCCGGTCGCCGAGCTGGCGGCCTGCGCCGGCGCGGCGAGACGGTCGACGAACGCGGCGACCTTGTCCGAGCCCACACCGCGCGCGGGCGGCGTCAGCGCGCTGTCGGCGCTGTAGCCGTTGCCGGCAAGCGATGCTTTCGACGAAGCCGTCGACGACCCCGCCGCGTTCGCATACGCCTTCGCCATCGCGTTCATCGCAGCCATGTTGCCGGCGTTCGCGCTGGTGTCGCCGCTCGCGCCCGCGCCGTCCGCCTGCGTTCCCGCGCTGGCCCCGGCGTTGCGCATCAGTTGCTTGAGCATCATGTCGGCTACGCCAATGCCCTTCGCGCCCATGTTTTGCGCAAGCTGCTGGTCGAGCATCGACGTGAAAGTCGCGCTGTCGTGCGAATCGAAGGGACCGTCCGACGGCGTGGCGTCCCGCATGCTCTTGAGCATCATCTGCGTGAAAACGGCGTCGAACTGCTTGGCCGCGGCCTTCAACCCCTGTTGCGGCGCGGCGTTGGCCTGGGCGCGCATGGCGTCGAAGCCCTGCACGTCGAGCGCAAACCGGTTCGACAACGAACCCAGGCCGCTCCCCGTGTCGGTTGTATTCATTGCTGCGAGCGCGTTGCTTGTCGTACCGGTCCCGTTCGCGTTCATGACCTGTCGCCTTTAAATAATTTCAAGATCGGCGCGCAACGCACCCGCCGCTTTCATCGATTGCAAAATCGAGATCAAATCCGCCGGCGTCGCCCCGAGGGCATTCAACGCCTTGACCACGTCCGCGAGCGTCGCGCTTGCCGCTACCGACTTGAGCGCGCCCGTGTCCTGCTTCAACTGGATACTTGATTGCCGCGCCGCCACGGTTTGACCGTTGGAGAACGCGCCCGGCTGGCTCACGGCGGTCTGCGTGTTGATCACCACGGACAAGTTGCCATGCGCGACCGCGCAGTTCTGCAGCGTGACCATCTGGTTCATCACGATAGAACCCGTGCGCGCATTGACGATCACCTTCGCCGCGGCCTGCGACGGCCTGACATCGATATTCTCCAGCTGCGCCATGAACGACACCACTTGCGATGGGTCGCTCGGCGCGCGCAACTGGATCGTGCGGCCGTCGAGCGCGATCGCCGTGCCCATGCCGAAATCGTTGTTCACCGCCGCCACGATCTTCTGCGTGGTGTCGAAGTCGAGCGTGTTCAGTTCCATCGTCATGACGCCGCCGGCTTGCGTCACGGCCGCGGGCACGGCCCGTTCGACCAACGCGCCGCCCGGAATGCGGCCCACCGCAAGCTGGTTGACCTGGACCCGGCTGCCGTTGGCGCTGGCGCCCGCGCCGCCGACCGCGAGATTGCCCTGCGCCATGGCGTAGACCTGGCCGTCGGCGCCTTTGAGCGGCGCCATCAGTAGCGTGCCGCCGCGCAGGCTCTTGGCATTGCCGAGCGACGACACCGTCACGTCAATCGCTTCGCCCGGCCGCGAAAACGGCGGCAGCACGGCTGTCACCATCACGGCGGCGACGTTCTTCAACTGCATGTTCTGGGTGGTCGACGAATTCAGCGTAATGCCGAGGTTGCCGAGCATGTTTACCAAGCTTTGCGTGGTAAACGGCGTCTGGGTGGTCTGGTCGCCGGTGCCGTCGAGCCCGACCACGAGGCCATAGCCAATCAGCGGATTGTCACGCACGCCCTGGAACGAAACCAGGTCCTTGAGGCGCTCCGCTTGAGCTGCCTGCGGAAGTGCGGCAACGAGCGCGGCAACAAACCCCAGCGCAATGAAAGCGAAGCGAGGAATGAGTTTCATGATCAGAAGGGCGCCACGTTGAGAAAGAAGCGCTGCAGCCAGCCCATCTGCTGCGATTCATCGATATAACCCTTCGCCGAATATTCGATCTTCGCGTCCGCCACCTGGGTGGAAAAGACCGTATTGGTGCCGGAGATGGTCGTCGGATTGACGACACCCGAAAAGCGCACGAATTCGTTGCCCTGGTTGATGAGCATCTGCTTCTCGCCGCTCACTTCCAGGTTGCCGTTGGGCAGGACGCCAGTGACGGTAACCGTCAGCGTGCCGTTGAAGGTATTGGCCGCGCTCGCGCCGCCTGCGCCGTTGAAACCGTTGGAACCGCTGGCGCTCAAATTGGTGTTGTGGAACAGCCCGCCGAAGATGCCCGGCGTGACCGGCACGGCGAACGCCTCGCTGGCGTTGCGCGCCGCATTTGCTGCCGATGACTTCGTCGCGTTGACGTTTTCGGCGATCACGATGGTGATGATGTCCCCGGTATTGCGCGGCCGCTGGTCCTCGAACAGCGGCCGTCCCGCGTAGCCCGCGTTGTAGATTGCGCCGGGCGATGCCGAATTGAGCGGCGGCGCCGGCGGGCGCGCGGTCATCGGCTGCTGGGTGATCGGCTCTTTGGGCACGAGGGCGCAGGCCGCCAAGGCGACCAGCGCGACCATCGATACGCTGAGAGTCCGTGAAAATTGTGATGACATCTTCGTGATCCTTCGGAATTACGCTGCTGCGGGTGATGCGGTTGGTGCAACTTAAACCTGCATCTGGCTCAGCGTCTGCAGCATCTGGTCCGACGTGGTCACGGCCTTGCTGTTGATTTCATAGGCGCGCTGGGTCTGGATCATGTTCACCAGTTCCTGGACCACGTTCACATTCGACGCTTCCACGTACCCCTGCTGCAACTGTCCCGCGCCGTTCAAACCCGGCGTGACGACGTTCGCATTACCGGACGAAGCCGTTTCCGCGAACAGATTTTCACCGCGCGCGTCGAGGCCGGCCGGGTTGACGAAGGTCGCGAGCTGCAACTGGCCGACGGTTGTGTTGGCCGCATTGCCCTGCTGCGTCACCGTGACCGTGCCGTCCGAGCCGATGGTGATGCCAGTCGCGGTCGTGGGGATCGTGATGGCCGGGGTCACCTGATACCCGCTCGACGTCACGAGCTGGCCTTGCGCATTGGTCTGGAACGAGCCGTCGCGGGTGTAGGCGGTCGTGCCGTCGGGCATCGTCACCTGGAAAAAGCCGTTGCCGTTGATGGCGACGTCCTTCGAATTGCCGGTCTGCGACAGGTTGCCCTGCGTGTAGAGACGTTCAGTTGCGACCTGCTGCACACCGGTGCCGATCTGGCTGCCCGACGCCAGTTCGGTCTGTTGCGTGGAATTCGCGCCCGGCTGGCGGACGGTCTGGTACAGCAAGTCCTCGAACACCGCGCGCGAGCCCTTGAAGCCGTTCGTGCTGACGTTGGCGAGATTGTTCGAAATCACGTCCATCTGCGACTGCTGCGCGTTCATGCCGGTTGCGGCGATGTAAAGAGAGCGGTTCATGTCTTTTATCCTGGTACTGCGGATTAACTGAAGTCGAGCAGCTTGTCAGCCGCCTGGTCGTTCGTGCTGGCCGATTCGAGCAACTTGGTCTGCATCTGGAACTGGCGGGCGTTGGTGATCATGTCGACCATCGCGGCCACCGCATTCACATTGCTGCCCTCAAGCGACGCGGGCGCCACCGTCACCGTCGGATCGGCGTCGGCGGGCTGGTTGTCGGCGGTGCGGAACAGGCCGTCGTCGCCGCGCGTCAGAGTCGCCGAATCGGGATTGACGAGCTTCAATTGGTCGACTATTGCGATCGATGTCGGCGGATCTCCCGGCATCAGCGCAGTCACCGTCCCGTCCTTGCCGATGGTGACCTCCGCGCCCGGCGGAATCGACATCGGACCGCTGTTGCCGATCACCGGCAGGTTGGTCGCCGTGACCAACTGGCCGTTGGCATCGACATGGAGATTGCCGGCGCGCGTGTACGCCTCGCTGCCGTCGTCGGTTTGCACCGACAGCCAGCCCGGACCCTGGACAGCGACATCGAGAGGATTGCCGGTCTGCTGGATCGGACCGGGCGTGTAATCGGCGGTCGGCGTGGACGACAGCACGAAAGTGCGCGTGGTCGGGTCGCCCGACGCGCTGTTCTCGAAGTTCATCGGCACCTGTCGAAACGCGGAAAGCTGCGCACGAAATCCCGTCGTCGATGCATTCGCGAGGTTGTTCGCCGTGACGCTCTGCTGCTCGAGCGCCTGCGCGGCGCCGCTCATCGCGGTGTAGATCAGACGGTCCATTTATGACTCTCTCGTGCGCGGCGTGGGCGGCTCTTACAGGTTGATGAGCGTCTGGTCGACGGTTTGCTGGGTCTTGATCGTCTGCGCGTTCGCCTGGTAATTGCGCTGCGCCGTGATCAGGTCCACGAGCGAGCTGGTCAGGTCGACGTTCGAGTTTTCCACCGCGCCGCCTTGCAGCGAGCCGTGGTTGGTCGAACCCGGCACCGACACCTGCGCGAGGCCCGAAGCCGCGGTCTGCTGGAAGTTGTTGCCGCCAAGGTCCTGCAAGCCATTCTGGTTGGCGAACGTTGCCAGTGCGATCTGACCGAGCGCCTGCGTCTTGCCGTTCGTGTATGTGCCCGTCAGCGTGCCGTCCGGGCCGACCGAAAAGCCCGCCAGTTCGCTCGACGAATAGCCGTCCTGGCTACTGCTCACGAGGCCGGTTGTGGCGCCGTACTGGGTCGTGCCGGCGAATGACATCGACATGGTCTGCACGCCGCCGGTGTTGGACGCGCCATCGGGAATCGCAAAGGAGAACGGCGTAATGCTGGTGGCGGGCGGCGTCGGGATCAGGTTGCCCGACTGGTCGAACGAGACCTGGCCCAGATCGCCGGCCACGCCGGTCGACGTGCCCGTGACGGGGGTGTTGTCTGCGCCGGTGGTCGCATACGCTTCCCATGAACCCGTCGCCTGCTTGACGAAGAACACGTTGACCGGATGCGTGCCGCCGAGCGTGTCGTTGACGTTGATCTGGCTGGTGGCGCTATAGGTATTCGCGTTGGTGGGATCGAACGGCGTCTGGGTCGGGAGGGCCTGCTGCGAATTCAGGTTGAACTGAAAACTCACGTTCTGGGTGGCCGACGGCGGCAGGTTCGAATTCGGCACGACCAGCGGCACGGTGCCCGAGCTGTTGATCACGCCCTGCGCATTGGCGGCATAGCCCATCAGCGTCTGGCCGGCGGCGTTGACGATCGTGCCGTTGGACGCGAGGTTGAACACGCCGTTGCGCGAGTACACGTTCGCGCCGTTACTCGACATCTGGAAGAAGCCATTGCCGTTGATCGCGACATCCAGCGCCTGGCTGGTCGTGGTGATCGTGCCCTGGCCGAACTGCTGCTGCACTTGCGACATCTGCGTGCCGATGCCGATCTGGTTGTTCACCGAGGTGGCCACCGAATTCGCGTACATATCGGCGAATTGCGCCTGGCCTTGCTTGAAGCCGACGGTGTTCGCGTTGGCAATGTTGTTGCCGATCACGTCGAGATCGTTCGACGCGCCCGACAAACCCGATAAACCTTGTTGGTAACCCATGACGGTCTCCGCTTCTAGAAGAATGCGCTAATGAATAAAGGCTTAGAGAATCGATGCAATGCTGGTCAACGCGACCGTCTTGCCGCTCGTCAACAGGACGCCCGTGGTGCCGTCGGCCTGCTGCACCACGCTTTGCACCTGCGAGGAGGACAGCGCGGTCGCCGTGGCCGCGGCGCCGTTGATCGTGCCCGCCGCCGTGATGGTGTACGTGCCGTCGGGCAGCGTCGCGCCGGTCTTGTCGGTTGGCGTCCAGCCTGAGATCGGCACCGTGCCTGCCGCCTGCGCCCCGAGGTCGATGGTCTGCACCACCTGGCCGGCGCTGTTCGTGATGCTCACCGTCATGTCGCTGAGCGCGTTGGCCGTCTGCGCGCCGAAGGCGCTGGCCTTGCCGCCGCTCACGGTCATGGTGTTGCCCGGCGCAAGCACGGTCGCACCGATCAGCGATGCAGCCTGTGCCGACTGTCCCGCCGACAATTGCGTCGCAAGCGAGCTCAGCGACGTGTTCAACTGGCCGATGCCCGACACCGTGCTGATCTGCGCGAGTTGCGAGGTCATCTGCGAGCTGTCGGTCGGGTTCGTCGGGTCCTGGTTCTGGAGCTGCGTGACGAGCAGCGTCAGGAAGGTGTTCTGCAGGTCCGCCGGCGACTGCGCGCCGGTCGCGCTGGAGCTCGAGCTGGCCGACGATGAACTCGATGAACTCGACGTGCCGTTCATGGTGTTCAGCAGCGTCTGCGACATCGGCGTGCCGTTGTTGCCGATCGAAGTATTGGTTGTCACGGGGTTGTCCTCAGGTTCCGATCGTCAGGGTCTTAAGCATCAGCTGCTTGGCGGTATTGAGCGTTTCCACATTCGCCTGATACGAACGAGACGCTGAAATCATGTTGACCATTTCCTGCACGGGATCGACGTTCGGCAAGGTCACGTAGCCGTCCGGGTTGGCTGCAGGATTGGTCGGGTCGTAGCTGGTTTTCATCGGCGTCGGGTCGTCGATCACGCCCGTCACCTGCACGCCGCCCACTTGCTGGCCGGACGCCGTGCGCGCGCCGCCGAGCGGATCGACGGCGAATACCACCTGCTTCGCCTTGTACGGCTGGCCGTCCGGGCCCGTCGTGCTGTCCGCGTTCGCCAGGTTCGAGGCGGTCACGTTCAGGCGCTGCGCCTGCGCGGACATCGCCGAACCGGCAACGCTGAAGATGTTCATCAAAGAGGGCATTGCTTCTCCTCGTTAGCTTGGCTGCCGCGCGCTGTGCGCGTTCAGTGTTCAGTTCAGTTCGACGTGATCGCGGAAAGCATCGTCTTGATCTGCGACGACACCACCGTCATGCCGGATTCGAAATGCAGCGCGTTGTCCGCGAACTGGACCCGCTCCGAATCCATGTCGACGGTATTGCCGTCAAGCGCCGGCTGGCTCGGAATCCGGTATGCGAGCCGGCCGTAGTCGTCGGTGCTGCCACCGCTGGCGGTAAGCGTGGTGTTGCCGGACATATGTCCAGCCGATGTCGTCGCGAGCGCCGCGCCGGTCGACACGCTCACCGGTTGCGCCATCTGCAGCGGCGCGGTGCCGGAAGCCGTGGTGTTCGCGGCCGCGCCGGTCTTTTTCAGCGCGCCTGCGAGGGCGCTGGAGAAATCGACGTCGCGTGCCTTGTAGCCCGGGGTATCGGCGTTCGCAATATTCGACGACAACAGTTCCTGCCGGTACGCGCGCACATCCAGCGCTTCACGGCCAAACGCAAATTCCTGGTCGAGCTTGTCCAGCATGGCGGTCCTCCTTCAGCTTCGGATCTTGTCTGCGGTGCTTCGCGTGTCTTCGCGCGTTTCGCGGCCAATGGCGCCGGGCAATCGGGCAAGCGCCGGGTTGTCATCGGTCATTGGCCATTGGCTAACGAAGACTTTTGCATGAGACGAATCTTAGGAGGGAGACGCAAGATGCAATCAGACGAATAACAGGGAAAGCCGGCCTCTATTCGACGCTTGCCTTTAGCCGCCGAAATCTAGAATTCGTCTCGTGAGTTGATCTTTTGAGGAATTCACCGACTTTGGATGAGGGGTTGCCCGTTTTTGGTTGGCCGGATTTGCTGGATTTGTTTGGGAGAAACACAATGCACAGCTTCACTGCGCCTGCTCGCAAGCCGGCGGTTCATCGCCTGGCCGCGAACGGCCTGGTGAAAGCCCGCGCTCACCTGGCTCGCCGTGTTGTGCCGAGGGCTCCGGTTGCGCTCTGCGTGCTTGCATTGACTCTCATGACGGCAGGCGTGACAACGGCGCGCGCGCAGGATAATGGCGGCACGATCATGATTGCCGGTCCCGCCGAAACCAATCCGGCGGCCGTCGTGACGATGGCGAAAGACGCCGGCATGACAGTGGACGCAAGTGCAAGCCCGCCCGCGAGCCCCGCTCAGCCGGCGCGTACCTCGCGTCCCGCGGGGTACGCCGCGGCGGCCCATGCAGCCGATGCCGCCATGCGTGCCGCCGCGCAAGCACTCGATGCCCACGCCGACGCCGCCGATGCGTCCTCCTCTTCCGCCGATACCAGCGGTTTCATCGTGATTCCCGGGCCGGGCGAAGCGAAGGCAGCGAAGCCCACGGCTACGGCGCCCAGGCTGGCGATGACGCCGAGCCGGAGCGCAGCGGCATCGAACAATGCCCCCGATGCCGGCGCAATGATCGAGATCCCCGGTAATGGCGAGCCGAAAGCGCCTGCCAGTATCAGTAACGCTGGAAACAACGCCACCGATACCCTTCCCCGCGTCACCACATCCTCGCGCGACGTAATGCCCGTGGTTGTCGCGACGGACGGCAGCGCATCGGCCCAGGGCACCTCGCGAGGCTTCCAGGTGAGGCCGATCGCGGCTGCGCCTGCCACGCCGGTCGCCGGCATGATGCCCGTTTCGATGCGCACCGCCGCGCCCATCCGCGCCCCGCTCCAGCCCGTGCCCGCAATGGCCGGCGCGCCCAACCAGCAGACCCAGGACGGCGACTCGGTGCGCGCCGCTGCGCTCATCTTCCTGACCCAGCAGGCGGCGGGGTTACCCGGCAAGGCCGACATCACCGTTACGCCCGTCTTCCCGCGCGGCCTCGCGGCCTGTTCGACGCTCGAGCCGTTCCTGCCGGCGGGTTCGCGTCTCTGGGGCCGCACCACCGTCGGCGTGCGTTGCTCCGGCGACCGGCCGTGGACGCTCTACCTGCAAGCACGCGTCTCGGTAATGGCCACGTATTACCTTGCCGCCCGTGCGGTTGCGCCCGGCGAAGTGCTCACCGCTGCCGACCTGATTCCCCGCGACGGTGATCTCACCAGCATGCCGCAAGCCATTGTCACGGACCCGTCACAAGCCGTCGGCGCGGTGACGTTGTCGCGGCTCGCGGCGGGCCTGCCGCTGCGCACCGACATGCTGCGCGGCGCCGGCGCCGTGGTGATCGGACAGAGCGTACGCGTGGTGACCGCCGGAACGGGCTTTTCGATATCAGCGGAAGGCAGCGTCATGAATAACGCCGCGCCGGGTCAGCAGGTCCGCGTCAAAACGGCGGGGGGACAGATCATTTCCGGCATTGTGAAAGACGGCTCGACCGTGGAGATCCAGCTTTGAAAAATGGTCCGGAGGCGCCCTATGTGGGTTATCCCTCACCTGTTTCAAATTGTTGCAATTCCTTATCGGGCTTATCCGGTAAGGCTGAGCGGAAGATAGAGCTGACTGGCGCGTGGTCTGGGCGGCGGGAGGGTTAAAGTTTTTACGTAGGTCCGCCGATAAAGGGATCACATCGTCAGGGAAGACCATCGTGAAAATCGATACCAGCAACACCAGCCAGATCGCAGCTTTGCAGGAAGCTGCACAACAACGTGCGGCGCAAGCCGACGCGCAAGCCACCAGCACGACCGGCGGCACGGCCAGCAGCACCGGCGGCTCGAATTCGACGGTGAGCTTGTCGGCGTTATCGACGGATTTGCGCACGTCGGGCACGTCCGACATCGATACGGCGAAAGTCGCGTCGATCAAGGCCTCGTTGAACGACGGCAGCTACAAGGTCGATTCGGGCAAGGTCGCCGACGGCATGCTCAGCAGCGCACGTGAACTGATCCAAACGAACACCCCGCCGGCCGGCGGCTGAGCATAACGGCTACGTGTTGCAGGCGACGCCCAGAGCGAGCCCGCGGCACATGGACGATAGGTTTCAGATAGACGCATCGTTTCCACGATGCAGCGCCGGGCGGCTTTTTTTGACCTTGGCACCGCTATGAATGCGGGCCGGAGTTTTTAGCGAGTCGCCCATGAAAGACGCCCTGCTTGCCACTGTTATCGACGAAACCGCTGCCGTCCAGGCGTTCGAGTCGCTCCTTGCCCACGAAGAAAAAGCGCTCATTGCGGCCGCGCCGCTCGATACGCTGCCTTCGATCATCGAACAAAAAACCGCGTTGACCGAGCAGCTTGCCGTACTGGAACGCCAGCGCGACGAGCAACTTGACGCGCTCGGATTGCCGAAGGGTTTTGCCGGCATGGAACAAGCCGTTACCGGCGACGAAGCGCTGGCCTCGCATTGGCAGGAATTGCTCGCAGCGGCGGGACGCGCGCGGCAAGGCAATAACACCATCGGCGTGCTGATCCGCTCGCGCATGGAATACAACCGTAATGCGCTTGCCGCGTTGACCATGGCGCCGCCCAAGTCATCGTTCTATGGTCCCGATGGCCGCGTGCCCGGGATCTACGGGGTGTAAAAGCGGTTCTGCCCGACCGATTCAAAACACTGCACTGCGCGCCGCTTCCCACCCTGGGACCGGCGCATTTTTCATTTTGTTCGGCCGCGCGTGGTTTGCGCCGATTCCATCGCCCGAATTACCCCGGTTTCTCCACCCTGATCAAGCAATGGCCGCTTGCTGCTTTTCGCAATAATCGCTGCAGTGGATCAATGCGTCGGGGTTTCGTTGAAGCCCTGCAGGACTGGAGCACAGCGAAGTGGCAGAAGAGAGCGACGTCGAAAAGACCGAATCAGCCACTCCCAAGCGCCTTGAAAAGGCGCGGGAGGAAGGTCAGGTCGCGCGCTCGCGGGAACTCACGTCGTTCGCCCTGCTGGCGGCGGGATTCTTCGGCGTCTGGGGAATGTCCGGTCCCATCAGCCAGCATATGCAGGCCCTCTTGCGCGGCGCGTTCACGTTCAATCACAACACCGTTCTCGATACCAACCAGATGCTGATTGGCGCCTCTGCGGCAAGCAAGGAAGGGTTCATGGCCCTGCTGCCCGTGCTCGCGCTGACGGCCCTGGCCGCCGTCGCCGCACCCATGGCGCTCGGTGGCTGGCTGCTCAGTCTCAAGCCCATCGCGCCTAATTTCGGCCGCCTGAACCCTATCAGCGGGCTTGGCAAGATCTTCTCGGTGCAAGGACCGATTGCGCTCGGCATGTCGATCCTGAAGACCCTGGTGGTCGGTGGACTCGCCGGCTGGGCGATGTGGAGCCGCAAGGAAGAAGTGCTGGGCCTCGTCACGAAACCGCTGAACCTCGCGCTCGCCGACACCATGCATCTGCTCGTGGTGTGCTGCGGCACGGCGATCGCCGGACTGTTCCTCGTCGCCGCAATCGATGTCCCCTACCAGCTCTGGACGCACGCGAAGAAGCTGCGCATGAGCAAGGAGGAAGTGAAGCGTGAGCATCGTGAAAGCGATGGTGACCCAGCGGTCAAGGCCCGCATTCGTGCGCAGCAACGCGCCGCTGCCCGCCGCCGGATGATGACCGCGGTGCCCACAGCCGACGTGATCGTCACCAACCCAACCCACTTCGCCGTCGCACTGAAATATGCCGATGGCGAAATGCGCGCGCCGAAGGTCGTAGCGAAGGGCGTGAACCTCGTCGCCACGCGCATCCGCGAAATGGCGCTCGAACACAACATACCGCTGCTCGAAGCGCCGCCGCTTGCCCGGGCGCTGTATCACAACGTCGAGATCGATCGTGAGATTCCGGGCGCGCTGTACGGCGCCGTGGCGCAAGTGCTGGCGTGGGTGTACCAGTTGCGCAAGTTCAAGAAAGAAGGCGGCACGAGGCCGGACGAACCCGAGAACCTCGAGGTTCCTCCCGAACTCGATAAAGGCGGCGTCCCCGAATCAGAAGCCGACCAGGAAGCCGCCGAAGCGTTCGCGGCTGAACAAGCCAGCAACGGCCCCAATGGCACTAATGGCCCAAATGACCCGATGAAAGGAAGCACAGCATGAACGCGCGCGCCGGATTTTTCTCGAAGCGCCCCGACGCATTGGGATCGCAGAACTTGCGGGCCCTCGCCGGGCCGGTGCTGATCTGCATGATCCTCGGCATGATGATCTTGCCGTTGCCGGCCTTTTTGCTCGACTTGCTGTTCACGTTCAACATCGCGCTGTCGGTGATGGTCTTGCTGGTCAGCATGTACACGCAGAAGCCGCTCGACTTCGCCGCGTTCCCCAGCGTGCTGCTGTTCTCCACGCTGCTGCGCTTGTCGCTGAACGTGGCGTCCACGCGGATCGTCCTGCTCGAAGGCCATACCGGTCCCGATGCCGCCGGCCAGGTGATCGAATCATTCGGCCACTTCCTGGTGGGCGGGAATTTCGCGGTCGGTATCGTGGTGTTCGTGATCCTGATGATCATCAACTTCATGGTGATTACCAAGGGCGCGGGCCGGATTGCTGAAGTGGGCGCGCGCTTCACCCTCGATGCCATGCCGGGCAAGCAGATGGCCATCGATGCCGACTTGAACGCCGGTCTCATCAACGAAGACCAGGCGCGCAAGCGCCGCTTGCAGGTCGCGCAGGAAGCCGAGTTCTACGGCTCCATGGACGGTGCGAGCAAGTTCGTGCGCGGCGACGCGATCGCGGGCTTGATGATCATGATCATCAACATCGTGGGCGGCTTGATTGTCGGGATGCTCCAGCACGACATGGACTTCGCGCACGCGGCCACGAACTACACGCTGCTGACTATCGGCGATGGCCTCGTCGCGCAGATTCCCTCGCTGATCATTTCGACGGCAGCGGGTGTGATCGTGTCGCGGGTGGCGACTGAAGAGGATATCGGCACGCAGTTGACGGGGCAGCTCTTCAACAACCCGCGCGTGTTGATGATTACTGGCGTGATCATCGGAATCATGGGTCTTATTCCGGGCATGCCGCATTTCGCGTTCTTGCTGCTGGGCGGTGGTCTGATATACGCCGCGCGTTCGATGAACCAGCGCATCCAGGCGAAGAAAAAAGCGTCGCTGGTCACCGACGTCGTGCCCACCGCCGCCGCGCCGATCGAAAATACCGAAGCGAGCTGGGACGACGTCGCGATGATCGATCCGCTCGGGCTGGAGGTGGGGTATCGGCTGATACCGCTGGTCGACCGGAACGCGGATGGTGAGTTGTTGAAGCGGATCAAGGGTATCCGCAAGAAGTTCGCTCAGGAAATCGGTTTTCTGCCGCCGGTGATCCATATTCGCGACAACCTGGAGTTGCGTCCGAATGGTTATCGGATTGCGTTGAAGGGCGTGGAAGTGGGCGTAGGGGAAGCATTCCCGGGCCAATGGCTTGCGATCAATCCGGGGCAGGTTTCGGCAGCGCTGCCGGGGAATCCGACACACGATCCGGCGTTTGGTTTGCCGGCGGTGTGGATCGATACGAGCCTGCGTGAACAGGCACAGGTGTACGGCTATACCGTGGTCGATGCCAGCACGGTCGTGGCGACTCACCTCAACCATCTGGTGGTTACGCACGCGGCGGAATTGCTGGGTCGTCAGGAAGTGCAGGCGTTACTTGAGCGCATTGGCAAGGACACGCCTTCGTTGACCGACGATCTGGTGCCGAAGACGATGGCGCTGACTACTTTGCAGAAGGTGCTGCAGAATTTGCTGGAAGAAGGTGTTCCTATCCGCGACATGCGCACGATCCTGGATGCATTACAGGAACATGCACCGAAGATATCCGATGCATACGACCTGACGGCGGCGGTACGACTTGCGTTGGGGCGTGCGATCACGCAGCAATGGTATCCGGGGAGTGGCGAGTTGCAGGTGATGGGACTGGACCCGGCGTTGGAGCGCGTGTTGTCGCAGGCGCTGGCGACGGGGGCGAATCCGGGGCTGGAGCCGGGCTTGGCGCAGACGCTGTTGAACTCGACGCAAAATGCGATTCTGCGTCAGCAGAACATGGGATTACCGCCGGTGCTTTTGGTGCAGCATGCGTTGCGCGCCATGCTTGCTCGTTTTTTGAGGAGGAGCTTGCCGCAATTGAAGGTCCTGTCGTATGCGGAGGTGCCGGATACGCGGAACATCAAGGTGATGAATTTGATCGGGGCGCAAGGGTAAGGAGGGAGGTTTGCTGGCGAAGGGAGGTTTGCTGGCGCGCGGTCTGGGGGCGGGTCTTATGGGTGGTGATTTTGGTGTTAGTGGGTGGGGCCAGTGCTGGGTTGCTAGGTTCTGGGGTCAGCGGTCGGGGTCAGTGCCAAGGTGGTGCTTTTGGCGTTAGCGGTCGGAGTCAATGCCGGGTTGCTGCTTTCGGCCGTGGTGGACTGCGAGAGTCGGATTTTCTCTTTATCACTGTTAGCCACTGTGCGTGGCGGCACGTC
>NZ_JAAVUQ010000038.1 GCF_018449515.1 Caballeronia sp. dw_19 | reverse complement strand
CTTGCTGGACCCGGCTAAAAAATATGCAAACTTAATTCTGCAACAGTCTCTAAGTGATTGTCCAAGGTTCGTCAGCGCGTATTGCACCTGTGGAGGGCTGCTGGGAAGAATGGTGCGCAACACGATTCCATCGCGTTCCAATGCACGCAAGGTCCGCGTGAGCATCTGCTGCGAGATCCCTTCGATGCTGCGCTTGATGTCGTTGAAACGGCGAGGGCCGGGCTGGAGCAGGACGATGACAAGCACGCTCCACTTGTCGCCGACGCGGCTAAGCACGCGACCGACATGGCGCGTGTCTTTCAGCACGTCTGGACCGTCTTCAGTCATACCCATGTGACCAAGTCCCACATTTATGCGTTCTTGCAGACATCAAACTAGTCCTATATTTAGCCCTAGTCACATTATTGGACTATCTCCCGCTACGGTCCAGTGATGTCGATCATGGGCGACGGGCACTTCCAACGGATGCAGACGGCCGCGTGACGGCGAGATGGCTGCCGGTGCAGTCGCTGTCGGGTTCGAGGAAGCCACGTGTAACCGGGCGGTACCGTGCCCGCAGAGCCGGATGAGATCAGCCGCCTTGTCTCTTTGTCGCATCCGACGAGGCCAATTTCTCCACCAGCTCCGAGTTCATGCGGATGGTGATCAGTTGGTTGGACCCGTATCGGACTGACGGAAATCTGATCCAGGCACAGTTCTATATAACGAACCCGGATGCCAATTAAGGTGAAAAATGGATAAGAAAATGGAAAAGGTAGCGGTCGTAACCGGCGCTAGTCGAGGCGCAGGAAAAGGCATTGCACTTGCGCTCGGCCAAGCCGGAATGACCGTCTATGTCACAGGTCGCAGCCTCGCTGACGATGATTCTCCGTATGGAGGCACGATCAGCGAAACCGCTGACTTGATCGACAAGGCGGGTGGCAAAGGCATCGCTGTCGCAGTCGATCATGCCGATGACACAGCCGTTGCTTCGTTTTTCGAACGAGTGCGCAAAGAACAGGGTAAGCTCGATATCCTAGTCAACAATGCCGCCAATCTGGTCGCCACCACGATGGCGGGTGGTTTCTGGGAGAAGCCCCTCGCCGCCGTGGAACTGATTACAGTAGGTCTTCGCTCGCACTTCGTCGCGAGCTATCACGCCGCGCCTCTGCTGATCGCCAACGGCCACGGCCTGATCGTGAACACCGGCCATTATGGGGCCGTTTCCTATTACCACGGGCCCGTGTACGGTGCGCAAAAGGCAGGCGCAGACAAGATGGCCGCCGACATGGCCAAAGAGCTGCGTCCGCACAACGTCGCAGCGGTGTCGATCTGGATGGGCGGATTGGATACAGAACGGGCTCGCGCGTATCTGATGACGCTTCCTCCCGAGTCACGTCCGACAGCCAAGAGGGAGTCCCCTCGGTTCACGGGAAGAGTCATTGCGGCCCTGTACGAATCCGATCAGAGGATGCGGCTCTCAGGACATGCCCTGATCGGTGCGGAAATTGGCGCCTTTCTCGGTGTCAGCGACATAGATGGTTCGCATCCCATATCGTATCGCTACACGATGGGCGGCCCACCAGAACCTCATCCAACTCTTTTGACGTGATTAAGGAGTCGTCCAAGTTCTGCTCGTGGTACGGCCACTTCAGATATCTATGAAAGTGCCTGAAGGAACAGGGCGGCCACGAAACTGCGTCGGTTCCCAGAGGCTGGGCCCGATCTTCGGGTTCGATGGTTCCGGTACACCATCAATGCGGCCCGGACCGGCTTATGGGTTATCTTTCGCATCGCTCACTACATGGCCCCCGCTCCTTTACGCCTAGCCATATCAATAAACGCACGCAGCTTGGGTTGCGCCTGGGTCCTAGCCGGAAAATAGAGGTGCATCCCCGTGGTCGGTCGGATGTGATCTCGCAACACCGACTCAAGACGTCCTGCGGCCAGATCCTCTGCTGCCTCGAGGTCGGCCACATAGGCAAGGCCTAACCCCTGGCGGGCGAACGACAATAAGGAGGCGCGTTCATTGACGACAATCCGTCCCGCCATGTCCACGAAGAAGTCACGACCGCGTCGATTGAATTCCCATCGGTGTCGTTGACCCGACGTGACAAAGCGGTAGATGATGCCTTCATGCTGAGTCAGGTCTTCGGGCTTTTGAGGCCGCCCCTCCCTTGCAAAATAAGTGGGAGAACCGACCACGGACCAACGGATCTCGGGTGTGAGCCTCACGGCCACCATATCCTTTTCGACGGTCTCTCCTAGCCGGATACCCGCGTCAAGCCCGCTGGCGAGATCGACTGTTCCTTCATCGAGCGACAGGTCCAGCGTGACATCCGGGTAAGCCCGGCAGAACTCCGGAACAAACGGCTCGACAAGCAGCGTCATCGCAATGCGCGACATGGTGAGACGCAGCGTACCCGTGGGACGCGTCTGATAGCTGGAGAGCTGCTCCAGTGCATCGTCGATTTCGACAACTGCCGGCCGCAGGCGCTGGTAAAACGCGGCGCCGAGTTCCGTCAAGACGACGCTGCGCGTCGTTCGTTGGAACAGCACGATGCCATGCCGCCGTTCGAGCTGCTGGATGGTCTTGCTGATAGCCGTCGGCGAGACGTCGAGCGCGAGCGACGCGCGCGTGAAACTCAGATGCTCGGCGACAGCAAGAAACGGAACGATGCCGTCCAATTTGTCTTTTTCCATCCGACAATTATAAACCTGGAGTTCATAGCTCATCCCAATTTATACGGTTTATAAGTCTAATCTCAGCAGGTAATCTTGTCGCCGTCGCGTCGCAGCCGTGGCGCTTCCCACTGCTAGGAGAGAGATATGACCGTCCGTACCTGGTTCATCACCGGCGTGAACAGCGGCCTCGGCCGACTGATGACCGAACAGATTCTTGAGCGCGGCGAACGTGTTGCCGGAACGGCCCGCAAGATGGATGCACTGATTGAGCTGAAGGAAAAATATGGTAAGCAGCTTTGGCTCCAGTCCCTTGATCTGATCGACACGTTCGCCATTCGCCGCGTCGTCGACGCGGCATTTGCTCACTTCGGTCGCATCGATGTGATCGTCAACAACGCCGGTTACGGTCTGGTGGGCGCCGCCGAAGAGTTGCTCGACGAGCAGATCAGTCACCAGCTCAATACCAACGTGGTCGGACCGATACAGGTGGTGCGCGCGGCGTTGCCCCATCTGCGCGCTCAGGGCGGCGGCCGGATTATGCAACTCTCCAGCATGGGCGGGCAGTGGGCGATGCCGGGTCTATCGCTGTACCACGCGTCGAAGTGGGCGGTGGAGGGTTTCTTCGAATCCACCATCCAGGACATTGCCCCTTTCAATATCCAGGTGACGATTGTCGAGCCGGGCAGCGCCCGCACTGAATTCGCCGCAGCCAGTGCGGCCCTTTCTCCCGCCCTGGACGCCTATGCGCACACCCCTGCCGGCGCGGTGCGGCGCCTCATCGAACCGGGCTTCAGAAGTCAGCCGGGAGATCCGGCGAAGATGGCCCAGGCCATGATCGCATCAGTTGACCAGAATCCCGCACCGAAACGCTTGGCGCTGGGCACCGATGCCTACAACAATATCAAGGCAGCCCTCACCGAGCGGCTTGCTGCGCTGGAAGCGCAAAAGCAGCTCGCTTTTTCAACCGACTTCGATGCTTGAAGCAAGGTGCTCCCGACGAACGTCTCCTGCACGCGGGCTGGCTCACAGAGCCCCCGCGTAACGATGACGGCGGTCCATTGCCTAGGCCTGTCGTCATGGCCATAACTGCAGTCTCCGGGGAGCGGTCGTGGCCCTGCTGCGAATCCGAACGGCTACTTCGCGATCTGACTCCGATTTTTCCGCCTGTCGTTCGCAGACCTCTGCGCACCGTTGCCGGACAGCAGCGAGACTGACCGTCAAGTAGGCGCCCAAGGCCACATTTTCTGCTTGCCAACTAGCAATAACGAACCGTCAGCGCTTCCCCTACTCGGCTGTAGCGGCAGAAACATGCTGCCTCCATCCGCCACACCGGAATGCGTTTATTGCGATTCATCGTTCGCCGGCCCGTCCGCATTAAGCGCTCGGACATTGGAAAACACCTGTGCAATGAAATCCATGAACACGATTGCGCGCTTCGGCAGAAATCTGAATGGGCACCGCGGACGCTTCGTAGCCGCCCAGCAGAAGCTGCAGGCTGCCGCTCCTCAGTCCCGTCTCGAACAGCAATCTGGCCCGTGCGCAACGCCTACCCAGCGCTCACCGCCTCTTGGGCGGCCCATGGCGAGTTGGCCCGATAAGTACCTCGGAATCCCCGAAACGCCAAGTACTGCCCGACGACAGCATCGTATAGAAAATGCAGTTGTGTACGCGCAGGTCGCCCGGCTCACATGGCACGCCGTGACGGGCCAGGTAAGCGACGCTCGCGACGCATACTAGGGCCGCTAACACCGTCTTGCGATCTTTCAAATCTCTGCTTTGAGATTTGCGAAGGCATCTTCCAAAAACTCGACCACAGCCCGCTCACCGCTTTGCTTGCCCCAAGCCTCAAGGGCTAGCCGCATGGCACCAATCGAAACCATTGCCACGATGCGCAGCGCCGGGCGACGTTTCGGCTGCCGCCAGACTTCGCACAAGGTATTGTAAAAAGCTTCCTCCTGCATCGCGTACGCGGCTTGCTTCCGGGCCATGAGCGTTTCACTCGCACGCATCACCCGGTCGATAGCCATCATTTGATCTGATTCATATCGTGACACGTGGTTGACCAGCGTCTTGCGCACCGCATCCAACGGGGCTTCGTCCGGCGACACTGTGAGCAGGTCCGCTCGCATCGCATCCCACGCCCCTGCCTGGCACGTCAAGAGAATTTCCTCCTTCGATTTGAAGTAGGAGAAGAAGGTACGTCGAGAGATCCCGGCTTCTTCGGCTATTGAGTCGAGCGTCGTGCCTTCATAGCCATTGGCACAAAATAGTTTCAAGCCAGTCTCCGCAATGCGCAGCTTTGTCTCGCGCTGCTTTTTTTCGCGCAGGCCTTCCTTGGCAATTTTGCCGTCGATGGTTTCCGAAATCACTTCAATTTGCCTCTTGCACAAAATGCACTTGGTGCAATATATTATGCACTTAGTGTATCATTTACCATCTCGAAGGGCAAGATCATGACGAATTGGACCGCCTCGGCAATACACTCGCAAAGCGGCCGCAAGGCCGTCGTCACCGGCACGGGTGGCCTCGGCCTCGAGGACGCGCTTGCTCTCGCCGCTGCTGGCGCCGACGTCATCATCGCAGGTCGCAACCCGTCCAAGGGTAGAGAAGCCGTGGCGCACGTCCGTCAACACGTAACCAACGCCATCGTACGTTTCGAATTGCTCGATCTGGCTAATCTTGACTCCATAGCCGCGTTCGCTTCGCGGCTAGGCAGCAAACTCAGTAGCGTGGACATACTCATCAACAATGCCGCTGTCATGACCCCTCCGCAGCGCAGAACGACGGATGATGGCTTCGAACTGCAATTCGGTACTAACTATCTTGGTCACTTCGCGTTGACCTCACACCTGCTTCCGCTTTTGCGCAAGAGTAAGAGCCCGCGCGTTGTAACGCTCTCAAGCATTGCCGCCCGGGACGGTACTATTAACTTCGATGACCTGCAAGCTGAGCGTGGGTATAAGGCGATGGCGGTCTACGCTCAGTCCAAGCTCGCCTGCCTAATGTTCTCTCTGGAACTGCAGCGTCGTAGCGACGCAGCGGGCTGGGGTATTGCTAGTATTGCAGCGCATCCCGGCATCTCGCGCACGGATCTGCTTCCCAACGGCGCGGGGCCAAATAGCGCCTTTGGTCTTATGCGCAAGTACTTGTGGTTCGTGTTTCAACCAGTGGCCCAGGGTGCATTGCCGACGCTGTTCGCAGCTACGTCGCCGGAAGCCGAGGGAGGAGCCTATTACGGTCCCGACAAACTCGGCGAAACGAGAGGTTCGCCCATGCTCGCGAAGATTCCGAAACAAGCACTGGATGCTAGCGTCGCGTCGCGGCTTTGGGACGTCTCCGAAAAGCTGATCGGTGCGACCTTTGACACATCCAACACAGAGCGGTCCGCCGTACCTACGCTCCCGGGACATGCTGCCATATGATTGAAAACTCGCGGGTCGAGACGATGGAAATGCCTAATAATTTAGGTATCCAATATAGATCGGATACAGGCGGTTGAACGCGTAGCGTCGATTTCCCCGCTCGAAGCGACCTGGAATCAAGATACGCTATATCGGCTAAGACATTCCGGGGCGCTGTGTCGAGTTGCAGGGAAACCTGTCCCATTCAGGGCAGTTATGAACAGCCCATAGGGCTTGTAACGATCGAGCCGCGCTCATTCAACAGCAATAGAGACAACCCACTCGTTCGGTTAAAACCGCGGTTGGTAAGGCCGAAGAATGAATTATTGTCTCAACCTCGATCATCAATGGCCGAATCGAGCGTGGTAACGATTGCCATATCTGTCATGCTGATCGGTGATCCTGCGAACGAGAATAAATCGCCGGACGGTCTCAGCCGTTTCTCGCATATGTCAACGTGGACGGCGCTTCCGGCTGTAGGGTCACTGAATCGTTTGAACTCGTAGTAGCGTAGAGGTGGAAATGTCAACGTTCGTTCTGGTGCATGGTGCGTGGCGCGGCCGATGGTGTTGGTCCCGTGTCGCCCCGGCGTTGCGTGCGCGTGGGCATGAGGTCTACTCGCCCAGTTTGACCGGCCTTGCTGATCGTAGCCATCTGGCTAGCCAGGCAGTCGATCTCGACACGCATATCCTTGATATCGTTAATCTCGTAAAATGGGAAGAGTTGTCGGATGTGGTGCTCTGCGGCCATTCGTATGCAGGATTTGTGATCACGGGCGTGGCCGACCGCATCCCCGAGCGCTTACGAAGGTTGATCTATCTGGATGCCTTCGTGCCCGAGCATGGCATGTCGATGCTGGATGCAACGTTACCCGAGCGTCGGGACGCCCATCTCAGTCGGGTAGATCACGAGAGCGGTGGGTGGATGGTCAAGCCGCCAGCAGTCCCGGCAAGCGTCGATGATAGGGATCACCAGCGGATATTACGGCTGAGTACTGCACATCCACTGCGCTGCATCGAGCAGAAATTGTGTTTGAGCGGCGAGATCGACAGCAGAATACGGCGCGTTTTTGTCGAGGCAACGGCATTCACACCGTCTCCCTTCAAGGACGTGGCATCACGGCTTCGCCAGCAGGACGGCTGGCAGGTCCATACGGTGGCCTCGGGCCACGACGTCATGATCGATCAACCTGATGCACTCGTGCAAGTACTGCTTGCTGGTGAGCATGAACCGCGAATTTAGATTCTCGCGCCGAATGAAATTACCGCCTGAGCATCCTGGGGAACGTCGCGATGCTCATACCGTTGCGATCATGGCCAAGGACTACCCGGACAACGCGATCATCGCTCGTCATGCACATCGGCGATCGCAACTGGTGTTTGCGTCAACGGGCGTCATGACGGTTGCGACAAGTCGTGGCACGTGGGTGGTCCCCCCTCAACGAGCCGTCTGGATGCCAGCTGGATTCGAGCACGAAATCCGCGCTTCGGGCATTCTCCAAATGCGGACACTTTATTTCGAGCCCGAAACCGATATCGAGCGAGCTTTCCCGCCGGAGTGCGCAGTCATCGACGTAACACCGCTGATGAGAGAGCTGATCTTGCGGGCGACTAGCCTCGAGATAGACAAGCACGCCCAGCAAGCTCGTTTGGAGCGACTGGTTGCCGTCCTGCTGGATGAAGCCCAAAGCATATCGATCCTTTCCCTTCATCTTCCAATACCCGACGATCCACGCATTGCGCGGATATGCGAAGAGTTGATTGCCGACCCTTCAATTGAGTTGACGCTAGCGGAGTGGGGGCGGGATGTCGGGGCGAGCTCACGTACTTTAACGAGACAATTCCTTACGGGCACCGGAATGACCTTTACCCAGTGGCGACAGAGGGCTCGAATTTTGGCAAGCCTCCCAAAACTGGCCCGTGGTGAAACGATCTTATCGGTAGCGCTCAATCTGGGCTATGACAGTCCAAGCGCTTTTGGTGCCATGTTCAGGCGAACACTGGGCGCCACGCCAACGGCCTATTTTCATAACGACGGCGAGTCCGCTGCGTCCACCGAGTAACCCTGATTCAAAGTTCTGGCATCGTCGAAAGCAAGCAGCACAGAACACATCCGCGCATGATCTCCTGGGTCGCATATCGAACAAGCACATTTAAAGCGGGCCACTCGTCCGCAGCGAGTAGTCATGGCACGCGGCAGACGATGTCGGCATTACAGAAGGTGTGTGTTTCACCGAGTGTTCCATTGGCGCCCTTGCCCCGAACGTTTCGACTGCGGGATCGAGGAACGGAGCACTTTCTGATTGGCATGCCTGTCTTCGCGAGGGACCACAGAACGGGTAACGTGCCGAGCTCGTAGTCGAGCCAGCACGACGCATCGTGTACCTCGCATCAGCTCCTGCGTGATCTGATCGGCGATCCCTAACCTCCTGAGCTGGCCGACAATCTGTGCGGCGCACGTTGTCACTTTCTCGACGCGAATTGACAGAAACGCGAGCGACGGCCAACTGGGATTGGCTTAAATTTCAATCCTAGGCTGCCTAGTATGCGGGCCATGATTGCGAGAACAGCTATGTCCATCAATACCCCGGTCGACGCTCGAGTCGCCCCTGCACCATCCACCTCCGACGGTCGCCGTTTCTGGGCTGTCGCGCTTTGTGCCTGCTGCCCTTTCCTTGCGGTTTATGCAACGCAACCGCTGTTGCCCTCGCTCGCACAGCTGTTCGGTACCAATGCGAGTGAGATCAGTCTGACGATTACAGCGACAACGCTCGCCGTCGCGATTGCTGCGCCATTCAGCGGCGTCATCGCCGATGCCATTGGGCGCAAGCTTGTCATCGTTGCCTGCATACTTGGTCTCTCGATACCCATGGCGCTCGCTGCGACGGCCACGTCGCTCGAACAACTCATCATCTGGCGTTTCATCCAGGGTCTTTTTATCCCAGGCATCTTCTCGGTCACGCTTGCCTATGTCGGCGAGGAGTGGAGCAGCAAGAACGTCGGCATGGGAATGTCGGCCTACGTCTCGGGCGGCGTCGTGGGGAGCGTCTCTGGGCGCGTCATCTCCGGCCTTGCCGCTGATCTCCATAGCTGGCGGGTTTCCTTTCTGGTGCTGGCATGTGTCATCGCCTTGGGCGGGATGTGCGTCTGGCTTCTGCTCCCGCGGTCACAACACTTTGAGCGGCAGCGCAACATCGGCACGAGCTTTCTCGAGATGGCCCGGCATCTGAAAAATCCGCGCCTGGTTGCGATCTATGCCTGCGCTTTCAACAATCTTTTCGTCTTCGTGAGCGTCTTCACCTACATCACCTTCTACCTCGCCAAGCCGCCGTTTCTTCTCGGGAAAGCCGCATTGGGTTTCATGTTCCTGCTGAACCTGTTCGGCGCATTTGCTAACCCTTTTGCGGGTCGCTGGATGAAGCGGGTCGGGTATAAGACTGGTTTGATCGCTGCACTCGTTACCAGCACTGTAGGCATCTTGTTGACGCTGGTACCCAATCTTGTTGTGGCGCTCATTGGCGTAGCGCTCATTTCTACAGGTGTTTTCGTCGCTCAGACCGCCGCCACCGGGCAGATGGCTGCAGTCGCAGGCAAGGCGAAATCTTCGGCCGCAGGTGTCTACGTCTGCTGCTATTACGCGGGGGGCAGTGTGGGTGCCTTTGTACCCGGTTTCGCCTATGCCGCCGGGGGCTGGCCTGCCTGCATCGCATTGATTCTTGCCGTGAAACTGATCAGCGCCGCAATTGGAATCAAATACTTCAATCCTGTGACGCCCCAAAACTAGCGCGTGTACTGGTGCTGCTTCCAATGAGGCGCACCTACCTCATTCACTCAGATTTTGAAATATCTGGAATGCAATGTCCGACTCTTCGTTCGCCCGAGAGCACAGTGCGGCATTAGACGCCGACGGATACGTCGTCGTCCGGCGCATGGTTGACGCTGAACAGTGTGCTCACTTATGCGCGCTAGCAGATCATGAACTTGCGGCGTGTATTCCACCGCTCGAATTCGAAGCCGATGTAGGCTATCCGGGCGCACCGCATTCGCAGGGTGCGCCCGGAGGCCAAACTGTCAGGCGTCTACTGGCGGCGTACGCGCGACATCCTGCCTTCTCCGCCTGGGCAACCTCGACTGCCTGTAAAGCGTTGCTGGAGACATATTTTTGCGGACCGGCGCGATTGTCTCTGGCACACCATAACAGCCTGATGAGCAAATATCCGCTGTATGGAAGCGCAACAGGATGGCATCGAGATATCCGGTATTGGTCATTCGAACGCGACAACCTGATCTCGGTAAGGCTGGCCCTGGGTTCTGAACTGGCCGCCAATGGAGCGATCCGGTTTATTCCGGGCTCGCACCGCATGCGCTTGGATCACGGACGCTTCGATGAGGCCTTGTTCTTCCGAGAGGATCATCCGGAGAACCAGAAGCTCATCGACATGGGCATCGAAGTCGAATTAAACGCAGGCGATGCGGTGTTTTTTCATTGCAACACCTTGCACCGGGCAGGCAGAAACCTGTCTGAGCATGTGAAGCTTTCGCTCAATTTCGCCTACCACAGCGCGGATAACTATCCGATTCAGGGGACCCGATCGGCATCAAGCGCATCCGTTGCGATTTGATCTTTCTCGGCATTGCAGTGCGCATGCCCTTCACCTAACGGCTGCCTGGTTGGAGTCGCGATTTAAGGCCACCGGAACGAATGGCTGGTTGCCGCTGCTTGGTGCAAGAGGGAAGCGAGATAGTGAACGTGATTTCAGGAATTGAAATGCATCCAGACTTGTCTCAGGTGGTGCGCTTGGACGGCGACTGGCAGGCTCGGCTGTCATCCGATCCGGTAGCCTTTCATTCGCAGTGCGTGCACGCGATTGAACAGGGCAAGGTGCTATATTTCCCGGACACGGGATTCGACGTCACGCTATCCGAAAGGTCGCTGCTTCGCCCGGAGCTTGCCAATCCAGCGCGCAGGAATATCAGCCTCTCGGCGGACGGCACGACCTTGTCCGGTGTGCTCGGAGACCCCACGGCGAAGCGTTGCGTTCAGGCGCTGATTGCGCGGTACCAGACGTCTGCGCGCCACCTTGTCGAAAGCCTTGTCCCTGAATACAAGGCGCATCTGCGATCTCAGCCAACGAGTCTGCGTCTTCACCCCGTCGAACATCGCAAACGGTCGTGGAAGGCAGACGACAGCCGCCTTCACGTTGACGCATTTCCCTCACGACCCAATCATGGCATGCGCATCGTTCGGGTCTTCGCCAACATCAATCCGGCCGGCATACCGCGTGTATGGCGCGTCGGCGAGCCGTTCGAGGCCGTCGCGCGCCGATTCATCACAGGCATTCCCCCGCAAAGACCGGGTAGCGCCTGGCTTCTCGAAAAATTGCGAATCACGAAGTCGAGGCGCACCCCATACGACCATCTGATGCTTGGCCTGCACGACGCCATGAAGGCAGACCTGAGCTATCAACGTGATTGCGCTCAGGAACTCGTGACGTTTCAGCCAGGCAGTACATGGATCTGCTTCTCTGATCAGGCATCGCACGCCGTGCTGTCGGGGCAGTTCATGCTGGAGCAGACGTTTTTTCTGCCCGTCACGGCGTTGATCCAGCCTGCGTACGGACCGCTTGCCATCCTTGAAAGGCTAGCTGGCCAACGTCTGCTTCCGGCTGCCCGATCACGTATTCCATAGGATGCAAGAAGAGGTGTGTCGTATTCGCCCCTTCCGAATCGCCGCCGAAAAGCAGGTGCTCCCGATCGAGCGTCGCTATCAAAAGCAGCATGCTTATCGGCATTCTCAGGCACGATAGCTCGGACTACGAACATATGAGAGCCCTATGCCACAGATCCCGTCGGCGCTCGCGGTAAGGAAATTTAGGATTTTCTGTAGGTCATTACAATGGTTCTGTCGCGCTAAGGCGTTGAGGTAAAGTTCGGTGGACAAAATTTCTGAAGTTTGGGATGAGGAAAATTCTGCCTCTTTTGAATTTGGAGTGGGTGGGTTTGGCGGGTCAAGGGCGGGCGTGAGCCCGGCGCAGCGAACCCTTGAGGCGCGCTCACCCAGTAAGATGAGTCATGGGTGATTGCGGCAGAATTGGGGGAATCACCCATGTAAAGCCAATCAGCTATGACGAATCAATTGTTCGAATCCGCCCTCGGTATCACGGCTCCTTGGTATGTCCGAAGTGTTGACTTCGATGCTGCTCAGCGGCAGCTCAACATCGCCGTTGACTTCGTTGCAGGCAGCCGATTTGGCTATGCCGGAGTTGCCGGCGAGCATCCCGTGCACGACACGCAAATCAAGCGCCTGCGGCATCTGAATTTCTTCCAGCACGAGTGCTTCCTCGAAGTGCGGGTGCCCAGGGTGCGCCTGCCCGATGGTTCAGTGCGTTTGGTTGAGCCAGGTTGGGTGGGCCAGCTCAGCGGCTTTACATTGTTGTTCGAGGCGCTCGTGTTGATGCTCGCGCAGCAGATGCCGTTCGCCGCCGTTGCACGCGCGGTCAATCTGTCGTGGCATCGAGTACATGCCATCTGTTCGCGGTATGTGGAGTTGGCACTCGCGGCGGCCGACCTGTCGGGTGTGACGGCGGTGGCGATTGACGAAACCTCGTACCGTCGCGGTCATGAGTATCTGACGCTGGTCGCCGACATGCAGGCGCGGCGGGTCGTGTTCGTCACCACATGCAAGGATGCCAGCACGATAGAGCGCTTGGCCACCTACCTAAGCGAACACGGCGGCTCGCCCGAGCAAGTGAGCTCGGTCAGCATCGACATGTCGCCGGCTTTCATCAAGGGCGTCAATGAACATCTCCCCGAAGCGCGAGTTACCTTTGACAAGTTCCACGTCGTCGCCCACGCGTCCAAGGCGCTCGACGCAGTACGTCGGCAGCAGCAGAAACTCGACCCTCAGCTTAAAGGCATGCGTTGGACGTTGCTCAAGGACGCCGACAAACTGAACCTCGCGCAACTGACTGACCTTGAGGCGTTGGTCAGTCAGTACACAACCAATCGCACCGCGCGCGCCTGGCTTTACCGAGAACAATTGCGCGATATTCTCGAGCGCAAACAAATCAACGTCGTCTCCGAGATGCTGCACCAGTGGTGCACCAACGTCATGCGCTCCAAGGTCGAGCCCATGAAGGATGTCGTCCGTTTGGTTCGCAGACATTTCGATGGAATCGTTGCCTGGACCCAGACCCGTCAGACCAACGGTTTCATCGAGGCCATCAACGGCCTGTTTCAGGCAGCAAAGCGCAAGGCTCGTGGATATGCACGCTTTGAAACCATGCGCACGGTCTTGTTTCTCATTGCCGGAAAACTTAACTTCGCCGCGTTCAACGCGCATGCCCGCTGAGCCGCATTAGTCGAGTAGCGCAAGGGAATCGCACCCTCACGCTCTCACAGATCCGGACGTGAATCTCTCGATTCATCCGGCTCCTATCGCCCAACCGTCGCCTCTATACCCCAGTGGACGAACAGGCCGGGCTGACGAGATTTGACCCCCGCTAGCCAGACCCATGCCCGTGCCTTACGGCGCTGGAGAGACTTGTATTTCCGGCGCGCCCAGTGCACCAGTGCAGCATCAACCGCACGCAGTGCCTTGGCGAGCGCAGAGCGAGTGAACCGCCCGTAGTACTGCATCCAACCTCGCAGGATCGGGCGTGTTTGGTCCGCCAGGTCATTCAAATCCAGATCGTATCGACGCAACAGCCCCTTGCGGCGCATCTCTTGACGCATCGCTCGGGCTGCCTTGTTGCTTACGGCCGGAGTGAAGCCGACGGACAGCTTACCCATCCGGTTCATGACACTTCGCGGTCTGAACGTATAGCCCAGGAAGTCGAACTGACAGATCGGATAGTCGGCACGCCTGTTGGCCTGCTTGCAGTACACGATTTTGGTCTTTTCTGGATGCAGATCCAGCTTGCACTCCGCAAGCCGCGCCTCCAGTTCCTGCTTGAGCCGCCGAGCCTGCGCTTCGCTCTTGCAGTGACAAATGGCGTCATCGGCGTAACGCTCGAACGGCACGTCCGGATAGGACTTTTGCATCCACCGGTCGAACGCATAATGAAGAAACAGATTCGCCAGCACCGGACTAACGACACCACCCTGCAGGGTGCCCTTATCCGGATTCACTACGGTCCCGTCCGGCATGTGCACGGGCGCCTTGAGCCAGCGCTCGATATACAGCAGCACCCACGCACAGTCCGTATGGCAGCGCACCGCCCGCATCATGAGTTCCCAATCAATACTGCCAAAGAAATTCTTGATGTCGAGGTCCAGCACCCAGTCATGGTTCCAGCATCGCTGCCGGGCCACATCGAGCGCCTGATGCGCTGACCGTCCGGGACGATACCCGTATGAATCGTTGTGGAACACCGGTTCCACTAGCGGTTCCAGATATCGCTTGACCACCGTCTGGGCGATTCGATCTGAAATCGTTGGTATTCCCAACGGTCTCGTCCCCGCACCCCCGTCTTTTGGTATGTCAACCCGCAAGACCGGAGGCGGAAGGTAGCTGCCAGACGACATCCGATTCCAGATTCGATACAGATTATCCTTCAGGTCTGCCTCGAATTCCGTCATCGACTGCTTGTCCACACCCGCCGCCCCGCGGTTGGCCTTCACCTGCTTATACGCCTCCAACACCTCTCGCTTGGAAATGCAAAACGGCTTTGCGTTATTCACTCCGGTCCTCCTCTTTCAAGTTGCCGACGTGATAACGCCGGACGATGACGCCCCTTCGGTCCAGTCCCATTACAGGACCTTCAACCCTACTACAGACGTCTCCGCCCCTGTGCCCCGCATCGGTACTCTCATCCTTGCGGAGGCCTTCCGCTTGGATTTCTCCCTTCACATCGGGACGACAGGTTCCCAAGTTCCTTACCAAAGCCTGAATCAAATTCACGCCGCCTTTATGCCGGATGCCGATTGGGCCGTCAGCAGGCATCGCCCAATCTTGTCCCGGAGCCAGTGGGCTCTCCGGTTTTGACATCAGTTCATGAAATTATCGACACGTCATCAGCGGTTCACTTACGTTCGTCTCTTTGATTCCTACCTGACAGAGTAGATCCCTGCCTTTTCCAACAACGCTCACCACGAGGGCTCTTTACCCACGCAGCTTGTGGCGGTTTGAAGCCTGCTCCTGCAAGCCGACTCCGAAGGGCCTTCCTTCATCTTTGGTAAAGCTCAGCAAACATCGGTCAGTTGATGCTCGCGTTCTTGGCACACCCCACTGAGTTTTCAAAAGAGCCAAAATTCTGCGAAAGGCCGTGCCGGCGGGATTGACGAAGGTTCTGAAACGACTGCACTATCCGATGGACGTGATTTTATTGTGCGTACGCTGGTATGTGGCGTACTCGCTGAGTCTGCGCGATCTTGAAGAGATGATGGCTGAGCGCGGCTTCGAGGTTGATCATTCGACCGTGCATCGCTGGGTGATCAAGCTTGTGCCGTTCTTCGAAAAAGCATTCCGCAAGTACAAGCGTCCGGTTGGCAAGAGCTGGCGGATGGATGAGACGTATGTGAAGGTCAGTGGTGACTGGAAATACCTCTATCGCGCAGTGGACAAGGCCGGCCAGACGGTTGATTTTCTGTTGCAAGCGCATCGAGACACGGCTGCGGCGCGTCGCTACTTCGAAAAAGCCATCGACCAGAATGGCGCGCCGGAGACGGTCACCATGGATAAAAGCGGGGCCAATCTGGCTGCGCTCCAGGGCATCAATGCGAGCGGGAAACGCCCATCAAGATCCGGCAGGTTAAGGAAGGTCTGAACAACTCATTTTCAGGCTGACTGCTCACCACATTCGAAATTTGGTGGGTCTCGAAAGTCGTTTTAGCATTGGGAATTGCATGAATACGGACCAAAAATTGAGTCCGATGTTTGTAGATCGCCGCTTTCGCGGCGTCTACCGCTCACATTTTCAACAGCTTGCGACGCGCCATCCAGAGATTGGACAATGCGAACAGCGTGATAAGCTGCGCAGTGTTTTTCTTCAAACCACGGTAGCGCGCTTTCGCGAATCCAAACTGCAGTTTGATCACCCGAAATGGATGCTCTACCTTGGCGCGCACGCTTGCCTTAAGGTATTCGATTTCATTGACGATGCGACCTAGCGCGTCATTCTTGTCCAGCGCCGCGCGCTTGCCAGGGCACATCGCGACCATCCACTCCACTGCCTTTGCGCTCGTACGTTTTTGTATCCCACGATAGCCGGAATCACCGTACACAACAGTCTCCTCGCCGTGCAGCAACGCGTCCGCTTTGACAATGTCGTGCACGTTCGCGGCCGTCCCTGCAACCGTGTGTACCAGCCCGGATTCGGCATCCACGCCGATATGCGCTTTCATCCCGAAGTACCACTGATTACCTTTCTTGGTCGAGCTCATCTCGGGATCGCGCTCACCGCTCGCGTTCTTGGTCGAGCTGGGCGCTGGGATCAGCGTAGCGTCGACGACCGTACCCGCTTTGAGCAGCAGCCCTTTGCTGCCAAGCACCGCATTGACCGCTGCGAGCATCTGGGCCGCAAGCTCATGCTTCTCAAGCAGATGCCTGAATCGCAAGATCGTGCTCTCGTCAGGCAGACGCATGTTCCAGTTATCCAATGCAGCAAACTCTCGAAACAGCGGCACGTCGTGCAACGCTTCCTCCATTGCAGGATCGCTCAGGGTGAACCACTGCTGCATGAAATGGATCCGCAACATCGTCTCCAATGGAAACGGCGGCCGCCCTCGCTTACCTTCGGGTGCGTGCGGCGATATCAGCGCCACCAATTCGCGCCACGGAACCACCCGGTTCATCTCGTCGAGGAACTCCCGCTTACGCGTTCGCTTGGTCGTCAAATCCAATCCCAGATTAGCTTGTCTCATGCCCAAATCGTCGCAGTCGTCGCGCTATTTGGCAACTCAAATATGCTCTATTTATGCAGACCTTCCTTTAAGTATCTGAACAACATTGTTGAGCAGGACCACCGGGCCATCAAACGGATCATCAAACCGATGATGGGCTTCAAGGATTTTCGTTGTGCCCGCATCATCCTGTCCGGCATCGAAACGATGCATATGATCGGGAAAGGACAGATGAAAATGGAGCATGGAACTCATCAATCTGCCGCCGAGCAATTTTACTCCTTGATGATTTAAGCAGTCCTTCTAGTTTCGCACCTGATCGTCAGTATGGCTTATCGCGACAGAACCGCTATGAGCGTATTGATGTCGTCCCCAAAGCCGTTCATCCGTCCGCTTCACATGGGCAGTTCGTAGATTCAATGCTCAATGGCCGCTTTGGCCGAGGACCCGCCGACCGACATGAGCGCCCGAACGGCCGTTGTACCCGACTACGGACCGTCGCGACTAATTCCGAACGTAATCCGTACCCGGGGTGATATACCGTCCCAGTTGTCAATGTTGTAGACGAATGCTGGGTAAAGAAAGACGTAGGCGCATCTGAACACGCAGCAAGCGCGACTGGAACGTTGCTCGGCTCCGTATCTACTGTGGAGACGCCTTTCCCCCACGAGTGAGTCATGGTCAGGTTCTGCGCCGCTGTCCTTCTAGGCGTCAGATAAAAGCGACTCCGCCGCCTGCCGGATGAGGTCCGCCACCGCGTTCGGTTGCGAAAGCATCGGCACGTGACTCGCCTGGAGGGTAAGTGTAGTCGCGTTCATCTTCTGCGCCGAGTCCCGTTGGACAGCGGGAGGGATGGTGCGATCGTTCCCGGCCACGACATACCAGGTGGGCCTGGATCGCCACGCCGCGTGGCTGATGGCGGGCGGAATCTGAAGCGGGTTCTGCACATTGGCGCTGTCTTCATCCAGAGATCAGCCTTGCATCAGCTCGCCGTCACGGATACGCCAGAGCGAAAGCGGATTGCGATCCTGCAGCGCGGGCGGCAGCAGTTCGGGCGGCAGGTTCTGGTAACACACCGGCCGCAGGAAGCGGTCGATCGCAGAGGTGCCCACCGAGGTGAAACGGCTATCGGAGGTGGCAGGAAACGGACCACCATGAATCGTCGCGTACGAGATCTCGGCGACATTCGAGAAGCCGTTCGCCAGGATGCGGTTCGTCCTGCGCTCGAGCACGGGCATCAGCCGCTGGGCGAGTTCAATATCCGCCACCTCCATCTGCAGCGTCATGGTGAGTTGGCCGTGCAGACGCCCGGCGATGGCGAGCATCTCGTCGAAAGAACGACAGCGGACAAGCAGCGCCGCCGGACCGAAGACCTCGTCTGCAAGCTCCATGGAGTGCAGCAGTACCCCGGCATCGACCTCAAAAACGTGGACCTGACCATCGAGGTCCTTCGCAGGTTCTGAACCTGCACCGAGTTCAGTGACGCCGCTCCCCTTCTGCTGGCGCTCGACTCCGTGCATGAAGCCTCCGTAGATGTTGGGGCTCAGCATCGTGGCGGCCGGCCTGGCCGACAACGCATCGCGCAGCGCGACGCGCAGGCGTTCGAACCCGTCACCCTCGATCGCGAGCACGAGACCGGGCTTGAGGCACATCTGCCCGACACCGATCGTCATCTGGTCGATGAACGCCCTGGCGAAGGTTTCAGCACGGGCGGCGAGCGCTGCCGGCAGCACGAAACTGGGGTTCACGCTCGTCATCTCGGCAAACACCGGGATCGGCTCGGACCGCTGCTGACCCCGGCGCACGAGCGCCATGCCGCCGCCCTCGGAACCCGTGAAGCCCACCGCCTTGATGGCCGGATGATCAACCAGCGCCTCGCCGATAGCATTGCCCTCGCCGATCAACAGCGAGTACACACCTTCGTGGAAACCGGCATCGGACACGGCCTTCTGGATCGCGCGGCCGACCAGTTCAGACGTGCCCAGATGCGATCCGTGCGCCTTCACCACGACCGGACAACCGGCCGCCAGTGCCGAGGCCGTATCGCCACCTGCAACCGAATACAAAAGTGGAAAATTGCTCGAGCCGAATACGCCGACCGGGCCGATCGCGATCTTCTGCATGCGCAAGTCAGGCCGTGGCAGCGGCTTGCGCTGCGGGTCGCCGGCATCGATGGTCGCGTCGCGCCACAGGCCCTTGCGAACGACTGTCGCAAACAGGTTCAACTGGCTGACGGTACGGGCCATCTCGCCTTCGACACGTGGCCCTGGCAGACCCGTTTCGGCCATGACGCGCGTGACGAGCGTCTCGCCGAGCGACGCGATGTTCCGGCCTACGGCCTCGATGAACTGCGCCCGTTCCTCTGGATCCGTGCGGCTGTAGGAGTCGAAGGCCTCGTCGGCGAGGCGGCAGGCGCGCTCGACCTCCGCCGTGCCGCCTCCGCCGAAGTCGGGTTCCAGTGCGGCGTTGTTGGCAGGATCAAGCGCCCGGATGACAGAATCGGTACCACGGACGGACGCACGTCCGATCAACATCTCTCCACGTACTAGCATGGCGATCTCCGTAAAAGCGATGGCAAAGTCGACCCATCGCGTTTCAGCGCGAGAGGCGGCTTGCGACAGGCAATGAAAGGCGGACGATTCAGGCGGCCTGGAAGGCGGCAATAAGCTCGTCCGTAGTCAGGATGGCGTGTGCGAAAGTCGGCCCGTTGAGCTCATGGGCGGCGTGCATCGCCTCGCGGCTAAAGGCCGCCGTGGCGTCCCGGACAAGCGTGACGTGATAGCCAAGCTCCATGCCAAAGCGGGACGTGGATTCGATGCACGTGTTGGCAAGCATGCCGATCACGACGATCCGCCCGATACCGTGCTGTTTCAGTTGCTGGTCAAGATCGGTGTTGGCAAAGCCGCTCTGGGCCCAATGCTCCTTGATGACGATGTCGCCGGGCTGGACCTGGAAATCGTCGTGGAAGGTGCCGCCCCACGTATCTTTGGCAAAGGTCTGCCGGTTGCCGGAGGCAATCTGCGTGTGAGTCGGGTGCTTCCAGTGCGTGTAGTCGCCGGGTTCCCAGCGGTGATGCGGGACGAAGAAGATGCGCATGCCGACGTTGCGCGCTGTGGCAACAATGGTTCGCAGATGATCCAGAAGGTGGACTTCCTCGGCGGTCTCCTTCGCGAGCGGCCAGAGCTTGCCACCCTCGCTCAGGAAATCGTTGTACGGGTCGACCAGCAGGATGCCGGTCGAAGCCGCGTCGTAGTGCGTCGTTGTCATGTTGAAGCTCCAGTTGTGCCAAACGCAAGATGCCGGTCTACAGGGCGACGATCGTGCGCCCACGCACGTGACCTTTCATGATGGCGGCCGCTCGGGCCGGGAGTTCGTCCAGACCGATCTCCTCGATGCTCTCGCCCGGCAAACCGTCCGGTATCAGTTCCGCCAGCCGTCGCCATGCAGTGATGCGCCGTTCAGTCGGGCAATAGACGGAGTCGACGCCAAGGAGCGCGACGCCGCGCATGATGAAAGGCAGGACCGTCGTGTTCAGGTCGCGCCCGCCGACCAGCCCCAGAGAGGCAATGGCGCCCCCATAGGCCATACCCGCCAAAGCGTGGGCCAGGGTCGTGCCGCCAACGTTGTCGATCACTCCGCCCCAGCGTTCGGGCAGTAGCGGCTGCGCGGGCGGTTCGGCAAGCGTGCTGCGCCCGACGAGGCTTTGTGCACCCAGACTCCGCAGATACGCTTCCTGCTCCGGCCGGCCGCTGGAAGCAACCACGTGATATCCGAGCCGGTGAAGCAGCAGCAGGGCCACGCTGCCCACGCCACCGCCCGCACCGGTGACGAGGACCTCCCGCTTCGGATCGATACCGTGGCGCTCCAGCGCATCGACGCAGAGCATCGCGGAGAGACCGGCGGTTCCGTAGGCCATCGCTTGCCGCATCGTCATGCCGGTGGGCAACGGTACGAGCCACTCAGCCGATACGCGGGCCTTCTCCGCGAAACCGCCCCAATGCTTTTCGCCGACACCCCAGCCGGTCAGGACCACTTCGTCGCCAGGGCGGAACCGATCGGAATCCGAACGCTCGACCACGCCGGCGAAGTCGATGCCGGGCACAAAGGGAAAGTGCTGGACCACCTGGCGGTGACCGGTGCCCGTAATCGCCAGGCCGTCCTTGTAGTTCACATCCGAGTAACGCACCCGGACCAGCACGTCGCCTGCGGGCAGGTCGTCCTCGTCGAGGTGTTCAACAGCGGCTTCGATCTGCTCGCCGGAACGGCGTAACAGCAGTGCCCGGAAACGGCTTTCGGACATGTCGGTCCTCCAATGGTGGGTGACGGAGTTTGGCGATCTACTGCATCGCCTTCGATGCCGTGATAGAGTTCGATGAAACTCTATTCAATAAATAGAGTTTACACAACCTCTAATTTAAGGGCGCAGTCGTATGGGGCGATCCACTCGGGCACAGGCCGATCTGAATCGGGAACGCATTGTCGATGTCGCCACTGGGCTTTTCCGGCAGCACGGCGTTGGCGCGGTAAGCATCGCCGATATCATGAAAGCGGCGGGGATGACCCAGGGCGGTTTCTACAAGCACTTTCCATCGAAAGAGGCGTTGGCTGCGGAAGCCTGTACCACGGCGTTCGTGCGGGCGGTTGAAGCATGGAAAGAGAAGGCGCGCCAGTCGGTTGATGGAGGCAGGACCGCGCTGCGGGATCTGGTTACGTACTACTTTGCGGACAAGCCGCCGGAGCGGACCTGTCCAATGGTCGCCTTCAGCCAGGAGGCGGCCGGCCGGGCGTCAGACGACCCCTTGCTAGTGAATTACAGCGAAGGTGTCAAGCGCCTGTTCGAGGCCTTTGCGGAAGTAGCCCGCGCCGGTGGTCCACCGGCGATGACGCGCGAGCAGATCATGCTGCTCTTCACGTCGATGATCGGGGCCAACCTCCTTGCACGCGCCATCGGGAAAGAAGCCTGGACCGAGGACATGATGGCGGTCGTGCTCGGCGCGATCGATCCGGTCGCACTCAAGGGCTAACTAGGCTTTTTGAAATACGACGACCTCGCGCAGTCGCCTTGCGTGGGCGTTATCGCTCGCGGTGGTTCCTGCCTAGCTAAGATAGGCGCGAATAGGCTCTTTCAACTGATGCGTGTGACGAACTCAACGACCTGATTTGTCGTGGGACCGGATGCGGCCGGGAGCTACCTGTCGTGAACGTCAGCTTGGTGCGCTCGATCGCGCAGGTTGGAGTTTGGCGCTGGGTCGACTTTGGGAGAGGCGCGCCTCCGATCGCGGAGGGCCGCTAACCGACATGAAACGGCCCCTCTCCGTCTGGATGGAAGGCCGCCGCTGTTAAGGATTGTTGGACGCCTGCCCGCCAGCGCCCGGGTAGTCAGACGCCTGCGGTTTGGGGCAGGCGTCCAACAATCCTCCGTGAGTGAAATCGCCGGGTATGGTACCAACCACACCGTGCGGCTCTGGCAATGCTAACCCGCGTTAGATTTCCCACGGCGGCCCAGCCTTGCCTCACGGAAAAGTCATACTGTCTTAACAGCCTCGGAAGTTCACCGGGTGAGCGGGTTCGGCCGAGCAGTTCTTCACTGGTGAAAGGCCATGCACCTCGGCGGTGTCGAATGACGTACACCCTAGGTCGAGCGCCCCAGTGGATTGTCGCTATCGATTCCGCATGGTCCGGGTGGCCATAGGCGTGGCTCATCCCACGCAGGCAAGGCCCGGGACCTCGATCCTTGCCTACCAAGCTTGCGTCGTCCAAGCAAACCACTCTCCACACCGAATGCGGGTTTGAACAAGGCGCCTACCCGATCACTCTTTGGACGCAGCGTCTGGCCTCGTAGGCCGTGCGCGTCAAGGTTATGGTTGCGCCGTCGATGGAGGAGAATGCAGAATCTTCGAGGTTGATCATGCAAAAATGGAAAAAGTGTCGTGGACTGGAATGATCTTAGGTACTTTCTGGGCGTTGCCCGGAGCGGCAGCCTGACACAAACATCCGCCGACCTCAGGGTCAGCCAGTCCACTGTGAGTCGGCGGATTTCGGAGTTCGAAGCCAGTCTCGGGATGACTCTGTTTGTCCGTCATCAGACAGGCTATTTTCTGACGGACGAAGGTCGGGAAGTACTCAAGCACGCTGAGCGGGTCGAAGACAGTATCCTGGCGCTTGAGCGAGGCGCGGCAGGCCTCGATAGAACGCCAACCGGTGATGTCCGGCTCGCGACATCCGAGAACCTTGCGACGGACCTGATCATCCCGGCCATACCTGCGTTCCGGGAGCGATATCCCGGTATCTGCCTTGAGATCATTACAAGCACGGTCACTGCGGAACTCAGCCGACGCGAGGCCGACATCGCACTTCGAGTGGTTCGGCCAATGCATGGCAATCTGAAAATCAGGCGCGTCGGGCACATGACCTATTCAGTCTACGGGAGTCGGGAATATATCGAGAAGCATCCCGCCGTGGAAGGCGAACCCATGGGCGGACGCCACTTCATCACCTGGGACGAGAGCCATGCGCATCTGCCCGCCGCCGCATGGCTCGCGCGAGAGCATCCGGGTTGCAGAATTGCGCTCGCCACAACGAGTTTGCCCACCCAGATTGCTGCGGTTCGTGCCGGACTCGGCCTGGCCGTGATCCCCGATTTCCTCGCGATCAACGACGATTTCATTCGCGTCGTTCCATCCGACCAGATGTTCAGCAATGAGGTGTGGCTGCTGACGCATGCCGACCTGATTGCATCCGCACGGATCCGTGCAGTGAGCGATTTCCTCGCCGACCAGGTGGTGAAGACCAACCCCGAACTTGCCGGCCGATGGACAGAAGCATGATTATCGGCCGGCATTCTTCTCGAACAGATCGAGGGTTCGCTGCCTCGCCAGCTTGACGTCGGCCGGATCAGCATCCGGTCCCTCGTTGTTGAAGCCATGGCCCGAATTCCCATAGACGTAGACGGGCACGTCCGGATGCGCGGCCTTCACCGAGGCCTCGCTCGCGCTCGCCGGAATGTAGGGGTCCTTGCCGCCGAAGTGGCAAATCACCGGGCAGGAGAGAGGCATCTGGGCCGAGGCGGCTATGCCTGCGCCGTAGTAGCTCGAAGCGGCCGCGAGTCCCTTGGCGCGCGACGCCGCCCGCCAGGTGATCGTGCCACCGTAGCAATAACCGACAAGATACACCGGTCCTTTGTCCTTCATGGAGTCGATGCATGCCTGGACGTCCGAGAGCGGATTATCGTCGCCGTTGTCTCTCGCATATTTGAGGCCGACCTGAAGCCCCGCGGCGTCGTGGTTCGCGACGAAGTTGCGCTCCTGCCGATCGAACATGGAAGGCGCGATCACCTCGTAGCCGAGCGAAGCCCAGCGGGCCACATCGCGCTTCACGGATGCATCGATCCCGAAGACTTCCTGGATGACGATGACACCGCCGCGGCGCGCGCCTATCGGCGGCGCATGCAGGGCGGTGAACTCGAACCCGTCGATCCTGGACTTGAGGGTAATTGTCTCGGTCATGGTACTTCCCTTTCTAAGAGATTAATTTCAGACGCGCACATCAGGCCACCCGCGAACCGGCGGCCTGTTGATCAGTCGGGTTGGAAAGAGCGCGAGTGAGGCAGTCGATCGCACCCTTGGTTGCGGATCAGATTGGCGACTCTCCCGACGGCGCCCTCACGGGTGAGGTCGCGTCCTCGCCGACGGCAGTGATCCATTCGCGCACGCGCCATGCGGCGACCAGACCGTTGACCACGTACGGATCGTTCCGGGCGAATTCTTCGGCCGTAGCAGCTGTCGCTGCCTTGAAGAGCAGCACCCCGGTGTCGAGCGGATCAGTCAGGGCGCCGGCCAGTACGAGTTCGCCACGTTCGCTCGCAGGCCAGGCACGCGCAAGATGGTGTTCGCGGTAGGCGTTCCGGCGGGCGGCATAGTCGGGTGCGAAATCGTAGAAGAGCAGGAAATGGCGCATGTTTGTCCTCGTGGGCGAGGTAAGGGCCACGGAGGCGCCGGCGGCGCCCCCGGATGCTTCGATCAGGAGGCGGGCGCCACCTTGTCGCGCCAGAGATCGATGGGCCCCATCCGGTCGGCACCCTGCGTCGCAAGCATCCATCCCGGGTACTCGAGCGGCAGTTCGCTGACGGCGTCCAACTGGCGCATCTCCTCTTCGCTGAGCGTGATATCGATCGCCGCGATGTTGTCCTCGAGCTGGTTGAGGCGCTTTGCGCCGACCAGTACGGAGGTCACGACGGGTTTGGAGAGCAACCACGCGAGCGCGATGCGTGCCGGGCTGCAACCGTGCGCATCGGCAATCGGACGCATCACGTCGATCACATTCCAGGCGCGCTCCTTGTCGACGATCGGGAAGTCAAATTCCGAGCGCTGGGAGCCTTCGGGCGATTGGTTGTCGCGGCTGAACCTGCCCGAAAGCAGGCCACCGGCGAGCGGGCTCCAGACGAGCAGGCCCATCTTTTCGGCCTCCAGAAGCGGCCCCAACTCGCGCTCCAGATCACGCCCGGCGACGGAGTAATAGGCCTGAAGCGTATTGAACCGCGCAAGGTTGAGGCGCGCCGAGATGCCCAGAGCGGTTGCGATTCGCCACGCCTGCCAGTTCGACACACCGATATAACGAACTTTGCCCTGGCGGATCAGGTCGTCCAGCACACGCAGGGTCTCCTCGCCAGGCGTGAGCGTGTCGGTCGCATGGATCTGATAGAGGTCGATATGGTCCGTCTGTAGCCGCTTCAAACTCGCCTCGACCGCATCCATGATGTGGCCGCGCGACGCGCCGACGTCGTTCCGGCCCTGACCCATGCGGCTATACACTTTGGTCGCGAGTACATAGTCCTTGCGAGCGATACCAAGGTTCTTGAATGCCTGGCCGAGCGTGCGCTCGCTCCCACCCGCCGAATAGACATCGGCAGTGTCGAAGAAGTTGATGCCGGCCTCGATGCTTGCCTTCACAAGCTCGTCGGCACCTGCCTGATCAACACTCCCAATGTGCCTGTACACACCGCTTCCGCCGCTGAACGTCATCGTACCTAGGCAAAGCTGTGAAACCAGCAGACCTGTGTTTCCAAGAGTCTTGTACTTCATGTTCCCCTCCGCTTGATGGACGCGAACAGGTCCGTTCAATCGACATCATCGTTCGGGCGCTCCGCGTTGAAGAAATTCTGCATTTTTCTCTCGCGGAAAAGAATCCAAATTATTCGACTATTGTTTTCTATTTATGGAATGTTTGAGGTCTTCCACGTCGGCAAATTGGGCGAGGACTGCAGATAACAGCATCTGGGCGTTGTGTGCGTTCTGGTGGTAGCGGTGGTAGCCGGGGAGCCTTGATGATGAAGGCGTCCTTGTTCCGGGACACGTATGGATTCGTACGTATCCGAAGGTTCAGAAGTCGACGTGGAACTGCTTCCACCGTGTCGTGCGTCTGCGCAGGCCACGCGTCCCCCGGCCGCAGTGAATGTGCCGTCGCCGTGATGATGCAAAGACCAGAGAATCCTGGCCGTCCACCGCGCAGTCGACCGTTTATCCGATCTTCGCGCTCACGCTTCTCTATCCGTCGAGCGACCCCGCGCCATATCGATAAAGGCACGCAGCGCTGACGACCTGCGCCGCTGTCGCGGGTAGTGCAGCATGAAGCCCGGAAAGAACGGACACCAGTCTTCAAGCACGCGAACCAGGCGGCCTTCGCCGATGATTCCGTTCACGGAGTTCTCGAGTGCGAAGCCGAGGCCCACTCCATCGAGTGCAGCGAGCAACGCGAGATGCATGGTTCCAACGGTGATGCGCCCTTTCACGTCGAGGTCGAGTCGGCTGCCGTCTTTTTCGAACTCCCACTTGTACATCCTGCCGCTTGGGAAACGGTAGCGGATGCAATCGTGACCAAACAGGTCTTCGGGATGATGCGGCACGGGATGGCCGTCGAAGTAAGCGCGCGTACCCACCACCGCGCCCCGTTGCGGCGGCCCGAGAGCGACGGCAACCATGTCTTCCGGCACCGCTTCCTCGAACCGGATGCCGGCGTCAAAGCCCAGGCCGACGATGTCGACGAGGTTGTCGTCTTCGGCAATCTCGATATGGATGTCCGGATACGTTGCGAGAAATCGCGACACGAGCGGCGCAACCAGCAGATGTGCGGCGGCGTGCGATGTGTTGATACGTAGCGTGCCGGTCGGCGTAGCGCGAAAGTTGTTCATCTCCTCGAGCGCGTCGCCCAGATCGTGCAGCAACGGGTGAAGGCGTTCCAGCAGGCGCTGGCCGGCATCCGTCAACGCAACGCTGCGCGTGGTGCGATTGATCAGATTGACCCCGAGGCGCTCCTCCAGTCCGCGAATCGCGTAGCTGATGGCCGAGGTCGAGAGGCCGAGTTCGGCGCCCGCCTTGCGAAAACTGCTGTGGCGCGCCACAGCCGCGAAGGCGGCGAGGTGGGAGAGGTTGTCGGGGAGCATGATTGTGAAAAATTATTCAACAAGGCATGCAGAAGTGCAAGCTTGTTCACCCTCACTCTGGCGTTTATTGTCCGTATATGTTCAATAAACCCGACGAGAGTCTCATGTTCCAAGCTCGAGGATATGCCGTTCACGACGCCGCTTCGCCGCTCGTCCCGTTTCGCTTTTCCCGTCGCGACCTTGGCGTTCGCGATGTGCGAATAGAAATCCTGTACACCGGTATTTGCCACTCCGACCTGCATCAGGCCCGCAATGACTGGAGCAACGCCCTATATCCGATGGTGCCCGGCCACGAGATCGTCGGACGCGTGGTCGAGGTCGGCAATGAGGTGAAGAAGTTCAAGGTTGGCGACTATGCGGGTGTGGGCTGTATGGTCGATTCGTGCCGTCATTGCACGGCTTGCCGCGAAAACCTCGAGCAGTACTGTGAGGAGGGTGCCACCTGGACATACAACAGCAAGGAGCGCGGCAGCGACGACCTGACCTTCGGCGGCTATTCCGACCAGATTGTGGTGGAAGAGCGGTTCGTGGTGAAAGTGTCCGGGAGACTTGATCTGAAGGCCGTGGCACCGCTGCTGTGTGCGGGCATCACCACGTATTCACCCCTGCGACACTGGCAGGTGGGGCCGGGCCAGAAAGTTGGCGTGATTGGTCTCGGCGGCCTTGGGCATATGGGCATCAAATTCGCGAAGGCGCTGGGTGCGCACGTCGTGATGGTCACCACTTCTCCGGGAAAGGGCGCGGATGCGAGCCGTCTGGGCGCCGACGAGGTGGTGATATCGAGCGACGAGGCGGCGATGGCCGCGCATGCGGCAAGTTTCGATTTCTTGCTCAACACCATTCCGGTTCGTCACGACCTCAATCCCTATATGACCTTGCTCAAGCGTGACCGGACCATGGCATTGGTGGGCGTGCTGACGGAGACAGAACCCCTCGTCGGCGTCAGTGTGATCTTTGGTCGCAAATCATTGGCAGGTTCGGCCATCGGCGGCATGGCCGAGACGCAGGAGATGCTGGACTTCTGTGCCGAGCGCGATATCGTCAGCGACGTAGAGATCGTGCCCATCCAGGCGGTCAACACAGCATTCGACAGGTTGTCGAAAAACGATGTCAAATATCGGTTTGTCATCGATATGGCCTCGCTATCTGCGGACGAAGCTGCCAGCTAAACGCAGGCATATCGCGCCCATTAAAGAAGTGAATATTTGGCGTCCCGACTGCCCGAGTTAAAGGGCGAAGACGTGTTCGCGAGGCATGACCAACGATCCAAATGCGCTGCCGATAGTCGTGCGGAAAGAGTGGTTACAGCGTAGGGATCATCGCCGAGTTCCTCCGCGATGCGATCGCCGGACTACGAACCCGCCGATGATCGTTGACCAGAGCGCGCGACTTGCTCACCGAGCGTGAACGGCTTATCACCGAGCAGACCGCGATCGACGCAGCTCTCTCGTCCGCACAAACGCAAAAGGCAGCGTGCATATCAGAGGAGGCGAGTGCAACAGCGCAACTCGAAAAGTGCACTCGCGAAGAAACCGCCCGGCGTAGTGACTTGCAAGTAAAACAAACATTCGCCGGGAAGCTTCTAAGACTGAAGGATGGCCTTGTAGTTGCCGCCGACTACCGAAGAAAGCTGGCTTCTGCGCGTGATGCATAGCGAGCTTTAGAGGATCACCTTAGCAGATGGGTGGCATCGCTTTTAAGAGTGGCAACGTTCGTATGCTCCGGGTTGGTCAACAGTTCTAACCGATCGCCAAGTAAGCTCCATGCCTCGCGCTTCTCGGCGGTGTACGGATAACGTTGGTAAATCCGCTTCATCCGGTTCCTTTCGCGGTGGTTCATACATTTCTCGATGACAACTGGCAGTATCCCTAGCTCCTGCATAAGGGTTGATGCAGTGCGCCGAAGATCGTGCGGTGTCCATTTCTCGTTGCCAAGAACGAGCGCATTCTCATGGTTCGAGCGATTCGCGTGCGCTTTGCGCTCGTAAAACTTTAATTGCCGGTCAGCGATCTGGATCGTGATGGTTTTCAATCCAGCGTGGCGTTCGCCTTTGCGATCGGGAAGCAACCATTCGTCGCTGTCCGAAAGCGCCATGAGCGCCTTCATATGGCGAACTGCAAACCCGGAGAGAAACACAAAGTGAGCATCTTCATTCTTCGCGTTTGCAGTCGGTATGCGCCACAGCCCAGCGTCCAAGACGACATGCTCCTTACGCGTCTTAATAACCTCTCCAACCCGTGCGTTGGTCGCAAGTATCAGCAGCAAGGCGTGTTTTGTAGTCTGCAGTAGTTCAGCGTTTTCGAGGGCTGCTGGCAAGGCACGCAATTCGTCTTCCGATAGCGTCCGGTCACGTTCATTGTCCGGGCCACCCACGTCCTTTTTTGCGATACCGAGAAGCGGATCGATCGCAATGTGTTCGCGCAGCAAACACCACTTAACAAGCTGTTTGAGGTCGCAAAGCGTCCGGTTTGCCTGCTGGTTTGCTCCTCGTGCGACGATCGCGTCCAACACGCTCATAAGGTGCGAGCGCTTGATGTCTTCCATTGCCATCTCCCCGAGCGCCGGAAGGACGTCCTTGACGAAGCCGCGGCGGATCTCCGCCCCTTTATCCTTGCGCTTCTTCAGCGCGGACGCTTCCCACTCCTCAAAGCGTTCCCGGAACGTCTTGCGCAAGAAAGCGGCTTTGGCGTTGTTGATGCGCATTTGGATCGCCGCCTGAATTTCGAGCTTTGCAGCGTTTTTAGCCTCGACCGGATCAGTACCCTTGCCGAGCAGGACTCTCGCTTCGTCGCGCATGCCGCGTATGTCCGCTAGCGAGGCACGGGGCCATACGCCGCACGAGTACTCTCGCTTCCTCGATTTGAACCGGAATTCGAAGGAAAAACCGACCGACAGGGCACCCGCTTTCGAGACGCGAACCTTGCCAACAAGACCGCCAGTTTCTCGAATGGTTTTGCCTGCATCCGAGGGGCATAGCGCTTGAAGTTGCTTCACGGTTATCTTCATGTCAGCTCCTATGATCCTTTTCCATACCCCCACTCATACCCCCACTCGAGCGAGAGAATATCCGGTTAAGTCCGGTAATGTCCGAAAATATAATCGCGGTGTAATACATTGATTATAAACAATTTTTCAGTCGAATTGAGACCCTGTGGCATGGTCCGGAAAACGGGGGGAAACCTCATACCTTGAAGGTATGAAACCCGTATTCTTCCAAGTGACAAGTCATACAAGCCGTCACAAGGAATCGAACGTGCCTCCCGGTTCCAGCGCAGTCATGGGCAGATGCGCCTAGTCGCCAGTCGTGTCGTCCACCGCCTTCCTCACCGTATCCAGCAACCTCTGCCCGTCGAAGGGTTTCCTGAAAAAGAGGTGGGTATCCTCTTTGAGCTCCACTGCGAAATCCTCGACCCTGTAGCGTCCCGTGATGAAAATCACAGGCATCGTGGGTCGGAGTTCACGCACGCGCCTGCGCAACTCGACACCGCTCAGACCCGGCATGTCGATATCGGAAATAAGACAATCCGGGGCAAGCGATTCAAAGTCGCGCATGAAGTCTTCTGGCGAGGTAAACAGGCGAACCACGAACCCCGAAGAAGCCAACAGGCTTTCGAGAGACTCGAGTACCCGGTAGTCGTCGTCGACAACCGATACGACACGCCGCCTCAGCTCATCCATGTTTAATGTCCCGCTCGCGTTTGTCGAACGTGCGTTGCCGGGCACCCCTCGTGCCGAGACCGTGTATCACGATATGCCGAGCCGCCCAGCAATCTTGACGAGTTCAGCAAGCGAACCCGCCGCCATCTTGCGCATGACCTGACCTCGATGCATCTGAAGGGTGACTTCGCTGATTCCCAACTGTGAAGCCGCCTGCTTGTTCAACAAGCCGCTCACCACCAGTTGCAGCACTTCCCGCTCGCGCGGAGTGAGCGTAGCGAAACGCCCACGCACATCGCCCATTTCCGCGCGGTGACGGCGAGCGTTCCTATCCTGCTCGAATGCCGTCTCGACCGCTTGCATCAAACTGCTTTGACTGAACGGTTTGGCGAGGAAATCGACCGCCCCGGCCTTGATCGCACGAACGGATGACGGAATGTCTCCGAAACCGGTAATGAATACAACCGGAGGATGGTCGCCCTCGATCAACCTGGCATGCAGGTCGAGCCCATTGGCGCCCGGAAGCTGTACGTCGAGAATGAGGCATGCCGGAATGTCCGCGCGGTCGTACTCGAAATATTCCACGGCGGACGGAAAGGCAATCGATGCGATATTGAGCGACAACAGCAAATCGGACAACGCTTCGCGAATGCGACGATCGTCATCGACCACATAAACAATTTGATCGGGCTGGCTCATTTACCCATGCACCTCAAGGGGAATGAAGAACTCCAATGCGGTGCCATGAGGCTGACGGCTCGACGCCCATAGCTGGCCGCCATGTGCCTCGACAATCGACCTGCAGATCGAAAGCCCCATCCCCATTCCACTCTCCTTGGTCGAAAAAAAAGGTTCGAATATTCTCTCCACGTCTTCGACGCCGCGCCCTCCATCACTGACCTGCACACACGCGCGCTCGTCCAGGCCGGACCACGTCCGAACGGCGATCTGCCGCTGCGACAGGCCCACGCCCTCCATCGCCTCGATTGCATTGTTGATCAGGTTGATGATGATCTGCTGGATTTGTGGTCCATCGGCCCACACGTGCGGCAGAGGATAAAGTAACTCCGACGCGACTGTGATCGATTTGCGAGCCAGGTCGTCCTCAAACAGCCGGAGCACCTCGGAAATGAGCACATTGAGATCAAGCGCGGCCTTCGATGGCGCGGTCTGCCTGAACAGCGCGCGTATTCTGCTCACCACGTCCGCCGCCGAGTTGCCGTCTCTGACCACCCGCTCCGCAGCCTGGCGCGCTCGCTCGAGATTCGGCGGATCGCTTGATAACCAGCTCTGGCACGCATGACCGTTCGTAACGATCGCCGCCAGCGGCTGGTTCACCTCATGAGCAATCGAGGCAGAAAGTTCGGCAACCGTAGCAATTTTCGTCGCGCGAGAAATGCGTGATTGCGCCGTCCTCAAGGCTTCCTCTGCTTTGCGCCGGTCATCGACATCAACGAACAGGCCGTACCACCTTGCAACGTCGCCACGCTCATCGTGAAGAGGCTGGACACGCACCTCGAACCAGCGATATTCCCCGTCGTAGCGGCGCAACCGGTAGGTGGCCTCCATTGGGGCGCCCGCCTCTACGCATCGCCGCCATTCCCCGGCATCTTTCTCCATATCGTCCGGATGGAGGATGGGCCATCCGCGGTCGTAGAGTTGCTGGAAACTCCGGCCTACAAAATCCAGCAGGCGCTTGTTGGCGTATTCCAGCTGACCTTTCCCGTCGTTGACGGTCACCATTCCAGGGATGGTTTCCACCATCAGGCGAAGTTCGCGCTCGTTCGCCTCCAGGGCGGCCTCCACGCGCTTACGTGTATCGATATCCCACGCTAGCCCATAGCATCGAACGACCGTACCCCGTCCGTCATGAAGCGCGTCGGTGCGAGCCTGGTACCAGCGATAGGTGCCGTCATCGCCAAGGAGACGGAACTCATATTCACACGGCTCACCTGTTCGCATCATTTCTTCAAGCGCGTGGCGCTTGAGCGCCACGTCATCCGGATGGACCATGCTATTCCAGTCGAACGGCGCTTCGGCGCCCAGAGCGTCCAGATAGGGGCCTTGCTGATTCAGATAATCGAGTTCTCCACCGGCGCGCTCACTCCACACGAAGCCGGGGAGCATTTGAAGTATCAAGCTCAATTTTTCATTGCTGGCCACCAGCGCCTCGCGAGCCGCATTCTGCCGGCTGAGGTCCCGGACGAAGACCGTTCCTGATCTGCGTCGCCCTTCATGGGCCGGCGTAAAGCCAAACTCGACGAGAAAACGAGTGCCGTCACGCCGAACCGCGGACACCTGCAACGCGGCAGACGGCTCCAGATGCGCCTTGGGAATAATTGACCAGACAGGTTCGCCCAGCAACTCGGCACGACTAAAGTCAAACAGGCTTTCTATTGCCGAGTTGGCTTCGGTTATCCGTCCGAGCGTGTCGACCGACAGGATGCCGATCGGGGCGCTGTCCAGTAGATGTCGCAGACGCTCGTCGGGTTTTGTGCGTCGCAAAATGACGTGCAAGCACAAGCCGGCGACGCCCGAAACGAGCAAGCCGAATACAAAGGCTGCGCAAGACATGAAGCCCGGTGACAGATGAGGAAATGGCATCGCAAAGATCGAAGAGGCCCGGTTGCAAGCTATGGCGGCAGCGTGTCGAACACCGCTTCCTGCCATCATCGTTTAGCCATGCAGGTGAGTCGAGCGTTGCGGCCTTGGTGTTTTTACTGACATAGAAACATGTGATAGCGAGGGGTACGCAGGGTGGCTATTATCGGCATGAACCCGTCAGGAGACGCCCGGCAAAGCCTCAGCGATGCACGCGGGATAAATTGCACCGCAACAAACAGGCATGCCGGTTATCGGGATCAATAAAGAGGCGCTTGCGCGAACTGCGAGGCGACCCAATTCACCGTGAGACAAAGGAAGAATATGTCGGTAGATCGTCGTCACTTCTTGAAAGCCGTCGGCAGCTCGCTCGCCGTTCCCCTCGCTGCAAGTCTTCCTGTCGCGGTCCGCGCCCAGGCGCCGGTGGAGATTGTCATCTGGCAGTGGATTCCCAAGTTTTCGGATCAAGTCGATCTGTTCAACAAATCACAAAGCCGCATTCGCGTGGTGACCGCACCGGTCACCAATAGTGCGGACCAGTCGCTGAAGCTGCGCAACGCACTCGCCGCCCATAGCGGCGGCCCTGACATTGCGATGCTCGAATATGCCCATTTGCCGGCCCTGAATACAGTCAACGCTTTCCTCGATATCACACAGGACGTCGCCGATGTTCGTGGGCAATTCGTGCCCAGCGCGATCTCGCAGTGCACCGTGAACGGCAAGACGCTCGGGTTGCCGCTCGACGTAGCGCCGATGATCCAGATGTACCGCGCGGACATTCTGGGCGACTGGGGAATCAACGCGCCAACCACCTGGGACGAATTCGCCGCGGCCGCGGAAAAGGTACGGACAAAATCGAGCAACCAGTATCTGACCAACATGTTCCTTACGAGCGCGGGATGGACCACGGGCATGATCTGGCAACGCGGCGCCCGGGGCTTCGAGATCGACGGCGACAAGATCTCGATCAACCTGAATGGCGCACCTTCCAAGTCGTTCTCGGACTACTGGCAACGCTTGATCGATGCCAAGCTCGTGAGCACCGAACCGGATTCGACGGCCGATTTTTTTCAGGCGCTCGATACCGGCCGCTATTTGCAGGTCATGGCCGGCTGCTGGTTCCCTAACTACGCCCGCACCAATGCAAACAAGAGCTTTGGCAAATGGCGCGTCGCCAAGATGCCGCACCTCTCGGCACAGAACACCCTGAGTACCGCTTTCGGCGGATCGATGTTTGGCGTGTTTTCAGGAACGAAGCATCCGAAGGAGTCGCTCGAAGTCATCAGGTACATGATGTCCAACCGAGCCCCCACCGAACTCTATGTCCGCGAACAATTTCTCACACCATCCACTCGCAAACTGATCAGCGACCCCGGCATCCGCGAGATCGAGCAGCCCATGTGCGGCAATCAAAAGGTCAATGAAGTGAACTTCGCGGCCATCGGCGAGATGACCGTACCTTACAGGTTTTCTCCATTCGAAGACTACGTCCAGCAGGTGATGAATGATGAATTGCCACAGGCCGCGAAAGGCGCGCGCACCCTGTCGAAAGCGTTCGACCGGATTCAGGACCGGGTTGTAGCGTATGCGAAGGATCAGGGCTTCACCGTTCGAGCTTAGCGGGCGAAACACGCGATTCCGCCTTGCCCTGACATCACGCGGAATCGGCTCTTCGGATGACATCCTGCCGGGCTGTGACTGCATCGTTTCACGACCCGGCAGACCCAGGTAGCCAGATGCAAGGAGCGGTCATTGATGAACACAGGTGTTCAAAAGCATATGGCACACGAAGCATCAGCGCGTCGCCACTTTATCAAGGCACGCTTCGATAAGCTGAGGCTTGCCCCTTACCTGTTCGCACTTCCATTCTTGTTGTTCTTTCTTTGCTTCATTATTTTTCCCGCACTCTACGCGGGGTACCTGAGTCTCTTCAAGACGGGCATCGTCGGCGGTCAGCATTTCGTCGGCCTGGAGAATTACGTCCGCGCGCTGAACGATTCACGTTTCTGGGAGGGGGTGCTCAACGTTTTGCACTTCGGCGTCTGGATGGTACCGATCCTGATAGGGGCTGCACTGCTGTCTGCGCTGATCCTCGACAGCGATATGGTTCATGGAGCGTCTATCTTTCGAGTGGGTATTTTCATTCCCTACGCTATTCCGGGCGTCATAGCGACCTTGGTTTGGGGATACCTCTATGGTCCCAATTACGGATTGATCACACAGCTATGCCAGATGGTCGGTATTCGGCCGCCTGACCTCCTCAGCAGCGGCAACATTGTTACGTCCATAGCCAATATCTCGGTGTGGCAATACCTTGGCTACAACTTCATCATCTTTCACGCGGCACTTCAGGCTGTTCCAGAGGACCTGATGGAGGCTGCCGCACTCGACGGGGCGAACCGGTGGACCGCCGCCCTATACATCAAATTACCGCTCATCCGTGACGCCGTCATCACGGCACTTCTGTTTTCGATCATCGGCACCGTGCAACTGTTCAACGAGCCGTTCCTGTTGCAGCCCGAGGCGCGCGATGTCATCACCAGCAATTTCACGCCGAACATTTTCTCGTACTCCCTGGCGTTCCGTAGTCAACAGTACAACTACGCAGGTGCCGTCTCCTTTCTGATTGCGCTCATAACCGGTCTTTTGTCTTACCTGTTCCTCTGGCTGAGCAGCCGCAAAAAAGGAAAATCGCAATGACAATGGCTGGCTACCAAACGGCAAGCTTTTACCGCTACCGGCGCCTGAACACGCTGCTGATGTCGGGCGTGCTGGTGTATTCGATTTTCCCCATCGTCTATCTCCTGATCGCCTCGACGAAAAACGCTCGCGAGTTGTACACGACCTTCGGCCTCTCGTTCGGCGAATTTCATCTGCTGCAGAACTTGCGGGGCCTGGCTGCATACGACGGTGGCATCTATTTTCGATGGCTAGCCAACACGCTCCTCTATTCAACCGTGTGCGCGTCGGGCGCTACCTTGCTTTGCGCCATGGCGGCTTATGCCTTTGCCAAGTTCAAGTTTCCCGGCCGTGATGCACTTTACAACCTGATCCTCGGCGCTCTGATGGTGCCGCAGACGGTGCTCGCGATCCCAATCTTTCTGATGCTGGCGAAGGTAGGCATGGTTGATACGCCCTGGGCGGTCATCCTTCCGATGATGCTCTACGTCCCCGGGGTTTTCCTGATGCGCGTCTACATCGAGCAAAGCGTGCCGACCGAGTTGCTTGAGGCCGCGCGTATTGACGGCGCGAGCGAATTCGTGATTTTTTCGAGGATTGCCCTTCGGCTCATGGCGCCCGGCCTGATTACCGTCTTCCTGTTGTCGTTCGTACAGACCTGGAACAACTACTTCCTGCCGCTCGTCGTGCTGAACTCGACACAGTACCTGCCGATCACGGTCGGGCTTTCGAACTGGTACTCCATCGCACACAACGCCAGTGGCGGCGAGACGCTCTTTACCATCATCCTGACCGGCGCGACGATCAGCGTCCTGCCAACCATCCTTGTCTTCGTCTTCATGCAGCGGTATTGGCAGCGGGGACTAACCGCGGGCGCCGTGAAATGACCGCCGTGTATCGACCTATATCGCTTCTCAATCACCGAAACAGGACATTGCAACACCATGACGCCATCCACCTACAAGCTTTCGTTTCAGCTGTATTCCACTCGAAACTTTCCACCGCAAGACGATGTGCTTGAAGGACTGGCTGCGATGGGCTACGACGCGGTCGAACCCTGGCTGCCAGACTTCGCCACCGACGCCAAAGGGTTCCGCAAACGCATCGACAATGCAGGGCTCGAGTGCCTTGGTTTTCATATGCCGTTGAAGGGCCTCATCGAAGAGCCGATGAGGTATATCGACATCGCGCACACCCTGGGGGATTCACCGCTGATGATCCCGCCTTACGTCATGCCGGAAGAGCGCCCCTTCGACGCGGACGGGTGGCGCCGAATCGGCGAGCAACTCGCAAAAGGCGCCGAACTGGCGCAGGCCAACAACCTCCGCGTTGCCTGGCACAACCACGACTTCGAATATCGGCCCCTCGACGATGGCTCCCGGCCGATCGATTTGATGCTCGAAGCGGCCGGAGAAAATGTCGGTTTTGAAATCGATTTTGCGTGGGTGACACGAGCATGGGCCGATCCTTACGCAGAGCTAAAGAAATATGCCCCCCGGATTCTCGCGATTCAATTGAAAGACACCGCCCCTCCGGGTACGTCCGGCGAGGGAGGCTGGACGCCCCCCGGCGACGGCATTGTGGACTGGGATGCACTCTGGCCTCTGTTCGCCACCACGCCCGCCGATCATCTCGTCGTCGAGCACGACAACCCGGCTGACTGGCGCCGCGTCGCGCAGCGCGCACACGATTTTGTCGTCTCGAAAGGTGCGAAACGCAATGACTAACGGACGCACGAAAATCGGCATCATCGGCTGCGGGGACGTGCTCGACATGTATATGTCGTCGTCTCTCGCGTTTCCAACAATCGAGGTTGCAGCGCTCGTAGACAACGATCCCGTCAACCTCAAAGCCCGCTCCGATCAGTTCGGAATCCCAGGCATGAACCTGGACACCTTGCTGGGCAGAGACGACGTCGAGTTCCTGGTCAACCTGACACCACCCGCGGCGCACGCTGAAATATCTGAACGGGCCTTCGCAGCGGGAAAACATGTCTACAGCGAAAAGCCGCTCGGCGTTACGCTCGAAGAAGCAAAGCGTATCGTCGATTCCGCTCGAAAGCACGGCTGCAAGCTGGCAGGCGCGCCAGACACACTGCTAGGCGCCGCGCACCGGAAGTGCCGGCAACTCTTGGGCGATGGGGCCATCGGCGAGATCGTTTCTGCATCCGCCGTCTTTATGACGCACGGCATGGAGCACTGGCATCCCGCGCCGAAAAACTATTTCCAGCCGGGCGGCGGCCCCGTCTTCGATATTGGCCCCTACTACATCGCTGCGCTCGTCTGCATGCTCGGCCCACTACGATCAGTCAGTGCAATCTCGTCCACGGGCTTCGCAGAACGTACCGTCACGGCGCACGGGCGGAATCATGGTCAGGTGATACAGGTCGGGACCCCGACGACTTACCATGCGCTGCTCGAATTTAGCTCCGGCGTAACGGCGAGTCTCTCGATGAGCTGGGATGTGTGGCACCACGGTCGCGGCGCGCCCATCGAGATCTACGGCACGGAAGGAACGCTCGTGGTTCCCGATCCGAATATGTTCGGCGGCACAGCTATTGTTCGCGACAGGAACGGACACGAGACTCCGTTTGATTCATCACAGTCTCTACTAGGCGCGCCTCACTGGAAAGTGAAAGACAAGTACAAGCTGGACCGCGAGATCGTCCTCACAAACTATCGGATGGCCGGGGCAGCGGATCTGGTAGACGCCGTGCGCACGGATCGTGAGCCCTTCACGTCGCCCACGCTGGTTCTGCACGTGCTGGATGCCATGGAGAGCATCCTGGTCTCCGCCCGGGAACAACATCCGGTGACGCTCTCGACGGCAGACGTATCCCTCCCGCGGATGCCATCGGAAGAGGACATCGCCCGGATCGTCGGAAATTAGTGTTCGCAGGCGCGTGGCAGCCACGCACTTGTGAGCATCGAAAACTCGATGCAATTTTTTTCGCGCGATGACAGTCGTCGCGCCCTTCACCGCGCCCTTCACCGTTGAGGCAAGCATGAGCGCCTACCTGTTTCGCAATGTCATCGTCTGGGACGGCATCCGGGATGTCCCGTTCGACGGCGAAGTGCTCGTCGAAGGAAATCGAATCGCTGCGGTCGCCGAGGGGCAAGGAAAGATCGAGCCCGCGCGTGCCGCGCATGTCGTCGACGGCGGCGGCCGATTCATGATGCCGGGCATGATCGACGGTCACTGTCATCTGAGTTTTGTGGGTCCTGCACGCAATCAGGATCTCGGTGAGATACCCCCGGAAGAGCACCTGCTCGGTACATGCAGAAATGCGACGCTGCTTCTCGAACACGGCTTTACCTCCTGTTTTTCGGCCGCGTCCGCGAAGCTGCGGCTCGACGTGGTCGTCCGGCAGGAAATTGCTGATGGTTTTCTCGCGGGGCCCCGATATCGGGCAGCCGGACCGGAAATTACCGTCACGGGCGGCCTGGGTGACGAGCGCAAGCAACATATCCACGCCGAGAGCTTCGGTCTCGTTGCAGATGGCGAAGACGAGATTCGCAAGGCCGTGCGACTGTGCTGTCGCGAGGGTGTCGACAACATCAAATTTTGCGTTTCGGGTGATGAGTTTGTCAGTCATGCCCGCGCGGAAGTGGTTTCAATGACGGAGGCAGAACTGCGCGCCGGTGTCGAGATTGCGCACGACTGGGGAAAGTTGGTTGCGTGCCACAGTCGCGCGGCCGAATCGGTTAAACGGGCGGTGCGGGCAGGCGTCGATTGCATTTACCACTGTGACTTCGCGGACGAGGAAGCCCTCGACATGCTCGAGAGTGTGAAAGACCGGGTGTTCGTCGGGCCGGCCGTCGGCCTGCTGCACAACGCGCTGTATGAGGGGGAGCGCGTCGGACTTTCGCGAGAAGCAGCAGAACGGATGCAGTTGCCACGCAAGATGGAGCACACGGTCGCGACTTACAAGGAAATGCGCCGGCGCGGTATTCGCGTCGTGATCGGTGGCGACTACGGGTTCACCTTGACTCCGATGGGCCAGAACGCGCGAGATATCGGCCACCTGATCAACCTTTTCGGCTATACCCCCGCAGAGGCTCTAAGAAGCGCGACAGCGGTGGGCGGCGAGCTGATGGGCTACGGTGGTGAACTCGGCGTTCTGCGGGCGGGGGCATTGGCTGACATCCTGCTGGTCGATGGAAACCCTTTCAATGATCCGTCGGTGCTCGTCGGGACCGAGCGTCTGTCGATGATCATGAAGGACGGGATCGTGCATGCACCGTCGCGTTCCTCGTCGCGTCCCTCGTCGAGCGCCCTTCTCTTCTCCGTGCCTGACCGGTGATAGTCGAAGCCTCTCCAGACCCGCTGAACATCCGCGCACATGTCGCCGGCTTCGACGCGTTCCTGGAAGACTACCGTGTCGCCAGCGAGCTGACCCGGCGAACGCGGCGGTCCCTGATCGACGTTTCTTATGGCGCAGCCGATAGCGAGCGCATGGATCTCTTTTTCCCGTCCGGCCCGGGCCCTCATCCTATTCATATGTTCGTACACGGGGGCTATTGGCGAGCATTCTCACGCAAAGACTATTCGTTTGTCGCCGACAGCATTTTGGACGCAGGCGCCATTGCGGCAATCGTCGACTACTCGCACCTTCCGATGAACCGCATGGGCCGGCTGGTTGGGCAGGTGCGCGATGCCGCGCGCTGGCTTGTCACTCATGCCGAGCGTCTCGGCGCCTCGCCCGACCGGCTCAGCGCAAGCGGACACTCGGCGGGCGCACATCTGGCAAGTTATCTCGTCTCCCACGGCCCGCTAGATGACGTCAAATGGCCGGTGCAAATACAGTCGCTATTGCTCGTTTCAGGTCTATACGATCTGCGCTGCGTCGCAAGCAGTTTTCTCCAGCCTGAACTCCGCCTGACGCAAGATGAACTCTTTGGCTGGTCTCCCCTCAATGCCAATTTCGAACCTGCCAAAATGCCCCTGCTGGTAGTTGGCGAGCATGAGACAGCACCCTTTCACGATCAGGCCCGCCAACTCGATCCGGATCGGTATCTGTCTATCCGCGACGAAAATCACATGTCGATCGTGCGTACGTTGGGAACCCCCGGAACGCCCATGGCCAACCTGCTGACCGCTTGCATTCAGGGCTGCGAGACGGGCGGCTGATACTTCGATTCATTGAACGTGTGCCTCGCGCCGAGATAACGGACTTGTAGAGGTTTGCACGTTCCATAATCGACCACCGAGAAATATTGTTCGATGGAAACGACATGTGTTTTCGCCGCCGGGGAGTTTTTCTGTGGCCGCTGTTTGAGTATCCTTGCGCTCGACAAATGCTATCTCCAGGGCCGCGTAACGCGTGGCCTAAGCGTCGGCGGTGCCTGGCGACGGACATACTTGTACCTTCTCCTGACGTTCAGGGTCATCGAGCACAGCACGGCGCTGTGTCATTTTTATCGACAGCTTGTAGCCCAAGCCCCGGATACGCGGCGTACCGGGCACACGGAGACTCGTGAATGACGATGTTCCAAGCGGTTGGCGTTCTGCTAACCCTTATCGCAATCTTCGGTTTGATAAACCAGAGATTCCTGAAACTCCCCGATACGCTTGGTATTACCGCGGTCGGTCTTCTAGTCAGTCTCTGCTTCCTCGTCGCAAGCTACGGGAACCCCGATTTCGTTTCGAAGGCAAGACGACTGGTAGGTAACATTGACTTTTCGGACGTGGTCTTCCACGGTCTGCTCAGTTTCCTTCTGTTCGCGAGCGCCCTTCACGTCGACTTATCGAAGATGCGCACAGTGAAGCTGCCTGTCTTCCTGCTCGCCACCGCCGGCGTCCTCATTTCCACGGTCGCAGTAGGTACAGGGTTTCATCTGCTTACCTTTACTCTTGGGCATCCCGTTGGCTGGTTATGGAGCCTTGTCTTCGGCGCTCTCATCTCACCGACTGACCCAATTGCAGTCGTGAGCGTTCTCAAGAACGCCGGTGCGCCCGAGAGCCTCAAGATAAAAATAGCGGGTGAGTCTCTATTCAATGACGGGACCGGTGTTGTTGCGTTCGTCACACTTGTTGGTCTGGCGACAGGGGCAACGGAATTCTCGGCTACGCACGCCGCAACCACTCTCGTTCGTGAGGTAGGAGGTGCCGCAATTGTAGGGTTGGTCCTTGGTTACGGTGGCTTTCGAATGCTGCGCGCCCTCGAGAGTTACGCGGTCCAGATCGTGGTGACCCTTGCGCTCGCGACCGCGGGATACAGCCTGTCTGAATTTTTGCATGTTTCCGCGCCACTAGCGATGGTAGTCATGGGTCTTGTAGTTGGAAATCAAAACTCCAAACGTGCCATGTCGGCGCGGACACGTGAACATCTGTTTGGTTTCTGGGGTCTCCTCGATGAATTATTGAACCTCGTCCTGTTTGCACTTATCGGGCTACAGGTCATTGCAGTTTCGTTCGAGATTAAAGTCTTCTGGGTAGCTCTTGCCACAATCCCTATCGTATTGGTGGCACGTGCCATCAGCGTGGCAATACCGCTAGCAACGCTGCGCAGCTTCCGCGAAGTCAATCCCCATTCAGTGAAAATCATGACTTGGGGTGGCCTGCGCGGAGGTATCTCTATTGCATTGGCTCTATCGCTTCCAGAATTTCCCGGGCGAGAAATGCTTATAGGTGTCACCTACCTGGTAGTCGTTTTCAGCCTACTCGTACAGGCCACTACTCTCGGTTCGCTGGTTAGGCACCTCACGGGATGCAGCGGGACATCGGCAAAGCGCGAAACGACGGCTAGCGGTACGAGTTCGCGACCGCGAAACGTCTGAAACGGCATGATGAACCTGGCAATCCCTCCGCATCCACTCTCCGGTATATACGTCCGTATATGGGTGGTGAAGTATCTGTTAATCGTTTCCCCCTGGATACGGCCGTATGCGCTTCAGTCTGCCTGGCACCTATGTTATACGGTCGTATATCGAAGACACCCTATGGAAGCATCACTACACCCAACCGTAGAATAGCTTCCCCCCCTCGCTCCATCTACGCTTCAGTCATTGCGGCCCATGCGCTCCGGATGACCAGGTGATATATCCCGCACACCGTTCACCGTCCCCTGTGCAGAATCGCGATCGGCTTGCCTTCCCCTGCTGGCCGCTTCTCCTGACCATTTTCCTTTAACGCATCACCGTCTAAAAGGAATTCTCCGTGTCACACGTTCTGCATAGCTGGTTATTCATGGGCTGTAACGCCTATATCGCGTGTACCTTCGTTTCCTCGCTCAACAAGAGCGTCTACCGGCGAACCATGGCCTTTTCCAAAGTCTGCCGTCAATAGCCGCTGTGGCTTTTTCTCATGGTGTTCGATAACCGCTTCGACTATTACCTGATGAGAGGAAGTGATGTTAAAAAATGAACCCTGCAATGCTTGCGAGGAGCCTCTTTTGGAAACAGCCTCGGTGCACACTCCTGCCAGCCTCCAGCCTGCGTGCCCTCCACGGTCATACACGGCCGGCCCTGGCCGAGTCGGTCATCGTCGTCCGGCTTTCGGCGGTGCGCTGCCGGCTGGTACGGACCCGTGGGTACGCACGCTGTCTGCGCTCCTGCACTTCGCCGCCGTTCCGGAAGAGTTCCGTGAGGAACTCGCATGTCTCCAATTGAAACATCTGTCGGCGAGACAGCCGGCATACGACCCCAACGCCCGGAGTTTTACCGTAAACGTCCTCGAATACCTGGCTAACAATCTCGTGGTCGTCTCCTGGCACGACCCAACGCTTTGCAACTATGAAGAGCAGGTTTGGTCCCCTGCTCTTGCACGCCACTCTGGTCAGTGCGCGCTGTCGGGAGAACACATTAGCAGAGGTGATTCGGTATACAAGCCCAGGACCCGGGGCCTGGTCCAGCCCCTCAATGGCGACGCGATGATTCGAGCGTCCGCACTTCGGAAGGTAGGCGACGGGTGAGCGAGCGTAACGACTCGCTGTCCCGGGGTGTGGCCAACTCCCGGGACAGAGAAGCAGCGACTGGCCCGTTTTGCGGTGCCATGGGCTAGCCGGCCTTCCTTCCGGCTAGCATGCGTCCGTTGGAATGGGAACCGTCGAACGCCATGGCATTATCCGGCGCGCCCGACGAACCCGTAAGTCGATACCGACACTCGAGTTACGACTCTCGCCTGATGTCGTGCGGGGGTCAATCTGGCAAATGCGATCGTTCCGTGCAATGAGAAAACTTATTTCACCCACCGGACGCGCATGCTTTTCTTCTGTGGCAGCCGCATTTAGTTCAGCCTCAGAGGCTGCCAGCCGCCGGAGGTTTTCTTATGTTCTCCACCGCGCGATGCGATAGAGCCTTCAGGGAACGACGCACAAAGAATTGTCAGCTTTTAGTGGCCAATGCGTTTCCAAACGACGGGTTTATCTCAAGGCGTGCGAGCAGCATACTTGCGCAGCCATGGCACGCGTAGCCATGCTGCGCCCCTTTTGGGGCCGCGGCACACCCATCTGGAACGGAACAACGATGCTGACAAGACAGGCGCTTGACTCGGGCGCCTACCTGGAGAAGTTCCGGTCACTACCGAACCTCTGGACGTCGGAGCGAATCGAAGCCTCGCTCGCCGAGACTTTGAAGGAGCAGCCGGCATGCGTGAACAATGACGTGTGGATTTTCGCGTACGGCTCGCTCATGTGGAATCCGATGGTGGATTTCGATCGCAGGGACGTGGCGACTCTGCACGAGTGGCATCGCAGTTTCTGCCTGTCGATGACCATCGGTAGAGGCAGCCCGGAGACGCCGGGAAGGATGCTTGCGCTCGAGGCCGGCGGACACACAACGGGCCTCGCATTGAGGCTCACGCCCAACACCATGCGCGAGGACCTCAAGGCAGTCTGGATTCGCGAGATGGTGCTCGGCTCTTATCGTCCGACCTGGGCGTCGGTCACACTCGAATGCGGCATCCACACTCACGCCATCGCCTTCGTCGCGAATACGGCAGGCGAGCAGTACAGGACGGATTCATGCATCAGCGCCGTCGCGCCCCTGATTGCCGCTGCGACCGGGCAAATCGGCAGTAATGCCGAGTATGTCTTCAGACTGTATGACTCGCTTTCGCAGTGCGGGCTGCATGACAGATATATCGAAGCACTAGCCGGCGAACTCAAACGCTTCCATCAGCACCCGCGTCACGATTCCCAGGGTGCGCCCAATGCCACGGCGTGAGTCGCGGCTTGCAGTCCAAGTGAGTAACCATGGATAAACTTCAGGCAATGCACGTGTTCACTCGCGTGGTCGACAGCAATAGCTTCTCCGGCGCCGCCGACGGTCTCGACATGACACGCTCCTCGGTGACGACCATCGTCCAGAACCTTGAGGCTTATCTGAAGGTTCGCCTGCTCAACCGCACGACCCGGCGTATCAGCCTCACGCCGGACGGCGCCGCCTACTACGATCGCTGCTCTCGCATTCTTGCGGACGTTGAAGACTCCGAAAACTCATTTTCCAGTATCGGCGCGCCGAGAGGAAAGCTCAAAGTGGAACTGCCGGGGTCGCTCGGCAGGCTGATGGTCGTACCCGCAATCAGCGAGTTCCACGCGCGATACCCTGACATCGACCTGATGCTGGGCGTTGGTGACAAGGCGGTCGACCTTGTACAGGACGGTGTCGACTGTGCGATCCGCATGGGTCCACTGCAGGATTCGACGCTGGTCGCACGCCGCGTCGGCGTGTCGGAGTTCGTTACAGTCGCAAGCCCGTCCTATCTGGCACAGCATGGTGCGCCTCTCGCACTCAATGACCTTAAAGACCATTGCGCGGTGAACTATTTCTCGAGCCGCAACGGCCGGATAGTTGAGATGGACTTCGTGGTGGACGGCAAACCAGTTGAAATCAGAATGCGCTCAAAGCTCGCTGCAAACGATGGGGATGCCTACCTCCAATGCGGCCTGCAAGGGCACGGATTGATCCAGGTCCCGCACTTTCTCGCGCTGCCGCATCTTGCGTCAGGCGCACTGATCGAGGTTCTGCCAAAGTGGCGCCGGCAGCCTTTTCCAGTCTCCGCGGTGTACCCCGCAAACCGCCATCTTTCGCCGCAGGTGCGCGTCTTCGTCGAGTGGATTGCTGAGCTCTTCGAACGATGCCAGTTGCTGCGCAAGGGCGTGACCCCGTCCGGCGACCTTCAGCTACCGGTCAGCGTTTTGCACTCGATTGGGGGCACGTCGCCTACCGGACCAACAAGGCTTTCTGATGTCCATGCCCGAGACATGGTCACGAGCGCCTTCGAATAAGAATCCCCCCGGACAATTCGATATGATCGAATTGTCTTGTCGAACCCACTTGATTTATCTTCGCGGTGCTTAAGTGGACGATGCCAACATCGAAAACAGATTAATTTTTCCTGTTGGCGCGTACGCGCTAAGGTACTGCAATGAAAGCGACACTGGACATCTCAGACGTTAGGATTACTTGACATATGGAAGACGATGAGCCATGTTAGTCGGCTAGCCGAGCGTGTATATCACGCCGCAGCTATGGCACTCGACGACGATCGAGGGCGCCACCATAACGCCGCCGGCCGCCTTCGCGCGCTCGCCGGGCACGAACTCCAGGCCCGACGCGTGATCCTGACCCGCGATAGACACATCGATCGAGCCGCAGACGAAGCACTCTTCGTGATCGATGAGTTTGGGCGTTGTGGCGAAGCCGCCCGCAGCCTTGCCAAATGCCAATAAAGAATGTTCCATGATGAATTTGTTCCGGTCGTGGTGAGCCCGGCGGGTGCCGCTACGCAGGATTCAACGGGTACGCGGCAGCTTTGACGCTGTATCGACAGTGACTATTGCCGAGCGCGCTTGTCGTCTTGCCGGGTCACTCCGATGCCGTTGCTGTTTCAGCGCGGCTATTTTCGCGCGCGGGAAACCGGAGTAATGACGCTCGCGCCTGGTAAGAGAGCCAACAATCCGACTTCCTTCGGTTACGAGGTGCTGCTGCCGTTCCGCGCGGAAACTGCCGGGGCGGGTGTGAGTGTTGCGCCCTGCTGTGACGATTGCTCTTCCTGCAGAAACTTCGTTACCTGGGTTTTGGACGCATGGTCAACGAAACTCGGACCGCCGACAAGGGTAACGAGGAAACCGACTACGATCAATGCAATAGCCATTCTTTTCTCCATGAAGATATCCAGAACCTCCGGCCACTCGCAGCGGCAAGAATCAACGCGAACGATGCGCGAGCAAATCGCGAAACCATTTGAATCTCCAGATTGACGAATGAGTGCGTGGTCATGGCATGACCTTCAGTTGGCTTCTGGAGGCAACTCGCCTCCAGACAACACAAGCTTAATCACCCTGCCTCATCGGATAAAGATCAGTTTAACGAATTGATTTCTCTTTGCCGTCGAACAATCATGGCGCTTGACCGGCAGCAGTGCGCAGCGCTGACTGCGGAGTTATGGCGTGGGAATTGAGGGGTGCGGGCTCGCGTGCGGCTTTATACAGTCACCGAGGTGGCACAAACCGCTGGCATGGGCCATACAAGACGTCGAGTCTGATAGCTGCAGTGGCAGGCATGGCTCACGGCGCAAGGTGTATGAGCGCAACCGTTCCAGATCATGTACCCATCAACCGCGTTATCGCCCGCTCAGGTTCACCTGGCGGGCGATCAGGATCAAAAGCCATTTGTCGGATTACAAAAAAACTGCTGGTCCTGTGACTAGCTCAGGCACTCGTTGCGGCCTCAACACCCTTTTCATCCCGCTCGAAACCATCGCCCTGCGTGCGGGTCCGGCTAAGGAACGCGAACGTCGCGAAAGCAGAAAGCAGCGTGATGACGATCAGCACGTGAAGCAGTCCCACGAACGCGTCGGCATAGCTCAGCGAGAGCGCATGACGACTGACTTCCGGAAGCGCGGCAGCAGCGGCCGCGATGTCGCCGTTGGTCAGCCGCTGCGCAGCTTCGGCCACCCGTGCGCTCAATTCCGGCCCACCTTCTGGCACCCGATGCGCGAGGCTCGTATTGGCGAGCGCAGCAAGGATTGCGGTGCCAATCGCGAGTCCCGTGCCTTCTCCGGCGACGCGGGTCGTGCCGAAGATGCCGGAGGCCATGCCTGCCCGGTCATTCGGTACCACACTTACGGACAGGCCATCCATCAGGCCCCACGGCATACCCGTGCCAATACCGATAATGAGCATCGGCATTAGCAGTGCTGTCTTCGATGCGCTGAAGTCAACCAGGCTCAGCCAGTAAAGACCTGCCGCGGCAATCAGGAAACCGAGGCCAGACAGCACACCCGGGGAGGCCCAGCGCGTGAGCGATGCGACTGCAATCGGGACAACCAGCATGGGTGCCGAGAGTGCAATCATCAACAGGCCCGAATCCATTTCGCTCATACCTTCAGCGCCGATGAGCCGCAGCGGCAGCATGACCACCAGCAAGATATAGCTGTAGCAGGTGCCGAGCGGCAGGATCTGCACACCGATGAAGCGCACGTATTTGAAGAGGCTCAGGTCGAGCATCGGGCGTCGGGCACGGGTCTCCACCATGATGAAAGCCACCAGCGTCACCACGGAAGCCGCGAGCAAGCCGACAATCAGCGGGCTGCCCCAGCCGCTCTCCGGCGCCTGGATGATGGCGGTCGTGAAGAGCACGAGCGTCGCGCTGAAAGTGATGGTGCCCGGGTAGTCGAGTCCCGCAGCGTTCGGATCGCGCGACTCGCGCATGCGCGGCACGCCGAACATGAAGGCAACCGCCGCGATCGCACCCGTCGTGATGAAGAGAGAGCGCCACCCGAAGTATTCAATCAGCGTCCCGGCCATGAGCGGACCAAATGCAAGTCCAATCCCGAAGCTCGTGCCAAGCATGCTGAACGCTCGGGTTCGCGCATGCCCGTCGAACTCCTGGGCTAATGCCGCAGAGCCGGCCGCGAGCGACGCTGCGGACACAATCCCTTGTATGGCGCGCAGGATGTCGAGCCAGAAAACCGAAGGGGCAAGGCTGATTGCAAACGAGCTGACGATGAAGCCGCCCAGTCCAATGACGAAGAGACGCTTGCGCCCGAACTGATCGGCCAGTGCGCCGGCTGCCATCAACAGACTGCCAAAGCTGAGCATGTAGGCATTCGTGACCCAGGTCAGGGACGCCGGGCTTCCGCCCAAATCGCGCCCAATGGCGGGGGTCGCCACCGCACCGCCAGATAATGCAAGCGGCAACAGGACCGCAGCGAGGCACACGGTGAGCAGAATCAGCAGCTTGTCGCGACGTGAGGCGACGTGTGAGGTTGCAGGGTTCATTGAGAGCCGTATCTGAAGATGGGTACGCGAAACGCCATTGGACGTTCATGCAAGGCGAGATAGCGGCGCCATTGTGCGATGCATTGCTCTTCAGATAAACCGCGCTGTCGTGGCCAGACCGTCTCCGTCAGGCTGACAATCAGGTGGAGCTTCTGCGGCCGGAAACCTGCTGCTCCACGACGACAAACCTCACTGATGTTTCGGCTTCTGCTCGAAGGTACGCTTCACGTCGTCGGCAAGATCGTTCAGCACGACGCGCGTTCTGGACGCCATCTTCTGGCCAGAAGGAATGAGCGCGTGAACCGGCGGACCATCGACGTCGGCATCAGGAAGGAGGTGTCGCAACCGTCCCGCCTCCACGTGTGGCTGCGCTATCCGGTCAAGGAGTTGTGAAATACCCATTCCGTTGACCAGAGCATCAATGAGCACCTCCCCGTCTTCCAGCACGATGGCCGCGTCAGGAGCGATGTGCCGCACATAACCGCCGTCGTTCAACATCCACGGATTCAGACGCCCCGACGACCCCCGGAAGATGATGGCGTCGTGGTCATCCAGGTCCGCTACAGACTTCAACTCTCCGCGTTCCGCAATATAGCCGGGTGAAGCGTAGAGACCAAAGCGCGTGTCGCACAGCTTGCGCACGACCATATCGCTGGTCGCTGACAGCTCTCCGACGCGGACCACGATGTCCCAGCCGTCTGCAACAGGGTCGGACATGCGGTCGCTGAACGCGAGGTCGAGCGTCAGCTTGGGGTACCGGCGGCGCAGCGCATGCAAAGCCGGAAAGAAGAGTCTTCCAAACGAGGCGGGCAGGTTGAGCCTCACGCGCCCGGCTATTTCATCCTTGCTCGCGGCAATCTCCTGCTCCGCTTCGCGAAGGCTGCGCAAGGCGACCTGCGTCGCACGCAGATAGGTTTCTCCGTCCGCGGTGAGCCTGACGGCGCGGGTCGTTCGTTGGAAGAGCCGTGTCGCAAGACGTTCTTCAAGACGCTGGATATTCTTGCCAACGCTCGACTTACTGATGCCCAGAAGTTCAGCCGCTCCCGTAAAGCTTCCAGTGCGCACCACCGCCTCAAATGAAGATATTTCGGCTACCGAGACATCGGCACGCTGGACCATTGTCTTCTCCTTGTTGATGTTGCCCGCGAAGGAGACAGCGGGGCACGCGTAGTTTAAAGCCTTACGCAGACCGGTAAAAGCGAGCGTTGGAGAATTGATTGTCCGTCGCCGCCGGACAATTCCCTGCTCAGCGTTTGGTGGTTCAAGTGTATGGAGCGCACTCCTTTGTCAGATGGAGACGAAAAATCAATTCGACTTTAGTGCATTTATCTAAGGGGAGCCGACAGATACATTGCAGCCACTTTGATCTTTACGATCTTTACGTATGGGCATGAAGCTAACGCCTCCAGCCCATACCCCTCCCCTGACTACTCCGGAGTACCTCTGATGTCCGAAACCATGAAGCGCTGGGAAATCCCCGCCTACGGCGTTGACAAGCTCGCGCTGAATACAGTCGCACGCCCTACCCCCAAGGCTGGAGAAATCCTCGTCGAGGTCGAAGCGGTTTCGCTGAATTATCGTGATCTGGTGGTCGCCGCAGATGGCATGGGCTCGGACCTCAACTTTCCGTTTACCCCGGCCTCCGACATGACGGGCCGCGTTGTTGCACTCGGCGAAGGTGTCACGCGTTTCTCGGTGGGCGACAAGGTCATCTCGACCTATATCGCGAATTGGGTCGATGGCGCGCCGTTGTCGTGGGCGGATTCGCCCACGCAAGGCGGCCCGATTCCAGGCATGCTGGCCGAGTATGTTGCGACGCCTGCCGAGTGGTGCGTACTCGCTCCGAAGTCGATGACCCCGGAAGAGGCAAGCACCCTACCGGTAGCAGCACTGACCGCCTGGATGGCGCTTATCGAGGAAGGTAATCTGCACGCGGGTCAGACGGTCGTCGTTCAGGGAACAGGTGGGGTGTCACTCTTTGCGATCCAGATTGCCGCGGCGAACGGCGCACGCGTCATCGTGACGACTACCAGCGACAGCAAGATTGCACGCGCCAAGGAACTGGGTGCAACGCACGGCATCAACCGCAATACGCATCCTGACTGGCAAAACGAAGTACGCCGGCTGACAGACGGTCGCGGAGCCGAGCATATCCTTGAGATGGCTGGCGGCGATAATCTCGGCCTTTCGCTTCAGGCTGTGGCTCCCGGCGGCCGCATCTCGATCATTGGCCTGCTGGAGTCGGATTCGGTGACCTTGCCCATCATGCCGATGCTTGGCAGCCGTGTTTCGATTGTTGCGATTGCAGTGGGTCCACGTCGTGTACTCGAAGATTTGATCCGCGCAGTCGATGTACGCGGGCTCAAGCCAGTCATCGACGCGTCGTACTCGTTCTCCGAAGTCAAGGAAGCCTTCGCTCACCTGAAGCGCGGCGCCTTCGGCAAGATCGTCGTGAAGGTCCGCGAAGCGTGCATGAATTGAAAACGGCGCGGCGCGGGGAGAACCCTGCGCCGCGCCGTTCATTGTTGCTCGGAAGCGGCCGGAAGCAGCTTGAAAGCGCATGCAGCCCTACAAGGCCGGCGTTGCCGCCACTGCTGCGTCCTTCCATCCTCCGCCAAGCGCCTTATACAGATTCACTTCGCTGCTCAACTGGTTGAGCCGGTCGCCAATCAGAACCTGCTTTGCGCTGAACAACTGGCGTTGGGCGTCGAGCAACGTCAGGTAATTGTCCACACCTGTGCGGTAGCGTTTCTCCGCGAGTGTGTAGTAGTCCTGGGTAGCATCGACAAGGCGCATTTGCGCTTGCAACTGCTCGCCGAATGTCCCGCGTGCGGCAAGTCCGTCCGCGACTTCGCGGAACGCCGTCTGGATCGAACGCTCGTAGCGCGCCACGTTTATGTCCTTCTGGATTCGCGCGTAGTCCAGGCTCGCCTGCAAGCTGCCCGCCGTGAACAGTGGCAAATTGATATGCGGCTGGAACAACCAGGTGCCCGACCCTGCGTCGAACAGGCCGGAAAGCTGGTTGCTCGCCGTGCCCGCCGACGCGGTCAGGCTGATGCTCGGAAAGAACGCGGCCCGCGCCGCGCCAATGTTCGCATTCGCCGACAAAAGCTGATGCTCGGCCGCCAGGATGTCCGGGCGGCTTTGCAGCAGTTCCGACGGCACGCCGGCGGGAAAGGCCGCGATCATCGGCTGATCGAGATCCAGACCGGCCGGCAAATCGGCCGGCAGGGAACTCGTGCCGAGCAACGGCAACAGCGCATTCCGGTCTTGCGCGACCTGCCGCGTGTAGCGTGCCAGACTGGCGCGAGCGGTCTCGACGCTGGTTTGCGACTGGCGCACATCGATCCGCGACGCCACGCCTTCCTCATAACTGCGCTGGGTCAGGCGATACGTGTGCGCGTAGGCGTCGAGCGTGTCGCGCGTCAGTTGCAAGAGTGCTTCGTCGGCGCGCAGGGTCAGATAAGCATCGGCCACGCTTGCGACCAGCGCAATTCGCGCACTGCGCATGGCTTCCTGGCTGCCGAAGTAGTTTTCCAGCGTGGCCGTGCTCAGGCTGCGCACACGGCCGAACAGGTCCAGTTCCCATGCCGTGGTGCCAAGCGATACGCCATAGTTGCTGCTAATCGCGCGCTGTCCGGCGGGCGACACGCTTGCCGGCGCGCTCTGGCGCGAACCGGAGGCCCCCGCGTCGACCTCGGGGAACAAATCCGCGCGCTGAATGCGGTACTGCGCGCGGTAAGCGTCGACGTTGAGCGCGGCCACGCGAAGATCGCGGTTGTTGGCAAGCGCGGTTTCGATCAGCCGGCGCAAGCGCGGATCGGCGAAGAACTCGCGCCAGCCAAGGTCGGCGGCCGGCAGCGTCTGGATACTGACACTGGCCGAGTCGTACGCCGCACCCTGCGGATAAGCGGCATCGACGGGAGCCGCCGGACGCTCGTACCGGGGAATCAGGCTGCAACCGGCGAGCGCCAGGAAGCACGCCGAAGCGGCTACGCTAATAACGTGTTTTTTCATTGGAGCGCTTCCGATTTGATGGGGCTTTCGCCGGCGCTCGGCTTGCGCTTGAACAGCGAACCGACCGCCACGAAGAACAGAGGCACCCAGAAAATAGCGAGGACCGTGGCGGTCACCATGCCACCGATCACACCCGTGCCGATCGCATGCTGGCTGCCGGCGCCCGCGCCGGTGGAGATCGCGAGCGGCACCACGCCGAGCACGAACGCGAGCGAGGTCATCACGATCGGACGCAGCCGCATGCGGCACGCCTCGACCGCGGAGTCCACAAGACCCTTGCCCTGGTCGTGCAATTCCTTCGCGAACTCAACAATCAAAATGGCGTTCTTCGCCGACAAACCGATGGTCGTGAGCAGTCCCACCTGGAAGAACACATCGTTCGACAGGCCGCGCGACAGCGTCGCGATCAGCGCGCCAATCACGCCCAGCGGCACGACCAGCATGACCGAGAACGGAATCGACCAGCTCTCGTAAAGCGCGGCGAGACAGAGGAACACCACCAGCAACGAGAGCGCATAAAGCGCGGGCGCTTGCGAGCCGGACAAACGCTCTTCGTACGACAAGCCGGTCCACGCGTAGCCAATACCGGTCGGCATTTCCTTCATGATTTCTTCGACGGCTTTCATGGCGTCGCCCGAACTGCGGCCCACTGCCGCTTCGCCGAGCACTTCCACCGCCGGCACGCCGTTAAAGCGCTGAAGCTTCGGCGAACCATAGCCCCAACGGCCGGTGGCGAACGCCGAGAACGGCACCATCGCGCCCTTCTCGTTGCGCACGAACCATTTGTCGATGTCGTCCGGATTCATCCGCGAATCGGGCTGGCCCTGCAAATAGACGCGCTTCACGCGGCCACGGTCAATAAAGTCATTGACGTAGCTCGAACCCCACGCAATCGACACCGTGTTGTTGATATCCGCCAGCGAAACGCCGAGCGCGCGCGCTTTTTCGTCATCGATGTCGAGCAGGTATTGCGGCTGATCGTTAAGACCGTTCGGACGCACGCGCTGCAGCACCGGATTCTTCGACGCCAGCATCAGGAACTTGTCGCGAGCGTTCATGAGCGCAACGTGGCCGAGGCCGGCACGATCCTGCAAATACAAATCGAAGCCGGTCGCATTGCCGAGTTCCTGCACGGCGGGCGGCGCGAATGCAAACGCCATGGAATCGCGGAACGCCCCGAACTTGGCCTGAGCGCGCGCGGTGAGATCGAACACGCTGCTGTGGGCGCCGGTGCGTTCGGCCCACGGCTTCATCAGGATAAAGGCAAGACCCGAATTCTGACCGCGTCCGGCAAAGTTGAAGCCGTTCACCGTGAAGAGCGAATCGACCACGTCGCCCTCTTCTTTCAGCAAGTAGTCGCGCATCTGGTCGAGCACCTTCTGCGTGCGCTCGGCGGTTGCGCCCGGCGGCGTTTGCACTTGGGCGTACAACACGCCCTGATCTTCTTCCGGCAGAAACGAAGTCGGGATGCGCGTGAACAGGAAGGCCATCAGCGCGACAATCGCAACGTACAGCACGAGAAAGCGCACGCGACGCTGCAAGATGCCCTTCACACCGCGCTCATAGCTCCGCGTGGTCGAGTTGAACTTGCGGTTGAACCAGCCGAAAAAGCCGCGCTTATGCTCGCCGTGCTCGCCCTTGTCGATCGGCTTGAGCATGGTCGCGCACAGCGCCGGCGTGAGCACGAGTGCGACGAGGACCGAGAGCACCATCGAAGAGACAATGGTGATCGAGAATTGGCGATAGATCACGCCCGTGGAGCCGCCGAAGAACGCCATGGGCAGGAACACCGCCGACAGCACCATGGCAATGCCCACCAGCGCGCCCTGAATTTGCCCCATCGACTTCAATGCCGCCTGGCGTGGCGAAAGCCCTTCCTCCGCCATCACGCGCTCGACGTTTTCCACCACCACAATGGCGTCATCGACCAGCAAGCCGATTGCCAGCACCATGCCGAACATGGTCAGCGTGTTGATCGAGTAACCGAACGCCGCGAGCACGCCGAACGTGCCGAGCAACACCACCGGCACGGCGATGGTCGGGATCAGCGTCGCGCGAATATTCTGCAGGAACAGGTACATCACGAGGAACACCAGGACGACCGCTTCCAGCAGCGTCTTGATCACTTCGTGAATGGAACCCGCGATCACCGGCGTGGTGTCGTACGGGTACACCACCTTCATGCCAGCCGGAAAGAACGGCTGCAATTCGTCGAGCGTCGCGCGGATCGCCTTGACCGTTTGCAGCGCGTTGGCGCCGCTTGCCAGACGCACCGCAATGCCCGATGCCGGCTGGCCGTTGTACTGTGCATTGATGTTGTAGTCCTGCCCGCCGAGCCCCACACGAGCGACGTCTTTCAGGCGCACTTGCGAGCCGTCCGGATTCACCTTCAGCAGCACGTTGCCGAACTGCTCGCTCGTTTGCAGGCGCGTCTTGCCGATCACTGAAGCGTTGAGCTGCTGTCCGCTGACAGCAGGCAGACCGCCGAGCTGGCCGGACGCAATCTGAACGTTCTGCGCCTTGATGGCGTTGCTCACGTCGATGGGCGTCAGCTGATAGCTTTGCAGCCTGGCCGGATCCATCCAGACGCGCATGGCGTACTGCGATCCGAACACCTGGAAATCGCCTACGCCGTAAGTGCGCGAAAGCGGGTCCTGAATGTTCGACACAATGTAGTTCGCCAGATCCTCGCGCGCGACTTTCGGATCCGTTGACACCAGGCCCACGATCACGAGGAAGTTGCGAACCGACTTCGTCACGCGGATGCCCTGCTGCTGCACCTCTTGCGGCAAAAGCGGCGCGGCAAGCGCCAGCTTGTTCTGAACCTGAACCTGCGCGGTATCCGGATTGGTGCCTTGCTCGAACGTCGCGGTAATGGTCATGCTGCCGTCGGAGTTGCTTTCCGACGAGATATAACGCAAGCGGTCGAGACCATTGAGCTGTTGCTCGATCACTTGCACGACCGTGTCCTGCACCGTCTCAGCCGACGCGCCCGGGTAATTGACCGAAATCGCGATGGTCGGCGGCGCGATGGCCGGATACTGGTTGATCGGCAGCGAGCGGATCGCCAGCACGCCCGCCAGCATGATGACCAGCGCGATCACCCAGGCAAAAATGGGACGGTTGATGAAAAATTTTGACATGAAGAATCCTTATCCCCGATCTGGCCGGTCAGCGCGCCATCACGATTTGGTGACGGACGCGGCGTCGCTTGCCGACGGGGTAACCGCGGTTGCCGGGCTTGCTGCCGGAACCGGATTGACCTTGGCGCCCGGACGGACGAACTGCAAGCCATCGACAATGATCCGGTCGCCGGCGTTCAGGCCCGACGTGACCAGCCATTTGTCGCCAATCGCGCGATCAGTCGTCAGCGAACGCATCTCGACTTCGTCTTTCTCATTGACCACGAGCGCGGTGGGCTGCCCCTTCAGGTCGCGCGTCACGCCGACTTGGGGCGCCAGAATCGCGTTGGATTTCACGCCTTCGCTCAAACGCGCATGCACGAACATGCCCGGCAGCAGTACATGGTTCGGGTTAGGGAACACGGCGCGCAGCGTGACCGAGCCCGTGCTCTGGTCAACCGACACTTCGGAGAATTCAAGCCGGCCCGCGACGGGGTACACACTGCCGTCTTCCAGTTTCAGGGTGACCCTGGCGGCGTTGTTACCCGCGTTTTCGAGCTTGCCCGCGGCGAGTTCCGCGCGCAGGCGCAGCAGCGTAGCCGAAGGCTGGGTGACATCCACATAGATCGGGTCGATCTGCTGCACGGTCGCAAACGCCGTGGACTGGCCGTTGACCGCGAGCGCGCCCTCGGTCACGTTCGAGCGTCCCACACGGCCGGAGATCGGCGCGAGCACCTTGGTATAGCGCAGGTTGATCTCGGCGCGCTCCATGGCCGCTTGCGCCTGTAGCCAGGAAGCCCTGGCTTCGGCGGCGGCCTGCTTGCTGACCGCTTCGTCGGCAACCAGCTTGCCGTAGCGTTGCGCAAGCAGCTTGCTCGATTCCAGCGTGGCTTGCGCGCTTTTGTAGGTGGCGTCGTAGGTTGCCGGGTCGATCTGATACAACTGCTGCCCCTGCTTGACCTCGCTGCCTTCCTTGAACAGGCGCTGCTGGATGATTCCATCGACCTGCGGCCGGACTTCAGCCGAGCGGAACGCCGCGGTACGGCCCGGCAGCACGGATTCGATGACGACCGGCTCGGACGCCACGGTGACGACGCTGACTTGCTGCGGCGGCGCTGCCTTCGCGGCTTGTTCTTGTTTGCCGCATCCGGCGAGCGTGACGAGGGCAATTCCCAACATGCCCGGAATCAAAGCACGCGTGCTACGCGATCGTTGCATTGCGATTTCCTAGATGATTGAAAGACTGCGGGATACGTCCAGCACCCGGACCGTCCACAAGGGAGCTCGCGCGGGTCGTCCGACGCGTTAGACAGGGGCGCCGGCAGCAGGCACGCCTGCCGTTCGGCTTGGGTCACTGATTGAGCACGGACTACCGCATGGGACGAAACCAGAATGAATTTCAGGGGAGCTCGAAGATAAAAAGAGACGCCGCGCAAAGGCGTGCCGTTCTTTTACAGCCGTCGCGGTACGCCGGAGAGCGCACGGATCAGCCGTTCTTGAGGGGCGATTTTATCCCCGGTTTGAGAGTTTTCCTGCAATTGTCCTACTTAAATATTTCAAAATAATAACAAATTGAAAGAATGAAGGGTCGGCGCGGCGGATCGTCGGTGCGCTGACCGTTAGAAACGGGGCACCTGACAATGAGTCATAGGGGATCAATATCGCTGAGGGTGATTGACTGCTACGGAACGAAAAGCCGATCGTCAAGGTGGCCTGCGCAGCACATCGGAGAATCCGCCAACACGGACAGCGGTGGCATGGATCGCTGTCTTGACGCACGATGACAGCAACGCCTGCAATTCATCCGCATGACGATAAAACTGCATCCCCTCGCTTAACGGACAATCCCCATCGACCGCGGGATGACAATAAATCTCGACCACGCCGCGCGGCAATGCATTAAGGGCGGCCAGCAACGCCGCCTTATCCATATTCCCGCTCCTCGCGATGCCCACCACATAATCGTTATGCGCAATTCCCGCACGCGCGAGCCGGACTCGCATCATCGCGATCCATGGCTTCATCCACAGCGGCGCGCCCATTTCGAACGGCAGCCGCATTGCATGCATTCCATAGTCGCGCCCGATTTCCAGAATCAACCCGAGCACCGTCGGATGCAAATGGAAATGCTTGTGGGTGTTGACGTGATCGAGCGTCAAACCCGTCTTCGCAAACGCGTCGAACTGTGCGCGAATCTCCCGGGCCAATTGCCTGCGTACCTGCGGCGAAAAGAAAAAACGCACACCGTCGCGCGCCATGTTGCTGCCGAAGCGTCCATGCTTGTCGAGCAACGCCGGAATGTCCGCACGCGGCATGATCGCGTTGCCATCGGCCAGGACAACATGCAGGCCGACCCGCAATTGCGGCAAATGCCGGGCACGCGCTATCGCATCGGCCGCGGCAGGCGCACCGACCATCAGGCTGGCCGCCGTCAGCACGCCATGCCGGTGCGCCTGCTCGACCGCAAGATTGACGCGCGAATGCAGGCCGAAATCGTCCGCGGTAATGATCAGGCCGGGCACCTTATCCACCATCGGAAGTTTCAATCACATCCAGCGCGGCTAACGCCGTGCTTTGCCTCGCCGATACGGACTCCGTCACGGGTACGCGTGCGCCGCGCCACACAACATGCGAGCCGAACACCGCCGCGAGCCATTGCAAGGCCAGCAAGATATCGCGAAGCGGCACGAGGAGTAGGTCTCGCCAGAAGGCGTGCTCGTGACGCGCGGCGCGCAGATGCAGCAGCACGCGCGCGACGCTACCGCACGCCGTCACGGTGGCGCTCGCGAGCGCCGGCCACGGGTCCACGTCGCCGGGCGGACCCGTCAGGAGGCTGCCTGTGAGCCAGGCTCCCGCCAGCAGCCAGGGCGATGGGAAGGTGATAAACAAAAAGGCGAAGCCCAGCGGATTCACCGAGCGGATCGTGCGCAACCAGCGCGTTTCACGCTGCCACAAGGCCCGGAAACTCGGTTCGATGACGTCGGTGGTCACGATCACGCGCGAGAGCACTGTGCGCAATCCGAGGCCGCGTACGTGCTGCGCGAGCCGATAGTCATCGGCGAGACAGTTTTTCAACGCTTCGAATCCGCCAATACGCTCGAGCGTCGCGCGGCGCAAAGCCAGCGTCGCCCCAAACCCAAAGCGACGTGAACCGACCGCGTGAGCGACCCGCACCGACGGCGCGAACCACTCGTTGATAAACAATGCGCCTACACGTGGCCAGAAGCCACCGACGCCTTGCGCCACGTAAAGACAGGTGACCACCCCAATACTCAAGTCGACGAGGGGCGCGGCCACGGTGTCAAGATAGTCGGCTTCTACGGCGATATCGCTATCGGCAATCACGATCACCTCGTGTCGAGCCCGCTCCGCCATGTTGATGAGATTGCTGACCTTGAGGTTGCTGCCATGCACGCGGGTGTCGATGGCGAGCTCGATGTCGTGCATTGGATAGGCGACTTGCAATCGGCGCACCACGGCAACGGCTGGATCATCGGATGAGGATACGCCGAGCACCAATTGAAAATGCGGATGCTGCTGGACGCAAAAGGTCTGGAGATTTTCGTAGAGACGCGGCTCAGCGCCGCAAAGCGGTTTGAGTACGCTGACGCCGACAGGCGCGAACAGATGTGCAGTGGCTTCAGCGGCCGCCGGATGCACAGCGCTCGTGGCGGCACCGGCACGCCGCATCGCAAAGAACGGCATGGCTAAGGCGGCTGCCATCACGTAGAGCGAAGCGATACCGCAGCCGGCTAACAACACCCATTCATATGCACTCAGCGTGTGCGCCGCCATCGCAGGGTTCCGTCAGTGGCTGGCTAATACGAACGGTCTGCCCGTCAATCGCAGATGAAGAATGACAAGCCCGCGCCGCGGACAACGGGTCGTCACCGATACAGGCCGCGAGAGCGCGAGATGGGTTGTGACGTAACGACGCTGCACCGCCTGCTCGAACGCTGCATGCGCCAGGCGCCGAATCACGATCACGCCGCTGACGATCAGCGCCAGCGCGAGCAGCCTGAACGGCGTGGAGCTGAAGGTCTCTTCAGAAACCGGCAGGACCAGCAACACCAGCAATATGAGCGCCTCGGCGCCCATTGCCGTGAGTGAAGCGGCCATCAGATGGGCTCGCAGTATGTCGACGGTGACCGGTTTCATGGCGTAGTCTCGTGACCTTTCAGGATGACATGCACCTGTATTTCGGCGCGATTCATCTGCAAAAACCGCAAGCTGAGCGTCGAGTCGATGCACCGACATTCGAATGGCGAGTCTCCCGCAACCTGGCGTTGCTTCGCGCCATGCAGGTCACGTGAGAGCGTGTGCTGTCAGGAGCGATACTATCGATCCAAGCTGAAGGAAACCTTAAGCGGCACGGCGGTACTCGGCTGCTGGTGACCACTATGGTTACACTGCGAATGCGGCCCGGTGGCCGTTACAAAGTCCGCGCCAACCGGCGGCCGACATTAATGATGTGAAGGAGTCCTTGACCCATGCGCGTACTCCTCGTAGAAGACGACGAACTGATTGGCTACGGTGTTGAAGCGGGGCTGCGTCAGGCCGGCTTCACCGTCGACTGGGCGCGCGACGGCCACGAGGCCGACCTGGCCCTCACTACCACCACCTATGCGCTCGTGATACTGGATCTCGGCTTACCCAAGGTATCGGGCATGGAGGTGCTGAAACGGCTTCGCGATGCGGGCAAGGACCTCCCCGTGCTGGTGCTGACAGCCAGAAATATGGTGGCTGACCGCGTTGGCGGCCTGGAAGCCGGTGCCGACGACTACCTCAGCAAGCCCTTCGACCTTACTGAACTGATCGCGCGTTGCCGGGCCGTGCTGCGCCGTGCCCAAGGCCGCAGTGTGGAAGTCATCCGCTATCGTGATCTGACGGTCAATCCGGCAGCGCAAACCGTTGAAGTCGGCACTACACGCGTGTCCCTGACCTCACGGGAATGGGCCATCCTGATGCAGTTGCTGACGCACCTGGGCAATCCTCAGTCGCGCTCGAGTCTTGAAGAGAGCTTGTATGGATGGCAGGAAGAAATCGAAAGCAACGCAATCGAGGTGCATGTGTCCAACCTCCGCAAAAAACTCGGCGCCAAACTGATCAGAACCGTGCGCAATCTCGGCTACGTGGTGGAGAAAGCGTAATGTCGCCATCGATACGCCGACGTCTTGTTCTGCTGGTTCTCGCCAGCATCGTGCTGATCTGGGGCATCGCGCTGGTGTCGAGCTATCGGCAAGCCAAACACGAAATTGGCGAATGGGAAGAGGCGCGGCTCGCGGAGTTGGCGCAAATCCTCGCGCTGCTCGACCAGCGCAATCTGACCACGTTGGCCAATGCCCGCATCGACGTGCGGGAAGAAGAGAAAGGCGGCGAACCCGGCGCGAGCGACAGTGACGATGACGACGCGCTTCCGCGTGACGCGCTATTCCAGGTCCGTAGCGCGAACGGCGCCGTGCTGGCCGGCAGCCCGCAATTGCGTACGTTACAGGCGCAGGATCTGCCGGTGCCTCCGCTCAGCGGCACCCAGGACATGACGCTGGGCGGTCAGTTGTGGCATACGTTCACCTTGCGCGATACCGCGCTCGGGCACACGGTGCGTGTTTTCGAGCCGGCCAATACGCGCAGCGATCTGGTAAGCGGCGTGGCGAGCCGAATCGCGCGGCCCACCCTTCTCGCGCTGCCGGTCCTTGCACTGCTGGTTTGGTTCAGCATCGGCTGGAGTCTGGCGCCGCTCAAGACCCTCTCGGGCGCCATCCGCGTACGCGATATCAACCGGCTGGAGCCGGTCGATATCGGCCGGGTACCGACCGAGGTGCGGCCGCTGGTGGATGCGATCAACCTCGTGCTGTCGCGCTTGCGGCACTCGGTTGAGCGCGAACGCGCGTTTACCGCCGACGCCGCGCATGAACTGAAAACGCCGCTCGCTGCGATCAAGGTGCAGGCGCAAGTCGCATTGGCCGAGCCGGACGCCGCACTACGGCAACTGGCGATGCAGCGCGTGGTGCAAGGCGTCGATCGGAGCGCGCGGCTCGCGGAGCAATTGTTGCTGCTCGCGCGCCTGGACGCGCAAGAGAAAATGCCGGCCGAGCCGCTCAAGCCGGCGGCGATCGCGAAGGATGCGCTGCTCGCCAACGAGCGCAATGCACAGCAGAGGGATATTCGCGTGACGCTGGCGGGCGACCTGCACGCCGAGATCAATGCCGAGCCGGTGCTGCTCGGCATCCTGCTCGACAATCTGCTCGATAACGCGATCAAGTATGGAGGCACCGGAGGCCGGATCGAGGTGGACGTGCACCATGCGGATGACCGCGTGCAACTCACCGTGCGCGACGACGGCCCTGGCGTCGCGCAAGGCGATCTCGCCCATCTGACGAACCGGTTTTTTCGCGCGACCGGCACGCAGGCTTCGGGCAGCGGGCTAGGGCTCTCGATCGTCGCGCGGATCGCGGAGCATTTCGATGCAAGCCTGCATATCGGCGCCGGTATCGGCGGACGAGGGCTTGCAGTGCAACTGTCGTTTCCTGCCTATGTCGAAGCGGGCTGACGCGCGCGACGAAAGCCGGGTCTAGCGGCTCTCAGCCCGTTCCGACTGTCCGGACGCGCGATTCGACGACTCGGCAAACTGCCAGGCGAAGAGTCCGGGCACGAAGATCAACAGATCACGAATTCGCCTGGCGCCGGCCAGCGCCAGGCAGATCGAAGGATCGAGCCCCAACGCGCCGCCAATCACAATGAAACCTCCCTCCTGCACACCGAGGCCGCCCGGCACGAAGAACGCCGCGCTGCTCACCGCCTGAATCAGCGATTCGATCACCACCGCCTCGGTCAGGCTCACCGGTGCGCCAAGGAAGTAAAGCGCCAGCCAGATTTCAAGCGCCGTCAGGAAACACTGCAGCGGTTGCCAGAAAAACAGATAGCGCAGCACAACCGCGCGTCTGCGCCAGATCTCCTTGATGGCCTGATCGACCTGTGCCGACTGTCCGACCAACGCCGCCAGCTTGCCGCTCGTCATATGATTGAGCGCACGCGTGATGCGCTCGAATGGACTGGCGTGCTGCACGAGCGCGAACAGCACCAGCAGCGGCGTGAGCACCACCACGCCCCATGCGAGCTGACTGGCGAGCCGCAGCGTGCCGGAATGGGCGTGCGCGAACAGAAAGCCAATGCCGACCATCGTGAAGAGCAACTGGCTGATCACCGTGAGCTGCATATCGACGATGATGCTGCCCACCGCCGTCGAAGGCCGCACGCCCCAGCGCTTGAGCATTCGAAACGAGACCACTTCGCCGCCGATACGCGCGACCGGCAGCATGCTATTCACCGATTCACGCACCCACACGAGGTGCAGCATAGCGAAGACACCGGGACGATTCCCGCCGCGAATCAGCGAACGCCAGTCGCAGGCATTGGCGAGCATCGGCAGCACGTGCGCGAACGCCGCCAGCAGGAGTCCCGCGCCGGCCGCGCGCAGCGCGCCGAGCACGGCGGCGGGATTGTCCAGCCAGACCAGCCAGAGCGACACCAGCAAGCCGGCGAGCGCGGCTGCGCGACCGAGATGCTTCATCACGTGGACACCTCGTGCGCGCGCCTCATACGCATTGCCCTGCTTTTAATAGCCGCTTCGAAAAACCTGCGCATCATGGCCGACCTGTCCTGCCGCTCATCCGTCATTCGTCCTGCGCCGCCGACAGCAGGCCGTCACCGTCCACTTTGAAACTGAAGCCTCGCCAGATCACACGCGACGACCAGAAGCTCGCCAGGAAAATCGAAAACGATACGATATCCCATAACGGCAACAGCCACAGGTCACCATGTGCCTGCTGTAACGCGCGATCCGACTGCAATTTCAGCACGAGCCGGGCGCATACCGCGACCAGCGCAAGCGGCCACGACCACAGCGCGCCGCCCGAGAAGGCGATGGCGAGCAGTGCGAAAGCCAGCGGATAAATCAGCGCCGAGCCGAGATGGCCGAGCGGATCGATGCTGCGAATCGTGCGGCTCCAGCGCAGTTCGTGCGCGATCAGTTGCGTCGCACTCGATTCCACGCAGGCATGCGAGATCGTGAACGGCGGAATCACCACCTTCTCGCCGATCATCCGTACGGCTTCGCCGATTGCATGGTCCTCGGCCAGATGCTTCACGAACGGTGTGAACCCGCCGATTTTTTCAAGGGTATCGCGTCGCATCGCGATGGTCTGCCCAAAGCAGGGACGCGCGAGACCAAGCGCGAGTCCCGTCACCACGCCGGGCAGGAATTGATAGTTGGTGGCCTTGGCCGACAGGCGCGGCCAGAAACCGGGATCGGGCGCACCGCGATACACGCAGGTGACGAGACCGACGCCGGGCTTCTGTAATTCGCCGATTACATTGCGCAGATAATCCGGCCCGACGCTCACGTCGCTGTCGGCGAACACCAGCAGGTCATGCCGGGCCTGCGGCAGCATATTGAGGATGTTGCTGATCTTTCGGTTCGGACCGTACAGGCGCGCATCGGCAACCACGGTGATGTCCGCTTCCGGATGCAATCGCCGCAGATCCTCGACGGTTTGCAAGGCGGGATCGGTTGAATCGTGCACGCCGAACAGGAATTGCACAGGGCCCGAATAGTCCTGCCGGCAGAAGCTCGACAGATTAGCGAGCAACGCCCACTCGCTGCCGTGCAGCGGTTTGACGATCGTGACCGGCGGAAAACTGGTCGGCTCGGACACCGCTCTCGCGAAGAACCGGCCGATCAGCGCACCGGCCAGCACCGTATAGGCGATGCCGAAAACCGCACCCGCCGCACACGCCCAGGCAAGCGTGACGGCGAGCAGATGCACGGCGCTCACGCTTGGTGGGCGCGCAGGAAGCGGAAAAATTCGACGCCTTCACGCAGGCGCCGTTTCATCATGTCCCAGCTCGTGAGCATCTCACGCAGAATTTCCCAGATCTTTGACGGACGGAAATAGAAGCGCTTATAGAAGTTTTCGAGCTGATGGTAGATATCGTCGCGCGACAGATGCGGATAGCCGATCGCCGCGAGCTGCACGCCTGACTTGCTGACGAGATTGATGACCTTGTTCTCTTCGAGCCAGCCGTTCTCCACCGCCTGGTTGTAGAGCGTCGTGCCGGGATACGGCGCGGCGAGCGAGACCTGGATAGTATGCGGATTGATCTCTTTCGCGTACTCGATGGTCTTGCGGATCGTGTCCTGCGTCTCGCCCGGCAGGCCGAGAATGAAGGTGCCGTGAATCTTGATGCCGAGCTTGCGGCAGTCTTCGGTGAAACGCCGCGCAATATCCGTGCGCAAGCCCTTCTTGATGTTCAGGAGAATCTGATCGTCGCCGGATTCATAGCCCACAAGCAGGAGCCGCAAGCCGTTTTCCTTCATGATCTTGAGCGTGGCGTACGGCACGTTCGCCTTCGCGTTGCACGACCACGTCACACCCAATTTCCCAAGACCGCGGGCGATTTCCTCGACGCGCGGCTTGAAGTCGGTGAAGGTGTCGTCGTCGAACATGATCTCCTTGACTTCAGGCAGGTTGTCGCGAATCCACTTTACTTCTTCGAGCACGTTCTCGACTGAGCGCGTGCGGTAGCGATGCCCGCCCACCGTTTGCGGCCACAGGCAGAAGGTGCACTTCGAGCGGCAGCCGCGGCCTGTATAGATCGACACGTACGGATGCTTCAGATAGCCGATGAAGTAGTTGTCGATTTTCAGATCGCGTTTGTACACAGGCGCGACAAACGGCAACTCGTCCATATTTTCAAGGATCGGGCGCGCTTCGTTATGCTCGATCGAACCGTCCGCGGTGCGATAGCTCAAGCCTTTGATCTGCGCGAGCGGCTTTCCCTCGGCCACTTCCTGGCATGTGAAATCGAATTCCTCACGGCAAACAAAATCGATCGCTTCGCTGGCGGTCAGCGAATTGTGCGGATCGACCGCGACTTTCGCGCCGACCATGCCGACCCGCACGGAAGGCTTGCGCTTCTTCAGGTCTTCGGCAAACAGGGCGTCGGTCGGAAACGATGGCGTACTGGTGTGAATGATCACCAGGTCATATTGCTGCGCGATGTCGAGCGATGCATCAACGGACAGTCCGTCAGCGGGAGCGTCGAGAACACGGCTATTGGGAACGAGCGCGGCAGGTTGTGCGAGCCATGTCGGATACCAGAACGAGCGGACTTCGCGCTTCGCCTGATAGCGCGAACCTGCGCCGCCATCGAAGCCGTCATAGGACGGCGCCTGCAAGAACAAGGTTTTCATTAACGCTCCAGCGAACCTGTATGGACGCTTTCAGTTTTCTAGCGGAAAACATCGGAACTATTTGCTCGTGGGAAAACAAGCGGACGCGCAAATAGTACGGAGCAAAGCTGAAGGAAACCTTAAGTAATCGATCGGCCAACGCGGCGACTTTGATTTGCCTCTCCCAACTCGTTTTTGACACCGCCGTCCAGCGATGCAATTGCCAGCCCGTTTGGAATTTCTACAGGATATTTTTCCAGCGAACTGAGACCCTGTGGCAGGGTCCGGAAAACGGGGGAGGAACCGCTAATTCATGCGATTCCAAGGTGCCTTGTTGACCGAAGCCTCATCGCATCCGAGGACGCCGGCAACTATCTCGGACTGCTGACAATCTTCGCTCCAGTGGTGGACTTCCTCTTGCAGCCAATGCCGGTTACACACCTTTAGTCACTGACCTTCGACTTGAACCCGCTCAATACATGAAGTACGTCGAACGTCTCGCACACGAGAGGCATCGACTCATCCGCTACACGTCCGATCCGAAGACACTCCTCCGAGAAGAAACGCCAGTGCTCCGTCTGCCAATACGATAGGGAAAGATCCCCTTCACCTTCACTAGCCGCAAATCCGGCGGTTACGCGCGCAAACGGAACGATCTCTACAGTCGCTGCTTGCCGAACTAGCGTGGGTCGGCTATGCCAATCAAGAACAATCTCGATGTCCCCGGCTTTTGGCAACACGTCGTCCTCGAATTCCCAAGACCACAGCAAACTGCAGGTCGCTCGTTTTATGCCGGCCGCGATACGTAAGATAAGCGCGTTTGATAGCGCCTCGGAATCGCCAAAACTGCCGATCCGAACATCGCCATCTGGCAGGTAGATACCGTGTTCGTGCAATTCCTCGACGAGCTGCCTGATGATCAAGTTCATATCTTCACAATTTCAAGTCGCACTGCCGAAGTTGGGAATTGGCGGTGAATGTCCAACCGGAACGAGGCATTGGCTCGTGATTATCGATGATTCACGCCACCCTGTGCAGACGGTCAGAACATCGCATAACTGGCGAAGGAATCTACTGAGGTCGTGGCTGCGCTAGTGACCAAAATTGTCCTCAAAGCGATCATTGTGTTTATCGAAATCGTGTTGGGTAACGAAGGCGTCGGCGTTCATCGAGGGAGCTTCCTTGAGCGGGACCAATAGGCTTGCGGCAAGTCCGTGACCCTTACGAATAAACGCATGCCGCGACCCAAAGCGAAGAGCCGTCATTCAGTGCGACAACACTGACCGCCGCGTCCAGGCCGATCGGCGCCTCACGCTACCGCGTCATATCAATTGGTTTGGAGCATTCAGCCACAACCCTCGACGCTCCCCTTCCGGGTCACCGCGAGCGTTTCGTTTGCGAAGCATTTACAGCGGCTAGCCGGTCTTTGCGGACGGTTGTAGATCGAGCACAGCACCGCTTCGTCCCGTCTGCCCTTGATGCTCGCCGAACTGCAGGGCAGCAAGCTGCGCATAGAGCGGCGAACTCAGAAGGAGCTCCGCGTGACGGCCTTGCGCAATAATGCGGCCTTGTTCCATCACGACAATGCGGTCCGCCTGCTGCACCGTAGCCAAGCGATGCGCAATGACCAGCGTGGTGCGGTTCTGCGCGGCATTGTCCAATGCCTTTTGCACCAGCCGTTCACTTGCTGCATCGAGCGCGCTGGTGGCCTCGTCCAGCAGCAGGATCGGCGGATCTTTCAGAATCGCACGGGCAATCGCAATGCGCTGGCGCTGTCCGCCAGAGAGTCGCACACCGCGCTCGCCCAGAAACGTGTCGTAACCTTGCGGCAGCTCTTCAATAAATCCCGCCGCAGCGGCCATCCCGGCAGCCCGCTGCACTTGCGCGAGCGTGGCTTCGGGCGCGCCGTAGCGGATGTTATCGAGGACGCTGCCAGAAAAGATCACCGATTCCTGCAGCACTACCCCGATTTCCCTGCGCAACTCGACAAGCGGCACTTGCCGCGTGGGCACGCCGTTGATCAGAATGGTGCCGGTCTGCGGATCGTAAAAACGCAGCAGCAGTTGGAACAGGGTGGTCTTGCCGGCCCCGGACGGTCCAACCAACGCGACATGCTCGCCCGAGCGGACATCGAGTGAGAGGCTGGAAAGCGCAGCGACACCGGGGCGAGACGGATACGAGAAGCTGACGTTATCGAAGCGGATACCCTCGCCGCGCGTCGGCAGCGGCACGGTCGTCTCGGCCGCAACGACCGGCGAGCGCGCAGACAGCAGTTGCAGTAGCCGCTCGGTGGCGCCGGCGGCCCGCTGCAGATCACCCCACACTTCGGCAACTGCCCCCACCGCGCCGGCCGTGAACACCGCGTAGAGGATGAACTGAGACAACTGGCCAGCAGTCATTCGCCCGGCCAGAACCGCCTGCGCCCCGAGCCAAAGCACGAACACAATGGCAGTGAACACCAGCACGATCACCACGGCGGTCAACCAGGCGCGCGCCCGAATGCGCTTGAGTGCTGTTTCGAAGGCCAGTTCTACCGCGCCGCCAAATCGCCGCGCCTCAAAGGGCTCTTGCGTATAAGACTGCACGGTCGGCATGGCATTGAGCACCTCGCCCGCCACTGCGCTCGCGTTCGCTACCTTGTCCTGACTCGCGCGCGAAAGCCGCCGCACGCGCCGGCCGAAGATGACGATTGGCGCGACCACCACAACCAGCGTGGCAATAATGTAGGCCGATAGCACCGGGCTGGTCACCGCCAGCATCGCCACGCCGCCGGTAAGCAGGAAGAAATTGCGCAATCCCAACGACAGGCTGGTGCCCACCACCGTCTGGATCAACGTGGTGTCGGCGGTGAGCCGCGACAGCACCTCTCCCGTCTGCGTGGTCTCGAAGAACTGCGGACTCATCCCCAGCACGTGGTCGTAGACCGCGCGCCGCAGGTCAGCCGTGACCCGCTCACCCAGCCAGGACACGAGGTAGAAGCGCAGCGCCGTGGCGCCGGCCAGTATCAGCGAAACAACGAAGAGTGCGAGAAAATAGCGATCAATATGCGCCCGGTCGCCAGCAGCGAAGCCACGATCGATCAGGTATTTGAACGCCACCGGCAACGCCAGTGTGGCCCCCGCCGACGTTATCAGCGCCAGGAACGCGAGCGCCCATCGCCCGGCATAAGGGCGCAGGAACGGAAACAGCGCAAACAGGGGGCCTATAGCTCGCGAAGGCGGCGAAGGCGAGACAGCGTCTGGCATCAGGATTCCAAGTGGATCGAAGGTCCCCCCGATTGTGCCAGTACTGCGGATTCGAAGACGGACTAGTCAAAGCCTGGCGCTGATCGATGAGCGCTTCGGCGTACGCTACGTATCGTTCAGGGCTAACTGCCTGCCACGTGCTTGCCGCGACTGCCCATCTGTATCAAGATTAGGTGGACCCATCAGGAACAAGCCATTCTCATGACAGACAATCCCGATCCCGACAAACTGAAGGGCCCCGGCGGCCTCACGTTACGCCAGATCCATGAACAGGTTCAGAAGAGCGTCAAGCGCGACCGCGAAGAGAAGGCAACGCGCAACGCCACCGCGCCGCCGAAAAACAGGTGGCAACGTTGGGTACGCTACGTGTGGGGCCGCAGCGGCCGTCGCTAGAGCGACGGTTCGACAAGAGATACGCCGGTCGCAACGCCGATTTGGAAGCAACCGCACGCCGCTGCGAGTCTAGCCTGCCGCAGCGTTTGGCACCCGACGGGACCACAGCGGGTCCGCGCCGGGCACAATCACCCGTCCAGATCAGCGCATGCCGCCACTTGCGACAACATTTTCGCCCGTCATCCAGCGCGAGTCATCCGACGCCAGAAACACTGCGATCGACGCGATGTCATCCGGCTGCCCCAATCGGCCAAGCGGAGTCTGGGTGAGCGCCCACGCATCGAGGTCGGACCCGATTATCCCTGCGCTGTGGGTACCCTCGGTCACCACGACGCCGGGATTAATGGAATTCACGCGAATTTTGCGCGGCCCGAGTTCGCGCGCAAGCACGCCGGTAATTGCGTCGACCGCGCCTTTCGTGCCGCTATAGACAGCGCTTGCCGGCGGCGTAATGCGGGTGACGACCGAACTGACATTGATGATGCTGGCCCCCTCGCCCAGATGACCCACGGCGGCCTGCGTGGTAAGCAACACGCCTAGTACGTTGGTGTTGAACTGTTTGTGGAAGTGTTCTTCGGTGATCTCTTCGATCGTCGAGAATTCGTAGACTCCCGAATTGTTGACCAGGATGTCGAGGCGTCCAAACGTCTCGATGGCCGCGTTGATAATGCCTTTCGCGTCCGCTGCCTTCGAAACATCGCCGCCGACGGCAACTGCCCGGCCATCGTCCGCGGTAATGGCTGCAACGACGGCGTCGGCGCCCGCCTTGCTGCTTGCATAGTTGACGACTACTGAAGCTCCCTCCGCTGCGAGTGCCTTGGCAATAGCGGCGCCAATACCCTTGGACGCGCCCGTGACGACGGCTACCTTACCTGTGAGCTTGCTCATGATCGTTTCCTTGAAGAGATTGAGTACCGTGGAAAATGACTGGCGGTTTCTGGGACCAATCGATTTGCGCTCGTGCAAATGTAGACATCTCTTCGGCCGCGATAAAGCGGCGCAAAACGAATTGACTGGAGGGATTTGACGAACAATTGAAGCTCAGCATATTTTGACCGGTCGTTCCGGCCCGCCTTCGAGGGACAACTTGACGGACAGAAAGCCGTTGGAAAGATCTCGAATGAATTCGACGTAGTCCGACTCGCCGTTGTCGTTCATCACAAGAAGCCGCCGATCCTGAGCTGTGACGCCACGATCTCGATGACCTGCCAGGCTAGCGCCGGTCCCGAACCGGGCGGCCAGTCATCGATGAGCGCGAAATCACCAGGGCCGTCAAGATCTTTGAAATCACCGTGCCGCCGTTGTCGCGCATTGCGGCAGCGAAATAGACGATCCGGCAGAGGTCGCGAACTCCACCGCCCTGGTTGCAGCGTATCGCGCGGCAAAGCAGATCGATCAGATCGCCCTGGGCAGAAAGATAAGAGCGACTAGCACGTCAGCCGCCGCACTAAAGCTGAGCTTCGATAGCCGCTTTATCTATAACTGACCATACCTGCTCGATCTTTCCCTCCCGGAATTGATAGAACACATTCTCCGTAAAGGAAACTCTCTTGCCGTTTACAGGGAGGCCAAGAAATTTTCCCTTTGGTGTACAGACGAATTCCAGCCGGCTGGCGACACAAGGCGGATCGGAAATCAGCAGATGAATTTTGAAATAAAGGTCTGGAATTTCACTAAAGTCTCTCTCAAGCATCGCACGATAACCTGATAAGCCAATCCGCCGATCGTTGTAGTACACGTCGTCATGAACGAACTGTTCCAGCTGCAGCCAGTCCTGCTTATTCAGGCAGGCAATGTAGTCTCGATAGACGTTGGAGAGGTCGATTTTATTCATGGCAATTGCCTGTCCTTTTACAAGGTCCCTGCTGCAAAGCGGGACGAGTTCAAGTTCCACGCCAGCCGTTCACATCGTCATACAGGCTGATGATTTGCCCACAATCGAAGCGGCATCGGGTTCACTCCGCAGCGATTTCCCGCGTTCCCTCGATCAGGGACCTGATCCGTTTCTGATCGGCCGGTGTCGCCGGGTTGTAGACGATCATCTGAAGATCCGGCCGCCCGTCGACCGCGAAGGAAGAATATTCCAGCGAGATGGGCCCAAGCACGGGGTGGCGCAGATGCTTGACCCCTTCGCCGTAGGTCTGCACCTCATTGTCCCGCCACATGGCGGCGAATTCGGGGCTTGACCGGCACAGTTCGTCGACGAGCGGCGCCACCTCGGCGTCAGCGCCTGCGCGTGCGGCATCGATCCGGAAGGCGCTCACCACGAAGCGGGCCACGCTTTCCCAATCGAACTGCGCGGCTCGCACGCGGGGATCGCAGAAGATCATGCGCAGGATGTTGCGTTGTTCGGGCGGCAGGGAGCCGTAGTCGGTGAGCACAGCCGCAGCCGCGCGATTCCAGGCAACCACGTCCCACGTCGCCGTCCTGACGATAGCCGGGCTATCGGGCAGCGCCTCAAGCAGGCGCTGCAGTCGCGGCGTGATCGCGTCGCTGCCCCGATAGCGGACTTCGGGTTGATGGCCGAGGCCGAGCAGGAATATGTGTTCGCGCTCCACCTCGGTCAGCATCAGTGCCCTCGCGATGCGCTCCAGCACGTCCGCCGATGGATTGCCGCCGCGGCCCTGCTCCAGCCACGTGTACCAGGCCGCACTGATATTGGCGCGCTGCGCAACCTCTTCACGGCGCAGTCCCGCCGTGCGCCGCCGGCTACCTGAAAAGCCGAAAGTCGCGGGATCGAGCTTCGTGCGCCTGTTCTTCAGATAATTGCCGAGCCGATTGTCGTTCGCGCTCTCGCTCTTACTCTCGTTCGCGTGGGCCATGTGCAACCTGTTAAGAGGTATACCTGGATAATGTCACCACTTTAACAGGATGATTTTGCCTCGTACATTGATCTCTCGATCACTTGGGAGAGCATCAAATGCGCGTCTTTGTCACGGGAGCCACCGGCTTCGTCGGCTCCGCTGTCGTCCGCGAACTGCTCGCGAACGGCCATCAGGTCGTGGGTCTCACGCGTTCGGAGGAAGGCGCGGCCACGCTCGCCTCTGCCGGCGCCGAGGCGGTTCATGGATCGCTTACCGACTTCGACAGCCTGCGTCGAGGAGCGGCGAGCGCCGACGGGATAATCCACACCGCCTTCAATCACGATTTCTCCCGATTTGCAGCTAGCGCCGAGGAGGACCGGCGCGCGATCGAGGTTCTCGGCAGCGTGTTCGAAGGCAGCGAGCGCCCATTGTTCGTCACGTCCGGCACGGCGTTCCTGAGCAATGGCCGCACGGCGACCGAGGAGGACCGGCCTCGTATGCCGTCCGGCGACTTTCCCCGCGCGTCGGAGGCGGCGGCGCAGACCCTCGCGAACCGCGGCATACGTGCGACCGCCGTGCGGCTACCGCCGTCCGTCCACGGTGTGGGAGACCACGGGTTTGTCCCCATCCTCATCCGAATCGCCCGCGAGAAAGGCGTGTCGGCTTATGTGGGGGATGGCCTGAACCGCTGGCCCGCAGTGCATCGCTTCGATGCTGCCCGCGTCTTCCGGCTCGCGCTCGAGCACGGCGCTATCGACGGCCCGTATCATGCGATCGCGGAGGAAGGCGTGCCGTTCAAGGCTATCGCCGAGGTGATCGGCCGCCGGCTCGGCCTGCCGGTGGTCGCCAAGTCCCACGACGAAGCAGCGGCGCATTTCGGATGGTTCGCGATGTTCGCGAGCGCGGACCTGCCGACATCAAGCGATCGGACTCGCGCCGTGCTGGACTGGGCGCCGACCGGTCCGGACCTTCTCACCGACATCGATCAGCCGGGCTATTACGCGCATCCCTGACGTTCGACGCAGGAACGCATTGCCGGTCGCAAGAAGCTGTCTGATGTTGAGCTTGCTGAACGAGTCAAGCCCTCGATCGGAAAGGACGGTCGGGGAAGGAGTCTACGAACGGGCGGAAAGACGTTTATTAGCTTAAGGGACTATGGCGAGTTGCTGATTCAACGCCCAAGCATGATAGGGCGAGCCATGTTCGTGGACAACGGCCTTTGCCGCATCGTGCATCAGGTCTGGGACTGGCACGACGACCGGCGTTAATCAGTTCACTTGTACATCACTTGCCAGACAAGTGACCACGGCTGGCAATCGAGCCATTTCGTCGGCCACTATCGGGCTATCACGCCTGACGAAGTGGCGTCTCTCGCCTTCGATGACGTACGGGTTCTTTCGCCTGCTATCGGTGGTTACTACCAACCGATCGTCACGGCCGCGACTACGTAGTCCGCTCGGTTCGCCCGTGGTGCTTCAGGGGACGCGGATCGCCATCAGGTGCTTGCCGGCCATGAAGCGTCATTCGTCCCGACCAATGGTCGGCCGTTCAGATGGCGGCTTCGTTCAGTAAACGGACGCTCACCATATCGTTCGCGATCTCACTTTCGAACTTGCGACTGCCTGAAACAAAGCGCGTGGGCGCGAGACTCAACACACCTGTTATCTAATCTATCCTGCGGGTGTAGTCCACCAACCCTCTGTCTGCCCGGCCATCCCAGCCCAGGCTTGCATCTCGGGGAAAATCTCATTCCAACTGTTTTCGAGTAAACGTCGGTGGATGATGTTTTCGTCCGGGAAGGCCGTCTGTGCCAGCATACTGAGTTTAAAATGTCGATGCTCACTCAGCGTACCGGCGGCGCAGAAACGCTCGACACCCAGACGGGCAATATCCTGTCCGGCTATTTCGAACTCGCCAATAGAGGTGACGAAATACGGCATCGTCTCAGTTAGGTTCGAGGGAAGTTGAGCTTCTTCGAGTCGCCGCCTCACGCACTCGTTGAGGAGATCGAATACCTGTGGAGCGAACAAATACCAGTCCTCGTAGGTTACGACGAAGGGATAAATAGGTCGCCCGTTGGGGATCCATTTCGAGAGCCCATTGATCGCATCATCGATGTTTTTGTATAACTGGACGACGGCTTCAGCAAGCTCATCGAGCGATTTCTCAAGCGTTGATCCCTCCGCCGTTTCCTTGGCCCCTTGCTTCATCCGGCGCGTCTTGGACTCGACAAATATGTTTCCGGTGGTGTCGCTTACGATCGCATCCACGCCATGTCGCATATTTCCGGAAACTTCGTAAGGTTGTTCGCCCGTGACGGAAAACCGCTCCAAATCGAAGATCTCAAACAGGACACGCAGTACGTAACGCTCGAAAGCTCGTCCGTATTCATTGCCAAACTCGATCCCGAGTTGGCTTTTCCCCTTGCCGAGATCATAGAAGAGTCCTTCGGTAACGCGCCGAAGCAGAAATTCAGGGAAGGGATGCCAGTAGATAGGTGTCTGATGATCGTCCAGGTTGATCAGGGGAGTGGCTTCCATCGGGTTCCATGTGAATGCCCAGCCCTCATCGTCGCGCTGCAATGCTTCGATATTTCGACGAATCTCAGTCAGCGTTGTACCAGCCATCTTGAAAAATTTGTCACGCGCCTCGTGGGCTACGCCGAACGCCGAGTAATCCTGTGCCGTGCTGGTAACCACCTTTTTCTTCCCCGCGCCAGCGATGCCCATCGCTAGAAAAAACATCTCTCTCACCGAGAGATCCGTTACCCGCTCAAAGATAGGCGCCAACTCGGGGTCGTTGTAGATATGAAAGGCTCGGAACATACGGGCCTCGTCTTGCGGATATTGCCAGCGAGCCTGCTGGTGGATCAATGTATGCAACGCGCGCATTGCGTCGTCACCAGAGCTGATCGTGCGCTCCGAGATCCCTTCACTGATCCGCCGAATGTGGTTGATCATCTGAAAGAGACCCTGAGGCGTAGCGAGTGTATTTTCGTCGCCTGCCGCATGCAGCAATATTTCACGGGACAGAAGATGAAGCTCCCACACATGGATCTCGAAGACTGGGCCGCCCGCTCTCGTCCGAAGTTTTAGCATCCCCGATACATCCACGTGCAACTGGCATTGCCATATGCGCTCCAACGCTGGCCGTAACGCCATTTTTTGGAGTTGATTCCTGAATGGCTTGTACAGATCGTAGATCTTCATCGTGCGCGAACGACCCCGAAATTGGTGATAGCCTCCTATCATACAAGCCATGCTAGAGAGACAATCAGGAGCGTCGATGAAAGCAGATGCAATGCCAGCACCGGAAGGCCTTATCGAGCCGCATGCAGCGCTTCTTCGACAACCGGCGGACGGTCAGCGGCTTTACAAGGTAATGCAGACCGAGCACCTGGTCCGTTCGATTGCCGAGTCTTACCTGCACTTCAATCGCGTCGATCGTTACCGTGATTTCGACACGGCCGACTCGCTTGATGGTGCGCAACTGCCCGCTGACCGGGAGGTCAACGCAGCCGTCGGGTTCGAGAGGATGCCGGATTATACGGCGGCGCACTACTATGACCAGTGTCGTGCCCGGACTTATGCCTGCTGTTTCGCGCTGGAGAACGGCGAACATCTCTGGCAAACCTATGGCTCGGGTGGCAGGCACGGTCGCGTTGCCGTGGTCTTCGATTTTGCATGGTTGCGCCAGCATCTCAATGCCCAGTTGGCACCAGGTGCGAAGCTCGACTGGCAGGGTGTGGTGTGCCGGCAGATTTTCTCGATTAATTACGGGATCGTTGACTACGTGGATTGGGATGAGCATCGCCTCAATGCCGAATACCTGCCTAATCCGATCCTTTACAGCTACATCAAGGCGAAGCGTTTTCGCGCAGAGCGCGAACTACGCATCACGTTAAGCGCGATCGGTATGGGCAAGCTGGCCATAGGTGGTCAAGTCATGCAGGACCTGCCGCATAGTCTTCATATGGCGTTTGACTTTCCAGCCGCACTCGCAGCAGGGGGCATCATCTCCTTTGATCTCGGACCCGATTGCGACGAAGCGTGGCTGGAAACTGAACTGGCCAGGTTTGGGATCGAGCGTAGATAACGGGCGGCAGCGGAAATGCCAATAGCTTTGATATATAGAGCCTCTGAAGCCGTGTCCGAGTTTAAGCGGCGCCAACTATCGATAGTTGCGGGGACAGGATTTGAACCTGTGACTTCGGGTTATGAGTCCAACCAACTACCAGATCGCTCTATCCTGCCGCATGGGGCATACACATGCTGGTGACTGCAACACTGCGTACGAATGTCTCATATTGGCGTGACAGCGGACCGGCGCCGATGCTGACTGAGTGACTTAAACGGGTCGACTTCTGCCTGACGCGGACCGATCAATGGAGGCCCACTCCGAGCGCTCGACGTCGGACCGGGT
>NZ_JAAVUQ010000037.1 GCF_018449515.1 Caballeronia sp. dw_19 | reverse complement strand
AACATTGATAATTAGCATTATGTCAAATCTATCGGGCAGCCTGACTAAACCATCGTCTATCGCAATTTATGCTTGAATCAGTGGCGATCGCTTTAAGGCGATGCGAGCGGCTCTTGCCGACCCGATGCTGTTAAAACGTCAACGACAGCCAACGTCGTGAGATTTTCAGGAATCCTCTTCAACGGCAAAATCACATTAAGCTATAACTGTTTTATGGAATTCTCGTAGAGTTTCTCTCCACCGCCGCTATCGCCAGTGGCCATTGATATATGCGTGAGTTACCGCGCCCTAACCCCGTTCGCATGCCTGTTGCCTTCCGGCAGATCCATCGCGTTAAGCCTGAACGGAAAATGGTTGGCATTTTCGCCCGGCGAATCACGATGGCGTGGTCGGAGTTTGGCCAAATCCTTTTTTTCTCGCCCTCTTAGGTGAGAAGCTTGCCGAAGACGACCTGCTTGAACTCGATCAACGGAGCCTCACTCTTTTCTGCACGCATACGCAATAACGCGCCTTCCCAGCTATTCAGCACGAACCGCCCTAGCATGGCTGCGGGAAGCAGGTCGCCGACTGCACCTTGCTCCTGCGCTTCAGCAATGCAGATCTCGAAGAAATGGCCCCAGCTCGCAAAATGCCCGGCCAGACGCTCCCGCATAAGCACGCTATGGTCAGCCACCTCTGCGCTGAGATTTCCCAACAGACATCCCTTTGCGAAGCCGACTGCCTTAAACACCTTGATCCGGTCGTCAAAATAGGCTTCCAACCGGACCAACGGTGCGACATCGGCATTGCCGAAGATGTCGCGTAGTTTGCCTTCGTTGCGATCGAAGTAGGCGTCCATCACCTCTGCCCCGAACGCCTCCTTGCTGGCGAAGTGATTGTAGAACGACCCTTTGGGCACATTCACGCTCTCGACGATGCTCTGAATACCCGTCGCAGCGTAGCCCTCAGCGTGAATAATCCGCAACCCCGCCTGAACGAGATTGTTGCGGGTATCGGGCTTGGGCTTCGGCCCACGTTTGGCGGCAAGCTGAGATTTCACTTCGCATATCCTTGACTAATTCAAGACGACCGGTCAGAATTAATTTACCGCAGCTTAATGCTGCCTGTCAAGGAATCTGCCCCGCTCGCGAGGAAACGATCGTGATTTTAAGGCTCGATGTAAGCGTGCCCGCAGAAGGTGGAATCAAACCAGGCGCCTGGCTATTTCGTCCCGAGCGCGCGCTGGAGCCCAAACGGCTCGTTTTGATACCGGGCGGCCATTTCGACCCTTATCTCAACGAGTTTCCGCGAGCATCTGCTCGATCCCGATGAGAGCCGTTCGTGACCCATACATCACAAACAGTAAAGGAATCTACGATGAGTGCCGCCAATGCTACTAGCAATATTCAATGGGACTTACTCACGATTAAGCGCCCTGGCCTCCGTCGCGATCTGCCGGCCGGGAAGGAAGATCTGATGTGGGTGGCGAATTCGTCGACACTCATTTATGGAGAACGTGACGCCGTCCTGGTCGACACCTTTCTCACGTCAGAGCAATCACAGACTCTGCTGGACTGGGTGGTCGCGAGTGGTAAGAATCTCACTACCATCTACATTACGCACGGGCACGGCGACCATTTTTTTGGCCTCGCCACTCTTCTGGAGCAATTCCCGAAGGCAAGAGCCGCTGCTACGCCCGAAGTGGTCGCGGCCATGCACGAGAACCTTTCGCCGGCCTGGATCGACGATTTCTGGCGCCGGCTTTTCCCTGGCGAGATACCGGACCGCCTGCTGGTCGCCGAGCCGCTGGAAAACAATGACCTAGAGTTGGAGGGGCACAAACTCGTCGTGTTGAATGCCGGGCGAACTGATACAGCTCACTCCACATGCTTGCACGTCCCGTCCATCGGATTGATCGTCGGCGGGGATGCTGTTTACAACGGCATTCATCCCTATCTTGGCGAGACCGATACGCAGAGCCGGCTCGAATGGATTTCCACGCTCGACAAGCTTGAGGCCCTGAAACCCCGCGCGGTAATCGCTGGGCACAAAGTGCCGGGGAACGCCGATGATCCCCGCATCATCGGCGAAACGCGGCAATACCTTCGCGATTTCGATCGCCTGGACGCGTCAACGAAAACCGCGCTGCAACTCTACAACGCAATGCTCGAACTCTACCCCGATCACGTCAATCCGGGTTCGCTCTGGGGCGCGGCGAACACGGTCAAGAAGCAATCTTAGGGCGTCTTCCCATCACGAATTAAGATATCTTTTACAAAGGATTCCTGATCATGTACAAAACACTCTTTGCCGCAGCCACCGCTCTGACCTTTTCTGCCGGATCTCTCGCGGCTACTCCTGCTGCCTACAAAGAGCCACTGAATGCTCAGACCCTGAACACAATCAAATCAGAGTTCGGCAGCCTCATGGAATTAGCCAACCGGCACGACTTCAAGGCTCTGCATGAGATGTTCTGGCAATCCCCCTCGGCCCTTCTCGTTGCCAAAAGCGCAATCCCCGCCGAGGGGAACTGGGCAGGCGTCTGGGGCAACGAGGCAATCGATCAGAAGCTGCACGACATCGGCAGCTCCGGCCCGGTCGTGCTTCGGCCGGATTACTCGAAGCTCAAGGTCGTCGGCCTGACGCGAGACATAGCGCAATCCTACGCCCCGGTGAATATCACGGTTTCGTATGCGGGGCAGGACGGAACGCCCAAGCCGTTTCTGATGATCATCAACTGGATAAAAATCAGGAAGGACTGGAAGGTCGCTTCTGAGATCATCCTGCCCGTACCTCCGGCGCCCGTAGCGAAGAGTTAGGCCCCCCAGATGCTTACGGCGAGTGTATCCGAACGATCTTTGCAAGCGTGATGCTCGTCACGCTTCCCATACACGCAGAGAACGGAACACTCAATTCGACGAATCTATGCTGCTCAAAGAAAAGGGCACTCCGGTGCGAATTCCGCGCGCGAGAATAGTGGCGTAATCGCCGTTACATCATCGTGCTAAAAGGAGCCTTCCAAACTGCGAACGCAGTGGTGGATAAGCTATTTTGGCGATCGATTAAGCCCCTCATGTCAAGCGGCCAAGTCAGGCCTGCTCACGCGAAAGTCGGGCATGCAGCGCTGGTCCTGATCGACGTAGTGCAACGATACATTAGACAAATTGTCGACCGCGTCCCGCCAGTCGGCGAGCGCCGCAGTTCTTGTCAGGTCGCATCAGGTCGTATCAGGTTCGCCCAAGGACGCGCGTTTGACGGACCAATACTCTGTTCCTGACGAAACTGCTATTGACCTCAGGTGTCGCGTGAGCGCAGGCCACGACGTCGTTTTGCTGCTCGAAGAGACGGGATAGTTGCTGCCACGAGTACACCAGATCAGAGACGTCTTCCCCGTAAGAAAAGCTACTCGAGGTTTCGAATGAACACTCGGCCAAAATTTATACGAATCGGAGTCCTTATTCTGGTCGTAGCGGGCAGCCTCTGTCTATTGGGTACGGGTCATTTGAAAGGAGCGGGTCCAGCAGTGGCCGCGGAGGCTGCGGTCGCGGCCGCCTCGCACGTTGAAGTCGATGTTGCGACGGTGGTGGCAAAGACCATCACCGACTATCAAGACTATTCAGGACGCCTTGCGGCAATAGACAAGGTCGAGATACGGCCTCTCGTTTCCGGCACCATCATCGCTGTGCACTTCCGCGACGGTGACCTCGTTAAAAAGGGCGATCCGCTCTTTACGATCGATCCCCGCCCCTACCTGGCAGCGGTCGATCAGGCCGGCGCGCAACTGGCTGCTGCGCAGGCGCATGAAGGATACACGTCGACGGACGCGGCCCGTGCTGTCCGCCTGCTTGCCGACAATGCAATTGCCAAACGCGACTACGACCTCGCGCAGAACGCCTCGCGCGAAGCCATTGCTAACGTAAAGGCCGCTCAAGCGGCCCTTGAAACTGCTCGGATCAATCTCGCCTACGCGCATATCACCGCACCGGTTACCGGCCGGGTGTCACGCGCGGAACTGACTGTCGGCAATGTCGTGTCGACCGGCGCGAATGCGCCTCTGTTGACGACACTCGTGTCTGTCTCGCCGATTTACGCAGAGTTCGACGCTGACGAACAGACCTATCTGCGTTATCTCGGACGCGACTCGAAGGAGACCGTGCCCGTTCTGCTGGGACTAGCAAACGAAACCGGTTTTTCCCGCACAGGGGTGATCTATTCGGTCGACAACCGGCTGGACACGACATCCGGCACGATCCGCGTGCGCGCACGCTTCAATAATGAAGACGGCACACTCGTTCCGGGACTCTATGCGCGCGTTCAGGTCGGCGGCGGCGTACCGCATGCCGCGGTGCTGATCGATGACGCCGCGGTTAGCACGGATCAGGACAAGAAGTTCGTCATGATCCTCGATGCCAACGACCGCGTTCACTACCGGGAAGTTGTGCTTGGCGATCAGCACGACGGTCTGCGCGTGATACGTAAAGGACTCGTTGCGGGCGACCGAATCGTCGTCAACGGGTTGCAGCGCATTCATCCCGAAGACGTTGTCAGAGCAAAGATGGTGCCGATGAACGGCCCCGGAACCACGACACAATCGTCGCCGGCGTAAGCCGTTTCGCAAGCAGACGCGTTTCTGGCGGATTCCATGAACCTGTCCAAGTTTTTCATCGATCGCCCGATCTTCGCCGGCGTATTGTCGATGCTGATTCTCCTCGGTGGTGTGATTTCGATATTCAAGTTGCCGATATCCGAGTATCCGGAAGTCGTGCCTCCCTCCGTCGTGGTTCGCGCACAGTATCCGGGCGCCAACCCCAAAGTGATTGCGGCGACGGTGGCTGCTCCGCTCGAAGAGCAGATCAACGGGGTCGAAAATATGCTTTACATGCAGTCGCAGGCGAACAGCGACGGCAATCTGACGCTCACGATCACGTTCAAGCTGGGAACCGATGTGAACCTGGCCCAGCAGCTAGTGGAGAATCGCGTCTCGCAGGCGCTGCCGCGGCTGCCTGAAGACGTGCAGCGCCTTGGCGTGACAACGATCAAATCGTCGCCGACCCTGACGATGGTGGTCCACCTCGTGTCGCCGAACGGTCGTTATGACATGAAGTACCTGCGCAATTATTCTGTCATCAACGTCAAGGACCGGCTCGAACGGGTGCCGGGCGTAGGCGAAGTCGTCCTGAAAGGGTCCGGCGATTACTCGATGCGCATCTGGCTCGATCCTCAAAAGGTCGCCCAGCACAATATGACGGCGACCGACGTTGTCGACGCAATCCGGGAACAGAACGTACAGGTTTCCGCGGGATTGGTCGGATCTTCTCCGACCTTACCCGACGTTCCACTTCAGCTCAGCGTGAATGCTCAGGGTCGCCTGCAAACGGTCGAGGAATTCGAAGACATCGTCCTTAAAGCATCGCCCGACGGCGGTGTGACACATCTGCGCGATGTGGCCCGCGTCGAACTGGACGCCGCCGAGTATGCCGAGCGCTCATTGCTCGACAACAAGCAGGCTGTTGCGATGTGGATCTTTCAGCAGCCCGGCGCAAATTCCCTGCAGATTTCGGAGGCCGTGCGCAAGACCATGAGCGAGCTGCGGCCCGACTTTCCGCCGGGCCTCGAAGACCATATCATTTACGACCCGACACAGTTCGTACGGGCCAGTATTCACGCCGTCATCCATACCCTTCTTGAAGCCATTGCGCTCGTCGTTCTCGTCGTCATCATTTTTCTCCAGACGTGGCGCGCGTCCGTCATTCCGCTTGTAGCGGTGCCTGTTTCCATTGTCGGTACCTTTACGCTCCTACTTGCGTTCGGTTTTTCCATCAACGCGCTTTCGCTCTTCGGGATGGTGCTCGCGATCGGCATTGTGGTCGACGACGCCATTGTCGTGGTCGAAAACGTCGAACGGAATATCGCAAGCGGGCTATCCGCCAAAGAAGCTACTTATGAAGCGATGCGAGAGGTGAGCGGCCCTATTGTTGCGATTGCGTTGACGCTGGCGGCCGTGTTCGTACCGCTTGCCTTTATGAGCGGACTGACCGGTCAGTTCTACAAACAGTTTGCGGTCACCATCGCGATCTCGACGATCATCTCGGCGTTCAACTCGCTGACGCTGTCACCGGCCTTGGCAGCCCTTTTGCTGAAAGGACATAACGAACCCAAAGACTGGCTGACGCGCGCAATGGACCGCGCATTTGGCGGCTTCTTCAAGCGTTTCAATGCGGTTTTTCAAAGGGGATCCGTGGCTTACAGTTCGGGCGTGAAAAAAGTGCTGAAACGTAAGGCACTGATGATGGGCATCTACGTTGTGCTGCTTTGCTGCGCTGTCGCGATGATACGGGTCGTTCCCGGCGGATTCGTGCCGGCGCAGGACAAAGAGTATCTGATCACATTTGCGCAACTGCCAAACGGCGCTTCGCTCGACCGGACTGAACAAGTGATTCGCCAGATGGCCGAGATCGGGCTCGCCACGCCGGGTGTTGAAGCAGCCGTGCAGCATCCGGGACTGTCCGTGAACGGATTCACCAACTCGTCCAGCGCGGGAATCATGTTTCTGACCTTGAAACCCTTCGAGGAACGAACGAGTAAAGCGCTGTCCGCACACGAGATTGCCGGCCAGCTCATCAGGAAATATAGCGCGATCAAAGGGGCGTACATCGGCGTGTTCCCTCCCCCACCTGTATTGGGACTCGGCACGCTGGGCGGCTTCAAGATGGAACTCGAGGATCGGGGTGCATTGGGCTATGCGGCACTCGACGCGGCAACGCAGGAGTTCATCAAAGTCGCCTCGACAACCCCCGAACTGGGACCGACGTTTTCCAGCTACCAGATCAACGTTCCCCAACTGAACGTCGCGCTTGACCGGGTCAAAGCAAAGCAGTTAGGAGTGGCGGTGACGGACGTGTTCCAGACTATGCAGATTTATCTCGGCTCTTTATACGTCAATGACTTCAACCGTTTCGGGCGTGTGTATCAGGTCCGCGTCCAAGCAGACGCGCCGTTCCGCGCTCACACCGCAGACATCGGTCTGCTGAAAACCAGAAACGCGAATGGTGAAATGGTTCCGCTATCGTCGCTGGTGACAGTGACGCCGACGTATGGTCCGGACATGGTGGTGCGGTACAACGGTTACACCTCGGCCGATATCAACGGCGGCCCGGCGCCCGGCTATTCGACCGACGAGGCGCAGGCAGCCGCTGAACGCATTGCGGCGCAAGTTCTGCCGCGCGGCATCAAGTTCGAATGGACCGACATGACTTATCAGCAGATTCTTGCTGGCAACTCGGCGGTGCTGGTATTCCCGATTAGCGTCCTGCTGGTGTTTCTGGTGCTGTCCGCGTTGTACGAAAGTCTGGCTCTGCCGCTCGCGGTGATTATGATCGTACCGATGAGCATCCTCTGTGCGCTCATTGGCGTCTGGCTAACGAACGGAGACAACAACATCTTCACGCAGATCGGCCTGATGGTGCTGGTCGGGTTGTCGGCCAAGAACGCTATTCTCATCGTCGAATTCGCGCGCGAACTTGAACTTCAGGGCTTTACCGTCGTGTGCGCGGCGATCGAAGCAAGTCGCTTGCGCTTGAGGCCGATCCTCATGACGTCGTTCGCCTTCATCATGGGTGTGGTGCCTCTCATCACATCGTTCGGCGCAGGCTCCGAAATGCGACACGCGATGGGCGTGGCGGTCTTCTTCGGCATGCTTGGCGTCACGCTATTCGGCCTGCTGCTGACGCCGGTGTTTTATGTGCTGCTGCGCATGCTTGCCGGTGGACACAACCTGATCGACAAGCACGGGCATGTGCCCCAGATGCGCGGAGTCGACGCAACAGCCGATCTGTGAGGGTTTCCATGCGTCGACTTCTTGCTGTCCGGCTGGAAGCCACCAGGCGATTGCTGGCGGCCCTGCCTATTCTGACTGTAGCCGCCGCCGGCTGCTCGCTGGCGCCGACCTACCAGCGCCCCGATCTGAACGTGCCAACGGCCTTCAAAGAAGCAACCGCTGCGTCGCCCACTGATAATGGCACGCGGGGGGCGGAGATGATGCCCGCCGAAACCGGCTCATGGAAAGTCGCGCAGCCGGCCGAGGAAGCGCCGCGGGGTGAATGGTGGAAAATCTTCAACGATCCGGCGCTCGACGATCTCGAGCAGCAGGCGGGCGACGCGAATCAGGATCTTAAGGGCGCTTCGGCGCGGGTGGAACAAGCGCGCGCGCTCAATCAGACGGTGCGCTCACAGCGCTTTCCGACCGTTGGCGCAGGCTTCGGACCGACTCTAGAGCGGCAGTCCCCGGCTTCTCTCTTCTTCCCGGACGACCAGGAAGTCCCCCGTCAAACCCTCTGGCGCGCGCAGGCGACGGCGTCCTACGAGGTCGATCTGTTTGGACGGGTATCGGATTCCGTGCAGGCGTCAAATGCGAACACGGCGCAAAGCGAAGCACTGTTGCGCTCGGTACGGCTCGCGTTGCAAGCCGACGTCGCACAAAACTACTTTAATCTGCGCGAGCTGGATGCCGAGATCTCCGTTTACCGGGACACAGTCCGGCTTCGGGAGCAGACGCTCGACCTCGTGCAACTCCGCTATCAGGAGGGCGATATCAGCGAACTGGACGTGGCTCGCTCGCGATCTGAACTTTCTACGGCTCGTTCCGACGAAATGACCGTCGAGCGGTTGCGTGTGGCGTCCGAGCATAGCCTTGCCGTACTACTGGGCAAAGCGCCGTCCGCGTTTTCGATGCAGCCTAGCCCGCTTACGCCGGTCACCATCGAAGTGCCGCCGGGACTTCCGTCTTCGTTGCTTGAGCGCAGGCCTGATGTCGCCGCCGCCGAATATGCGATGCAAGCGGCGAACGCCCGCATCGGCGTTGCTAAGTCCGCATATTTTCCCTCTCTGCTTTTAACGGGTACGGCAGGATTCGAATCTGCCACGATCGGAGACCTCTTCAACTGGTCGACCCGCGTTTTTCTGCTAGGGCCGCTAGCTGGCACGGCGCTGGCGATTCCGATCTTTGACGGAGGACGCCGCAAAGGTAACCTGGCAAATGCGCGCGCGGTCTACGAAGAGGACGTGGCCACTTATCGCCAGCAGGTACTAGTGGCATTCCGGGAAGTCGAGGATAGCCTCGCGGACCTGCGCATCCTTAAGGTCCAGACTCAAACCCAGTCAGAGGCAGTCCGGTCCTCGACCCGCGCAGCACAACTCTCACAAACTCAGTACGCAGAGGGCGCGGTCAATTATCTGGACGTCATCGATTCACAACGAACCGTCTTACAATCGCAACTCGCACAAGTTCAATTGTCCGGTAACCAGGTGGTGTCCACCGTTCATCTAATTCGCGCATTGGGAGGCGGATGGGGCAATTCCGTCACACCTGCTACCGGACCGGAATAGGCGGTCCGGTCGACTGGCCGCGCAGCGTCTGCATTTCGCGGAGCGAGTCATTTTAGTGGGCGTTTATCGCCGCAACGAAGCTTCACCACCCTTTCTGAGAGAACTGCAGCTAACTGAAGTTCTCCCGCACTGGCCACGTCGATGCTCTCCCACTGCAATTGGGTGGTTATGTCGCGTCGCGTTGACAAAGCCGTTCTGGCCGCTCCGCTGCTAATGCGACCAACACGTATAATCAAGGACCAGTGACCGCACCCGTGCGATTTCCAGGTTCGTAGACCGGAGGGTAAATGGATCGACTGCAAGCAATGGAGGTTTTCATACGTGTCGTCGATACGAATAGCTTCACGAAAGCTGCCGACACGCTAAACCTGCCGCGCGCCTCGGTCACCAATATCATTCAAAATCTGGAATCCTACCTGAAGGTTCGCTTGCTCCAGCGGACTACCCGGCGCCTGAGTCTCACCGCCGACGGAACTGCCTACTACGAGCGATGCGTCAAGGTTCTCGCAGAAATTGAGGAGATTGAAGGGTCCTTCTCCACGACCGCGATGACCCCGCGGGGGAAATTGCGAGTCGACACGTCGGGCCCGATTGGGAAGATGATTCTTGTACCCGCGCTCGACGACTTTCACGCCAAGTACCCGAATGTTCAACTCACCATTGGCCTGAGCGATCGCCGTGTAGATATGATCGAGGAGGGGGTCGACTGCACCATTCGCGTTGGCGCGCTACTCGACTCGAACATGGTGGCAAGACACCTGAATGACTTTCACTTCCTGACTGCTGCCACTCCAGGCTATTTAAAAAGATTCGGTGTGCCGATCAGTCTGGAGGACCTGGATAAACACGTCGCCGTGAAATATATCTCGGCGCGTACCTCACGCCCGATGGAACTGCACTTTGTGGTGGAAGGTGAAGAGATTGAGGTCAAAATACCCGGTGCATTCACCGTAAACGACGCTGAGGCTCACCTTGCTGTAGGTCTCAAGGGATTCGGACTATTTCAAATTGCCCGGATGCTGGCGCTGCCTTATTTGCGCACTGGGGAACTCGTTGAGGTGCTCCCGCAGTGGAAACCCGCAACTATGGAAACTTCGCTTGTCTACCCTCAAAACCGGCATCAATCTCCGGCAATGCGTGCGTTCATCAACTGGACCCTTGAGCTTTGTGCTGCGCACCCATTGCTTGCCGGTCCGGCCTGAGCGGCGGCATGCCATCAGTGTCAAGCGATCGCAACTCTTGATATCCAGCATGCAATTGCTTCGCCTATCGCGTCGGGTGAATTCTCTTGCAGGTAGTGTCCGCCGTACACCTTGACCTCTTCCTGATTTTTCCACGTTCTACAGAAATCCCTCATTTGACCGATGAGCATTGCCCCGGGCTCGGCGTTGATAAACAGCTTAGGGATAGAGGATTCCTTCATCCAGTCCGCGTACTGAGCGACGATGCTGGCTATTGCTTGTGGCCTGCCGTCAATGGGAAGCTCACGGTTAAAAGTCAGTATTGGCAGGCGGTCGTCACCTTCCGTTAGGAACGGTCGACGATAAACCGCCATCTCCTGATCGGAAAGTGACCGCAACATTGCCGCCGGAAGCACCTTCTCGACGAGCATGTTGTCGCGCAGGATAAGTGCATCTCCCTCGAGCGAACGCAAGCGCTCGAGCGGAGCGCGGATGGACACAGCGACTTCGTCCCACCGCAATTCACGAACGATCGTTTCCATGTAGGCAATTCCTCGCGTTGCACCTGGATGTCTCCTGGCCCAATCCATTGCCAGCACGCCACCCCAATCCTGCCCCACCATAATCAGATCGTTCGCTATGCCGAGTTCATCGAGAAATCCATCAAGAAAGCGGCGATGCTGCGAAAACGTATACCTGTGCGGGTCGGCGTCAAGCAGCTTTTCTGAATCGCCCATTCCTATCAGATCGGGTGCGATGCAACGGGCTTGCGTTGAAACGTGTGGAATAACATTCCTCCAGATATACGAGGAGGTCGGATTGCCATGGAGAAAGAGAATCGGCGTACCTTCACCTTCATCAACATATGCCATCCGCTTGCCCAGAACGTTCCGGTAGAGCTTCCGGTTTTCAGTATCCGAAATCATCACTTCACCCGTAGTCAATCGTTTGTCACGATACTTTTCGAACAAGGCAGGATCGGTTCAATCTTTAACGCGAGCCTCGTTGCACTACCCGCCCGATTACCCAAAGAGTTGATCCAGATCAGTCGTCGTCGTTGCGTCCTCACGTGCGAGGTGCGCAAAGTAAAACGCTAACCGATAGACGCTGCCAAAGCGTGTTGGTCGCCCATAAACATGGGTTGCATGATGAGACTGCAACACGAGAGACAGTATGGTTAGTGCGAAACATGGACTACGAACGTGCACGCAGCCCCTTCGCTGCACCGGATCCGACGGTCGTTTTCGCTACGCCACCTACATCGTCCGTACTGCTGCGCGCGGCGCCGCGTTCCGCAGCAACCGTAAGCGCGCTTTGGCCTCGTTGTGACGCAGGCGCACCCAAATCCGGATGATAAAACGGCGCAGGGCCATAGCCACTTGCAAATGCAGGCAACGCGGCAGACGCCGCGGCTAAAACCAGTACTTTAAAAAGGGAGCTCGTCTTCATGATATCCACCGTAAGTTTCGACTGTTAAAAGGTAGAGCGCGTATAGCTTTGAGCTATCTGCCGCCTTGAAACCATTCTATGCACCTGCGCCCTCCGGATAATTTGCCATTTCAAGACTGCAATATTCGAGGAGCCCCAACAATCCTGAGATCATGGAAGATGGTGAAGATGGCTAATCCTTGATGGTGCGCATCCGTCCGGCCAGTCGAAGCGGGCCTTCCGGTGTCCGAAGGTCCACGGAAATCTTGTCTGCGTGCCCGCCTGCCTCGCGAATCTCGGCGACAACCGCATCCGCTTCGCTTTGTCCGCAGCGGTAATGAACTAGAACCTTGGCACCTGCTTTTGCGAATGCAAGTCCCGAAGGAAAACACCGCTCTTACCCTTGATGCAACTCGATTGATCCTGGTCAGTTTCGAGAACGAACCGGTGTCACGCTTATAGATTGAATACACTGATTAAAGCGCTTTACTCCAGCTTCGTTCGATACTTCAAGCCGCCGTCTAAATTGAAAGCGCCATGGCGGCATGTGGTCGGGCTACGGCTAAATCTGTGCACTGTACGCCTTCCATCAGGTCTGCATGTGCCGTATGCGCCAGGTACGATCGACACAAAGGGTGCGCGCGACAACGTCAATGCGAGATCGCAAAGCTACGACGACGCACTGCGTATCTGGTCTGTAGCGCTTTCAACGCTGTGACGATCGACCCACAACCACAGTGGTTCCGGTAGTCCACATCGATAAATGCAAGGACGACGACACCGTCACGATCGAGCAGATAGGTGGCGGGCAGCGGAACCAGCCAATCGCGAGTCTTCCTTACCGATGGGGGCGTGTAACCCAACTGCTCGTATCGAGGCCTAAGGCTGGCCGGTAGCTCGAATGCGAGCCCATATGCGCGCGCAACCTTCATGTCGACGTCCCGCAATTCGCGCATCGGAAAGACGGCATTGCGCGAGGCGATCTTGCAGGGTGGTGCGATGGCAACGACGCTCGCACCCAACGCGACAACCTCCTGATATCCGGACGCAAGTTCGGTCGCGTTTTCTTCCCCAAAAGAACACCACGCCCCCCTTTGAAACTGCAGCAAGACTGGGCCGGCGCGAAGCAGGTCTTCAAGAGCAACCGGCTGCCCGCTGGCGTCGGCAAGAGTGAACAGTGGCGCCCGTGCGCCGGCGCGCAATGCTCGCGACGCCGCTTTCGCGGAGGCGGCAATAGTCAACTCGGCGTCCCGATCAGCCGGGAAAATGGCAGTGCCTTGCTGGATCCGCGGTGTTGGCATGAAAACCTCTAAAGGCGAGCAATACCCTCGTTCACCAAAATGTAACCATTTCCGTATGCGTGCAGAAGGTGCAGAATCGGATAACACTTATTCCAGAGGAGAATCCAGATGGACCGATTGGCAGCAATCGAGATCTTTATCCGTGTTGTAGACACCGGCTCGTTTTCTGCCGCTGCCCGCCACTATGACCTCGGTCAACCGGCTGTATCGAAAGCGATTGCGCAGCTCGAGGAGTGGCTAGGAGTCAAGCTGCTCTTGCGATCGACCCGTGCACTCACGCCAACGGAGGCGGGCACCAGCTTTTACCAGCGCGCACGGCGCGCAATCGAAGAAACCGACGAGGCCGTGCTGGCCGCGCGCGGCGCGGCCTCGGGCCTGTCTGGCAAGCTGCGTGTGTCGGCTGCGGTCTGCTTCGCGCGACTGCATATCGTGCCTCAGCTGTCAGAGTTTCTTGAGCAGCACCCGGACCTCGATCTTGAAATGGTCCTGGACGATCGAAACATCGATCTCGTCGACGAAGGCATCGACTTGGCGTTGCGCATGGGGGAATTGGCGGACTCCAACATGACCGCACGCAGAATCGGTGAGGCGCGTCGCCGTGTCATCGGCACGCCGGAATACTTCGAGCGATACGGATTCCCAAAGGCTCCGGCCGATCTCCTCGGACACCGGGCTGTTATCTATACACGAGACGGCGGCGGCGAGGACTGGACGTTCCGCAAGGACACGGCTGAGGTGTCGGTAAAGCTACAAGGCCGAGTGAAAATCTCCGCGACCGAGGGCGTACGCGCTGCGGTGATCGCGGGCATGGGCATCACGATTGCATCCGAGTGGGCCTTCACGCCAGAGTTGAAATCGGGCGTCGTGATCTCGGTGATGGACGATTGGATCCTGCCGACGATAAGCCTGTCGGCGGTTTACCCGACCGGACGCCTGGCCAGTACGAAGGCGAGGCAATTCGCGTCTTTCGCGGAAGCTTGTCTCGCTGATTAGCTTCAGAGGAATAGCTCTCGCGCGAAAACATTAAATCTTATTCCAAGTACCGGTATGAATTTCGCGTCATTCAGGTCTCGCCTACAATCGGCACCCCACCCCACTCGCCGAACCGAACGACTAAGGCTGGATCTCGGGGCTAAAGGACACATGTCGATGCGGTCCGCACGGCCGCCTTGCCCGGTCGCCGGGTCCGTCCGTCCAGCCGACCGCTGAGGATCGTGAGCGCCAACGCGGCGAGGACTACAAGTGCCGCGATCCACGGCGTGTGCATGAGGCCAAGGTGGGTCACGATTTGCCCTCCAGCCGAGGATCCTCCGGCTACGCCAAGGTTAAACGCCGCGATATTCATACCGGATGCTACCCCGACGGAATGGGGCGCAAACCGCTCCGCCTGCTTCACGACATAGACCTGCAACGCCGGGACATTGCCGAATGCGACGGCGCCCCACGCGAGCACGGTAAGCAGAACGAGCGCCTTGCTGGAAGCGGTAACCTCCAGAAGGAGCAGCACGACCGCGAGCACACCGAATATTACTTTGAGGGCAGGTATGGGTCCATGCGTATCAGCGAACTTGCCTCCCCAAAAATTCCCGACAGCTACTGATACGCCATAGACAAGTAACACCACGCCAACGACTGTTGGAGTGAATCCCGATATCTGCTCGAGAATAGGTGCGACATAGGTAAAGGCGATGAGTGAGCCGCCATAGCCCACTGCGGTCATCGCAAAGACAAGCAGCAAGCGCGGCTGCGCAAAAAGCTCAGCCTGTCTGCGGATCGATGCAGGCACCGTGTGGGCAATGTTCTTCGGAACGAAGACGAGCGCACCCGTCATTGCAATGAGCCCGAAAGCGGCGACGACCAGAAACGTGGCGCGCCAGCCAAAGTGTTGACCCACAATCGTGCCGAGGGGAACACCTGTTACAAAAGCCACCGTCAACCCACTAAACATCGTGGCGATTGCGCTCGCGGATTTCTCTTTGGGCACGAGGCTAGTCGCGATAACCGAGCCTACTGAGAAAAATGCCCCGTGAGCGAGTCCGCTCAAAACGCGAGCCACGATTAATGTGTCATACCCTGGAGCTCGCCATGCAAGAAGGTTTGCGGCGGTAAAAAGCGCCATCAATGCGACCAGCAGTACCTTGCGCGGAACCCGCCCTGTGAGGGCCGTGAGAACTGGCGCACCCACCGCTACGCCGAGCGCATAAAAGCTCACCAGAAGCCCTGCGGACGGCAGGTTGACGTTCAGGTTCGAAGCGATTGTGGGTATCAGGCCCACGATCACGAATTCAGTTGTACCAATTGCGAATGCGCCTATGGTTAGCGCGAGAAGAGCCAACGGCATGATCTAACTCCTGACTGACGAAATGTTCTCTGCTCCGTACAGCGGCTTGGCACCTAGACGGAAAAGCGGCTACCGGGTTTAAAGGCGTGTGCGCACGATCGCCACGCCACAACCAGCCCCACCAGGGCCAATGCGAGCAGCACCCATGCCATCACGCTGACCCCGGCTGTATCGAGGAGGATGCCGCCGATCAGCCCCCCGCCTGCGATCGCTCCGTTCCACACGGTCACGATCATGGATTGAGCTGTGTCGGCCCCGTCACCCGCCGCGTCGGCAGACGCCGTTTGCAACAACGTTGCAGCACCGCCGAACGTGAGGCCCCACAGCGCGACCGCAAGGTAAATGACACCCGCCACTGTTCCATCTACGCCGAGGCTCGCCGACGCTAACGCGAAGACGCCGAGACTAAGCAAAACGAGAGCTCGGAGCCACCTGTCAATCAAGGCGCCGGTGAGCCAGATACCAAGCAATGCAGACACCCCAAAGTCCAGTAGCACGAAGTCAACATGGTTCGTCAGGTTGGCTGGCACAAGAAATGGGGCGATGTAGGTATAGAGCATATTGTGGGCGAGCATCCAGGCGAGAATCACGAATAAGACCGGCCGCACGCCCGGCATGAGAAAGACGTCTTTAACGCCGCGTTGTTTGTCCTTTGCCTGCCCGGGAAGATCCGGTGCTTTCCACAACACCCATATCACGAGCACGACTGTCAGCGCCGACATGAACCCAAACGCAGCGCGCCAGCCGACGAGATCGCCGAGCCACGTGCCTGCAGGCACCCCAAGCGCAAGCGCGATGGGAGTGCCGACCAGTGCGACGGCCATCGCTCGGCCCTGAAGATGCGCAGCGACCATCTGGCGGGCATATCCGGGAATCAAACCCCAGGTCAGTCCAGCGGCAACGCCTGCCATGAATCGGGCGGCCAGTGTCACCGGATACCATGCAGAAAGCGCTGTTACGTTGTTGAAAACAAAAAACCCCGCAATTGCCAGCAGCAGCACTCGACGGCGCCGCCAGCCGCGCGTGGCTGCGGTCAAAGGAATCGCGGCGGCGACAGACCCGAGCGCATAGAGGGTCACCAGTTGCCCCGTCCAACTTTCCGGCACGCCCAGCCCATGACTTATTTCAGGAAGCAAGCCGGCCGGCAGCGTTTCGGTGAGAATCGCAATGAACCCTGTCATAGCGAGCGCAAGAAGCCCCGCTAACGGCAAGCGGTTCGATAGGGATTGCGCCGTTTGCCTTCCCTGCCGATCAACGGACAATTTCGTGGACATGACGTGTGACTCTCAATAGGACCGGCAAGTCCCGTGCGACAACGCACGATATATCCGGTCAGTACTACAAAATACGTGGACGATTAGTGGAAACAAGAACTAAAGCCCCGTGCGCCGCGGAGCGCTTTTACTCCGGTCGGAATATATCGAGACCGCGGCGCCCGTTGCGAAGTAGATGCATCGCCGGGAGCGGGCGAGAAACACCTCATACCCCGGCTCGTGGCGCCGCGTTGCCGCTTAAACCGTTACTACGATCTTGCCAAACTGGCCGTTGGTCTCAAGATACCGGTGGACCTCGACCATCTCATCGAACTTGAAACTACGATCGATTATTGGCTTGAGCGCGCCGCTCTCAAGGCCCTTGAGGATGAATTCCACTCCAGCCTTGCGCCGTGTTTCGTTACCGGTCGTCAGCCAGACATTGTGCGCCTTGATGGTTGGCATCTTGGCGATCATTGCCAGTACCGGAATGGGTGTGTCGCCCTCGGCAAGCGCGCCGTAGATGTAGACCGTACCCTGAAAGGCCAGCGCGGAAATCAGTTTAGGGAAGTTAGGGCCGCCGACCGGATCGAAAGCGACGCGAGCACCTTTGCCGTCGGTGATGCGCAAGACCTCCGCAACCATATCGACTTCGTCGGTGGCAATCACATGCGTAGCACCGGCTTCAAGCAACTGCTTGCGCTTGGCAGATGTTCGTGTCAGCGCGATGGAAGCCGCGCCGGCGTAGTTGGCGATCTGGATCGCGGCGAGCCCGACGCTGCTGGAGGCGGCGGGTACGATGACAAAGTCGCCCTTGCCCACCTTGGCGTCCTCGATGAGCGCGCCGTAGGCCGTCAGGAACATCATCCAGACCGACGCGGCTTCGGCAAACGACAGCGATTTCGGGTGCTTCACCACGGCGTAGTCCGGCATGGTAATGACCTCGCCATACGTGAAGTACTGGTTAAAGGAGAACGAGGGGATCACGTCCACCTCGTCGCCCACCGCGATGCCAGTTACGTTCGCGCCGATCGCATCAACGACGCCCGCAGCCTCATACCCCAGACCCGCCGGAAACTTGACGGGCTCGATATAGTCATCGAGGCGCCACATCGACTCGGCACGGTTGATACCAATTGCCTTTACGTTAATGCGAACCTCGTTCGGGCCGGGAGCCGGCACCTGCGTCTCGATGAACTCGAGGACTTCCGGGCCACCAGCTTTTGCGAACTTGATAGTACGTGACATGTAAGCCTCCTGAACTGGGTGAATAAGAAAACGACGTTGACTTAAGCCGTCGCGGCAGCTTCGTAAGTGGGGAAATCCGTATAGTGCTTCTCATCGCCGCCCCAAAACCCGGCGCGCACATACGGCGTGAGGGGCAGCTTGTGCTTGACGCGGTAAGGCAGGTCGGGGTTCGAGGTGAAGTGACGTCCGAAGGCCACAAGGTCTGCGTCACCGGAAGCAACGATGGCTTCCGCGCTGGCGCCGTCGAATCCGCCAGCGGCGATAATCGGACCAGTGAAATGCGGACGCAGATACTTCACCGCGACTGGCGCATGGCCTTCGTGCAGCGTCTCGTCGCCCTTGATGCGGGGTTCGATCACGTGCAGATAAGCGATCTTGTAGTCGTTGAGTACCTTTGCCACGTAGCTGAAGGTGGCTTCGGGATTGCTGTCGGAAATACCCCCCCATTCACCGGACGGGGAAATCCGAACGCCGACCCGGTCGGCGCCCCACACCGAAATCAGCGCCTCGACGGCCTCACGCAGGAACCGCACGCGGTTTTCGATCGGGCCGCCGTAGGCATCCGCGCGCTTGTTGGTGCCGTCCTGGATGAACTGGTCGACGAGGTAACCATTGGCGCCGTGCAGTTCGACGCCGTCGAAACCGGCGTCGAGCGCTCGTTGAGCAGCGACACGAAACTCTTCGATGATGCCGGGGATCTCTTCGATGTCGAGCGCACGGTGCGGCGACGCCGGCACGAAACCATCCTTCGTCAGCGCAACACCTTCGAATGGCACCACCGACGGTGCGACTGGATCGACGCCACCCGTCATTTCAACGTGGCTTTGACGCCCGCCGTGAATCAACTGCATGAAAACGCGGCCGCCTTTCGCGTGGACGGCATTGGCAATGGCTTTCCATCCTTCGACCTGCCCGTCGTGATAGAAGCTCGCCGCACCCAGGTACGACCGGGCAACGATCGAGATGCTGACACCTTCGATGATTTCGAGGCCGCCCTCCGAAGCCCGCTGGCCGTAGAAGTCGGCCATCATCGGACTCGGGATGTCGCCAGGCTGAATCGTACGAAGGCGCGTCATCGGTGCCAGAACAACCCGATGGGAGAGCGTATAAGCGCCTACCTTCTTCGGCGTGAACAAGTGAGCCATGATCTTTCCTATGGTAGCTAGTGAGGACTGAGACGTTCGACGAGGTGCCGATTCGTTGAGGTGGACTTTAGCCATTCCGCTGTAGGTCGAGAAGGCCCGAAATCGGATATGAGTCATTCCAAACGGGGATGAGTGATAGCGTCCGGTGTGAAACATCGGAAAGTCTGGATCCGGGAAGGCGTGCGGAATACTTCGTAACCCATTCCGCGGAACAGATACGCCTCGTGCTACCGGAGCCTGCTCAAGTGGCATGAACTTAATGTACAGCGCCGCTTTGGGTCGGTCCTTGGTACAAGCTGATGCGACCTGGAGTGCCTCTCCGGAGAATTTTTTCAAGCTCATGCTTGTTTCCAGGTTAATTCAATAGCGGCAGTGGCAGCGACATTGATGAAAGTCAGCGTTGCGTGGCCATGCGATCAGCTGAGTCGCGACAGAAACTCAAGCTGATTTCACGACCTTCAGTACTCCCACAGGATTGAGCACCTGATAGCGAGCGGCATCCCTTTCCCCTGCCCTGCGCCGGACCAACTCCCGTTGCTCCGCAAGCTTTCGTTGAGCAACGGAAGTCATATTGTCGGGTTGCCAGTTCCCGCCATGGTCGAACGTGCATTTGACGCCCACGACACCGGGAACGTCGCCAAGCACGCTCTCGATCTCCATCTCGAAGTAAGGTAGCGCATGGCACAACGGCGAAGTCATACGAAGTGCGACCGTCACCACCCCCGACAGGACTTCGACACGCTCGATCATCCCCATTTCAACAATCGACAAGGGGACTCTGGTGGCGGCGCTGCATGGGTCAATGACGCCATGCAGCCGAGACATCACGCCTTCCTGGGAAATGGCTGTCATGCTGCGAGCCCCTTTGCAAGAGTCGTTTCGTACGGTTTCGCTTTGCCCTTGGACCGAGCGTTGGAAAACTCATCACCCTCCATGTTTCGGGCCAGGACTTTTGCATCGAGCCCATGCATCCGCAGATAGTTGAGCCCGAGAATCTTTCTCTTGATCTCCTCAGTAATCTCCGGCAAACCTTCCCGCTCCCGCATCTCGTCTGAAAACTTAAATCGCTCCCAAAACCACTGTAGCGGCGGTTCTCCGTGAATAACACTGGCACCCGACGCCCACATGATCCGATCGAGAGCCCCGTCTCCGGCGTGGGTAATCAGGCCCGCAATGACTCGTTCGAACGCGCCCGGTTTTGCCACCGCAAGGTTTGCTGTAGTCTCAAGGTTTACCCAGACGTTCGGGAATCGTGCAAGTTGAAATGCCGTCTCCTCGATGAACGCGAAGCCACCGTGGACGACCTCAAACTGCAAATCTGGAAATGCGTCAGCGGCCGCATCTATGTCGTCCATCCGATAGTGATCCATCGGCACGGGCCCGAGAGGCAAGGCCTTATGGATGGCGACGGCCTTAAGCCCAAGGTCGAGGGCGCGCTGGAAAACCGGGAACGCGATTTCCGGGTCATCCATGTGCCATCCGATAACACCATCCGCCTTATAGCTGTTCGGATAAAGCTTGAGCCCAACCGGTTTCAGCTCTTCAACTTGTTGCTCCAGCGAGTCGAGCGCCTGCTCTGGAAATACGGGGTCTACGCCAGCGTAGACCTGAAAGCGGCCCGGCCACCTCTCACGGGCTTCACGAGCTTTAGCAATGCTGCAACCACCATCCTTGAATGCGTTGATCGGGGTCACGTGATGGCATGCGAAGTCGTAATCGCTTTCGACAAACAGCATGTTTGCCGTTTCCTCGAGTGTCCAGTCTCGCGTGTAATGCTCATACGGGATCCGATATCCAGATGGAGACAGTCCATGATGGGCGCCATAAAAGGCGTCCACGACGGCCTTCGAATATCGACCGGCGGCATGGTTCTCCGCAGAGAGGTTGTAGCTGTGGGCCGATGCATCGACAACGAATACGTCCCTGATCATGATCTCTTACCTCGTTATCAGCCATCGCTGGAAAAGCCTCGCGTGGATCGCCTCGCTTTAATCTCACGATCGCAAGTAACCGGCTTCGGGTGCTCATTGTGTCGAGGTCGAAGCCGCCTTAAACCGTCGGTTCAACGCCCGGTTCTCACCCCGGGCGCTAAGGGTGAATCCTGACCAAGGTGATGTCCATTTTCCTGGTTGAAGGCTGCGGCCACGTCGCGACTGGGCACCGGCCCGTTGGTCGGGAATTTATCCATTGGCTATACCTTCGAGAAGACTCAAAACCGGATATCCGTCATTCCAAACTGGGATGAATGAACTGCCTGATGCGATACAGGGGCCCAAGTCGCCACTTCGAGGGCAGCGACTTCAATGTACAAGCCGGGAAAGGCGTTGTCCTTTGGCAGATCTGATGCGACCTGATACGTTCTGATGAGGCCTGCCAGTCTTTGCTGCGTAGCATTGCCTGTGTCGAGACGCCAAAAAGGACGCGTTGGGGCTGATTTCAATCCTTAAGATCAGTCAATCTCCATGCAACGGACGCCATGCTTCGAAGGTATGGCTTTAGGCCTATAAAGCATTAGCCAGGAAAGTTGTGCGCTGCTAGTGTCGGTCCCGCGCGGTTCGGGCCTGCTCCGTTCTGCCCCGGCGCGCACCTAACCTTTCAGGAGCGCCGTGATGGAAATGTTCAATCTTTCGGGACGTGTCGCGGTAGTCACGGGCGCGAGCAAGGGCATGGGTTTCGCGATTGCGCGGGCCCTCGGTGCCGCCGGTGCCTCGGTGATAATTTCGGCCCGTACCTCGGCTGCAGCAGCAGAAGCTGCAGCGTTATTGCAGTCGGAGGGGATCGAAGTACGAGGATTAATTCTTGACGTCTGCCACACTCAAAGCGTGGCCGAGTTTTCGGTGCAAGCGCTGGCAGCATTCGGACGCGTTGATGTACTGGTGCTCAATGCAGCCGCCAACACGCCAAACGGTGCGCTGTTGTCCCAGGACCCCGAAGACTTGGGCAAGGTCATGCGGGACAACGTACAGGCGAATCTGGCCATCGTGAATGCCCTCGTGCCGCCAATGGTCAAGCGTAAGCAGGGTTCGTTGATCTTCATGTCGAGCCGCGCAGCAAAGCGGGGTTCGCTGAACCTGGGCCTTTACGCAATGGCGAAAGCCGCCATCGATCAATACGTCCGTAACCTCGCGCTCGAACTCGGCCCGTCCAATATCAACGTCAACTCGATCAACCCCGGCCCGGTCCGAACGGACTTCTCGAGAGTTCTCTGGGAAGATCCGAATCGTGAGGCGGCTATCGTCGCAATGACGCCGATGCGACGCATCGCCGAACCCTCCGATGTAGCGGGACTCGCATTGCTGCTGGCATCGCCCGCCGGACACTTCATTCACGGGCAAAATATCAGCGTGGACGGAGGCATGACCGCTTGACCTGTGCACTGGAGCACCGTCCCTGTACGGCCTCCAACCAACCGTCAAGCCAACCTTCACAGCAGTCAACCAGCACTTAATGCATGCCCGGCGGTACCTCTTCCTGCTCCCATCCCCACAGGTCGAAGCACCCGGCTTCGATCATGCGCCGGAATCAGCCCGCGGCTTCGCTCTCGTCAAAAGGAAAATTTGACGAGAGCATTATCTCTGGTGACGCCAATCCTTGAGCCAGCGGCGAAAATAGGAAGGAACTTTCGGGCCGATGCTTTGGATATTGCGGCCGCCTGTTCGCCAGGTGTGAACAGCTTGGCGGATGGGGAAATCCACGGCACCACAAAGATGCGACGCCATGGTATGCCCCCATAGCCCAGGCCCGTGCCGGCGGCCCACTCGGGAGTCCTGAATTGCTACGTTGAAGAGGCTCTGGCAGGCGTACGTGGAGCAATTTGTGTCGCCGGACCATTTGTCTGTAGCGCAAACCTACAAAAGCCACCGCAGGTCGCCTCAGTTTCTATCAGGTCTGGAACAGGACCGCAACGCCGCGAAGAGGTAGTCTGACATTGGCCGCTCGATCTGACTTCCGGCGAGGCAAGCCTGAGCAACCGGCGCCGTCCTGGCACCCAGCGCGGCGGGATTCCAATGCAATAGCCGAGGAGAGGGAAAATGGACCGACTCCATGCCATGAAGGTTTTCACAAGAGTCGTGGAGACGAACAGCTTCACGCGTGCCGCCGATGCCCTGGAGCTACCGCGCGCGTCCGTCTCCGTGACCATCCAGCGACTCGAAAATCATTTGAACGTTCGGTTACTGCAACGCACCACTCGTCGAGTCGCCCTCACGCCGCATGGTGCCGGATACTATCAGCGTTGCCTCCGAATATTGGCCGACGTCGAAGAAACCGAAGGATCGTTTAAAGACATTAGCCTCGCGGCAAGCGGCCGGCTTCGCGTCGATATACCCGGCGCCCTGGGGCACGTCATGGTCTTGCCTAAAATCCGCGAGTTTTACGCGTGCTATCCCGACATCGAGTTGATGCTCGGTTTCGGCGAGAGGAACGTCGATCTGATCCAGGAGGGGGTCGACTGCGCCATCCGTGTCGGCACCTTAAAAGATTCGGATCTCGTTGCGAAACGCGTCGGTCTATATCAGGTGATAACAGTCGCAAGTCCCGCATATCTTGAGCTCTACGGCACGCCGACGACAATCGAGAAGCTCGACCACCACATTGCGACAAATCGCTTTTCGAGCCGTACCGGCAAGATCGCGAGCCTGACGTTCTCCGTCGGAGGCGAGCCGGTTGAAGTACGGATGAAAGGACATCTGGCAGTCAACGACGCAGAGGCCCATTTGAAGAGTGCTCTCGACGGCGTCGGCATCATTCAGCTTGGGCGCTTTACGGCAACCCCCTATTTGCAATCTGGCCGACTGATCGAGATTCTGCCCAGGTCGAAGCCCTTTCCGGTGCCAATTTCCGCCGTCTATCCACAGAACCGCCACATATCGTTTGCCGTTCGGGCGTTCATTGACTGGATTACGAAAATTTTCAGCGAAAACGCTCTGCGATCCGATACGGAAAAGAGCGAGACGCAACGGCCATCAGTTCAAGCCGACCGTGCAGCTTCCAAGCCGCTCCACCTCAAGACGGCAAATGCGGCAGAGGCAACTGTCTGATATTTTAACGTCACGCAAAACCCAGTACCCCAACCTTTTCTGCGACGCTCCCAAGCGCTCCTCATCGATCGGGCAACATGAGTCATCTAACAATGAAAGACGGCACCCAACTCTTTTACAAGGACTGGGGCAACGGGCCGCCGATCGTGCTCTCTCACTGCTGGCCGCTTGACGCCGACGCCTGGGATGCGCAAATGCTGTTTCTGCTGCATAAAGGCTATCGTGTCATCGCGCATGATCGTCGCGGACACGGCCGCTCAAGCCAGCCGTGGAACGGCCACGAGATGGACACGTATGCAGACGATCTCGCGACGCTCATTGGCGCGCTGGACCTCAGCGAGGCCACACTGATCGGCCACTCGGCGGGTGGCGGCGAAGTCACGCGCTATGTGGGCCGGCACGGCACCGAGCGGGTGTCCAAGGTGATCCTCATCAGCGCAGTGCCGCCTCTCATGCTGAAGACGCCAACCAACCCCGGTGGTCTCCCAATTGAGGTATTCAACGATCTCCGGCAGAAGACCGCGACGCAGAGGACGCAGCTCTTCAGGGATCTCGCCGTGCCGTTCTATGGCTATAACCGCCCGGGTGCGCAGCCGGTTCAGGGCGTTATCGATTCCTTCTGGGCGGCTGGCATGATGGGCTCGATCCAGGCCGAGTATGAGTGCATCAAGGCCTTCTCCGAAACCGACTTCACCGATGACCTGAACAAGTTCAACGTGCCGACCCTTTTCATCCACGGCAGCGACGATCAAGTCGTGCCTATCGGCAACTCCACCCTGCTCGCTGCACAGCTCACACGCAACTCAACCGTCAAGATCTATCCCGGCGCGCCTCACGGGCTGTGCTCGACCCTCCCGCATGAGGTCAACGCCGACATCTTTGCATTCCTCGCGGACTGAATGCCTCCAGAACGCCAGCGACTTGTTTTGAGGGCTTCGAGCTGCAACAGGACACGGCTACCGACAATGACGCCGGGTCGCAGCGGTTCCCCACTTTCGACCGTAGTACGGCACACGCCGGAGTTGCCGGAAAGGCACGACCGCACGCAGATCAGAAACCGCATCCTGCCTGCGTCAAACCTTCTGCGCGCGTCGAATTGACCGTGCAGGGAACGCCCGCATGGCGCGGCTGGATAAGCCGAATGCACGGCTCGTTATGCCATAACAATCTGCGAGATTACGGGCGCGGATTCCGGCATTCACGAGAAAACGCATGTTGCTGCACGCCGTGCCGACCTGAGATACGGCAGGTTTCCCTCACAACGCGGCTGCACCGTTCATATTCATCGTTTATCGTTTCATCGGCTGTGCGATACTTGAACGCCACTCTCCGACAGTTTCCCTTCACTCCCACAAAGGGTCTGAGATGGATTCGCGAACGCTGCAATTCGACGATTTTTCGTTCGGCACCACGGTCGTTGTGCCTCGCCGGCGCGAATTGCTGCACAACGGTGTCAAGGTCGAAATTGGTGACCGCACATTCGACCTTCTACTTGTTCTGCTCGAGGCCCGCGGCTCAGTCTTGAGCAAAGATCAGATTATTACGCTGGTTTGGCGAGACCGCATCGTCGAAGAGAACACGCTTGAAGGGCAGATTTCGGTGCTCCGGCGAGTGCTGGGCGATGACCGTGCCGCGATACACACAGTCACAGGAAGGGGTTACCAGTTCATTGGTGAACTCGCCGCGAAAGGGCCAACTGCAACCGGTGCGCCCGTCGCAGTAACGCCGCCCCCGGCGCTCTCCGGTGTTCGGCTTCCAGCGAATATTTCGCCGATCATCGGTCGAGAAAAGGCTTTGCGCGAAGTTGGCGAAGTGGCGCTGCGACATCGACTGATCACGCTCGTCGGTTCGGGGGGCGTTGGAAAAACCCGCCTTGCGGTTGAGACCGCACGTCAACTTATGCCGCACTTCGCCGACGGTGTGTACCTGGCGGAACTCGCTGCAACGTCATCGGCAGACTATCTGCCAACAACCCTCGCCGTGGCCCTGGGTTTTCCCCCGGGCGACGGCACGCCGTCTCTCGACAGGCTTGCAACGAGTCTCCATACGCGACATCTACTGCTCTTGCTCGACAATTGTGAGCATCTGATCCAGAGCGCCGCGCAAATGGCCGAAACGCTACTCCACATCGCTCCCCGCGCAACGATTCTCGCGACGAGCCGCGAGCCGCTACGCATTCCCGGCGAGTACGTCTATCGAGTGCCGTCGCTCGAAGTCCCCCTTGACGACACCGCTGCGGATGCACGTGAATTCGGCGCCGTCCGGCTGTTTGAGGAGCGCGCCGGCGCGGATATCCACTTATACAGCGACAGAGAATCGGCTTTGCCGCTGGAAGTGCGCATCTGCCGCCAGCTTGACGGAATTCCGCTAGCGATTGAACTCGCCGCGGCCTGTGTGCCAACGGTGGGCCTGCGGGGCGTTGCGGACCGTCTTGACGATCGCTTTCAACTCCTCACGCTTGGTGCCCGCACCGCGCTACCAAGACAGCAGACGTTGAGGGCTACCCTGGACTGGAGTTATAGCCTGCTGCCCGAGATTCAACGCACCGTGCTAGACCGGCTCAGCCTGTTCGCGGGCCCATTCTCGATGGAAGCTGCTCAGGCGGTGGCGAGCAGCGACGAGATATCGGCTAGCTCAATCGTTAGCGTGCTCATCGAACTGGTCAACAAATCACTTGTCTCCACCGTGCCCGACGCTGGAAGTGTTCGTTACAGGCTGCTCGAAACGACACGCGCCTACGCGCATGACAAGTTGCGCGCCGACGGCACCTTGAACGAATGGTCGAGCCGCCACGCACGCCACCTTCTTGGAATTTTCCAGCGCGCCGAAGAGCAGGCAGCAGAACAGATCGATATCGACTGGAGCGCCGCCTACGCACCGCATCTTGCAGACCTTCGAGCCGCAATCAAATGGGGCTTTTCGGCTGGAGGAGATCCGAAAATCGCGGCTGACCTGACAATCGCAAGCATCCCCCTTTCGATGCACCTCGCTCTGCTGGAGGAATGTCTTGCGCGTGTCGACAGGGCTCTCGAATGGCTTGCTCAAAACGGTGCCCCGATCGGTGAGCGGGAGATGAAGCTATATTCGGCGCGCGGTATGTGTCTACTGTGCCACGCCGTAGGCCCGGAAACGAGCACAGCATTCAGCACCGCACTGGATATTGCCACGCGCACCGGCAACGTGCCGTATCAGTTGCTCGGCATGTGGGGATGCTGGATGTGCTTATACCTTAACGGACAATACGCGAAAGCGCACCCGCTCTCAGAACGCTTTAGCGCCGTGGCAATGTCATCCTTCCGGACCTGCGACAGGTTGGCCGCGTACCGGTTGACAGGCATGTCGCATCTGTTCCTGGGCGAGCTCGGCGAGGCGCTCGCCAACCTCGTGCGCGCAGCCAGCTCGCGCACTCAACTTCCGCGAGCACAGCGCATACGCTTCCTCTATGACGAAAGAATGCTGTCGCACGCCTCGCTCGCGCATACGCACTGGTTTATGGGGCGCATCGACCAGGCCAGGCTTGCGGCGCAACAATCGCTCGACGATGCACGTGAGCTTGACCATCCCGTCTCGCTCTGCTACGCGCTGAGCGAAGCGGTCTGCACCCTCGCGGTCCTGACCGGAGACGAGGCGACTCTCGCCCAAGCGGTCGTGGCGATGACGATCGAAACACGGCGTCACGGCATATCTACCTGGAAAGCTCGTGCGCAGATGTGGCAGGGGTTCCTCGAACTGCTTGCAGGATCTACTTCCGCTTATAGTCAGACGATCTACCCGGCGATGGTTGGCATCGGCTCGAAGCGCTTCTATGTTTCCCTGACGCCGTTTCTGTCAGCAACGGCCCAATTGCTCGCCAAGCATGGCAAGCTCGCACAAGCTGTGGATCTGATCAACCCAGCTGTTGAACGCGCAATGGAGACCGGCGACGAATGTTCGCTGCCAGAACTTCTGCGGGTGAACGCCGAACTGCTGCTGGCAACGCGAGGGCCGTCTGCTGAATCGGCCGCTGAAGCGATGCTCAGCGATGCACTTGCACAAGCACGGAGTCACCAGTTTCTCTCGTGGGAACTACGTTGCGCGACAAGCCTCGCTGCGCTCAAGCGGCGCCAAGGCCAAGCGCGGGAGGCGCGCGAGCTCATCGTACCTGTGTACCAGCGCTTCCTGGAGGGCCGGGATAGCAGCGATCTTAAGGCTGCGCGGGCATTGATAGACACTATCAACTGAGCCTCTCTCAATCGGGATCTTCCGTTACCCCAACAGCGGAAGTGAACTAATCGCATTTTCCTCGATTCGAGTTTTCTTCCGCGGTGCCTGGCCTTCGAAAAAGCCGCTAAACTAGTCAGCGGATTGGTATGGACTTAATCCGCGTCCAGCAAATCTCCTGCGATAGTCGCGTTGCACGTGCCGGTCGGCATGCGCACCTTGCCGGAAAGCCCAGCTTAGCGAGAACGATTCTTGAAACAAAAACTGACTGATCTCATGATGTCGGAAAAGACGATCACTACCGGGGACGAGGAGCAGAAGCTCCTGGAGATTCTGGCTTCTGTTCTTGATGGCTTGAGTTCAGTCATCAGCGCCAATACCGAGTTGATCCTTCATGACATGCGAAATCCGGCGCACTCAACGTTCGCGATCGTCAACGGCCACGTGACGGGGCGGCAAGTCGGGGATCCGATTATCGCTGCACCGGTGGACGACAAAGGCTTCGACCTCCTGCTGAACACCCGGCCGCCGTCGAAAGGCATCACCACCTCGGTGGGGCGCTACCGGTCTCGTACCAAAGATGGCAGAGAATTGTTATCGATGACCGTACTGCTACGCAATAAGAAAGGCGCGCCCTTCGCGTCCGTTTGCGCGAATACCGACCTGACCGACTACCAGCTCCTTCACGCCAGCCTGGGAAGACTACTTGCCCGGCAAACCGAACCGGAACCGAAAGAGCCGGGGCATCGTCCAACTATCGACGAACTGATCGAAGACATCGTGAGCGGGGCCATTCAGCGCGCTGGCGTGCCGGTTGCATTGATGGACAAAAGCGAAAAATTGAAGGTAGTGTCAGAACTCACGAAGCGCGGTGTCTTCATGATCAAGGGTGCTGTCGAGCGAGTCGCACAATCGCTGTCGGTCACCCGTTTTACGGTCTATAACTACCTCGAAGAGCTAGGCCAACCACGTGGCGACAGCCTCGATTCGACGACAGCGCCGGTCCGGTCCAAGCGGCCGGCACTGAAACGACCGACGAAAAAACGCGGGGTCACGCTCCCCTAGAAATGTGTTCTCATCCCAAGTCCCACACCCGTCCTCGTACTGCGACCCGCGAACGTCAGGACAGGATTGTTGGGGTCAGTGACGGATGCTCCGCTCAGGATGTTCCGGTCAACCTCCACATAGACATCCGTGCGCTTGCTGAGCAGATAATCGACGTCCAGAAAGCCCGTCCTGATCTTGCCGCCGTTGTCAGCGGTGACGTGGCTGACGTTGTCGAGAAACAGCCCCAACGAAGCAATGATATCGGGCCGCACCTTATAGCCGAAACCCGCCGAGAAGTAAGAATCCGTCCGGCGTGCGGTCTGCGTGTTGGCACCGGCGACCGTGTTCGCATTGCCTAACAGGCTCGTGTTCGCTAATGGCGAACCGGTCGTCGACGACGGCGCAAAGCCTGCGTCGCGCTTTGCATTGACGTACAACAGATACAGCGTTGCCGGTCCAATCGCGTAATTGCCACCTGCGCCAAAAATTACCAGCTTGTGGTCGGCTGCGTCTCGGGACTCTTGCGCAACACCGCCCACTTCCACCCCGTTGCGGTTGTAGCTCAGCGCTGCGGCATTCGTACTGCCGACAGTCGTACTTCCTGGCTGGCCGCCCATACCGCGCTGCAGTTCCAGTGTGAAGGGGCCGCGAGAGATCGAATAATCGATTGTGTTGTCGTAGCGAACACCGACGATCCGCGGAAGGTATGCGTTCTCAAGATAGTTACCAATTCCCAACGGATCGAAATCGCTGAGCAAGCCGAACGGAATGCCGTAGATGCGTCCGGCGAGCAGCCGTCCATATGTCGGATTGCTCAGGCCCACCCAGGCTTGCCGCCCGAACAATTGTCCCTGCTGGTCGAAGGTTCCGTTGTTGAGCAGAAATCCGCTTTCAAGGTCGAACACCGCTTTCGTGCCTCCCCCCAGATCTTCGGCACCTCTGAATCCCCAGCGGCTGCCCTGTATGCCGCCTTCCGTCAGTGCGTACTGGCCGGCCGGCCCATTCGCCCCTTTGTTGTTGGTGGTATACCGCAGGCTGGTGTCGATCACCCCGTACAGGGTGACGCTCGATTGCGCACGCACTGTGGTGGACACCGCGAGTGTCGCCATTGCCATCGTACAGGTGAGACGCTTCAATATTTTCATCTGCATTCCTATATTTATAGCGTGGATCTTCAGAGTTAAACGAACGTGTTTTTAGTTCCAGCCCGAGCTGATCAATCGACGGCGTTAATCAGCGGCGCCTGGTTTCAGTGCTGCGATCAACTCGATCTCGACCGGTATATTGAACGGAAGAACATGCACGCCCAATGCGCATCGGGTATGCAGGCCGTCCTGACCGAACAGATCGATCAGGAGGTCGGAGGCGCCATCGACTACCCGATGCTGGTAGTAGAAATCGGGCGCACTGCTCACCCACCCGGTCAGCTTTACGATGCGCATTACACGCTCAAGACCGATCTCGGCATCGAGCGCCGCCAGCGCATTCAGCGCGGAAAGCCTCGCGGCCTGGTACCCCTGCTCCTCAGTAAGCGCCTCACCGATGCGTCCCGTATAGACAGGCTTCGCACCAATGAGCGGCCCTTGTCCCGAGACAAAAATAAGGTTCGAAGCCTCGACCACAGTCACGTACGATGCGGCGGGTTTGGGTGCCTCGGGTAAATCCAGTTGCAATTCTTTCAGGCGTTGAAAAATAGTCATATTCTTGGTGTTCATCCAGGCTAAGCCGAAAGGACAGACAAAGCGTCTAGCAAGCGGTCGACATCTTCATCCGTGTTGTAGAAATGCGGCGAACACCGGAGCAGGCCGGAACGCTCTTCCACATCGATGCCTCGTTTCGCCAGAGCATCACGCAATGAGCGGGCGTCGTCGGCGACGAGACTGACAATGCCGGCACGCGCGTCCTGAGGCGCTGCGACGGTGTAGCCGAGGCGCACGGCTCCTGCCGCGAGCCGTGCCGCGTTGCGCGCCACGGCCGAATGGATGTCGCGCCAGCCATAGGCCTGAAGATGTTCCAGCGTGGCGTCCAGTGCGTAGATACCGGGATAGTTGACATGCCCATAGTTGAGACTTCGTTCGGGTGGGAGATTCGGATAGCCGACATAGGCGGGTCGCATCTGATCGAATGCCCGCTGACTGACCGCGAGAATCGATAGACCGAATCCGGATAGCAACCACTTGAAAACGGCTCCGCAATAGATGTCGACGAATTCCAGCGATACGGGAATGGCGCCCATCGCCTGAATGCCGTCCACGACAAGCAGCACGCCATGGTCGCGGCACTTCCTGCCGAGTTGCTGAAGATCGATTGCCGTGCCTGTTACCCAGTGCACATGGGACACCGCGATCACGCGTGTTTTGCCGGTGATCGCGTTGCAGAGTGCGGCCGTGCGTGTGCTCTCGCCACGGGCCTCGACCACGACTATCTTCGCCCCTGCGGTTTGTGCACCGTGCCATGCATGCAATACCGATGGGAACTCATCAGCCAGAGCCACTATTTCGTCACCGGCGATCCACTTGATGCTGTGCGCTACGAGGTTCAACGCTTCAGTAGTATTACTTAAGAAATTGATGTGTCCGCTGAAGCCCCCGAGCAATGCGCGCACGTTTCGTTCGGCCGAGTCCAGACGGCTGCGCCATTCGTGGCGCCCGTTGATGCCACGCGATTTTTCGCTGTCGTAGAACTGCGCCGCTGCAGCGCCCTGCCCTGCCCAGGAAAGGCCGGCCGCCGCCGTATTCAGATAGCAGCGCTCGGCAAGATAGGGGAAATCCAGCTTGAGTGCTTCTGTATTGATGGTCATGCCCTGCGCTCCGTCATTGCAATAGACCGCCTGCGTGCGCTCAGCCAATAAGCCGTGCCGACGACCGCCCACACGGCCAGGATTGCATACGGTCGCCAGTCAGTCGTAATGCCGACGGCAATGATCGCAAGCGCGAGGGCCATACCGGTATAACCCCAACCCATGACAGCGCGTTTGCTGAGCCGGAACTTCGCTTCCTCATGCAGTGCGGGATGGTGCTTCGCGAGCCGCACCGCCGACCAGCAGTTGCTGAAGTACTTGAGCATTGTCGGGATGTTGACGGCCAGGAACAGGAACACCAGATTAGTACCGAGCAGCAATCCAGCAACGCTGCATACGAAGACGACAGTCGTGGCTACGTGAGGGGTTTGCCACTTCGGGTGCACCTTGGCGAGCGCCGGAGGCAGTACCCCGTCGCGTCCCATTGCGAAAAGGAAGCGGGTAAATGTCATAAAAATGGCGTTGATGCTGGTCGAGATAGAGGCGACCGCCGCGAAGATGATCAACGGCTTGTTGAATGCGCCGAGGAAATGACTTCCCGCGTCAATCAACGGTGCGTCGCTGCCGGCGAGCGCCGGTGCGCCGAGCACGCCGAGTGTTACCGACGACACGGCAAGGTACACGATCCCGCTCAGCCCGACGGCCCATGCGATACCTTTACCAATCGCAGTCTTGCCGTTCTGAATCTCCTCACCCACCTCTGTCGCGCTTTCGATGCCCATATACAGCGAGATCAGCAGCGGCAGCGCAGCAACGACGCCACCCCATCCAAAACCGAGTATCGGTCGAAAGTGCATGGCCTGCACGGTTTCGAAACCCGCGACGACAAACACGCAGAAGGCAATCAGCTTGAGCACAACCAGGACGCGCTCGACCCGCGCCGCGAGCTGCACCCCGAACAGGTTTGCGAGGTAGAAGACAAACATGATCGCCAGCATCGTGGGCTTTTCGGGTACGACGACTGATTTGGATACGTACTTGACCATCACCAGCGCCAGCACCACGATTGCACCCGTGTTGCCGAGAATACGCAGCCACGCGACCATGAATCCGACGTACGGATGCACGAACTTCGCAGGCCAGTCATACGACGCGCCCGAGCGCGGAATGATCGAACCCATGTACGCATAGATAACCGCAAAGACGACCATTGGAATCGCCGCGATAAGCAGTGCGACCGGCATGCCCGAGCCCGCCACTTTGGCGGCCGGCGCCATGATCGAAAATATCGACACCCCGACCGCGGATCCCACGCCGATTGCAACCACGTCGATGATGTTTATTCCTTTTTTCAGGTGCGAACGACTCTCCGCCATATGACCCTCCATGCCGTGTTTGTTGTTTTTGAAAAGACCGCTGTTCTCACTTGGCTGCCGCCAAGGCGAGTAGGTCGTACTCGTGCCGACATCGAATAATTCAACATAAATTTTATGATGTCAACATTTTGTTGATTGTCTTTTCAAGACCTGGCGACGGCCTCTGGTGCACACCCGATAGCGCAACTCTCCCCGGTAATGAGGATAATTGTCGTGCACTATTTTCGATCTATTATTCTTACGCAGGCGTCGCAACAACCGTTTCCAATTTCGCTGGCGAACAGACTGTCGGGATGAAATGGGATCGAGACTCGGTTCCCGAAGGGGAAGAATCATTCATGTCGTTCGCGCAAAGCCATGGCAGCGGAATAGTGAATGATGGATTTGCACATGCGAGCGACTTTGAATAGGCTTCAGAGGGCCAATGACCCTCGACATTTTTTTGCGCACAAGGCTTGCAATTGATAGCTCGACAATCAACCCTCTGCGACATCCGGAGCATCCCGGTCGCTTACGGGCCGCGGCACCTTCGAACATCTTGCACTCTGGACCCTAGCCAAGCCAAGCAGAATGGAAATGCATCTCGTCAGCCGGATCGATCAGATGGTGCGCGTCGCAGGCCGCGGGTTCGCTTTCAAGGCGAGCTAACGGATGCAGGCTGAGGACTCGAACAAGTACAGCGTCCGATGCTTCACTTTCCTCGCGAACTCATCTGGCCGGATGATCGATCAGCCTGGGTCGGTTCAGCGCCGGTTCGGTGTATTCAGTCTCGTCCGGAATATGAATGGACCGGTCAGCACGCAAGGCGGTCGAACAATTGGCGCACCGGGTTTCGCTAACGACTCGATCTCGATCGTTCTCGTCACCACCTTAAATAGGTACCTTTAGTTATAACGCGGTGTCTTTTCGGCCAGACCGCTGCCCGCATTTTCTCCGGGGTTGTCGGGTACGTGGACCGCGAACTCAAGCACGGTCCACGACAGCCGCTACACAGTAACTACAATCTTCCCAAACTGGTTATTGGCTTCCAGATAATGATGTGCATCGACTATTTCGTCGAAGGTGAACGTCCTGTCGATCACGGGTGTCAGGGCACCCGACGTGAGGCCCGCCTTGATGAACTCGACGGCAGCCTTTTGACGCACAGGGTCACCGGTGGTACTCCAGATCGTATAGCCGATAATCGTCGGAAGCTTGATCAGCAGATCGAGATAGGAAATTTGTGCAGGTTCTTCACTTAGCGCACCATACGCAAGCAGGATCCCACCGGTCTTCATGGCTTTGATAAGCTTGCCGAAACTCGGCCCACCTACCGGATCGAATACAACACGTGCCCCAACACCGTCGGTAATTCGCAGTACTTCCGCGACCAGGTCCTGCTCGTCAGTGACGATGACCTCCGCCGCGCCCGCCTCGAGCAATTGCTGGCGTTTAGCCTTGGTCCGGGTCAAGGCGATCGGTGTTGCACCAACCATGTTAACAAGCTGGATCGAGGCCAATCCGACGCTGCTAGATGCAGCAGGGATCAGCACGAAATCGCCCGGTTGAAGTTTGGCGGCCTCGATAAAGGCGCCGTACACCGTGATAAACATCATCCAGATCGACGCCGCCTGCTCAAACGACAGACTCGGCAGATGTTTCACAACGGCCGACACGGGCGCGACGACCAGCTCGCCGTACATGCCGTACTGATTTTGCGAGAATGCCGGAACGGTATTGACCGCATCGCCCACGGCAAAACCTGTCACACCCGGACCGACAGCATCCACAAAGCCGGCTGCCTCATACCCGATCCGGGCGGGAAGTTTGACCTCCTCAATATATTCGCCGGTGCGCCACATTGATTCAGCTCGGTTCAGGCCAAGCGCCTTAACACGGATACGCAGTTCACCTGGTCCCGGCAAAGGTACGTCAATGTCTTTGAATTCGAGAACGTCGGGACCACCGTAGGTTGAAAACTGGACAATACGTGACATGTTGATTCCTTCAGATGTTAATAAGAAGCCGAATTGTTTTTCCACATCGGAGTTGAAAACTCAAAAGCTCGCTCGGCACCTGTGCGCCGGATGCACTCGGATGCGCTCTTTAGGTAGCCGTAACTCGTAGGTGAAATTCTGACCCACGGCCGTCGCAATGATTTCTCGTGGCCGATTGGAGTCTTGCCCCACCGCGAACCTGTTGAAGAATCCTAGCGATCCGAAGGGAGAAGATAATCAGCGAATTCATGACAGCAGTCTTCGAGGTGGACCAACAATCCCCAGTGCGCGGTATGTTTGCAGAATCCGATTTCGGCGCGAACTGCAAGCACGAACCCCGTCAACCGCACGACTGCAGCTCGGCACTCATCGCACAGCAGTGAAATCACGGGCTAGATCAGCCGGCACAGTGCCAAATGTGGATGAAAAGTGATCTCCATCGGCACGGTGCAATCGCGGATGGTAACGAGGCGGGCGAATCCGGCGTCCTGCCTAGGACGCAACCCTATGACGCAACCCGCTTCGCGGGTACCGGATAAAGCGACTTCAGGCTATCCCCTCGTGCCGTCCCTGTCCTTGTGAATACCTGATGTGAACTGAGGCAACCTGAGATGATCTTTATATAGGTACATTGCCAAAGCGAATGGGCTAGGGTATTGCAACGACACCCGAGTCGCTCGCATTGATCCCGTTTTGGAATGACTCATATCCTGTCAAGCGCCTTCCCAGAGCGAACGGAGTTGGATAGATTCGCCCGAAGGCTTGGCATTCGGTTGAACGTCCCAGCGCTGGTTGATCACTGAAGGAAAGATGATGAGCGAACTTGACGATGTGATCCGCACCGCCGTGGAACGGCAGGATGTTCCCTTTGCTGTCGTGATGGCCCCGGCATTAAAGCAAAAACCGGTTTGATCACAGATCGCACGTTGGATTGATGGCAGTGTCGATAACTCATTCTGCTCTTTAACATTTATTGAAGGACCAAAAATGTCACGCATCATTCAATTTGCCACCACCGGCGGCCCAGAAGTTCTCGAATTCAAAGACATCGAGGTGCCCTTGCCAGGGCCAGGTGAAGTGCGCATTCGCGTAAAGGCGCTTGGACTGAACCGCGCTGAATCAATGTGGCGCGCTGGCGGATATATGGAGGAGGTCAAGCTTCCCGGTCGGCTTGGCTATGAGGCGGCTGGATTGGTCGACGCTATCGGCCCGGACGTCACACGTTTTGCTGTGGGCGATGCAGTGAACACTGTTCCCGCATTTTCTCAAAACCAATACGGCATGTATGGCGAGTTGGTGCTCGCGCCGGTATCGGCGGTTGTGAAGCATCCGCCGAGCCTATCGTTTGAAGAGGCAGCGTCGATCTGGATGATGTTTATCACCGTGTACGGTGCCCTTATCGAGGCAGCGGACCTTCGGGCAGGTGACGTCGTGCTGATCACCGCAGCGTCTAGCAGCGTAGGACTGGCCGCGATCCAGCTTGCGAACATGGTAGGCGCAATACCTGTCGCTTTGACCCGGACCGCGGCTAAGCGTCAGCAGTTGCTCGACGCCGGCGCCGCGGCGGTCGTCGTGACTGACGAGCAGGATCTGATCGCGGAGGTGATGCGAATCACTGACGGTGCCGGCGCACGTGTCGTGTTCGACGCAGTAGGCGGACCGATTTTCGGCAAGCTCCTGAAAGCCATGAAGACCAGCGGAATCCTGCTTGTACACGGTGCGCTAAGCGAAGAACCCGCGCAAATCCCCTATCTCGATCTGTTGATCAAACTACCGACTATCATTGGCTTCGAGATAAAAACCTGGAATACGATGGGTGACCCGGTACGTCAAAAGGCAGCCGTTGAGTTCATTACGGCTGGCCTTGCATCGAGTGCTCTGAAACCGATGATAGCCAAGACGTTCACCCTCGACGAAATAGTCAATGCACACCGTTACCTCGAAGCCAACAATCAGTTCGGGAAGATTGTAGTCACTGTGTAATTGCCCCAGTGGGGATCGCAAGGCAGTTCACGATCCACAGAGATACGTAAGGTGCAGTCAGCGTCAACTTCACCGCCTGCTCGATGCCGGCGCTGCCGGCCAGGACAATCAGGCCGGCGAGGGAAACTTTCTTGCCGCCCGGCTGTGCGCGGTTGAACTCGCCCTGGATACCTTCGAGGGCCTTCAGCACCTTCACCACTTGCTCAGGCTGGTTGACCGCCCAGTCTTTCTGCGGGGCGAGGCGAATGCGCGCGCCGTTGGCCCCGCCACGTTTGTCCGAGCCACGGAACGTAGAGGCCGACGCCCAGGCAGTCGACACCAGCTCAGAGACAGACAGTCCAGAGTAAGCGCGAATATGTCAGGTTTCACTGTCAACGAATGCGTGCTCCCGACCCTGAGCAGCCGCTAGGGTTGGTGAAACATTAATGGCGGCTTCCAGGACCGTTTCAGACATCGGCCCCGCTATTCGCTGCACCTCGTAGCCGGTGGTGCGTGCATATCGTTCGTGCGACGTGACAGGGCGCGCTTGCCGTCTTGCTCATTCCTTGCTCTCAGGAAACATACATCCGCCGTTGCGGACCAGCGCCTTCACCTCTTCGCTTACCTCCATGGGGCTTCGACTTAATCGAGCAACGAACTCCTTGCTGCGCCGCACGTACGACTTCGAATCGTGCTTCGCACTCCAAAGGAATGTTAAGCACGAGGGGAATGAGGTCCAGGTCAAGGGAGCAGAGACCGTCCGACTTCAGATCGGAAGAATTCGACCTGCCGCCCTCCCACGAACGCGGAGGGTCGCCCGACTCGGCGGTTCTTCAGCATCCTGCTAAAGCAAACTGTCGCGCTCGGCGAGAATGCTCACCATTTCTGCCATGTTCTCGGTTCCCCAGGTGCACAGCGGGACAATCTTGTCGGCCAGACTGCGGCCGAGCGGGGTCAGCGCGTAGTCCACGCGCGGCGGCACCTCCTTGTAGTCGGTCCGCGCCAGCACGCGATCGGCCTCCAGTTCCTTCAATTGCTGGATCAGCACCTTGGCGCTGACGCCATGGACGTTGCGCTTGAGCTCGCCGTAGCGCTTCGGGCCGTCGAGCAGGAAGTACAGGATCAGCGGCTTCCACTTGCCCGAGATGATGCTGAGCGTGGCGGCGAGCCCGTAGGAGTAGCGGCCACCGCAGTTTTGATTTTGAGTACAGTCAGTCATTTTTCATGGTTACCAAAAGGTGCATACTTGTCCTTAGGTTATCAGAACTGCATACTGCCCTCAAGCAAGCAGTTCCCTGCTTCCGTACTACTCCAAGGAAGGATGCACGACATGACCAGACTGAATGGAAAGACCGCTGTGATCACCGGTGGCGCTACCGGCATCGGCCGCGCCGCAGCAAAGCGCTTCATCGAGGAGGGTGCCTTTGTCTTCATCTTCGGCCGCCGGCAGGAAGCGATCGACGCCGCTGTGGCCGACCTCGGGCCCAATGCCCGCGCGGTGAAGGGCTCGGTCTCCGATCTGGCCGACCTCGACCGACTCTACGCAGCGGTGAAGGCCGAGCGCGGAACCCTCGACATCGTCTTCGCGAATGCCGGCGCTGGAAGCCAGCTTCCGCTCGGCAAGATCACCGCCAAGCACATTGACGAAACTTTCGACACCAATGTGAAGGGTACGATCTTCACGGTCCAGAAGGCGCTGCCGTTGATGGGCGAAGGCGGTTCGATCATCCTGACCGGATCGAGCGCCGGCACCACGGGCGCCCCGGGAATGAGCGCCTACAGCGCGAGCAAGGCGGCAGTGCGCAACCTCGCGCGGACCTGGGCAGAGGACCTGAAGGGCACCGGCATCCGCGTAAACGTGCTGTCGCCCGGGGCGACGGCGACCGAACTCGCGAAGGAAGCGCTCGGTGAGGAGGGCCAGAAGATCTACGCCGCGATGACTCCGCTCCAGCGCATGGCCGATCCGGCGGAGATCGGGGCCGTGGCCGCCTTTCTCGCGTCGTCGGACAGCAGCTTCATGACCGCCAGCGAGGTCGCCGTTGACGGCGGTCTGGCGCAACTCTGACGCGCTACGCCCGGGCCGGGCGCTCCATTCGATATTCGGAGCCCTTAGGGCGTGGTAAACCTAAGGACAACATATGAGCTGTGCAATTATCGGCTTCGGCAAGATCGGCCAGGCTCTTGCTTAAGGGACAGTCGACATCAACATTCGGAGGTCGTGGTCACTGATCTCCGGTTGTTGGTCGGCGAGCGCCTTGAAGCGGATGAACGCCAGATCCAGTTCCGCTTCCTGTTCGGGCAGAATGGCCAGCGCCTGCAAGCGCTGCCTGAACGCATTACGGCCTGACAACTTTCCGAGCACCAGCCTGCTGGCTTCCCACCCCACCTCTTCGGCGCGCATGATCTCATAGGTTTCGCGCGCCTTCAGCATGCCGTCCTGGTGAATGCCCGACGCATGCGCAAAAGCGTTCTCGCCTACCACCGCCTTGCTGTGCATACAGCCACAGTAGTTCGGCTATTTAAGGGTCGTCTTCAACGATCAGGATTGCAGACATTTACTGCTCGGGTATCGGCGCGAGGGAGATAGGTTGATGGGGCAATGGACCAAGTCTGCCTAAGTTCTCATTCGCGACTGAGGCGTGATCATAACCGGCTGCCTCACCCGTGTCTGAGAACTTCAGCGGTTTATCCAAACATCGATTTGTCACATTCTTCTGGTAACGAATTTCGCCAATCCAAGGGGCGGCTCATCGTGAAACATCTACACGCACTAATCATTTCGAAAGCAAACGTTCAGGTTTCTGACCCCAAGATTTCATTTGGCAATGTTCCAATTCGGCCAGATTTAAAAGTAGTAAGAGAACGAAATAGTAAAAGTAAGGGAACGAGAAACTAGTACACCCATCCAACCGGGGACCCCCACACATGTCGGTCATTTCAACAAGTCGCACTGGATTTCTTCTAACCTCAATCGCGGCAGCCTGCGTGCTGACCGCCTGCGGAGGCAACGACAACAATTCGCCGGCATCGGTCAGCAATAGCGGTGTGGTAGCCGCGGCCGGCTTCATGCCTGGCAGCACGACCGGCAATCCAACCCTCAAGGCAGGCTACTATGCCGGCGCCACCGTGTGCGTCGACGTGAACGGCAACGGCAAGTGCGATACATCGGAAGTCAGCACGACAACCGACAGCACCGGCCACTTCACGCTGCAGTCCACCGCCAGCGGCCCGTTGATCGCCGACGTGAGCACCAAGGCCACCAACACGGCAACCGGTGCAGCCGCCCCAAGCCATCTGATCCTGCGCGCCTCGGCTGCGCAGATCGCCGACCAGGGTGCGACGAACGTCGTGATCAGCCCGATGTCGAGCGAAGTCCAGCGTCTCGTCGAAGCGAACGGCACAGTCTACGCGACCGAGAAGAGCAACCTGGTCAACCGCCTGAGCGCACCGGTCCTGGGTGCGGCGTCGGTGTCGGTACCGGCTGCTGACGTACTCAGCGATGTGAACAAGCTTTCGGGTCCTGAGCAGCAGGCTGTGCTGTTCGAAGACAACCAGCTCGCGAACCGCTACACCTACGCCACGACGAAGCTCGACCGCGGCGACCTGTACCCCGACAACCTCGCCGTGCCCGGCGGCGACCCGTCGCTGGTCGGTGTCGCGGGCGTAAGCGCCGCAACGATCGTGAAGCCGACGCAGACGCAAACGCCCATCACGTTCGCGCAAGCCCAGCAAGCCGCGTTCAACGTCGAAGGCATCCCGCGCTACGACAACGTCTTCATCATCATGCTCGAGAACCACAGCGTGGCCCCGGTTACGGGCACCCCGGGGATTCTCGGTGCGACGCAGGCTCCGAACATCAACGCGTTCCTGAGCGCCAACAATCAGTTCACGACCTATTACTCGACGGGTAACCCGAGCGAGCCGAACTACACGGCACTCGGCGGCGGGGACGACTGGGGCATCGTGGACGACAACTGGTGGGGCTGTGCCGCCTCGGCCGCGCCGACGGACGTGGCGTTCACCGGTGGCAAGGCCTCGGACGGCCAGCCGCTCGTCGCGACTACCGCGTTGCCGCCGCAAGACTCCAGTCACCTGTCGGGCTTTGGGAGTTCGTCCTGCAACGTCACCGCCAGCGCCAACCACAACATCACGGCGCCGTCGATTTTCAACCTGATTTCGCAAGCGGGCCTGACGTGGCGCTCGTATAGCGAATCGATGAACCCGGGCCAGGATCCGCGCGCCGACAGTATTGCCGATAACGCAATATCGGACACCTACACGGGTCCGGGTTCCGCCGGTGGGCCTTTCAAGGTTCCGGGTGCGCTGTACAAGACCAAGCACCATCCTGGCATGGCCTATCAGCAGACGCGCAGCCTGCCTGAGTTCTTCGCCGACAACCGCACCATCTTCGGCACGCAATACTCCGCCGCCGACTGGTCGAAAGCGACGGCGTACCCTGTCCCGGCCGGCTACAACACCGACCAGTTCAGCACCGACCTCGCGAGCGGTGACGTGGGCAATCTGAACTTCATCATGCCCGACCAGTGCGACGACATGCACGGCACTGGCTCCGATCCTTCGTGCCTCAGCGGCAGCGAGAATATCGTCCAGCGTGGCGATGACTACGTACGTCAGGTGGTCGCGAAGATCCAGGCATCGCCGATCTGGTCCAACAAGCAACGCAAGGTGGCCATCGTCGTGATGTTCGACGAAGGCGAAGGCAGCTCCACCTCGTGCTGTGGCTGGAACCCGGTGACGTCGAACGTCGGTCAGCAACCGCTCACGTTCGCGAACGGCAAGTTCACGCAGACGACAACGACGGATTACAGCGCGGGCAACCACGGTCACGGCAACTCGATCTTCGGTGTGGCGACGAACCAGGCCAACCCGAAGGTGATCGACAGCGACGAGTACAGCCACTTCGCGCTGGTGCGTACGCTGCAGGACATGTTCCAGGTCGCTGACCCGGCCCAGCCGCAGACGTACCTCGCTCGCGCGAAGTACACCGAGTCGTTCATCGCGAGCAACATCGTGAACCTCCCGGAACTCGCGGCCAGCGCGGATACGCACTTCGACTCCGTGCGTCCGATGAACCATGCCTACATCACGCCGGCAGGCTACACGCAGAAGCTGAACCCGGTCGATGTGACGGGTACGTCGCTGGCATCGCGCGCTCCGGGCCCGGACCCAACCCAGACCAACGTCTGGGCACTCGCCCAGTAAGCACGCGGCTCGCGGGAGGCGGCTCACTGCCTCCCGCTGCGGCAAGTGTGATCTCCCTGCCGGGCCGCGTTTTTTGTGGCCTGGCAGTTTCCGTTCTATCCGTCCCATCGCCAAGCGGCCTTCGGCCCTGTCAGGACCGCCCGGCGATTGGAGTCAGGGTTCCAAAGACTCGATATGCGAAAACTCTCCCTCGGCGCGATCTGCGCGCTCTCACTAATTTTGGCCGCCTGTGGCGGCGGTGGCAGCGGCGACTCGACCCAGACGTCGTCGGGCAGCCCATCGGGCGTCGTCGCGCCCCCGGCGCCGGTGACGCTTAGCGTCGCTGCACAAGTCGGCCAGCAGTTGTTCTTCGACCAGAATCTGTCAGGCGGCAAGAACATGGCCTGCGCCACCTGCCACAACCCTCAGTTCGCGTACGGGCCGCCCAACAGCCTGTCCGTGCAGCTCGGTTCCGATCCGTCGCAGGCGGGCCAGCGCGCCGTACCTTCACTGCGCTACAAATCCATGACGCCGCCCTACAACGATATCGCCGAGAACCCGGACGGCATCACGCAGAACGCGCCTGGCGGCGGTTTCATGCTGGATGGTCGCGCCGCGACGCTTGCCACCCAACCGGCCCTGCCGCTGCTCAATCCGATCGAAATGAACAACCCGTCGCCAGCCGCCGTGGTGCAGGCCGTACAGAAAGCGTCCTACGCGGCGCTGTTCCAGCAGGCATTCGGCTCAGGCGTGTTCTCTGACGCCAACGCCACGTTCAACGATATCGGTCTCGCCCTCCAGGCCTATCAGCAGGAAGATCCGAGCTTCGCGCCCTACGCGAGCAAGTTCGACCTGTATGTCTCCAACAAGATCGGTGGCACGTTGACAGCGGCGGAAATGCGCGGCCTCCAACTCTTCAATGACACGGGTACTGGCGCCGGATGCGTAGCCTGCCACTATGCCGGAGCGAACTTCAACGGCTCGGTCGCGCTCATGACCGACTTCACCTATCAGGCGATCGGTGCGCCGCGCAACGACACGCAGATCCCGGGCAACCCCGACCCGATCCCGAGCAACGCCGCTGCGTCGTACGTCGACATGGGTCTGTGCGGCCCGCTCAACAACCTCCACCCGCCGGGCACAGCCAGCAGCGGCGCGGGCCCGGATTCGATCACCGGCGTCAATGTCCCCGACCCATATTGCGGCCGCTTCAAAGTGCCGACGCTGCGCAATGTCGCGACGCGCTCCGTGTTCTTTCACAACGGCGTGTTCCACTCGCTCGTGCAGGTGCTGAATTTCTATAACACGCGCGACACGAACCCGGAGTACTGGTACCCAAGCACGGGCGGCAACCCCGGCCAGCCTGTGCAGAACCCGTCCTACGCGCTGTTCCCGACATCCGCCTCGGGTGCGACGGCCCAGTCGTTCAACGATCTGCCAGTGGCGTACCAGGGCAATATCGACGAGGAATTGCCCATGGGCCAAGGTCAGACGGCGGCTGGCGGCACGACAGCGGCCGACGGTGCGCAGGCGCGCGTGGTCCACTCGGCGCCGCAGTTGACGCAGCAAAACATCGCGGACCTGGTCTGCTTCCTGAACACGCTGACCGACGGCTATCAAGTGCCCGCCACGCCGCCGGCCAGCGGCAACTGCGTGAACTGACAAAGCCATGGTCCAGGCGGGCGGCCTGCCCTATCGGGGGCCGTGCGTCGAAAAAATTCAACTCGTACTTTAGCAATCCAACCTGAGCAACAAACACCATGACGCGACGTTCCACCGCCGGCCGCATTGCTTGTGGCGCATTCGCCCTGAGCGCCCTGACCCTGATCGCCGGCTGCCATGACAAAAGCCAAGACGTCAGCCGGGAGAATTTCACGGCCACCATCAACACTTTTCTTGCCCAGCGTGGCCACCTGTGCCTCGCTAAATACGACTGGCCGATCTACGTGACAACGGACGATATGGCCGCCGGTACCCGCGACGCGTTACAGATGCCGGTACTTGAGAAACTCGGCCTGGTCGCAGGCAAGGACGTGGTGGTCGAACGCACCGACGAGAACAGCAAGAAGATCCGCGCGAACGCGCGCCAGTACCAGTTGACGGCCGACGGTCAGAAGTACTATCTGCATATTCCGGAAGTGGTGGCGACCGCCACCTCGCGCGTCACGCATCCGGCCGATTTCTGCGCGGCCACGCTTTCGCTCGACAAGGTAGTGGGCTGGGAGCGGCCGGCGCAGGTGAACGGCCAGACCGCCACCTCGGTCATCTACACCTACAAGATCGATCCTGCGCCGTGGGCCAGGAGTGCCGACGCGCAACGCGTGTTCCCGATGGTCAAGCGCGTGATCGAAGGCGAAGGCACGATGCAGTTGCGCGAGGGCGTGTATTTGACGTCGAAGGGCTGGGTCGCCGACGAGGTCTTCGTGCGCTGAAACCCAGCGGGCCGGAGGGGTGCTCAGCCGCCCCCCGGGTCACTCCACGCCGGACACGCGAGGCGCAAAGCGGCGCGTGCGGATCCATTTGGTGGCCACCCACTTCTCGCCCGTCCGCAAGGGCGTGCTTGCGTGCAGGGAGCTCGGGTCGGCGAGCCCGGAACGGTTGCCGTATTCGAAATAGAGTGCCTGGCCGCGCCGCGGCACCACCGACCATCCGATCTGGGGGAACACGGTTTCACCTCCGCCTTCCACATCGTTCAGATACATCAGCAGTGTGCCCACACGCTGTCCGCTGCGCGCGATCGACTCTCGATTCGCCGGGTTGCCCGGGACCAGATAGTCGACATGCGGCGTCGATTCGGCGCCCGCTTCGTAGTGCAGAAGTTGCAGGCCTTCGCCGTTCTCGGCAGGCAGGCCGGTGAGTGAGGCGATACGCGCTTCAAGGCGCGCGATCAGCGGGGTTTCGCCCAAGCGAAAAAACATGCCATGGCTACTGCGATGCCCTGCCACCACATTCCGCCCGGTCACGGGATCGACCACGGTCGAACGGTCCAGACGCGGCCGCGCGAGCGAGATCAACTGCTCGCATTCGTTCGCGCTGAGAAAATTGTCGAGCAGTACTGCGGCGGGCCGGTGCATACGCGAAATCACGCGCACCTTGCGCTCACCGAGCCGGATCAGCGGATCGTTCGGCACCCGCAAGGGCTCCGCTTCATAGGTGAGCGGCGCACCGCCAATTTCGAGCGTCTCGCCTGGCAACGCCGTGCCGTACAAAAAAGCCGAGGAGACCGCATCGACCATTGCCGACGCGAGTTCGACTGCGTTATTTCGATCGACGAGCTCGCGCACAATCGCCGGTGGCGCAACGCCGCGGGTGAGATTGTGGGTGATCCAATCGCGCACTTCGACGGGGAAGCTAACTGTTATGGACATCGGAATGGCAAGCGATAAGCTGGAAGGGTTGTGTTGTCGTGAGGCCTGAAATCACTGCCATGATAACGGTTCTCTACACCTCTACACCGTCAGTGAATAGAACAAAGTGACGGTGCCTTGTGCGGTTTTGATGTGATGGACGACTCCATCCCTTCGGGGTAGGCATAGGCCAAAGTGGAGACTCGCACGTCTGCGGCGCGATTAACGACTGGCAGAGCGCGAGGTGCCTCGAATCGCCCCAAGGGCGTCATTGAGTTCGTCTATCGCGTAGGGCTTGCGCAGCGTCTTGGACGGAAATTCAAACAACAGATCGTCGGGCAATTCATCTCCCGACGCAAATACAACGTGAAGATCGGGATCCGCAGCGACAGCCTGTCGTGCCAGCTCGAGTCCAGAAGTCCCGGGCAGATTCAAGTCAGTCAACAGCACATCGAACCGCTCAGAACGCAGGTGCTCCATCGCGCGGGCCGCATCCGCCGCCTTCACCGCTTCGTGACCCAGCATCTGCAGGATTTCACAGACCGCATCCAGGGAAGCCGCGTCGTCCTCGACCACAAGGACATGCAACGGCGTGGCTGGCAGCGAGCCCGCATTGGCTGGTGCGGTATCCGGGCTGTCAGCGGTTGCCGGGAGCGTCTCTCCCGGCGTGCCAAGAATGTAACGCAGCTTGTGTGCCAATTCTTCCTGGCTATAGGGCTTGCTGAGAAGTTCGACTCCCGGATCCAGTCTTCCTCCATGCACGATCGCATTCTGCGTGTACCCGGAGGTAAACAAAATCTTCAGGTGAGGTAGCAGCAAGGCTGCCTGCCGGGCCATTTCGGGGCTCCGCAGCGTGCCGGGCATGACGACATCAGTGAAGAGGACGTCAATGTGAACGCCGCTGCGGATCACGGTCAGCGCCTGCTCCGCATTGTCGGCCTTGAGAACGGAATAACCCAGTCCCACCAGCATGTCGATCACCGTCGACTGAACCTTCGCATCGTCCTCCACGACCAGTATGGTCTCTTTGCCGCCCATCAGCACCGTGTGCTCGTTCCTTGATTGTGGATCAACGGCAGCCTCCATCGACCTCGGCAGATAAATCCTGACCGTCGTGCCATGTCTCACTTCGCTGTAGATCCTGATGTGTCCGCCACTCTGCTTCACGAAGCCATAAGCCATGCTCAGGCCGAGACCCGTGCCTTGTCCCTCCGGCTTGGTCGTAAAGAACGGGTCGAAGGCGCGCTCGACGACATCCGGGGGCATGCCTGCGCCGGTGTCCGTCACCCCAAGCATCACGTACTGGCCCGGAGGAACATCCGTGAGGGGGCGCACATAACGATCGTCCAGCATCGCGTTGGCCAGTTCAATGGTGAGACGTCCACCCGCGGGCATTGCGTCGCGCGCATTGATCGCCAGGTTCAGCACCACATTCTCGAGCTGGTGGGTATCGACCAGCGTATTCCACAGGCCGGCAGCAACGACTGTCTCCACGTTGATCGTCTCGCCCAGCGCACGAGCCAGCATGCTGTCGATCCCGCGAACCATCGCTGCCAGGTTCACCACGACAGGGCGTAACGCCTGTCGCCGACCGAACGCCAGCAGTTGTGAGGCGAGCTTCGCGCCACGCTCGACAGCATCGATTGCGTGGGCGAGTCGCACGCCACTCCAGGCATCCCGGCGATGCCGGTTCTCCAGTAATTCGAGATTTCCCCTCAGCACCTGCAGTACGTTGTTGAAGTCGTGGGCAACACCGCCCGTCAGCTTGCCAATTGCTTCCATTTTCTGTGCCTGGAACAGCGCCGCCCGCGTTTGTTCCAGCAGCTCGTTGGCCTCGCGCCGCTCGGTGATGTCCTGCGTGATCTTTGCAAAGCCGACGAGCGCTCCGTCGTGTTCGCGGATTGCGTCAATGATCACGTGGGCCCAGAAGGTCGTCCCGTCGCGACGTACTCGCCAGCCTTCTGCCTCGAAGCGGCCATCGCGCGTGGCTGTCTCCAGACCACGCTGCGGTACCCCGGCAGCGGCGTCTTCTGGCGTATAGAATCTCGAGAAATGCGAACCGACGATCTCCTCCTCGCTATATCCCTTGATGCGCCGTGCGCCGTTATTCCAGTTCGTCACATAACCGTCGGGCGAGAGCATGAAGATGGCGTAGTCCGTCACTCCCTGAACCAGTAGCCGGAAACGCCGTTCACTTTCGACCACGGCCTCGTGTGCCTTGCGTTTCTCGCTGACGTCGCGCACCACCTGCACGGCCCCCCGGAACTCGCCCTGCGCGTCACTCAGCGCGGTCGTCACCACGCTCGCCCAAAAGGTGCTGCCATCCATCCGCCGACGCCACCCCTCCGAATCATGGCGTCCCATTCGGCGGACAGTGTCCATAAGCGCATCGGGAACTCCATTGTGGCGATCGTCATCGGTATAGAGAACGGAAAAATGCCGGCCGATGATTTCTTCGGGTCGATATCCTTCGATCCTGGCGCCGCCTGGATTCCAACTGGTGACTTTGCCTTCGGGCGTGATCAGGAAAATCGAGTAGTCCGCTGTCGAAGCAACCCATTGCCGAGTCCAGTCGTCGTTGGCTTCGAATTGCGTGTTTTGCGGTTCTTGCGTCGTCATCGGTGCCTTAGCCATCCGTGAGTTTCTGTTTTCGGGCCGTAAGCGCAGGCATGGCCACGACACAGGCTTGTGTCGATCCGCTCCCGACGTCGTTGAGCATCGGTTGAGAAAGTGCGCCGACGCCGAAAATGGCAAAGACGGAGTTAAATATTGACTCATTTTTAATAACTCCGCTACGCTGGCCTGACAGCTTGTAGTCCCACCCTGTATAACGACACGACTTCCGGCCGACCGCGACCGTGAGCCACCGGTGCGCGTCCGCTATGGCTTGAGGACCACCTTGATACAGCCGTCCTCCTTGTCGCGGAATGTCTTGTACATGCCGGGTCCGTCTTCCAGCGGGACCGTGTGCGTAATCACAAACGAAGGATCGATCTGGCCTTCCTGAATTCGATGCAGTAAGTTGTCTGTCCATCGGTTCACGTGCGTCTGGCCCATTTTCCATGTGAGCCCTTTGTTCATAGAGGCGCCAAACGGAATCTTGTCGATCAAGCCGCCATACACACCCGGCACGGACAGGATGCCCGCAGGACGGCAGACGTAAATCATTTCCCTCAAGACATGCGGCCGGTCGCTCTCCAGCATGACGGCCTGTTTGACGCGGTCATACATGGCATCAAACGATCGAGTGGCATGAGACTCCATGCCCACCGCATCGATACATTTCTCCGGCCCCTTACCATTGGTCAACTCTTTCAACCTGTCAAGCACGCTTTCCTCATCGAAGTTAATCGTAATTGCACCGCCCTCCTTTGCCATCGCAAGCCGCTCCGGTACCCGGTCGATTACGACAACCTGCTTCGCCCCGAGTAGTACGGCACTGCGGATCGCCATCTGGCCAACAGGCCCCGCGCCCCAGATTGCGACCGTATCGTCGGGCTGGATATCGCAATTGACCGCCGCCTGCCAGCCAGTCGGAAAAATATCGCCCAAGAACAAGACCTGCTCGTCAGTCAGACCATCAGGTATTTTCACGTGGGTCGTGTCGGCCATTGGTACCCGGACGTATTCGGCCTGGCCTCCGGCGTATCCACCGGTCAAATGGGAATATCCGAAAAGCCCGGCAGTTGAGTGGCCGAAGACTTTGTCAGCCTTCTCCTTGTTACGATTGCTTCGCTCGCATACGGAGAAGTTGCCGCGCTTGCACTGGTCGCACTCACCGCAGAATATCGTGAAGGGAATGACGACCCGATCTCCGATCTGCAGTGCTTTGTTATCCATACCTACCTCGACCACTTCGCCCATGAATTCATGGCCCATGATGTCGCCACTTTCCATAGTCGGCATGAAGCCATCGAACAAATGCAGGTCCGACCCGCAAATCGCGCAGGTCGAAACCTTGATGATCGCGTCGCGCCCTTCCTCAATGATTGGATCCGCAACCGTGTCGCAACGGATATCGTGCTTGCCATGCCAACGAAGCGCTCTCATTTTCAGCTCCTGAATAACGATGTGCCGAGGCTCGTGAGGAAAGGCCTGAAGAATCGCTCGACACAGTCTATCCAGCAACCACTATTCCAACTCATGGTTACCGCGTGTTCATTGCCATGATCGGACGCCGCGATGATTGTCGATCACGGTGTACTGTCGTCCGGAAGTGCGGCGAGAAGTGGAGATTTCTTGGGGCGGCATGTTGCATTCCAAGCTTTGCGAAACGTTCCCTACCCTGCAAGGGGCACCCCGATCACTCAATAAATAAAGCCGGCGAAATTGCCTTGTTGAACCGAAGTTTCAATACGTGTACGCGACGAATCGCATCGGCAGGGCTGAGGTCAGCAGAGTACGGACCATTCGGATCGCCTCATGCGAGTTCACGGCTCGTGACGTTGCGGCAAAGTTTTTGGAGACCAGTCGGGGTCACTGGATCGGCGGCACTGAGCCGAGCTTCTGCGAAAGCAGCCGCTCGTAGAGGCCAAAGTTCAGGTCAACTTCCCTCTGCTCGACGGCATTGACCGTCATCGTGACCTGTTCGGGCAGTACCCCCAGCACGGTGGCCAAGGCAACTTCGAGCTGCGCCACGCAGCGCCGGTCATCGGGCATCGTAGTTCCCACGAAAATGTCATAGGCCTTGTCCTGGTCGCGATAGACTACTTCCACCAGTCTTGCGCGTGCACTCATGTTGTTCTCGATGGCAAGACGCGCGACGTCGGCCACCGTATGCAAGGTCTCGGTGGGAAAGCCGCGAGTCGCACGCAGGCGAACCCGGTGTTTGCCCAAGGTCTTCCAGTCAGTTTCAAATTCCACGGCAGGCTCCCGTTAGCTGGTCTGTCGATGTGGCGCCCACGATGGGAGTCAACCATTCGCGGGCGCCTCAAGGTATTTATCCAACGCTGACTTCAATGCGGCGCGGCCGTGCTTCCTCTCGGCGCGGAATGCTGAGTTTAAGCACGCCGTCGCTAAGATTGGCATCGATCTTCGCAATATCGAAGTCCGCGCTCAATGAAAATGCTCGGGCGAAACGTGGCTCGCGAATCTCCGCGTGATGCAAGCGCAGGCCGTCAGGTGTGTCGATCGACGCCTGGCCTTCAATGAAGAGATTGCCGTCCTGTACGTGGACGTTCAACCGGTCCCGCGATACGCCCGGCAGATCGGCCCATAACGTGATGCCATGCGCGTCCTCGTAAATATCGACGGCAGGAACGATCGCGGGACCCTTTTGCGCCTGTGTGTCACCGTTGCGCGCGACAGTGCCGGTATTGCGTTCGGCGAGCTGGGTCTGAGTATTCATGATGCTCTCCTCCAATGAGGTGACGGGTTGGTCATTGAATTGCGATAGTGCGCGGGCGCGACGTCTCACGCTTGCCAATACTGATCGTCAGGCAACCGTTCGCGTAGCGCGCCTTCACGTTGTCCGGGTCGGCATCGCGCGGTAACTCGATTGCGCGGCGGAAGGCGCCGGCAAAGCGTTCTTGCGCATAAGAACGTCCTTCCGACTGGGACTCGACACGCGCACGCTCGCCGCTGATGGTCAGCAACCCCTTGTCCACGGTCAGTTCCAGTTTGGCCGGATCGATCCCGGGCGCAAACGCGACAATCTCTACGGAGTCGTCCGTGCTCCCGAGGTTAATTTGCGGAAAGCCGTTTAGCCGCGACGCGCGGATGCTTGATGGCAGGCCGGTGAACAACGACGACATTTGACGCTGAAAACGGTCGAGCTCATCAAACAGGCTGTTATTGAAAAGAAGGTCACTCATGGCTGCTATCTCCCAAATTGCGGCAGGAGACGAACCGGCATACGCGCTCCAGTTCGTCTGCCCAAGCCTCGGACAAACCAATCGAAACACGCAGCGCGAACACCGCGACTGCTTACGGAATCGAAAATAGAACATTGTTGGAAATTTTCAAGAGATCCGGCTCAAAATTTTTTTATCTTTTTCCAGACCACAATCATCTGCTTGAGGCCGTACTAAACCGGCTACGTTGATTGCATTTTCGATGCGTGCCCGAGGCGCAGACATCATTCAACGCTCACTTACCAAGTGAGTTCCCCATGGCCGCTAAAACAATGCAGGACCTGTTTATCCACGCTCTTTCAAATGTTTATAGTGCGGAGAAGCAACTGACGAAGGCGCTGCCCCAGCTGGCTCGCGCCTCGACCCACGTGACTCCACCGCGCTTTCGTCTGTAGCTCCCGAATACCAATTTTGCCGGGCTCGTGAGAGAACGCCCAAAGGGTCCTTGAGCAACGACCATTCCAACTTTATTGTTATCGGGTGTCAGTCGCCATGATCGAAATGCCGCCATGATTTTCGACAATCGCGTATTTGACGTCGTCCAGATGCGAAATGCCCCGTTGACGCATTTCAGCGAGAACATCGCCCTTATAGATGCGCATCTCGCGCAAGCGCCTTTCGTCCCACTGCCCGTTTGCGTACACGATGGTAGGCGTCCCTTCCGCCACTCTGCCAAGACTCGGCCACCGCCTCTTGGCTACGGAAACGAAGACGTGAAGCATCGAAATCGTGCTGACCGACGCTAACGCCGCCGTAATCGACTGGTCGCCAGCAAGCACCGCCTGGCTAGATAGGCCACCAAAGAGAAACATGATTACCATGTCGAGGGGTGTCATCGTTCGACTGACCCGGTGGGTCGTGATGCGCAACACGATCAGCAGGAAAAGGTAGGCGCCGGCAGCGCGAAGAACAATGTCCATGATCAGGGGAGGACGACCTGGACGAGGTTCATGGGTCGATTTCCAGCGGAAAGCGTCGTTTCAATAACACCGAATCGATAAGGCGACATTTTGAAATTGAGCGATGCGCCCTCCTCCGCGTTCGCCACGTTGAAAACGTAAGTTACGCCCCGGTCAGACACGCTCTCAGACAACGGCGTCGGGACGACATTTTCTATCGCTACCGAATGAATCATTCGCCGATCCAGGTGTACGGTAATCGTGCCCGATGCTCCCGCAGCCAATCCAAGCCGCATCCAGCTCGAGCCGTGGTTCCGAACGATGCGCTCGTACCGGATGTCAGTAATAGTCCCACTCTGGAAGTGCACGAATGCGTGGCTCATCGGACCTGAGCCAAGTAAGCCCGCCAGCCCGGCGAAACACAGGGTACAAAGAAGCAAAATAATCGCGCACTCACTAATACGCCAGCGACGGTCGAAAGCTTCGTTCACGTCGAGGTCGAGGTCAGTGCTTGTTCCGCTGCGCGCGTCCATTTTTGCTCCCGCGGGAAGGACCTAGCAACCTGTGCAATCCGTGTGCCGGATTTGGCCTAATGTGTACAGCATCGGCGGAGCCGGACCGAAGCCGCCATCGCCGTTTTCTCCCCGCTGCGCTTTGGCTGATCACATTGCAGATTCCCCACCCGTCGATCCTTAAGCATATCGAACCGATATGTTGTCGGCGGTCGAGTGTGCCGCACCACCGTCTTCGACGGCAGCCTCATTGTCTTTCGCACGTCAAGGGCACACCCGCGGGACGGAGACCCGGGAACGTGGTTGACGAATCTTTCGCCTTCGATGGAAGAGAACATCCTTTGCCCTGGTTTGCGTTGCGAAACGGACGTTGATGACGCGGTCATTGTCTCCGCAGATGCGCCGACAACCTGAGCTTCCATCGCTCGCTCCGGGATTTCCGCAGCCCAAAACCTCAATCGAATAATTTTTTTGCGTCCATAAACCCGGACCTAATTTTCAATGTCAACTTTTCCGGTCACGAGCCGTTAAAGTCTGAAGAGCAGTACAAAACACCTTATTCGCTGGACGAAAAACGCAATGGCAGTCCTCATACCGTTTGATCATTCCCCAAATAACACCCTCGTCGCACCCTCACGTCTAGAACTGGAGTATCTGCAAAAGCGCTTGCTCACGAGCATGCGCGACGGTCTCTCGGCCACTATTACCCTCGCCCTCGCCGGGGTTCTCGCCATCATGCTGCTTCAGGCGTGGGCCTTGCCGGACACGACCATTCTCGGCTTGCAGGAAATCGTCGGCGTGACTGTGTTCGCCAGTTGTACGTGGTTTATGTACGAGCGGGGAGAAAAGAAGCTGCACCTGTACTCGTTCGAACCGGCTGATCACACGATGACTGGCGAGATCCGCGCCTTGTTGAATCGGCTGCCCGGCGGCGCCGCGTATCAGCAAGCCATTGAGATGGAGCAGCGCGCTTTTACAATCGGCGAACTCGAGCAAATCCGAGCGCGGGCACGGGAATTCTCGCAGACCGCATAAACAGGGCGGACAGGCTTGCGGCTCGCGCATCGACCTGGCTTGACCAAACGCATGTAAACGCGGACCCCAGGTCCGCGTTTTGCGTTTTCGGATGACATTTCTCTTGTCACCTCGCCATGTCCGATACCCTTGCTCGTCCACTGGTGATGTCACCGCATTTCGACGACGCCGTCTTCAGTTGCGGAACGACGCTCGCCGCTCATCCGGGAGCAGTCGTTTACACCGTCTTCTCCGGCTGCCCCGCCGCAGATGTCATGACGAAGTGGGACCGCCAGTGCGGCTTCGATAACGCCGCTCACGCAATGCATGAACGCTCGCTGGAAAACCGCCGCGCCCTGGATGTCCTGAGTGCGGTGCCCGATCGAGGGGATTTTCTCGATGCACAATATGTTCCGTTTGCACTGCCCGCGCATGCCCCGACTCAGGACGCGATCGCCCAGGCGCTCGATCGGTCGCTGCACCGCCACGGGGCTCGTACGCTCATGATCCCCCTCGGCTTGTTCCACTCCGACCACGAACTCGTGCATCGCGCATGCACCGATGTCTGGCTAGCCAACCCGGAGTTGGTCTGCTTCGCTTATGAGGACGCTCTCTACCGGCGTCTGGCCGGCCAGTTGCAAATACGCATGGCGGAGCTCGTTTCGCGCGGCATCACCGCGACACCGGTCATTGAGAACTGGCGAGCCGATCCGTCCCATCAGGCCGCGAAACGCGAAGCCGTCAAAGCGTACGCAAGCCAGCTCAAGGCGTTCGGACCTGATGGCTACGACGATGTCTTTTGTACCGAACGCTGTTGGAAGCTTGAGCTAGCGGCATGAGGAACGTGAAGAACGACGACGCCCCAGGGGACGGCCGGCCGGCCGCGGATGCACCTCCGAAGATATCGGTCGTCGTGCTGACGTACAACCGCTCGGCGCAAGTGCTCGAGACCCTCGCGCGACTGAGCGCGCTACCTGACCGAGCGCGTCTGATCGTTGTCGACAATGGCTCGACCGATGCCACTGCGGAACATATTGCCGAGCGCTTCCCCGGGGTCACCCTCATTACCGCACAGAAAAACCTTGGTGCAGCCGGACGCAACCTCGGCGTCGCAAGCGCGAGTACGGAGTACGTTGCATTCTGCGATGACGACACGTGGTGGCATCCGGGATCGCTATCGCGCGCGGTCCAATTGTTGGACCAGTCACCCCGTGTCGGCGTGCTGAGCGCCCGGGTGCTGGTCGGCGAAGCAGGCGACACCGACGCGACCTGCCGGCTGATGGCACGCAGCCCGCTTGACGCCGCCGGCTTGCCCGGCCCTTCACTGATCGGGTATATGGCCGGGGCCTGTGTGTTCAGAACGCCGCTCTATCGGCAGATAGGCGGATACGAATCGCGCTTTTTTATCGGCGGCGAAGAAACGCTGGCCTCACTCGATGTGCTCGCATGCGGCTTCGCCATTGTGTACGCCGAAGAATTGATCGTCCATCACCATCCCTCCCCGCTGCGGGACAGCGCGCTCCGGCGTCGACTGCTCGCCCGCAATGCCGCGTGGGTTGCATGGATGCGCTTGTCGTGGGGCGAAGGGTGGCGCGCCACACGGGCCGCAGTGCACGTCATGCGCCGCGAAGGTTCTTTTTTTCGCGACGCCTTGGCGTTGTTCGCTGCACTGCCGTGGGCGTTGACCCGGCGTCGCGCGATTCCGCTTGAAGTTGAGCAAATGCGGGAGGCCGTACGTCGCTCGCAAGCGATCGACGACACGGGCGACGCCGGCCCTGACGCGTCTACGCACCCGATGTAATTCTTCACAAGCCCAATAGCCGCTGTCCGGCGTCCTTGAAGCGCACGCAAAAAAAATGCGTAGGTATGGCAACGAACCGACGCTTGTTTCGTTCGCTTCCCAATGGGCACAACGAATGCTGTGTGTGATGCACGCCGATGTTGATCATGGGCGCCACCGCATACCAAGACTCGTCGACAAAGGACACCACTGTGAAGATCGCACTCATCAGCGAGCACGCGTCGCCGCTCGCCGCTACCGGCAGCGTCGACAGCGGCGGTCAAAATATCTATGTCGCGAACGTCGCACGTCAGCTTGCCCGAAAAGGTCACCACGTCGACGTCTTCACGCGTTGCGACAAGTCGTTGTTGCCGCTTGTCTCGCGCCTGAACGGGGTACGTGTCATCAATGTACCGGCTGGCCCGAAACGCCAGTTGCCGAAGGAGCAACTCCTTCCGTACATGGAGGACTTCGCGCGTTTCGTCGTCCAATTTTTCCGTCATGAACCATCACGCTACGACGTCGTGCACGCCAACTTCTTTATGTCCGGACTGGTCGGTCTGCGTGTGAAGGAATCGCTTGGCATTCCTCTTGTGACGACCTTTCATGCGCTTGGTCGCGTACGGCGCCTGCATCAGGGCGCAGATGATGGTTTCCCTGACGAGCGCTTCGACATCGAGGACAGGCTCGTGCGCGAGTCCGACTCGGTGATCGCCGAGTGCCAGCAGGATGAATCGGATCTGGTCTCGCTCTATCAAGCGGATAACGGTCGTATCGACGTTGTGCCCTGCGGTTTCGACCACGAGGAATTTCACCCTGTCGACAAGTACGCTGCCCGCGCGGAACTGGGCTGGCCGCTGGACCGTTTCATCGCGCTGCAACTGGGACGGATGGTGCCGCGCAAGGGTATCGACACGGTGGTACGTGCCATTGGCTTGTGTAACTGCGCGCTTGGCGAGGAAGCCCATCTCTATGTGGTAGGTGGCAACTCCGACGAAGCCAACGAGATCGCGACGCCCGAGATCGGCCGCTTGCGCGTCATTGCACGTGAATGCGGCGTAACGGATCGCGTCAATTTCCTCGGCCGTCGAGCACGTGCGAACCTGCGTCTTTACTACAACGCGGCGGACGTATTCGTCACGACGCCCTGGTACGAACCATTCGGCATTACCCCGTTGGAAGCGATGGCCTGCAGCACGCCGGTGATCGGCGCGAACGTTGGCGGCATTCGTTATTCGGTAGCGCATGGCGAGAGCGGATTGCTCGTGCCGCCGAAAGACCCTCTCGCCGTCGCCCACGGCTTGGTCACGCTCAAGCGCGACCCGCAGCGTGCACAAAGCATGGGCGCAGCAGGGCTCGCGCGCGCCAAGGAGATGTTCACGTGGGAAAGCGTGGCGGACACACTCAGTGAAGTCTATGCACGCGTGGCCGGGATCGACGTGGCCGCCGATGCAGCACGGCATGCGTATAACAACGTGCACGACGCTTGGCTCGCAACCGGTGGGGCTTCCGTATGACGTTCCGGATACGCGCGCGCAGTAACACCATGCGGCGCCCCGCTATCTTCCTCGACAAGGACGGAACGCTGCTCGCCGATGTTCCACATAACGTCGATCCGCTCTTGATGCGGCTCGCGCCCGGTGCGTGTGACGCGCTGCGGATCTTCGCGGAGCTCGACCTGCCGCTCTATGTGATCAGCAATCAAAGCGGGGTGGCGATGGGAAAATTTTCAATCGATGCGCTGGATATTGTCAATAAGCGCCTGCACGAACTCGTCCGCGACTGTGGCGCGATGCTGTCCGGCATCTACTGGTGCACGCATCATCCCGACGGCAGCGTTGCCCCTCATAACCGGCTCTGTAATTGCCGCAAGCCGGCGCCGGGCATGCTGCTGCGCGCCGCTCGTGAACACGGGATCGCACTCGAAGAAAGCTGGTTCGCCGGCGACATTCTCGATGATGTCGAGGCAGGCAATCGCGCCGGTTGCCGCACGCTCCTCATCGATAACGGCAACGAGACCGTGTGGCGTCGGGGACTCTTTCGGCAACCGTACTGCGTGGTAGCCAACCTTCATGACGCAGCGCTGACGATTCGACACAGCATTCGACCGGAGCTCACGACATGACGCACACGCCGGTGGTCCGGATCGACGTCGATTCGCATGCCCGTGCGCCTGCAGCCACGTCGGTACGGCCGTGGGGCGCCGAGCTCAAACGCATCCTCTGCGTGCGCCTGGACAACCTTGGCGACGTGCTCATGACCACCCCCGCCCTGCACGCCTTGCGTAGCTCGGCACCTGATCGCCACATCACGTTGCTGGCATCGCATTCCGGAGCACGCGCGGCAGCGCTTATCGATAGTGTCGATGCGGTGATCGAATACGACGCCCCGTGGGTGAAAAACAACCGTCCCGCCGATGCGGCTGTGGACCTGGCGATCGCCAAACGCCTGAGCGAAGAAGCTTTCGACGCTGCCGTGATTTTTACCGTCTATAGCCAGAACCCGATGCCCGCCGCGATGCTGTGTCATCTAGCCGGCATTCCAAGACGCCTCGCGCACTGCCGCGAGAATCCCTATGCACTATTAACCGACTGGATTGCCGAGCCCGAACCGCAAACCGGTACACGGCATGAAGTCGAACGGCAACTGGCGCTGGTCAGGCACGTGGGCGCAGTGTCATCGAATCAGCGAATGCGTTTAAACGTGCTACCCCGCGATGCCGCGTCGTTGCACCTCAAGCTTGCGCAGCGCGGTATCTCGCTCGATGCCCCGTTCATTGTGATGCATCCCGGCGCCACGGCCGCGTCGCGGCGCTATCCTGCCGAGCGCTTCGCACAGGTCGCCGCGCAGCTCTCGGAGCTGACCGGCTGGCCGGTACTGATCACCGGCAGTGCAGACGAAGCGGGCGTGTGTGCGCAGGCATGCGGGGCACACCGGTCGGCCATCAATCTCGCAGGCGCGCTCGAACTCGGCGAGCTGGCAGCGCTGATCGATCGCGCCAAGGTGCTGGTATCGAACAACAGCGGGCCTGTGCATATAGCGTCGGCGCTCGGTACCGCGGTGGTCGACCTGTACGCGTTGACGAATCCGCAACATACGCCGTGGCAAACGCCGCATGTCGTCCTGCATCACGACGTGCCTTGCCGATGGTGTTATCGCAGCGTATGCCCCGAAGGACATCATGCCTGTCTTACCGGCGTCACGGTAGGACAGGTAATCGATGCAACCATGCGACTGCTGCGTGCCGATTCTGCATCGAGCGCCGTCGACGCAATGCTGACCACCTCATGAAACGCTTCGTCACCAGGGCCATCAACCCATGTACACATTAGGCATCAACGCGGTTTACCACGACAGCGCGGCTGCGCTGATCGAGGATGGCGTCGTCATTGCGGCGGCCGAGGACGAGCGTTTCACGCATATCAAGCACGCGAAGCGGCCGGTGCCTTTCTCAACCTGGCAACTACCCTTCGATGCGATTGACTACTGTCTCAAAGAGGCCGGCATCGAGCTCGCTGATATTGATCACGTCGCGTATTCGTACGACCCAAAGCTGCTTTCCTCGATGCCCGCGAATGCGGGGGCATCGATCGAGCTGCCGCTCGAACCCGGGCTTAAGCCGCTTGCCAATCCCTCCGACTCGCCCTGGGACCCCTTGTTTTTAAGCTATATCGTAAATGCGAGAGCACAACTGACAGACGGTGCGCCGCATCATCTGATGAAACGCTTTCGCAGCGGCGGCCGTACGATGCGCTTCGAGTGGCACTACGTGGACCATCATCTTTCGCATGAGGCCAGTGCGTTTCTCGCCGCGCCGTTCACGGACACGGCGGTGCTGACCATGGACGGCCGCGGCGAAGGCGTAACGACAAGTCTTGGGCAATTCGTGGATGGGGAATACAAGCGGCTCAAGCAGGTCGAGTTGCCGCATTCGCTCGGGCTGCTGTACGAGAGCGTGACCGGCTACCTGGGTTTTCTTCACTCCTCCGACGAATACAAGGTGATGGCGCTGGCGTCGTACGGCAAGCCTGCCTATGTCGACGCGTTCCGGGAGATCGTGAGATACCGGCATGACGGCACTTATACGGTCGATGCTCCGCGCCTCGTTGAACGCTTCGGGCCAGCACGCGAACGCGGTGGGCCGCTCGAGCAGAAGCACTTCGATATTGCGCATTCATTGCAGGTCACACTGGAAGAAACGGTGCTGCAGCTTGCCGGCTGGCTGCATGCGCAAACCGGCCTGGAAAATCTGGCGATGGCAGGCGGCGTGGCATTGAACTGCGTGATGAACGCACGCGTGCGGGACCGTGGTCCGTTCGCCCAGGTATGGGTGCAACCGGCGTCCGGTGATGCCGGCACGGCACTCGGCGCAGCGCTATGGATCGATTATCGCAAGCGCGCCGAATCCGGCGACCGCTCGCGCCGGTGGCAGATGGACCACGCGTACCTCGGCCCCGGGTATGCGGATGACGAGATCGAGCAACTCTTGAAATGGACCAAAGCGCCTTACCGTCGCCTCCGGGATGTGGCCGGCGAAACAGCGGAGATCCTTGCGTCCAACCGGGTGATCGGCTGGTATCAAGGCCGCACGGAGTTCGGGCCGCGCGCGCTCGGCGCACGCTCGATCCTTGCCTCGCCTATCGATCCGCGCATGCAGGCAAGGCTCAACGAGATCAAGGATCGTGAGGATTTCAGGCCCGTCGCGCCGGTGGTAATGGAAGATTACGCGAACGAGTGGTTTGTGGATGGCGGCGTGGCGCCGTTCATGCTGTTCATCTTCGATGTGCGCCCGGCCAAGGAAAAGCATATCCCGGCAGTTCGTCATGTGGATGGGACCGCACGAGTGCAAACGGTGAATCGCCGTCAGCATGCGCTGTACTACGACCTTATCGATGCGTTCAGGCGACGCACCGGCGTGCCCATCCTGGTCAATACATCCTTCAACACCAGAGGCGAGCCCATGGTGAATTCGCCGCGCGACGCGCTCGAATCGTTCTGGACCTCGCCGCTCGATGCACTGGTGATCGGCTCGTTCCTGATCGAAAAAAATGGAGTGGGGGTATGAGCGTATTTATGAGCGCGCTTGCGGCAGATGCCTTCGACGAGTTCCATAGTAAAGCTGACGCGAACGCAATCGATTCGCCCATAGCCCGGACGCCCGACATCTCCGTGGTTGTTCCCACTTACCGCCGACCGGCGATGCTCGAACGCTGCCTCGCGTCGCTGCTGACGCAGGATTACGATCCGGCTCGCTTCGAAATTATTGTCTGCGACGACGGCCCCGACGATGCGACTCGCGCCAGCGTTGAGCGTATCTCGCGGGAACACGCGGCGAACGGGCCGTGCGTGCACTATGTACCGGTGACGGCAACGCAAGGCCCGGCGGGCGCGCGCAACGCCGGATGGCGGCTCTCGCGTGCGGCAAGCATTGCCTTCACCGACGACGATACCCAGCCGGACGCGCGTTGGTTATCGTCGGGGGTGAAAGCGCTAGCAAGAGGCGCTGGCGCGGTATCGGGCCGTATCATCGTGCCGCTCGGGAGCCGTCCCACGGACTATGAAACCGACGCTGCAGGCCTCGCGCACGCGGAGTTCGCGACCGCCAACGCGTTTATGGATCGTGCGGCACTTGAACGAATCGGCGGGTTTGACGCGCGCTTTACATCGGCGTGGCGCGAGGATTCCGATTTGCAATTTGGCCTCATGGAAGCCGGCTTTCCGATCGCTCGCGCAGACGACGCCATCGTCCTGCATCCGGTACGGCCAGCACGCTGGGGCGTGAGTTTGTCGCAGCAAAAGAAGAGTCAGTTTGACGCGCTGCTTTATAAAAAATACCCACTGTTGTACAAGCGCCGTATTCGACGCGGGCCCCCATTGTTGTATTACGCCATCGTCATTGCCGTGGTCATTTTGTTTTGCGCCGCGGTATTGGGCCATGCGCGTATAGCGGGCTATGCAGCCGCGGCGTGGCTTGCGATGACCGCGTGGTTCTGCGTCAAACGGCTATCCGATACGTCCCGCGCACCCGCCCACGTGATCGAAATGGCATGTACATCGGTACTTATTCCGTTTCTTTCCATCTATTGGCGCCTCTATGGTGCGTTCAAGTTCAGGGTGTTTTTCTTATGAGCGAGAAGATCGCGATCTTCCGCGCGCTTCAACTCGGCGACATGTTATGTGCCGTGCCTGCGCTGCGCGCCTTACGACGAGCAAAGCCCGATGCGCACATAGCCTTGATCGGTCTTCCGTGGGCGCGAAGTTTCGTGGAGCGCTACCCGCATCTCGTCGATGAACTGATCATCTTTCCCGGCGCAGTCGGATTTCCCGAGCAAGCGGAGACAAACGAACATCTCGAAGGCTTCTGGAACGCCATGCGCGAACGTCGTTTCGATCTCGCGATACAGATGCATGGAAGCGGCGGCATTGCGAACGATATTGCCGGGAAAATGGGAGCGCGCGCCAATGCCGGATTTATACAATCCGGTGAAGCGCTTAGGGACGGCATTTTCATTGGCTGGCCGGACACGCTGCCGGAGATCCTGCGCTATACCGCGTTGATGAACGCTATGGGCATCGAGACGCAAGACAGCAGCCTTGAGGTTCCGCTAAGCAACAATGACCGTGCCGAATGCGAAGCGCTGATGAACACCTTCGCGCTGTGTTCCGATCGACTCATCCTCGTTCACCCCGGCGCGCAGTTGCCGTCACGCCGGTGGCCGGCTGATCGGTTCGCTCGAGTCACTTCCTTGCTTGCCGACGATGGCTGGCAGATCGCGATTACCGGTACCGTAGCCGAACGCATCTTCACGTCGAGCATCGCGCTCGCGACAAACGCACGAGCGGTCGATCTCGCCGGCAAGACATCGCTTGGAGGCCTGGCTGCGCTGGTATCGAAGGCACGGCTTGTTGTATGTAACGACACCGGCATGTCGCACGTCGCTGCTGCGATGAAAACACGGAGCGTGGTGATCGCGTTGGGCAGCGACACCAAAAGATGGGCGCCACTGGACAGCGAGCGGCACCGGATACTTGCTCACTATCCACCATGCCGACCATGCGCGTTCCGTGACTGCCCGTACGGGCATCCGTGCGCCCTAAACATAGGCGTCAAACAGGTCATGGACGCCGCGTTCGAGCAACTCATGCACGTGTCAGACGGATGCGACGCAGCGGACAACGCTTACCGGGCGATGAGTCATGTCGAATAACCCCTCCCGACGCCTGCGCGTGCTGACCTGGCACGTCCATGGCAATTATTTGTATTACCTCACGCAAGCGCATCACGACTTCTATCTCGTGACGAAGTCCGGTCATCCACCGGGTTACGCAGGCACGGTTGGCGTCCTGCCCTGGGGTAATAACGTTCACGAACTACCGGTAGATAAGGTTGCGTCTCAGGAATTCGACGTCATTCTGTTCCAACATAAAGCGCAATGGGACGACGACCGTCTCAATCTGCTTAGCGAAACACAACGCCGCCTGCCACGTGTGTATATAGAACATGACCCGCCGCAGGAAAACGCATACGAACAACGCCACTGGGTTGACGACGCCAACACGCTGCTGGTTCATGTCACGCATTTCAACCAGCTGATGTGGGACTGCGGCACCACGCCGACGCGGGTGATCGAGCATGGCGTGATCGTTCCCGAAGGCGTGCGTCACACCGGCGAGAAGGCACGCGGGATTGTTGTCATCAACCATCTCAGGCAACGCGGACGGCGTCTGGGCGACGACGTCTATGCAAACGTGAAAGCACACGTTCCGCTGGATCTTGTCGGCATGGATGCAACGTCCGCTGGGGGTATCGGCGAGATCGGCAATCTGGATCTTGCGGCGTTCAGCGCGAGTTATCGTTTCTTTTTCAACCCGATTCGCTGGACCAGCCTGGGGCTCGCCGTCGTAGAAGCCATGATGATCGGCATGCCGATTGTGGGACTCGCGACCACCGAACTCGCGACCGTCATCCGCAACGGCGAGAGCGGGTATATCGGCACGGACGTGAGCGCGCTGATCCACGCGATGCAGCGTCTGCTGCGCGATCCGGATGAAGCTCGAGGGCTCGGTAACGGTGCACGCAAGGTCGCCATGGACCGCTTTCACATCGACCGCTTCGTGCGCGACTGGAACGAAACGCTGCGTCAGGTGAGCAGTTGACTGCAATTAAACCTGGAGAGCCATCATGAAAGAGCATCATCGCAAGCGCATTCTTGTTACCGGCGGTGCCGGCTTTCTCGGGTCGCACCTGTGCGAGCGCCTGGTGGCGCAAGGGCACGACGTCTTATGCGTGGATAACTTCTACACGGGCACGAAAGACAACATCGCGCATTTGCTGGACTGCGCGAACTTCGAGCTCATGCGTCACGACGTGACTTTCCCTCTCTACGTTGAAGTGGATGAAATCTATAATCTGGCCTGCCCCGCTTCGCCGATTCACTATCAACATGATCCGGTTCAGACCACAAAAACGAGTGTGCATGGTGCGATCAACATGCTCGGTCTGGCCAAGCGCGTCAAGGCGCGAATATTTCAGGCCTCGACCAGCGAGGTCTATGGCGACGCCCTTGTTCACCCGCAAAAGGAGGACTACTGGGGTCATGTAAATCCGCTGGGGCCGCGGGCGTGCTACGACGAAGGCAAGCGCTGCGCGGAGACGTTGTTCGTGGATTACCGGCGACAACATGGCTTGTCAATCAAGATCGCGCGGATCTTCAATACCTACGGCCCACGGATGCACCCATGCGATGGCCGGGTGATCTCCAACTTCATGATGCAGGCGCTTGAGGGCAAGCCGATCACGATCTATGGCGACGGTTTGCAAACACGGTCATTCTGTTACGTGGACGACATGATCGACGCGTTCATTAGCTTGATGAACAGTCCTGAAGGCATAACGGGTCCGATGAACCTCGGTAATCCGCATGAGTTGTCGATGCTGGATATCGCACGGCGAATTATCGAGCTGACGAGGTCGCGGTCGGAGATCGTCTTCGTGCCATTGCCGATGGACGACCCTTGTCATCGGCAACCGGACATCACGTTTGCAATCGACACACTAGGATGGAAACCGGAAACCGGACTCGACGAAGGCCTGAATCGCACAGCGCGTTATTTCCATCGTTTTACGCAAGAAGCGGCGGGGCGGCTGGGTCTAGCTGTGCCCGTGTGAGCGCCGCCGGCCACCGGGCAACGGGCGCACGACATAGCCTGGAGCGGCTTGCCGCGGTCCCGAGAAAGGGCCGCGGCAGGCGTTTGCCATAACACAGAGTTCGCTGACCAGGAACGAAGTCTGTCCAGGCACAGCGAAAGGGGGCGCCGTCCCGTCGCTTGTCGAGCATCGTGATGCATGCATTCCGTCGGCGATATTTAATCCGCCGCTACGCCCTTTGGTCATCTCCGCTTCGTACTTTCCAGAGGAAATGCTGCTGAGAGCCACTCCTTCCCGCGCGTCGTAATTTCAAGGTAGCGGTCATCATCAGTACATCTTCGAGCAAGAGGATACTTCCCGCTTAGTAAAAACGTCTCGACTGTGATCTCCACGACTCGATAACGACTTTGCGACATTTTTCGCAAGATGGGGACCGCTGAGAGCATCACTGTGGCGGAAAACGGTGTTCGCACGCGTGAATTTTCGAGGATCTGCATTTCAGTCTCCTTTCCCGTATGCGACGCTTAACCGTCCACCGCGAGCTTTACCTTGAGCCAGCCCGGCTGTCTGGCATCGAACGCTTTATACGCATCGAGCACGTTCATCATCGGCTCGCGGTTCGTCAGTACGGATAGCGGATCGAACGAGCCGTTGCGCACCTTTTCCACCAGCTGCGGAATGATCGAGCGATGGTTGCAATTACCCATTTTGATCACGAGATTCTTATTCATCGCCGCGCCGATCGGAAAAAAGCGATCGTTGGGTGGATATACGCCGATTACGCCCAGCGTGCCGGCCTTTGCAAGGGCCGCCACGGCCCAGTTGAGCACCTGGACAGGCGCGTTGCCGGGAACCCAGTTGGGGCCGTCCTGGCGCCGCTCCGATGTAATCTCGCGGCTCTCGGACTCCGCCTGTTCTTTCTCATCCGCCGAAGCGGCTGGGCCGCTGTCCGGATGTTGCGCATCGACACCGACTGCATCGATTACCCGATCTACGCCAATGCCGCCTGTCAGCGCCATGATCGCTTCGACGGGATCCTCGGCGTCGAAGTTGATGACCTCGGCGCCGAGCGACCGCGCGCTGTCGAGTCTGTCCTGAAGGCGGTCCACTGCGATCACACGCCCGGCACCCATCTGAAACGCGCTCGCAATGGCGAACTGTCCCACCGGACCGGCTCCGAATACGGCTACCGTATCCCCGAGCGAAACCTCCGCGAGTTGCGCGCCGAAGAAGCCGGTCGGGTAGATATCGGACATCAGGATCGCGCGGTCGTCGTCAATACTGTCGGGCAACTTGATCAGGCTCGCATTGGCGAATGGTGTGCGCGCGTATTCCGCCTGCAAGCCGTTGATGGGGCCAGTCGATTTCGGACCCCCGAAAAACGCAGTGCCGGCGCTCGGGCCGTTCGGGTTCGCTACATCACATTGGGCGGTATAGCCGAAGCGGCAATACGAACAAAAGCCGCACGAAATGGTGGATGGAATGAGCACGCGATCACCTCGCCTGATATTGCGCACGCCCTTGCCCACCTCTTCCACTACGCCCACACCTTCATGACCCAGGATCGTACCCGGCACCATGCCGCCAAGCGTGCCACGAATCATATGCAAATCCGTGCCGCAGATTGCGCTCGACGTGAGTCGTACGATGGCATCGTTATCCTGCTGCAACGTGGGGTCGGAAACGGTATCGAGTGAGATATCGCCAATTCCTTTAAAGACGACTGCTTTCATCGCTGGCTCCCTGGTGGCATTCGTGTCAACGTGGTTATCGATAGCAACGCCGTAGCAACGGCTGCGCCTGAGCGTCGCTCTCCCAATACCCAAATGAAAACGGTATCGGGCGGGTCCAGCACTTGCTGCAGTTGCAGTGAGCCCCCAGTGAGCCCCAATGTCCCGTAGGCACAAGCAGCCGGTAGGCAAGAGCTGGCGGATTGACGAAACGTATATTGAAGTCAAAGGCCAGTGGAAGTACCTCTATCGGGCGGTGGACAAGGCGGGCAAAACCATTGATTTCCTGTTCAGAGCCACGCGCGACAAGGTGGCAGCGCGGCGCTTCTTTAAAAAGCCGATCGCTCGGAACGGTGTACCCGAGACGATAATCCTCGACAAAAGCGGCTCTAATCTGGCTACGCTGCACGCGGTGAACGCCGAGCGGGAGACACCCATCACGATCCGTCAAGTCAAGTACCTGAATAACGTGGTCGAGCAAGACCATCGAGCCATCAAACGCATCACCCGACCGACGTTGGGCTTCAAGGATCTTCGTTGCGCCCGCATCATCCTGTCCGGTATCGAAGTAATGCATATGATCAGGAAGGGGCAGATAAAAACCGAGATTGGCACCCATCCTTCCTCCGCCGAGCAGTTTTATTCTATGGTTAGATGAGCAGTCCTTTGTCATTTCGGGTCTGCTCATCAAGATGGCTTTATCGCGACAAAACCTCCGCCTTCGACGGGATACAGTTGGGAGCACAGCTATGGTGACGGTTAAGTACGAAGATCTAATTCTGGCGTTCGAGTTCATTGGCGCTGCCGCGCCGACAGAGCACAGCGCGTATATATCCCTGGATACGGGCGCAATCTATTGGACATCCGAGGTTACCGACGGGCTTGACGACGATGTTCCCGATGATCTTGAAGTCTCGGACCGTTACGTCGCCATACCGCACAAGACCGATCTTGAGCTTGGACGTGATCTCGCGCTGAGCTTTGTCGCAGAGCAATTGCCTGACCGGTACACGCAGGTCTACGGATTTTTCCAGCGGCAAGGCGCGTACTCGCGGTTCAAGGATTTGCTCGAATCGTGCGGTGTACTTGAGGAGTGGTATGGATTTGAAGCTGACGCTGCCGAACGAGCGCTGCGCCAGTGGTGTGCCGAAACCGGTATCGAGCTTCAGAACACGTGAATAGCTTGGCCTTCAGGCGATAAATACCTTGAGCTGTTTTCGTTTGCACGAAAGCACCAGCGTCGTAGCCCTTATCCGCAATAACCGTTTAAATTCTGTTTCCTGAAACCGCCCCAAGTGCAACAAGTGAGCTTCGGATTGCCTCGTAATTCGGTGGCAGCACAATGAAAGATGACGGGTTGGGACACGGTCCCAACCCGTCCCGCAATAGCTACGTAACTACGACCGCGTTATCAAGCGCGAGCAGTCAGCCACTTCGCCGGCGGGAGCGGCTTCGGCGTAATGCGGATTTCGCCCATGGCGCCGAGGAAACCGCCGCTCAGGTTACCGTCGTTCCCCAAGCCCGCGCCCACGGCCCACGGCAAGTCGAATGTCGCAAGGCCGACCGCGTCCACCGCGTTGCGCAGTACCGGCGCGCCCTCAATATACATAGTCGTTTGTTTTGCGGCCGGATCATTAACGATCGCCACGTGCATCCACGCGTCCAGCAGGATTTCGCCGGACCAGTTCGTGCTCGCGAACATGGGCCCCGCGCCGTCGCCCTTCTCCGTCGTCGTGATTTCCCATTGCACTTCCTTCAGGTTCGAAATGGCGCACTGAACCGGCGGCGATACTTCCCAGCCACCTTCCCATGCCGGAAAATCTCCACGGCGCCCACCGCGCGTCATGATGTTCATCCACTGGTTCCTGGCTGCCGTCCACGACTTGTCGAGCTTGATGAACATCTCGACCGTATAGCCGTCCCTGAACGTCTCCTTGTTGATGGCTGCGGCAACGTCCGTCATGAAGTAGCTGAAACGAGCACCATCCGTGTTCAGAAACTGCACGCTGCCCGGAGCCGACGACAAGCGATGGCGATCGTCCGACCACTTCATGTCGGCAAGCTGACCCGCGCTGCCGTTCCCAATCAGCGCCCCGCGCTTGAGGGCATTGTTGCGGCCGGAGGCGTCGTTGATCACTGTGCCGTCGGCGACAGCGGAGCCCACCGTGCCACCGAAGAAGCGCCAGTGCGCCAGCGTTTCCGCGACCTTCGGATAATCTTCCGCGTTCTTTGCGGGAACTTCCGGCGCGACCGGAATGCCCTTGAAGCCGTCCATGATCAGCGAGGTCGCGATAGCCGTCAGCGACGTATTCGTGGCCTCTGCGGTCTTGAACTTCGGCGCGAAACCGGAGAAGCGCTTGGCGAAATCAACCTTGATCGTGAACTGATGGTTCGCTTCGGTCAGCATGGCCTGATCGAAGCTGTTTAGCGTTTCGGCGGGCTTCTGACGAACCCACGGCGAGAACGACAGCGCCTTGATTTCGTTGTTCGTGAAGTCGAATTCGTAATAGCGCATCAAGCCGTTGCCGCCTTGATAAGCCATCTGATAATCGACCACCATTTCTTCAACCGGGTTGCCGAATTCGTTGATCTTCGTGAGGTGCGCAGAGCCGTGATGGTGACCGTTCACCGTCATGAAAATCTGGTCGTTGCTCTTGATCAGCTTCTCCCACAGCATCAGCCCGTAGTCGACTTCCTGCGGGCTCACGGCGTCGTTTGCTATCGCGATCAACTGGTGATTGACGAGAATCGCAGGCAGCGTCGGGTGGGACTGAAGTACGTCGCGCGCCCATGCAATGCCGTTGTCCGATACGCGCCATGACAAGCCCAGCACCAGGAAGCGCTGACCTTCAGCTTCGAAAATATGGTACTAGTGGAAGCCGCTTGGATCGCGTCCGCCGAACGTTGCCTGCTGCTTGGCGCGCTTCGTGTCGAACCACTTCAGGTACGGCTCGTCCGCGAGGTCACGGGTGGCATCGGTGCCCGCTCCGTTGCCCGCGCTCTCTTCATAGCCGATGTCGTCACGCACGTCGTGATTGCCCGCTATCACCGAATACGGCAAGCGGTTTTTTTCGAGCACCTTCATTGCGGTATCCGCGATTGCCCATTGCTGCGGCTTGTCAACCTGATCGACGATATCGCCAACGTGGATCACAAACGGGATCTTCAGTGCCTTCGCGTTGTCCGCGAGCCATTGAGTCTGTGCCATGAACGGCTCGCTGCCGTAGAGCTTCTTGAACTGATTGCCGGTTTCGGCTGTGGCATAGCGCGAGTAGAACTGCGTGTCCGGAAGCACTGCGAGACCGAAGCTCGACACCGGGCTGGGCGCGACCGGCGGCGTCGGAACGGGTGTATTCGCAACCGGCGTGACCGAAGCAGAATCGCTGCTGCCGCCGCATGCTGCGAGGATCGACGTTGCGCCAAGTGTAGGAAGGAGAACGCTCATCCTGACGAACGACCGGCGGCTTTGATTGGCTATGTCGCGAACGTCGGGAATGATGTTTTCAGCGGAAACAACTGACGTTGATGCGGGTTTCTTGCTCATCGACTCTACGGCTCCGAATGCTTTATATCAATGAATGGAGCCGCGACTTTAGGGTTTAATTATTACTAATATATTACATATACATAACTATTATTTCATTTTGTTAGGTAAACTGCGGACTGCGGTCGAGAGATCCAGGGACGGATGGGGACTATTTCAATTAATTCATTTATCCCTATGTGATACGTAATCCGAACTATTTTTTCTGCTGGCGCGAGATGTGCGAAAAACATGGCTTTGTCGCATTGGCGATGTCGCGGTAACATTCGGGTCGCCAAAATTCGTCGATTAACGATGAAGAAGACCGCGACACCCCCGAACGGCTCTTGCTTTGGGCATTGCGAATGCATCGCTTGATCTCCAATGCGGCTGAGCCTCATCCTAGAAATCGGAATGGAGGGTGACAAAGGCACTCAGCGGTTGACCGACATACGCGCCTGCAGCGTTAGCGGCAATGAAATATCTCCGGTCAGTGATGTTGTGCACATTGAGGTCCACGCCCCGATGCCGTGCCTCAAAGCCGAAAGCGGCATTCGCAATCACGTAGGACGGAATCGAATTGACGTTGGTGATATCGCTGTAACTCTTGCCCAGATAGTTCAACCCTGCGCCCACATGGAACCCCGGGATACCGGCGATTGAAAAGTCATACGTAGTCCATATATTCGCCATATACGCCGGAACGCCCTGTGGATGATTGCCCACTGAAGTGATACCCTGGGGATTGTCGGTAATGACCGCGTGTTGGGCCGTCACGTTTGCCGACAGGTGCCAGCGGTCGGTGATTGCGGCGTCCAGCGACGCCTCGGCGCCCTTCGTCTTCTGGCTGTCGAATACCACGGATTCCACGTCGTTGATGGTGGTGAGCGTTGCGACGTTGTCCCGTGAAACGTCGAAGAGCGCAGTGTTCAAAACCAGGCGATCGTCGAGGAACGCGAACTTGATGCCCGCCTCATACTGCAGCGCGGACTCGGGCGCGCCAATGCCGTTCTGTGTATTTTCGGAATTGAAGTTGGCGAGATGGCTTTTCGATACGCCGACGTAGGGAGACATCCACGGCAGCAGCTTATACAGGGCCCCGATATTCCAGCTCACCGGGGCGTCATCGCGGGTATCCGTGACGCCGGCGAGGAGCGGCTGCCCTCCAGTCCCGAAACGCCCAGGCACGGAGATGAGCGGCGTCAGCGACGTGTCCCACCAATCCTTGCGTACCCCCGCGCGGACCTTGAACTTGTCCGTGACGTCGATCTGGTCGGTAGCATAAATGCTGTAGTAGTTAGCGGCGAGGTGATCGTCGTCGCAGGAATGCTTCGCGTCGCACAGGAACGTCAGATTGCCGACGGAGGTTTCCGGCGGGACCGGCGCAAATGCGTCGGCGATGTTGGGAAGGTCGGCGGTCGAGCGCTTCGTATCGATCGTCTGGTGCTGGTACTCGAAGCCGGTCAGCAAGGTGTGAGCGACACTGCCGGTTCCAAAGCGCCAGACCGGCTCCAACTGATAGTCGAAGGTGTTGTCCGAGTCATCCTGCTGGCGCAGTTGACGCCCTACCACTTCGCCATCGCTCACTTTCGTGCTCGTACTGTCGCCGTTTCCCAGCACGTCGAGCGAGCGATGCAGGTACGAAAAGCGGTTGTTGATGGTGAGGATGTCGTTGATCCGCCATTTATCCGAGAGCGTGGGACGCACATAGCTTCCGTGAGCGAAGGCAAAGGGCGTGGAGTATTTCGAGTCGATCGACACATTGCTGATAGGCGTGCCGTTCAGATAGATCAATCCATAGGAGTCCGGTGTTTCGTGGATCTCGCGCAGGTCCAGCGCGAAATCGATTGTGTGATTGTCCAGTTGCCACTGCAGCGCAGGTCTCACCTCGTAGTCGTGACTACTCAGGTCGCGAAACCCGTCCGAATGGGAGAAGGTGGCATCAACCCGGTAGTTGAGACCCGCGATGCCGGTCGGGCCTGTGATGTAGTCATTGTTCGTGACGGTGCCGAACGACCCGGCTTGTACGCTTGCGCCGTAGTGCAGTTCCGGCGACGGCGTGTAGTGCACGATGTTGATCGTGCCTCCAGGCGGCCCGCTGCCGAAGAGTGCCGACCCTGGCCCCTCAAGGACTTCGATGCGCTGCACGCCGTTGAGCGAGTGCGAGATGCCACCCAGAAGATCGCCATCGGAAAAGCCATCGCTGTAGATCTGGGCGTTCAGGCCGCGGATCAGGAAGTGATCGTAATAGCCCTTCGTATCCTGGCCGCCTACATTGACGCCGCTCGCGTTGCTCACGCCTTCCCGCAGCATGGTCGCGCCCTGTTCGGAGAGCACTGCGCGCGGAATGACCTGGGCGTTGGACGGCAGGTCCTCCAGTTTCGTGCCGGTCTTGCTGGCGGCGCTGACCTGCTTAGGGTCATTGACGCTGGCGTCGCTGCTGAAAGGACTGTAGCTGGACAGCGCAGTGCCGTGAACTTGAATGGGCGGCAGGCTTGCCGGTTGAGGTCCGTCTTGAACCTGCTGGGCAACGGCACGGTCGATTTGTGCAGCGCCAGCCAGAAGAAGAAATCCGGTTCTCAAGTACCTCTGATGTATTTTCATAACGTTTACACTTCTCCTCTATTTTAATTACGGCCATCGATTGATCGTGGATCGTTCACTGCCCTGTTTATGGATATAACAATGGCAATCATTCGCATTAGCATTACGGAATGCATGGCTTAACGAATGTCGCTTCGTGTTTATTCCGGGCTATTGCGTAAACAAGGCAAAAATTTTCGGGAACGAGCGTATGAACGAAAGCCCGACGCTTGACCGCGATCGATGGATGCTTCTATTGGAGGAAGAGGAGGAAGAACGTCGCCCGGTGTTTTTCAGCCGCCGGCATGCGGCGTCAGCCGAGCGCTTTGCCCGAGGATCTGAATTTGGGGGGCTTCGAATCCATCGGTTGGCTTATCGAGGTTCCTGCGATGTCGTCACGTGCGAGGACCGCCTGCCTTGGCGCGACGTTTCGCCCTTGCGCCGTTATGGTCGCTATCGCCGACGCATTCCTGCCGAGGGTTTAAAATATCGGTGCTACGAATAGCGCCGGATACCTTTGTTATTTCCCTTGGTACCTCGGTAAACCGGCACCCTCTCACGCAGCTACGCGGGTAACCGATCGTAACCGTTGGGGGTTTCGCGGCAACTCGGACCCCGACGGGCGGAACTACACTACCTGCGGCCCAATCGGCTGTTTCCCGATATCCTCGCTCGCATGTCGTCTATAACAACGGCCTTTAACAGCGGCCCGAATGGCAGCTTGCAGATTGCGTACACACGCGAACTGAGGCAATGGGCGACACCGACGCTGCAGACATAAACCAACCTTCCCTCTGGACTTTAGAGAAAGCCGATGACGCAGCAATCTGGAAGTGCCCCACGCACCGCCGATGACAACCGACACATTTCCGTAGATCCCGCGGGTCAGGATGCCGTCCTGCAGGAGAAAGGACGGTCGCGCGGCATTTTCCTGCACACCGGCTGGAGAAGCGCGGGAACCTGGGTGTGGTCCCGCTTTCGGGCGTTACAGACCGTGACGGCGTTCTATGAGCCGCTTCATCCCATACTCGGCGATCTGAGAGCGGCCGATATCCCCGCCCTGGAGCCGACCTGGACCTCGGGTCACCCGACGCTCACGGCGCCCTACTTCACCGAATATCGACCGTTCATCCAGGACAACTCGCATGGTGTGGCCGGGTATCGGAAGAGCTTTAGTACGGATCGCTTCGGGCCCGTGCCGGATGCTGGCTTTCCAGCATTGCAGGCGTACTTGCAAAACCTCTGTGACCAGACGACGAATCAGGGTAAAACACCGGTCTTCAAATTTTGCCGTTCGCTCGGCCGCTTGCCATGGTTCAAGAGCGCGTTCCCCGAGGTAATGCATGCGGTCGTCTTGCGAAATCCCGCATCGCAGTTCGCCTCCGGATGGCTGCTCCACCAACAATGGAGCAATCCATTCTTCGTTGCTGCTCCGTTCCGCGTGTTGGGCCTCAATCAGGCCGAGCCCATCGTCAAGCAGGTCATTGACGTGTGCGGCGTTCGCTTGCCGCCTGCTCCTGTTACCTCGATCGATGAATATGCTGCGGCCTGCGAGCAATATGTGCGTAATGTCGAGGGCGACAATGCCTATCGGGCATTTTTGGCGCTGTGGATTCTCTGCGCGTTACGTTCGGTCGGCAACGCGGATCTGCTGGTCGATCTCGACAGGCTCGGGCAGTCTCCCGAATACGCCTCGGCATTGCGGACGCAAGTTCGAACGCAGGTCGATATAACGCCAGGCTTTAACGGTGCGCGAGATCTCGTCGCGGAGACGAGGCGCAATGCCGTGCGAATGAAGGGAATTGACGGACGCATGATCCGACCCATTCACGCCTCCGCATTGAACTTCGTGGCGTCGCAGAAGGGTTCCATGGGATCGGCGACCGACGTCACGGAGGTCATTAAAGAGAAGCTCGCGCTTGCCCTTGAGCTATCAGAACAGTGGCGCTACTGAATGCATGTCATGCATAACGGCATAAACCTGCGTGGAGGTTAAATGGACCTGTCAGCCGATAAGCCGCCTCACGTTCACCCCCATGCTTTTGCAGTCGGCGCGAAGGATCGCGCCGAGTTGCTTCAACAGACGCCCGGCATCGTTTGGTTTACAGGTTTGCCCGCGGCCGGAAAGTCCACCCTCGCTGGCGCTCTGGAAGTAGCGCTTCATAACGACGGCAAACACAGTTTTCTATTGGACGGCGACACCGTGCGCACCGGCCTATGTCGAGATCTCGGATTCTCCGACGAGCATCGGCATGAAAACATCAGGCGGCTGAGCGAAGTCAGTCGACTGATGGCTGACGCCGGCCTGCTGGTGCTGGTCTGTGCCGTCTCACCCTTTGCCGCCGACCGGCAACTGGCACGCGTCGTTGCCGGACCTCACCGGTTCGTGGAAGTGCACGTGCATGCGCCCATCGCGGTCGCGGAAAGCCGCGATCCTAAAGGGCTTTATAAGCTTGCAAGACAGGGGGCGATCAAGAATTTTACGGGTATCGATTCCCCCTACGAGGAACCGATGACCCCGGACGTTCGCATCGATACCACCCAATGTTCGGTAGCCGATGCGCTGGCCTTGATTATTCATCGATTGAGCGGTAGTTGAGTACTGAGATGTCCCGGGAACGCCGGACCGCGCGTTGACATGTTGGATCGCGCCGGTAATGGCACGAGCCGCCCTGTTCCGAACTGGGTTGGGCGGCTCGCTCGCTTTACTACATCTTCGCTACGTGGCCATAGCAGGCTTTAAGCGCGGAATACTCGTAGAAATGGGCCGTTCCCTTCGCCTTCGCGCTATCACACTCGCCCTTGAAGTCGGTTTCCTTTTCGTTGTAGAGCATCTTCACCAGCAGCTTGCCGCCTGCATCGGCATACACGTCCCACTGCATGTTGGCGGCCATCGGCGACACATACTCGCCGCGCCATGTGCTGTTCGTGTAGTTAAACGTCTCCGACTTCGGCAACGGTTGCGACACGCCTTTCAACCCCATGTGAACTGCCAGAGGCATCACGATTTCCGCATGCGCGAAGCGCAGCTTGGCCGCGTGCGAACGATCGCCGGCAGCAATGGCGTCGACTTCGTTGAACAGGTCGTCAACGAGAATCTGCGCCATCCGGTGCGTGACATCGCCCTTCTCGGCCATGCCCGGTCCCTTGTCGTAGAAGTCCGATGCATCGTTAGTCGATGCAAAGTACTTCGCTTGCGCCACCGGCATGTAGGCCGTGAAGTCCACGCCTGCTTCGCTCTTCATGGCAGGTGAAATCACGTACAACTCATAGAGCAGCGAGCCGACATCGCCGAGGGACTTTATCGTCGTGCCGCCGTCGCCATTGAGCACCGGCGAGAACTTCCCGTCGTCGCTCGTGAACGTGACCGTGCCGGTATTGGCAAAGCTATAGGTGCCGTTCGCGATCTTGTCGACGAAAGCGGGTGTGAACAGGCGCTCAAGCAACACGCGTCCGGCACTGGTTGCTTCAGGTGTCAGCGTCAAGCCGCTTTGCTTGGCGATCAGATCGGTGTCCTTCTTGAAGTCCTGATATGCCAGGCTGTCGATATACGTCGCGTACAGCGGATCGGCGGGCTTCGCGACCAGATCCACTTTCTTGTCGAGCTTATGGAAATACAGCAGGAAGCGGTTGGTGCCCGCAGGTTGACTCACCGCCGTGCCGTTGTCTGGATAAGGCGCGGGCGCGGCCGGATAGGTCACGAGGCTCGTCAGGGAGGGCTGCGAACGCTTGAGCGATTGAATGAAGAAATTGCCGCTGTCCACTGCGCGATCCACGCCCGACGTTACCGTTACAATCTGGCGCGGCGTGACGTTCGCGGTGTCGCCCACTTGTTTCCAGTAAGCCGGCAAGCGTTGCAACATGCGCGTCGCGAGCTGCGTATGTTCAGTAATGCCAACTTGTGTCTCATTGCCGTAACCCGGCGTCGAAATGCCGCTTACCCCGTAGCCCAGCAGCACGTTGGCCTTCATGATCTTCAGGACATCGGGGCCAAGCTTTGCACCAAGCGCCGTCAGAGCGCCTTCGTCCTGCGCTTTCTTCCACATGTTGTAGACGGCCAGATCGTACTTGAGGCTCGACAGGCCGCGCGAGCCGTGGCGAGCCACCATCTGCGTATACACGGGTGAATAGCCGCCAGGAGCCGCCTCGTAGGTGCTCACGTCCTGTTGCGCGCGATACGGCGCCTTCGTCTGATAGAAGCGATCCGTCAGCGCCGCGCCCGCAAGCACGGTGCGGATATCGGCGTTCTCGCCCGAGGCAGCAATCGCGGTACGAATGCGCTGCAAACCTTCTTCCGAAGCGTCCTTCAGCACAGCCTTCACAGCCACGTTCGTTTCTTCGTGGAAGTCGCCGAGCAGCTTTGACCTTTCGACGCCTACGGAAATAGCGACCTTCTGCACGGCATCGTCAAACGGTAGATTGCCGGCTTCCATCTCTTGCACAACGGAGGTCGAATGGAAGCTGACAACCGACGGCGCTTCTTTCGGCGCGCGCAACACGACCTTGCCGGCAACCGGCTTCGATACGCGTGTATCGGGATCGAACTCAGCGGCATCCAGGCCAATTTCCGCGATAACCGCCGCCCCGGTTCCAGTCAGGCTGAACTTGCCTTGATTGTTGGAGCGTGCAACGGGTTCGTTAGGATCGCAACGGCCGTTGGCATTGGTGTCGAGACACACCACGGCGTTGGTGAAATAGCTTCCGATAACAACGCCGGTCGTGGTCGCGGCACCCGGGTTATTGGGAGCTGGCGTATTCGGCGTGGCGGGTTGTGCGGGGTCGGACGAATCGTTCGAGCCGCCGCAACCGGCGAGCAGCAACGCCGCGCCGATGCAGGTGAGCGCCAGTGCAGGCGTTTGAAAAGACTGGCGGCGTTTCTGTGACATCTGAATTCCAAGCTTGGCAAATGGGATTCACATTGTTTTGTAATT
>NZ_JAAVUQ010000036.1 GCF_018449515.1 Caballeronia sp. dw_19 | reverse complement strand
AAGCCAAGCCGTGGCGTTTTCCAGTTACGCCGACTTGCCGAACCGGGCGCGGGCTTTGATCGATGCACCGGATGAATGCGAATGGCTTGCTCAGAATGGTTTTGACCTTATGCGGTCGCGCCCTATCGCCACGTATTTGCACGCTGCTCTATCAGCAGATGCGGTGGCGCATTAACTCAGGCACGCCGAAAAAAACATTCGGCACTGTTAGCGAACATCAGGTTGGGTCCGCAGCGAAAGTGCCTGATCGCTTCAAGTTCTTCGTGTTGGCTGGCACGATGATGAAATTGAGCGCGGCAAAGCTGCCGACCCTGTTCACGTGAGGGCATACGGCCCAGATCATACGTTTTTGAAATCTACCGTGACACCGCCAAATCGATAACCACCCCGGAGTTGTTAAACAAGTCCGGGTTATCGGATCCGAAGGGCGGTGTCGCGCTGCGTCCGCCGCAATCCTTTTCCGTCCAGGCTCAACGCGCTACGTTTTCTAACGGTCTTGTGCCTGCGTCGCGGGACGGTCGATCCGGGTAGCGAACGCGCGTCAAAGTTTGGCAGGAATTGGATGGCATCCCTGCGAAGTAGGTCACACAAAGAAAAAGGCCCTCAAGCATTTGCCTGAGGGCCTTTTTCAACGCGATGCAAACTCAACCGCGAAATCCTGGTGGGTGGTACAGGGATTGAACCTGTGACCCCTGCCGTGTGAAGGCAGTGCTCTACCGCTGAGCTAACCACCCGAAGAGCTTTGGATTATGTCAGAGCTTGCTCGTCTCGTAAAGCGAATCTTTGAGCACTTCAATAATCGTGTTGCCGGAATCAGGAACCCGCCGCTACCTCAACCGCAATCACCGTCTCGATCCGCCACACGCTTGTTCCCTTGACCGCCTTATCGAGATCATCGAGGACAGCGAGATGCGCGCTCAGTTCTTCCTCCGATGCCACCAGCACCGGCAACTGCAGATCATCGAGCGCAATACGTGGCGCGTGGCCTTCGCCCGTCGCCGGCATCTCGCCGAGCATATCGATCACCAGGCTTTCCTGGCCGCGCGTCATCGCCAGATAAACTTCTGCCAGCAATTCCGAGTCGAGCAGGGCGCCATGCAGCGTCCGATGCGCGTTGCTGATGCCAAACCGGTCGCACAACGCATCAAGTGAATTGCGCTTGCCGGGGAACATCTGCTTCGCCTGCACGAGTGTGTCGATCACGCCGCCGCACACTTCCTTCACGCCAGGCATGCCGACCAGGCCGAACTCCACGTCCATGAAACCGACGTCGAACGGCGCGTTGTGAATGATCAGCTCAGCACCCGCCACGAAGTCGCGCAACTCGGCGGCGATATCGGCGAACTTGGGTTTATCGCTGAGGAATTCCGTCGTCAGGCCGTGCACCGCGAGCGCGCCCGGATCGCTGTCGCGTCCTGGATTCACGTAGAAGTGGAGGTTATTGCCGGTGAGCCGTCGATTCACAAGCTCGACGCAGCCGATTTCAATAATGCGATCGCCCGTGCGGGCGTTGAGGCCGGTAGTTTCGGTATCGAGTACGAGTTGGCGCATAGAGATAAGAATTAACCTTCGGCGAGTGAAGTGACGCCGCGATTCGCGAGCGCGTCGGCGCGTTCGTTTTCCGGATGACCTGAATGGCCTTTCACCCAGCGCCATTCAATCTGGTGTTGAACCACCAGCGCATCCAGCCGCTTCCAGAGATCCGCGTTCTTGACGGGCGTTTTCGCCGCAGTCATCCAGTTCTTCTTTTTCCAGCCGTGGATCCATTCACTGATGCCCTTCTGGACATATTGCGAGTCGGTATGAATGACCACGCGACACGGCCGCTTGAGCGCTTCGAGCGCCGAAATGACGCCCATCAGTTCCATGCGGTTGTTGGTCGTTGGCGTTTCGCCGCCGAACAGTTCCTTTTCCTGATCGCCGAAACGCAGCAGCGCACCCCAGCCGCCAGGGCCAGGATTGCCTTTGCAGGCGCCATCGGTATAAATGTCGATTACTTTGTCTGTGGTGTCTAAGGTCATCAATGCTCGTTGCGTGTATGCGGCGTGGCGACCGGCGCGAGGCCCGGTGCGAGGGCAGGTTTTTTCAGCTTGCGCGGCCCGATCAGGCGCATGCCGCGCACGCGCTTGATGGCCGTAATCATGTAGGCGGCGCCGAAAATGGGCCACCAGCGGTCGCCGGCGGCTTCCATGAACTGATAGCGCGCCAGCCATTGTTCGGTCAGGAGAGGCGGACGATAGCAGCCGAAGCGCCCGCGTTCAAGGTCGAATCCGAGCAGCTTGATCCAGTCCTTGATCCGCGTGAACGCGATCATTTCGTGTGCGGACGGGACGAACGGCTTGCCCGCAACCTTGCCGAGCGATTGCCGCGCACCCCACAGGCTCAGGGAATTAAAGCCCAGGATGATCAACTGCCCTTCAGGCATCAGCACACGCTCGGCTTCTCTGAGCAACCGGTGCGGGTCGCTCGTAAATTCGAGCGTATGCGGCATGACCAGCAAATCGACGCTCTGCGCTTCGAACGGCAAGTCGAGCAGGTCGCACCACACGGCGCTGCGTCCTTCCGGCGCGTGCAGGCCGCGGCTCGCCGACGGCAGCGACGTCACGCCGGGCCGCGCCTCGGCCGAAACCGGCGGGGGCAACGTGAAAGGCGCGCTGGCGGCGCTGGCCGTATCGAGCACGAGGCCTCGATACGGCATGCGATTCTCGCGCAACGCGTCGAGCCCGGGCAGCCCGAGTTGCAGCGCGTGATAGCCGAAAATATCCGACACCACGCGGTCGAGCTGTGCCTGCTCCCACTCAAGCACATAGCGGCCGGGCGCGGATAGTGTCCAGGCGGGCCAGTCTATAATTGTTCGCTCTGACATGTTCGGGTGAGTCGCCTTATGAAAACGCTTGAGTACGTGCCGGTTCCGGCGTTCGAAGACAACTACATCTGGCTGGTGTCGGATGGTCACAATGCCGTCGTGGTCGATCCTGGCGACGCCGCGCCCGTCGAAGCCTATTTGACGAAACGCGGTTGGCGGCTAACCGCTATTTTACTCACGCACCACCATCACGACCACGTCGGCGGCGTCGCAAAACTGCGCGTTAGCCGATCGGCCGATGGAGAAATCCCGGTGATCGGCCCGGCTGGCGAGGCTATCGAGCATCTGACGCGGCGCGTGAAGCAGGGCGATCACGTCAGTATCGCGAGTCCGGCGCTGGAATGCTCGGTTATCGACGTACCCGGACATACTGCCGGACACATCGCGTACTTCCAGCCGGGCGATCCGCAAGGCACGCCGCATCTCTTTTGCGGCGACACCTTGTTCGCAAGCGGTTGCGGCCGTCTGTTCGAAGGCACGCCGCAACAAATGCTGAATTCACTCGACGCGCTCGCCGCGCTCCCCGACGCCACGCTGGTTCACTGCGCCCACGAATATACGCTCTCGAATATCCGTTTCGCCCGCGCGGCCGAGCCGGACAACGCGGCGCTCGCGCAATGGCAGAAGGAAGCGCAGAGCCTGCGCGAGCGCAACCAGCCGACCATTCCGACCACGCTCCTGCACGAACGAAGCGTGAATCCGTTCCTGCGTGCCGGAGAAAAAAGCGTGCAGGCCACGCTTGCCGCCCAGTTCGAGCGCCCGGTGCGGGACCGGCTCGACGCCTTCACACTGATGCGCGGCTGGAAAGACAAATTTCGCTAACCCGTGCCGGCCTGCGGTTATCTTCATCTGAAACGTTGAAAACCATTGCAGGCCCCGGATTTTGCAGTGTTTTTTGCATTTATATTGACGTGATGAGTGCGGTTCCGTACTATCGGGTCCAAATTTCCAAGCACATTTTTTGGAATCCGAGACGTTCATGCGATTGATTTTAAGCGCGCTACTCGTCCTGACATTGGCTGCTTGTGCCAGCCAGGGACCGACAGCGACCAACTCCCTTTCTTCACTTCCTTCCGCCCAGAATCAGCAAGCCGTAGCAGACACCATCCGCAAGACTGCCGCCGCCAAGGAAACGATCAACGTCGACAAGACGTCGCTCGATTCACTTAGCGGACCCGACGGCGATTTGTGGGGCCGTATCCGCCGTGGTTTCCAGATTCCCGATTTGCAAAGCGACCTGGTCGACATGCAGGTGAACTGGTATGCGCAACGCCCGGATTACGTCGAGCGCATGACGGGCCGCTCGCAAAAATACCTGTATCACATCGTTGAGGAACTCGAACAGCGGCACATGCCGACCGAACTCGCGTTGCTGCCGTTTATCGAATCGGCTTATAACCCGCAGGCGTTATCGGTCGCGAAGGCTGCGGGTATGTGGCAGTTCGTGCCGGGCACGGGCCGCGATTACAACCTGAAGCAGAACATGTTTCAGGATGAGCGGCGCGACGTGCTGGCATCGACCAGCGCGGCGCTCGACTATCTTTCGCGCCTCCACGACATGTTCGGCGACTGGGATCTGGCGCTCGCCGCGTACAACTGGGGCGAGGGCAATGTGCAGAAGGCTATCGCTAAAAACGAGGCGATGGGCTTGCCGACGGACTATCAAAGCCTGCGGATGCCGAACGAGACACGCAATTACGTGCCGAAGCTGCAGGCGGTGAAGAACATCGTCACTAATCCGCAAATGTATGGGCTGACGCTTCCGGACATTCCAAATCACCCGTATTTCGTGACGGTCACCACGTCGCGCGACATGGACGTGACGATGGCCGCCAAGCTAGCCGGCATGACGGTGGAGGAGTTCCGCTCGCTGAATCCATCGTTTGCGAAACCGGTGATTCTTGGCGCAACGAGTCCGCAGATTTTGCTGCCCTTCGATAACGCCAGCGCCTTCCAGAAGAACCTGAAGTCGTATTCGGGCCAATTGTCGTCGTGGACGACTTATACGGTGAGTGAACGGGCAACGCCCGCGGTCATCGCGCAGAAAATTGGCGTGGACGCGGACACGCTGATGTCGGTGAACCGCATTCCGGCGGGCATGCGGCTGAAGGCGGGCTCGACCATCGTGGTGCCGCGCAGCGATGACGACGACGAAGACATCAGCGCCGACGTCGCCGAAAGCGCCATGCTGGCCGTTGAACCGGACGTTCCCGATACCCGCAAGATGCTGATCCGCGTTCGCCGCGCACAATCCATGTCGACTTTTGCGGATCGCTACAACGTGTCGATCTCGCAGGTTAAAAGCTGGAACCGTACTCGCCGCGATTCCGTCATGCCCGGCCAGTTGATCGTGCTGCACGTGCCGGTTGGGCGTGCTGTCCCGGCTGAACCCGGTCCGGTGCGCGTGGAAACGGTGGCTGCGTCAAGCCGGAACAGGGGCGGTGTGACACGGATCGGCACGCACGTGCCGGAATCGAAGAGCACGGCGCGTGGCGGCAAAACCAGCGGTCCCGTCAGGGCGACGCGCGTGACTGAACAATTCGGCGCACCGTCCAAAGCAGTCAAATCGGCGGCGGTAAGGCCTACGGCAGTATCCAAAACCACGAAATCAACCAAGTCGACAGATAAAAAGAAGAAACAATAAACCTGTCTGCGCGGTCAAGAATCCACGCCGTCACCAAGGTGACGGCGTTTTCAATTGAGCGTGCGCGTTAAACTGCCGCTTCATATAAAAACCCCTGCTCTGTGCACATGACGTCTTCCGCTGGGCTTCGCGTCTTTTTTCTGTTTTCCGCCGGATATTTCGTCTCGTACGTGTTCCGCGGGGTGAATCTCGGCTTCGCGCCCTACATCACGCACGACCTGGGTTTGTCGGGGGCGGATCTTGGCTTGCTCACGTCGCTGTATTTTCTTGGTTTTGCAGCGGCGCAAATTCCCGTGGGCATGTTGCTCGATCGCTTCGGCCCGCGCCGCGTCACCGCGGGCATGCTGTTGTTCGCGGCACTTGGCATCGGCGTGTTCGGTGCGGCGCACGGCATCGGCGCCATGATGCTGGGGCGGCTGCTGATTGGTGTGGGCGTGTCCGTCTGCATGAGCGCAGCGTTCAAGGCGCTCGCGCAAATCCTGCCCGTGGCACAACTTCCGATGGTCAACGGCCTTGTGATGGCGGTGGGCGGCCTCGGCGGCGTGGTGGTCGGTTCGCCGCTCGCCCTCCTGCTCGGCGTGACCGACTGGCGCAACGTCTGCTACGGTCTGGTGGTCATGACCCTCGCGGTCGCGGCAGCAATCTTCCTGTTCGCGCCGGAACATCGCGACGGCGTGCATCGCAAAGCCGACATGCTCACGCAGTTCAAGGGCACGTGGCACATTCTTGGCAGCGGCGCGTTCTGGAAGATCGCGTCGTTTTCGGTCGTCACGCAAGGTGTTTTCTACGCCATGCAGTCGCTATGGATAAGGCCTTATCTCCTCGATGTCATGGGCCTGAGCGCTCAATACGCAGCAGTGCTGGTATCGGTGCTTGGCATTGCGATGATGATCGGCTGCGTGGGTTTCGGCGTGGCGGCGCGCGGCCTGCAAAAGCGCGGTGTCACCGTGTACGCGTTCTGCGGTTTTGGCATGGGGCTGTTCGTCCTTGTGCAGGTGCTGATGCTTGTGCGTGCACCCATTGCGCCGGCGTTGCTGATTGCGTGTTACGGCGTTTTCGGCGGAACCGGCATCCTGAGTTATGCGGTGATGGCCGAATACTTCCCGACGCACATGATCGGCCGCGCGCACAGCACGCTCACGCTTGTCCTGTTCATCCTGATCTTCGGCTTGCAGGTGGGCATAGGCGCGATGCTGTCGCGCTGGCCAACCCAGGGCGGCCATTACCCAGCCGCGGCACATTTGAGCGTGTGGGGCGTGCTGATCGCTCTGCAGATCGCCAGTGCCATCTGGTATGTCCTGCCGAGCAGCGTTCTCGAAAAGCGCGGCGGCGTGCCGTCATGATCGCCGCATGCCCGCTGGACAAGGCCCACAGCGCCTGACCTGGAACGCGTCTTGCATATGATGCGTCTCAAATTTGGAGGGAAGGGCGTTTTCGGGCTATAATTCGAAGGTTTGAGCAAATCAACCTACACCCTAGCGCCTACCTCCCACTCACCGTTCATCCGCCGCGCCTTGCAACACGCGCGCATCCCGCCAAACGCCTGATTCGCGCCTCCCGTCATTGGAGCCCGATCAGGGAAACCGGCGGGTCTTGCGCCCGACGCAATCGAACGCGATGCGGGTCTGCGCGCGCCACTTCACGGCCGCGCGCGACCCCACGGTCGGATGACAGGTCGGCAAACAGGGTGTTCCAAAGGAGCTTCCCGTGTTGCCGTCATTCTCTCCCGCAATCCTCGCACTCGCCGACGGCACGGTTTTTCGTGGTCATTCGATCGGCGCGTCCGGTCACACGATCGGCGAAGTGGTGTTCAACACCGCTATCACCGGTTATCAGGAAATCCTGACGGACCCGAGCTACGCCCAGCAAATCGTTACCCTGACGTATCCGCACATCGGCAATGTCGGTGTGAACGCTGAAGACGTCGAATCCACCAAAGTCCATGCCGCCGGCCTGATCATTCGAGATCTGCCGGTGCTCGCCTCGAATTTCCGCTCCGAACAATCCCTCGCCGACTATCTGAAAGCGGAAAACGTCGTCGCTATTTCGAACATCGATACTCGCAAACTCACGCGTATCCTGCGTGACAAGGGCGCGCAGAACGGCTGCATTCTCGCTGGCGGGGGTGCCGACGCTGAGGCGAAAGCTCTGGAACTCGCGCGTTCGTTCCCGGGTTTGTCGGGGATGGATCTCGCGAAGGTCGTCTCGACGAAAGAAAAGTACGAATGGACGCAGTCCGAATGGCGTCTGGAAAGCGGCTACGGCGAGCAGAAAGCGCCGAAGTACCGCGTGGTCGCGTTCGACTACGGCGTGAAGTACAACATCCTGCGCATGCTGGCCGAGCGCGGTTGCCACGTCACCGTGCTGCCGGCTGAGTCTACCGCCGCCGACGCCCTCGCGCTGAACCCCGACGGTATCTTCCTCTCGAACGGCCCCGGCGACCCGGAACCGTGCGACTACGCAATCCGCGCGACGCGCGAATTCATCGAACGTGGCATTCCTACGTTTGGTATTTGCCTCGGTCACCAGATCATGGGTCTGGCCGTAGGAGCCAAGACCATGAAGATGAAAACGGGCCATCACGGCGCGAATCATCCGGTGAAGGATCTTGAGAACGGCCGCGTGGTGATCACGTCGCAGAATCACGGTTTCGCCGTCGATGCCGCCACGCTGCCGGCCAACGCAAAGGTCACGCATACGTCGTTGTTCGATGGCACGCTGCAAGGTTTTGCGCTCACCGATAAACCCGCGTTCTGCTTCCAGGGCCATCCGGAAGCGTCGCCGGGACCGAACGATATTGCGTACTTGTTCGATCGCTTTGTCGGCCTGATGGCAGCGCAAAAAGTCGCAGCTTAAACAGTTACGCTAGACACGCAAAGACAGAACATAGCACCACAATCATTGAGAGCAGTTATGCCGAAGCGGACAGACATCAAGAGCATCCTCATCATCGGCGCGGGACCGATCATCATCGGTCAGGCGTGCGAGTTCGATTATTCGGGCGCGCAGGCGTGCAAGGCGCTGCGCGAGGAAGGCTACAAGGTCATTCTCGTCAACAGCAATCCCGCGACGATCATGACCGACCCTAACACGGCCGACGTCACGTACATCGAGCCGATCACGTGGGAAGTCGTTGAGCGGATCATCGATAAAGAACGCCCCGATGCGATCCTCCCGACCATGGGCGGACAAACCGCGCTGAATTGCGCGCTGGATTTGTTCCACCACGGCGTGCTGGAAAAGTACAAGGTCGAGCTGATCGGCGCGTCGCCGGAAGCTATCGATAAAGCCGAGGACCGCCAGAAGTTCAAGGAAGCGATGACGAAGATTGGCCTCGGGTCGGCCAAGTCGGGCATCGCGCATTCCATGGAAGAAGCGCTGCAAGTGCAGGCGGAAATTGCCGCGCTGACGGGCAGCGGCGGTTATCCGACCGTGATTCGTCCGTCGTTCACGCTGGGCGGATCGGGCGGCGGGATTGCGTACAACAAGGAAGAATTCGAAGAAATTTGCCGTCGCGGACTGGATTTGTCGCCAACGCGTGAGTTGCTGATCGAAGAGTCGCTGCTGGGCTGGAAAGAGTTCGAGATGGAAGTGGTCCGCGATACCAAGGACAACTGCATTATCGTGTGCTCGATCGAAAACCTGGACCCGATGGGCGTGCATACCGGCGACTCCATCACGGTCGCGCCGGCCCAGACGCTGACCGACAAGGAATACCAGATCCTGCGTAACGCATCGCTCGCCGTGCTGCGCGAGATTGGCGTGGATACGGGCGGCTCGAACGTGCAGTTCGCGATCAACCCGAAAGACGGTCGCATGGTCGTCATCGAGATGAATCCGCGTGTGTCGCGGTCGTCGGCGCTGGCATCGAAGGCGACGGGTTTCCCGATTGCCAAGGTCGCGGCGAAGCTGGCCGTGGGCTACACGCTCGATGAGCTGAAGAACGAGATCACGGGCGGTCAGACGCCGGCGTCGTTCGAACCGACCATCGACTATGTGGTCACGAAGATTCCGCGTTTTGCGTTCGAAAAGTTCCGCGAAGCCGATGCGCGCCTGACAACGCAGATGAAGTCGGTTGGCGAAGTGATGGCGATTGGCCGCACGTTCCAGGAATCGTTCCAGAAGGCGCTGCGCGGACTGGAAGTAGGAGTGGATGGACTCGATGAAAAGACCACCAGCCGTGACGAAGTGATTCGCGAAATTGGCGAGCCGGGTCCGGACCGAATCTGGTTCCTGGGCGACGCGTTCCGTCTTGGCCTGAGCGCCGAAGAAATCTTTGAAGAAACGGCTATCGACCCGTGGTTCCTCGCGCAGATCGAACAGATCGTCTCGAAGGAAAAGGCGCTGAGCGGCCGCACGATCGAGAGCCTGACCAAAGACGAAATGCTGTACCTGAAACAGAGCGGTTTCTCGGATCGTCGCCTCGCCAAGTTGCTCGGCTCGGATCAAACGGCTGTGCGCAAACATCGGCACGCATTGAAGGTGCGTCCGGTCTACAAGCGCGTGGACACGTGCGCGGCCGAATTCGCGACGAAAACCGCCTACATGTACTCGACCTACGAGGAAGAGTGCGAAGCGAATCCGACCGATAAAAAGAAGATCATGGTGCTGGGCGGTGGCCCGAACCGGATCGGGCAGGGCATCGAGTTCGACTATTGCTGCGTGCACGCAGCGTTGGCGATGCGCGAAGACGGCTATGAAACCATCATGGTCAACTGCAATCCCGAGACCGTTTCCACCGACTACGACACGTCCGACCGTCTGTACTTCGAATCGCTGACGCTGGAAGACGTGCTTGAAATTGTCGATCTGGAAAAGCCGGTTGGCGTGATCGTGCAGTACGGCGGTCAGACGCCGTTGAAGCTTGCGCTGGACCTGGAAGCGAACGGCGTGCCTATCATCGGAACGTCGCCGGACATGATCGATGCCGCTGAAGACCGCGAGCGTTTCCAGAAGCTGCTGCAAGACCTGAACCTGCGTCAACCGCCGAACCGCACGGCACGTGCCGAAGACGAAGCGCTGCGCCTGGCCGAAGAAATCGGTTATCCGCTGGTCGTGCGTCCGTCGTACGTGCTCGGTGGCCGCGCAATGGAAATTGTCCACGAACCGCGCGACCTCGAACGCTACATGCGCGAAGCGGTCAAGGTTTCGCACGATTCGCCGGTGCTGCTCGACCGCTTCCTGAACGACGCAATTGAATGCGACGTGGACTGTATTTCAGATGGCGAGGCGGTGTTTATCGGCGGCGTGATGGAGCACATCGAACAGGCGGGCGTCCATTCGGGCGACTCCGCATGTTCGTTGCCGCCGTACTCGCTGTCGCAGGAAACCATCGACGAACTCAAGCGCCAGACCGGCGCGATGGCGCGCGCGCTGAACGTGATCGGCCTGATGAACGTGCAGTTCGCGATCCAGCAAGCGGTGCAGGAAGACGGCTCGAAGCAGGACGTGATCTATGTACTCGAAGTGAATCCGCGTGCTTCGCGGACGGTGCCGTATGTATCGAAGGCGACCGGTTTGCCTTTGGCGAAGATTGCTGCCCGGGCGATGGTCGGTCAGAAGCTCGTCGATCAGGGCGTCACGAAGGAAGTGATTCCGCCGTATTTCAGCGTCAAGGAAGCGGTGTTTCCGTTCGTGAAATTCCCGGCTGTCGATCCCGTGCTCGGACCGGAAATGCGCTCGACGGGCGAAGTCATGGGCGTAGGCCGCACGTTCGGCGAAGCGCTGTTCAAGTCGCAACTTGCGGCCGGCTCGCGCTTGCCGGAAAGCGGCACAGTTCTCCTGACCGTGATGGACGCGGACAAGCAGAAGGCCGTGGAGGTCGCGACCATGCTGCATGAGCTCGGCTACCCGATCGTGGCGACCAAGGGCACGGCATCGGCCATCCAGGCCGCGGGCGTGCCGGTGAAGGTGGTCAACAAGGTGAAAGACGGCCGGCCGCACATCGTGGACATGATCAAGAACGGCGAAATTGCGCTGGTCTTCACCACCGTCGACGAAACCCGTGCCGCCATTGCGGATTCCCGCTCGATCCGGATGAGCGCGCAAGCCAACAAGGTCACGTATTACACGACCATGTCGGGCGCCCGCGCGGCCGTCGAAGGACTGCGATATCTGAAGGACCTGGAAGTCTATGATTTACAAGGACTCCATGCTCGCCTAAACTAAGGCTTCTGATTCGAGTCTCAGCAGTATCAGCAGTCTCCAAGTGAAGTCTAAGTTTCAAGGGCCGCGGTTAAGCGGCGTCTCCCTTTTTTACCGGGAGATGCACTTAACCGCGGTAATTTTTTTACGTCTGCATTTTTGCGTAATGAGTTGTTTATGAGCACAGTTCCTTTGACTAAACGCGGCGCAGCGTTGCTGCGCGACGAATTGCAACGCCTCAAATCCGTGGAGCGTCCGGCTGTCGTGAATTCGATCTCCGAAGCCCGCGCGCAGGGCGATCTGTCGGAAAACTCCGAATACGACGCGGCCAAGGAGAAGCAGGGCTTTATCGAAGGCCGCATCGCGGAGATCGAGTCGAAGCTGGCCGGGGCGCAAGTCATTGACCCGACTACCGTGGAAGCCGACGGCCGCGTGATCTTCGGCGCGACCGTCGAACTGGAAGAGACGGCCACGGGCCACGCGGTCACCTACCAGATCGTTGGCGACGACGAAGCGGATATCGACCATGGGCTGGTCTCCATCAGCTCGCCCATCGCGCGTGCGCTGATCGGCAAGACTGAGGGCGACGTGGCGTCGGTGCAGGCTCCGAGCGGCGCGCGCGAGTACGAAATTATCGCGGTCAAGTACGTCTGATGGCTCATCGATTCTTTCGGATCATCGCCATGATCTGGGTCGGCAGCGCGCTGACGCTCGGGTTCGTGGCGGCACCGGTGTTGTTCAGCATGCTTGACCGGACATCGGCGGGATCGGTTGCGGCGCAACTGTTTCGCATCGAGGGATTCCTCGGCGTGATCTGCGCGCTGCTGCTGCTGGTTTTGGCTAACCGCCTCGTTCGAACGGGTTTCGCCGAATACAAGCGGACCCGCTGGGTCATCGCGGGCATGCTGCTGTGCGTGCTGATCGGCTATTTTGCGCTTCAGCCGTTCATGAATGCGCTGCGGGTAGCGGCTCAGGAAGGCGGCATGGAACTCGCGCAATCGCCGTATGCAAGCCGTTTTGGCATGCTGCATGGGGTGTCGAGCGCGTTCTACCTTTTGGAGAGCGTGCTGGGACTGGTGCTGTTCTGGCGCCTGCCGCCAGGAAAGTTTCCGGCGCAAACGGTCATTCCGAAGGGAAAGACAGCCAGCGTCGCGGCACGTCGGGCGCGCGGTTAAAAAAAGCCGGCGACACCCGAGGGTATCGGGTGTCGCCGGCTTTTTGCTTCCCAGATGAACGCGGAAAGGCTTATTTCGACGATTGATGGTGACGCTTGGCGCTGGGCAGACGCTTCTTTGCGCGTTTGACGTTGCCGCCAGCCGTCACACGTTCGTTGCCGCGAACCAACAGCTTTTGCTTCTTCGGTTTGCGGACGACAGGTGCGTCACGCGTGATCTTGACGACCTTGACCACGCGCGGCGCACGTCCCTTCGACGAGCTTTCGGCAGCGGCTTCGCCGGCGCTCGGAGGCGCTATGCGATTGGCGCCGCGGACACCGGCAGCGCGCGAAGGCTTGGCGGCAGCTTCGTCGCTTTCCGGCCGCCACACGACAAGCAACTTGCCGATTTGCTGGATTGGCGCGGCGTTCAGCCTGTCGCAGATTTCAGCGTAGGCTGCGACGCGGGCATCGCGGTCATCGCCGAACACGCGGATCTTGATGAGCTGGTGTGCAGCAAGGTGCACCTCGATCTCGGCCAGCACGGCCTCGGTCAGCCCTTCGCCGCCAACAAGTACAACGGGCTTGAGCGCGTGAGCCAGGGAGCGCAGGTCGGCGCGTTGGGCGGGAGAAAGTTTAAGAGCTGGCATGAGAAGTAACGGACTCGACTAAAATGAGAGGCGCCGTAGCGTAAAAGCGGCTAAACGGTCGCAATTTGCAAAACAAAGACGGGCAGGGCGGGACGCCTTGCTCAAGAAAATGACGGACGGCGCGAGGCGGTACGGCGAGCAACGGACTTGATTTTAACGAATCTTTAATCGCCGGAGCTCGGACGCCGCCCCTTGCCAGATAAGCCCGAAGCACATTATCAGCCGCGGGCCTCCGGCAAACGTCGCTGGCAAACACAGGGCGCAACGGCGCAGGAATCGGCTAGCCACTTCGGCTGTCCACATCGACGAAGGCTGCTTCGTAAGTTGGCCAATAAGTTGCCCAGCAAATGAGCAGCAGCCCGAATTAGACGCGTATTATCCGCTAAAAGCACAGCTTCACGCAGCAAGAGTTCATTCTTAATGGCAAAAAACCGCTTCAATTACTCGTGGCTGCACGACCACATCAACGACCCGTACGTGAAACTCGCGCAGCGCGAGGGGTATCGGGCGCGCGCGGCATACAAGCTGAAGGAGATCGACGAGCAGGATAAGTTGATCAAACCGGGCCAGATCATTGTCGACCTCGGCTCGACCCCCGGGAGTTGGAGCCAGTACGCGCGCAACCAATTGGCAAAAGGGTCCAAGCGCGGTGAAACGCGCGAAGGCGGGATCGATGGCAAGATCATCGCGCTCGACCTGCTGCCCATGGAGCCGATTGCCGACGTGATTTTCATTCAAGGTGATTTCCGCGAAGACTCGGTACTGGATCAATTGAAGGAAATCGTCGGAGACCATCAGGTTGATCTTGTAATTTCCGACATGGCCCCCAACCTCTCAGGGGTTGCCAGCGCGGATGCAGCGCGAATGGAACATTTGTGCGATCTGGCGCTGGACTTCTCGCAGAACCATCTGAAGCCGGAAGGCGCTTTATTGGTCAAATGTTTTCATGGCAGCGGCTATAGTCAAATAGTGGAGAAGTTCAAGCATCAATTCAAAATCGTCGCGCCGCGCAAGCCGAAGGCGTCGCGCGATAAATCGTCCGAAACGTTTATTTTGGGCAGGCAACTCAAGCGTCGGGATTGAGAGTTGCGGGTGGAAACGCCGCTGGGGACCGGGTGTCCCGGTAGGCGTTTTGCCGGATATGTCCAAACATCGGGTCCCGGCCGCTATCTTTGCGCTAGTTAAAGGCTATAGCAGGGGTTTGCGGTCTGGATTAGAATGCTTTGGTGGTGCCGCAAGGCGAATGTAGGCGCCCGTCTATGAGTGAAGGAGTGGTGCTTTGAACAACAATATGTTCTCTAAGGCAGCGGTGTGGCTGGTTATCGCACTGGTGCTGTTCACGGTGTTCAAGCAGTTCGACAAGCCCCGCGTCCAGGAAGGCGTTTCGTATTCGCAATTCATGGACGACGCGAAGACCGGTAAGGTCAAGACTGTTACCGTTCAGGGTCGTAATCTCACCGTTACTCCCGCAGACGGTCAGAAATATCAAATCGTGTCGCCTGGCGATATCTGGATGGTCGGCGACTTGATGAAGTACGGCGTTCAGGTCAGCGGCAAGGCCGACGACGAACCGAACGCGCTCGTTTCCGCGCTGTATTACCTCGGACCGACGATCCTGATCATCGGTTTCTGGTTCTTCATGATGCGGCAGATGCAGGGCGGCGGGAAAGGCGGAGCGTTTTCGTTCGGCAAGTCGCGAGCGCGGCTGATCGACGAGAACAACAACGCAATCAATTTTACCGATGTCGCAGGCTGTGACGAAGCGAAGGAGGAGGTCTCCGAGCTAGTCGACTTCCTGCGTGATCCGCAGAAATTCCAGAAGCTGGGTGGACGTATTCCTCGCGGCGTGTTGCTGGTCGGGCCTCCGGGTACGGGTAAGACGTTGCTGGCGCGCGCCATTGCCGGCGAAGCGAAAGTACCGTTCTTCAGCATCTCGGGTTCGGACTTCGTTGAAATGTTCGTGGGTGTGGGTGCGGCTCGGGTGCGCGACATGTTCGAGCAGGCCAAGAAGCACGCGCCGTGTATCGTGTTTATCGACGAAATCGATGCTGTGGGCCGTCATCGCGGCGCCGGCATGGGCGGCGGTAACGACGAACGCGAACAGACGCTGAATCAGATGCTCGTGGAAATGGACGGTTTCGAAGCGAATTCCGGCGTGATCGTGATCGCCGCGACCAACCGCTCCGATGTACTGGACAAAGCGCTGCTGCGTCCGGGCCGTTTTGACCGTCAGGTGTACGTTGGTTTGCCGGATATCCGCGGTCGCGAACACATCATGAAGGTCCATCTGCGCAAGGTGCCTATTTCGAACGACGTCGACGCTTCGGTGATTGCACGTGGTACGCCGGGTTTTTCCGGTGCTGATTTGGCGAACCTTGTGAACGAGGCGGCGCTGTTCGCGGCCCGTCGCGGCAAGCGGATCGTCGAAATGGCGGACTTCGAAGATGCGAAAGACAAGATCTTCATGGGTCCGGAACGCAAGTCGGCCGTGATGCGTGAAGAAGAGCGTCGCAATACGGCTTATCACGAGTCAGGTCACGCGGTAGTGGCCAAGTTGCTGCCTCATGCAGATCCGGTTCACAAGGTCTCCATCATGCCGCGTGGCTGGGCGCTGGGCATCACGTGGCAGTTGCCGGAGCATGATCGCGTGAATCTGTATCGCGACAAGATGCTTGAGGAAATCGCCATCCTGTTCGGCGGCCGTGCAGCGGAGGAAGTGTTCCTGAACTCCATGTCAACGGGTGCTTCGAACGACTTCGAGCGTGCGACAAAGATGGCACGTGACATGGTGACGCGTTACGGTATGTCGGATGTGCTCGGCACGATGGTGTATGTCGATACCGAGCAGGACGGCATGTTTGGCAAGATGGCGTCAAAAACGGTATCCGAAGCCACGCAGCAAAAGGTCGATGCTGAAATTCGCCGGATTCTCGACGATCAATATGGCCTCGCCCGCAAGCTGCTGGAAGACAACCGCGACAAGGTCGAAGCCATGACGAAGGCGTTGCTGGAGTGGGAAACCATCGACGCAGAGCAGATCAGCGACATCATGGGCGGTCGTCCGCCGCGTCCGCCGAAGAATCTGCCGCCGCCGTCAAGCGACCCGTCGTCGGGTGGTGGAAACGCTGGCGCGGAAGTCAAACCGGGTAACGCCACGGCTCCTGCTTCAGCCTGACGCGATCCTGAGGCAATACAGAAGGGGCTGGTGTGTTTTCACACCAGCCCTTTTCCGTTGGGACTCGTTTTTTGAGACCGCACGGAGCAGATTCACCGGTTCAACTGGCGATCGCTTGAGTTCCGCCGCTTAAGCTCCGCGGTATGCACTTCCTTCGAATGGCGGACCGACGCGTTCTTGAAATCGACAAACGCAGCATCATTCATCATCGTCTGGCCGGACCACTATGCTGTCTTCACCTCCCCCGAACAGGCTTCACACCGTTGCTCAACCGCTTCAATGCGGCCGGTTCACGCTGACCTTCGAGCGCCCGCTGATCATGGGCATCCTCAATGTCACCCCGGATTCATTTTCCGATGGCGGTCGTTTCGTCGCGCGTGAAGCGGCGCTCGCGCGGGCGGAAGCAATGATTCGCGACGGCGCAGACATTATCGATATTGGCGGTGAGTCGACCCGCCCGGGCGCGCCGCCCGTGCCGCTCGACGAAGAGCTTGAGCGCGTGATCCCGGTAATCGAAGCATTGAGGGCGGCGGGCGTGCCGCTTTCCATCGATACTTACAAACCCGCGGTCATGCGCGCCGCGCTGAACGCCGGCGCGGATATGGTCAACGACATCTGGGGTTTTCGCCGCGAAGGCGCGCTCGATGCGGTCAGGGACAGCGCGTGCGGCCTCTGCGTGATGCACATGCTCGGCGAGCCCCAAACCATGCAACTGCATGAGCCTGTGTATCTCAACGTGGTGGAGGCGGTGCGCGAATTCTTCGAGGAGCGCGTGCGAACGCTGACTGACGCCGGGCTGGCGGTAGAACGTATCTGCCTGGATCCCGGATTTGGCTTCGGTAAATCCGTGACGGGTCATAATTATGACTTGTTGGCCCGTTTAGCCGACACACGTCCTTCGACGCTGCGCGTGCCCTTGCTGGCTGGAATGTCCCGCAAGTCGATGCTCGGCGCGGTGACCGGCCGGACGCGACCGGCCGACCGGGTGCCGGCGAGCGTAGCGGCGGCAGTGTGCGCGGTGGAGCGCGGTGCATCGATAGTGCGCGTGCATGACGTCGCGGCGACTTCCGACGCATTGAAGGTATGGCAAGCGGTGCGTAATGCTGGCAACTCTGCACCCAATGAACATGTCTGACGGTTTAGACTTTGCAAACGCATTACGGTTATTGAACACATATAGAGCGCTTTAATACTGCGCGCAGGGATACAAGCAACAATGGCACGTCGATATTTTGGAACAGATGGTATTCGCGGCAAGGTTGGTGAGGCTCCAATCACGCCTGATTTCGTGTTGCGGCTGGGTTATGCAGCAGGGAAAGTACTGGCGGGAGCGGACCGTTGGGCGCAGCGCGGCGGCCGCCCGACGGTACTGATCGGCAAGGACACCCGGGTATCGGGATACATGCTGGAAGCGGCGCTGGAGTCGGGTTTTTCGGCGGCGGGCGTTGACGTCATGCTGGCAGGCCCGATCCCGACGCCGGGTGTCGCCTACCTGACGCGTGCGCTGCGCCTGGCTGCGGGCGTGGTGATCAGCGCATCGCATAACCCGTACTACGACAACGGCATCAAGTTTTTCTCCGCCGATGGCAACAAGCTTCCCGATGAGGTCGAGTTGCAAATCGAGGCGCAACTGGACGAACCGATGTCCTGCGCGCCGTCGGAATTGCTGGGCAAGGCCCGCCGGCTGGACGATGCGCGCGGCCGCTACATCGAATTCTGCAAAAGTACGTTCCCGGCCAGTTTCGATCTGCACGGCCTGAAGCTGGTGGTGGACTGCGCGCATGGCGCCGCGTACGACGTGGCGCCTCAGGTGTTCCACGAGCTGGGCGCGGAAGTGGTGAGCATCGGGGTATCGCCGAATGGCTTCAATATCAACGACGGCGTGGGCGCCACGGCTCCCGACGCGCTGGTCAAGGCGGTAAAAGAGCATCAGGCGCACATCGGGATTGCGCTCGACGGCGATGCTGATCGTCTCCAGGTCGTCGATGCCTCCGGCCGGCTCTACAACGGTGACGAGCTGCTTTACGTGCTTGTGAAAGACCGGATTGCGACAGATGGAAAAATCGATGGCGCCGTCGGCACATTGATGACGAACATGGCGGTGGAAGTGGCGTTGAAGCAGGCGGGCGTGCAGTTCGTGCGCGCGGCCGTGGGTGACCGATATGTCCTCGAGAAGCTTCGCGAGAACAAATGGATGCTGGGCGCGGAAGGCTCCGGCCATATTCTGTCGCTCGACCGCCATTCGACGGGCGATGGCATTGTCTCCGCGCTGCTCGTGCTGGCGGCGATAAAGCGCAGCGGCAAGGCGCTTGCCGACCTGCTCGAGGGCGTCACGCTGTTTCCGCAGAAGCTGATCAATGTGCGAATGAGCCCGGACGCCGACTGGAAGAGCAGCGACGCTATCAGGCAATCGATTGCGCAGGCTGAGCGTGCGCTGGAGTCGCATGGCCGGGTGCTGATTCGCGCGTCGGGAACGGAGCCGGTGCTGCGCGTGATGGTGGAGGCGGCATCGGAGGCGGACGCAGTCGCGCACGCCGAAAGTATTGCGAAGGTCGTGAAGGAAGCGACGGCCTGAACGTAGCGAAGGGCCCGATACAAAAAAAAACGCCACGGTTAGCACCGTGGCGTTTTTTTGCTTGTGCGCACAGCATGGGCGCGCGCCAGTGGGTGCAAGTCGCGCAGGTAAGTGGACCACGGCGAACGATCGGAAGTGCGACCGTGGGACGGCCCCGAGGAGTCAAGTGGCGGGCAGATATACAAGAAACGTATATAAGACGCGGGCGACCAGAGCTCGTCGGCTAAAAACCATAAAGCTCCCGGATCAAGGGTCAACGGCGTAAATCCAGCGCTCTGCATTGAAGGAGAGGAAGCGCGTTCTTGCTTGGGGAAATCTCCTCCTTCCTGAAAGGGCAACGGTTTTGAGCCGGGGCGCCTTTGCTTCTCTCCACCCTGTTCCATAGTGCCAACTTCCGCGCTTACGATCGTCAATCGCTTCATGCGCTCACCTATTCCCGATGGCCTCAATAAAGTGTTTCGTTTTCTGTAACGTTTTGTAGGACTACGCCTATCAGAATCCTCGCCTCATCCTAATAAAGTAGGTTCTGACGCGAGCGATGAGCAACCCCTCATTTCGATTCATCCATTCATCGTTCGCCGCCGCCCGATAGCTCTCTGAAAGTCTCCGCGCCTGGGGACTTTGTATCGGTGGCGAACTGATCATATTGAACCGCTGATTCGGGCGATGCCTCGAATCGATCGCTAGTGTGAAGACACAGCTTTAACTTAGGAATACATATTAATCATGAATAAGTCATTCAAGTCAGTATTGAACCGCTCCACAGGTACCTATGTGGCCGCTAGCGAAAACGTGAAGTCCAGCGGCAAGTCGGCCAAGAACAAGCTTGCCATGAAGGTGGCATCGGCTTCGCTGGCTTTGGGCGCTTCGATCGCCATGTTGTCGTCGGGTAGCGCGGTGGCGGATGACAGCGTACCTGCGAGCGGATATCAGGTGGATTTGCCCGATGCAGCGGATGGCTCGAACGGGAATCTGGATGCGGTTGTGAGCCTGCAGGCAGACGATAGCGATTCATTGACCACGGGTTCGACCGGAAACGCGAAGGTTCTTGGTTCGACCATGCTGGGTTCGCAATTGTTCGGCGCGACGCCGACGGGCTCGTCGGTGCTTTACGATGATTCGACATACAACCGCATCACGTTCCAGGGTACGGCAGGTACCAAGCTCACGAATGTGGCAGCGGGAACTCTCAGTGCGACCAGCACCGACGCTGTCAATGGGGCGCAGTTGTTTCACATTACCGATGGAACGTCAGTCATCAACTCCGCTTATGTTCAGGTTGGCGGCGCGAATAACGGTACCGATAATGCCGTGCTCAGCGGTTCAGGCGTGGCTATCGGCGCGAGCGCGAGAGCCGATACGGACACGGTCGCCGTCGGTGGCAATGCGGTAGCGTCGTCCAACGGAATGTATGGATCGATGGCGATCGGTACGTCCGCCAATGGAGGTGCGGGCGGAACAGCCATCGGATATCACACTCTCTCGACGGGCATATCATCTGTTGCGTTAGGCAAAGGGGCGACCGCAGGGGGGGGTATTCAACAGCTTTGGGCGCCGGGGCCACGGCAAGCGGATACAACTCGGTGGCGATCGGGCAGGCTTCGGTCGCCACAGGGAATAATACCGTAGCAGTGGGCTCTGCCGCTGCCCCTCGAAAGATTGTGAATCTCATGGCTGGATCGTCAACGACCGATGCCGTGAACTACGGCCAACTTCAAGCAGCAGGCTTGAAGGTCGACACGGCCGGAATCGCCACAAACGCATTCGTCGCTTATGACAACACGGCGCTAAGCTCGATTACGCTGGGCGGCGGCACGGCAGGCACAAAGATCACGAACGTAGCGGCAGGCAATGTTTCATCGGCGACCAGCACGGACGCGGTGAACGGTTCGCAGCTTTATTCCACGAATCAAAGCGTAGCTGCCAATGCAACGGCGATTGCTGCCAATGCCGCTGACATCGCGACAAACACAGCGGCCATCGCAACTAATGTAGGCGATATCGCGCAAAACACGAGCGACATCAGCACGTTGAACACACAAGCAGCCGATACCGTGAAATACGGCGGCGCAGCGCACGACTCGATTACGCTCGACGGCACAACCGGCACGAAGATCACGAACGTAGCAGCGGGCGATGTTTCATCGGCGACCAGCACGGACGCGGTGAACGGTTCGCAACTGTATGCGACGAATCAGAGCGTAGCGGCAAACACGACGGCGATCGCCGCCAACACGGCTGACATTGCGACAAACGCAGCGGCTATCTCGACGAATACGACCGACATCAGCACGCTGAACACGCAAGCCGCCAATGCCGTGAAATACGCTAGCGCAGCGCACAACTCGATCACTCTCGATGGCACAGCCGGCACGAAGATCACGAATGTAGCAGCCGGCAATATTTCATCGGCGACCAGCATGGACGCGGTCAATGGGGCACAGTTGTTTCACATTACTGACGGAACGTCAGTGATTAACTCTGCCTATTTTAAGGTTAGCGGCGCGAATAACGGTACAGATAATGCCGTACTCAGTAGCGCCTCAGGATTGGCGATTGGCGCGGGCGCACAAGCCGATACCGGTGACTATACCGGCACCGTCGCCATAGGCGGTGGTGCGGTTGCGACGGCCGGTGGGCAATATGGATCGATGGCGGTCGGTACGGCAACGTCGGCAAGCGGTGGTGGAACAGCTGTCGGATATCATGCGAGCGCAACTCTATCATCTGCTTCGCTAGGCAAAGGAGCGAGCGCAACGGCTGGTTATTCAACAGCTTTGGGCGCCGGGGCCACGGCAAGCGGATACAACTCGGTGGCGATCGGGCAGGCTTCGGTCGCCACAGGGAATAACACCGTAGCAGTGGGCTCTGCCGTTGCCCCTCGAAAGATTGTGAATCTCATGGCCGGATCGTCAACGACCGATGCCGTGAACTACGGCCAACTTCAAGCAGCTGGCTTGAAGGTCGACACGGCCGGAATCGCCACAAACGCATTCGTCGCTTATGACAAAACGACGTTAAGCTCGATCACCCTCGGTGGCACCACTGGCACGACGATCACGAACGTAGCGGCAGGCAATGTTTCATCGGCGACCAGCACGGACGCGGTGAACGGTTCGCAGCTGTATGCGACGAATCAAAGCGTAGTTGCGAATACAACGGCTATTGCTGCCAATGCAGCCGACATCGCGACAAACACAGCGGCCATCGCAACAAACGTAAGCGATATCGCGCAAAACACGAGCGATATCAGCACGATCAATACGCAAGTCGGCACGCTGAACACACAGATCGCCGACGCCGTGAAATACGACGGCGCAGCGCACGACTCGATCACTCTGGACGGTACAACCGGCACGAAGATCACGAACGTAGCAGCCGGCGATGTTTCATCGGCGACCAGCACGGACGCTGTGAACGGTTCGCAACTGTATGCGACAAACCAGAACGTGGCTCAGAATACGACGGCTATCGTCGCCAACACGGCTGACATTGCGACGAACACAAGCGACATCGCACAAAACACGAGCGATATCAGCACGATGAATACGCAAGTCGGCACGCTGAACACACAGATCGCCGATGCCGTGAAATACGACGGCGCAGCGCACGACTCGATCACTCTGGACGGAACGACCGGCACGAAGATCACGAACGTAGCGGCTGGCGATGTTTCATCGGCAACCAGCACGGACGCGGTGAACGGCTCCCAACTGTATGCGACGAATCAGAACGTAGTGGCAAACACGACGGCGATCGCCGCCAACACGGCTGACATCGCGACGAACGCAACGGCTACCGCGACGAACACAAGCGACATCGCGACAAACACGACGGCTATCGCTGCTAACACAAGTGACATCGCGCAAAACACGAGCGATATCAGCACGATCAATACGCAAGTCGGTACGCTGAATACACAGATCGCCGATGCCGTGAAATACGACAGCGCAGCGCACGACTCGATTACCCTCGACGGCACAGCCGGCACGAAGATCACGAACGTAGCGGCGGGCGATGTGTCATCGGCGACCAGCACGGACGCGGTGAACGGCTCGCAACTGTATGCGACAAACCAGAACGTAGTGGCAAACACGACGGCTATCGCTGCCAACACGGCTGACATTGCGACGAACACGACGGCTATCGCTGCCAACACAAGCGACATCGCACAAAACACGAGCGATATCAGCACGATCAATACGCAAGTCGGCACGCTGAATACACAGATCGCCGATGCCGTGAAATACGATAGCGCAACGCACGACTCGATTACCCTCGACGGCACAGCCGGCACGAAGATCACGAACGTAGCGGCGGGCGATGTTTCATCGGCAACCAGCAGGGACGCGGTGAACGGTTCGCAACTGTATGCGACGAATCAGAACGTAGTGGCAAACACGACGGCGATCGCCGCCAACACGGCTGACATCGCAACGAACACAACCGACATCGCGCAAAACACGAGCGATATCAGCACGCTGAATACGCAAGTCGCCGATGCCGTGAAATACGACAGCGCAGCACACGACTCGATCACCTTGGACGGCCCAGCCGGCACGAAGATCACAAACGTAGCCGCAGGCGATATTTCATCGGCCACGAGCACGGACGCGGTGAACGGCTCCCAGCTCTACGCGACGAACCAGAACGTGGCGCAAAACGCGACGGCTATCGCAGCGAATACCAGCGATATCAGCACGCTGAACACGCAAATGGCCGACACCGTCAAATATGACGACGCCGGACATGGCTCGATGACGCTGGGCGGCTCGGCAGGCACGGTAATCAAGAACGTGGCCGCGGGACAAATGACGGCAGACAGCACCGAGGCCGTGAACGGTTCGCAATTGTTCTCCGTGCAGCAAAGTGTCAGCGATCAAGGCGCCGCTCTGGCGGACTCGGTTCGCTACGATTCGAGCAGCCACGACACGATCACTCTCGGCAACCCGGGCACGCCCGTGGCGCTGACGAATGTCAAGGCAGGCGATGTATCGGCGAGCAGCCTTGACGCCGTGAACGGTTCGCAGTTGTACACGGTCACGCAGAACGTCACGCAAAACACGACGGATATTGCGAGCCTGAATGTATCGATGAACAACTTGAACGACGGAACGGCCGGACTGGTGCGCCAGGACGCCACGACGCTGGCGCTTAGCGTCGGCGCCAATACGGGCGGTGGCGTCATCAGCTTCGCAGGTCTGAACGGCGCACGCGTGCTTACCGGCGTAGCAAACGGCGCGGTCAGCAGCGCCAGCTCGGAAGCGATCAACGGCTCGCAGCTGTTCAATGCATCGACGAGCGTTGCTACGGCGTTGGGCGGCGGAGCAAGTGTGGACGCGAACGGCGGCGTGACGGCGCCTTCATACTCGGTGGGCGGCAAACAGGTAAGCGATGTCGGTTCAGCCGTCAGCAACCTTGATGGCCGCGTCACGCAAAACAGCGCGGACATAGCTGGAATCAAGGGCGATCTCGCCGATGTATCGAAGACCGCTGCGAACGCCGTGGCCTACGATTCCGCCGATCACAGCAAGGTCACGCTGGGCGGCACGGATTCAAGCGCGACCGTGCAGTTGACCAACGTGGCTGCGGGCGATCTTTCGGACTCGAGCACGGATGCCGTCAATGGCAGCCAACTCGGCGCGACCAACGCCCGAGTCTCTGCCACGGAATCCGCCATCGCCAACCTTGAGGCATCGGGCGGCGGATCAACGGCGACAGGCCAAGACGCAGCGGCGATGGGCACGAATGCCGATGCTTCCGGCGACAATTCCACTGCAGCAGGCTCGAATGCCGCAGCGTCGGGCAGTGACTCGACCGCAATGGGTTCTAACTCCACGGCTTCCGGCGACAATTCCACTGCAGCAGGTGCGAATGCCGCAGCGTCGGGCAATGACTCGACTGCAACGGGTTCTAACTCCACGGCCTCCGGCGACAATTCGACAGCTGCAGGCGCTCATTCGATGGCCTCGGGCGATTCGTCGGCGGCCTTCGGTGGCAATGCTGCCGCGACTGCTGATAATGCCGTGGCTATCGGCGGGAACTCGCAAGCCTCGGGAAGCAATTCCATGGCAATGGGCGCCAACAGCATCGCTTCGGGCGACAACTCCGTGGCGATTGGCGCGAACTCGGTCGCCAACGAAGCCAACACGGTGTCGATGGGATCGGCAGGTAACGAACGCCGCGTGACTAATGTGGCGCCGGGTGTCAATGGAACCGACGCGACTAACGTGAACCAGTTGAATGCATTGCGCAACGACGTAAGCAGCAGCTTGTCGTCGATCGAACGATCGGCAATGAGTGGCGTAGCGGCGGCCATGGCCATGCCGAACCTGATGCCTAGCGCGCCAGGCAAGACGGTCGTGGGTGCGGGCGTGGCGAATTACAAGGGCTACAGCGCCTTTGCAGCAGGCGCGACGTATCGTTCGGAGAACAGCAAGTGGTTGATGAACGCGGCGGTTTCGGTCACGCCGAATGGTGACACGGGCGTGCGCGCGCAGGCAGGTTACGAGTTCTAAACCGCTTGAAGTTACATTGAGGTAAAAAGGGCGATCCGGATTTCCGGATCGCCCTTTTTTTCATGGTGCGCCCGGCATTCATAGGTAAGAATGCGCTTCCTTAATACGCAACCGTCGAATTTCCGCCATGCTCCGAACTTTCGTCATCGTAAGCCCGTTGTCACGTTTCCTTCATCAATCGTCATCGGACTGTCACATTGACGCCCTATCCTTCGCGGTGTCGAGCCACTTGCTCACAACCCTGGAGATCACATGAAATTGATGCACACTGCGCTCGCAGGCATCGTCGGCGCAATGTTCGCGATGTCGGCACAAGCAGCCGACATCACCGGCGCGGGCAGTACCTTCGCTGCACCGATTTACACGAAATGGGCTGATACGTACCAGAAGTCGGGCGGCGGCAAGGTCAACTACCAAGGCATCGGTTCCTCGGGCGGTATCAAGCAAATCATCGCAAAGACGGTGGATTTCGCTGGCTCGGACGCACCGCTGAAAGATGACGAACTGGCAAAGCAGGGGCTTTTCCAGTTTCCGACGGTAGTGGGCGGCGTAGTACCGACCATCAACGTGCCGGGCATCAAAGCAGGCGAGATGACGCTGTCGGGTGAAGTTCTCGGCGACATCTACCTCGGCAAGATCAAGAAATGGAACGACCCGGCTATCGTCGCGTTGAATCCGAAGCTGAAGCTGCCGGATGACGACATCGCCGTCGTGCGCCGCGCCGACGGTTCGGGCACGAGCTTCATCTGGACGAACTACTTGTCCAAGGTGAACGCCGAATGGAAAGCCAAGGTGGGTGAAGGTTCGACGGTCAACTGGCCGACGGGCACGGGCGGCAAGGGCAACGACGGCGTCGCCGCGTTCGTTCAGCGTCTGCCGGGTGCTATCGGTTACGTGGAATGGGCGTACGCTAAGCAAAACAAGATGACGTACGTCGGCCTGAAGAATTCGTCGGGCGCAGTGGTCGAGCCGAAAACGGAAACGTTCAAGGCAGCGGCAGCGGGCGCGGACTGGTCGAAGTCGTTCTACCAGATCCTGACGGACGAGCCGGGCAAGGACGCATGGCCGATCGTGGGCGCAACCTTCGTGCTGCTGCACACGACGCAGGACAAGGAAGCGCAAGGCGCGGAAACGCTGAAGTTCTTCGGCTGGGCGTTCAAGAACGGCACGCAAGCAGCAAACGATCTCGACTACATCTCGTTGCCGGATTCGGTTGTCGCCGAAATCGAAACGCAGTGGAAATCGAAGGTCAAGGACGCGTCGGGCAAGGCAGTCGCGCAGTAAGCCGCATTTTTGAGCGTTAAGCAACAAGCATCCGGCTTCTTGGTCCGTATTGCCGCGCGGCATCCGCCGCGCGGCCCTTCCGAAGGTTCCCATGTCGGACATCAACCTCGCATCGACTCCGCCGGCCAGCCGCGCTCAACGCGCTCCGAGCCGACTCGGTGATATCGTTTTCGGTGGGCTGACGCGGCTTTCCGCCGTCGTCACGCTGCTGCTGCTGGGCGGCATTATCGTCTCGCTGGTCGTGGCCTCGCTGCCTACGCTTGAAAAATTTGGTCTCAGTTTCCTCTGGCGCGCCGAGTGGGATCCGCAGACCGATAGTTTCGGCGCGCTCGTGCCTATCTACGGCACCATCGCCACCTCAATCATCGCGTTGATCATCGCCGTGCCTGTGAGCTTCGGCATTGCGCTGTTCCTGACTGAGCTCGCGCCCGCATGGCTGCGCCGGCCGCTCGGCGTGGCAATTGAACTGCTCGCGGCGATCCCGTCGATTGTCTATGGCATGTGGGGCCTGCTCGTTTTTGCCCCCATTTTTGCGACGTATTTCGAAAAACCGCTGGGCAAACTGCTCGGCGATGTCTGGCTTATCGGCCGCTTCTTTCAGGGGCCACCAATTGGCATCGGCATCCTGTGTGCCGGCGTCATTCTCGCGATCATGATCATTCCGTACATCGCGGCCGTGATGCGCGATGTGTTCGAAGTCACGCCGGTCCTGCTGAAGGAATCGGCGTATGGCATCGGCTGCACGACGTGGGAAGTGATGTGGAAAATCGTGCTGCCTTTCACGCGGACCGGTGTGATCGGCGGCGTGATGCTTGGCCTCGGCCGCGCGCTCGGCGAGACGATGGCGGTGACATTCGTGATCGGCAACACCAATCTGCTCGATAACGTCTCGTTGTTTTCACCAGGCAACAGCATTACCTCGGCACTCGCCAACGAGTTTGCCGAAGCGAGTCCGGGCTTGCATACATCGGCGTTGATGGAGCTCGGGTTGATCCTCTTCCTGATCACGTTCATTGTGTTGTCGCTGTCCAAACTCATGCTGCTTCGACTTGAAAAAGGGGAGGGCGCCAAGTGAGCCAGTCCACCATTCAATTCCCCGGCTCCGGCAATCCGGAACGGGAAGAAGCCACGCGCAACAAATTGCAGCGCCGCCGCCGCGGCAAGAATGTCGTCGCGCTGGTGTTGTCGCTCGCGGCCATGGCGTTCGGCCTCTTCTGGCTCATCTGGATTCTCTATACAACGCTGAAGCTGGGTATCGGCGGTTTGTCGATTGAGTTGTTCACGCAGAACACGCCGCCGCCTAATACCGATGGCGGTGGGTTGCTGAACGCCATTGTCGGCAGCTTGATGCTGGTGGTTCTCGCGACTTGCGTTGGCACGCCGCTCGGCATTCTCGCGGGCGTTTATCTCGCTGAATACGGCGACAAGCGCTGGCTGGCGAGCGTGACGCGGTTCATCAACGACATCCTCTTGTCGGCGCCGTCTATTGTGATCGGCTTGTTCGTGTATGCGCTGGTGGTTGCGCAAATGGGCCGCTTCAGCGGCTGGGCCGGCGTGATCGCGCTGGCGTTGCTGCAGATCCCGATCGTGATCCGTACGACCGAGAACATGCTGAGGCTCGTGCCGAACGCGTTGCGTGAAGCCGCCTTCGCACTCGGCACGCCGAAGTGGAAGATGATTGTCTCGATCACGCTGAAGGCGTCGGTCAGCGGCATCGTGACGGGCGTCCTGCTGGCTGTTGCACGCATCACCGGCGAAACCGCGCCGCTGCTCTTCACGGCGCTGTCCAACCAGTTCTTCTCGTGGGACATGAATCAACCGGTGGCCAACCTGCCCGTCACGATCTACAAGTTCGCGATGAGCCCGTTCCCCCAATGGCAAGCGCTCGCGTGGGCCGGCGTGTTCCTGATCACGCTCGGCGTGCTCGGTCTGAACATCCTGGCACGCACGATCTTCTCGAAAAAATAAGGCGGAATCATTCCATGAACACAGTCGCAAGCGATGTGAGCGCCCGGAGCGCTAATCCCGCCGCCAGCGGTGACCATTCCAGCACGGTTGAGCGCGGTGCAACACCCGGGGGCTTCAAGCCGGCCCATCAGGCGCCGCCGGTCGGATCGATGAAACCGAAGATCGAGGTGAACAACCTCAACTTCTTCTACAACAAGTTTCATGCACTGAAGAACATTAACCTGCGGATTCCTGAACATAAGGTGACGGCGTTCATCGGTCCGTCGGGGTGCGGCAAGTCCACGTTGTTGCGCACGTTCAACAAGATGTACGCGCTGTATCCGGAGCAGCGCGCGGAAGGCGAGATCCTGATGGACGGCAACAACCTGCTCGATACCAGCCGTGATATCTCGCTGCTGCGTGCACGCGTGGGCATGGTGTTCCAGAAGCCGACGCCGTTTCCCATGTCGATCTACGACAACATTGCGTTCGGCGTAAAGATGTTCGAGCAACTGTCGCGCTCGGAGATGGATGACCGCGTGGAATGGGCGCTGACGAAAGCGGCGCTCTGGAACGAAGTGAAGGACAAGCTGCCGCAAAGCGGCTATGGCCTGTCGGGCGGACAACAGCAGCGCCTGTGCATTGCACGCGGCATTGCCATTCGCCCGGAAGTGCTGTTACTCGACGAACCGTGCTCCGCGCTCGACCCGATTTCGACGGGCCGCATTGAAGAATTGATTGCCGAACTGAAGGATGATTACACGGTGGTGATCGTCACGCACAACATGCAGCAGGCGGCGCGTTGTTCGGACTACACTGCTTATATGTATCTGGGCGAATTGATTGAATTCGGCGATACGGAAAAGATCTTCATCAAACCGTCCCGAAAGGAAACGGAAGACTACATCACCGGCCGGTTTGGTTGAATCGCGCGGCGGAGTTTGCCGCCAGGTCACACGGGCTAAAAAAGGACTTCAGGAGCAAATATGTCCGATAAACATTTGTCGAGCCAGTTCGACGCCGATCTGAATGCGGTGTCATCGAAGGTGCTGGAAATGGGTGGTCTGGTCGAGTCCCAGATCATCAAGGCCATGCAGGCGCTCAATACGTTCGACATGAATATTGTCGAAGAGGTAGTGCTCGCCGAGACGCGCCTGAACACCATGGAAGTCGAGATCGACGAGGAATGCAGCAACATCATCGCGCGCCGTCAGCCGGCTGCGCGTGACTTGCGTTTGTTGATGGCAATTTCGAAAACGATTACGAATCTCGAGCGTGCGGGCGATGAAGCCGAAAAGATCGCCAAGCGCGTGAGGCGCATCAATGAAGATGGCATGGGGCGTAACGTCAACATCGCGGAAATCAAGTTGTCCGGCGAAATGGCGGTCTCCATCCTGCGCCGTGCGCTAGATGCATTCGCGCGCCTGGATACGGTCGCCGCCGCTCAAATCGTTCGCGACGACAAAGCCATCGACGAAGAATTCCGTGCGTTCGTGCGCAAGCTGGTGACGTACATGATGGAAGATCCACGCATGATTTCGGCGGGTCTCGACTATCTGTTCATCGCTAAAGCGGTCGAACGAATTGGCGATCATGCAAAGAACATTGCGGAGTTCATTATTTACATTGTGAAGGGAACGGATGTCCGCCATGTGTCGCGCGATCAACTCGAACGCGAAGCACTGAGCTGATTCTTTTGTGATTCAGATGTCAGTTGTTCAACTTACGCGAAGAAGGTTACAGAGGTGCCGATGCCCAGCAGCATTCTCGTTATAGAAGACGAACCCGCGATTTCCGAATTGATTTCGGTGAATCTGCAACACGCGGGCCATTGCCCCATTCGTGCTTATAACGCGGAACAGGCGCAAAACCTGATCAGCGACGTCTTGCCGGACTTAGTACTTCTCGACTGGATGCTGCCGGGTAAATCCGGCATCGCCTTTGCGCGGGAATTACGGGGCAACGAACGCACGAAACATATTCCGATCATCATGCTCACTGCCCGTGGCGATGAGCAGGACAAGGTGCTCGGACTTGAAATTGGTGCCGACGATTATGTGACGAAGCCGTTTTCGCCGAAAGAATTGATGGCGCGGATCAAGGCGGTATTGCGCAGGCGCGCGCCGCAATTGACGGAAGACGTGGTCGCGATCAACGGCTTGCGCCTCGATCCGGCGACCCATAGGGTAGCGGCGCATTCGAACGGTCAGGGTAGCGACGACATCAAGCTCGATCTCGGGCCGACCGAGTTCCGCTTGCTGCACTTCTTCATGACGCATCCTGAGCGCGTGCATAGCCGCACGCAATTGCTGGATCAGGTATGGGGCGACCATGTATTCGTGGAAGAGCGGACGGTGGACGTGCATATCAAGCGTCTGCGGGCAGCCTTAAAGCCGGCTGGTTGCGATGCTATGATTGAAACGGTTCGCGGCAGTGGTTACAGGCTGGCCAAGAGTGCTTGATGGAGTAAATGAGAAGAGTGCTTGAGAAGAGTGAATGAAGCCCGCGGCCAATTGTGGTCGCGTGGCAATAATCTCGATCCCGCTAATTCATGAATATCATCTGGACGCGTTCCCTCGTGTCCCTCGCGTTGCTCGCGGTATTGAGCGGGATTGTGGGCGTGCTGTTCGGAGTGCGCGCCGCGCTCTGTTTTGCGCTCGTCATGCTAGTTCTGCAAACCCTCTTCACCACCTTTCATACGCAGCGCTTGTGGCGTTTGCTCGACGCGCCCGTGTACGGCGAAGTGCCGAGCGCGCCTGGCGTGTGGGGCGAGATTTATTATCGGCTGCATAAGCTTGCGAAGCGCTGGCACGCGCAGGTGCGCCAGGTCGAGCAGCAGCATTCACGGTTTATCCAGGGCATTCAGGCGTCACCGAATGGCGTGGCCATGCTCGACGACAGCGACCAGATAGAGTGGTGCAACGCCATCGCGGAAACGCATTTCGGGCTCGACGCCAAACGCGATCTGCGCCAGCACATCACGCATCTCGTACGCCAACCCGACTTCGTTCGTTATCTCGCTTCGCAGCATTATGAGTCGGTGCTGGTGATGCGCGGGATGGGGCTGAACCGGCAGCATGTGTTGTCGGTGCAAATATTCCCCTATGGTGAAAACCGGAAGCTGATTCTGACCCAGGACATAACGGAACTGGAAAGAACGGATTCCATGCGCCGGGATTTTGTCGCAAATGTTTCGCACGAGTTGAAGACGCCGCTGACCGTGCTATCCGGCTTTCTTGAAACCATGCGCGAGTTGCCGCTGGATGAATCCGACCGGGCGCGTTATCTGGAGATGATGGAGCAGCAGTCGTCACGCATGCAGAACATCGTGCGCGATCTGCTCGTGCTCGCGAATCTGGAAGGCGATGTCAAACCACCGAGCGACGACGTTCTCGATATGCGCGCGGTTCTGCGCCACCTTGAAGAAGACGCTGATAATCTTTCGAATGGCCGACATCGAATTACATTCGATATTGATGAAGCGTTGACGGTGTCCGGTTCGGAAACGGAGATTGTCAGTGCGCTCGCGAATCTCGTGACGAATGCGATTCGCTATACGCCGGACGGCGGAACCATTGACGTCTCGTGGCAGCGCGTTCGCGATCGGGCGGTGTTTTCAGTACGCGATAGCGGACTCGGTATTCCGGCCGAACATATTCCGCGTCTGACCGAGCGGTTTTATCGTGTCGATAGAAGCCGCTCGCGCGATACCGGCGGCACGGGCCTTGGGCTCGCGATCGTGAAGCATGTATTGCAACGCCATCTGGCCGACCTCGAAGTCAAGAGCGAGGAAGGGCGGGGAAGCACCTTCTCGGTCAAGTTTTCGGCCGCCCGCACGGCGATGAGAAAGTCGATCGCGGCTTGAATGAGCTTGCAGGGGTTTGCAACGGCTTGACGTGCCTGGAAGGCAGCGCGCGCCCCAAGCCGCGGCAACATCAAAACATCAAGGGCAGAACTTCGCGAGCAGGCCGAGTTGCGCATTACGCATCGACTTGCCCGGGCGGCGGCGCTTGTAATGGCCGTCACTTTGCATGAGCCATGCCGACTGGTTATCGCCGAGAAAGACTGAGAGTCCTTCGGCAATCACGCGCCGTTTCAGGCGCCGGTCATTCACGGGAAATGCCACTTCGACGCGCCGGAAGAAGTTGCGGTCCATCCAGTCCGCGCTCGACAAATACACCTTCTCCTCTCCGCCCGAGTAAAAATAAAAGATGCGGTGATGCTCTAGAAAGCGTCCGACGATGGAGCGCACCGTGATGTTCTCGGACAGGTCTTCCACGCCGGGTTTCAACGCGCAGACACCGCGCACGATCAGGTCGATTTTCACGCCTGCCTGAGACGCTTCATACAACGCGATGATCACGGTCGGTTCGAGCAGCGCATTCATCTTCGCGACAATCCGCGCTTTCTTTCCCGCGCGCGCGTTGTCGGCTTCAGCACGAATGGCTTCCATCAGATTCGGATGCAACGTAAAAGGCGCTTGCCAGAGCTGGTGCAAGCGCAATTCGCCGCCGATGCCGGTGAGTTGCTGGAACACGTGATGCACGTCTTCGCAGACTTCCTGATCCGAAGTCATCACGCCGAAATCGGTATAAAGACGCGCAGTACGCGGGTGATAGTTCCCCGTGCCGAGATGCACATAACGCCTGAGCATCATCTTGCCGTTGTGCGACACGCGCCGCACGATCAGCATCATTTTCGCGTGGCATTTGTGGCCGACCACGCCGTACACCACATGCGCGCCCACGGCTTCGAGCTGCGACGCCCAGTTGATATTCGTCTCTTCGTCGAAGCGCGCGAGCAGTTCCACCACTACGGTGACTTCCTTGCCGTTGCGCGCGGCTTGCATCAGCGCGTCCATCAGTGGCGAGTCCGTACCGGTCCGATAGATTGTTTGCTTGATCGCCACCACCTGCGGATCTTTGGCCGCCTGCAGCAGCAACTCGAGCACGGGCTGAAAACTCTCGTACGGATGGTGCAGGAGGATATCGGCCTGATCGATGGCATCGAACATGTTCGATGCGGCCGCAATAGCTTTCGGCACGGCCGGAATATGCGGCACGAACTTCAGGTCCGGCCGGTCGACCATCTCGGGCAACTGCATCAGGCGCACGAGATTGACCGGCCCGTTCACGCGATAACAATCGCGGTCGTTCAGTTCGCTCTCGTCAAGCAGGCGCCGGATCATGTGCGGTGGCGTCTCCGCCGACACTTCCAGACGTACCGCATTGCCCAGATGCCGCGCGGGCAGTTCGCCCTGCAGCGCCACGCGCAGGTTGGTGATTTCGTCTTCATCGACGAACAATTCGCTGTTGCGCGTGATGCGAAACTGGTTGCAACTGCGCACGACCAGATGCGGAAACAGCGCGTCGACAAAACGCTGCAGCAGCGAGCTCAGCAGCACAAAGCCGTGCGGATACCCCGACAGCGGCTCGGGCATGCGCACGAGCCGCGGCAGCGCGCGCGGCGCCTGCACGATGCCCATCATCGCCTGGCGGCCGAACGCGTCGCGGCCCTCCAGTTCGACAACGAAGTTCAGGCTCTTGTTTAGCACGCGCGGAAACGGGTGCGCGGGGTCCAGTCCGATTGGCGTCAGCACCGGCAGCAACTCGTTCTGGAAATAATCGCGCGCCCAGCCCGTCTGCGCTTCGGTCCATGATTCCACGCCGTGAAAGTAGATCCCTTCGCTTTCCAGCGCGGGAAACACGGTGTCCTGGAGCATGACGTATTGCTGATGGACCAGGCGATGCGCGCGTTCGACCACAAGGTCGTACACATGCTGCAGCGACATGCCGTCGGGCGAGAGCGAGCCCGGGTTGTCGCGCATCTGTTCCTGCATGCCGGCCATGCGGACTTCGAAAAACTCGTCGAGGTTGCTGCTGGTAATACAGATGAAGCGGAGCCGTTCGAGCAGCGGGACGCCGGTGTCGGCGGCCTGCGACAATACTCGTTCGTTAAAACCCAGAATGCCCAGTTCGCGATTAAGAAGGGGATAGCGTAAGGACATCGATAGTATTGGCAGTCAAAAAATCAGAATGTGCAAGGATCGCTCGGAATGGGCCACAGTATGATGACGTTTTTGTGAAAACATGGTGTCATAAATCTAACGCACGTCTCGGATATGGTTGATCCTGGCGACATTCGCCCAATTTCGGCTAACAATTGAAATCGATTCATTGGCGCAGTTTGCTGCATTGGATTATTTGCCAGGCCAGCACAGTCGTCCGCTTGGACTTAAAATTGGCGCGCTGCTGCGGCTCGGCGTGTTCAAATGCTGCCCGGACCGCGTCTGGTTGCAACGAGCTCGCGGGCACAACCCTACGGAACCTGGAAAATCGATGGTCAACCCCCCTCATCTTTTGGCAGCCGTAGATCTCGGATCGAACAGCTTCAGGCTGATTGTTGGCCGCGTCGAGGAGACGCCTTCCGGCAGCCCGATCTATCAGGTAGACGCGCTGCGTGAACCCGTGCGGCTCGCGGCGGGATTGTCGCGGGACAAGTTCCTCGACCGGGCCTCGCAACTGCGCGGCTGGGACGCGCTGAAGCGGTTCGGCGAGCGGCTGCGGGACTTTCATCCCGACCACGTGCGCGCGGTCGCGACCAACACGCTGCGCGTGGCTAAAAACGCTGACGAATTCCTGGCCGAAGCACAGAACGCACTTGGCTTTCCCATTGAAGTGATTGCCGGACGGGAAGAAGCGCGTCTTATTTATGCGGGTGCTGCGCATTCGGTGCCGGCGAGCGCGGGCAAGCGGCTGGTGGTGGATATCGGCGGGGGATCGACGGAATTTATTATCGGCTCGCACTATACGCCCATTCATATGGAGAGCCTGTATATAGGTTGCGTGAGTCACAGCCGGCAGTTTTTCGCAGCCGGCAATGTCGATGAATATTCAATGCGGCAAGCCGAACTCGCCGCCAAGCGAGAAATCGAGATTATCTCGAGCGAATACAAACAGACGGGCTGGGATCAGGCAATTGGATCGTCGGGTACGGCGCGGGCGCTGGCCGAGTTGATCGAAGCAAACGGTTTCAACGATCCCGGCATTACCCACGGCATTTCACGCGGCGGGCTGGAGCGGCTGAAGAAGGCGCTGATCAAGGCTGAGAATGTGAACCGGCTGAAGTTGATCGCGTTGAAGTCTGACCGGATTCCCGTGCTGGCGGGCGGCTTGTCGATCATGCTCGGCGTGTTCGAGGAGCTGGGGATTGAATACGTCGATACCACCGATGGCGCGCTGCGTCTTGGCGTGCTCTATGACCTGCTGGGGCGCACGCAGCACCAGGACATGCGTACGGTGACGGTGGAAGGCTTCAAGCGGCGCTATGCGGTGGATGGCGAGCAATCGGACCGTATTGCCGAACTGGCAATCGGTTTCTATGAGCAGATCGAAGCGATCGATATCGACGCCGACCGGCGGATCGAAAATCAGATGTTCCTGGGATGGGCGGCGGCATTGCACGAGATCGGGCTTTCTATCTCGCATAGCGCTTATCACAAGCATTCTGCGTATATCGCGAGTCATGCGGATATGCCCGGGTTCTCGCGGACTGATCAGGCCCGGTTAGCCGGCCTGGTGCTTGGGCATGTGGGCAAGTTGGGCAAGCTGTCGCAAGCTCGGGATGTCGACTGGACCTTGCTGTTTTGTCTGCGGCTTGCGGCGCTGCTTTGCCGGCGGCGGGCGGATGTCGGGTTTCCGGCCATTCAGGTTTCGCTGGCCAACGGCGGCTTCGATGTGCGTTTGCCCAACGACTGGGTCTCGCTCAATCCGCTTACCGACTACAGCCTCGTTCAGGAAGCGGCTGAGTGGGAGAAGATCGGCAAGCCGTATCGGGTGGTTTATACGGGCGTTTGAGGGGTCCGGCGGAGGAGGGCGACGGCTTCTCTTGGGCCACGTTGATCCCTCGACCGTCTCCCTGTGAAAAAGTAGTACGGACTTCGAACCTATTTTTTACGCTTGAACGGAATACCCGTCACGCGCAGTTATTGCGGCATCGTAGTACGTGCCGCCAGCGGTGTTGGTCTGATCGTTATCGCTGGCGCGCTTCGTCTCTTCCGCTTTTCTTGTTGCTCGTTGGCGTTGTCAGTCGGCCATGAAGTGACGCGCGTAGCGGTCCCCTATCTCCGATATGCGCAGCAAGGTCAAAAAGTCCGCCGTATTGAAATCGGGATCCCACGCCGGCGCGCCGCAGATTTTCGCGCCCAGACGCAAATAGCCCTTCAGCAAAGGCGGCGGCGCTACCTTGGCGCCCGTCCGCAGTTCCTGCACCGGCAACGGTGTATGCGCAAACGCCCGGTATTCCGGCGACGTCAGCGCTTCCTTCTCCAACCCTTCGTACAGGTCGGCGGCGTAGTGGCCACCGTCCGCCATTGCGACGCTCGCGCAACCCAGCATGGTCTCGTAGCCGTTCTGCTTCATGTACGCGGCCAGGCCGCCCCACAACGACATGATCACTCCACCGCTGCGGTAGTCCGCATGCACGCACGAGCGGCCGAGTTCCACCAGCTTCGGGCGTAGATGCGCGAGACGGGATACATCGAATTCGCTCTCGGCATAGAGACGTCCGGCGCGCGCCGCCTGATGCGGGGGCAGCACGCGATACGTTCCCACCACCTTCAGCGTGTTCAGGTCGCGGACGAGCAAGTGGTCGCAAAAGGCATCGAACGCGTCTACGTCCAGGCCGGCCGGACCCTTCAGTTGTGCCCCCATCTCATCGGCGAACACGCGATACCGCAGGCGCTGCGCTTCGCGCAATTCAGCTTCGGAATGCGCCCACGATACCCGCAGCCGATGTTGCCCCGCCACGGTCTCCGCCGCACTCGGCAAACGCCGGCGGAGTTCAGCAACGTTCGAGCCACCAGACCCGCTCAGTCCATTCGATGTGCTCAATAAAGCGAGCGTCGTCGATTTCTGCATTGGCAACCCCCAAGTGGATTTGGCTGACGTATTACCGTTTAGCCGCCAATGTAAGTATTCCGAATGACGCTCGCATGGCGTGACTATGACGATTCAATGAAGCGTCACCGCGAAGCCACGGTTTTGCCGCCTTGGGGGGCTGTTTGAGCTATTGCTACAGTCTTTTGCTACAGTAAATCAGGACTTGTTACCGCCCGCAGCACGACTTGGTCGTCGCCTGCGCGGGAGCGTTGCTGGAACCACCAGATACCGCCTTTCTTCAGGGTCCATTCGGCTTCGTGGCCGGTCATCAGCGAAGCCGCGACGCGCCCGAGCGTTGGTTGATGTCCGACTACGACGACAGTCTCCGCGACGCCGCGCGGCCATTCCGCGGCATCCAGCACGGCCTGGGCGCTGGCCCCCGGCGCGAGTTCCTTTGCGACGCGATAGCGGTCGCCAAACGCTTCCATTGTCTGGATCGTGCGCGTGGCCGGACTGACGAGAAACACCGCATCGTCGTCTAACCGGCTCTTCAGCCACTTCGCCGCGCCCTGAGCCTGTTTTACGCCACGCGGCGTCAGCTGGCGCACGAGATCGCTCGCAGCCTGGTCTTCTGCTTCGGCGTGGCGCCAGAGAATGAGGTTCATCGGATGTCTCCTGTGGGTTTTTCAATTTGGACCGGCGAAGGCCGCGCAAGTGCTATGGCTTCGGACTCAACGCGGCGTCCAATAGTTTCGATTGCGCGGGTGTCGGTAAAACGCTATCATCTCGTTCTTGTCGGAGCGTAGCGCAGCCTGGTAGCGCATCTGATTTGGGATCAGAGGGTCGAAGGTTCGAATCCTTTCGCTCCGACCACGTTTTAAATGAAGGGGTCACGAGTTTAACTCGTGACCCCTTCGCCATTTCTGGCGCTGTGGTCACAGCGCCCACGTTTCCGTTCTCTCGCCAATCTCCGATATCGTTTAATCTTCTGCGTTCACTCTTCGTATTCGTATCTAAAACCTCCTGAACTTCATTTCCGGGCCGTCCATGCCGCGTTTCGCTGCTTTGTTTATCTGCTCCCTGCTCCTGTCGGCCTGTGGCGACGCCACCGTGCCTCACCACACGCCGCCGCAAGATCCGCCCGACTACAAGGGCGTGCCCACCGACACCACGCCGCCGGTCATGATCATCGCGCCGGCCAAGCCCGAGCAGCCGCAATAAAGCCGTGACGCCGCACGCCCGGAACTTGGCCCTTATGTCGCAGCGTATAATCCGCCTATGAACACGCCCACCAACGACGCCCACTCTCACGCCCACTCGTCCGCCGACGCGCTCCAGGCGGCGGTCACGATGGCCGACGATTATTGTCGCGAGCGTGGTCAGAAACTCACGCCCATTCGCCGCACCGTGCTCGAGTTGCTGCTGGCTTCAGGCCGGGCGACCAAAGCCTATACGTTGCTCGACGAAATGCGGGCGATGCATCCGAACGCGTCACCTCCCACGGTGTATCGGGCGCTGGATTTCCTGCTGTCGGCGGGGCTGATTCATCGGATTGAGTCCATCAATGCGTTCACCGTCTGCCACGATCTCACGCATTGCCAGCACGGCGTGCTGATCGTGTGTCAGCAATGTGGCCGCGTGACCGAGTTGCAGCAGCAACAACAGTTGCGCCAGACCCTGATGTCGCAGGTCGAGGCGAGCGGGTATCGGCTGGCCGGCGACGACATCGAGTTAAAGGGCATTTGTCCGGCATGTCAGGCCGCTGAAGACCCCAGCGCGCATCAGCACGATCACGCGTCGCATTGATCTCCCCGCGCAACGCATAAAGCGCAGCGCCCGCAAAAAAGGCCGTTTCCGACGTCAGTCGGCAACGGCCTTTTGTATTCCATGGATGGCTTCGAACGCCGCTGTGTGAGCGCCGAGCCTTAGAGCCGCGCGCTGACGCCCAAACTGACGGCCTGAATAAAGCGAAGCCCCGATGCGGGCACACCGGGGCTTCTGACCCGCGAGGACTGTTCGCGCAGAGAATCGCGGGCTGACCGTATTCTAAAGTGCATCAATCGGGTTGATTGTGATCACTTGTATCAACGCGTAACCCAATGTGCACGGGCTTTCCGGAGGTTTAAGCCTGTCTGGTCAACGAAGGCCGCGACACGTAATTACTACGATCGACACGCAGCTTTGGCGGCGGATTATGCGAATTTCTTGCCGCAAAGGTATGATCGCATTTCCTGAAATCGATTCCCGACCATGACCTCGTTGTGGATTTTCCTCGCCATTTGTCCGATCGCGCTGGGTTCGCTGCTCGTGTTCGCCTCGCATATCGACCCGTTGTCCGGTCGGTGGCGCGGTGCGCAACTGCTGGGTCCGCGAGCAAACCTGGCGTTGGGCGAAAACGTTGCGCGCCTCGGCCGCTCGATCAAGAAACAGGCGAGCGCTATTGCTTGCAGCGAATCACCATCGACCGGTTCTTGACGTTCGCGCCGAAAATCCCGGCCACCGTTCCGCCAGACGTCGCTCCGTTGTCAACGTCCTTCGACACGACGTCGTAGCCATACGACCCGCACATCTCGCCCGCTTTTTTGTAGCATTCCGCCCAGCTTGTACTTGCGTCGCCACCGCTGCAGTTGATCGCAAAACCGGTGTCACCGGACGGCAGATAGGTCATCTTCGCCGAGTCGGCGCAGCCCGCGAGCGTCAGCGCAGCCACCATTACCGCAGCTGTCGCGGCCACCTTTCCAAGCGTCGTGGCGCAAACTTGTAATTTCATCGATTCTTCCCTGTGTTTGATTAGGCACGCGCGCCTGCATGAGCGTGCCTTGCGCGTTACCGTGCCGGCAGATAACGCGATGGATCGATCGAACTACCCTTGTAGCGCAATTCGAAATGCAGCATCACGCGATTCGTGTCGGTGTCGCCCATTTCCGCGATGGGTTGACCCTGCGTGATGCTCTGGCCCTCCTTCACGAGCAGCGCGCGGTTATGCGCGTAGGCGGTCAGGTAGTCGGCGTTGTGCTTCACGATCAGCAGGTTGCCGTAACCGCGCAGCCCATTCCCCGCATAGACTACCGTCCCCGCGGCGGCCGCCACGATCTGCGTCCCGGACGCGCCGGCAATGTCGATACCCTTCGAACTCTTGCCGTCGAAACCGCGAATCACGCTGCCTTGCGTCGGCCAGATAAGCGAAATGCTGGTGGCCGGCGTGACCAATGCGGATGACGATGGCGCCGAGTCCGATGTGCCCGCGCTGCTGCTCGTGCGGGCCGGCGGTGCTGATGACCCGGCCGAAGTCACGCTGCCTGCGGGCGGCGCCACACGCAGCACCTGGCCGACCTCGATAGCATTCGGGTCGGTGAGGTTGTTCCAGCGCGCGATGTTCTGGACCGACGTCCGGTTCGCCCGCGCGACCTTCGACACCGTGTCGCCCCGTTCAACTCGATAAAACCCTGGTCCGACCGGCGCGGAGCCGCACGCGGCGAGCACTGCGACCAACGACACGCAGGTCAGCCGTCGAATTATTTTTACCAAACCCAAAACCTCGCAAAGCGCCGCACAAACCGAAAACGCTGCGGCAAACAAACCAGTACGCGCATCGGCGAAATGTCCGATTTTACCGTCCCGGCGTCGCTGCCCTCAGAAGCGGCCCGGATGGCCGGCTAGTTGCCGCTCGTTGCCCGCTTCCTCTCTCCCTTCAGGCGGCCGGCGAAATGGTCAGCCGCAGTGCTGCCGTTTCGGTTTTTCCCGGCGCGAGCCAGCGCAGTCCGCGGCCATTGTGAATGGCATCGGGGAGTCCGACCCACGGCTCGACGCAGTAGAAATCCGATGTGGGCTCCAGGGTCCAGGTCGTCACCGCGTACCAGGGCACCGAGTCGGGGCGTTGCAGGTCGAAGTTCACCGCACGTTTCAAACCCGGCGTGACGAGGCGGACCGGGTGGTCGGAGGGGCCAGTAAAACAATGGAAACGATCCAGGATGTTGGCGTCGTCCAGCGCGTAGCGCGCGGCGCCCGGTTGCGGGTCAGTGATAGCGCCATCGTCGAGTTGCCGACGGGTTTCAGTGCGCGGCAATTCCAGGCTGCTCATGCCGCGCTGGTCGTGCGGCAGGGCGAAATAGAAATGATGGCCCGCGTAGTAGGGCAGCGGCACTTCGCCCGGATTCGACGTGGTGAGTTCGACATCGAGCGTCACGGCGTCGACCAGCCTGTATGCCGCCTCGAAACGAAACGCGAACGGGTACCCCTGGCGCGTGAAATCGTTGTCCACGAGCGTCATTCGCACGCCATGGCCGTCCGGGTCTTTCCGGTGCTCGAACGGCAGATTGCGCGCAAAACCGTGCATGGGGAGTTCGTGCACGACGCCTTCCTGATCGCGCCATTTGCCGATTTCGCCATCGACGAAATGGCGGCCGAGAAACGGAAACAATAACGGGTTGCCGCCGCGAATCTTGACGAAGTTGGACCAGTCCGGCGCGGCCGGCCAGAAAATAACCGGCTCGCCGCCGACGCGCCACGTCATCAGCCGTCCGCCCGCGCGCGGCGCGAGTTCTAGAACGGCGTCATCGAACGTGATTTCCAGGATGTCTTCAGGCTGGGATGACATGTCGGTGGTCTCCTTGAGGAAGTGGTCAAACTGCGTGATCAAACACAAGTGTTCGAACGTGCAACGAACAGACGGTGTGGCGCAATGGGCGGCTCAATTCTACGGGGAAACCCTTTTGGGGAAATTGCGACTGACACAGCCGCTTTCATTGCCCCGATAATGCAAGCACGATGTAACGCGCATGAAACATTTTTCGACCTTGACGATCTCACGCAGATCGATGGGTCCTGCCGAACGACGAGGACGATATGGATCTGGCGATGATGTTTGGAGTGTTCATTTTTGGAACGTTCGGCGCCGGCACACTGCTGTTCTTATACAAGCTGCGACCGTGACGCAGATGTGACGCAGTCAAACAAAAAGCCCGTTCTTACAACGGGCTTTTTTATTTTTTACAAAAATATTCTTTTAACCAAACGATTTGCTTTCGATGGCGAAAGGCCTACGCAAAGGCTTGGCGCTGCTTTTGGTGACCGGCATAATCGGCCCGGTTTGCTTGGCCATTTGCTGCGCCGCCGCGGCTATGCGCCTGTCGTCAATAACGAAAGAGGATCGACGCGTGACTTTGTGGTTTCTGATTTTTCTGAGCGTACTCCAGGGTGTGACTGAATTGTTCCCGGTCAGCAGTCTTGGACATACGCTTCTGGTGCCCGGCCTGATCGGGATGCACATCGATAAACACGCGCCGCAGTTGCTGCCGTTCCTGGTCGCGTTGCACCTCGGTACGGCGCTCGCGCTGCTGTGGTATTTCCGCAAGCGCTGGATTGCGCTGATCAAGGGGTTTATCGGATCGCTGCGCGGCCGCAAAAACGCCGACGGCCACATGATGTGGGCGCTGATCATTGGCACGATTCCGACGGGTATCGTCGGGCTGGTGCTTGAAAAGCGGCTTGAGGCACTGTTCCACGATCTGCGGATCGTCGCGGCGGCGTTGATGGTGAACGGCGTGCTGTTGTGGGTCGGCGACCGGCTGACGCGTGCGCGCGCCGAACGTTCGCCTGAAGACCTCACGTTCAAGCAGGCGTTCCTGGTTGGTCTTGCGCAGATCGGTGCGCTGATTCCGGGGTTTTCGCGCAGCGGACTGACGATTATCGCGGGCGTCGGCGCCGGAATGAGTTCCGAGAAAGCGGCGGAGTTCTCGTTCCTGCTTGGCACGCCGATCATCTTCGCCGCCGGCGTACTCGAATTGCCGAAGCTGTTCCACGCACCGGATCAACTCTTCGATGCCGTCCTCGGTGGCGTGCTGACGGGAATCGCGGCGTACTTGAGCGTGCGTTTCCTGATGCGTTACTTCGAAGGCCGCGGCCGGCTGGCGGCTTTCGGCTTGTATTGCGTGGTCGCGGGCGCGTTCTGTCTTGGCTGGTTCATGCTGCATCCGCAACCGGTTTAAAGCAGATTTAAAGCAGGTTTAAACCGCATTGAAGCGGGCGAGGTTTCGGAATGAGGCCTCGCATCCTTTCGATGAGGTAAAATCCCGGATCACCTGCAACGCGGCAGTAGCTCAGCTGGATAGAGCATCGGCCTTCTAAGCCGAGGGGCGGGGGTTCGAGTCCCTCCTGCCGTACCAGAACCTCGGGTTCGTCTCAACGCCTCGGGCGGGCGAAACCGCAGCATCGCGTGATGTTTAGCAGGGCGCGCTCACGCGCCCCTCCACGCTTCAAAAGGCGTTCCGCCTACTGCGCGGTCAGCGCGCTCTGGTCCCGCCACACGTTGTCCTTCACCGTCACCGCTTTCGGAATCAGCTTCGCGCGATAGAACGTATCTGCCACGCCCTGCTGGGTCGCGACAATTTTCTCATCGATCGGCGTAGCGGCATACGGTACCCGGCGTATCCACGTCTCCACCAGTCCCGCATCAAGCCCGATTTTCGGCGCGAGCAACGCCGCCGTGTCCGCCGGATGCTGTGTGACCCATGCGCCGGTCGTGCGCAACTGCTCGATCACAGCACGCACCGCCTGTGGATTCTGGGTGGCGAAGCTGCGCGTGGCCTCGTAGAAATTGAACGGTTTCGGCAACCCGGTGTAGTCCGCGAGCGTGCGCACGGTCAACGCCTTTTGGGCGGCGGCGTAATACGGGTCCCAGACGATCCATGCATCGACATCGCCGTTTTCGAAGGCCGCGCGGGCGTCCGCGGGCGCGAGATAAACCGGCTGGATATCATCGAGTTTCAAGCCCGCTTTCTGCAGTATGGCAAGCAGCAGGAAGTTCGAGCTTGATCCCTTTTGCAACGCGATGCGCCGGCCTTTCAGATCGGCCAGCGAATGGATCGGTGAATTGGGTTTGACGAACAGCGCTTCGTTGGTTTCTCCGCCTGGCTCTGCGCCGACATAAACGAAATTCACGCCCGCAGCCTGCGCAAAAATGGGCGGCGGCGCGCCGGTGTAGCCGAAATCGATGTTGCTTGTATTGAGCGCCTCGAGCAATTGCGGCCCGGCGGGAAACTCATACCAACTGACGGTATAGCCGAGCGGCTTGAGTTTTTGTTCGAGCGAACCCTGGGCCTTGAGCACGGCAAGCAGGCCTGCCTTCTGAAATCCGATCCGCAATTGCTTCGCGGGCGCACTCGCCGCGTTTTGTGCCGACGCGGACAGCGGCAACAACGTGAACGCAGCAGCGACCCATAACGCTGATAAAGACAACGACGAACCCAGCCTTTTCATGGAAATTTCCGTGGGAGAAGAGATCGCGACGATATCGTCGACCATAGCGGCGATGGGTTTGCGCGTCGAATAAGCGATGCTTCGAAGCTAATGACGGAATCCGAAAAACGGAAATGCGACAGCGGTCGACAACAAAAAAGGAAGCCGAAGCTGCCCTTGATTCATGTCGGGTTGCGAGAAATCTATGGCGTGAGTTGCCGGCACAAAAACACCAGCGTGAGCAATGCGCCGATCCAGAACACGCCGCCTATGGCGGTCATCACGCGCGGCCAGATTGGCGGCTGCGTAGCGCCGCGCGGATCGGGAACATAGGAGCACCCTGACCACTCGGACCGTTCAGGCCGTCTGGCCAGCATCCGGTCCATCGCCATGAGCCCTTTGGGCATCGTGATCGCACACGCGATAATGGCGATGCACAGCCACTCGTAGAGCGTGGGTGTCTGGGCGGTAGCGAGAAGGGTCGGCATGATCGGATTTGAAGCGTAGTCGACAAGCTTTCGATCCTAGTTTTCCGTCTCCAATGCGACTATCAGACGCTTCTGAGATAGTTCCTGGTCGCTCTGAAAAACAGAGCACATGGCCATTCGGAGGGCGTTCGGCGCTTGCAAAGTCCTTGTGCCCTCATGCTATCCTCGACGCCAGATGATCGTGATTTATCAGTCGATCCTGAGCGTTTCTGACTTTTTTGAAACGTGGTTATGGCAATCGTCGCCAATCATGCAGTCATATCGATCCTGCGGCGATCTCGCTGATGTCGCTGATGTCGCTGATCTTGCCGAAATTCAATATCAATACCAACGAGGGAGAATGTTTCATGTCATACCCATCTCGCGCGCTCAAACGCGTCTCCGTGCAATTCGCCGTGAAACTGATCGCAAGCTGTGTCGTGCTTGCCAGCGGCGCGGCGCACGCGGCCAACCTCGGGTTTCTCAACAACACGCCGATTACCTACATGAAGCAGCGCGACTTGCAGGTGCTCAACAACGCGGCGCACTCGGCGCTCGACACCAAGCAGGACGGAGAGTCGCTCGACTGGAACAACGAAGGCGCGGGTAATCCGGTTGCGGTCAACGGCACGATCACGCCGTCGGATACGAAGAAAGACGGCGACCGTACGTGCCGCAAGCTCACCATGGTGGCTCACGCCAAGGGCCAGACGCAGACCTGGGCTCCCACCGTCTGCAAGCCGGACGGCGGTAAATGGGCATTGTTGAAACAGTGACCTGTTTTAACCAGCCCGAAGTTTCCTGTCACGCGGTATCGCGAATCCGGAAGGCCGCTTAAATGGCGGACCGGACGGTTTCGTGCGGCGTCGTGATTCTTAACACGCAAGGGGACGTGTTGCTGTGCCACGCGACCGAGACGTCGCACTGGGATATTCCGAAAGGCCAGGGTGAGGCGGACGAACAACCCGTGGAAGCGGCGTTGCGGGAACTCGTGGAAGAGACGGGGATCGTGCTGAATGCGGATCGGTTGAAGGATCTGGGGCGGTTTGTTTATCGCCGCGACAAGGACCTGCATCTGTTTGCGGTGCGAGTGACCGACGACGAAGTGAAGCTTGAAGAGTGCGTCTGCGAATCGTATTTTCCGCGTCGCCGGGACGGCGCGATGATCCCCGAAATGGACGCGTACAGATGGGTCACGCCGGTTGATGTCGATCAGTACGCAAGCCGCAGCCTCGCGCGCCTGTTCCAGACCACGTTGTCGCTGACTGAGCTGCACCAGACGCTCGCCTGAGCCGGAAGGCTTGGGCGTGCGTCGTGTCGCGGGTCGCCATTGATCGGCGCTGGCTACTTGGCCAATGCTAGTTTTCGGAGGCGTGGTCGTTCGGATTGGCGAACAACGCTCTCATTTCTGGCGACAGAGGGAACCGCAAGTTGATGTTATCGGGGGGAATGGCTTGCATGAACCACTGGTCGTAGAGTTTTTCGGCTTCGCCTGAGCGCTCCATGTCGGCAATCACGTCATCGGCCAGTTTCTTGAAGACCGGGTCGCCCTTGCGCATCATGCATGCGTAGGATTCGTGCGCGAGCGAGTCGCCCGTGACCATGTACTCGTTTTGGGCCGGACCTTCCTGGGCTATTTTTCCGTACAGCAACGGATCATCCATCACGAACGCCACGGCGCGGCCGGTTTTCAATGCATCGAAACCTTCTGCGTGGTCTTTCGCGCTGAAGATTCGGAGATCGAGTTTCCGGTTCAGCGACAGCTCCCGCAGTAGCTGTTCGTCGGATGTGCCTGCTGTGGTCGATACAGTCTTGCCGGCAAGATCGGCGTAGTTGGAAATGCCGGATTTTTGCTTTACCGCCATCCGGATGCCGTAGCTGAAGAAGCTGTTCGAGAACGCGACCAATTGCTCCCGGTCACGAATGTGGGCGGTCGATCCGCACTCCAGGTCGATCTGGTGATTTACCACATACGACAATCGGTTCGCCGACGTGATGACGACCGTGCTCACGGCAAGCCGCGGTGTTTGCAAGCGGCGCCTGACTTCGTCGACTATTTTGAGCGCAATGGCCTGTGAATAGCCGATAGGCTGTCCGTTCGCGTCGAGATAGGAGAAGGGGACCGACGACTCGCGCACGCCGAGAACAATGCTGTTGTTCTCGGCGATCTTGCGTAACGTAGGCGAGGACAGGTCGACTGTGCCCGCGAAAGCCGTTTGCGCCGCGACCAGCAGCGCGAACGCGCACGACATGCGAGACGTGCGTGACACGTGCCACGCGCGGACGAACGACCTTGGCAAGGTGCGTTGCAAAGGATCCCCCAACAACAATGAGCGTGCGTACGTTCGGCGGAATGCGCCGATGGCTTTAGGCCGGCTTGGTCCAGCTATCGCGCAGGCTGACGATGCGATTGAACACCGGCATGCCGGGTTTCGAATCGATACGGTCGGCGACGAAATAGCCGTGGCGTTCGAACTGGTAGCGATCTTCGGCGTTTGCCTGGCGTGCGCCCGGTTCGAGATAAGCACGCACAATGCGCTTCGAGTCCGGGTTCAGCGCATCAAGAAACTCTGCGCCGCCTGCGCCAGGTTGCGGTTCTTTGAAGAGGCGGTCGTAGATCCGCACTTCGGCTTCGTACGCGCCTTCTGCGCTGACCCAGTGAATGGTGCCCTTGACCTTATAGCCGTTTGCGCCTTCCGTGCCGGACTTGCTATCGGGGAAATACGTGCAATGCACGGCCGTGATGTTGCCGTGCTCGTCCTTATCCGCGCCAGTGCATTCCACGACGAAGCCGTACTTCAGCCGTACCTTGTTGCCCGGGAACAAACGGAAATAGCCTTTCTTCGGCGCTTCCTGGAAGTCCTCGCGCTCGATCCACAATTCCCTTGAAAACGGAAATTCGCGGGTGCCGCGCTCAGGATGATGCGGGTGAACCGGCGCACTGCAATTTTCGCTCGTGCCTTCCGGATAGTTGTCGATGATCAGTTTCAGCGGGTCCAGCACCGCGATTGCACGGGGCGCCTTTTCGTCGAGATCGTCGCGCAACGCGCCTTCCAGCACGCTCATGTCGATCCACGAATCCACCTTCGTCACCGCCACGCGGTCGCACATGAGCCGGATGCTTTCCGGCGTGAAACCCCGACGCCGAACGCCAACGATTGTTGGCATGCGCGGGTCGTCCCAGCCGTCGACGTGATTTTCCGTCACCAGTTGCAGCAGCTTGCGTTTGCTGGTGATCGCGTAGGTCAGGTTCAGGCGGGAGAATTCGATTTGCTGCGGCAGCGGACGGGTGAACTTGCCGTCGTCGGCGAGTTGATTCAGGAACCAGTCGTACAGCGGACGGTGATCTTCAAACTCGAGCGTGCACAGTGAATGCGTGATGTTTTCGAGCGCGTCCGACACACAATGCGTGTAGTCGTACATGGGGTAGATGCACCATGTGTCACCGGTCCGGTAATGATGCGCAAAACGAATCCGGTAGATCACGGGATCGCGCATGTTGAAATTCGGCGATGCCATGTCGATTTTCGCGCGCAGCACGTGCTCGCCTTCCTTGAACTCGCCTGCTTTCATGCGGCGGAACAGGTCGAGGTTCTCTTCCGGCGTGCGGTCGCGGAATGGCGAATTCTTGCCGGGCTCCTGGGCCGAGCCGCGTGTGAGGCGCATCTCTTCGGCCGACTGGCTGTCTACATAAGCCTGGCCGCGTTCGATCAGCAGCTCGGCGAATTCGTAGAGTTTGTCGTAGTAGTCGCTGGCGAAGTACAGGTGTTCGGTGCCGTCTTTGTTCCAGTCGAAGCCGAGCCATTTGACGGCGTCGATGATGGAATCGACGTATTCGACGCTTTCCTTTTCCGGGTTCGTGTCGTCGAAACGGAGGTGGCAGACGCCGCCGTAATCACGCGCGATGCCGAAATTGACGCAAATGCTCTTCGCATGGCCAATGTGCAGATAGCCATTTGGCTCGGGCGGAAAACGTGTTTCGACCCGCTGCGACCATTTGCCGTTGCGATTGTCTTCGTCAATGATATTGCGGATGAAATTGTTTACCGCCGGGGCGTCGTTGCGATCGGTGTTCATGCGAGAAAAAGGAGAGCGGACGAGGGCGCTAGCGTTGAAGACCTGCGGCTTGCGTTCGGTAAGACTTATCTGGTCTTTCGATTCTACCTTAGCGAGAGGGTCAGGACAGCGCAGGCCGGGATTTTGCCGCGATGTGCGGCGTGGCTGCGACATCCGGGAGCCATCGCGGATGGTTGTTTGGTTGTTGTTTGGTTGCGGTGCGGTTGTAACCAGGCCACGGCGTTTTCAACACTGGTTGTATCCAGCGTAACGGGACGTAAATCGAATTGTCGACGTTGAGGGGAGGATTTTAAGATAGCCACGCGTTCCGAAATAATGAAATTGAAAGGTTTTGGATGCAGATGGTATCGACGATAAAAAGGACAATTTCATCATGGACAAGATCACGCGGGTTTCTTTTCAGGTTGCGCGGGTCGCGGCAATTGGGGTGTTTATCGCTTCGCTTTCGGCCTGTGCGGTGAGCCGTACGCAGGCGCACGCGGGTATTGGGGCGGCTGCCGGCGGGGCATTGGGTTATGTGCTGACGGGTGGTCCGATTGGGACGGTCGCGGGCGCGGCGGCGGGCGGGTTGATCGGGGCTGGAGTGAGATAAGATTTTCGTTCGCACCGGTGGACGGTTTGGGGTTTTTCAGGGTTCGTGAGTGGGGCTGATGTCCGGGTTGCCAGGGTTTTGGGGTGGGAGCGGGCGGGGTTAGTGCCAGTGCCGGATTGGTCGGTTCTGGGGTTAGCGGTCGGGGTCTATGCCGGGTTGCTGCTTTCAGTGTTAGTGGTCTGCGAGAGTCGGATTTTCTCTTTATCACTATTAGCCACTGTGCGTGGCGGCACGTCATTTCTTTGTCCAAAGCGACAAAGAAACGAAGCAAAGAAAACGCTTTCAACCACGCTACCCTAAGTGTCCACAGCGTGCAGTTTCTATTCATAGGTGCCCCAAAAGCACGGTGCTCGCCAGAGCGAAGGATGTGTGAACCCCTCTTTCTCCGAACACGGATACCCACACGCTTCGCCACCAGTGATTGAACCTGCCCAAGGAGCACCCCGCGCTATCCGCGGACGACCAACCACCAAATGTGCATGCGCCTCGAACCAACTAGCTAACCCTTCTGGAAACAAGGCCGCGAAAATGCGTGAGGCCGTAGTCGGCGAAAATAAGCGGGTGGTCCACGCAGTTAACCCGCCAAGAAATGAAGTATCAATACGGAAGTACCAATACGCGAGATGCTATTGCCGGCGGAAACAACTGTTCAGACCACGTAGCCAATGCGCCAAAAAACGAAACCGAAAAGGCGCGTGAGGCCGTGGTGGTTCCTTGGCAATGGTGCTTGCCCGAGAGCGTACGGGGCGAAGCGTGTTCGTGTCAGGATTCGCGAGAAGGAGGGGTTCAGACATCCTCCGCTCTGGCGAGCACCGTGCTTTTGGGGCACCTATGAATAGAAACTGCACGCTGTGGACACTTAGGGTAGCGTGGTTGAAAGCGTTTTCTTTGCTTCGTTTCTTTGTCGCTTTGGACAAAGAAATGACGTGCCGCCACGCACAGTGGCTAACAGTGATAAAGAGAAAATCCGACTCTTGCAGACCGCTAACGCTGAAAGCACCAACCCGGCACTGACCCCAACCGCCAACCCCAAAAAAACCTGGCAACCGGACATCACCCTCCCCCGCGAGCCCTGAAAACCGTCCACCGGTGCGAACGAAAAGCCCCGTCCACCAGTGCGAACAAAATCCCCCTCCAAACCCCGTATAATCGACAATCCCATTTTGGCACCCGGCACCGGCCCGCCCGCGCGAGCGACTAAACACAAAAGTCAGAAGCTCCGCCCCCAGCGCCGCCGCCGTACAAAACAGCAGACCCGCACGCCATGAAAGCCGCCGACATCCGCGAGAAATTCCTCAAGTTCTTTGAATCGAAGGGCCACACGATCGTCCGCTCGTCGAGCCTCGTGCCCGGCAACGATCCCACGCTCCTGTTCGTCAACTCCGGCATGGTCCAGTTCAAGGACGTCTTCCTCGGCACGGAGAGCCGGCCGTATTCGCGCGCCACGACCTCGCAGCGCAGCGTGCGCGCCGGCGGCAAGCACAACGACCTCGAAAACGTCGGCTACACAGCCCGCCATCACACGTTCTTTGAAATGCTGGGCAACTTCTCGTTCGGCGACTATTTCAAGCGCGACGCCATCCACTATTGCTGGGAACTGCTGACCAAGGTCTACGGCCTGCCGCCGGAAATGCTCACGGTCACGGTCTACCAGGAAGACGACGAAGCGTTCGCCATCTGGGAAAACGAAATCGGCGTGCCGAAGGAACGGATCATCCGGATCGGCGACAACAAGGGCGCGCGCTACGCATCGGATAATTTCTGGACCATGGGCGACACCGGCCCGTGCGGCCCGTGCTCGGAAGTGTTCTACGACCACGGCCCGGAAATCTGGGGCGGCCCGCCGGGATCCCCGGAAGAGGACGGCGACCGCTTCATCGAGATCTGGAATCTCGTGTTCATGCAGTTCAACCGCGACGTCCAGGGCAACATGACGAAGCTGCCCAAGCAGAGCGTCGATACCGGCATGGGCCTCGAACGCCTCGCCGCGGTGCTCCAGCATGTGCACAGCAACTACGAGATCGACCTGTTCCAGACGCTGATCAAGGCCGCCGCCCGCGAAACCGACACGCCGGATCTCACCAACAACTCGCTGAAGGTGATCGCGGACCATATTCGTGCATGCTCGTTCCTGATCGTCGACGGCGTGATTCCCGGCAACGAAGGCCGCGGTTATGTGCTGCGCCGGATCGTGCGCCGCGCCATCCGCCACGGCTACAAACTCGGCCGCAAGGGCGCGTTTTTCCATAAGCTCGTGGCCGATCTGGTCGAGGAAATGGGCGCGGCCTACCCTGAACTCAAGGACGCGCAAACGCGCGTGACGGACGTTCTGCGGCAGGAAGAAGAACGTTTCTTCGAGACAATCGAACACGGCATGTCGATGCTCGAAACAGAACTCGCCACGCTCGACGCCAAGGGCTCCAAGCAACTGGACGGCGAACTCGCGTTCAAACTCCACGACACATTCGGCTTCCCGCTGGATCTGACCGCGGACGTTTGCCGCGAGCGCGGCATCACGGTCGACGAAGCTGCGTTCGACGAAGCCATGGCACGTCAACGCGAGCAGGCTCGTTCGGCCGGCAAGTTCAAGTCGGCGCAAGGCCTGGACTACGCGGGCACGAAAACCACGTTCCACGGCTACGAAAACGAAATCTTCGACGACGCCAAAGTGGTCGCGCTCTACGTGGACGGTGGTTCGGTGAAGGAAGCGCAGGCCGGCCAGCAGGCCGTCGTCGTGCTCGATCACACGCCGTTCTACGCCGAATCGGGCGGTCAGGCGGGCGATCAGGGCGTGCTCGCGAACGCGGTGGTGCGCTTCGCCGTCGTCGATACCCTCAAGGTCCAGTCCGACGTCGTTGGCCATCACGGCACGGTCGAGCAGGGCACGCTGAAAGTAGGCGACGTAGTGAAGGCGGAAATCGATACGGTTCGCCGTCTTCGCACCGCCCGCAATCACTCGGCCACGCACTTGATGCACAAGGCGCTGCGCGAAGTGCTCGGCAGCCACGTGCAGCAAAAGGGTTCGCTCGTCGATCCGGACAAGACCCGCTTCGACTTCGCGCACAACGCGCCTATGACCGACGAGCAGATTCGTCGCGTGGAAGAAATCGTCAACGCCGAAGTGCTGGCAAACGCGCCGGGTATCGTGCGCGTGATGCCGTATGACGAGGCCGTGAAGGGCGGCGCGATGGCGTTGTTCGGCGAAAAATACGGCGACGAAGTGCGCGTGCTCGACCTCGGTTTTTCGCGCGAACTTTGCGGCGGCACGCACGTGCATCGCACGGGCGACATCGGCTTGTTCAAGATCGTGATGGAAGGTGGCGTGGCTGCCGGGATTCGCCGCGTGGAAGCGATCACCGGCGACAACGCCGTGCGCTTCGTGCAGGAACTCGATGCGCGGATCAACGCGGCATCGGCGCTGCTGAAGGCGCAGCCGTCCGAACTCACGCAGCGCATCACGCAGGTTCAGGAGCACGTGAAGGCGCTGGAAAAGGAACTCGGCGCGCTGAAGTCGAAGCTTGCATCCAGCCAGGGCGACGAACTCGTGTCGCAGGCGGTCGAGATCGGTGGCATCCATGTGCTGGCGGCGCAGTTGCCGGGCGCGGATAGCAAGACGCTGCGCGAAACCGTCGATAAATTGAAGGACAAGCTGAAGAACGCAGCCATCGTTCTGGCAGCCGTCGATGGCAACAAGGTCAGCCTGATTGCAGGCGTGACAGCGGAGGCATCGAAGAAGGTTAAAGCGGGGGATCTGGTGAACTTCGTCGCGCAGCAAGTTGGCGGCAAGGGCGGCGGACGGCCGGATATGGCGCAAGCGGGCGGCACCGAGCCGGAGAACCTGGAAGCGGCACTGGCCGGCGTGAATGACTGGGTGAAGGGAAAGCTCTAAGCGTCTAGCTGCGTCTAGCCGCGTTCAACTTACTACGCGCCTCAATGTTTTGAAAAAAGCCCGTTCTGCTGCGACAGAGAACGGGCTTTTTTTCGTCCACGAAAAAGGGGTCGCTACGCGGCCTTGAAAGGCGGATGCCACAGCAAGCATCCGCGAAAACCGCAAGCAAAACGACAGGTACGCGACTTGCCATGCTTTAGTCAGCGCAGGCACGAAGCCTTGTGCATCGACTACGAAAGGAACCTGTCTCATGAATCGAAAACTCGTCACACTCGTCGCTGCTTCTTCGATGTTTTTCGCCACGGGTGCCGTCTACGCCAAAGGATGTCTGGAAGGTGCGGCAGTAGGCGGCGTGGCGGGCCACGTTGCGGGCAAGCACGGCGCGGTGGGCGCAGCCGGCGGTTGCGCGATCGGTCATCACGAAGCAAACAAGAAGGACAAGAAGGCGCAGCAGGCTGCGGGATCTGATCAACCCGCCGGAAAATAAATCGCAAAGCGGTCAGCGAACAGGGGACAAACAGACACGGGCTTGGCGGTTATTGACGTCTCCGCGTGTTCACGCTCGAAACGTTAAAATGACGGCCACACTCACCTTCGCCTTGGCCACCCTGACCGCATGCAACATTTCGCCTCCGACAACTACGCCGGCATCTGCCCCGAAGCGCTCGCCGCGCTGATCGAAGCCAATAACAGCGGCCACGAGCCGGCCTACGGCGACGATTCCTGGACTCAAGGCGTGTGCGACCGCATCCGCGACCTGTTTCAGACCGACTGCGAAGTCTTCTTCGTCTTCAACGGCACGGCGGCCAATTCACTGGCGCTCGCATCGCTCTGCCAGTCGTATCACTCAGTGATTTGCCACGAGCTCGCGCACATCGAAACCGATGAATGCGGCGGCCCCGAATTCTTCTCGGGCGGTTCGAAATTGCTGACGGCGCCGGGTATCGACGGAAAGCTTACGCCGGATGCTATTGAAGCCATTGTCACGCGTCGCGCTGACATTCACTATCCGAAGCCCAAGGTCGTCACGCTGACGCAGTCCACCGAAGTGGGCACCGTCTACAGCGTGGAAGAAGTCCGCGCGATCGCAGCGATCGCGAAACGCCGTCATTTGAAGGTCCACATGGACGGCGCACGGTTTGCGAACGCGGTTGCGTCGCTGAATGTGCATCCGTCGGAAATCACGTGGCGCGCGGGTGTCGACGTGCTGTGTTTCGGCGGCACGAAGAACGGCCTGCCGGTCGGCGAGGCAGTGATTTTCTTCGATAAGGCGCTGGCCGTCGACTTTGCGTATCGGCTGAAACAGGCGGGGCAACTGGCGTCGAAGATGCGGTTTATCTCGGCGCCGTGGCTCGGCTTGCTCAATAACGATGTCTGGCTGCGCAACGCACGCCATGCAAACGCAATGGCGCAATTGATGGCCGCGCGGCTGGAAGGCATAGAAGGCGTGAAGGTGATGTTCAAGCCGCAAGGGAACGCGGTGTTCGCCGAGCTGCCGCCGGCTGTTGCGCAAGCGCTGCGTAACAAGGGCTGGAAGTTTTATCAGTTCATCGGATCGGGCGGCTGCCGGCTGATGTGTGCGTGGGACACGCTGCCGGAAACGGTGGAACAGTTCGCCGCCGAGATCCGCGCGCTTTGCTCGGTCCACTGACTTTTCGAGTCTCCGGAATCACACCATGATCGAATACCAATTCTGTCCACGCGATGCCAACCAGCTGGTCGAACGCACCGACGAAAGCCACGAAGGCGGGCGCGTGCGACTCGCGTGTCCGGACCCGGAATGCGGCTTCGTGCACTGGAACAATCCGCTGCCGGTGGTCGCGGCAATCGTGGAGTACGAGGGCAAGATCCTGCTCGCGCGCAATGCAGCGTGGGTCGAGGGCATGTTCGCGCTGATCACGGGTTTTCTCGAGAACGGCGAGACGCCCGAGGAAGGCATCGCGCGGGAAGTGCTTGAAGAAACGTCGCTGGTCGCGCAGTCGGTGGAACTGGTCGGCGTGTACGAATTCATCCGCAAGAACGAGCTGATCATCGCGTATCACGTGAAGGCGAACGGGAGCATCAGCCTGTCGCCGGAATTGCTCGAATATCGTCTGGTCGAGCCGGCGAAGCTCAGGCCGTGGCGCGCGGGAACCGGCCATGCCGTGGCCGAATGGATGCGCCGTCGCGGCCTGGCCGTGGAATATGTGGACCGGCCGGGGCAGTAGCATCCGTCAAGCCCGCACGAACCATGCGTCCGCGCGGATTGACGGACTCCCGCCGGACTCCTAACATGCCTGACGCCTCACTCAACCGCGGACACTCGTCATGGCCTTCATTTTCTACGTTACCCACATCCACCTCGGTTACGACGCACTCGCTATGCTCGACAGCGAATGCACGCGCGTCGGCATCAAGCGGCCGCTGATCATCACGGACAAAGGCGTCCTGGCCGCGGGGCTGGTGTCGCAAACCGTGCAGGCGCTGAACCTGGATGCGGGCGCTGTTCCCATCTTCGATGAGACCCCGTCGAATCCTACTGAAGCGATGGTGATGAAAGCCGCCGCGCTCTACAAAAGCGAAGGCTGCGATGGCCTGATCGCCGTGGGCGGCGGTTCGTCCATCGATCTGGCGAAGGGCGTCGCGATCATGGCGACCCATCCGGGGACGCTGACGGAGTACGCGACCATCGAAGGCGGCAGCAACAAGATCACCGCTGAGGCCGCACCGCTGATTGCTGTGCCGACCACCTCGGGCACCGGCAGCGAAGTGGCGCGCGGGGCGATCATTATTCTCGACGATGGCCGCAAGCTCGGCTTCCACTCGTGGCATCTGCTACCCAAGTCGGCCGTTTGCGATCCGTCGCTGACGCTGGGCTTGCCGCCCATGCTTACCGCTGCAACCGGCATGGACGCGATCGCGCATTGCATCGAAACGTTTCTCGCCCCGGCGTTCAATCCGCCGGCCGATGGCATCGCGCTGGATGGGCTTGAGCGCGCGTGGGCGTCTATCGAGCGGGCGACGCACGATGGCCAGGACCGCGATGCGCGCCTGAACATGATGAGTGCGTCGATGCAGGGCGCCATGGCGTTCCAGAAGGGTCTGGGCTGCGTGCATTCGCTCTCGCATCCGCTGGGAGGTTTGGTCGTGAACGGGCGCACCGGGCTGCATCACGGCACGCTGAATGCGGTTGTTCTTCCGGCCGTACTGCGCTTCAACGAAAGCGCGCCGAGCGTGGTGGCCGACAAGCGTTTTGCACGGATGCGCCGCGTGATGAATCTCGCCGCCGATGCTGATATCGCTCAGGCCGTCCACGACATGACCGAGCGTCTCGGCCTGCCGACCCGCCTGTCGCAAATGGGTGTCGAGCAGGACATGTTCGACAAGGTGATCAAGGGTGCGCTTGCCGATCATTGTCACAAGACCAATCCGCGCGAGGCGAGTGCGGACGATTATCGGCGGATGCTGCAGGAGTCGTTCTGATTCATGAGCCGCCCTGTCCCGACGACGCGCGCGGATTATCCGCATTTCCTGTCGATCAATACGCGCTGGTCCGATAACGATCTCTACGGCCACGTGAACAACGTGGTGTATTACAGCTACTTCGATACGGTCGTGAACGAGTATCTGATCCGGCACGGCGCGCTCGATCTGGAGGCGGGCAAGACGATCGGGCTCGTGGTGGAAACGCATTGCAGCTACTTCGCTTCGCTGGCGTTTCCAGAACGTATCGATGCCGGTCTGCGCGTGGCCCAGATCGGGTCCACGAGCGTGCGCTACGAAGTGGGCATCTTCAGCGCGGGTTCCGAGCGACCCGCGGCGCAAGGGTATTTTGTGCACGTTTATGTCGATCGCGATACGCGCCGTCCGGTTGCCTTGCCCGAGACGCTCGTCGCGGCGCTCAAGCCGCTCGTCAGCGTTGTCACCGTTGTCACCGGGTAGGTTCGCGTAACGTGACCTCGTTCGTTCAGTGGTTCTCGATCAACCTTCTGAATGGAGTGAGCGTCGGGTTGCTGCTGTTCATGCTGTCAGCGGGATTGACGCTGATCTTCAGCATGATGGGCGTGCTCAACTTCGCTCACGCGAGCTTTTATATGCTCGGCGCATATGTGGGTTACGCGCTCGCGGCGCATGGGGGCTTCTGGTTTGCGCTGGTTGTTTCACCGCTGCTCGTTGGCGCGCTGGGCGGGTTGTTCGAGCGGCTTTTATTGCGCCGGATTGAAAGGCGCGGTGCGCTTGCCGAGCTTTTGCTGACGTTCGGTGCAGCGTATCTGATCGCTGAAGCGGTGAAGCTTGTATGGGGTCTTGCGCCCATCAACGCTGTTATTCCTTCTGCTCTCGATGGCCCGTTGTTCACGTTTTACGGCGCCGCTTTCCCGCGTTATCGCGCATTCATGATGAGCATATCGTTGGCGATGCTGCTGGCTTTGTACGCCGTGCTGCGGGTCTCGCGGATAGGGCTGGTGGTGAGGGCCTCACTCACGCATGCGGCGACTGTCGAGACGCTTGGGCACAACGTTCCTCGTGTGCTTACGCTGGTGTTCGCGAGCGGCACCGCGCTCGCGGCGTTGGCCGGTGTGATCGGTGCGCCGTTGTTTGTCATCGAACCTTCGATGGCCGAGAACATCGGACCTATCGTGTTTGTTGTCGTGGTAGTCGGTGGGCTGGGGTCGGTGGGCGGCGCGCTGGTGGCATCTATTCTGATCGGCTGCGTGCAGACGTTTGCCGTCGGGACGACGTTGTCGCTTGGTGGTATCGCCCAGCTTGCCGGCGCTGTGTTGCCGCCTGCGTGGGCGTCGTTGAGCGTCGCGCAGATTGCGCCCGTGCTGCCGTATGTGCTGCTTGTCGCGATGCTCGCGCTGCGTCCTCGCGGGCTGTTTGGCCAGCGTGGCGACGACGATGCTTAACGCGCCTTTCTCTTTGCGTCAGGTGCTTCCGTGGCTGCTGCTCGTGGCGGGTCTTGCGTTGCCGCCGGTCTTTACATCGCAGAGCTGGCTGCTTGCCTATCTCGCGCAAACCGCGACCATGATCGTGTTTGCGCTCTCGTTCAATCTGCTGCTTGGCGAGACAGGGTTGCTGTCTTTTGGTCATGCTGTGTACGCGGGTCTTGGTGCGTTCGCCGCTGCGCAGATCTTCAATCGATTCGCGGTGCCGCTGCCTTTGTTGCCGTTGGTTGGTGGCGTGTCGGCGGCGCTTGTGGGTGTTGTGTTCGGCTTCTTTTCAACACGTCGCGCCGGCACGACATTCGCGATGATCACGCTCGGTATTGGCGAACTGGTTGCGGCGGGTGTATCGCTCGTGCCCGGTTGGTTCGGCGGAGAAGGTGGCATTCCCATCGACCGGGCGAGCGGTCCGGCCATTTTGGGCTTGAACTTCGGGCCCTCGATCCAGGCTTATGCGTTGATTGCCGGATGGTGCGTACTGGCGTGTATCGCAATGTTCGTGTTCTCGCGCACGCCGTTCGTGCAGGTGGCGAACGCGGTCCGCGATAACCCCGTGCGTGCTGCGGCCATCGGCTTCGATCCGCGTCGCGTGCGCTTTGCGATGGTCATCGTAGCGGCGTTTTTCGCGGGCATGGCGGGCGGCCTTGGGCTCATCAATGTGGAACTGGCATCGGCGGAAGGGGTTGGGCTCGCGCGCTCGGGAAGCGTGCTGATCGCAACGGTGATCGGTGGGACGGCAGAATTTTTTGGGCCGGTGTTGGGAGCCGTGGTGCTCACGTTTTTCAGCGTGGCAGTGGCTAATGTATCGCCGGCGTGGGTGGCCTATCTTGGGCTGTTTTTTGTGTGGGTCGTGGTGGTGGCGCCCAAGGGCTTGGCCGGATTTATCGCTGCACGATCACGCGAGGGTTACGTGGCGATCGCGTTCGCGTTGTGCGCTTTTGCCGCGTGGCTGCTGGCAATCGTCATTGCCATAGAACTCGCCTACGCGCTGCAATTCGATAGTCATGGCGACGGCTTGGCGCACATCGCCGGTTTCCTTCTCGATGGCCGCCATGCCGTTCCCTGGGGCTGTGCGTTCTTCAGCGCTGTACTTGCCGTTGTATTCACACGGCAAGCCCGGAGCACACGATGACCACCGCGCTCGAACTAAAGCACATCACGAAGTGTTTCGGCACGACGCAGATCCTTCGCGGCGTCGATCTGAACATTCGTGAAGGCGAGCGTCATGCGTTGATCGGTCCCAATGGCGCCGGCAAGTCGACGTTGTTCGACCTGATCTCGGGGCGCACGCAACCGACGAGCGGCCACATCGCGTTGAACGGCGTCGACGTGACGGGAATGCCGGCTTATCGGCTGGGACGCCAGGGTCTTGCGCGCAGCTTCCAGACAACAAGCGTGTTCACGGGTCTAACCGTTCGCGACAATGTTCGTTGCGCAGTCCTCGGTTCCCGTACGGCGTCGTGGAAGGACCGATGGTTCCGTTCGCGCGTGATCGACGAGGAGACACATCGGGTGATAGCTGCTATCGGCTTGCTTGATCGTAGCGATGCACTTGCCACCCGCCTCAGCTATGCGGAGTTACGCGCGCTTGATCTGGGCCTTGCGCTTGCAACAGGCGCATCCGTGCTGTTGCTCGATGAACCCACCGCAGGCATGAATCGCGCGGAAGCTGCTCGTGCACTCGCATTGATTCGCGAGACAACGCAGGGCAAAACATTGCTGATCGTGGAGCACGATATGGACGCGGTGTTTGCACTCGCCGACCGCATTTCAGTGCTTGTGCAAGGCCAGATTATCGCAACGGGAACGCCCGCTGACATCGCTGCGGACCCGATGGTTCGCGCCGCGTATCTCGGCGAAATGCCATGACAACACTGCTTGAAATCGACGGCCTGAATGCATGGTATGGCACAAGTCACGTGCTGCACGGCGTGAGTTTGTGTATAGGAGAAGGCGAGATCGTGGCCTTGGCTGGACGCAACGGTTCGGGGCGTTCGACGCTCGCCAAAGCACTGATGGGACTGGTGCACGCGCAAGGGGTGGCGAACTTTCGCGGGGTATCGGTGCTGGGGAAACGTCCTTATGCAATCGCCCGCATGGGCATGGGCTACGTGCCCGAACAGCGCGATGTTTTCCCGACGTTGAGCGTGAGAGAAAACCTTCAGCTCGGCATGAAGCGGGGTGGATCACGTTTCACCATCGGCGACGCGGAGCAACTTTTCCCTGTGTTGCAAGAACGCGCGGCCGTGAAGGCGGGGATGTTGTCGGGAGGCGAGCAGCAAATGCTGGCGCTTGCCCGGACGTTAATGGGTGATCCATCGTTCGTGATCGTCGATGAACCGACGGAAGGACTTGCGCCACAAGTCGTGGTGCAAGTCTCTTCCTGCTTGAAAAAGCTGCGGGAGCGAGGCGTGGCGATTCTATTGATCGAACAACGCATGAGCATTGCGCGTGAGCTGGCTACGCGCGTCGCCGTCATGGGTCACGGTGCGATTGTCTTCGACGACACGCCCGACGCGCTTGCCGCGAACGAGCGCGTGATCAACGAATGGCTCTCGGTCGGCGGTTAACTGACGAAGTTAAGTCACGAAGCCTTGCTATCCCTCTCGACGATCCATTCGTGCTTCGGGTCGTTTTTAAAGTGCCAGGTCCGTTTGTCGCCGGCCATCACGTTCAGGTAGTAGTTGTCGTAACCATACGGCACCACGACAGGGTGATAACCGCGCGGCACCATGACGACGTCGTGATCTTCAACGGCCATGGTTTCATCGAGATCGCGTTCGTCGGTATAAACGCGCTGGAAGGCAAACCCTTGCGGCGGATTCAACCGATGATAATAAGTCTCCTCAAGCGAACTCTCGATCGGCACATTGTCCGTGTCGTGCTTGTGCGGAGGGTAGCTTGAAGCGTGACCACCGGGCGTCCTTACCTCGACTACAAGCAAACCTTCTGCGGGTTCGGTTTGCGGAAGAATATCGCAGACGTAACGCGTATTCGCACCTTTGCCGCGGGTTGAGCGTGTCATCTGTGATGGCTCGATCAACCGTGCCGGATACTTGCCCGTAGCGGGCGCACTCGCCACACCGATCTCCGCATCGCGATCCGCCCGTATAGTCGCGGCGAGCTTGGGCGGCAGATAAACCGCGTAGGGCGCGGTGTCCTCGAACACGCTGTTGCGCGAGCCGAGTTTCTCCCATTTATGCTCACCGGCTTCTATGCTCACCGTCCCCGACAACACGACGATGCACACTTCACGCTGCGCCTCATGCACATGCACGATGTCGCCGGTTTCCAGCCGATAGGCGGCGAAGCCCACGTGTTTCCATAGAGCAGTTTCGGGCGTGACGCGCGCGATGGTCTGGCCTTCGCGCGATGCCTTGACGAGCAGGCTCATGCTGCCTCCTGAAGTGTTTGATCGACGAGCGCGCGCAGCGTCTTGTGGCCTTTCTCGGCATACGCATAGCTGGTGGCAATGACGGGATCCTGCTCCGCTTCGACCACGAGCCAGCCGCGATAACCCTGCTGCTTCAATCGGGCGATGATCGATGGAAAGTCCACCGTGCCGTCGCCGGGAACGGTGAACGCGCCGTTGATCACCGCTTCCAGGAAGCTCCAGTTCCGGTTCCGGGCAAGCTTGATGATTTCTGGCCGGACATCCTTGCAATGCACATGGCAAACCCGCGCGATGTGCTTGTTGAGAACCGTCAGCGGATCGCCGCCGGCGAACGTAATGTGACCGGCGTCGAAGAGCAGGCCCACGGCTTCGTTGGTGAGGCTCATCAGGCGATCGACATCCGCAGGCGTTTCGACATAAGCGCCCATGTGATGGTGATAGGCCACCCGGACGCCGCGCGAAAGCGTGTATTCGGCGAATGTGTTGAGGCGGTTTGCGTACTCGTTCCAACGATCATCGGAGAAAAAACGCGGGCGCTGATACAGCGGTCGCGGTGCGCCCTGGATAGAGTCCGAGACTTCACCGTAGACCATGACTGTCGCGCCGTTTTTTGCAAGCAGGTCGAGATGCGGACCCACGGCCGCGATCTCGTCTTCCGCGCTGCGCTCGGCGAGCCGTCCGGAATACCAGCCGGAGACGAGCGCGAGGTCATAGCCGGCGAGCAGCGTTTTCAACGCTTCCGGTTCGCGGGGGAATTTGTTGCCGAGTTCAAACCCTTCGTAGCCGATCTGCTTGCCTTCGGTCAGGGCCACGCTTAGCGGGGTCTCACCGCCGAGCGAGGGCAGGTCGTCGTTCATCCATGACAGCGGATTGATGCCGATCCGTACATCGAACGTGCTCATCGCTTATTCCTTCGTGCGCTTCGAACGCGCCGTGATTTCATGTTCATAGTTTGCGCGCGCCGAGCGCACCGCTTCACGCGATGACACTTCCGGCACCGCCACTTCCCACCACCAGCCGCCTTCTTCTGTGGGACGTGCCGGATCGGTGTCGATGCTGATCAGATACGAGCGTGTGGAGGCACGGGCGCGTTGCATCGCGGCTTCGAGTTCATCGATATTCGCAACATGTTCAGCGCTCGCGCCGAGCGAGCGTGCGTGCATCGCGAAGTCGATAACGGGCGCGCCTTCGGGGCCCTGGCGGCAATCGTCGATCAGGTTATTGAACGGAGCGCCGCCGCATGCTTGCTGCAAACGGTTGATGCAACCGTATCCGCGATTGTCGAGCAGTACCACGATCAGTTTGGCCCCAAGCATCACCGACGTAGCCAACTCGCTGTTCATCATCAGATAGCTGCCGTCGCCGACAATCACGATCACTTCACTTGCCGGCCGCGCGAGTTTCGCACCGAGACCGCCGGCGATCTCGTAGCCCATGCACGAGTAGCCGTATTCGACGTGATAACCGCCCGGTGTGCTCGTGCGCCATAGTTTTTGCAGATCGGCGGGTAACGTTCCTGCCGCGCAAACCACCACGTCATGCGCCGCCGATTGCGCGCTAGAGCGCTGCACCGCACCGATCACGTCGGCTTCGCGCGGCAACGTGTTGTCGTCTTGATGCGCGTTCGTTACCTGGTCGACGGTGGCACGCCAGCTATCGGCAAGTTCATGCGCACGCGCGGTCCACGGCGGCGACGCGCGCCAGTCACCGAGTGCTGCGCTTAACGCACCGAGGGCAAGACGCGCATCGGCTTCGACCGATAAAGCGCCTTGTTTCAAGGCATCGAATGCATTTGCGTTAATGCCAACCAGCTTGGCCTGTGTGAACAGCGTGTTCGATCCGGTCGTAAAATCCTGCAGCCGCGTACCGACCGCGAGCACACAATCCGCTTCGTGCGCGAGTGCGTTGGCCGCGTCCGATCCCGTCACGCCGATACCGCCAAGATTCAGCGGATGGTCCCATGCGAGCGCACTTTTTCCGGCTTGCGTTTCGGCAACGGGGATGCCGTGGCGCTCGGAGAAAGAACGCAATGCATCGGTTGCGAGACCGTAGAGAACGCCACCGCCCGACACGAGCAAGGGCTTTTTAGCCGCGCGCAATGCAGCGGCGGCCTGCGCGATTTCTTCATCGACCGGGGAGGGCGCGTGGAACGGAACCACACGCGGTTCGAAGAACGACGCGGGGTAGTCATAGGCCATCGCCTGCACGTCCTGCGGCAGCGCGAGGGTCACCGGTCCGCACAATGCGGCGTCTGTGAGCACCCGCATGGCGCGCGGCAACGCAGTCAGCAATTGCGCCGGATGCACGATGCGGTCGAAGTAACGCGAGACGGGTTTCAATGCATCGTTCGCGGAAATACCGCCATCGGCGAAATCTTCTACTTGCTGCAAGACCGGATCGGGGGCGCGCGATACGAACACATCGCCGGGTAGCAACAACACCGGCAACCGGTTCACATGCGCGAGCGCGGCGGCGGTCACCAGGTTGGTCGCGCCCGGACCAATGGACGTGGTCACCGCCATCATGCGGCGTCGAAAATGTGCCTTTGCATAGGCGATAGCCGCGTGCGCCATCGCCTGCTCGTTATGCGCGCGGTAGGTCGGCAACGTCTCGCGATGCGCGTACAACGCCTCGCCAATACCCGCCACGTTGCCATGCCCGAAGATCGCGAAGACGCCGCCGAACAGCGGCTCGCCGTCCGGCGTTTGCTGCGCGGCGAGATAGCGGACCAGCGCTTGCGCGGTGGTTAAACGAAGCGTGCTGTTCATGCTGCCTGCTCCTGCGTAAGCGCTTGCGTGGCGTTCTTCGTCCGTGCCGCGCGCCATGCATCGATCAGCGTTTCGAACGTCCGTCGAACCCGCGCGATGAGTTCAGCGTCGTCGATGGAACCCGCCAGCCACGCGTGACTCGGCTCGTGAAATATCGTCCTGCCGACGGTGAATCCACGGCACGTCTTCGATAAAGCCGCCGGTTTGAAGCCCTCGCACAGTTGATCGACAGCGGCGGACAAGCCCAGCAGCACGACTCCGCGGCATGCCGGATCACGCTCGGCAATCAGTGCATCGACAGCTTGCCACTGCGCCGCGCTCATGGGTTCGAGCTTCCACCACTCGGGATAGATGCCAAGGTTATAAAGCCGTTTCAACGATCGCAACGCTGTATCTTCCTCGATCGGCGGACCGTTCTTCGGCACGATGATTTCGAGCAATAACTCGTGCCCGCTGGCCTGAACCGCGTCGTATAGCGCGCGAATCTGCGCTTCCTGTTCAAGGCGGAGATCGTGCGGATGATCGGGATGATAGTGAACCAGGCACTTCGCCACATGCTCACGTGGCCACTCGATCAGCGTCGTGCCTATTGATCGGCCATGATCGAAGACAAGCGGCATGGAGCCCGGCAATTCCACGGGCCGTCCGATCCACCATCCACGACCCGTCGCCGCGTTCAACGCATCTTGGCCGTAGCGGTCGTCGATCAGTACACCGATGCGTCCTTCCAGGCCGCGTTCTTTTTCCGTTTGCGCCACGGCCTCCACGAATAAGGCTTTGAGCGCAGCAATGCGCGATTCATCTGCGCCGGTTTGCTGCGCGAGATCGAAGAACTGGTTGCGATGATCGAAGGCAAAACCGAGCACTTCATCCCATGTTTTTCGAGCTGGCGTGACACGATGCAGACGCGCGAGCGTTGCGTCGCGATCGGGCCTGCGCATGCGGATAGGGTCGGCCTGCGCGGCATTGAGGAAGTAGGTGAGTTCGGCGGGCGTCGGCATGGCGGGCGCGCAACCATGACGCGATACGACAAGCCCACCGCACGCATTCGCCGTGCGCGCGCAGACTTCGAGCGATTCGTCTCTTAACCATCCGGCGAGGAAGCCGGACGCGAAGGCATCGCCCGCGCCGAGCACGTTCAGCACCTCCACTTCAACACCGCGATAAACCGGCGCATCGTCGATGGAAACCGGCACGTCGCCATCGATGATCGAGCAGCCCATCGGCCCGCGCTTGACCACCAGCATTGCGTCTGTTACGGCGCGAACGGCAGCGAGTGCGTCGATCATCGTGTCCTTGCCGCCAGCAATCCGAAACTCTTCTTCGGTGCCGATCACAAGATCCATCAACGGCAGGATGCTTTGCAGATGCGCGGTCACGCCTTCATTCGCGATGAACCGTGTCTCGCCATCGGCCTTGCCGGTGAGTCCCCAAAGTACCGGCCGATAATCGATATCGAGCACCGTGCGAACCTGGTTGCGGCGCGCGTAATCGAGCGCACGACGGCTCGTGCGGTTGACCTGATCGGTGGAGAAATGCGTTCCCGTAATCAGCAGCGCTTTCGATGAAGCGATGAACGCCTCGTCGAAGTCGTTTTCATCGACGGCCATGTCCGCGCAGTCATCGCGGTAAAACACGAGCGGGAACGTATCGCGGTCTTCTATGCCGAGCAGCACCAAGCCGGTCAGCCGGTCATGATCGATGCGCACGTGGCTGGTATCGCAGCCCTCGCGCTCCAGTGTCTCGGTGAGAAAACGGCCCATGTGGTCGTTGCCGACGCGCGAAAGCATCGCCGATCTGAGGCCGAGCCGAGCGCACCCGAACGCAATATTCGCCGACGAGCCGCCGAGATATTTCGCGAAGCTCGACACGTCTTCGAGCCGTGCGCCGACTTGCTGCGCGTAGAGATCGACCGCGAGCCGCCCGAGGCACACGATGTCGCGAGTTCGCCCGGTTGCGAAGCGCGATCCGGTTGATGATTGCAATGCCATGTTCGATCCTGTTCTGTAGATGACGAAAACCGCCGCGGCGGCGCGTGGCGGCTCAAGCCGGCGCGCCCTCGAGTTCGTTCATCATTTCCTGCATTTCGGCGCCGCCCGCCATCATGTCGAGTACTTCGTTTTTGGTGATCGTGTCTTTCGTAAACGTACCCATCGACTTGCCGCGATTGAGCAGCGTGAACGAATCACCGATGGGATACGCGTGGTGTACGTTGTGCGTGATGAAGATCACGGAGATGCCTTTCGCGCGCGCCGTGTGAATCAGCTTCAGCACGTTAAAGCTTTGCTTCACGCCGAGCGCTGCAGTGGGTTCATCGAGGATCAGGACGCGCGCGCCGAAGTGGATCGCCCGTGCGATAGCGAGACATTGTTTTTCGCCGCCGGACATCGTGCCAATGGGTTGATGCGCGTCCCGCACGTTGATGCCCATTTCGGAGAGCCGCGCGCGCGATGTTTCTGCGGCCAGATCCAGGTCCATCACGTTGATAAAGCCGAAGCGTTTTTTCTGCGGCTCGCGTCCCATGAAGAAATTACGCGCCACCGACAACAGCGGCACTAGCGCGAGATCCTGATAGACCGTTGCAATACCCAGATCGAGCGCTTCTTTTGGTGAGCCGAAGCGGACCGGTTTGCCATCGACGAGATACTCGCCGGAGGAGGGCGTATGGACGCCCGCCAGCGTCTTGATCAGGGTCGATTTGCCGGCGCCGTTGTCGCCGAGCAGGCAATGCACTTCGCCGCGTTTGAGGCGTAGCGTGACGCCGTTCAGCGCGATCACCTTGCCGAAAAACTTGCTGACGTTTTCCAGCGCGAGGATGGTGTCTTCGGGCGCGGGCGGTGCGCTCTGGATGGGATCGGACATGGTTTCTTCTCCTTGACCTTATTGAGGCTGCTCATTGAGCCTGTGACACGCGGCGGCGCACGTAGTGATTGAACAGCACGGCGATCAGCAGCATCATGCCGAGGAACACGCGGAACCAGTCAGAGGGCACGCTGGTGTAGCCAATGCCGATCTGGACCACGCCGAAGATGAGCGCGCCGAAACACGCACCGATTACCGAGCCATAGCCGCCGGTGAGCAAGGTCCCGCCAATCACGGCGGCAATGATCGCCTCGAATTCCTTTTCGAGGCCCCGGTCTGCCGCAGCCGAACCGATGTCGCACACCTGCAGCACAGCAAACAGGCACGCACAGAATGCGGTCAGCACAAAGAGCGAGATCTTCACGCGCCGCACCGGCACGCCGACATTCTTGGCCGCCACCGCGTCGCCGCCGGCCGCGAAAATCCAGTTGCCGAAACGGGTCTTCGCGAGCACGAACGCGCCAATGGCGGCGAGCACGACCCACCAGATGATCACTTTCGGAATACCCGGTACGAGCGGCTGGCCGTTGTCGAGCATCTTCAGGATTCCTACGTGCCCGAGCCACACGAATAAATCGCGGAGGGCGACGCCATGGAAAAGGGTATTGGCAAGCCAGTCTTTCGCGGCAATGTCGCCTACGCCGGAAACGATCGTCCGGTCGGCGAACATGATCGATAGAGCGAGCGTCAGGCCGCGCAGGATGAACAGGAAGGCCAGCGTGACGATGAACGACGGCAGCCGCGTGCGCATGACGATATAGCCGTTCAGCGCGCCGAGCAGCATGCAGCCCGCGAAGGCGAAAATGATCGCAAGCCAGATCGGCCAGTGGAAATAGACGGTGGGAATGGCGACCATCATCCCGGCAAAGCCGATCATGGAGCCGATCGAGAGGTCGAACTCGCCGGCAATCATCAGCAGGCAGGCGCCGACGGCGAGGATGCCCAGGTAAGCGGACACCTGCGACCAGTTCATGATGCCGTCAAGATTGAACATGCCCGAGCCGCCGGCAGCGATCCCGAACACGACAAAGACCAGTACGGCGCCCGAGATCGCGGCGAATTCCGGACGATTCAGGATGTGCCCGAAACGGGATTCGCGGCGGATACGCTCGTCGGCCGAGGCCGCTGCGGTGACGGTGGATGAGCTCGATGTCGCGACGCCGTCAGACGGCTTGCGATGTCCCGAGAGAATAGGTTTTCCGGCTACGCCCATGATGTCTCCTTCGTCTTTCATTCGCGATGCGGCGTTGGTTCACGGGGCGAACATGCTGATGCGCGAGCGATACGGTTCAATAATGCGGATGACGTGATGAATGCTTGAAAGTGTTTTCGAAGATGGCGGCGCGGTTTGCAACACGCTTGAGGTCAAACTAACCGCGCCGCCATCGGGTTCATCTGTACTGACCTGCGTACTTCAGCACCTTGTCGACATTTTCCTTGCTGATAAAGCCCGGCCCTGAGCCGATATTGCGTGGCCCATAGGACGGAGCGAGCCCGTAGGTGCTAAGCCGCGCCTGGAACTTCGGATTCGCTTCAAGGATCTGGCGAATCTTGACCGGGTCGGTCGTATGTTCCTTCTTCACGATAGCCAGTACCGCGACCGGGATATAACCCTGCAAGTAGGGTTGCTGGTCGATGGCGAACTGGATCGTGCCATCCTGGATTGCCTTCGCAATATCGCTATCGAAGTCGAAGGTTGCGAACCAGAGCTTGCCCGCCACGCCCATCTGCTTGAGCGCCTTGATGGTCGGGTCCGCCGACAACGGGCCGAGTGCGAGCACGGCCTGGGTATCCGGGTGATTACGCAAATACGCACTCACCTTGGATTGCACCGTGGTCGGGTCCTGGCCTGCGTCCAGCGTGGAGGACTTGAAGTCGACGCCAATCGCATCGGCGAAACCCCGGCAGCGTTCGAACGAAGCCGGATTGGTCGCGTAGTGGTTCACGCATAGGAACGACTTGATGCCCGCCGCCTTCGCCTTCTCGCCCGCTGCTTTACCGGCTACGTATTCAGGCTGACCCACGTGCATGATCGCGCCGAGCTGGGCACTTTGCTCCTCGGTACCGGAATTGATCGTGATGAGCGGGATGTGCTTCGCCGTGACCTTGGCGATCGAACCCTTCAGCACGTCGAAGTCGGCAATGCTGACGATCACGCCGTCATAGTTGCGTGCCGCAGCTTGCTCGATCAGCCGCGCCATGTCGGCAATATCGCCGTTCGGCGGGTTGCGGTAATCCGTCTGGACATTGAAGTCCTCGTCCGCCTGTTTGATGGCGTTCTTGATCGTGTTCCACCACGAATCCGAATCCGGCGCGTGGCTGATCAAAACGAAATGGGCGTCGGGAGCGGCGTGCGCTGCCTGACTGCTCAGTGCTGCTGCGCCGCACAACGCAGCGGCAGCCGCGAGCACGCGCAGCGCGGCTCGGCCATTGCAAAGTCTCATTGTCTCCACCTATCTCGGTTGTTGTTCTGAACGAGCACCCGGCGTCTGGGATACGGCGCTTATCGCCCTGTGCTCACGACCAAGGTTAGGACAAGTTTCGTCGCTCTGCAATAGGAAGTTTAACTATGCATCGTTTGGAAAATAAATTCCATTTGTTCGATCAGGTATCTATAATCGGTTGCATCGAATACAGAACACACCATGAGCGCGGCATGCAGGAAGACACGCAAGATCCCCAAGAGACGACCGAGACGCTCACAGTCGACGAACTGATGCTGCGGATCACCGAGGCGTACGACGCGTTGCCGCGCCAGCTAAAAAGCGTGGCAACGTATATTGAACAGCATCGCAGCAACGTGATGATGGATCGCACCGGCGACATTGCCAGCGCGTGCGGCGTGCATCCATCGGCTGTCGTGCGCTTCGCGCAGCGCTTCGGCTTCTCGGGCTTCTCCGACCTCCAGGCCATCTTCAAGCAGGCCTACACGGGCCAGAACGGTTCCGCGCAGAGCTATCAGCAGCGCATCAGGAAACTCATCGATGAAAAGCCGGGCAAGTTGTCGGGCGGATCGGTGGCGCGCGAATTTATCGCGGCGAGCCGCAGCGGATTGGAGGAACTCGAAGCGGGTCTCGACGACGTCCAGTTCGAAGCCGCGGTGAAGATGCTGGAACAGGCCGAGAACATTTACGTGGTCGGCGTGCGGCGCTCGTTTCCGGTGGCGAGTTATATCGTCTACGCGCTGCAGCACACGGCCAAACGCGTGCATCTGGTGTCCGGTTTCGGCGGGATGTATCGGGAGCAGATCCGCAGCGTGAAGAAGGGCGACGTGGTGGTCGCAATCAGCTTCGCGCCTTATGGCAAGGAGACGCAGTACTGCGTGCGCGCGGCGCAGCATCACGGCGCCAAGACGCTCGTGATTACCGATGGCCAGCTTTCGCCGCTCGCGCGTCACGCGAGCGCGCATTTGTTCGTGAAGGAAGGCAGCGCGTTCGCGTTCCGTTCGCTCACGAGCACGATCTGCCTGTGCCAGGCGCTGTTTATCGCGCTTGCGTACCGGCTTGAACTGAACGTAGAAGAATCAAGGGAGACAGGCGGCTATGACGATTGATGTGGCGGTGTTCGGAGCAGGGCGGATCGGCAAGATCCACGCGGCGAACCTGGCGAAGCAGCCGGGTGTGCGCCTGAAGTACGTGGTGGACGTAAATAAGGAAGCCGCTGCCGCATTGGCCGCGCTTCACGGCGCGCAAGTGGCCGATGTGGAGGGCGCGCTTGGGGACGCATCGATAGGCGCGACCGTCGTGTGTTCGAGCACGGACACGCACGCCGACCTGATCCTGAAATCGGCGGCGCAGAAGAAGCATGTGTTCTGCGAAAAGCCGGTGGACTTGACGCTCGAACGCGCACGCGCTTGTGCCGATGCCGTCGCGAAAGCCGGCGTGGTGTGCATGGTCGGTTTCCAGCGCCGCTTCGATCCGACTTTTTCCGCGTTGAAGGCGCGCGTGGAGGCGGGTGAGATCGGGGATCCGGAAATGCTGGTGATCACGAGCCGCGATCCGGGCGCGCCGCCGGTGGAATACATCAAGCATTCGGGCGGCATTTTCAAAGACATGCTGATCCATGACTTCGATATCTTCCGCTGGATGCTCGACGACGAAGCCGACACGCTGCACGCAACCGGAAGCTGTCTGACGGATTCGGCGATTGCGGAGGCGGGTGATATCGATTCGACGGCTGTGACGATTCGCACCAAACGCGGCCGCTTGTGCCAGATCAACACGACGCGGCGCGCGGCCTACGGCTACGACCAGCGTTTCGAACTGCTCGGCAGCCAAGGCATGTTGCAAGCCGGCAATGTGCGCCCGACTGAAGTCACGGCCTATTCAAAGACCGCGGTTTCGAGCGATGTGCCGGAAGCGTTTTTCCTGGAGCGTTATCGCGCGGCGTACGCACTGGAAATCGCCCATTTCTTCGATGCCGTGCAGGAAGGCAAGCCGGTTCGCACGACGGTCGCGGACGGTCTGAAGGCATTGGAACTTGCAGAAGCTGCCACGCGGTCCTGGCGTGAAGGCACGATCATCAAGCTGGGGGCGGCATGAAAACGCCGGTGCGGATAGGGATTGTCGGCTTAGGGCGGCTAGGCCAGCGCCACGCACGTAACCTTGCGTGGCACGTGCCGGGCGCAACGCTCGCGGCGGCGTGCAGTCCGGTCGCGGCGGAACGCGAATGGGCGGCGGCCAACCTGCCTGAACTCACGCTCTACGACGACTACGGATCGATGCTGAAAGACGCATCGCTTGACGCCGTCTGGCTGGTCACGCCGACTTCGCTGCACGCTGACCAGATCATCGCTGCGTTGCGCGCGGGCAAGCATGTGTTCTGCGAAAAACCGTTGTCGCTGGACCTGGCGCAATGTGATCGCGTGATTGAAGAAAGCGCGCGCGTTCCGCATCTTCAGGTGATGATCGGTTTCGTGCGCCGTTTCGATGCCAGTTATCGCGACGCTTTCAACAAGATCAGCCAAGGCGCGATCGGCCGGCCGTTCATGGTCCGTTCGCAGACTATCGACAAGAACGATCCCGATGGTTTTTTCGTCCGTTTCGCGCCGACATCGGGCGGTTTGTTCCTCGATTGCAGTGTCCATGACATCGACCTCGCGCGCTGGATGCTGGGTAACCCGCGCGTTACACGCGTGTTCGCCAGCGGCACGATCGCGATCCACGAAGGGCTGGCCGAATGCGGCGATATCGACAACGGTGTCTCCATCTGCGAATTCGAGGGCGGCCGGCTGGCGGTGTTCCAGGCATCGCGGACCAGCGCCCACGGTCACGATACCCAGACGGAAGTGATCGGGACGGGTGGGGCGCTGTCGGTGGGACACAATCCGCGGGCGAATCGCGTGGAAATCTACGATGCCGGCGGTATTCGCAACGAATGCACGCCGACCTTCTTCGAGCGCTTCGAGCAAGCGTTCCTGAACGAAGCGGAGGTGTTCGTGGCGTCGCTGAGCGGAGGCCCCGCGACGGGCCTGACGCTTGACGATGCGCGAGAGGCCACGCGCATTGGGATTGCGATGCGGGAGTCTCTGGCTAAAGGCCAGGCGGTGAATTTTTAGGCAGTGGGGTAAAATCGAACTCTCATTAGCGGGATCAATAAGCGGGTTCGAACAAGGCTCAATTCGATGGAAGTGCACAAGGAAGTCGATGCGCGCGGGCTTACGTGCCCGTTGCCCATCCTGCGGGCGAAGAAGGCGCTGGCCGATATGCAGAGCGGTCAGATATTGAAAGTGCTGGCGACCGATCCGGGTTCGCAACGCGACTTTGCCGCGTTTTCGAAGCAGACCGGCAACGAACTGGTCGAATCGACGTCGCACGACAAGGTGTTCACCTTCCTCATGCGACGCCGCTGATCGACTGAAGGCCAATAAAAAATGCCCATGATTTTAGTCATGGGCATTTTTTTACGGCCGCAAACCGCGTGCCGGCAACTTACGGCTTAGGCGTTAGCGCTTAGCCGACCAAATGCGGCGAACGCGTGTTCAGGTATTCCTGAAAGTCCTTGGCCACTTCCGGATGGCGCAGCGCGAATTCCACCGTTGCTTTCAAATAACCGAGCTTGCTGCCGCAATCGAAACGCGTGCCGTGATACTTGTACGCCAGCACTTGTTCGTCAGCGAGCAATGACTGGATTGCGTCCGTCAGTTGCAGCTCGCCGCCGGCGCCCGGCTTCAATGCACGGATGTGATCGAAGATGCGCGGCTTGAGCACATACCGCCCGACCACGCCCAGATTCGAAGGCGCAACTTCAGGTTCCGGCTTTTCCACAATGCCCGACAGCTTGAAGATATTGTCTTCCCACTCTTTCCCGTCGATCACACCATACGATTTGGAATCCTGAGCGGGGATCTCCTCCACGCCGATCACCGAGCTGTGATAGTGATCGAACACTTCGATCATCTGCGTCATCACCGGCGGCGTGCCGTACAACAAGTCGTCCGCGAGAATCACGGCAAACGGGTTGTCGCCCACCAGCTTTTCGGCGCACAGCACGGCGTGGCCCAGACCGAGCGCTTCGGCCTGACGCACATAGAAACAATCCACGTGGCTCGGTTTGATGCTGCGCACGAGATCGAGCAGCTTTTGCTTGCCGCGTGCTTCGAGTTCGGCTTCGATCTCATACGACTTGTCGAAGTGATCCTCGATCGCGCGCTTGCTGCGGCCCGTCACGAAGATCATTTCCGTGATGCCGGCCGCCATGGCCTCTTCGACCGCGTACTGGATCAGCGGTTTGTCGACAACGGGCAGCATTTCCTTCGGGCTGGCCTTGGTCGCGGGGAGGAATCGGGTACCGAGACCCGCAACCGGGAAAACCGCTTTCGTAACTTTTAGCATTTGATGACCCTGATCCTCGTATCGTGTTTAAACGTCAAGCCTGAAACGTTGGGCATGGAAGCAGATGCCATGATGCAGGTTGATGCGTTGATAAAAAAGTGCGGCGAGATTAATTCTTCAAGCATGAATACGCACTTTGCTATAAGGCGGAACAAGCAATCGGTTGTTTTCAGCGCTTAGCCGGCCGCGCTTGACCGGCTAAGGCCGCCGAGGCCCTACCTACGCCGGAAGCCGTGACAATTGCGCTTTCAACTTATCAGAAGTCGATTCGAATTCCGCCAGCCGCTTGCGCTCCTGCTCGACCACTGCGGCCGGCGCGCGCGCCACGAAACTTTCGTTTTCCAGCTTCACACGGGCCTTCGCGATTTCCTGCGTCAGCCGATCCACTTCCTTCGTGAGCCGTTCGCGTTCCGCCGCAACGTCGATTTCGACCTTCAACACCAGCTTGTTCGTTCCTACGATAGCAACTGGCGCGCCACTTGCCTCTGCGTCGAGCGCGGATTCGTCGGCAATGATCTTTACCTCCGACAAACGCGCCAGCGCCTGGACATAAGGGGCAAACGACTTGAGCCGCGCTTCGTCACCTGTTGCCAGCAGTGGCACCTTGACCGCCGGCGACAGGTTCATCTCGCCGCGCAGATTACGACATGAATCGATAATGGCCTTCAGTTCGGCTGCCCACTGTTCAGAAGACTCATCAATTTTAGACGGCTGCGCGACCGGGTAAGGCTGAACCATGATAGACGCGGTTTCCCCGCCTTGTGCGGCTTGTGGATACAGGTCCGTCAGCGGTGCAACCTTCTGCCACAAGGCTTCCGTGATGAACGGGATCACCGGATGTGCCAGGCGCAGCACCGTTTCCAGCACGCGAAGGAGGGTGCGGCGGGTGGCGCGTTGCTGCTCGGGCGCGCCGGTCTGGATCTGTACCTTGGCCAGTTCCAGATACCAGTCGCAATACTCGTCCCAGACGAATTTGTAGATTGCGCTCGCCACGTTGTCGAAACGGTAATCGGCGAAACCCTTTTCCACTTCGGCTTCCACGCGCTGCAAAAGCGACACGATCCAGAAGTCCGCCTGGGAGAAGTGGAGGTATCCACCCGGTCCGCAATCGCCTGCCTCGCATTCCTCGGGCTTGCCGAAACCACAGTCGTGGCCTTCGGTATTCATCAGCACAAAGCGAGTCGCATTCCACAATTTATTGCAAAAATTGCGATATCCCTCGCACCTTGCCAGATCAAAATTCACATTGCGACCGAGCGTCGCCATGGACGCCATGGTGAAACGCAGCGCGTCCGTGCCGAACGGCTGGATCCCATCGGGGAATTCCTTGCGGGTCTTTTTCTCGATTTTCTCGGCTTGCTTCGGGTTCATCAGGCCGGTAATTCGCTTGGAGACGAGCGTTTCCAGGTCGATGCCATCGACGATATCGATCGGGTCGAGCGTATTGCCCTTGCTCTTCGACATCTTCTGGCCTTCCGCGTCGCGCACGAGACCGTGGACGTAGACCGTGTCGAAAGGGACCTTGCCGGTGAAATGCGTGGTCATCATCACCATCCGGGCAACCCAGAAGAAGATGATGTCGAAACCCGTCACGAGCACGGAGGAAGGCAGGAAGTGCTTGAGTTCGGGCGTCTCGTTGGGCCAGCCGAGCGAGGAAAACGGTACGAGCGCCGATGAAAACCAGGTGTCGAGCACATCGTCGTCGCGTTTGAGGGCGCCGGTGTAGCCTTTTTCCGTGGCTTCCGCGCGCGCTTCTTCTTCGGTCTTCGCCACGAAGATTTCGCCGTTGTCGCCGTACCAGGCCGGGATTTGGTGGCCCCACCAGAGTTGGCGCGAGATGCACCAGTCCTGAATGTTTTCGAGCCACTGGTAATAGGTTGTCGACCAGTTTTCCGGGACGAACTTGATTTCACCGTTTCGCACGACGTCGAGCGCCGTTTCAGCGATCGATTTGCCCGGATGGAACGTGCCTTCCGGCGCCGGCTTGCTCATGGCGACGAACCATTGGTCAGTGAGCATGGGCTCGATCACGACGCCCGTACGGTCGCCGCGCGGCACCATCAGCGCGTGAGGTTTGACGGATTCCAGCAGGCCGAGCGCTTCCAGGTCGGCCACGACCTGCTTGCGTGCGACGAAGCGGTCCATGCCGCGATACTTTTCCGGCGCGTTGTCGTTGATTTTTGCGTCGAGCGTGAGGATCTCGATCATCGGCAACTTGTGGCGCAGGCCGACTTGATAGTCGTTGAAGTCGTGCGCGGGCGTGACCTTGACCACGCCGGTGCCGAATTCGCGATCCACGTAATCGTCCGCGATCACCGGAATTTCCCGATTCGATAACGGCAGCATGACCGTCTTGCCGATCAGGTGCGCGTAACGCTCGTCTTCCGGGTGGACCATCACGGCGGTGTCGCCGAGCATGGTTTCCGGGCGCGTGGTGGCGACCGTCACGTGGCCGGAGCCGTCCGGCAACGGATACTGGATATGCCAGAGGCTGCCGGCTTCTTCTTCGCTGGCGACTTCCAGGTCCGAGACGGCGGTACCCAGCACCGGGTCCCAGTTCACCAGCCGTTTGCCGCGATAGATCAGGCCTTGTTTGAACAGCGTGACGAACACATCGATGACAACGGGCGACATTTTGTCGTCCATTGTGAAATATTCGCGCGACCAGTCGATGGATGCGCCCAGGCGGCGCACCTGGCCCGTGATGGTCGAGCCGGATTTCTGCTTCCATTCCCAGACGCGTTTCAGGAATTCTTCGCGGCCGAGATCATGACGCGATACGCCTTGTGCATCGAGTTGCCGTTCAACGACGATTTGCGTGGCGATTCCCGCGTGATCCGTTCCGGGCAGCCACAGCGTGTTTTCGCCGAGCATGCGGTGGTAGCGGGTGAGGCTGTCCATGATGGTCTGGTTGAACGCGTGACCCATGTGCAGCGTGCCGGTGACGTTCGGCGGCGGGAGTTGGATCGAAAAATCTTTTTTACCTTCGATCAGGGTCGGCGCAGCGTAGCCGCGCTTTTCCCATTCCGGGCCCCAATGGGACTCGATGTTCTGGGGCTCGAAACTCTTCGCAAGCGTGTTGTCACTCGTGTTGTCACTCATGGGGTGGAATCTGCCGAAAAATGCGTAAAAGAAGCGGGGGTCGGGGGAATTATAAGGCGTCGGAGGGGTGGCGTTGGCACTTGGGTTTGGGAGGATGTCAGGGGTGGGGGTGGGCGGGGGGGGCGAGTGCCCGGTTGCCAGGTTTTGGGGGGGGGCGGTCGGGGTGGTCGGTTCTGGGGTTCGTGGTCGGGGTCAATGCCGGGTTGCTGCTTTCAGTGCTAGTGGTCTGCGAGAGTCGGATATTCTCTTTATCACTATTAGCCACTGTGCGTGGCGGCACGTCATTTCTTTGTCCAAAGCGACAAAGAAACGAAGCAAAGAAAACGCTTTCCAACCGCGCTACCCTAAGTGTCCACAGCGTGCAGTTTCTATTCATAGGTGCCCCAAAAGCACGGTGCTCGCCAGAGCGACGGATGTTTGAAACCCTCCTTCTCGCGAATCCTGACATGAACACGCTTCGCCCCGTACGCTCTCGGGCAAGCACCAGTTGCCAAGGAATCCGCACGGCCTCACGCGTTCTGCCGGCCGTGTTTTTTGATGGGTTCGCAGCCCGGTTCATGCGGCCATATTCGTGGATCACAGCTTGATGTCTAGCAACTCGATGCGTGTTTAGTGCTTCAGTTTTTGGTAAGTTGGATGCGTGCTTACACGGTTATTTTCGTCGGTTACGGCCGTACATATTTTGGAGCTTTATTACCCGGTAGGTTGGCGGCGTGGTTCGAGGTGCGTACACATTTGGAGGGCGGTTGTCCGCGGATAGCGCGGGGTGCCCCTTGGGCAGGTTCAATCACTGGTGGCGAAGCGTGTGGGTATCGGTGTTCGGAGAAAGAGGGGTTCACACATCCTCC
>NZ_JAAVUQ010000035.1 GCF_018449515.1 Caballeronia sp. dw_19 | reverse complement strand
ATGTCTTGCTGACGGATTTGAATCTGCCCGGGGACTCTGGAATCGAGTTGGCAACGCGCAGTTGCCGCGTATCCCCATCTGCACCTGGCGTTCGCGTCGGGAGACGAGCTGCCAATCGGCTTTTCATGGAAGAGACTGAGTAAGCCTTATGCGGTTGGCGAACTCAGCAACGCCCTTCGGGGTTGAAGCGGGTCTCAATCCGGTGCAAACCAACACCTGGGCGTGCCACTTATCTCCGTCACGGGATCGCGACTGAAACGAGGACTGCGCTACCTGGTGCTGTCGAAAGTATCGTTACATCGCTCATTTCGGCCTTGTGCCGCGTACGCTTTTGCTCAACTCAGAAATGATTTCCGATGCCGCACGAATAACGTGTTTCGGATCAAAACCGGCACGGGTCATTTCACGATAAAACGCTTTGGCAACGATGCGCACAACCCGGTCGGGATCCTCGGCTGATGCCATGACGAGTCCTTGAACGTTCTTGCGGGCCGCCTGGGTCAATGCAACATCGGTGAAGTACAACTCGGCTGCTTTTTGCGCCTGGGCCGCCTTGACTGCTTTGGATACAAGGCGTACGAGTGCCGAGAACAAGTTCAGATCCGCCGAACCGAAACGATTTCCGTCGAGCGGTCCATCCACGTGCACGACGCCGATGATCTTCCGCTCTCGCAAGACGGGAGAAGACATTGTTTCGTTGGAACCCGTAATCTTGCGAAGGCTCGGCGAGATCTCGCGCACCTTGTTCTGCGTCAAAACATCCCGCATCCCGGTAGAGCGATACTGGGCTTCTCCGTATTCGCAATCGGCCACGTCGGCCCATCGGCTTGCGGGAGTATACCCAAAGATTGCGGTGGCAAGCCGACCTTCATCGACGTCCTGCTCTTCGCGGAAAATTGTGATGACGCACCGCCTCGCGTTGAGCGCCTCAGCGACTATTTCAGCGAGTTCGGTGAGATGAGCTTGCGGAACGCCAACCGTGTCTTTCGGGTCAGCGCCGAACGAGGCATCGTCTGATTCCGGCATTGTGCTCCCTTCGAAAGATGATCAAGATTGCCATGCATTCGACGAACAGATTCGCGCGTAGGACCCAATTGCAGGCGTGAAAACGTGGATGGAGTATATATCAGCAGGTGGCGGGAACGCCTCGCAAGGTCACGCATGCGAGTCAATAGAAAAGCACTGACGCCGATGCTTCTTGTTCATTGACCTTCCCAGGCACGAGATCGAAATTCCCCTCATCGCAGCAGTGCTGCGATGAGGGGAAGAAGACACCAAGACGGCAAGTCGTATGCGCAACTTTTCATCGAGCCGATCCTGTTGAGCGTTTTTCCATCGGCCCATAATCAAGGTCTGCGGGCCGTTTCAAGCACACCCAGTTGGGGACAATTGCCGGAAGCGTTGTAGCGGTTTGCTTGCTGTTCATCTCGTCGCCAACAAAGACCGCTAAGGCAAGCGAGCGCCGACCGCGCGAGGACTCTCACGAGTCGGTTGTCTCGTGTCCGGGTTACCTCGGCGCCGGGTGTGTTCGAGGGAGCGCGTCGGAAGAGGTAGCGATCGCATTCGATGCTCGCTAGTTTTAGACCTGTCGTGACGGACAATCAAGCTACGTCGTCTGCATACGAAGTTACGGGCGCCGAATAGGCCGTACTGGATTCGAACCAGTGACCAACGGATTAAAAATCCTCTGCTCTACCAACTGAGCTAACGGCCCGAAAGGGGGAGTGCGGCAGATGCCGGCGTCTCGAAGGGCTCGCAGCGCTGAGGCGCAGCACCGTTAACCAGACGCCGGCAAAGACAAAGCGCACCGCCTGTTAAAGCTTGGACCCTTAGCGGATTTCGATTTTGCGCACGGCAGATGTGGATACTTCGGTCTTCGGTAGCACCAGCGTGAGCAAGCCGTTATCGAACTTGGCATCGATATTGTCCACATCGACGCCGTCCGGCAGCGGTATGCGTCGCATGAATGCGCCATGCGCATGTTCGAGCCGATAGCAGCCGTCTTCCTCTGTTCGCTTGTCCTGTTTCTTCTCGCCCCGGATGACCAAGGCTCCCGCCTCGACCGAAGTCTGAATGCCTTCCCGGCTCATACCGGGCAGTGCAGCGCTTATGCGCAGGGCTTTGCCGTCATCGACCACGTCGATACGAGGCTGGAACCGGGGCGAGCTGAAATCGCCGAACCATCTGTACAGTTCGCCAAAAAGTGGCTCCTGAAAAAACTCGTTCATCACGCGCCACGGATCAGTCAGGAAACGGCGAGATAGATCAGTCCATTCCAGCGGCCGGCGTTGCTGACCGATCGGGTTGTCGGATGGCGTGGGCGCACTTCGTGAGTTATCCTACGCAGGAATTTAAATGGATTCCAGTTCTTGAGTTCCGTGTTCATGGTCAAAATCTCCCAATGAGTTTCTGAAACCTTCGGGCACTCGCACAAATGGCGAAGCATCCTCGTTCGCTACGGCCGGCCCGGGGCGTGGACGCGTCTCGCCACAGAATCCCGCGTTGATCGCCTTCACCGCATAGTCGAAAGCCTCGCGCTGCGCCTCAGCCGCGCTCGCCCACCGCTGAGCAAGCCGTGGCAAATGCCAGTCGACGACGTTCACACCATCACGGTCGATCCGTACGAGAGCGATGAAGCTGTCTCTGTCAGCACGGCGCGTGGTCATGTCCCGAACGGGAATGGCGCGAATGTTAACCGAATGCCTGTTCCATAATTCATGTATTTCGTCTTGCATCGTAAGGCTCCGCTTCGCATGCACGGAGGCAGCGCCAGCGGCGCTGCTTCTGTGCCGGATTTTCGACGCGGCGTTTTAGCCAGCTGTGACTTCGATGTGCCGCGGGCGTGCCTCGTCGCGCCGGGGGATCACAAGCTTGAGTACCCCATCACGCAACTGCGCGTCGATACGGGATGCATCAAAGTCAGCGCTCAATGCAAAGGTCCGGAAAAAATGCGGCTGGGTAATCTCTGCATGCTGCAACCGCAGCCCTGGTGGCGTGGGCACGATCGCTTCAGCTTTGATGACCAGGGTGTCGTCCTGGACCTTGATATCGAGTTTTTCCACGGTAACGCCAGGAAGATCCACGAATACAGTAATGCCGTGATTGTTCTCGAGCACATCGACAGCGGGTGTCAACGTCAAGCGGCGCGTTGTAGCGGCTTGACCGCCTCGTGTTGTCGCGACCGCCGTGCTGGATTCGGCCGGCCGTTCAGCAGGTTGGATAGCTTGGTTCATGATGTTCTCCTGATTGCGTGCGACGGTTACTGGACAGCGATGGCGCGCGGCTTCGACGCTTGCGATCGGCCCACGCTGATGGCTAAGCATCCATTGGCGTAACGGGCCTGCACCTTGTCGGGGTCGGCATGTTGAGGAAGCTCGATAGCACGCCTGAAGGTACCCGCAAAGCGTTCCTGCGCATACGTACGGACCTCGCCGCCATCGTCGAGCTCAGTGGGCTTACGCTCTCCACTGATTGTGAGCAATCCCTTTTCGATCGAGACGTCGATGTGGGCCGGGGGTCGAGCCCCGGCGCAAAGGCGACGACCTCGATGGAATCGTCGGTGCTACCCACGTTGATAGGCGGAAAGGCTCCGACCCGGGCCGAGCGGAGACTCGATGGAAACCCGCCAAAGAGGCTCTCGATCTGTCGTTGCAAACGGTCAAATTCACCGAAGAGGTCGGTATTGGGGTAGCGGCTGCTCATGGTTTGATTCCTTGAAAAGGAGGCGAACGGGGCTACGCGCTCCGGTTCGCCTGCCATGGATTAAACGTCCCTGACACACAAATCGAAACACGCAGCGCGCATAAAACCTTGCATCGCGCGACTGCCTGAGCGAAATTCAAAATAGGTGCTTTTTCGAAAATTTCAAGGCCTGTTTCGCTGCGCTGGACACGTCATAAAATATAGGCTTGTGGCAGTGACTTCGAGCGCAGTGTCCGCGGGATTGTTCTCATAGATGGGAGTGCTCACATGGATCTTTTTCCAACGATTTCAGCCCAGTCGAAAGTGGTGGGAAAGCCGCTATACGCCGTGACGGTGACGGTTGCGGCGCGCGTCAATACGCCGGTGTTATTGCTGCTGCATTGGCATGGCTTTCATCGCGCGACGCCCCTGCGGCTTCCCGGTATTCCGATCCCGACGCGAGCGGTGCCGGGATCGGCGATCCAGATCAACGAGCAGTGGCAGGCTTTCGAGAGTATCGATCAAGCCTTGCTCGATGCCGCCTGGCAACTCGGCGCGTGGGACCTTGAGCGGCTACAGCGCCGCTCTTGCAACGAGATCGGGGCGTCGGCGCACGAGGCGTTGGCCTGTCGTCAGGCCTTCGGCGATTACGCCGACGATCGCAGCGGGCAAGCGCATTTGGTGGAGGAGGCGCCGGACCGTAAAGGAGTGATGCCGCTCGGCGCGGCCAAGGGCTATTTGCGCTGGACATTCCGGCCCGTCAAGGGAGGGCTCTGGCGCGAAGCAGCGAGTGATGACGGCACACTGGAGGCAGATGGCGGCCGGCAACTGCCCTGCTCTGCCCGATAACAGCATCCCCGTTAAGGGACGCGCCGGTGTCCCGCAACGTCTATCGTCTGGGCCGGTCCGAGCGAGTCATCCTGCTCTGATATATTTTGTAACATATTTGTTTCAGAGCAGATCTTGAAGCCGATTACGGCAGACCCTTTCGCCAGTTGTACTGGTACGGCTGCGACTATCCGCGACCCCTTCGGTCCTCATCGCAGCCGGATTCCCTTTTTCGTGATCTGTTATCGCTCAGGAGATGGAAGATGAAAATTCGTCCCCTTTACGACCGGGTTATCGTCAAGCGGATCGAGCAGCAACGCACGACGGCTTCCGGCATCGTGATTCCCGACTCGGCTGCGGAAAAGCCCGAGCAGGGTGAGGTCATTGCGGTGGGCAGCGGCAAGCTGCTGCAAGATGGCTCGCAACGGCCGCTCCAGTTGAAAGTGGGTGACCAGGTACTTTTCGGCAGGTATGCGGGGCAGACCGTCAAGGTCGATGATGACGAGCTGCTCGTCATGCGCGAGGAAGACGTGATGGGTATCCTCGAGCACGGCCAGGACGCGGTCAAGAAAGTAGCTTGATTTTTCTCCCAACGACTTTCGCAGGAGCAAAGCCATGAGTGCAAAGGACGTCCAATTCCACAACAGCGCCCGCAGCCGTATCGTCAAAGGTGTGAACGTTCTGACCGATGCGGTAAAAGTCACGCTCGGTCCGAAGGGCCGCAACGTGCTGATCGAGCGCAGTTTCGGTGCGCCCACGGTCACCAAGGATGGCGTGTCGGTGGCAAAGGAAATCGAACTGAAGGACCGGTTTGAAAACATGGGGGCGCAGGTGGTCAAGCAGGTCGCCTCAAAGACTGCAGATGTCGCTGGCGATGGCACCACGACCGCCACCGTGCTGGCCCAATCGATCGTTCAGGAAGGCATGAAACATGTCGCGGCCGGCATGAATCCGATGGATCTCAAGCGTGGTATCGACCGGGCGGTGAGCACCGTGCTTGACGAATTGCAGAAGTTCTCGAAGCCGATCAGGACCAGCAAGGAAATCGCACAGGTCGGATCGATCTCGGCGAACTCGGATGGAACGATCGGAAAGATTATCGCGGACGCCATGGAGAAGGTGGGCAAGGAAGGCGTCATCACGGTCGAGGACGGTAAGTCACTCGAGAATGAACTGGATGTGGTGGAAGGCATGCAGTTCGATCGCGGCTACTTGAGCCCTTACTTTATCAACGCCCCCGACAAGCAGGTCGCCTATCTCGATGATCCGCTAATCCTGCTTTACGACAAGAAGATCTCCAGTATTCGCGAACTGTTGCCGATCCTCGAAGCGTCAGCCAAGGCCAGCAAGCCGCTGTTGATTATCGCCGAGGATATTGAAGGCGAGGCGCTGACGACACTCGTCGTGAATTCGATGCGCGGCATCCTGAAGGTGGCTGCGGTCAAGGCGCCAGGCTTTGGCGACCGCCGCAAGGCCATGCTCGAAGACATTGCGACTCTCACGGGAGCGACCATCGTTTCCGATGAAACCGGCAAGCAGTTGGAGAAGGCGACGCTGGAAGATCTCGGCAGCGCCAAGCGTGTCGAAGTGCAGAAGGACAACTCCATTATCATCAACGGCGCTGGCGACAAAGTGGCTATCGACGCGCGGGTGAAGGCGATTCGGGTCCAGATCGAACAGGCCACGAGCGACTATGACCGCGAGAAGCTGCAGGAGCGTGTAGCGAAGCTGGCAGGCGGCGTGGCCGTCATCAAGGTGGGGGCAGCGACCGAAGTCGAGATGAAGGAAAAGAAGGACCGCGTCGACGACGCACTGCACGCAACGCGTGCAGCAGTTGAAGAGGGCATCGTGCCCGGCGGTGGCGTGGCGCTCTTGCGGGCCCGTCCGGCGGTGGCGGAACTGAAGGGGGTGAACCCCGATCAGGATGCCGGCATCAAGATCGTGCTGCGCGCGCTCGAAGCGCCGTTGCGCGTGATTGCCGCCAACGCCGGCGACGAACCATCGGTCGTGATCTCGAAGGTGCTGGCCGGCAATGGCAACTTTGGCTATAACGCGGCCACGGGAGAATATGGTGACCTGGTTGAGATCGGTGTCGTGGATCCGACTAAGGTCACTCGTACCGCGTTGCAAAATGCTGCCTCTATTGCGGGTCTGATTCTCACGACAGACGCGACCGTGGCCGAGGCGCCGAAGGAAGAGGTGAAAGTGCCAGCAGCCGCTCCGGAGCTCGACTACTAACGCTTAAGTTCGGAGCAGCGACAAGGCATCTTTTGGGTGATCGATGCGACTCCCGCGCTCTTGCCGGGCGCGGGAGCCGTGCCTAAAGATGGACACATAGCTGAACGGGCTCCCACTGGAGGCAGAGCATGAAACTGGACCTGACGATCGACACCCGATCGCTGAGTGTCGAACTTGATGACGTAATCGTCGGCTTGCTGGCGGTGCGTCTCGGCTTACTCTCGGAAGGTGAGGCGTTACGTGAGGCGGTTTCCCGCCATCTGAGCGATGTCGGAGGACCGTGGATGTTGGACGAGAACCATATGCGCAAGCGGATTCTGCGTCGCCTGATTTTAGAGATAGCCGATCCCGCATTAGTACTTCGTTATCTCATGATTGAACAGCCGCAGTGAACGGGGATCGACAGGGTGCATAGCACTTCATCGAAGTGGGCTATACAGCGTGGCGTGTCTTACTGGCGAGACGCTTTCCTATCAGCCACGCTCATCTTGCCGCTGCAAGGACCGTAACCCGAGTGGTGGCCGGAGCACCGCGCCGACTGCATTAGCCGCGCGATGAAAGCTGAAGGCGCGACCGTGAGCCTCGGAGCTCACTGCCTGTATCAAGATTGCACCGCGCAGCGTGTTGCCAAACCATGATATCGGGAACCTGAAGAGCAGCATAGGCAATCCGCCGGCCAACACCAGACGCATCTGTCCGAAAGGGTGAGTGCGTCGTCCGCGTTCACTATCAGCTTTCGGTGTGCGAGCGGTCGGCGATATAGCCCGACAGCGTCGTCGTGACGCTTGCGATTGCATCGGCGAAGGTAATGATGCCCATCGTCGCTACGGACATGTGGGGTGCCGCTTGCGCCGCGGTTGACACGGCTCACCTCACCTGCTGTATGCAACACATTCACGTCTCACATGATTCGAAGCGGTGCCCTGACGTCCCACGCCATCATGAATTAGTGCGATCCCGCTCCGCAGTAGAGCAGAGTGTCCGTGTCGTTATCGACGCGTCTGATGTAAATCCGGCTGCATATTAGATATCGCTTAAGATGAGCGGCCCGTTTTGATAGGCGCACTTCCTGGTTTTTCGCTCGCAGCATTCTCCCTTCCTGAGCCAATGCAAACTGTCATTACCGTTCTCGTCTTATTGCTGGTGGTCGCGGTGTCGAGCACAGCCATCCGGATCATTCCGTTCGCAGTACCGCTTCCCCTCGTCCAGATTGCGCTTGGCGCGCTGCTCGCCGCGCCCAGTCTCGGTCTGCACGTGACCTTCGTGCCCGAGGTCTTTCTGCTGCTCTTCATTCCGCCTTTGCTGTTTGCTGATGGTTGGCGCATGCCCAAGCGAGAGCTCGTTCATTATCGCGGTCCGATCCTGCTGCTTGCCCTTGGTCTGGTCTTCTTTACCGTTGCGGGTCTAGGCTATTTCATCGATTGGTTGGTTCCGGCCATCCCGTTGTCAGTTGCGTTCGCATTGGCCGCCGTGCTGTCGCCCACCGACGCCGTTGCCTTGTCTGGCATCGTGCCGCGCGGACGCATGCCGCAACAACTTAAACATATCCTCGAGGGCGAAGCGCTACTCAACGACGCATCAGGACTCGTTGCCTTCAAATTCGCCGTCGCGGCGACCCTGACCGGTGTGTTTTCATTCTGGTCGGCCTCGTCCAGTTTTTTCGTTGTCTCACTCGGGGGTGTTGTACTTGGCATCGCCATCACGTGGCCTTTCAACTGGCTGCGTCAAAGAATTGCACGACTGTCTGAGGACGACGATCCTGGCGTTCAGATCATCCTCATTACCCTCTTGCCTTTCGCCGCCTATATTCTGGCCGAGCACATCGGCGTATCGGGCATCCTGGCAGCGGTCGCCGCAGGCATGGCGATGAATTTCACGACCGACCTTGGCAGCGAAAGCATCGCAACCCGTATGCGAGGCGCGAGCGTCTGGGCAATGATTGAAATGATCTTCAACGGTTTCGTGTTCATTCTGCTAGGCCTGCAATTCCCGTCAATCATCGGCCGTGCATTGGTCGATGCGCACAATCTGCAGGACGGGGAGCTCGGTGCGCTGGTGACGAATGTGCTGGCAGTCTACGCTGCCTTGATCGGTTTGCGGATGGTCTGGGTGTGGCTGTTACGCTGGGTCTCAAGCCGCCGTATCGCCGGTCAGGGAGTGAACTCCGCCCTCCCGGGTTTTCGAATTGCCGCCATTACATCGCTTGCGGGTGTGCGCGGCGCGATCACGCTAGCCGCCGTGCTGTCCGTGCCACTGACGATGCTCGATGGCAGCCCTTTTCCTGCTCGAGACCTGATCGTTTTTATTGCGGCTGGGGTCATCATCTGTTCGCTTCTAGTCGCAACGGTCGGCCTGCCCCTGCTTCTTAGGCAGAGCAAGGACGTCGGACAGGAGCATGAAAAGCGCGAGGAAAGGGAAGCGCGTACCGCGATTGCCAACGCAGCGCTTACGGCGATCGAAATTGAATGTCAGGCGATGACGCACGACGGCGGGCGTGACGATGCAGAAGTTGTTAGCGAGATCGCCAGGCAGGTAGCGCTCGTCTATCAAAGGCCTCTCCATTCTGAAAGTGATGATCTGCTCGAGGAGGGAAGCGCACGTCGACGTGCTGAAAACGCGGCGTCAATTGCGCGGCACCTGCACGTCACCGCGCTACGTGCCGAGCGCGCGGAGCTATTCCGCAGACGGGCCTCCAACGTTATTAACGACGAGACGTTGACGCGGCTATTACGCGAAACCGACTTGGCCGAATCGGCCGTGCTGTCACGCGGCGGAAAATCGCATGCTGCAGAAAAGAAGCTGTAACGCCTTCTGTGTTCGAACGCATTGCGGCACTATCTTGGCACTTCCGTGTGCACGGCGTTTCCGTGCGTCGACCTGATCGGGATTACGTCATTGGGATCAGTCGGTTGCTACCCGAGCATGCCCACAGCGTGGCTCCTTTCGTACCTGCGGTCATCTTGTGCGTTGTCATATGGGCGTCGGTCAGCGCGGCAATCTATTGCCACCGCCCAAAAGTGAAGGAGGAAAACCGAGGCTGCGGTGGATCAGGGTAGAGAAGTAAGGGTGTGACTGCAACCGTACTGGACATCCAACTGCGGCGAGATCGTGAAAACCGAGCCTCGCTCGTGCTATTTCGATTGAGCGCGTCGACCCAGAGCGCCTTGCCGAACAATTTGAGCATCTCTACACTGAGAGGCGCCGCCATGGCAGAATCGGCCGTAAGGCCTCAAGGCGGTCATAGCCAACCGTTTAACTATGCGGGTTTCAGGGCCTGCTATGAAAGGTTTAGCCGGCAAGTTGTGGCGCATCCGAGAGGGGGTGTAGCGCACTAGAACTGGCTCAGGTCACTTGTCCCGAATGGTAGCGAAGTGTTTTCATCGTCTTGGCTGCACGAACTCACGAGTTCAAGGCGTCCGGTCTCAAGGCCTCAACGCATTGCCGCTAATCGAGGCTTCCTGATGGGGATTCTCGGGTCGCGGGAGTGCAATGGAACACGTACTCGAGGCCCAAGGCCCCGGTGTTCGGATGCAGCGTTACCATTGGCGATCAGGCCGCTTCGATGACGCCCGGGCAGACTTGAATGCGTTACAGCGCGACTGCGGGTGTTCGTTCGAATCTCCGGTAGAAGATGCGCTTGGTCACCTCTGCAGCACAAATATAGACCGCGACGATGGCCGCGATCGCGGCCAAATACTTCAATGGCACCGGCGCGAGTCCAAGCAGGCTTGCATAGGGAAAATATGGTAAAACTACTGCGGCAACAGCGACGGCGAGCGTCGCCAGGACTAGTCGTCGGCTCGGCCTGCTCGTGAAGAGCGACAGCCGGCTTCGAACGACGAGAAGAATCAGAGAGGCCGACACCACCGACTCCACGAACCAAGCAGTTCGAAACTCGTCGGTGCCGGCATGGAATAGGTAGAGCAGCACGCCGAAGGTGACGTAGTCGAAGACCGAACTGAGAATGCCGAAGGTCAACATGAACGACCGGATGAAACCGATGTCCCAGCGTTGCGGGCTTGTCAACATCTGTGAGTCCACACCATCGCTCGAGATGGTCATGGCGGGCAGGTCGGTCAGCATATTGGTCAGCAGGATCTGCTTGGGCAGCAGAGGCAGGAACGGCAGCAGCAGGGACGCGCCGGCCATGCTGAACATGTTCCCAAAGTTCGCGCTCGTCGCGATGAGGACGTACTTAAGGGTATTGGCAAAAGTGATCCGGCCCTCGCGGATGCCATCGATCAACACCTTGAGGTCCTTCTCGAGGAGAACAATGTCAGCGACCTCCTTGGCGACGTCGACGGCATCTTCGACTGAAAGCCCCACATCTGCAGCGTGCAGGGCCGACGCGTCATTGATCCCGTCCCCCATGTAGCCAACGACGTTGCCAGCCTTACGCAGAGCCCGAATGATGCGTTCCTTCTCGTTCGGCTCGACTTCAGCGAAGACGTTGACCTTGCCGACGCGGTTGAGCAGCGCTCCGTCACTCATGTTCTTCATTTCGCGCCCGGACAGCATCTGAGCATCGGCAAAGCCGATTTGTCGAGCCACCGAGGCGGCCACCAACATGTTGTCTCCGGTGATTACCTTCAGTGCGACGCCCAAGAGGCGTAGCTGTTCAATGGTTGCGGCGATGCCGGGCTTGAGCGGATCGGAAAAGAGCACGAAGCCGATGAAGCACATGCCGGTTTCGTCCGCCTTGCCAATAGTCTCCGCCGGTCCGAGTTTCTTGCGAGCCAGACCGAGCGTTCGCTGACCGTCCTTGCTGTACTCGGCGAAACGCGCGTCAATCTGGCTTCTTAGATCGGTCAGCGGCTGCTCATTGCCATTCGCATCCTCGGCGATCGTGCACACGTCGAGCACTTCTGCCAGAGCGCCCTTCGTGAGCATCAAGTTGCCTTCGGGTCCCGATACGAGGACGGTCAAGCGTTTGCGCACGAAGTCGTACGGTACTTCATCGAGCTTTTTCCAGGCTGTAATGTCGATTATGCAGTGCTTGCGAATGGCTACATCGATCGGACTGGCGAAACCGCTCTCGAACGTCGAATTCAGGTACACACAGACCAGCCCGAATGGACTGTCCTTGCCCTCAACGTCGTGCACGGCCTGCAAAGTGACTTCGCCCTCAGTCAACGTGCCTGTCTTGTCGGTGCACAGCACGTTCATGCTGCCGAAGTTCTCAATAGAAGACAGCCGCTTCACGATCACCTTTTTCTCAGCCATTCGCCTGGCACCGGCGGCAAGATTGATGCTCACGATCGCCGGCAGCATTTGCGGCGTTAGACCGACCGCCAAAGCAAGAGAGAAGAGAAAGGAGTCGAGTACCGGACGATGCAGGTAGACATTGAAAGCGAAGATGCAGATCACGAGCAGCAGCGTGATTTCCATCAGCAGATAGCCAAAGCGTCGGATTCCGCGCTCAAAGTCGGTCTCGGGGGGCCTTAGCTTGAGGCGTTCCGAAACCTTCCCGAACTCGGTGTCCTTGCCTGTGGTGACGACAAGGACGGTGGCGCTTCCGGAAATGACGTGTGTGCCGAGGAAGACGAAATTCGTTCGTTTCGCGAGCGGGGTCTCGGCAGGTAGAACAGCGACCGACTTCTCCGCGGGAAACGTTTCACCGGTCAGGGTCGCTTCGTCGGCGAAAAGATCTCGCGACTCCAGAAGCAGGCAGTCGCCCGGTGCCGTCGCCCCGGCCGAAAGAATGACAACATCGCCGGGGACGATGTCATCGAGCGCCACGTCGGTCGGCGAGCCTCCACGAAGGACCTTCGCTTTCACCTCGACGAGCGACAGCAGTTTCTCGACCGCGCCGGCGGCGCCGCGCTCTTGCCAGAAGCCGAGGAGGCCACTCGCAAGCACGATCGCAAGGATGATCACGGCATCGACGCTGTCCTTCAGCAGGATAGAGATGATCGCGGCAGCGACCAAAAGGAGGACGATCGGGCTGCTGAACTGACCAAGGATCAGCGTGAAAGTGTCGGTGCGTCTCTTTGATACCAAACGGCTGTCCGAGTAACGTTTGAACCGAATAAGCGCTTCCGCGGAAGACAATCCCTTCGCCGATGAACTCAGTCGGGCGATGGCTTCTTGCGCGGAAAGATTCCAGAAAGGTTGCATAGCAGCTCTAGCCGATCGATGAGCAGCCAGTCTACACTCCGGGGCTAGTGAACAGCGGACTGGATCCGGAGCGCAATCGGTTCCCGGCGATAGCGCGAGAGCTCGTGAACCGGGGCGTGTTGATTTGCTCCGAATGTGACTCACTGGGGATGCGGACTTAATGCAAACCAACAATAGTGCGTTCGAATTCTCCGGCCTAACACGAGTCGGATGTTATTGGCTTGCAGACCTACCGGCGGGCGCGCCGGGCTAGCTGTTCCAGCGCTTATCTTTTCGCATGCAAGAGACTCTAGCCGCGCCGTCCCGGGGACGCCTCGCGAGCACTTAGTCTCACGACGGAAAAACCGCGGGCACAGTCACATCCTACGAAAGCCCGTCGATTTTTAAAACCCTTTCAGGCGGGCGGATTTGCACAGACCGACGCGATATTGCTCTTCGCTGTTCTGTTGTGAACAGATCATTAAGCCATTGAGATTCGAGGACAGGAGCAGCTCATCCAGCGCTTGCTCACTACGCCGAGGGTTGCGCGGGGAGATTCGCGGCGTGCTTGAGGAAGCGGGCGGAACGTCGACGGGCTTGGGTGGAAGCTGAACCTCCACGTCACATAACGCAGGGCCGTGCTGCCCCGACGAGCCGACCAAGCCGAAATTGTTGGCGTGGTGCGAATCACATGCGAGTCGGGCTATTTGCCTTTACGTCAACCCGCTCGTGCACGGGCCGGGCGTGATGGGGGTATGCGAAATCGCGGGCCATCGCCGCTGCTCCTCGTCTGCGGGTCGGCAGTTTATCTATGGGCGCCGCTCAACGCTCGGGCATGTTCCGCCGCGGAATCTAGTCGGGAAATCTATACAGCCTATACTGATGAATAAGCCGTCAATGCGACCGATCGCGAGCGCTGCGGTTTAAGAGGCGCGTGAAACGACTATGCGCGAGAAGCCTACCTCGACGCAGGGATGCTGCGAGTTCGCGTCCTCATCCGCAATTAACCCCTCGCTGCACCCGACAGTCCGCCGGTCGGCAACCTTAGGCCACGATGGACTTTTCCCGCACCGCCATATCGCTTCGATTTCGATCTTTTTGTTCAGCGCTCGCTCAACCGAAAACGCCATCGCGGCGATTTGCCCACGAGCCGGCCCTGCGCGCCGAACTCTTCAGCGAAGACCAGATGGCGCAGCACGGCATCAGGCTGGCCGGGCAGCACCTGCTGAATACGCTTTCAACGGCGGACCTTTTGTTGCCCCGGCTAGCCAACAACGAAGCCACGCTGGCGAGTGCGTATGAAATCCTCACGAGGTCGTCGCTTGAGAAGCGTCGTATCACGCCGGCTGCCGAATGGCTCCTCGACAATTACTATTTGATCGCGGAGCAGATCCGAATCGCGCGCAACCACCTTCCGAAAGGCTATAGCCGCGAACTGCCACGGCTGGCTAATGGGTCGTCCAGCGGGCTGCCTCGGGTCTACGGAATTGCCCTCGAAATAATCTCGCACGGCGACGGCCGCGTGGACAATGACAACCTGGGACGTTTCATCACCGCTTACCAGAGCGTCACCCCGCTCACGCTGGGCGAATTGTGGGCTGTGCCGATCATGCTGCGCCTTGCGCTGATCGAAAACCTGCGGCGCGTGGCGAGCCGCGTGATGACTGATCTCGATGACAGGAATCTGGCTGAGCACTGGGCCGATCGGATGACCGAGACCGCGGGGCGCGACCCGAAAAGCGTGGTGCTGGCGGTCGCCGACATGGCGCGTTCAGATCCGCCGATGACCAGCTCGTTCGTGGCCGAACTGGCGCGCCGCCTGCAAGGCCAGAGCGCGGCGCTAGCCTTGCCGTTGACTTGGATTGAACAGTTGTTGTCGGAGTCGGCGCTGGGCATCGATCGGATGGTGCAGATAGAGGCGCAGCAGCAGGCCGCCGACCAGGTCTCGATCAGCAACAGCATCGGCAGCCTGCGCCTTCTGTCGGCTACCGACTGGCGTGACTTCGTCGAAAGCATGAGTATTGTCGAACAAGTGCTGCGAGATGACCCGGCCGGTATCTATCGCGAGATGGATTTCGCCACACGTGATCACTATCGTCACACGGTCGAACGCCTTGCCCGTGATAGTGCAGAGCCCGAGGAAGCAGTGGCGCGCAGCGCGATCGAACTGGCTCGGGCGGGCTCGGGTGTCGAGCGTCACGTGGGCTTCTACTTGATGCGCCGCGGATTGGTTCAGCTCGAACAGCGGGTCAGGATGCGGGTGACGGCGATGGAAAACTGCCGGCGCGTGCTGCGTCACGCCCCGCTCGAAACTTACCTAGGCCTGTCCGCGCTGCTGACGGTCCTGTTCGCCTGGCCGTTCCTCGACACTGCCCGTCACCATGACTGGCATGACTGGCAGCTTGTGTTGCTTGCGGTGCCGGCGCTATTGATGACGAGCCGCATCGCGATCGACCTGGTGAACTGGTTTGTCACGCTGACGGTGCGCCCAGACTGGCTGCCGCGCCTGGATTATGCGGAAGGCATTCCGGCGCAGGCGCGCACGATGGTCGTGATTCCGTCGCTGATCGGCAGCACGCAGGACATCGACGACTTGGCGGAGGGGCTGGAAGTGCGGTTTCTCGCCAATCGCGATCCTCATCTTCATTTTGGGCTGCTGACGGATTTTCTCGATGCGGCGTCCGAAGTGCTCGAACAGGATGCGGCCCTGACGCTGCGAGCGCGTGAAAGTATCGAGGCGTTGAACGGCAAATACCCCGACGCGCATGGCGACCGCTTTTTCCTGTTCCACCGGCCACGCCGTTGGAATGCCGCTGAAAAGCTGTGGATGGGACACGAGAGGAAGCGCGGCAAGCTCGCCGAGCTCGACGCGCTGCTGCGCGGTTCGGGACGTGAGCGCTTTGCGCTAGTCGTAGGCAACATCGTGGCGCTGCCGCGAGTGCGCTACGTGATCACGCTCGATACCGATACCCAGCTTCCGCGCGACGCCGCCCGGCAATTCGTCGGTACGATCGCGCATCCGCTGAATGCCGCCGTCTACGATTCCAAAAGGCAATGTGTCACCTCGGGCCACGCGATCCTGCAGCCACGAGTGGGCATCAGCCTTCCGAGCACGGCGCGCTCGACGTATGCGCAGCTACTTGGCGGCGATGCCGGCATCGATCCCTACACGCGCGCCGTCTCCGATGTCTATCAGGACCTGTTTCACGAGGGCTCTTTTATCGGCAAGGGCATCTATGAAATCGATACCTTTGAGCGGTCGATGGAAGGCCGGTTCGCGGACAATAGCATCCTGAGCCATGACCTGATCGAGGGCTGCTATGCCCGGGCGGGGTTGCTCTCCGACGTCCATCTCTACGAGGAATATCCGGCCCGCTACAGCGCCGACGTGAATCGCCGGCATCGCTGGATTCGCGGTGACTGGCAGTTGCTGCCGTGGATCTTTCCCTGGGCGCCGACGCAACATGGCGGCATCGCGCGCAATCCGCTCTCTGTGCTGTCGCGCTGGAAATTGTTCGACAACCTGCGCCGCAGCCTGGCACCCGCGGCATGGCTCACCATGTTGCTTGTCGGCTGGTTCGGCGGGTTGCCGCCGATCGCCTGGACGCTGGCCGTGCTCGCGCTGGCCTTCACGCTTCCCCTGCTCGCGACCCTGATCGAGCTGCTCCAGAAACCGCACGACATGCCGCTGCGGCGCCACTTCGCGTTGAGCCTGCAGTCGTCGGGCCGCCATCTGAGCCGCGCATTGCTGGCGCTGGCGTGGCTGCCGCACGAAACGCTCTACAGCGTGGACGCGATCATGCGCACGCTGTGGCGCATGGGAATCAGCAGGCGCAGGCTGCTGCAGTGGAAACCATCGCGCGAGGTGGAGCTCATCGCAACGAACGATATCGGCGCGCTTTACCGGCTGATGTGGATCGGCCCGCTGCTGGCACTCGGATTGGCCGCGTTCCTGCTCCCGACTCCAGCGACGCTCATTCCGGCCGCTGCGTTCATCGCGTTATGGATGGCGTCGCCGGCGATCGCATGGTGGATCAGCCAGCCGCCCGCGCGGACTTCGGCGGCGCTCGCCGCCGACGAAACACGCTTCCTGCATGCGCTAGCGCGCCGGACATGGGCATTCTTCGACCAATACGTCGGGCCCGATGACCATTGGCTGCCGCCGGACAACATCCAGGAGCAGCAAGGCCCCGTCGTCGCGGCGATTGCGCATCGCACCTCGCCGACCAACATGGGCATGGCCTTGCTCGCGCATCTGGCAGCCTTCGATTTCGGTTATCTGAGCGCGGCACGGATGCTCACGCGCATGGGTGCCACCCTCGAGACGATGGACATGCTCGAGCGCCATCGCAATCATTTCTTCAACTGGTACGACACAGAGACGCTGCAGACGCTGTCGCCGCGGTATGTGTCGACGGTCGATAGCGGCAACCTGGCCGGCCACCTGATGACGCTGCGCCGTGGCCTGATCGATCTGGCGGACGAGCGGGTGTTCGATGCGCGCATCTTCCCGGGACTCGCCGATACGCTCGACGTTTTCCGCGATGCAGCGCTCGCCGCCGGGTTCGATCGCGCCGACTTCGAGCCGATGCAGACGACGCTGGAAACCGAATCAGCCGTGCCACTCCAGACCTGCTCCAGCGCGCTGGCAACGATGCTTCGGCTGCTCGCCGCGGCTGCGCCGCTCGCGAAGCGCATCCATGGGTCGGCGGATAGCGACATCGCGTTCTGGTCACGCGCACTGATGGCCCAATGCCACGACATCGTGGATGAGCTCAGCCGTTTCGATCTGCCGCCACCCACCGGTGCGGACCCTGGCATACCCACCTGGCGCCAGCTCGCGCAACTCGATGCCGGCCTGTGGCCCGAGCCCGCGCAAGCACGAGTCGCCAAGGTGCGCGGCCTCGCGCTGGAACGCATCGCGACGATCACCCGGCTAGCGCAACTTGCCGGCGACCTCGCGACGATGGATTTCGGATTTCTCTATGATCGTCGTCGCGATTTGCTCGCCATCGGCTACAACGTCGACGAGCGGCGCACCGACGCGGGCTTCTATGACTTGCTGGCCTCCGAGGCGCGGCTCACGAACTTCGTGGCGATCGCGCAGGGCCAGTTGCCACAGGAAAGCTGGTTCACGCTGGGGCGGTTGCTGACGAGCACGGGCGGCGTGCCGGTCCTGCTGTCGTGGACGGGATCGATGTTCGAATACCTGATGCCGATGCTCGTCATGCCCAGCTACGAAGGCACGCTGCTCGACCAGACCTGCCGCGCGGCAGTGGCGCGACAGATTGAATACGGCCACCAGCTCGGCTTGCCGTGGGGCATATCCGAGTCGGGCTACAACGTGCTCGACGGGCAGTTCAATTACCAGTACCGGGCCTTCGGTGTGCCGGGGCTTGGGCTCAAGCGCGGACTCGGCGAGGACATCGTGGTCGCGCCCTATGCATCGGCGCTCGCCCTGATGGTGGCACCGGAAGCGGCGTGCCGCAACCTGCAGCGGCTGACGGCGGCGGGCGCAGCAGGCCGCTACGGCATGTACGAGGCGATCGACCATACCCAGGCACGCGTGCCGCGCGGCCAGAGTTCGGTCGTGATCCGGTCGTTCATGGCGCATCACCAGGGCATGAGTCTCCTGTCGCTCGCAAGTGTCCTGCTCGGGCAGCCGATGCAGCGCCGCTTCGAGTCGGATCCGCAGTTCAAGGCGACCACGCTGCTGCTGCAGGAACGCATCCCGAAGACAGCGACCGAATACCTGCCCACGCCCGGCCTGCCCGACGTCGACACGGCTGCGCTCGTCGCGGAAACCAAGCTGCGCATTTTCACCGATCCCGACCGGCTGCGGCCTTCGGTGCAACTGCTCTCCAACGGTCATTACCATGTGATGGTCAGCAGCGCGGGCGGCGGCTACAGCCGTTGCGGTGAATTCTCAGTCAACCGCTGGCGCGAGGACATCACCTCCGACAACTGGGGAATGTTCTGCTACCTGCGCGACGTCGCGAGCGGTGAGTTTTGGTCGAGCGGGCACCAGCCAACCTTGAAGCATGCCGAGTTATACGAAGCAATCTTTTCCGACGCCCGGGCGGAGTTCCGCGTGCGTGAACGCGACTTCGACGCCCACACCGAGATCGTCGTGTCGCCGGAGGATGACATCGAGTTGCGGCGTCTTCATATCACCAACCGCGCGCGCATCCGCCGAACCATCGAGTTGACCAGCTACACCGAGGTCGTGCTTGCACCCGCTGTTGCCGACGCGATGCATCCCGCCTTCAGCAACCTGTTCGTCCAGACGGAACTGGTAGAGCCGCTGCAGGCCATCCTTTGCACCCGGCGAGCCCGGTCGGCCAAGGAAGCGGTGCCATGGATGTGCCATCTGCTGGCGGCGCATGGCGTGGATATCGATGCCATCTCCTACGAGACCGATCGCGCGCGCTTCATCGGACGAGGGCGCAGCGTCGAGCATCCCGCCGTGATGGAAGACGGCTCCGCCACCCAGGGGCGGCTCTCGAACAGCGCCGGGTCGGTGCTCGATCCGATCGTCTCGATTCGCTGCCGGATCACGCTGGATCCTGGCCAGCGCGCCACCATCGACTTCGTCACGGGGATCAGCGACAGCCGCGAAGGCTGCCTGCAGTTGATCAACAAGTACCGCGACCGGAATCTCGCCGACCGCGTATTCGACCTGGCGTGGACCCATAGCCAGGTGTCGCTGCGCCAGATGAACGCGACGCTTTCCGACGCGCGTCTCTACGAACAGATGGCGGCGGCGATCATCTACGCGAACGCGTCGCTGCGGGCCGAGCCGAGCGTGCTGAGCGCGAACCGGCGCAATCAGTCGGGCCTGTGGGGCCAGTCGATTTCGGGTGACTTGCCGATCGTGCTGCTTCAGATCACAGACATGGCCAACATCGAGCTCGTGCGTCAGATGGTGCAGGCGCACGCCTACTGGCGTCTGAAGGGACTGGCCGTCGACCTGGTGATCTGGAACGAGGACCATGCGGGCTACCGGCAGCATCTGCAGGACCTGATCATGGGCCTGATCGCATCCGGCATGGAAGCGAGCCTGATCGAACGGCCGGGCGGTATCTTCGTGCGGCCGGCCCAGCAATTGTCGCGCGAAGACCGCGAACTGATGCAGGCGGTGGCGCGGATCATCGTGGTCGATACGCGCGGCAGCCTCGCCGAGCAGGTTCAGCGCCGGCGGCCTGAACCTGCTCAAGTCCTGTTCGAGCCGACTCGCGTACCGGTTGCCGTTGATTCAAAGGGGCGCCAGGCTCCACGAAACGAACTGATCCTGCGCAACCCCTACGGCGGTTTCACCGCGGATGGAACCGAGTACGTGATGACGCTGCGGCCTGACGAGCCCACCCCGGCGCCGTGGGTGAACGTGCTCGCCAATCCAGGCTTCGGCACCGTTGTTTCCGAAAGCGGCGGCGCCTACACGTGGAGCGAGAACGCGCACGAATTCCGCCTGACGCCATGGGCCAACGATCCGGTCGGCGACACGAGCGGCGAAGCCCTCTACCTGCGTGACGAGGAGACTGGCCATTACTGGTCGCCCACGCCGTTGCCGCTTCGCAGCAAGACGCCCTACGTCGCTCGCCACGGCTTCGGCTACAGCGTATTCGAGCATCGCGAAGACGGCATTTGCTCTGAACTCTGGGTATACGTCGCGCTGCATGCGCCGATCAAGTTCTCAGTGCTGAAGATCCGCAACGAATCGGGCCGGCCGCGCAAGCTTTCCGCAACGAGTTACGTGGAATGGGCCCTCGGAGATCTACGCGAGAAGTCGGCGATGCACGTGGTCACCGAGGCCGACCCGCACATCGGAGCACTATTCGCCCGCAACGACTATTCGATGGAGTTCGCCGGCCGCGTGGCGTTCCTCGATGTCGATGTCGGCGTCGAAGAAACAGTCACGAGCTTCACCGGCGATCGCGGTGAATTCCTCGGCCGCAACGGCAGCCTGCGGGTGCCGGCCGCCATGCGGCAGGCGCGGCTGTCGGGACGTGTCGGGGCGGGGCTTGATCCGTGCGCGGCGCTCAAGGCGGACTTCGACCTGCCCGATGGAGACACTCGCGAGATCGTATTCCGGCTCGGTGCGGCGCGCGATTCCGAAGCCACGACGAGCCTCAGTAGGCAGTTTCGCGGTGCGGGCGCGGCCGCCGAAGCGCTCGACGCCGTTCGCGAGTACTGGCGTGGCACCCTCGGGCGCGTGCAGGTGAATACACCGGAGCCGGCCGTCGATGTGCTCGTGAACGGATGGCTGATGTACCAGGTCATCGCGTGCCGCTTCTGGGCGCGCAGCGGCTATTACCAGTCAGGCGGCGCAATCGGATTTCGCGACCAGTTGCAGGATTGCATGTCAATGATCCACGCCACCCCGCATCTGGCGCGCGAACATCTGCTGCTGTGCGCCGCGCATCAATTCCCCGAGGGCGATGTGCTGCACTGGTGGCATCCGCCGCTTGGCCGGGGCGTGCGCACCGAATGCTCGGACGACTACCTGTGGCTCGCGGTGGCGACCAGCCGCTACGTACGGATCACTGGTGACCTGGGCGTGCTGGATGAGCGCATCGGATATATCGAGGGCCGGCCGGTCAATCAGGGCGAGGACTCCTACTATGACCTGCCGGTCCGCTCTGCGCTGGTCGAGACTCTCTACGAGCATTGCAAGCGGGCCATTGAACATGGATTGACACGCGGAGCCCACGGCCTGCCGCTGATCGGTTGCGGCGACTGGAACGACGGCATGAACCGCGTCGGGGAACAGGGTCGGGGAGAAAGCGTGTGGCTCGGTTTCTTTTTATACGACGTCCTGCTCAAATTCGCCGAAACGGCCCGCGCGCATGATGACGTAGCCTTCGCCCGCCACTGCGGGAGCTGGGCCATCGAGCTGCAAGGCAATCTCGAAGCGCATGGCTGGGATGGCGAATGGTACCGGCGCGCCTATTTCGACGACGGCACGCCACTGGGATCGGCCGGCAACGATGAGTGCCGGATCGACTCCATCGCGCAAAGCTGGTCGGTGTTGTCGGGCGCCGGTTCCGATGAGCGGCAGCGCGAAGCCATGGCATCGCTCGATCGATACCTCGTGAAGCGCGATGCCGGACTGATTCAACTGCTCGATCCGCCCTTCGATAAATCCGCGCTCGATCCCGGCTATATCAAGGGCTATGTGCCGGGTGTACGGGAAAACGGTGGCCAGTACACGCATGCGGCCATCTGGGCGACGATGGCCTTCGCGGCCTTAGGCGATGGCGAGCGCGCCTGGGAACTGCTGCGAATGATCAATCCGGTGAACCATGGGAACAGCGCGGCATCGATCGAGCGATACAAAGTCGAACCCTATGTCATGACCGCCGACGTTTATGGCGTCAGCCCGCATGCGGGCAGGGGAGGATGGAGTTGGTACACGGGGTCAGCGGGCTGGATGTACAGGCTGCTCGTGGAGTCGCTACTTGGCCTGCAGGTCGAGGGCGATCGCTTGACGGTCGTACCGCTGCTGCCGGCCGACTGGGACTCCTTCGAATTGCGCTATTGCCATGGCAGCGCCGTCTATCGCTTGGGTATCACGCGCTCGACCGACAATTCATCGCAAATCATGGTTCTTGACGGCGTGCCACATCCGAGCGGCGAGGTTCTGCTGGTCGACGATGGACGCGAGCATACCGTCCATATATGGTTGCCGAGCGATGCGACCGTGGTTTCATTGACCGGTGTATGAATGATGCGCTCCGTATGGACCTGGTTGGTGCATGGCAGGTTCGGTTTCTACCCGTGCCGAGGAAGAGTTGGGGCGGAACGTTCGCCATGTGCGGCACTAACAGAGGAAAACGATGGATCTTCGTACGGTAAAGGAAATAGCGAGACTGAGGGCCCAGTCGCCCGTGTTTTTTCGGGCGGCCCGGATCACCCTGACCATCCATTCCGATCTCGAGGCAGTCGGTCTGACCGCGGCGGTGGCGGAAGCGCTGACAAAGGCGAGCATTAGCTGCAGCGTCGTGGCTGCTGCGTTTCACGATCACATCTTTGTGCAGATCGAGCGCGCGGCCGATGCGCTTACCCGGCTTGCCGGACTTCAGGCGCAGGCTGTGCGCGACGCGACGCTCTGACTCCTCGACTTTCACTCACCCCGAGTTATTCGGTGTGGAAGCGGACGCTGTCTCCGCCATTTGAAGGTTAGAAACCCCGTAGAATCAACGTTCTACGGGGTTTTTGCTTTGTGCGCCCAGCATGGGCGCAATCTTGGAGGTGTAAGTCCTCCCGTGAGTTGACCACAGCGAACGAAGCGAAGCGCAACTGCGTGAGGGTGACCGAACGTGGGGAGGAAGCGTGGAGCGAAACCGCGAGCCGATGGACAAGAACCGGATAGAAGGCAGTGCCGATCAGGGCGAGCAGGCAAAGAACTGCGAAGCTCTCGTGGTCAAGGATCAGGTGCTGTAAATCCGGCGGTTGTGCGGTGAAGGATTGCGTTCTTACCTGGGGAGATCTCGCCTCATGCCTGAAAGGGCGACGGCGTCGAGTCGGAGCGAGAAGTCAGCAGAGGCCATAGTGTGCGCTGGGCAGCGCGTTGTTCCGGAGGGTTGAAGTCCCTCTGGCGCCCGGATGAGGGGCGCCATATCCGAAAGCGGGGGTAATGCCTCGCTGGCCGGAGGGAGGTGGGAAGGTATGGAGAAGTCTAACTGGGCACGAAGGCGAAAGCCGGAAACGGACAAGACGGACCTGAAGCCATCATCTCGCAGTACTCCGGAGGGCAGGGTGTCCGCCGTGAGGCGGAATCCGAAGGGCATGAGGAGAAGTACCGGGCCGTAGTCGATGGGGGCTGCCCCGATGACGAACCGGTCGGCCAAAGGTGGGGCAAGGTCGAGCCCGCACTATGGGGGCGAAGGCGTTCTCATTCACCCACCGCACCAAGGTGTTTGCGGACGGCACGGTACGGAAGAACAGCGTGTGACCCCAGGAGAACTGGCACAGTCCGCGGGTGGCACCGCGGGAAGTGAGCCTATAAGCGAGGAGCGAAGTGGCGAGCGGTGCTGTGCCAGTAGTCGGACGGCTGAGTAGTACCTGAGGCGTGGCCAAAACCACGTGACCGAGCGATCGGCGACAGAAGTGGGTCGGGGAAGGCAGCCGGCGAAGATGATTGGGAAGAACCCGGACGACAGTGAGTAAGGACACGGAGGAGGATCAGTTCCATGAGCGAAATACCCGTACATCCGCGCCCGAGGAGACTGTCTGACTGGATCAACCCGATGGAAGCAAGGAAGGTCCACTCATTAATTGACAAGGTTTATCAACGGAAGAATCTGGAAGTCGCCTGGGAGCGAGTCCGGGCCAACCGGGGCAGTGGCGGTGTCGATGGAATCAGCGTGGCAGACTTTGCCGAACAGGCGGACCAGCATCTGGACCGTCTGCAGGCAGAACTGCGTGCGCGGACCTATCAGCCGCAACCGGTTCGGCAGGTCTCGATCCCGAAAGTCGGCAAACCGGGGGAGTTCCGCAAGCTCGGCATACCGTCGATTTATGATCGCGTATGTCAGCAGGCGCTTCTCAACCGGCTGGAGCCGATCTTCGAACCGATATTCGATGAAGCCAACTTTGGGTATCGGCGAGGGCGATCGACACACGACGCTTTGCGCAAGATCTGGAAGGAGATCGAGGGCGGCAGGGAATGGATTGTTGATGCTGATCTGAAGGACTTCTTTGGATCAGTTGACCATGACAAACTTCTGTCGCTCATTGCCCAGCGCATCGCTGACGGTCGGGTATTAGGCCTGATCAAGGCGATGCTCAAAGCCGGCAGTTTCGGCAAGGGTCGTCTCTTTCCGAGCGAGCGCGGAACGCCGCAAGGTGGGGTCGCTTCACCGCTGCTCAGCAATATCCTCCTGACGCCGTTTGATCGGGAGATGCGGCGCAAGGGCTACCAGCTTACCCGTTACGCGGATGACTGGGTGATCACCTGTTCATCCCAGGCAGAAGCGCGCGCTGCCATCGCGGCGGCGACGAAGATTCTGAGCGCACTGGGTGTGCAACTCCATCCGCAGAAGACGCGGATCGTGCATGTCCGGTTTGGATTCGAGTTTCTCGGCTACAAGATCAAGCGTGGGCGGCAGTTATCGCTGCCCGCAGCCAAAATCCGCAGTGGCGCCCGGTCGGGTGCGCTGTACGCGTACCCCCGGGAGAAGTCGGTCCAGCGCTTCATGGATCAGGTGCGTCGTCTTACAAAGCGATGCGTGCCGCTTCGAACGCGGGAGCTGATTGGACGGCTCAATCCCATCCTGCGGGGCTGGGGGCACTACTACAAGCGCTCCCACGTCCGGCGAATCTTCAACCGGCTCAACCGATGGATCGTGCGGCGAATCTGGTCGCATCGATTCAAGCGCTGGCGCAACATGGGCTGGAAGGTCTTGCCCGAGGCGCGGCTGTATGGCGAGTTCGGGTTGGTCAATCTTGTGCAACTGATACCTTCTATTGCGTCTCAGCATGCTGCATCTTCGTGAAAGCTGCATGCCGGAAAACGGCACGTGCAGTTTGAGCGGCGGACGGAGGCCAGCGCGTCAGCGCGCCTCCTCCGACCCAACACAGCGGCAACGTTGGAAGGCCCAAACGGAGAGGAGCGGCGAGTAAGCCGGAGAACTCGACATGGGAGCGCAGCAGAAAACGCAACGCGTCCTTGGCGACGGAAGTCTGGGTGAAGCCCGGAGGACTGCCGCCCGAGGGGCTGAACCTATGGCGGCGAACCCCGAACCTGAAAGCCCGTCGGCTTGTGACCGACTGATGGAGGAAGTCTGCGAGCGGGGAAACCTGCGACAGGCGTTGAAACGTGTGAAGGCGAACAAGGGCGCGCCGGGCGTGGACGGCATGACGGTTCAGGCACTACCGGCGTACCTGCGTGAGCATTGGCCGTCGATAAGGGACACGCTGCTCAACAGCACGTACAAGCCCCAACCGGTGAGACGGGTCGAGATACCCAAGCCTGATGGCGGTGGCGTGCGCAAGCTCGGCATTCCTTCTGCGCTTGATCGATTCGTCCAGCAGGCGGTCTTGCAGGTGTTGCAAAGGCAGTGGGACCCGACGTTCTCGGATGCCAGTTACGGTTTCCGTCCGGGACGCTCGGCACATCAGGCAGTGGAGCGCGCGCAAGGCTACATTCAGGCGGGACATCGCTGGGTTGTAGACCTGGACCTCGAACAATTCTTCGATCTCTCATAGCAATGCCCTCTGGTTCATGAAGTGCGTTCGAAGAAGTCCGGCTGTTCGCTAACGACCTTGATGCGCAAGCCTTTGCATCGACCGCGGCGGACCAGCACCGCGTCGAGTTCGCCGCGCTTTACACGCTGCAACACAGTTTGACGGGAAACACCGAGTCGCTGCGTTGCGACCTGCATAGCGACGTATCCATCAGGAGTGCTATCAACAAAGATACGACGCAATGCTTCTGTTATCCGAATGCGCCAGGGCGCACCGGGCGTGGGATGCTCGCCGGCGATGAAGCCGTCATTGACCCAGCGATGGAGTGTCGACGATGCCGTGCCCAGCACGCGGGCGGCCTGGCGGACGCTGAGCAGTTCTCCATCGGGCCGCTCGGCGGGTGGTTCGAAACAGGGGATCTTCCAGTGACGGCGCAGGTTACCCACGAGATTCTGGTTGAAGCGCATCCCCTGTGCACTCAGCCGACCCTGCGCATTGAGGATGCCCGCAATGGTGGCGTCGGGATAGTGCTGCGCGAGCCGACGGACCAGCGCAAGGGTCTCTTCGTCGGTGCGGATGGTGGCGGGCCGCGAGCGGGGGAGCTCCACATCGCATTCGGTGAGCTTGCCGCCTCGCCAGCGCAGTTTAAGATGCGCCTGGTATTGTTCGCGATGAACGGTAACCGTCACTTCCTCAAGCAGGGCGCGCAGCAACTGCTTTCTGTCACGCACGGCGAGGTTCGGCGCATACCACAGTAGCTGAATATCTTTGCCGAGTGCCAGGAGGCTTTGGCGTTCCTGAACGCTCAACGTTCGAGGGCGGAGCTGCTCGCGCCGCTCCAACTCATGTTGTGCCTGCTCGAGGTCGTGCAGACGTTTCTCCCATTGGGCTTCGAGCCCGCGTGCCACCAGGCGATTCTCGGGGTCGACGGCATGGTATCGGCGCTCGGCCCGCTGCGCTTCATAGCGCGCGCGTTCCACAGCCAGTCGCCACTGCACAAGCGCGGCGTCATGATCGGCTTCGAGAAGCTCTGCGGCCCGCACAGCAGCTTGCAGACCGGCAGGCTCGACGGCACGCAGGAAGGATTCAGCGGCAGCTTTGTCGATCTGCAGGCCACCGACATTCAGGCAATAGACGCCACGGCCATTCACAACACCTTTATTTGCACAATGGTATTCCGGCGTCTCGTTCATGCCGCGGTAGTGGGTTCTGAGTCGCCGGCCACAGTGACCGCAGATCGCCAGACCCTGAAGCAAGGCTGTGCCCTCTCTCACGGCCCCTCCGGCGTGATGCGGCGTGGGTTTGATATTGCCACCCAGGCGAACCTGATTGGCTTCATAAGTTGCCCAGTCGATATAGCCTTCATGATGGTCCTTGATGAGCACGGCCCACTGCGACTGCGGCAGCCGACGCACGCGCGTCTTCAGTCTCCCCTGCGGGTCGATGTATCGCTCCTGCCGGCTCCTGCCGTAGCAATAGGCACCAGCATAAACCGGATTGGCGAGCACGCTATGGATCGCATGATACGTCGGCGCGATCCAGCGGATCTGGTCGCTGTGATGCATCTGCAGGGGGAACGAGAGGTTCTCCGAGCGAAACCACAGCCAGACGCGGCGGGCTGAGCCGAATTCACTGAAACGGGCGAATACGGCGCGTATTGCACCGACCACAGCTTCGTCGGGATGCAGTCTCACCTCGCCGTCGGCCTCGCCCCATACCAGCCCGGTTGGCAGCCCGCGGCGCAGTTCACCGCGGGCTGCCTTGTTGCGAATGCCGCCATCCAGACGGGCGCGCAGGATGTGCAGTTCGGCTTCACTCATGGTGCCCTTCAAGCCGAGCAATAGCCGATCGTTAAAAAACGCCGGGTTATATACGCCATCGGCATCGCCGATGAGCGTATCGGTCATGCTGCACAGATCGAGCAGACGGTACCAGTCGCAGTTGTTGCGCGCCAGACGCGAGACTTCGAGTCCGAGAATGATTCCAACGTGCCCCAGTGCTACCTCGGCGGTCATGCGCGCAAAGCCGCCACGATTCGCGACACTGGCGCCCGAGAGGCCCAGATCCTCGTCGACCACACTGACCTGCTGTTCGTGCCAGCCGAGGCTGAGCGCACGTTGAGCAAGCGCGTACTGGCGCTGTGTCGATTCGCGGTTGTGCTCAACCTGACTGGCGCTGGACTGGCGGATGTAAACGACCGCGGTACGCTGCAGATGGCTCACGGCTATCTTGTGGGATGCATCACTCATCGTTGTACTCCAGTTCGTTTGGACGACTTACGATTTCGACCTTTGCGATCGCCTGCGCGAGCCGATCGATCATCGTTTCGCGTGTCGCTTCGTCGAGTTGCTCCCATAGACTGTCGTCGTGCGGCAGATCCTCGAAGGCCAGGTTCAGTTGCATCGTTGCTCTCCTGTTCCGTTTGGCGCAATAAAGCGTCAATGATGACGCGAGCGTGGAGCAGGTCGGCGAGTGAACCCAGCACGTCGGATGCCGGGGCGGTCCCCACGACATCGGTAATGGAATCGGTCCAGTCGACAGGAATCAGTCCGCGTGACTGGTCTGGAAGAAGCAGCAGGAGATGTGGTCGACCAGCGCGTTGCCGCCGGCTGATGACCTGCAGGCGCAGGCCTTCGAATGGATGGCCTGCTCGTGTGATGACGACCGATTCAGGAACGTCTTGGGATGGGGTAGTCTGTCGTGGTTTCCTTTGACACCGTGCGGCATCACCTGCTGCTCGACAAGGTGGCGAGGCGGATCAATGATCGGGATGTCATGCATCTGCTAAAGCTGATGCTGACAGCATCGGGCAAACAAGGCGTTCCGCAGGGCGGGGTGATTTCACCGCTACTCAGCAATATCTACCTCACAGAGGTGGATCAAATGCTGGAGCGCGCGAAAGAAACAACGCGCAATGGGAAGTACACCTACGTTGAGTATGCCCGTTTTGCTGACGATCTTGTCGTGCTTATCTATGCTTATCCGCGTCATGCGTGGTTGCTCGGGGCCGTAACCCGACGCCTTCGGGAAGAATTTGCCAAACTGCAGGTCGAAATCAATGAAGAGAAGAGCCGCACCGTGAATCTGGCGTGTGGAGAGGGCTTCGGCTTTCTGGGGTTCGACTTCCGTCGCGTCCGAAGCATCCGGAACAAGGTATGGCGACCGCAGTACACGCCAAAGCTGAAGAAGCGAACGGCGTTACTGCGAAAGCTCAAGGATGTATTCAGGCGATATAGGTCACAGCCGGTGGGCCGGGTTGTCGAACTGATCAACCCGGTACTACGTGGTTGGGTGAACTACTTCGCTATTGGAAATTCCAGTGAGTGCTTCAGCTTCGTGAAAGACTGGGTGGAAAAGAAGATCAGGCGCCACATGCAGCGATCCCGGCAGCAACATGGCTTCGGCTGGAAGATGTGGAGTAAGCGGTGGTTGTATGGCGAACTGAGGCTATTCAATGGCTACAAGGTTCGCTACCAGACAGCGTCGAAAGCGTCGAAAGCATGATAGGTCCCGTAAACGTTGACATGAAGCAAACAGGAGAGCGTAGTGCCGGAGTGTGTCACGAACATGAGCGCGAGCTCGTGGAGCTATACCAAAGATGGGAGAAGGCCTCCCGAAGCCGACCTGCAGGGGTAGGCTTCAAACCGCCCGGTGCTGCTGTGTTCAAAAGGCACGGTGGTGAGCGACCGTGGAAAAAAGTCATTCCTTGAGAATGGCAGGTACGTATTGAGAAGATGAACGAAAGTAAACCGTCCGATGACGCATCGTAATACGCTCAAGACACTGTCAAAACTGGGGCCGTCCGGTAGCTCCAGGATCAGTCGGGACGATACCTGCTTACGGTCCAGACGGCAGTCGGTGTATAGGCGGCATGATCTCAATACAGGCTTTGGTATGGAACGTGAGAACCTTGCTTCGGATGCGAAGGGAAAAGACAAATGGCAGACACCATGAGGATGAATACCGATGCTGAAGTGAGGGGCGGAGCTGCTCGTACTAGCGTTGAAGCCTTTGTAATGAAGGTGGAGCGAAGGGGCAGCGTTATCCCGCTGACGAATGTCATCAACCTGGGTAACGGGGATGAGTGACGTGACATCAGCAAAGCCGTACCGCATTGCGAAGCGCACGGTATGGGAAGCTTATCAGTTGGTGAGGGCCAACCGTGGTGCTGCGGGCGTGGACGATGAAACAATCGCCATGTTCGAGCAGAACCTGTCGGGAAATCTGTACAAGCTTTGGAACCGGATGTCATCGGGGTCGTACTTCCCGCCACCGGTTAAACAAGTAGAGATACCGAAGGCCACGGGCGGTACCAGAAAACTGGGAGTGCCCACCGTGTCGGATCGGACTGCTCAAACTGTAGCCAAGCTCATGATCGAACCGATACTTGATCCGATGTTCCACGAAGATTCATACGGATATCGGCCCGGTAAATCGGCGAAACAGGCGATTGCGGTGACGCGCAAGCGTTGCTGGAAGTACGACTGGGTTGTTGAGTTTGATATCAGGGCGGCGTTTGACCAGATTGACCATGCGCTGTTGATGAAGGCGGTGCGAAACCACATCAGGGAAGACTGGATCCTGCTGTATATCGAGCGGTGGCTGGTTGCGCCGTTCGAGACTGCGGACGGGGCAAGTGTGCCCCGCACGCGAGGCGTTCCACAAGGCGGGGTAGTCAGTCCGATCCTGATGAATCTGTTCATGCATTATACGTTCGACAGCTGGATGAAGCGGACGTATCCACAATGTCCCTTCGCACGTTATGCCGATGATGCGGTGGTTCATTGCCGTACTCAGGCGCAGGCCGAAGCGGTGATGAAGGCCATCGCATCACGACTGGACGATTGTGGACTGACGATGCATCCGGAGAAGTCGAAGATCGTGTACTGCAAGGACAGCAACCGCACCGGCACTTATCCGAACATGCAGTTCACGTTTCTGGGCTTTACGTTCAGGCCCCGGGACGCAATGAGCAAATACAACCGGCGATTTACCAACTTCCTGCCGGCGGTAAGCAATAGCGCGCTCAAGCGGATGAGACAGACGGCACGTAGATGGCGGATACATCGCCAGACCTCAGCGACGCTGGACGATCTCGCACAGCAATGCAACCTGACGATACAAGGATGGTGGAACTACTACGGAGCGTTCTATCAGATCGCAATGCGCAAAATCTTCCGTTATGTTGACCGGAAGCTTGAGCAATGGGCCAGACGCAAGTACAAAACACTGTCGCGGCGCAAGCGGTGCAGTGTGGAATGGCTCAGCAAGATGAAGAGTGTCGTTCCCGGGATGTTCTTCCACTGGCGGATCGGAGGTGATCGGCCTGGATAACAGGAGCCGAATGAGCTGAGAAGCTCACGTTCGGTTGCGTGAGGGCCTGAGGGTGCGATCCCCTCGGGCTACTCGACAAACGGCCCGCTGCGTTCGATGAGGCGGGAGCTGGAAACGTGGCCATGGCAGCCGGACTGAGGCCCACTGCGAAAGCAGTGGAACTGCCACCGGAGCCTAACGTGCGCGCGCCAGTTCTCGACCCTACAAGACCAAGCAACGACTATACAAGTCACCGTGAGTTAATTAACTTCATGACCCGAAAAAAGTATTCCGAAAACGTTCAGAGTCGAGCCCGGTAATTCAGTAATTCGCCACGACCAGCGAAGAAACCACGAAGTTGGACTGTCGACAGGCGGCGGCATCGACTCCATGGAGATAACGCGGTGGTCACTTTTAGGAGGGTATTCAAGTTACTTCCGCGAGAGCAGGGGCACCATCGGGATTCTGCATCCGCAGTGTGGTTGAGGCCAGATTGCTATCAATATTTAGCCGGTGAACATTTACCAGCCGGATGATTGTCGACAGAAACGACATCAATGCTCAGAATCCACCATGGATACTTGAAGATCTTGTGCTTACAAATGGTCGAGGCAAGAGAAACTTCAATCCTCATTCCATTAAACGTGGAGAAGTTTGCCGCACGGGACGCCAGGGAGATCAGGACAGAGCCCGTCGTGAACCAGAAGGACGAATGCATCGAGCTTCGATTCGATGCCTGCGCGACCCTCCGGGGTTCTCTGGTTATAAGTCCATCGGTGGAACTCGTCACAGGTCCACATCACCTGCCCAATAGGAGATTCGACTAGCTCGTAGGCAAGCATCCGCGGGCGCGCGATCTGCATCTGGGAATGCCCGTTTTGTGTATCTCAAACGAGATGTCGGATACTCGGGTATCAGGTCACGGTTCAGTCGGTACCTTAGAATTTGTGGCGCATTCCTACCACGACCATGTTTTGGGACCGGGTCGACGAAGGCGCATCGAGATAAAGTGCCGCCACCGCATACGGCCCCGACACACGCTGGAAATCATCGAAGATGAACACGTCGGTACGCTTCGACAGGAAGTAGTCGAGGCTCAAGGCAGCGGTGTGCCAGTGGGGATTTGCGCTAACACCTCCGTACTTGCCCGCCGAATATACGTACGCTGCGCCAAGCACCAAGCTCGGCGTCAGATTGTAGTCAATCGATACATCGTAATTATCGAGACGGAAGCTCGTGCCGTCCCGGTACGTATACCGAATGGTGTCGACGAGCGCGTTTACGCGCATGCCGTGACCGAAGTCGTAACGCCCCCCGACTCCAACGTTGCGTTGCTTGGCCGTGCCGATATTGCTGTTCAGTGGGCTGGTGCGAAACGTCAGAAACGATGCGCCCTGGAAGTCATCGCTGACTGCTCCGGACGGGTTGAGGGTGCCGGGTTGATCCATTTCCACATAGGCGGCGGCGATCTTCAACGGGCCCTGGTCGTAGCCTATACCGCCGCCGAATGCACGGTTTTCGGAGAATTCACCAGCGGAATTGCTGAAGGCGTACATGGCCTCGGCATTCACTCCGGCGACGGTTGGCGATGTATATTTGACTGCGTTGCTGTATCGCCAACTGCCGATCAGGTTGTCGGAGTCCCCCGGATGATCAGCGAGTCCGCTCGTAGCCGCGGCAGATGAGATCGGAGTGAAGTAATCCCAGAACATGTCGTACTGACGGCCCAGTGTGAGCGTCCCGTAGGTATCGTTCGACAGACCGACGTAAGCCTGTCGACCGAACATTCGACCGCCTTGCTGTAGCTTCCCGCTCGTAATGTCAAACCCGTTTTCCAGGGTCGCGATGGCGTGATTGCCACCGCCGAGGTCTTCGCTGATCCGCAGGCCGACGCGATTATTTTGGTTCGGCCCGGTGACGGTCTTCACATTGCTGTGTCCGCCATCATTATTGACCCACGCGATGCCTTCGGACAGGATGCCGTAGAGCGTTACGTTGCTTTGCGCGAAAGCGCTGGTCGATGCGAGTACCAGCGCCGCAGGGATAAGAATGGTCGTTTTGGTCATGCATGTGTCTCCAGTCGGTTGTGTTTTTGTATTTCCCACTTCAACCTCTAGCGATGCCTTGCGCGCGAGGCAGTCGTCATTGCCCTATCCAATTGGATATATGGCGTACTACGAATTAATATGGCGGGGCGCGATGCTGAGTTTGTGCACGCCAGCAGCGGTCACCCTGGCATAGTCATGGCGTCGAGGACGTCGCGTAAAGCGCCCGGTAGTGTAGTTACCGGGCGCTGCGTTTCACGATCGACGTACACGTGAACGAAATGCCCCTGTGCAATTGCAAGCGGTTCGTTGCGCGGGAATATTGCGAGCTCATAGCGCACGCTGCTAGTGCCGATGCGTGCGACGCGCAGGCCTACAGTGAGACGATCAGGGAAACTGGCCGACGCGAAGTAACAGCATTGCGTCTCGACAACGAGTCCGATCGCGTTGTGAGCATCGTACCGCCCGAGTGCTCCGCTTTCGAGGAGATGCGCATTTACTGCCGTATCAAAATATGAGTAATAGACAACGTTGTTCACGTGGCCATACGCGTCGTTGTCCATCCACCGCGTGTCGATATCACGCAGGACCGGGTATGCATCCTTTGACACGGGCTGTGGTCGCGCGCTCACAGCACCTCCGCATACAGGTCTAGGGCATCCTGGTACGAGACTTCACGTGGATTGTTGACGAGAAGTCTGGTCTGTTGCATTGCATCGGACGCGAGCGATTGCAGATCATTTGCAGCTATGCCGACTTCAGCCAGATGGGTTGGCAGGCCGAGCGAGTCTGGGAGGGCAGTCAGCCAGTCGATCAACCTCTGTGCCCGGAACGCATCAGAACCCGTGGCACGGGGAAGGACGATCGATGCAAGTTCCGAATAGGGGGCAACTGCTTCGGGAAGATTGAAGCGCATCACCGCTGGCAGTACGAGCGAATTCGACAACCCATGCGGTACATGAAAGCGGGCGCCAACCGGATAAGCCAACGCATGGACAGCGGCGACCGGTGCATTGGCGAACGCGAGGCCAGCGAGCGACGCGCCAAGCAACATCGCTTCGCGCGCTGCGAGGTCGCTGCCTACTTCGCACGCGCGCTCAATGTTGGCGGATAGGAGGCGCAGCGCGTCGCGCGCGAGACAGTCGGACAGCGGATTCTTTAGTCTCCGGCTCGTGTAGGCTTCGATCGCGTGAACCATCGCATCGATGCCCGTGGCAGCGGTGGCAGGGCGCGGGAGTCCGAGTGTTAGCTTCGCGTCTAGTACGGCGCAGTCGGGAATCAGAAGTGGCGATACCACGCCTTTCTTCTGGCCTGCGCCCGTAGTGACGATCGCGACCGGAGTGGCTTCCGAGCCGGTGCCTGAGGTGGTAGGAACCAGCACGAGTGGGAGACGTGGACCTTTGGCAATACCGACGCCGTATACCGTGTCGAGTGCCTCGTTGCCGCCCGCAAGAAGTGCGACGAGCTTGGCAACGTCCATCGGGCTACCCCCGCCGAGACCAAGTATCGCATCGGCGTTTGCTTCACGTGCAGCGCGCGCAGCGGCCTCGACCGTATGGGCCGATGGATCGGCTTCCACATCGGTGAAGAGCGTTATTGCGACGCCGGTGCGGCGTAGATCGAGGAGAGCGTCGTCCAGCAGCCCCGCGCGTTGGACGCCGGCATCCGATACGATGAAGAGCGACCGCAGCGAAGTGCGCAGGCTTCGGGCCGAGCGCACAATCTCGCCCATACGTGCCGCTGAACCGGCTTCGACGATGAGGGCGGCCGGCGAATGGAATTGGAAGGGGTTCATATGTCTCCTCGCGAAAGCGATCACGTACCGCGACGTCCGCAGATTGTTCAGTCCCACGATTGTCATCAAAAGAATGCGATTTCGACATAGCGCAATTCCACTCTGTAGAATTGGAGCGTTCTCCCTTCTCAAAGACACAACTGTCCTCGTCGACGCATTGAGTCCTACCATGCCTACGCATCCGATCCACGAACGCATATCTCCGTCAAATCGCTCGGTCGAGCGTGCGTTGACGATCCTTCGGGCGTTTCGCCCCGGCGTAGGCCGCCTCGGTAACGCCGAGCTTGCCGAACGCACGGGGCTGGCGCGTTCGACGGTCAGCCGGCTGACGCAGACGCTTGCCGAAAGCGGTTTTCTTGACTACGAGGTCGCAACCGGAAGCTACCGGCTTGGCGCGCCGGTGCTCAGCCTCGCTCATGCATTGCGGCTGGATTCGGACGTGCTTGACTTCGCGCTGCCGGTCATGCGCGAGACCGCCGAAGATCATCGGATCAACGTCGGCCTCGCGGTTGCCGACCAGACGGATATGGTTTATCTGGAGTCGGTGCGGCGAAACCGGCGCGAGCTGTTCCGCCACGTGGCGAGCGGCTCACGCGTGCCCATCGAGTTGACGTCGCTGGGTCGTGCGTATCTCTCAACGCTTTCGGCCAGCGCGCGTAACAGGTTGGCAGCACAGCTGCACTCGCGTCATCAGGACGACTGGCCTCAGGTTTCGGCCGGGATCGAGCAGTCACTCGAGGAGGCGCGCCTGGGCGGCTATTGTGCAGTGTCGTGGCAGGCGGGTATTACGTCGATTGCGTCGCCGCTCGGCTTGCCTGAGCTACCACCGTACGTGTTCAACATCAGCTACGCGACGGGGGACTTTACCCGTCGCAAGGCCGACACGACGCTTGTTCCGCTGCTGCTGGATCTCGTACAGCGTGTGAGGGCGGAATTTGGTGGAGGTGCCCGCGCGCTGATGGGACGGTAAATCGGGTAGCGGTGTCGGAAAGGCCCGGCAATGACGTTCCAGTTCCATTGCATGGAATTGGAACGTCGAAATACGTTACAGCCACGACCATAATGGCCTTGTAGATACAGGCGCCGCATGCAGTGCGGCGCACGCAACAAGGTCATTATGGAGACAGACTGATGAGCAGTTCATCTGCTGCAGCCGGCCAGGCGGCTGGCGCACTGAAGGGAATCCGTGTCATTGATGTGTCGCGTGTGCTGGGCGGCCCGCTCGCCGGGCAGATACTGGCCGACCACGGCGCCGACGTCATCAAGGTCGAGCCGCCGCAGGGCGATGAAACGCGCGAGTGGGGCCCCCCGTTCCAGGGCGATGCATCCGCTTACTTCCTGAACGTCAATCGTAACAAGCGCGCGCTGTCGCTCGATCTATCGCGTCAAGAAGGGCGTGAAGTGCTGCTGCGTCTGCTCGAAACAGCTGACGTGCTGATCGAGAACTTCAAGCCGGGCACAATGGAAAAGTGGGGCCTCAGTTACGAGCAGCTCGCGGAGCGGTTTCCGAGACTGGTCTATGCGAGCGTAACCGGATTCGGCAAGGACGGTCCGTTCGGCGGCTATCCTGGTTATGACCTGATGGCGCAGGCGTGGACGGGTCTGGTGTCGATTAACGGTTCGAAGGAAAGCGGTCCGTTGCGGGTCGGCGTGCCGATCATCGACATGATGACCGGTGCGAACGCCGTGATCGGCATTTCGATGTCGCTGTTCGAGCGGGAGCGCTCGGGCAAGGGGCAGCATGTCGATCTCACCCTCTACGACACGGGCGTGAGCCTGCTGCATCCGCACGCCCCGAACTGGTTCATGTCCGGCAAGGTGCCGGGGCTCACAGGCAACGATCATCCCAGCATCTCGCCATACAGTCTGTTCGAGACCAAGGGTGCGCCGATGCTCGTCACCGTGGGCAACGATCGCCAGTACGAGAAATTCTGCACGGTGATCGGGGCGCCCGAGCTGGCAACCGATCCGCGCTTTCGCAGTAACGCGGCACGCGTCGAGAACAGGGCGGTGCTGGCCGAAGCGATTCAGGCACGGCTGAAGGAGTTCGACGGCGAAGAACTGGCGCACAAGCTGATGGACGTTGGTGTCGGCGGCGGCCCGGTGCAGAGCGTCGATCGTGTGCTGACCCACCCGCATACGCTGCACCGCAAGATGGTCGTACAACTCGGCGAGTATCGCAGCACCGGCATTCCGGTGAAGCTGTCGCGTACGCCGGGCAACGTCTATGCGGCCCCACCCGAATACAACCAGCATGCGAGCGAGATTCTCGCGGAAGTAAGGTTCACGCCGTCCGATATCGAGGCACTGGAACAGAGTGGCGTCGTGCGCAAAGCAAGGAAGCGCCATGGCGATTAAGGCTGCCCACAGTCCGGATGTGCGCGACGAATCGGCCCATGCAACGTATCGGCTCGCAGACGGCATTGCCTGGATTGCGCTGAACCGTCCTGATCGGCTGAACGCGATGACACCCGAGATGGATGCCGCATTGCGCGTGTTTGTGCAGACAGCCGACGCTGATCCAGATTGTCTCGTGATCTGTATCACCGGAGAAGGCAAGGGATTCTGTTCTGGTGCTGATCTTGGGACGAGCCCCGTTGCCAACGGCGCGATTCCGTACGCATCCGAACCGAAGACGCTCAACGAATTCCGCTTCGGCTATCTGAGCGTATCGCGCAAGCCAATCGTTGCGGCGATCAACGGTGCCGCGATTGGCGTTGGTCTCGTGCTTGCCGCATTTTGCGACGTCCGTATTGCGGCCGCGAATGCGAAGCTTGGTTTTACCTACAGCCGCGTGGGGCTCGTCGCCGAATACGGCATCGCATGGTGGCTGCCACGGATGATCGGTGCTGGAGCCAGCCGGGACCTGCTGCTCTCGGGCCGAGTCGTGGATGCCTCCGAGGCGCTGCGTCTCGGCCTCGTCGACCAGCTCGCCGACGAGGCCTCCTTCGACACGCACGTCGCCGGCTATCTGCGCTTGCTAGTCGAGCGCTGTGCACCGCAATCCATGGCGACGATCAAGGCACAGCTGAGTGCAGCTTCGGACGAAACGCTGCTGGGCGCAATCGCGTCGAGCGACCGGGCATTGCAAGGCGCACGTACTGGCGCCGATTTTGCCGAAGGCCGAGCCGCTTTCACGGAAAAACGCCTGCCGCGCTTCGCGCGCCTCACAGGCCAGACAGGAGACCCATCGTGAGTGACATTCCCCGACAATCCGCGCAAGGCGAGCGTCAGCCATTCGTTACCTGCACTGCGAAAGATGGCATCGCGTTGATCACGCTGAACGCGCCCGATACGCGCAATGCGATGAGCAGCGAGGACGACTTCTCCGACATCGAAGCGGTGTTCGGACAGGTGCATCGCAATCGCGAGATCCGCGCGGCGATTTTGACTGGGGCGGGCAAGGCGTTCAGCGCCGGTGGCGACGTGAAGCTGATGCACACGCGCGCTCAGGATCGGTCGATCGAGCCGGTTGAAGACCGGTACCGGTATCAGGAAGGCATCCATCGCGTGACGATGGCGCTCTACAAATTCGAGGTCCCACTGATCGCGGCGGTCAATGGGCCGGCTATCGGTGCGGGTCTCGATCTCGCGTGCATGTGCGATTTCCGGATCGCGAGCGAGCGGGCGACGTTTGCCGAAAGCTTCGTGAAGGTGGGCATCATCCCGGGCGACGGCGGCGCGTGGCTGTTGCAGCGCGTGATCGGCCCGGCCCGGGCCGCCGAGATGACATTCACCGGCGACACGATAGATGCGACGACAGCGCTCCAGTACGGGCTCGTATCGAAGGTCGTGCCACACGATGACCTGCTTGAACAAGCATTTGCCGTGGCGGAGCGCATTGCCGCGAATCCCTCGCACGTGCTGCGCATGGCGAAGCGCCTGATGCGTGAGTCGGCGAATGCACGGCTTGAGACGGTCCTCGAAATGTCGGCCGCGTTCCAGGCGCTCGCGCATGCGACCGCTGATCACCGCGATCGTGTCGCGGGCATCGTCGCACGCATCGGCTGAGCGACGCGCACGTTTCTCCACGGAATCGGAATCTCATCAATGACGTCATCGTTGGACATACGCCGCGGCATCGCGGTCATCCTGCTCGACAGCCCACCAGTGAATGCACTCGGTTTCGCGCTTCGCAGCGAATTGTACGAACGTATTGGTGCCGGGCTCGATAACCCGGACGTGCGCGGTATCGTGTTGGCGGGCAGCGGCGCGCGCGCGTTTTCTGCGGGCGCCGACATCGCCGAATTCGGCACGGCGCCCAGTACCGCGTTTCCGTCGCTGAACGATCTGATTGCGCGCATCGAGCAGGCACGCGTGCCGGTTGTCGCGGCGATCGACGGCTTTGCGCTTGGCGGGGGCATGGAACTCGCACTGGGTTGTCATGCGCGGGTTGCATCCGCACGCGCTAGCCTTGGTTTGCCCGAAATCACACTTGGTCTGATGCCAGGCGCCGGCGGTACACAACGTCTGCCCCGGCTGGTCGGCCGCATGGTGGCGCGGGAGTTCATCGTCGCTGGCCGCCCGCTGCGTGCCGATGCCGCGCAGCGCATGGGCATCGTCGACGCGATCGTGGAGGGCGACCTGATTGAGGGAGCCGTGAAGCTGCTCTCGGGATGGATCGAATCGGGTGCGCCGTTGCCGCGGACCTGCGATCGACCTCTGCCGGTCGATCGAGATGCTGGCGCGTCGAGAAAAGCCGCTCGCGAGAACGCTTACGCACTGCCGGTTGAAACGATCAATCGCTGTATCGATGCGGCAGGTGCCATGCCGTTTGACGAAGGTATGCAAATCGAACGCACGCTGTTCGAGGAACTGGTGGCGAGGCCTGAGTCCGAAGCGCTGCGCTATGCGTTTTTCGCTGAAAAGCGCGCCGCTTCGCTCGACGAGCGCGCCGCACAGGACGTGGCTGCGCGAACAGTGGATGAAGTAGCCATTGTCGGTGCAGGCACGATGGGCGCAGGTATTGCCACATGTTTCGCAAATTCGGGTGTCGCCGTGCGGCTCTTCGACGCGAAGCCGGAGTCACTTGAAAAGGGCATCGCGTCGATCCGTTTGCATTATGCGCAGCAGGCGCAGAAGGGTCGCCTGTCGGCGGCCGAGGCGGAGCGCCGCGCCGGACTGGTTACGCCGGTCTCGCAAGTCGATTCGCTCGCTGAAGCGGGCCTTGTGATCGAAGCGGTCTTCGAGGATCTGGACGTGAAACGTCAGGTCTTCACGCACCTCGACGCCGTCATGCGTCCCGGTGCAATCCTTGCGACCAATACGTCGACGCTCGATGTGAATGCGATTGCGCAATTTACAGAGCGGCCCCGCGACGTTGTCGGTCTGCACTTCTTCAGTCCGGCGCCGGTGATGCGACTGCTTGAAATCGTCCGCGGCACTGTCACTGCGCCTGATGTCCTCGTGAGCGCGCTTGCGCTCGCAAAGCGGCTCGGCAAGGTGGGCGTCGTGTCGGGCGTTTGCGACGGCTTCATCGGCAACCGGATGTGGCATGAGTATCTGCGTCAGGCGGCGCGTATCGTCGAACTCGGCGCGGCGCCGCAGCAGGTCGATTCGGCGCTGGAGCAATGGGGTTTTGCGATGGGACCATTTCACGTGGCCGATCTCGCCGGTCTCGACGTCGGTTATTTGATCCGGCAGCGCCAGATGCATGAACGTCCGCAATTGCGCTGGCCCGCGTGGCTCGACCGTGTGAGCGAGAGCGGCCGGCTCGGCTTGAAGGGCGGAAGCGGCATCTATCGTTACGAGGCGGGACAGCGCGGCGGTATGCCGGACCGGGAAGTGAACGAATTGATTTCGCAGGCGCGCGCCGAGGCCGGGGTCGCACCGCGCACATTCACTGACGACGAAATCATCCAGCGGTGCACCCACGCATTGATCGTCGAAGGTACGCGCCTGTTGCAAGAAGGCATTGCGCAACGCGGCTCCGACGTGGATGCCGTCTTCCTGAATGGCTATGGGTTTCCTCGTCATCGGGGCGGTCCACTGTTCAACGCCGACGCACTCGGGCTTCATGCAGTTGTCGCGAACCTGCATGTGTACGCCAACCACGAAGAACCCGCGTTCTGGCAACCGCCGGCATTGCTCCTCGAACTGGCGGCCCGGGGCCACAAGTTATCCGCGTTCAGTCGCGCCGGTGTGAGCGCAGGCGAAATCAGCAAGGAGACGGTGTGATGAACGAAGTCGTTGTCGTATCAACTGCGCGTACGCCGATCGGCAAGGCTTATCGCGGTTCGCTGAATGCGACGCATGGTCCTACGTTGGGCGCTCATGCGGTCCGCCATGCGGTCCAGCGCGCGGGCATCGAGGCGGGCGAGATTGAAGACGTATTGATGGGCTGCGGCCGTCCTGAAGGGGCAGCGGGGGAAAATGTGGCACGCCAGATTGCGTTGCGCGCGGGGTTGCCGGTGAGCGTGCCAGGCGTGACCGTGAACCGGCTCTGCTCGTCCGGTCTTCAGACGATCGCGATGGGCGCGCGAGCAATCATGTGCGGTGAGGCGGAGATTGTCGTGGCCGGCGGACTCGACACGATTTCCTGCGTGCAAAACGAGCACATGAATCACTTCATGGAGCAGGACCCTTGGCTGGTCAGTCATCAGCCATCGATCTACCTGACGATGATCGACACGGGCGAGGTCGTCGCGAAGCGCTACGGCATCTCACGCGAGCGCCAGGATGAGTTTGGCGCTCGCAGCCAGCAGCGTGCGTTCGAGGCGCAGGCCAACGGACGCTACGCGGCCGAAATCGTGCCGATCGAAGTCGAGCGCCGCGTCACCGACAAGGAGACCGGCACGACGTCGATCGAGCGTCACCTGCTCAAAGCCGATGAGGGCATCCGGCTGTCGACGCCAGACGGTCTTGCCCGGCTGAAACCGGTGCTGGAGGGCGGTTGCATCACCGCGGGTAACGCGAGCCAGTTGTCGGACGGCGCATCGGCATGCGTGCTCATGGATGCGCGCACGGCGCAGCAGCGCAACCTCGCGCCCCTTGGCCTTTTCCGCGGCTTTGCGGTGGCGGGCTGCGAGCCGGACGAAATGGGTGTCGGGCCAATTTACGCAATTCCGAAGTTGCTGGCGCGTCATGGTCTGACGGTGGATGACATCGGGCTTTGGGAAATCAACGAAGCCTTCGCGGTTCAGGTGATCCACTGCCGCGAACGGCTTGGTATCCCGGATGAGCTATTGAACGTCAACGGCGGCGCAATTGCACTTGGCCACCCGTACGGAATGTCCGGAGCCCGGCTCGCGGGCCATGCGCTGATCGAAGGGCGACGCAGAGGGGTTCGCTACGTCGTTGTGTCGATGTGCGTCGGCGGTGGGATGGGGGCAGCCGGACTGTTCGAGGTGCTTTGAACAGATAGCCGCGCGCCTTGATGGCATACAAATACGAACAGACAGGAGACAGCAGTGAGTGATATTAAGCAGGCTGGTGGCATTCCAGTTGCCGCAGTGCTCGCCTCGGTTGCGGGCGAGGAGCACAGCGATCATGACGACCGTGAGGCGGCACGGCGCATTCGCCGCATTATTTCGGCTGGTGCCTTCGGCACGATCGTGGAGTATTTCGATTTCAGCGTCTATGCGTTTCTCGCGACGGTGATCGCCAACGTTTTCTTTGCGTCGGACAACCCGACTGCCGCGCTACTTTATACGCTGGGTGTATTCGGTGCGTCGTTCGTGCTGAGGCCGCTCGGCGGCATCCTGATCGGCCACCTCAGCGACCGTTACGGGCGACGGCCGGCACTGACGCTGTCGGTTGCCGGGATGGCGTTCGCGAGCACGGCGATCGGCCTGCTGCCGTCCTACGCGACGGTTGGCATTGCCGCGCCGGTGCTGCTGTTCCTGCTGCGCTGTGTTCAGGGACTTTCAGCGGGAGGTGAACTCGGCAGCGCCGCATCCTATGTTGCGGAGGTCGCGCCGGACGGGCAGCGCGGCCGGCTGACCAGCACGATGAACCTCGGCACAATGATCGGCACCATGCTCGGATCGGCGAGTGTGGCAGTGTTACATGTGAGCATGTCGCATGACGCGCTCCTTGCCTGGGGCTGGCGCATTCCGTTCCTCGTGTCGTTGCCGCTCGGCCTGATCACGCTCGTGTTGCGCTGGAGAATGGAGGAATCGCAACAGTTCGAGCGTCTCGAACAGACCGGTTCTGTCGCGCGTGCGCCGGCGCTGGAGGCGCTACGCTCGAATCCGCGCGGCGTGCTGACTGTCTGCGGACTATCGCTGGCATCATTCATGTCGTACTACTTGACGTTCACCTATATGTCGACGTATTTCCAGAGGCAGAACGTGATGTCGGGTACAGCCGCCGCGTGGTCGACCACTGCAACGCTGATCCTTGCGATGTTCGTCATTCCTTTCTGGGGGAGAATGTCGGATCGAGTGGGCCGCCGGCCCTTACTGATTGCGGTCTGCGCGGCTGACCTTGTGCTTGCCTATCCTGCATTTCTCGTGATGTCGCATTCTGTCGCGGCGGCAGTCCTTGCCCAGATTGTGCTCGGCCAGCTCGAGGCGCTGTACATGAGTGTGATCCTGTCAACTTACTGTGAACAATTCCCGGCACGCGTGCGTGCAAGCGGATTCAATCTCGGTTACAACCTCGCGTCGATTCTCGCGGGTGGTACAGCACCGTATCTCGCGACATGGCTGATCGCGGCGACGGGCGACGCAAAGGCGCCCGCGTGGATGTTGCTGGTCGCGGCTGCCATCTCGTTGGGAACGGCATTGACACTGCGCGAAACGGCCAGGCGGCCGTTGCCGATGGTGTGATGGCCCGCCACTTTTCATGGAGTAGAAGAAGTGATGCAAACTTTTCCGGAAATCAGACAATTCATCGATGGTGCGTGGCGCCGGGGCAGCGGCACGACAGCGGAGACGGTCGTTGACCCCGCGACTGCGCGACCGCTCACCGAATTCGCGCATGCGGGCGAGGCCGATATCGACGCGGCACTCGCCGCCGCGGGTCGCAGCGCGACGCCGTGGCGCCACACCGCGCCGCAGGAGCGCTACCGCATTCTGCGCCGTGCGGCCGAGCTGCTGCGCGCACGTGTCGACACAGCGGCGCCGATCCTGAGCCTGGAGCAGGGAAAGCCACTTGCCGAATCCCGGGCGGAGATCGCGGTCAGCGCGGATATTCTCGATTGGTATGCAGAGGAGGGCCGCCGTGCGTATGGCCGGATCGTGCCGGGAGCGCCTGGTACGCGACTGATGGTGGTTGCCGAGCCGATCGGCCCGGTTGCCGCGTTCACGCCGTGGAATTTCCCGGCGACGACGGTTGCGCGGAAGGTCGGTGGCGCGCTTGCGGCGGGCTGCACGATCGTCATCAAGGCTTCGGAAGAAACGCCCGCGACTGCGGTTGCAGTGTTTGAATGCCTCGAAGAGGCGGGTTTGCCGCCCGGGGTGGCGAACCTCGTGCTCGGCATTCCCGCGCAGATTTCCGAGCGATTGCTGAAGAGCCCCGTGATCCGCAAGGTGTCTCTCACCGGATCGATCGGTGTGGGCCGCGCGCTGGGCCATCTCGCCGTCGATCATGACCTGGTGACGACGATGGAGCTGGGCGGCAACGCACCCGTGATCGTGTTCGACGACGTCGATGTTGACGCTGTGGCGCAGGCATGTGCGATAGCGAAGTTTCGCAACTCGGGCCAGGTCTGCAACGTGCCAAGCCGCTTCTATGTGCACGAGCGCGTGGTTGACCGTTTCGTTGAGCGTGTCGCCGCGTTCGCGGCGGCGCTGTGCGTGGGTCCCGGTGTCGAACCTACTACACAGATGGGCGCGCTTGCGAACCGCCGCCGTCTCGACGTAATGGGTGGGTTTGTCGACGACGCGCGTGCGCGCGGCGCGACGGTTCACGACGTGGGCAGCCGGCCAGCCGGAGATGGCTATTTCTTTGCGCCGACCGTGATTTCAGATGTGCCGGATGACGCGAAGATCATGACGGACGAGGTATTCGGCCCGATCGTGCCGGTCGCGCGCTTCTCGGACACCGACGACGTGATCCGCCGCGCCAACGACACGACGTACGGGCTTGGTTCGTTTGTGTTCACAGAATCGCTTGAACGCGCAACGATGGTCAGCGACGCGCTCGAAGCGGGGATGGTTGGCGTGAACACGGTCGTGCTGTCGCGCACCGAGACGCCGTTCGGTGGGATCAAGGCGTCGGGACATGGCTACGAGTCCGGTATCGAGGGGCTCGAAGCCTACATGCGGCGCAAGGCGATCCTCCAGCATCCGCCGCTGCGCTCAGCATGATGGCGGCATGAAACATATTGAAGAACATCGGATAAGGGAGTCAGCAGGCTATGAGCAGTAGCAAGGTAGCAATTGTGACTGGCGCGGGCAGCGGCGTCGGTGCGGAGACGGCGGCGCGTTTGCACCGGCGCGGCTTTGTGGTGATGGTGCTTGATATCGATGCGCAGGCAGCGAAGGCACAGGCAGCGAATCTCGACCCGGGCGGCGAGACGGCGGCGTCGTGGGCGGTGGACGTGCGCGCTCGGGACGCAGTCGGCAAGGCGGTGGCCGACATCGAGGCACGCTGCGGCCGTGTCGATGTACTCGTCAACAACGCAGGGTTGCCGCAGACGAACCTGCCCTTCGAGGACGTCGATGCGGCGATGTGGACGAGAATCATGGACGTCAACGTCGCGGGCATCGCGAACCTGTGCGCGGCGGTGACGCCGTTGATGCGGCGGCAGCGGTCCGGACGGATTGTCAATGTCACCTCGGTATCCGGCATCCGCGCGCGGCCAGGCATGAGCGCGTATTGCGCGGCAAAAGCGGCGGCGATCTCGCTTACGCAGACGCTCTCGCTTGAACTTGCGGGCGACGGGATTCTCGTCAACTCGATCGCGCCCGGATCGCTGAAGACGCCGATGTTCGAGAAGTTCTTGCGCCCAGGCGAGACGTGGGACGAGGCGATGGCTCGCTATCTGCCCCAGATTCCGCTGGGACGGCTCGGCGATCCGGGTGAGATCGCCGACGCGATAACGTGGGTTGCCACCGATGCGCCGGGCTTCATGACCGGGCAGGTGATCACGATTGATGGCGGCCGATCGTTGTCGTGATTGACGTGTCGGTGCCATTCCGGTGGCCTCGCGTCTCACGATTGTTTCATTCTGGAACTGGAGTTTTCATGTCGCATTTCAAACCCTGGCCGGCGGGTCAACTGAACGATCCGCAACTCTTTCGCCACCGTTGCCTGATCGACGGCGAATGGCTCGATGCCGATAGCGGCGCGACGATCGACGTGGTTGATCCTGCGACCGGCGCGAGCCTGGGCACCGTCCCAAAGATGGGGGCCGCAGAGACGCGCCGCGCCATCGGCGCCGCGGCGCACGCGCTGCCCGCGTGGCGGGCGAAGACAGGCAAGGAGCGCGCGGCGTTGTTGCGCCGCTGGTACGAGCTGATGATCGAACATCAGGACGATCTCGCGAAGATCATGACGGTTGAGCAGGGCAAGCCGCTCGCAGAGAGCCGTGGCGAGATCGGCTATGCCGCATCGTTTCTCGAATGGTTTGCCGAAGAGGCGAAGCGCGTCTATGGCGACACGATCCCGGCTCACGCACCGGACAAGCGGATCGTTGTGATCAAGCAGCCAATCGGCGTCTGCGCGGCGATTACGCCATGGAATTTTCCAGCGGCGATGCTTACACGCAAGATCGGTCCGGCGCTTGCGGCCGGATGCACGATCGTGCTGAAGCCGGCGAGCCAGACGCCATTCTCGGCACTCGCGCTGTGCGTGCTGGCCGAGCGCGCCGGGATCCCGAAAGGCGTTGTGTCCTGCGTCACGGGCTCGGCGCGCGAGATCGGCGGTGAGCTGACCGGCAATCCAGTTGTCCGGAAGCTGTCGTTTACCGGCTCGACCGAAGTGGGCCGGGAACTGCTATCGCAATGCGCAGCGACGATCAAGAAGGCGTCGATGGAACTCGGTGGAAATGCGCCGTTCATCGTGTTCGACGACGCAGATCTCGACGCTGCGGTTCAAGGCGCGATTGCATCGAAATACCGCAACGCCGGCCAGACCTGCGTGTGTGCGAACCGCCTGCTCGTGCAGGATGGCGTGTACGAGGTGTTTGTCGACAAGCTCGCCGTGGCGGTTCGCAAGCTTGCCGTCGGCAACGGTCTCGAAAGCGGCACGACAGTTGGACCGCTGATTGACAGCCATGCGGTTGCGAAGGTCGAGGAGCACGTCGCCGATGCGCTCGCGAAAGGCGCGAGTGCGGTCGTCGGTGGTACACGGCATGCACTCGGAGGTAACTTCTACGAGCCAACCGTGCTCGCCAACGCGACGCGAGACATGCAGATTTTCGACGAGGAGACCTTCGGCCCGGTAGCGCTGGTGTTTCGCTTCAAGACGGAGTCGGAAGCGATCGAACTTGCGAACGACACACAATTTGGCCTCGCGTCGTACTTCTATGGCCGCGACATCGGGCGCGTCTGGCGCGTCGCGGAGGCGCTCGAGTACGGAATCGTCGGCATCAATGAAGGGTTGATTTCGACAGAGGTCGCACCGTTTGGTGGTGTGAAGGAAAGTGGGCTCGGACGCGAAGGGTCGAAGTATGGGATCGATGATTATCTTGAACTGAAATATCTTTGCATGGGTGGAATCACTTGATGCAGCACGTAGTCGTGCTGATAGACGTGCCGCATGTTCTTCGCGATCCGCCGCGTCAACGATGCGATTGACGCGGTCAGCGAGCCGTGTCGGAAGAGCAGGGCGACGGCATCGAAAAGATGAATCTGGTCGGCGTGCATATGGACGAAGTCACACATCAGAATGCAGCACCGGCCGAACAGTGTCACAGTGCTGGACGAGGCCGTGTCGCCGATTGAGCTCGCACCGGCTGACGCTTACGTTTGAATCTCAGGCGGAGTTCGCAGTTCTGATGTGCGCATCCTGGCTACGCAGCAACAGCAGCGCGACGAGGACGAGCACGATCGTCAGGGCGGCAAAGATCAATGTGGCACGTTCGACGCCCGCGAGCTGAACGACGAGGCCAAGGCCGATCACCGGCAGCGAAATCGCAACATAGAGCACCACGAAAAAGCTCGACGTTACCTCTGCGCGCCGGTGCGGCGGACTTTTCGCTGCGATGTCGCCTAGTGCCGCGCGAAAGCTGATTCCCTGTCCGATCCCGGCCAGTGCTGTGCCGGTCAGGAGCACGCCCAGCGAGCGCTCCGGCACGCACAACGCGACGCCGAGCAGGCCCGCAACCAGTCCCATACAACCCGCAAGCTGCCGCCGCGGCGCGGGGATGCTTGCCTGCAATGTCTGCCCGAGCGCCGAGCAGGCGAACAGCAAGAAAACGATCGCACCGATCACGATGCCGCTCTTGTAGCCCAGCACGACGCGGATCAGTTGCGGCGCCACTGCCGCGAAGAAGCCCACGACGACAAAACCTGCAAACCCCGCCATCGCGGCCGGCACGAACACGCCACGCACTTCGGCGGGCAACGAGATTCGTTGTAGCCCGAGCGCGATGCGTGCGGGCCTCTGCGCCGTTTCCGGTGCGCTCCATACCGCGACCATGGCCGCGGCGACCAGCAGCAGGTGGACCGCATAAGGCAGCTGCATAGGCCACGGTAGCAGTTCGACGAGCACGCCGCTTAACAACGGCCCACAGCCGAGCCCTAGCATGTTGGACGCGGTGGCCGCGAGGGTCGCATGGCGACGCCACGCTGGTGGCGCCAGCTCGATCACCGCGACGGTGGCGGTGCCCGTGAAAATGCCAGCCGAGATGCCGGACAGCAGCCGTCCCAGCATCAATCCTGCGAGACCGTGGCTCAAGAGGAACGTAATGGCGGACGCAGCGGACATGCAGAGTCCCACCAGCAGCATGCGCCGGCGGCCGAGCTGATCGGACCAGTTGCCGACGACCAGCAGCGCGCCGAGCACACCGGCTGCGTAGCACGCGTAGATTACAGTGATGACCGTGGCGGTAAAGCCGTATTGCAACTGGTAATAGCGATAGATCGCCGTCGGCAGCGTCGTGCCCATCATGTTGATCACGAACGCGAGGGAGACCGCGAGGAACGCGCTGGGCGATCGCGATCCGTCAGAGCTTGTTTTCATCGGACTTTCCAACGAATGTCGGGGACAGACAGCGATTATGGGCAATCTGCGGCTTTTCTGCAGACGCGCGGAAATCGGCGCTTCTCATACAGGGAGGAACGCGCGGGTAACGAGTCGTTTTTGCTATGTCTTCGTGCTGACATACTGGGCCGGTAAGCGGTCCAGGCATGGTCTTCGTGTTCAACCTGGGACGGGGCGTTCCGGCGCACACGATCGCGGAGGCTCTGGCGGTCGGTACCGTGGCTCGCGAATCAGCTCAGTGCTGGCGACTGCGAACAGCTGATCGCGCTTGCTGCGGGCGGCCACGTCTATCGGGCATGCGGGGTGTGGCGACGGGTTCTGTCGCGATAAGGTCATCTTGATGAGCAGAGCCGAAATGACAAGGACTGCTCACCTAACCATAGAATAGAACTGCTCGGCGGCGGACGGATGGGTTCCAATCTCGGTTTTCATCTGCCCCTTCCTGATCATATGCATTACTTCGATGCCGGACAGGATGATGCGGGCGCAACGAAAATCCTTGAAGCCCAACATCGGTCGGGTGATGCGTTTGATGGCTCGATGGTCTTGGTCGGGTAGCAGCAGCGCATTGCTGTGCTGCTGCCCCCTCTCAAGAAACCATTTTAAGCACATGATTTGATTGGTTGTTTTTCAAGCGGATTGTCCTTGTGCCTGGATTGGGACGAGTTCGAGACCCATGGCTGCGGCTTTTCTCCTGAGGTGGTAGATCACGCGCTGCTGGTAGCGTTCTTCGTAGTAGGCCTGCCCCTGATCGACATAGGCAGTGCCTTTGGTCAGCATGGCGTAGACCAGGCGGGCGAGCTTGTGTGCGACCGCTGTCACGGCCTTGCCCTTGTCCAACCGCCCGCACATTCGGCGATAGTAGGCGCCCAGAGCCGACTGACTGGGGCGGAGTGCAGCGGCAGCCAGTTTCAGAGCTTGAGCAGCGCGATTAGCGTTGCCCTTGGTGGCCCCTGACAGGCGCTTGCCTCCGGAGATCTTGGTGCCAGGAGACAAGCCCAGCCATGAGGCGAAGTGCTTGGCGTTCCGAAAGCGCGACAGATCTGGGCCGATCTCGGCGACTACCTTGAGTGCGGTCGTGACGTCGATGCCGTCAATCGCGGTCAGGTCAACGCCGCAGATGCGGAAGAGATAGGTGCGTGCATCAAACTTAGGGGCATTTTTAGCCTTGCCGACGCGGCGCTTGGACGGCCCGGGTTCAGCTTCGCTCCGGCTCAACGCCTTAAGCATGCTCTCCAGTTGGACGTCTCAGCGCTGTAGCGCTTTGGAATAAGCATCAAATAGCTCAACCGCTTGGGTCAGGGCGAACAGGTGGGTTTTGTCGCGTTAAGGCGGGAGAGGTAGTATTCGAGTCTGACAGTATGCTTTGGCTGACCAATGAAGAAGACCAAAACCCCGCGAAAGACGCTTGCTGTGGGCATCGCCCGAGTGCTAAAGCGCCTTCACTATCCGCTCGATGTGATGGTGCAGTGCGTGCGGTGGTACGTCGCCTACTCACTGAGTTTGCGTAACCTCGAAGAAATGATGGCCGAGCGCGGTATTGAGGTTGATCATTCCACTGTGCATCGCTGGGTGATCAAGTTGGTGCCGCTGTTCGAGAAGATGTTCCGTAAGTACAAGCAGCCGGTAGGCAAGAGCTGGCGGATGGACGAAACGTATATCAAAGTCAAAGGCCAGTGGAAGTACCTCTATCGGGCGGTGGACAAGGCGGGCAAAACCATTGATTTCCTGTTCAGAGCCAAGCGAGACAAGGTGGCAGCACGGCGCTTTTTTGAAAAATCGATCGCTCAGAACGGTGTACCCGAGACGATAACCATCGACAAAAGCGGCTCTAATCTGGCCGCGCTGCACGCGGTGAATGCCGAGCGGGAGACACCAATCACGATCCGTCAAGTCAAGTACCTGAATAACGTGGTCGAGCAAGACCATCGAGCCATCAAACGCATCACCCGACCGATGTTGGGCTTCAAGGATTTTCGTTGCGCCCGCATCATCCTGTCCGGCATCGAAGTAATGCATATGATCAGGAAGGGGCAGATGAAAACCGAGATTGGAACCCATCCGTCCGCCGCCGAGCAGTTCTATTCTATGGTTAGGTGAGCAGTCCTTGTCATTTCGGCTCTGCTCATCAAGATGACCTTATCGCGACAGAACCGTTCTCGACGCACTCTCTTCGCCGCAAGCAGGGCGATATAGTCGAGCACCTTGGCGCCCTCTCCTATCTCCGCCAATGTCGTCCCGTACATCCTTGATACCGTACCCTGCGGTGTTTGCGTTTTGATAGCGATTGAATGGATGAAGCCGACGTCCGCGCATGGTATGGGTTTCCTCGTCTCTCTGGCTGTAAGGGCCCGTGTCTGTCTCGAAGTCCGTAGGACTCTGCCATGCGCGCTTCAACGTGCCATGCCAACGGCCGCGCGCCTCGTGAACAGCAGGTCTGCGACGATAAATACCAGCATCACAGCCGGCACCAGCAAGGGTAGTTGAAGCCAGGCGGCCGCTGTAGCGCCCGCGCCCGCACCAACGCTGTAACTAAGCCAGGCCAGTCCCGGCATCAGGACTTCCTTAAGCTCGGGCACCTTGAGCGACTGCTGTCCCGCGGGTCCTAGCAGATAACGGCCAACCAGTGCGTCTGAGAACTTCACCATGTTGTTGGTCACGACGATGGTTTGCAGCGATACCCCTCCGAACGTGGCGATCGTCTCGCCCTGCATCGCCATCGCCAGCGCCAATAAAGGCAACTCGACAGGAATGCGCACCGACGCGTGCAAGCGCACGACGCTGGCGACGAACAAGATCCCCGCCATCACGAGCAACTCGAGCGGGGGACGCCGCAGGTGCCTCTTGATCAGGCTGGAAATGATTCCGCCGACGAAGAACAGCCCGACCGCGAAAGCGATGAGGCCAAACCGGGCCCACTGGGCTTTGGCAAAGGTCATGCCGAGCTGAACCGTATTGCCCGTCATGATGCCGGGATAGATTCCCCCGACATCCATGAATCCGATGACTTCCACATAGCCAGCCACGGCGGCAAGCACCACGACACGTCGAAGCGAGACGGCGAGTGGCAGATCTGCCGGGGGTTGAATCGTCGCGTGCATAGAATGTCCAATGCTTTCCGTGTCCCGGGAGAGCCCGATTCGCGGTCGGTAAGTCGGCTTACGTAAACGTAAAGGAACGCGGCGTGGCTCCAGTGGCGAATGACAAGGACACGCGCCCTGCGCGCCATTCGCTCGCGGCGCCCACCGGCGCCTAGTTCTGTGCCACGGGAATACGCGAGGCGAACTCGGCTCGCACGGCTTTGCCGTGTTGATCGAGGGTGGGCGCGCCCACCCTCGTTTTCGGATCCTCGTAGCCGCTGATCTTGACCGGATTGCCGGGCATCCGGACCCCGCCCGCTTCGATCAGCATGTTGCGGGCCGCCGTCTGGGGAAGTTCGGCCGCCTCGGCCACGTTCAGAAGCGGAGCAACGGGCACGCCTGCTTCGTGGATGACCTTCAACCAATATTGCGCCGCCTGCTTCTTCAGCGTGACCTGCAATTCCTCCTTCAGCACGGCTTGATGCTCCATCCGATCCTGATTCGCTATGAAGCGGGCGTCGGAGGCAAGTTCCGGACGGCCAATGGCGCTGCACAGCCGGCCGAACAGATGATCGTTCCCGCAGCAGATGACGAAGTGCTTGTCCGATGCTTCGAAGACATCGAACGGCGCCATGTACGGATGCCGATTGCCGATCCTCGTCGGTGCATGGCCGGTGGCGACGTACGCCATGAATCCGTGTTCGAGGAAGGCCAGCGTGGCGTCGAACATGGCCACGTCGACATGCGCGCCCTTGCCGCTTTTCTCCCGTGCATAGAGCGCGCTCGCAATGCCGCTGAACATGAACACGCCGCCGCAAAGATCCGACAGGGAGGTCCCGACGCGAGTGGGAGGACCGTCGGCAAAGCCGGTCTCGTCCATGATGCCGCTCATCGCCTGGATGATCGTGTCATAGGCCGGGAAAGTCGCAAGCGGGCCGGTCTGTCCAAAACCCGAGGACGATGCATAGATCAACCGCGGATTGATCGCCGAGAGTTCTTCGTAGGAGAAGCCCAGATGCTTCATCGTGCCGGGCCGAAAGTTCTCGGCCAGCACGTCGGCCTGCCGGACCATGTTCAGGAAAATCTCCCGGTCGCCCTCGGCTTTAAGATCGAGCACAACACTTTCTTTCCCGCGATTCACGAAACTGAAATAGAGAGACTGGTCCTTTACAAAGGGTCCATAGGTACGGGTGTCGTCACCGTGACCCGGTTGCTCGATCTTGATGACGCGCGCGCCGAGATCACTCAGGATCGTCGTGCCAAAAGGACCGTTGAGAACATGGGTCATATCGATCACGAGCAGGCCCGAAAACGGACCAGCAACTCTTTCGACTTGGGTGGATGACATTGCAGACTACCTCTATGAATAGTGATGCGGGTTCGCATGGCTTCATGCCGGCAACCTGCGTATCTGCGACCTGCGTGGAAAAAGTGCATCGCGGCGCTCGTGCATCGTTCGCCTTACTTCCTGCCGCCGACAGCGCTTTGCGGGTTCAGACTTTTGAGATGACCGCTTTCGGTCCCGGTTTTAGGGTCGATCACACAGTTGATAAGTGCCGGCTTTCCTGACTCGAGAGCATCGGTCAGCGCCTTGGAAAGGCTCTGTGGATCCTTGACGTAGTGGCCGGCTCCGCCGAATGCTTCGATGAGCCTTTCGTAGTGCGCATCCTTCATGAGGACGGTCGGCCCGGGGTCCGATTGGCCGCTGCGATTGACATCGTCGCCCCGGTAGACCCCGCCGTTATTGAAGACCACGACGACGATCGGCAACTGGTACCGGCAAATGGTTTCGAGTTCCATGCCGCTGAAACCTATGGCACTGTCGCCTTCGATGGCAACAATGGGCTTGCCGCTGACGATCGCGGCGCCGATGGCGTACCCCATGCCGATTCCCATCACACCCCATGTCCCGGAGTCGAGACGCTTGCGCGGCTCGTGCATATCGATGATGTTGCGGCCGAAGTCGAGCGTGTTGGCTCCTTCATTGACGACGAAGACATCCGGCCTTTTCGCGAGCACGTCGCGAATCGCCCGAAACGAGTTGTAGAAGTCCATCGGGCTTGGATTGGCGTCGAGGTGCGCCGCCATGCGCTCGGCATTGTGCTGCTTATGTTCGGCGATCGCGCCGCGCCATGCGGGGCTGGCGCAAACCTGCCCCGGCTTGAGCGCTGCCAGCAACGCCGACATGGCAGAGCCGATGTCGCCGATGACAGGCGCGGCAACGGGACGATTGCTATCTATTTCCGTGGGACAGATGTCCAGTTGGATGTAGCGCACGGTGGGTGACCATTGTGGTCCTTTTCCGTGGGCAAGCAGCCAATTGAGCCGTGCGCCGATCAGCATCACGACGTCGGCCTGGGCAAGCACGAACGATCGCGCCGCGGCCGCGCACTGGGGATGGTCGTCGCGCAGGAGCCCCTTCGCCATAGACATCGGCAGAAAGGGAATACCGGTTGTCTCGAGGAACGACCGGATATCGTCGTCAGCCTGCGCGTAGGCAGCGCCCTTGCCGAGAATGACGAGCGGGTGCTGTGCGTTCGCGAGCAGGTCGAGCGCGCGCGCAATGGAATCGGGTGCCGGGATCTGCCGGGGCGCCGGATCGACCACGCGGATCAGCGATTGCGCAGCCGTGTCCGCGTCGAGCGAGGCGCCGAGCACATCCGCAGGCAAGTCAAGATAGACGCCGCCAGGACGGCCCGATATGGCCGCGCGGATGGCCCGCGCCACGCCGATGCCGATATCTTCGGGCTTGTTCACCCTGAAGGCCGCCTTGACGTAAGGCTTGGCGGCATTCATCTGATCGAGTTCCTCGTAGTCGCCCTGCTGCAGATCGACAATCGCCCGGTTGCTCGATCCGCTGATCTGGATCATCGGAAAACCGTTCGTGGTCGCGTTGGCGAGCGCCACCATGCCGTTGAGGAAACCTGGGGCGGAAACGGTCAGGCAGATCCCCGGTTTCTGCGTCAGGTAGCCCGAGATCGCAGCTGCGTTTCCGGCCGACTGCTCATGCCGGAAGCCGATGTACCTGATGCCTTCCGCCTGAGCGAGGCGGGCCAGGTCGGTGATGGGAATGCCCACGACGCCATAGATAGTGTCGATTCCGTTGAGCTTGAGGGCGTCGACCACGAGATGAAACCCGTCGGTCGCAGGTGGAGATTGCGCTTCGATAACCATCGTGAAAAACCTTTCGCAATGACTGGATTGCGTAGAATTCGTTTGACCGCGAAGCCATGTCCGGCTCGGTCCTCACGGCAATGACACGGCGCCGTCAGACGACCTTCGCCTCACGCATCCTAGCGATCTGGACCGGGCTATACCCGAGGCCCGCGAGCACTTCGTCCGTATGCTCGCCGAGCAATGGAGACCCGGTGATCTCCGGGGTGAAGTCCGAGAACTTGATCGGGCTTCCGACGGTGAGATAGGTGCCGCGGATTTTCTGCTTGACTTCGACCACGGTGCCGCTCGAACGCAACGCCGGATCGTAGGCGATGTCCTTCATGCTGAGCACAGGGGCGCAGGGAACCCCAAACTTGCGCAGAATCTCCACCGCCTCGAACTTGGTCTTGTCAGCCAGCCACTTTTCGATGTCGGCGAAGATATCGAAGATGTGCGGCTGGCGCGCGTGCGCCGTCGCGTAGGCGGGATCCTCGGCCCATTCCGGCTTGCCGAGCGCCTGGCAGGTTGGGCCCCAGTCCTGCTCCTGGATAGTGAAATAGATGTACGCGTTCGGATCCGACTCCCAACCCTTGCACTTGAGCACCCAGCCCGGCTGACCGCCGCCGCCGGCATTGCCCCCGCGAGGCACCACATCGCTGAACGTGCCGTTGGGATACTGCGGATATTCCTCCAGGAAGCCGACGCGCTCCAATCGCTGCTGGTCGCGCAGCTTGACGCGGCACAGGTTCAGCACGGCGTCCTGCATCGAGACCGCGACCTTTTGGCCCTTGCCCGTTTTCTGACGCCCGATCAGGGCCGTCAGGATGCCGATTGCCAGATGCATGCCGGTATTGCTGTCGCCTAAGGCCGCCGCGCTGATGGTAGGCGGGCCGTCCCAAAAGCCGGTGGTCGAGGCGGCCCCTCCGGCGCATTGCGCGACATTCTCATACACCTTGATGTCCGCATACGGGGAGTTGTCGCTGAAACCCTTGACCGAGCCGAAGATGATCTTCGGGTTGAGTTCCTGGATATGTTCCCAGGTGAACCCCATCCGGTCCATCGCGCCGGGCCCGAAATTTTCGACCAGCACATCGGCTTCCCGAATGAGCTTCTCCATGATCTCCTTGCCTTCCGGCGTCTTGGTATTCAATTCCAGCGACTTCTTGTTGCTGTTGAGCATCGTGAAATAAAGGGCATCCACATCGGGAATGTCACGGAGTTGACGGCGCGTGACATCGCCCACTCCCGGCCGCTCGACCTTCAGCACCTCCGCTCCGAACCACGCCAGTAATTGCGTGCAGGCAGGACCCGCCTGTACGCCCGTGAAGTCGATAACTTTGATTCCCGCAAGAGGTAAGCTCATGGTGTAACTCCGGTGTAAGTGCAATGAATGGCAAATGCGGACTCCATCGGTGCTGCTGCCCAAGACGCGTGCCTGATCGGCCGCGAACGGGTCTCAAACGCCAACGAGTGCCTAGCTATGCCCGGAGCCTGCTTCGACTTCGAAGGCGCCGCGTGGGTGGACCTGGCCGACTCTATAGCGGTAGGAGGCCGCGAATATGACCTGTATCAAACATCGGTCGACACGCGGTTCCCGCATTTATTTCTGTTTGTTTATCGTTTTCATTGTCCGACGGGCGTTCGTAAGGAAAGCCGTGAATGTCCGGTCGCGATGAATGGCGATGCCGTCGCAGTTGATACAATCAATCGTCGCAGCTGCTGCGCGGTTAGCGTTGTCCTCATGGCGCAGCGCCGTCGCGAGCAATACCGCCAATGCACCGGTGCTTGCGCACCGAGAGCGATCCATGGGGGGCCCCTCTTTCACAACCGCACCTTCGATGAACTCGCGATCGGCGAATCGGCCTCGCTAGTACAACATCCCGTAAATAAGTTGAATATTTAACGGCCTCGTTTATCATGGCAGGACGAGCCAACGCCGTCCTGCAACGCCAGTGAAGCTGGCGAAGAAAGAAAGACAGGAACTGTTATCGCTGATCAGGTGCAAGACTGCCCCTCAGCGAGATGTGATGCGTGCGCGCCTCGCGTTATTGGCTCATGAGGGCCACTCGAATACAGCGATTGCGCAGGAACTGGGCGTGTCCGTGCAAACGGTCTGCCTGTGGCGCAAGCGCATTGCGCGGCAAGGTGTGCAAGGAATTCGAGAAGGTGAGCGCAGTGGTCGTCCTGCGCGCATAACGCAGGAAACGCGACTGCAATTGATTGCGCTGGCGTGTGAAGCGCAGGAAGCTGAGGGACGGGTCACGCCGACGCTTGACGAGATTGTGGTGCGTGCCGTGGAGCGTGGCATTGTCGGGCAAATCAGCCGCAGCCATGTACAGCGTATTTTGCAGGCCGGCGACATTCGCCCGCACCGGGTCCAACAATGGCTTCACAGTCCGGATCCGACCTTTCGCGAGAAGGTCAATGTGATTTGCAAACTGTATCGCCGCGCACCCAGGAACGCGGTCGTGCTGAGTATCGACGAGAAAACCGGCATTCAGGCCATCGAGCGCAAGCATCCGGGACGCGCGCCCGGACCGGGACGGCTGCGTCGTCGTGAGTTTGAATATATCCGTCATGGCACCCAGGCGTTGATTGCCGCGCTCGATGTTCATACTGGACAGGTGCTGGGCAGCTGTCGCGAACGGCGCACGCTGGACGATCTGGTGGCCTTCATGGAGAGCGTGGCGCACGCGTACCCTGGCAAACAGGTGCATGTCATCTGGAATAATCTGAATACGCATCACGCACACGCCGTGTGGCAAGCGTTCAACGCGAGGCACGGTAAGCGGTTTCACTTTCACTTCACCCCTTTGCACGCGAGCTGGGTCAATCAGATCGAACTATGGTTTGCCCTCTACACCCGCCGTGTGCTTCGCCATGCCAGTCACACCAGCACCGCGCATCTGCGCGAGCGCACCGAGCAGTTTATCCGCGAGCGCAATCAGACAGCGCACCCCTTCAAATGGAGTTTCCGGGGCTATCCGTTGCAAACCGGCACATCGTAATCGAGGGACCGTCATGGCCGCCTTACCCACCAAACACTACGTTTCAGAACTACAGCGTCAATTGCGCGCCCTGTTGGGCCATGATCAGATCGTTACGCAAGCCTACGGGCGTCACCTGCTAATCAAACGTCTGGACGATCCGGATCCGATTGTTGTGGCTCGCCTGACCGAACTCGGCCGCAACCTTTATGGTGCAGCCTTTCGCAGCCATAGCGGGAGATGGGAACCTCTGCCGGGCTCAGGGCCGCTCGACGAGATGGCTCAATTGGTCGTCACGCTCCTGGCGCCCTATTTGCAGCCGGATAATTATTAAACATATTTACGGGATGTTGTAACTAGTTCGCCTTGCCGGACTCGACAAATATCCAACTGTTCGCCGTGATATGGGGCGATGTCAATCCCGCACATGTCGATGCCGCGTTCGGCGCTCATCACAGGTTTGGCCATGCGGTCATGCAGGGCATGTGGACGGCGGACCTGTTCTCGGCGCTGCTGGGCACGCGACTGCCTGGACCGGACACGGATCTACCTCGACCAGGAGTTGCAGTTCCAGCATCCGTTCGTGCCGGGTGATCTCGTGACGGCCACGGTGAACGTGAGGGAAAAGCGCGCGGACAAGCGGATCGTGCATCTCGATACGCGTTGCACTAACAAGCACGGCGACGTGGTCCTGCTCGGCGTGGCCACGGTAATCGCGTCGGCCGAGCCTGTGACATGGTCGCGTAGAGCCCATCCGGACGTCTCGGTGCGCCAGCACGATCGTTACCGCGTTCATCCGCGAAGCCCAAGCGCTGCCTTCGCTGCGCACGGCCATCGTGCATCCTTGTTCCCCGGAAGCGATCGCAGCCGCGATCGAGGCCCGCAACGAGGGAATGATCGGCCCCGTGTAGATCGGACCGGAAGCAAAGATCAGGGCCGCCACGGAACGGGCGCAGATGAGTCTCGTCGGGGTGGCGATCGACGCGGTCGAGTACAGCCTTGCGACCGCGGCGCGTGTCGTGGAAATGGGCGCCACGGGCGAGGCGGCCACGCAAATGAAGAGCAGCCTGCGAACGAGCGAACTGCTCGCGGCGATCGTGAGACGACCTCAGGCTGCGCATCGAACGGCGCATTAGCCACGCGTATACAATGGAGGTCCAGGCTTATCCAGGGCACTCGTTCGTCACCGCCGCCGCGATCAATGTCACGCCCTTGCTCAAGGAGAAATGCGATATCTACCAGAACACGATTAGAACACGATCGACCTACTGCACCTGCGGGGCATCGAAACGCCGCGCGTGGCCGTGCTCGCCGCGGTGGAGACCGCGAATCCCGCGGCTCTGACCGTGATGGCGGCGCGAGGCCAGATGCAAGGCGCTGGGCAACGCCCGCTCGTCTTCGACAACGCCATCAGCCTGAGGCCGCGAGGACCTGGGCATCGTCTCGCCGGGTACGGGCAGGCAGGACATCCTGCCCGTACCCGACCTGAAAGCCGGCAACATGCTGGCAAAGCAGATGATCTACTCCGCCTAGTGCTCGGCGCGCGCCCGCGGATCGTCCTGAGACCAGCCGGGCTAACAGCCTGCGCGCGGTTCGGGTCCGTGACGCTTGCCCGCAACGTCGCGCATCGCAGCCTTCGTCACGTTCAGGGAGCAACGGCATGAGTGACTTCATCGATCTGCGCGGTACAGCATTGAGGTTATGCCCGTGATCGTCAAAGCACAGATCAAATGTACTAGCGGAATCCATCCGTGCGTCGCCGATAAATTATACGATCCGGTAATATGAGGAATACTTTGCATATTGACCTCTCTCGCGCCTCAGACGATACCGCGAAAGACCTTTCAAAGACACTAGATTCCTGCAAAGGGGCCAACTGTATTGCTATTCTGAGGAAGTTACTGACTAGTGCTCGTACCTATTCCAGCCTTCTTCTCTGCCTTCTGCAAATCATCTGGATAGTTCGGGTCGTCTTGTCCCGGACGATATCCTGCCTCCTCAAGCTTCTTCAATTCGGCGCTTCGCTTTGCTCGGGCCTGTTTGCGCTCAGCCTGGCGTTCCTCCCGAGCCTGCTCTCGCGCCACTTTGCGTTCAGCCTTGGTCGGCTTTGCTTGAGATGCCTTCACGGTTGCACCATTGACGACTGGAGCCGCATCTGAAGCGAAATCAGTGACATGACTACCGGAGCTTGCAGTCTGTTCTGTCGCCGAAGCGATAGAGCAGACGGTCAGTACAGCTGTAGCTACGAGTATCCCAAATTTCTTTTTCGTTAAAAACAACATGTTCCTCTCCCATTGATAAAGGTAATTAGCTCGTTTGCCACAAAGACGACGCAGCAGCATGTGTGTCCCGCTTCGCACGACGGTAACTGTGCATCCAATTGGGTCACCGCTTTCCGCGTCGATCGTTACCAGATTCGCAATTCAATCTATCGGGGCGTTTCTCTCCGACGACTTTCAGAGTCGCTGCTAAGACCATCGGTTCGTTTTCGCACTGGTGGCTTCGGCCACCCGCTCGATAATGTTGGTTATTAAATTATTACCGCAACGAGAGTCGCAATATTGATCTGTGTCATATGACCAAAAAGTCTACGCGTCTCGGAGGATCATTTGGTCGCCGGTTTTGGCGTATTGTGCGACGCGCACGTTCGAATGGGCAGCAAGTTGGCAATAATCTCTTGCAGTGTGAATCGCGGCAGGCTCCTAATCTTGCATTCCTTGTTGGGAAGCACCACAACGCGATCGTGCATCGGTCGGCATGCGAGGCAACAGATCGCAAGTCGACGTTTAGGGGTCAAACTGTCGGATAACAAACCGCCCTATTTTTTGCCATGAAGGCCAGATCCGAAGGCGGACGTAACGTCGATGCGGCAAAGGGCGCCGGATCTTCGGACACCCGTCGCTCGGTGCAGGCACCGAGCGACGCGAGCGATGCAAGCTGGTCCAACGTCGCCTCGCAGCGCCTTCAGAAGACGCTTCGAAAGCCGCAGCGTCATCGCCACGCATACATCATCGCGGGGCCGCCGCCCATCATGGTGGGTACACTTACCGTTTCAAGAATCTCCTGTTGCGCGGCAATCACATGCAGTGCGTCATGCACATGGTATGCAATAAGTCACCACAACGCAGAGCAATCTCTATGGCCAAAGCCATCAGCTCCTTGTGTGCCTCGTCGATAATGAGCCGCCCGCAATGGGCTCCTTGTGGAAGTGTTCGAAGCCAGCCATGGGACCGGATATCTCACGCCGCATCTTTCCAAGCAGGGTTTGCAATTCGTGGTGCCGTTCCGGATAGTTTGCTTCCATGACTTATCCCCTTCAAATTCGTGTGGGATATCCGATTGCGCAGTGTTGCGGTTATAGAAGGCTTTGCCAGGAACACGCGTGTTGTACGGGTGTTCAGTCTTTTTACCGCTGTGTGCCGCGCCAGTACCATTGATATCCAAAGCGAACGGCGTACGTCAAGCCAATGACGACACCTGCGACGGCGAGCCAAAGCAAGCAAACGTAACCCACCAGTTGCCGGAATTCACCGATCCGATCCTGCATGACGGACGCCTTATAGGAATGCAGGTCATCTGCGGCATCCGGGAACGTCGTTCGGTAAAGGAAAGGACCGGCAAATATCGCTGTCCGGCTGTCTTGCGAGAAGTAGAGAGCCAGCTTGCATCGCGCGAATTCGGCGCACTCCGGCGCCCCCATGCCGACCACGATCGATCTGTCGATCGGATGGTCGTACGTTGAACCAGCCCATGTCATTCCGATTGCAATTATTATAAACAGTACTACCATCTTAACTAATGCGACTAACCATCGGTATCGATTTCGTCCACTCGCCCATAACATCACTGCCGCTCCTTTTACTCATCCTGAACCAATATCTAATATCAGGATAGGTTCGACATACCGGCGCGCAATTGCGCCACATCAACGCCGGTGACAACACTGCGCTTGTGGCGTTACCGGTTACCAAACTGCGCGTCCTGGAGCAATCGAAGACCGGGCGCGTGAGTTTGCGTTTCGATAGCAACTGGCAGAAATGAACTCATTCACGATGCTCCATTGCAGACCGGGTGTATCGTTGCGTTGCGTAAAAGCGCGCTAGCTGCCATAAAAATGCTGCCGCGCGAAGGACCGGATGCGTTCCATGTGCTGCGCGGCCGCGCTCTCCGGCAAAGATGGAGCGATCTCGTCGAAATGAAGATGGTCGATCAATTCGAAGCCAGTTGATCGGAAGATATGGGTATCCTGCAGGACCTGCACGGCGTTCCAGTTACCGCTCTTCACCAACAGTGGTAGCGGCGCGCCCGAGCAGGTGATCAGGACTGCCTTCTTCCCTCCTAGCAGGCCGTGCACCACACCCTGACTGGATTCGTAAGCGAAGCCGCGGGCGAAGACCCGGTCGATGTAGCCTTTCATCATCGCCGGCATCGACATCCACCAGAGCGGATAAATCAGAGCAATGACATCGGCGGCGCCAATCTCATCCTGCGCCAGCGCCACATCGACGCAGACCGGCTCTCTGGCACTAGCGGGCATCAATTCGCGTGGGGTCAAGGCAGGGTTGAAACCTATGCGATAAAGATCACACGTTCGCTGGGTATGTCCGAGCTTTTCCAGTTCATTGGTATAAGCGCGCATGAGTCCCATCGTGAAGCTGTCTTCGACGGGATGTGCCACCACGACGAGGTGTTTCATATATTTTCCCGAACTTTAACTAAGGTATCCTAATATACTGTTCAATACGGCATCAATTATTTCGGCCGGATTGTTTCTCCGTCGACTACGCCTCGACTACGCCATATCCACGATGGTGGATTGTCTTCGGATTTCTCTGAACCAAATCCCTCCATGTTTTTAGCACCTCCAGCACGAAGAGGTCGTATTTGTTTATCAGCCGCATCTCGATTACCCTGCATTCCAGATTGACGAAGCATTCCGCGATCAGTGCCGCTGCGATGCATTCAGCCGACAACGGTATCAAACCAATTGACTCGAATTTTGTCGATCTCGCTTCCCGAGCAATTGCCGATTTTGACCACTTTCGGTGCAAGCTCCGCCGCCGGGCCGGCGATCACGCATTCGCGGGTCGCCCGTAACGCGGCAAAGCTGTAATGTAATCGTCTCGGCTGACGACACAGGCCGCCAGTGGTGGCATAAATTCAACCATCATGTGCCTGACATTGTCATAACGTTCGCCCGCCCATTATGACAAGTTGCAAGCAGGACAACAGGCCCCGGTTCCGGCAACTGATAGACGTCGGAAAGCGCATATCCTTTACGGCGCCCGCCCCCGCACCGCGACTTTTTGGATGATCATCCGGGCGACCGCCATGTGGCTAAACGTTGCAATGGTAAGCAGTGTGGAGACGACCATAAGAACCGTCATGGTGATTTGGAGTTGCATGGGTACTCTCCTCATGGAATACCGGGAAGCAGATGCTTCCCGGCCTCAGTCGATCGCGAGGTGGCTTAAAAAGAACCCGGCCCCCGGGAACCCATCAAGTAGACGCTCGACAGTTTGCACCGACCTTGCGTTGGATCAAGTTCCGTTCAGCACGATAAATCACCGACGACGACGACCAGCAGCACGACTGTCGGTATGAACCGACGGGTTCCCTCGTTGACCAAGGTCAAAGGGGGCCGCCTTTGACGGTCTACGCTCGTGGTGTTCTGCGGAGAGTCCTGCCGCCCTACCCTTCACGTACCGTCTCAGCCGCAAACCCGTCACGTCGTGCGCTCGACTCAAAATCGTCACATCTGATAACTGGAGTAAGCATGAATGCGGAAATTAAGAGTGCGTACCGGCGGCTTCGCGCGCTGTACGCCGCAGAAATAGTGGGCGCGGGGCGCAAAGCGAGCAAAAATAGAAGGCTGTCTGTCCTTCCATTTCGTCCTTGGGGAACGAGCGGCTGATATTTTCGGCTTAATAAGCAGCACTTCCTTTCGATCACCCGGTTGCTCTGTGCGCGGAGACGCGCCCCACGTGAGGCCGCGCCAGTGCCTGCGACCGAGCTGACCGCGAATTCGGCGCGGACTCGACCCAGTAGTGCAGTGCCAGCGGTCCAGTCAGCCTTTGTGGTTCTAGTAGGAGCCGGTGCAGGATTAGGTGTGGCACCCCCGGTATTCAATGGCTGATGCATGGCGCGCCTCCCTTTCAAAGAAACGCGCGAGGAAACGCGTGAGGAAACGCGTTAAGCATAGGCGAGACGGTGCGCGACAATCTACGTCATGGATCGCTCGCGACGATGTCGATCGATCTACACGGCGACGCGGTTCGACGCGCGTAACAGTTGGATCAGGCGTTCGGCAGACCCGGTGGCGAGTAAGTCACAACTGCAGTTGAAATTTAGACACAACTTTAGTTGTGTGCGCGGGGGTCGCTCACGCAACTAAAGTCGTGACAGCACTGATTGTTGCGTAAACTGCTATGTATGAAAATGCGCCTCATATCTCCCGCCGATTTCGCGAACAACCGGGACGAGGCCCGTGGTTTCCTCGAGCGCAAGTGGCGCAAAGAATTGGATTACCGCCTGATCAAGGAAACTGGGCATTCGACGGCGATCGTATAGCGGTGCGGTACGCTTACGCGTGGCGCGACGATTCCGGCAACTGGTTCCGCTCGTACGGCAACGAGAACTGGGAGTTCACCGTAGACGGTTTGATGCAGCGGCGTTTTGCGTGCATCAACGACATGCCGATGCAGGAATCGAAGCGCAAGTTCCACTAGCCACTCGGTCGCCGTCCCGACGATCATCCGGGCTTGAGTGAACTCGGTCTTTGAGTGTTGCCGACTTCTTCAAGGCCGATGCAAGCCGCGTTGAATAGTCTTCATATTTCATCCGTCCATATCGCCGACGGTATGCCGGCAACGCCATCGGCCAGCCAGCGAGCCGTGCGCAACAAGGCGGCGCTGAGCACCTCGGGCCCGTTACGGCCTTGTTCCGTTTCGAGTTCGACCGTGAATTCGCCGCTCGGGTGTTCGACCGAGATGCGCTTGCGCTGACCTGCCGGCACGACCGCGATGCCGTCGCACACGGTGTGCGGCATGACGGCGGCCGTGGCGACGCTTACCGCGCCGAGCACGCCGATCGACGCATGGCAGCGATGCGGAATGAAACTCCGCGTGGAAATCGCGCCATCGCGAGGCGGGGCGACGAGGCACATCTTGGGCACCGTGCGCTCACGGCCATCGCCGAGATTCATCATGTGGCCGGCTTCCAGCCGTATCGCTTCGATGCGCGCCTTCAACGCATCGTCCGCGTCGAGCTCATCGCGGCTCTCGTAGCCCGTCACGCCCAGATCGGTTGCTCGCATCAGCACAAGTGGCATGCCGTTGTCGATGCACGTGACCTCGATGCCACCTACCCGATCGCGCAGATGTCCGGTCGGCAGTAGCGCTCCGCAGGTGGAGCCCATCGTTTCCTTGAACTCGAGCGGAATCGCGGCCGCGGTGCCCGGCGCGCCATCGATTCTCGTGTCGCCTTCGTAAGTCACGCAGGTGCCCGGGGTCTGCACCAGGGCCACGGCGATCTGCCCCGTGTTCACCATATGAATGGCGACCCGCGTTGCGCCTTCCTGGGCCGGCACAAGACCGCGTTCGATCGAGAAGGGGCCGACGCCCGCCAGCATGTTGCCGCAATTCTGCCCAAAGTCGACACGCGCTTCGTCGACCACGACCTGCGCGAACAGATAATCGACATCCGCGTCGCCCCGTGAGGATCGGGAAACGATCGCCACTTTGCTCGTCAGCGGATCGGCACCGCCCAGTCCGTCGATCTGCCGCTTGTCGGGCGAACCCATGACCGCGAGCAGTACGCGGTCGCGCGTGGCTGGATCGGTAGGAAGATCCTCGGCGAGGAAAAATGCGCCTTTCGACGTGCCCCCGCGCATCAACATGCACGGAATGCTGCGCTGCCTGCGAGCCGTTTCCATCGCCGTATTCCTTTAGCGTTCCGATGTTGAATCGACGTAGTGCAGCCCCTTGGCCGCAAGCCGGTCGCGCATCGCATAGTAGCCGAGGCCGAGTTCGCCGGACGCCAGCGCCGCACGTGTCTTCTGTTCTTTTTCGCTGCGGGTGGCCGCTGCTCGTGAAATGGCTTCCACCGTCTCGAAAGGCACGACGACTACGCCGTCGTCATCGGCCACGATCATGTCGCCGGGCCGCACGAGCTGCTGGGCGCAGACGATCGGCACATTGACCGACCCCAGTGTTTCCTTGACGGTTCCCTGGGCCGAAACGGCCTTCGACCACACGGGAAAACCCATCGCGGTCAGTGCGCGTATATCGCGGCGGCCGGCGTCGATGACGAGTCCGCGCACGCCGCGCGCCGCCAGCGAGGTCGCCAGCAATTCGCCGAAATAACCGTCCTCGCACGGAGATGTCGGCGCGACGACCAGCACGTCGCCGGGCGCGCGCTGCTCGACGGCGACATGCAGCATCCAGTTGTCCGATGGCGGGGCGAGCACGGTGACGGCCGATCCGGCAATCGAGGCGCCGGCATAGATGGGCCGCAGATACGATGCAAGCAGACCCAGACGGTTTTGCGCTTCGTGCACGGTGGACACGCCGGTCTGTTCGAGCTGCGCGACGTGACGCTGATCGGCGCGCCGGATGTTCTAGACCACGATGCCGCGCTTCATGACAAATCTCCAAGAACGGCCGGCGTCAGCCGCTGATAGCCTTCCGCATATTGGATATCGCGCTTCGCCGTGATACCGATGTTCCGTTTCGCCTGCACGCCGCGCTGCAGCGCGACGCGTGTGTAGTATTCCCAAAGATGTTCCTGACCGGCCATGCACTCGATCGACTTGCGTTTCAGATCCCACACCTCGGTGATGTCGAGAAAGGTATTCGGAACCCATTCGCATTGCTCGGTCTGATGCGGCTCGAATGCATAGACGGGCGGGGCGCCGATAATGGTTTCGCCAGGCTTATGCCCTTCCGCCTGCGCGATGATGCGGGCCTCCTGCACGATATGCATCGCGAGCGGGTGATCGAAGTTGTAGGGATCTTTCTGAGAGTGACTCAGAACGAATGCGGGTTGAATCGCTCGATAGATATCGACGAGGCGCATGAGCGCGGTATCGGATACACGCAGCGGGTAGTCGCCGAGATCGAAAAATTCGATTTCCGCGCCGAGTATTTCCGCGGCGCGCAAGGCTTCTTCCCGGCGTGTCGCCTTGATCGCTTCGATCGTCGTGCTGCCCTTGCGCCAGAGTTTTGCGGATTCGCCTCGCTCGCCGAACGATAGGCAGACCACTTTCACGCGATAGCCATTTTTCCTGTGCAGCGCGATGGCGCCGCCGGCACGCCATACGAAGTCGGCGCTATGTGCGCTCACAACCAGCATCGAGTCATTCGAACCCATCTGAAACCTCCTCAAAGCGTTGAAAAGACCGGCTTTCGTGCAGCTTGCGCCGGCTGCATCTGTGCGCATATCGCTTCGATCTGCCTGAACGGATGTGATATGCCGCCGAGCAATGCCTGCCCCTCGGCGGTCAGCTTCACGCTGCGGTGCCTCCGGATGAACAGCGGTCGCCCGAAATACGCTTCGAGATCGCGTATCTGATGGCTGATCGCCGAAGGTGTCAGGTACAGTTCGTTCGCGGCTAATGCGAAGCTTTCGACCCGCGCCGCGGCCTCGAAAGCACGCAACGCGGCAAAGCTGGGAGGCCTGCTCATGATGTTTCGCGCCTTATGCCTGTCAGCCACTCAATGCCGAATGGTCTGAATGTCGTCGGAAAATTTAGCGAAATCGGCTTGCTTCGAGCGGTCGCGGTAAAGCCAGCCCAAAGTCGCCGCGAGCACTGCCACGATCAGCACCGGGACCGCTGCCACATAAAACAACTGCGCGACGGGCACGTTCGCGGCCAGCAGCATGCCGCCGATGACGGGACCCAGAAAGGAGCCGATCTTCGCGATCGCAAGCGCGGCGCCAGTTCCTTTGGAACGAAAAGCCGTCGGATAGACCATCGCCGAGACGGCATTGAGGCCGAATTGCGTGCCGACCACGCAGAACCCAACACCGAATACGGCGAATATCAAGGTTGATTCCGGCATCGGCACGCCCAGTAGCGCGACGAACGGAATGCCGATCACAGGCAGGCAGGTAATCACGCCGGGGCCGCGATCGTCGATAAAGCGCATGAGCGCGAGGCCGCCTGCCGCGCCGCCGACCGAGAACATCGCGGCGACGAGCGCGGCCTGTCCGGGGCGCACGCCAATCGATTCGATCAGCATCGGCAGCCAGTTCTGCAGGAACAGCAGCGTCATTGAATTGGCGATATAGGTCAGCCACAGAACTGGTGTGACGTACCGGAGCCTGCCGCCGAACAGCAGCCGGACTGAAAAGCGCACGGGTTTGAATTCGTCCGATACGATAAAGCGCGTGGTTTCGTCGACGTCGAGATCCGGCTGGATCTGCTTTGCGATATGGGCGATGCGCCTCGGTTCGCGCTCCTTGACGACAAGGTGCCGCAACGATTCGGGAAGCAGGAGGGCGAGGCCGACTGCGATCACGAGCGGGGCGACTCCGCCAATGAAAAACACCACATGCCAGCCGAAGCGATGAACCAGCCCTGCGGACACCACACCGCCGAGCCCCGCGCCCATCATGTAACCGGTGTAGGACAGACTGATCCAGGTCGCGCGCAGGCGGCGCGGCGCCGATTCCGACAGCAGCACGACCGCGTTGGGGATGGCGCCGCCAAGACCGATGCCGGCAAGCAGGCGCAACGCGATGAGGCCTTCCACGCCGGGCGCCCAGATCGTTGCGAGCGTCATGGTGCCGAATACCAGCGCGCCCAGGATGATCGTCGGTTTCCGGCCGAAGCGGTCGCCTAGATAACCGAACAGGAACGAACCGATCATGATGCCCGGCACGTTCGCGCCGAATGCCGGGCCGAGCGCGCCGCGCCCCAGATGCCATGCTTTCGATAAGGCTGGAGCCGCGTACGCGAGCGCCGCGAGATCGTAGCCTTCGATCAGCATCACGAACCAGATGCAGGCGACCAATGAAACGGCGAAACGGCCAATTTTTTGCTGTTCGACTACATCCGATATGTCGCAAACCGATGTTTGCATGTCGTCGTCTCCTTTCCTTTTTATACGCTGTACGCTGCGCCGTCACCTGGCGGTGAATCTGGTCGCGGGACGATGGGGCGAGGTGTCTCCGTTTTGCTGCCAGGCCCGCCGACCTTATAAATCCAGTACGAGTTCGGCCGATTTCGATCTCGAGCAGCAGATCATCATCCGGTCATTCGCTTGTTGTTGCCGTTCTGACAGGACCAGATCCAGATGCTCCGGGGTGCCGTCGATGACTCGGGTCTCACATGATCCGCAAATGCCTTCCTTGCACGAATACGACACTCTGACGCCCGTGCCGAGCACCACGTCGAGAATCGATTGTCCGGGCGCGACATCCAGCACGCGGCCGCTGGCCGCGAGCCGTACCTTGAACCCGCCCTGCGTGGCCGTTTCGTCGGACGCCTGGCGGCCGGCGAAATGTTCGACGTGTATCCTCGCGGGCTCGATACCTTTGGCTGCCGTTTCAAAAGCGCTCAACATCGACGTTGGACCGCAGCAATAAAAATGCGTGTTCTCCGGCTGATTGTCGAATGCGCCGTGCAGTTCGAAACGCCGGCCTCCTGCGTCGCCATCAAAATAAAAGCGCGTCCGTCTGCCCTTGCTGCGGCCCAATGCCTCGAGTTCCTCGACAAACGCGGCATGATGCCGTTGCCGGAAGCAATAGATCAATTCCCATGAGCGATTCAGCTCTTCCAATCTGTACACCATCGACCTCAAGGGCGTGATGCCGATGCCGCCCGCGATCAGGACGCTGTGCGGCGCATTTTCCATCAGTGGAAAGTTATTGGCCGGCGGGCTGACGGTGAGCATGTCGCCGACTCGAACCTTGTCGTGCATATACGCCGATCCTCCTCGGCTCTTGCGGTCGAGGTTGACGCCGATCACATAACAGTCGCGCTGGGAGGGCGCATTGGTCAGCGAGTAACTGCGCGCGAGGCCGTTACCCAGATGCACGTTGACGTGTGCACCCGCATCGAATGGCGGAAGCTCGCCGCCTTCCGGCAGTCTGAGTTCGAAGGTATGAATGCGTTGCGCTTCGTAACGGATTGCGGCGACCCTGAGTGCGAGCTGATTCATCGGCTATTTCCGCTCCCCTTGTAGAGCACCGAGTCATGCGGCACGACATCCTGCCAGGGCCGGTCGCCCTCGAGATCGAAATCGCGCGCGAGCATTTCCGTCATATCTTCGTACATCAGCCCGAGCGGCGTGCCGCCCGTCTGATTGAGCTCGACCGAATCGAGCAGGCGGCGGCGCAAGCGCATGATCGCCATGTCGGCCGGCACCAGGTGCTCTCCGTTGACGCGATCCGGCACAACGCCCATTGCCGTCGCAATCACGAAATCTTCCTGAGTGATGCCGCTGAAGCCCGTCCAGTTCTTGCGTTGCCGCATGGCCGTGCGATCTTGATAGAAGTCGTTTTCCCACGAAGCGACAAAGTTGTTATCTTCATAGAACCGACTGTCGGCGAGGCCCGAACGCTTCAGACGGCCCGCACGGTCATGAGGCAGCTGGGTAAAGCTCGCGTCGATCAGGTAAGTGCTCGTGCTTTCTTCGTCGCGCGGCACTTCGAATATCGTAGTAAAAAAATCGTTGAACGGGATCATCCGGCCGTATGGCATAAAGATAGGCACGACCCGGATATTGCGTTTTGCCGGGCTCGTGTCGGCAATTTGGCGAATACCCGCGTAGTGGAAACCGAAGCTTGTGTTCTCGATTTCGAGGGTCGGCGCCGTGTCGTCGAACGCGGGATTGAGCAGATCGGTCACGATAGGGCCATCCATGCCGTCCTTTAGCGCCCAACTCGGCCGTGCGACGTTGCTATGCAGCATGGTGACATGCGAGGTGTCCGCACCACCTTCCCAGAGCGGAAGGAAGTTTGCCTTCACGTTGATGCGCAGCACCACGCGATTTTCATCAGCCGCGTCGGCAAATGCAAAACGCCTGAACGGCGGTTCCAGTTCGGCCGGCCCGAGGTAAGCCCAGACCACCCCGCCGCTTTCGCGCACGGGGTAGGCCGGCGCGTTCAGCCGCTCGCGGATGCGCGGCTCCGCCAGATTCGGCGTTTCGAGAATCTTTCCGTCGACGGAGAATTTCCAGCCGTGATACAAGCAGCGGATCCCACCGTCCTCGACCCGGCCCAGCGCAAGCGACGCGCCGCGGTGCATGCACAGTTCATTCATGACCCCGACTTTGCCCGCACTGTCACGGAACGCCACGAGGCGCTCGCCGAGCACTTTCGTGCGCAGCGGGTCGCAATCGGGGTGCGGTAATTCGGCCGACGTCGCCACCGGATGCCAGTAACGCCGCAACGTGTCGCCGAGCGGGGTTCCCCGGCCGACATGAGCCAGAATCTCATTCTCCTCGTGTCTCATCTATTCACTCCGTGTCCATCGTCTGATCGGTATTGCTTCAACCGATCATAAAAGTGCACTACCGACGAGTAAATCGCTAATGCGTGTCGGTGCCCTCTCGAACCGAGATGGCAGTCATGAACCGGGTCGGTCGCAGCAGTGACGGGAACGGCGAGGAAAATTCAGCGGGGGACGCGCAGACTATCGAGAAATAGTTGTGCGGCGGGCGTCAGCGCGTCGGTCGATCGGACCCATACGTTCAAATCGCAGCGTGCCCATGGTTCGTCCAGCACGATCGCTACCAGGTCACGGGTGCACGCATAATAACTCGCGAGTGATGCTGGCAGTACCCCGATTCCGAGACCCACTTCGACCATCGCACACAGCGCTTCATAGCTGGCGACGTGCAGGCGCAGGTTCAAGGTCCGCCCGAGTTCGTTCGCGGCGCTGACCAGACGTACGTTGACGCCGGTGAAATCGATGTAAGGCAAATCGAGCGTTTCGCGAAACCGGACCGACTGGCGGCCGGCCAGCGGATGGCCGCGCGGCACCAGCAGGACCAGCGAATAACTCCGGTAAGGGAACGAGTCGAGTTCGAAGCCATGAGGGCTCGAAATCGAAATGCCGACGTCGGCGTTGTTCTCGGCGACCCCCTTCGTCACGGCATTGCTCAGATGCTGTTCGAGGTGAATCTGCACATGCGGGTGGGCCTGCACGAATGCGGCCAGATCCTGCGCGAGATAGAGCGTGATGGCCGACATACTGGCGAAAATCCGAATCTGCCCGCGTAGGCCTTGCGAGTAGCTGCTCATCTGCACCTTGATCTCATCGAGATCATGCAAGACGCCGCGCGCGAGACTCAGCAGCGCAAGCCCAGCGGGGGTGGGTTCCACGCCGCGATTGGTTCGCCGCAGCAGGCTCGTTTGCAAGGTCGCTTCGAGTTCCGCGAGCCGCCGGCTCACGGCGGAGGGGACGATGTGCTCCCGCTCCGCGGCCGCGGAGATCGTTCCTTCTTCCACGATGCTGACGAAGAGCTGCAATGAAACTGGATCGATTTTCATGGGGATAGTTTTTTTAAGCGCTGCGCGAAATATTCTAGTCAGTCGCCGATCCAGGACAATGGCCCGATGGCTTACGCGACAAAAGTGAGATATTCTCTGACGCCTGCGTTTGCCTACTTTCTTTCGACAATTATGACGCCTGCCTCGACCATGCCATGGCTTGACACGTATCTGTTAGGGAATACGCTGATCGATGCGACGCATCGGGAGTTTGTCGAGGCCGTCAATGCCATGCTCGCCGCCACCGAGAGGGCAAGCTTCGACATCTGCCTTGATGCGTTTGCCGCGCACGCGCAGCGTCATTTCGCCGAGGAAGATCGTTTGATGGCCGAATCCGGCTACGGCAACGCGAAGTGCCATGTCGACGAACATCACGCCGTGTTGACGTCAGTGAATGAAGTGCGCGTGCTACCCGATGAACGGCGTTTTGCCGTCGGCAGGAGATTCGCCGAAGAATTGGCTCGCTGGTTTCCCGGCCATCTCGATGCGATGGATCGCGGCCTCGCGGATTGGCTCGTGCAGCACGCCACGGGCGGGGCGCCGCTTAAATTTACGCGTGCGCTCGGCCGCCGCTGAGTGGTTCCGCTTTACGTCATCGCGGCGTAAACAAGCGTACGAAGCTGGCGGCGAATGCGCGGCAGATGAGGGTAAAGCTGGGTCATGAAGATGACGATCAGCTCCTCTGCCGGATCGACCCAGAAATAAGTGCCGGCGGCGCCACCCCAGAAAAAATCCCCCGCGTTACCTTGCAGCAGACATTGAGCCGGATCAAGCGTGGTGGCGAATCCGAGTCCGAACCCGACGCCTTTAAACGACGTTTCGGCGAAACTCGATACAGCAAGGGTCTCGAGATCCACGCCGCCTGGCAGATGATTGGCCGTCATCAGTTCCAGCGTCTTTCTACCGATGATCCGTTGACCGTCCAGAGTTCCCCCGTTCAACAACATCTGGCAGAAACGGTGGTAATCGTCGAGCGTGGACACGAGTCCGCCGCCCCCCGAGTACTGCGTCGCCGGAACCAGATAGTCGCTGGTCGCCGGATCGTCGATCAATTCGAGGCCCTTGTGTGGCGTGGTACGGTACAGCGCGGCAAAACGCTGTACCTTGTCCTTCGGCAATTCAAAAGTCGTGTCTGTCATGCCGAGCGGGGTGAACACCCTTTCTTCAAAAAATGCCGAGAGAGTGCGGCCGCTCAATTGCTCGACGAGATAACCGATGACATCGGTCGCAATCGAGTAATTCCACTTCGTTTGAGGGGCAAAGCGCAACGGCACTTGCGCAAGCTGCTCGATGGTATGCGCGAGTGTGCTGCCGCGTACGCGCGTATCGATATTGTGCTGGCGATATATATCGTCAACCGGCGAGCCGCGCTGGAAGCACGAGGTCAGTCCGGACGTATGGCGCATTAGGTCGACCACGAGCATATCCGGTGCCGGCATCGCCTGAGACAGATCGGCGCTGCCGTCCGGCAGCATGTGCAGCTCGCTCCACGCGGGAATATATTTTTTGACGGGGTCGTCGAGCGAAAGGAGGCCATCCTCCACGAGCATCATCAGCGCGATCGAAGTCACTGGCTTGGTCATCGAATAGATACGAAAAATCGTATCGTTCTCGATAGGCTTGCCGCGTTCGATGTCGGCATGACCCGCCATGAAACGGGCGACTTCGGTGCCGGCGCGCGAAATCAGCAGCGAAAATCCCGCCAACTGACGCGTCTCTACGTAACCCGATTTTAAAAATTCGGCGAGGTGATCCAGTCGTTCTCCGGAAAAACCATTTTGATCTGCACTACTGTTTTTCATACATGTCCTGTGCGATTGAGACGATCGGTTTCGGTATACCAGATGGGTTCGGAAAACGCCATGCCGAGGGCGTAGAGAGCCCCTGCGGAAAATGGCGCTCTCCGCACGAGCGCCCCTTGCTGCAAGGCAAGCACGGCGCGATGGGTTTCAGATGAAATTTATTCTCTTGTCCGCGCCGATGCGCTCGCCTATCGTGTTTTTTGAACTCACTCAATCCATTTGAATCGACCCGAGAATGAACCTCGTATCTCGCGCCGCAAAACATCAAACGTTGGTATTACTCCCTGGCTTGCTTTGCGACAGTACCGTTTGGGAACATCAGATCGAAAGCTTGTCGGATACGGCGGATTGCGTTGTAGCGGATTACGGCGCGTGCGATTCGATCGAAGCTATGGCCGAAGCGGTGCTGTCGACCCAATTACCCGATACATTCGCGTTAGTCGGCCACTCGATGGGTGGACGCGTCGCGCTTGAAATCGTGCGTCGCGCACCGCTGCGGGTGGCGCGTCTCGCGCTGTTGGACACAGGTTATCAAGCGCGCCCCGAGACTGAAGCCGGCGTACAGGAGCGAAGCCAGCGCCTCGCGCTGCTCGATCGCGCAAGAACCGAAGGCATGCGTGAGATGGGCACCCAATGGGCGGTCGGTATGGTCCATCCCGCTCACGTCGACACGCCGACTTTCGAAGCGATACTTCGGATGATCGAACGCAATAGTGTGCAGCGTTTCGCGCACCAGATCGAAGCGCTGCTGCGCCGTCCAGACGGGACGTCGCTGCTGGCCCATATCGATTGCCCGACGCTGCTGCTGTGCGGCCGCGAGGATCGATGGAGTCCGCTTGCGAGGCATACCGACATGCGCGAGGCGATACGGGGTGCGCATTTGGAGGTCATCGAGCATGCGGGGCACATGACGACGATGGAGCAACCCGAATCTGTCACGCGCGCATTGCGGACGTGGCTCGCCGCATGAGTGCCGTGGGTTCGCTGCCGCCGGAACACTGGTTGGCCGAGCAGGCGTGCCGCGATTGCATTCTGCGTGTGGGCGCCGCACTCGATGCGGGCGATTACGTAGCGTTCTCGCATCACTTCGCTCGCGACGCCACGCTGACGAGACCTAACCAGACCGTGCTCGAAGGACGCGACGCGATTCTCGCGAGTTATCTGCAGCGGCCCGCCGACAGATCCACGCGGCACCTGCTCACGAACATCATCGTCGATCTGGAATCCCCGACGCTTGCGCGCGCAAGGAGCACGGTGCTGCTTTGGAGCGCCACGCGGGAGCCCGCGGAGCGCGATTCCGCTATTTCCGTCGATGAAGGCGGACCCCCGAAAACCGCGCTCAACGAACACTGCGCCGACCCTTTACAACTGTTGGGCGAATTCGACGACATGCTCGAGCGGCACGAAGAGGAATGGTTGATTGCGAAGCGGGTGGCACGCTTCGTCATGTTTCGAAATGCATAGCCTTTGCTGGATAGCCGGCAGATCTAGCAGGTTTTAAAAACAGGATGGAACACAGATGGCGGAAATCATAGGCGGTATCGGGACCTCGCACGTACCGACGATTGGGGCGGCATACGACAATAGGCGGCAGAGCGATCCAGCCTGGAAGCCGCTGTTCGACGGCTACGAGCCGGTAGCGAAATGGCTCGCCGACAAACGCCCCGATCTGCTCGTGATGTTTTATAACGATCACGGCAACAGCTTTTTCTTCGATTGTTATCCGACCTTCGCGGTGGGTATTTCGGAAGAGTTCGACATGGCCGACGAGGGCGGCGGCCGTCGTCCCTTGCCGCGTATTGGCGGGCATGCCGAATTTGCGGCGCATATGGTCGAATCGCTCGTCAACGATGCGTTCGACATCACCGTGTTTCAGGAGCGGGCGCTCGATCACGGCTGCAATTCGCCCTTGGCGCTGCTGTGGCAGCACGAGCCGCGATGGCCCGGCGCGATCCTGCCGGTCGCGATCAACGTTCTCCAGTATCCTCTGCCGACCGCGGCGCGCTGTTATGCGCTGGGCCAGGCGGTGCGCCGTGCCGTGCAGTCGTTTGCCGAAGATCTCAAGGTGGTGGTGGTCGGAACGGGAGGATTATCGCACCAGATTCACGGCGAACGCGCGGGGTATAACAATAGCGAATGGGATCATGAATTCCTGAGGCTGATGGTCGACGATCCGCAGCAATTGACTGCGATGCGTCACGCCGATTTTATCCGGCTCGGCGGCGCGGAAAGTGTCGAAGTCATCATGTGGCTCGCCATGCGCGGCGCACTCGATCAAAATATCCGCTGCCTGCATCAGAACTACTATCTGGCCACCACGACCGCAATGGCCGTGACGTTATATGAACCGGCGGTCACGGCGCATGAAGCTTCGGCCGATGGCACACGAGTTGGTGAGGAGCACACGTCATGAATCCGCAACTCGATGGCCTCGACAATCTGTCCGGCACATATATCTTTGATCTGCGCAAGAGTCGCAAGGCGCTGAAGATCAATCGATTTTTCTGGCAGCAGCGCGACCCGGCATTCCGTCAGCTGTTTCTTGACGATCCGGAGCGGACGTTCGACGACGCAGGGTTAAGCGATGAGGAGCGTCAGCTCATCGTGAAGCGGGATTGGCTGGGTCTGGTGCAATATGGGGTATCGTTTTTCGTGCTCGAAAAATATGCGCGATTGCTCAGAGTTTCCAATCTGGCGGTTTATGCTTCGATGCGCGGCGAAACGCTGGATGATTTTCTGAAGACCCGTAAGGTGCCGGCATCGGCTTGAACGATAGCCCGCCGTCACGACGATAGGCGGGCTCGCCGGCGTGTTTCTCCACAAGCGCGCAATAGAGCTGTGGTGAAACACGGATCCTCCCACCGTGAAGCGAGCCTGCCCGTACCGGGTGCGATCAGAACGTATGACGGATGCCCACGGTGGCGGAGAACTGTAGCCGGCTGGTCGACGGCGCATTGCCGTAGATCTGCGCAAACTTCGCGTCGCCGGCGGCCTTTTGATAGACGGCAACCAAAAACACGTCAGTGCGCTTCGAGAGGAAATAGTCAATACCCGTATCGATCTGGTGCCATTTCGGGCTTTCATTATTCGTATGGCCGTCGGTGAAGATATAGCCGATGCCGACCAGCGCCTCCGGTGTGACGTAATAGGTAAAAGTCGGTTCGTAGTTCGTGAGGCTCAGCCCCGGTGCACCCTGCAGGTAACTGAACATCGAGCGCGTGACCATCATGGTGAACTGAGCGGCGCCTAACTTGTAATCCCCCGAGAGACCGAACATCTGTTGCCGGTTAACATTGCTTGCAAAGGTTGTAATGACGGGAACACCATAGGTGTCGGTGATCGCGCCATTCGAATTCGACGCCGAGTTCGGGAGTAGAAACTCGCTATAGGCGATCGCGGCGCTGAACGGACCGTTCGTGTAGGTTAGCGAAGCGCTCTTGCTGCTGTTGTTGTTGAATTCACCCGCGTCGTTGGAAAAACCATATTGACCGACGAACTGGAAGCCACTGTATAGATGGCTCGAGTAACGCACTGCATTCGAGACGCGCGTGGTCTCGAACACGTTGTCGTTGTCGCCGATCGGCACCCCGAATGCGGCGAATTGAGCGGCGGCTTCGTAAAAGAAGAGAGCGTCGCTCATCGCATCGACTTGACGGCCCACGGTGATGCTTCCGAAATCCGGGGTCGATATGCCGACGAAGGCTTTGCGGCCGAACAGCTTGCCGCCGTTGCTCAGCGCGCCGCTCGTGATGCTGAAGCCGTTTTCCAGGGTAAAGAACGTTTTGTAACCGCCGCCCAGGTCTTCGACACCTTTCAAACCCCAGTGGGGCGTTTGTTGGACGCCACTGACGAGCGCGTAGTCGCGGCTACCCGCCGTGTTGTTCGTATAGACTAGGCCTACCGAAATCACGCCATATAGCGTCACGCTACTTTGCGCGTGTGCCGGCAGAGCGATCCCCGCCAACGCCAATGTGCAGCACCCCCATGCGATCATCGTCTTCTTCATTTTTTGCGTCTCCTCAGACAAATTTTATACTCTGAAATATCACTCGACTTTCTGGAACGATCTGATGTCCGGGCAGACTCGCTGTCGGGCCTTTTCAGACGTCGGTGCTCCAGGTTGTAACTCCTTATCCCGGACGGTCATGTCCAATGGATATCAATGAAAGGTAATCTGTACCGCTAAATAATTAGGGATTGGTTACATGACTCATCCTATAAAGACGTAGCGCTTAGGGTGTCGTGGCTGTCCTCCTGTACGAGAGGCGGGGCCCAGTGGTCAATAGTTCTTGCCCCCTTGACCGCCTTCGACCGCCAAGCTGTTTTCCGGAGAGGCAACCTCGACGTGATGAAGTCGCCCCAGCATCACGGCGAGCACGGCGACAAAAGCGAGTGGTAACGCGGCGAGCTGGAAGACGTTCTGTATGCGCATGTGCATGGTCATAAGCATGCCGCCGATCATCGGTCCGAGAAACGCGCCGATCTTGGATACCGCCAGCGCCGCACCGGTTCCATTCGAGCGAAATGCCGTCGGATAGACGATGGATATCATCGCATTGAGACCGAATTGTGTCCCGACCACGCAGAAGCCGACGCCGAATATGGCAATCGCCAATGCGGGTGCCGGCATCGTGTGTCCGAGCAGTGCGACGAGCAGTATGCCGGGAGGCGGCAGGCATGCGATGACGATTGCGCCATGACGGTCGAGTAGACGCATCAAGGCCAAACCGCCTGCTGCGCCTCCGACCGAGAACATCGCGGCGAGCAGCGCGGCGTGCGCGGGTGCCACGCCAATCGCCTCGATCAGTATCGGAAGCCAGTTTTGCAGAAAAAGCAGCGTCAGAGAATTCGCGATGCAGATCAGCCACAATACTGGCGTGATGTACCGTAATGGCCCGCTGAATAGCTGCTTTACCGAGAAACGCGCGCTTGTTTGCTCGTCGGACACGATGAAGCGAGCCGAATCGGGCAGAACAAAATTGGGCTGGATGCGTTGTACGGTGAGAGCGATCCGGTGCGGCGAGCGTTTTTTCAGTGCCAGATAGCGGATCGATTCTGGCATCAGGAACACCAGCGCGATCGCGATCGCACTGGGCATGACGCCGCCGACGAAAAATACGACTTGCCACCCGTAGGTCGAGACCAGGCTAGCCGAAACCACGCCCCCAAGCGCTGCGCCGACCATGTAACCGGTATAAGACAGGCTAATCCACGTCGCCCTCATGCGTCGCGGAGCGAATTCGGTCAGCAGCACAATGACGTTTGGAACGGTTCCCCCAAGGCCGATGCCCGCGATAAACCGGAGGCAGATCAGGCCGGTGATGCCCGTTGCCCACTGGGTCGCGAATGTGCAAATGCCGAACAGCAGAATGCCGAGAATGATCGCGGGTTTCCGTCCCGCGCGATCGCCGAAGTATCCGAACAGGAACGACCCGATCAGCACGCCGGGAACATTGGCCGAGAACGCCATGCCGAATGCGCTGCGGCTCAGATGCCATGCTCGGGCCAGCGCCGGTGCGGCGTAACCGAGTACGGCAATGTCATAGCCTTCTATCAGTAAAACGAACCACATGTAAAAGATCAACAAGATCGCAAACCGGCCGAACTTCTGTTGTTCGATCACGGTGGAAATATCGCAGAGGCGCCCCTGCATGGCTGTCTCCATCATTTTTGATGAATTTTTCACGGGCTCGCCGATATCGACGTCGATGGTTCCTATCGCACGCAAGCCGTCCTAACGGGGCGACGACGTGGCCCGAGTGAGTTCTGCGGATGGTATTGAGGTGGAAGAGGTGCGTAAACCGCTAATTCAAGGTGGCGCCGTCTCGAATCGAGATGGCAATTGGCCGCCTTCCTGTCCCGCAGTTTTCGGCGGTTACGCGAGCGTGGAAAGCGATGAGCCTCATCCTCCTTGGGAGACGCGGCGACCCGCGGCGGGATTTTTTAGCCGATCGCGCGGCGCGGCAGCAATCGA
>NZ_JAAVUQ010000034.1 GCF_018449515.1 Caballeronia sp. dw_19 | reverse complement strand
CAGTGACAAAAAGTAAAAAAAAAAAAACCCGCCCCCCGCACACCCCCACCGCAAAAACCCCCCACCCCCCCACCCCCCCCACCCCCCCCCCCCCCCCCCCCCCCCCCCCCGACCCCCCCCCCCCCCCCCCCCAAACCCCCCCCGCCAGCATCCACCCCGAACCCGCCCCCCCAAAACCGTCCACCGGTGCGAACAAACCAACCACTGCGAACGAAATTAAAACGGATCTCCCACCCGCACGATCTTCATCGCGTTAGTCCCGCCGGCTTGCCCCATCGGTTCGCCAACAGTCAACACAACCATATCGCCGCGAGCGGCATACCCCTTCGACACCACCACCTCCAGCGCCTGCTGAAGCGCAACATCGCGATCGGTGTTCGTATCCAAGTGCAACGACGTCACATTCCGATACAGCGCCATCGTCCGCTCACTGCCAATCCGCGGCGTCAGCGCAAAAATGGGCACATGCGACCAATGCCGCGACATCCACAACGCCGTCGCGCCCGACTCGGTCAAAGCAACAATCGCCTTCGCCCCCAAGTGGTAAGCCGTGAACAACGCACCCATCGCAATGGATTGATCAATCCGCGTGAACGTGCGATCAAGGAAATCCTTGTCAAGCTCGCTCTGCTCAGACTTCTCGGCTTCGAGGCAAATGGCCGCCATTGTCTCGATGGTCGTCACCGGATACTTACCCGCCGCCGTCTCCGCCGACAACATCACCGCATCCGTCCCGTCCAGCACCGCATTCGCGACATCAGAAACTTCAGCACGGGTGGGCACCGGCGCATAGATCATCGACTCCATCATCTGCGTAGCCGTAATCACAAACTTGTTCGACTCGCGCGCCATCCGGATCATCCGCTTCTGCAACGCCGGCACAGCCGCATTACCCACTTCCACCGCGAGATCACCACGCGCCACCATGATGCCGTCCGACGCATCAAGAATGCCCTGCAATGCCGGAATGGCTTCCGCACGCTCGATCTTCGCGATCATCTTCGGCTTGATGCCATAAGGCGCGCCCGCGATGTTCGCCAGTTGCCGCGCCATCTCCATGTCCGTAGCGTTCTTCGGAAACGATACCGCCACAAAATCCGCACCAAGCGACATGGCCGTCTTGATGTCCTCCATGTCCTTCTCGGTCAACGCCGGCGCCGTCAGGCCGCCGCCCTGCCGGTTGATGCCCTTGTTATTCGAAAGATCACCGCCCACTTTCACCGTGGTATGGATCTCTTCGCCAATCACACGGACCACGTCGAGCACGATCAGCCCGTCGTTCAGCAACAGGATGTCGCCCGCCCGCAAGTCGCGCGGCAAATCCGGGTAATCCAGGCCAACACGTTCATCATTGCCCAGCTCACAACGCGCATCGAGGATGAACGAATTGCCCGCAATCAACGTGATCTTGCCGTTTTCAAACTTGCCCACGCGAATCTTCGGGCCTTGCAAATCAGCCATCAACGCCACTTCACGGCCGCATTGCTTGGCGGCGTCGCGAACGTATTGCGCGCGCTGGCGATGATCGTCGGCCGTGCCGTGCGAGAAGTTGAAACGGACCACGTCGAGACCGGCCTGCATCATTTGCAGCAGGATCTCAGGGGTGCTGGAAGCGGGGCCGATAGTGGCGACAATCTTTGTAGCGCGATGCATGGAATTCCTCGTCTGGGTGGTATCGCCTGAAACAGCGCTGCGAGTACGGTGTGCCGACGGGGATGAAGATGTCTCCGCCTGCGAACGCGCGCCGGTTCGAGCCGGCGTCGCTTTGTGATAGCTATTCGATATCTGTCCGGCGACCGGAATCAGCGACGCACTCGCGCCACCAATCATGACCGCGGTTTCCTTCCTTACTTCCCGCTTTAAATTCGAACCACGCCGGGCCGGCGCCGCAGCGGAACGCTTCGACTTGGCCGGTGCGCGAGCGGGGCCGGGGTCAGGTTTCACCCCGACCGCCACCCTCGATCCAATTTCGGCCGCCACTGATAAACCAGCGTCAGCAGCCAACTCTTCTTTATCTGCAGCAACTTCAGCAACTACGGACTCAGGACGATCGCTCTTCGACGTGGCTCGTTTCATGGGCTCAGGCCCGCGATTCGAGTACTTCGACCGCCGGCAACGTCTTGCCTTCCAAAAACTCCAGGAACGCGCCGCCGCCAGTCGATATATAGCTGATTTTGTCGTGGATGCCGTACTTCTGGATGGCCGCGAGCGTGTCGCCGCCACCTGCAATCGAGAACGCCGATGACTTCGCAATCGCATCCGCCAACGTCTTCGTGCCATTGCCGAACTGGTCGAATTCGAACACGCCAACCGGGCCGTTCCACACGATCGTGCCCGCCTTCTCCAACTGCGCGGCAAGCGCCTTGGCGGTGTCCGGGCCGATATCGAGAATCAGGTCGTCGTCCTGCACCTGGTCCACGGCTTTCGTTTCGGCCTTGGCAGTCGCGGCGAATTCCTTCGAGGTCACAACGTCGCTAGGAATGGGGACCGACGCCCCACGCGCCCGCGCTTCGCTGATGATGGTCTTGGCTTCATCGACGAGATCCTTCTCCGCCAGCGACTTGCCGATGTTCAACCCCGACGCGAGCATGAACGTATTGGCAATCCCGCCGCCCACGATCAACTGGTCCACTTTCTCGGCCAACGACTTCAGGATGGTCAGTTTCGTCGATACCTTCGATCCCGCGACAATGGCGACCAGCGGGCGCTTCGGCTCGCCGAGCGCCTTGCCCAATGCATCCAGTTCAGCGGCAAGCAGCGGACCGGCGCACGCCACGGGTGCGTATTTCGCAATGCCATGCGTGGTCGCTTCCGCACGATGCGCGGTGCCGAACGCGTCGTTCACGTAGATATCGCAGAGTTTGGCGAGCTTCTGTGACAACGCGTCGTCGTTCTTCTTCTCACCCTTGTTGCAGCGGCAGTTTTCGAGCAGCACGACCTGACCCGGCTGCACCTGCACGCCGTCAACCCAATCTGCGATCAGCGGCACATCGCGGCCAAGCAGTTCGCTAAGGCGCCTGGCCACGGGCGCAAGCGAGTCTTCAGGCTTGAACTGCCCTTCCGTCGGGCGGCCGAGATGGGACGTGACCATCACGGCGGCGCCCGCTGCCAGCGCTTGCTGAATGGCCGGCACCGAGGCGCGCACGCGGGTGTCTTCGGTGATGTTGCCCTGATCGTCCTGCGGGACGTTGAGGTCGGCTCGGATGAAAACACGTTTGCCGGACACTTTGCCTTCGGCGATCAGATCGGTGAAACGCAATACTTTCGTCATGGGAGTCAGCGGGTGAGCGAGTAATTGGAAAGCGGTTCGGGCGAGTTGAATCTGCGCGCCGTGGATTTATGCCAGCGGGCTCACACAGGTCGCTACGGGGAAATTGAAGTGCTCAAAACCATCCCGGCGATAAGTCGGCGTGCGCGCAACATCGCAAGGCGACCAGCACCAAGCGGAGGATTCGAACAGGTAAGGGACAATAAAACGAGGCGTGCCGCGCCTTTCGCCGGCGACCTGGATACCCAGGCGACGAGGCGTTGCAGCAGAGAATGGAGCGAGTGAAGCTGGTGTGCGGTGACTGCCGGATACACGTTTCGACCTCATTCGATACGACAGCGAGATCACCATTTTAACCGATACCCATGCCCGTCCGACGCAGGAAACGCAAATCCCCAGGATTCGGGATCGGCGAGTTTGCGATGGCTTGGATGACGCACCGCATGACGCACCGCAGCAAAACCAGCGTCAAGCGAACAGCCGCAACACCGTGAAGACAATCATGCCGACGACAATCGTCCCCAGCATGCCGCGGCGCCAGAGAAACCAGGCGAGACCGCACAGGGAAGCGTAAAGCGCGTGATTCGAGAAAGAGATCGACAGGCCGGTCGGCGTAGTCAGAAGGTCGGGCACGACGACCGCAACCAGCGCCGCAGCCGGCGCGTAGCGCAGCGCGCGCTGCACGCGCTCCGGCAGGATCATGCGCTCGCCGCCCATCAGGAACAGCGCGCGCGTGATGCCCGTGATCAGCGCCATGCCGGCTATGGCCAGCCAGACTTGCGCGGCGCTCATCGGACGCTCCGGGCGCCCTTGGGGCCGACCGGTGATTTGTCGAGATCGGATGGCTGGATATCGAATGAAGGATCGAATGACGGGTTCAATGGCTCGGCGTCGGTGAGACAGGGCGCGGAGTTTTCCACACGCCTTGGCGCGCCGCTGGTTTGGCGGCCCAGCTTCTCCGCCATAACATCGACAAACGTTCCGGCGAGCAGGGCCGCCGCCACGGCCAGCGGTAATGAAAGCCGGTACGGCAGGTCCAGCGCAATCAACGCGATCACGCTCGCCACGCCAACGGCCGCCAGCGTCGAGCGCGTGGCGATAGCCGAGACAATCAGCGGAATCAGCGCAAGCGTGCCGGCGAGTTCGAGGCCCCAGTTATCGGGGAAAAGGCTCGCGAGCAGAATTCCCACTATGGATGACACTTGCCACGAGGACCAGCTCGTCGCCGCCATGCCCCAGAAAAACGCCTCCTTGCCGGGCTGATAGCCGGTTGGGAAATTACGCTTCTGGAACATCAGGTAAATGATGTCGCCATTGAAATAACCGAGCACCAGCCGGCGGCGCAACGGCAAATAGGCGAAATGAGGCGCAAGCCCTGCGCTGAAAATGACGAACCGCAAGTTGACCATGGCAGCGGTCAGAAGGATGGTCCAGAGCGGCAGCTTCGCGGCGAACAACGGCAGCACGGCCAGTTGCGACGATCCGGCATAGGCCGCGAGCGACATCCCGAGTGCCTGCGGCACGGTCAGCACGGACTTGGCCATCGCAATGCCGGTGACGAGACCCCACGAGAACGTGGCCGGAACCGCCGGAGAGAGGGTTTTGACGCCATCGAGAAACGCGCGTCGGTTGAGGTCTGACAGCCGGTCGAACATGGAGATGGGTGCGAGTCGCGGTGTGCTTGTGCGGTTGAGCGGCGGATCCAACGGATGCGGCGAAGAACGGGCAGCCGGCCGGATGATTGCCGCAGACCGAGCCTGAATCGCTGTCTAAAACAACCAAAAACACAACCCAAAACACGACCAGAAACCGCCGCGCCGGGCCTTGAATCACGCCCAGTCTGACGCTCGATCGAGCCAACCGATCCGAACGGCGGGCTTTCGTGCGTTTCCTCACGGTTTGCTTTCGAACCGCAACGTTGACTGCACCCTGAGCACATCGCGTGACGATGAAAGGCAAATTATAGCGTCGTGAAAGGCGCCAAATGGCCGACAGCGCCCATTTTTTAATCGAAAAGACGCTAAAATGACGGTCTTTGGTCGCCCAGCCGCTTGCCGGTTTTGCGCTGAAATCCCATGCCGCGCGTGCTGTTTCCGAACAGGCGCCACGGACCGGAACAAGGCGCAGAAGGCTCGTCGTCATCGTCATGCCGGTTAATCGGACGACGAAATACGCTGGCGCAAACGGGCGACCCATTCAATATCTGCAACACTACTCGCCAGGAGAAATCGTATGTCAATGGCCGACCGCGACGGCAAGATCTGGATGGATGGCAAGCTGATCGACTGGCGCGACGCCAACATCCACGTGCTCACCCACACGCTGCACTACGGCATGGGCGTTTTTGAAGGCGTGCGCGCCTACAAAACCGGCAACGGCACGTCGATCTTCCGCCTGAAAGACCACACCAAGCGCCTGCTCAACTCCGCCAAGATCTTCCAGATGGAAGTGCCGTTCGACCACGCAACGCTCGAAGCCGCGCAACTCGAAGTGGTCGGCGTGAACAAGCTGGAATCGTGCTACATCCGGCCGATCATCTGGGTGGGATCGGAGAAACTGGGGGTATCGGCGAAAGGCAACACCATTCACGTGGCAATCGCCGCGTGGCCGTGGGGCGCCTACCTCGGCGACGACGGCATTGCGAAGGGCATCCGCGTGAAGACGTCATCGTTCACGCGCCATCATGTGAATGTCGCCATGGTCCGCGCGAAGGCGTCAGGCTGGTACGTGAATTCGATTCTCGCGAATCAGGAAGCCATCACCGACGGTTACGACGAAGCACTGCTGCTCGACGTCGACGGCTACGTCTCCGAAGGCTCCGGCGAAAACTTCTTCCTCGTGAACAACGGCAAGCTGTACACGCCGGACCTGGCTTCGTGCCTGGACGGGATCACGCGCGACACGGTCATCACGCTCGCACGCGACTTCGGCATTCAGGTGATCGAAAAGCGCATCACCCGCGACGAGGTCTACACCTGCGACGAAGCGTTTTTCACCGGCACCGCCGCCGAAGTCACGCCGATCCGCGAGTTGGACAATCGCACCATCGGCGAAGGCAAGCGTGGTCCGATCACGGAAAAGCTGCAAAGCGCTTTCTTCGATATCGTGAGCGGCAAGAACGAAAAGTACGCCGATTGGCTTGCGCAGGTTAAGTAACGCAACGAAGTAACTTAACGCGCAATCCGACACATGACGTGCGGCGGTGAGGCGGGTTTTCAGGGTTTCCGGGTTTGAATTCCGGACTCGAAAGGCCCGATTCACCGCGTCCCCAGACTAGAACGAACGAGATTCCTCATGAGCGAACTGAAGGAAATGCCGCTGGTCCAGTTGTCGGCGAAAGATGTGCCGGCGTTTTGCCCGAACCCCAACATGCCACGCTGGAGCACGCATCCGCGTGTTTTCCTCGATATTTCCCACGGCGAAGCACGTTGCCCGTATTGCGGCACGCGCTACAAGCTGAAAGACGGCGAAACGATCAAGGGTCATTGAATCTTCGTCTTCGCGAAGACCAAGCGGCGTGCGGTTTGAACCGCGCCGCCCGCCTGGTCTCCGCGGCCACTAGCAATGCTGTGCCGCAATCAGCCATGCTGCTGCCGATCCCGTTGAACACAACGCTCCGGCCGCACTCCATGTTTTGAAAGAACGCACAACACCGCGCCCCTACGCCGGACACGCTGGATGCCGGGCGCCCTCACCCCATTGCCACAACGCGCCCGCCCACATGGTGTGAGCTGCGTTATTTTTGAGACTGGAACTTACATAGATGCGTCGCGCGTTGGTTATCGCACCGAACTGGATTGGTGACGCATTGATGGCGCAGCCGCTGTTTTCGCTGCTGAAGAAGTTGCATCCGCGCATTGTCATCGATGCTGTTGCGCCCACCTGGGTCGCGCCCGTGCTGGAACGCATGCCCGAGATCCACGACGTCTACGCCACCGATCTCGCCCACGGCAAGCTGCAAATGCTGCGTCGCTGGCAACTCGCGAGCGATCTGCGCGACGTGGGTTACGACGCCGCGTACGTGTTGCCGAACTCGTTCAAGTCGGCGCTGATTCCGTGGATGGCGGGCGTCAATCTGCGGGTCGGCTATACGGGCGAAAGCCGTTATGGCCTGCTGAACGTGCGGCACGCGAATCCGGCCAAGGGTCAACGTCCGCCCATGGTGGGCCAGTACGCCGCCCTCGCCTATGCGCCGGGCGCGAAGTTGCCGTGGCTGCAGGAAAACGCCACGGTTCCCATGCCGGTACCACGACTCGATGCCGACCTGAACGAAGCGGCGCGCGTTTCCACCCGCTTTAATCTCGATACCCGCGCGCCGCTCGTCGTGTTTTGTCCGGGTGCGGAATACGGTCCGGCAAAACGCTGGCCGCCGGAGCATTTCGCGGCGCTCGCGCAGTTCATCGCCCAGTCGTTTCCGTATGCGCGGATTGTCGCGCTCGGGTCGCCCAAAGATTCGCCCATCGCACAGGCCATTGCCGATCGTGCGCCGAACGTGCGTAACCTGTGCGGGCAAACGTCGCTCGGCGAAGCCTGCGCACTGATCTCACGAGCCAGCGCCGTGGTCACCAACGATTCCGGCCTGATGCACGTGGCCGCCGCGCTGCGCCGCCCGCTGGTGGCCGTGTTCGGCTCGACCGACCCGCGCCACACACCGCCACTCTCCGATCTCGCAAAGGTACAATGGCTGCACCTCGAATGCAGTCCGTGCTTTGCCCGCGAGTGTCCGCTGGGTCATTTGAACTGTTTGCGTGAACTCGGCGCCGAGCAGGTTTTCGGCGATCTACGCGGCATGTTGATGATGCAGCGTCATTAAAACGGGTTGGGCTGAAGCGGCTTCGGCGCCATGGCTCATGCTGATCGAGCAAGCCTGGGCCGCCGCTTCAGCTTCAAAGACTGCTTCATGACTTCGTCAGGGCAGCCGTCTGCCACGTCATGATCACCGGCGCCGTGACCGCGTCCTGCCGATTCCCAATCGGTGGAACGTTTGCGGTGTCCGTGGTTCCTGACATGCCAATGTCCCTAAGCCGGGGCATGCTTTTGAAACTTGACCGAACCGTGGCGCTCACTGTCCGAGAACATCCGGCGCCATGCATCGACCGTTAGAGACCCACTAGCCATGCCACGTTTTGCCCGCCTATTCGAAGCCGCCGCCGATACCCTCAACGCCTATTACCAGGCTGTCGCGGAGAGCAATATCGACAGCATCATGGCGCTCTGGATCGACGAGGAATTCGCCACCTTCATTTGTGCGGACGGCTCGCATCTGAGCGGCCTGGACAGCATTCGCGCGGGCCTTTCGACGCAACTGGGGAACCGGCCAGTCACGGTCGAGCCGCTCGATATCCGCGTATACGACAGTCTCGGCACCGTGGTCTACGCCATCGCCGAAGCGCATCAGCCCGCCGAACCGGGCAGCTCACCCACCATGGTGTTCAGCACCTATGTGATGGTCCACGAACGTGGCGAATGGCGCATTGCACATGTCCACGCTAGTGCGATGCCAGACGAAGCCGCAGGACAAATTGCTGCAAAAATGCGACATGGACAAGGTCCGCTGCATTGACATCGGTTTTGCGGGTACGCTGGGCAGGGTAGCCGGCGTCCGCGGTTCGACGATTGCCTGGCCAGACTGATCGGCAGACCGTCGCCATCCGTTCGCATCCTGCATCCTGTTTGAAGACGCGCCATGAAACGCGATCACGCTCATCTCCTTCCTAACGCTCCGGCGCTGGATGCCTCGTCTGCGCTTGAGCGGACCGCTTCGGCCGCTCTCGACGCAGTGAGCCAAACAACGCTTGAGCCATTGGCCGAATGGCTGTATCGAGCGCCACGATGGCTGCCCACCGCGCACGCGCAAACTATCGTGCCGGCGTTGTTCGCACAGCGGCCGGCGGTGAAATACCGGCGGGAACGATGGACAACCCCGGACGGCGATTTCATCGATCTCGACTGGCTGGCTTATGACGTCGATGGTGAAGGTAGCAAACACGCTCATTCCAGTGCTGCCACCGCGAACGCCTCGCCTCCTGTTGCACCGCGCGAGCTTCGAAACGCAGTCGCCACATCGTTCGATGAAACCGCGCCCTTGCACGATGGTGCTGGCCGCGACACGGCAGCGGCGCGAGGGACGAATCCCCCTCCCGACCCGGCCGCACCGCTTTTTGTCTTGTTCCACGGACTTGAAGGCAGCTCGGACTCGCACTATGCACGCGTGCTGATGGCCGAAGCGAAGGCGCGCGGCTGGTTCGGCGTCGTGCCGCATTTCCGCAGTTGCGGCGGCTCGATGAATCTCCTGCCGCGCTTCTACCATCTCGCCGATAGCGCCGAAGTCGACTGGGTCCTGCGTCGGTTAAAGGCGCAACATGCCGGGCCGGTGATCGCGGCGGGGGTATCGCTGGGCGGCAACGTTTTGCTGCGATGGTTGTGCGAGCAGGAACAGGATGCGGCCGCCATTCTCGATGCCGCCGCCGCGATCTCCGCACCGCTTGACGTCCACGCCGGCGGTCACGCGATATCGCAGGGTTTCGGCATGGTCTACACGCGCAGCTTTCTCAAGACGCTCAAGCGCAAGGCACTGGCGAAACTCGACCAGTATCCGGGCCTGTTCGACCGCGACGCCATGCTCGCGGCCCGCACCATGCACGCCTTCGATAACGCCGTGACCGCGCCGGTCCACGGTTTCCGCGATACCGACGATTATTGGACCCGTGCCACCACGCGGCCCTATTTGCCGCGCATCGCGATTCCAACGCTGCTTCTGAACGCCCGCAACGATCCGTTCCTGCCTGGGCGGGTGTTGCCGTCGGCGACAGAAGTTTCCGCGGCCGTGACGCTCGATCAACCCGCGCATGGTGGGCACGTCGGGTTTATGACCGGGCCGTTTCCGGGGCGGATCGACTGGTTGTCGCAGCGGGTGTTCGGCTATTTGCAAACCTATGTGCGTCCCGTGGATCAGGTTCATCACGTGGCACACCAAACGGATTCCGAGCATGGATGAGATTGTCAAACAGGCGCTGGCCAAATGGCCCAACGTCCCGCATTGCACCGGCTGGCTGCTGCTTGATCGCCGCGGCCAGTGGCGCATGCGCGACGACGCCACGCAGGCGGCCGGTCTTCCCGGCGATATCATCCGGCACGACGCGTTGCTGGGCTTCATCAACCGCAATTACGCCGCCGATGCCGACGGTCAGTGGTTCTTTCAAAACGGCCCGCAGCGCGTGTATGTGGAATTGGGCTACACGCCGTGGATCGTGCGGCTGAGTGAAATTGACGACGCGCTGGATGGCGCGACGGCCGGCGCGCTGCGGCTGACCGATCACGCGGGTGGGCGGTTTGAGCCGACGGCGGTTTGGCTCGACGATGAAGGCGGCGTGCTGTTTTCAGATGGCGCCGATGCGTCGGATGCTCTCCGTACTCCGCGCGTCGCTGCGTTGCACGATCACGATCTCGATCTGTTTTCCACACACGCCGATCTCGATGATAACGGCGGCGTATTCCATTTCGCGGCTGGCCTCGACCTGACGTTGGGGCGTATCGATCGAGCCGATGTGCCGGGCAAGTTTGGCTTTGTCACCAGCCCGGCGGCGAAAGCGGCGGCCTTGTAAAGCGAAAGCGAAAATACCTTGAAAGGCTTATCGTAGGGGCGTGTGCGCGCCTGAATCACCCGTGCGCCGCTGTTATGATGAGCGCCCGTTGCAAGGAGAGGTTATGTCCGGACTTACACATTTCGATGCTTCTGGCGAAGCGCACATGGTCGATGTCGGCGACAAAAGCGAGACGCGCCGCGTAGCCATCGCGCGCGGCTCGATCGTCATGCTGCCGGCCACGCTTGCGTTGATCCGCGACGGCAAGGCTAAAAAAGGCGATGTACTCGGCGTCGCGCGAATCGCAGCGATTCAGGGCGCGAAACGCACCTCCGATCTGATTCCGTTGTGCCATCCGCTGGCATTGACGCGGGTGGCGGTGGATTTTTCCATCGATGAAAACCTGCCCGGCGTATTTTGCGAAGTACGTGTTGAAACGGTCGGGCGCACAGGCGTGGAGATGGAAGCGCTGACCGCCGTTCAGGTGGGATTGCTGACGGTTTATGACATGTGCAAAGCGGTGGATCGTGGGATGACGATCACTGATGTGAAGGTGCTGGAGAAGCACGGCGGGAAATCGGGGGATTGGGTGGCGGGGAGTTGATCACGGGCGCCTGAATATGGTCGCGTGCACAGATCCTTGGTCAATCGCTATCGCTGCCTGATAACCCGCATTGGAAACCGACAATGCTTAGCTGAGAAAAAGGCAGTTCCAACTTTCACGTCGGAACTGCCTTTGTTTTTAGCCGCAATCGATCTCTTCGACTTCAAGACTCTCGGCCGCAGCGAGGCCCGCGATCAAACCGCTGTCTCAATCATCGTCGTCATCACTATCATCGTCAGTAGTCGACGGCGTAGGCACGCCATACTTCTTCATCAGCTCGGCCTTGAACCCGGCCAGCGGCTTACCTTGATCGTCAAGTAACTGATAAACATCCGACAGTTGTTGCGGCCAGTCGTGCAGCTCAGTGGAGAATATCTTCAACCGGGCGATGGTATCGAGCGCGTCCTGCGACTGTCCGGCCAGCGCCTGTAACACCGCATAGCGCCTCAACACAGTTTCCCCCGGCAACAACGCCAGCGCCTGACGATGCATCACGAGCTTGGTGGCGAGGTCCTGGCTGTTCATCGGCAGCAACGTCGCGGCGCCATACTCACCCCAGGCGCCAAACAAAAACGACGGATCCGCACGATACTGCTCAGCCGGCTGCGAACCGTAATAGAGCACTTCCGAGCGGTTGTAATCGCGCAAGATGGGATACAGCGAAGCGAGCCCCAGCACCACCAGCACAACATACACCCCATAGGAAAACGACCGCGAGACCCACCGCAACGGCCGCGTCTCCAGCAAGCCAAAAATCAGCATCGCGGGCATCAGATAGAACATGTACTGCTGCGGATACTCGACCAGCGCATGCATCATCAGCACGCCCAGCAGCGACAGCGCGAAGATCCGCGCAGGCGTATGCGGTGCACGCAGCACTCGCACAAGCCAGCACACCACGCTGAACAACACGATCGCCATGCCGAGCAGACCGGTTTTCGCCAGCACGTCGATAAAGATATCGTGCGAATTGTTCGCGATCTCCACCCCGCCAAGCTCACGCACGAACTCGAACTGATGCAGCGGGAACTCCCCCCAGCCAACACCCAGCAACGGATGCGTCAGGAACATGGTCCAGCCGTACTTCCAGAGCGCAAGCCGCGGCGCGATCTGGTTCGCGTCCTGCATCCGCTCCGCCGCCGATTGGCCAAGTTCGAGCTGAAAACGCAAGTTCGCCCAGCGAATGGCTGCGTTCACCGCGAAGAACAACACGAGCAGCACGATCGGAATCAGCCACGCTCGCGTTTTGCTGCGAGCGGCGCGGCTGTCAGGACCATCCGGATCGTCTGCCACGGTCGAACGGCCCTGAATGAAGGCCATCCAGAATCCCGCGAGCACGATCACGCCCATCTGCAACCACGGTCCCCGCGACACGGTCAACGCGAGGCCTGCTGAAAATATTGCGGAGAGGATGAGCCATATGATCACCGGCAGGCGTCGGGTTTGCACCAAATACAGCGCACCCGCCGTCGCGAACGCAATGTACGTGGCAAGGTGATTCGCCTGCGCCATGTTGCCGAACGGCCGCCGTTCAATCGCAACGTTGTAGGCCACCACGAACGGCGAAAACTTCGCCTCCATATGGAACAACTGCACGACCTGACAGAACACGGCGAACAGGCCACCGACGATCAACGCCGCCGCGCCCCAGCGCAACGCCTTCTCGCCCAGACCTGCGCGCACGAAGCCATAACCCGTATGCACCGCGATAAACGATGCCAGCAAATAGCCGCCGCCAAGCCAGTTCATCGACGGCTGCGACACCGGCAAAACCACCGTCTGCGCCACGAGCAGCAAACCGAGCACAAGCGGCATCAACGCGATGACCGGCGTCGCGAACGGCACACGTGGTTCGGACAAACGCACGGTCAACGCCATTCCCCCGCCAAGCATCAGGAACAGCGCAAGCGCGCTGAACTCGGCATAGAAGGTCGGAATGGGATAGGTGTGGTTGACGACCGAGAACGGGATCGTCAGTGCCAGACAGAGGACAGCAAGAGAAAGATAGCGCGCGATGTTTGAAGGCATGTGGGGTCGGGAACGTCGGCAACCGGCGCACTATACAAAAAATTACCCTTGCTGTGCGGTACCTGGCATGAAATGCGCCGAAATCACCGCCATTCCTGAAAATTCCGTGGTGGTTTAGGCGAAACATCGAGGCTGTCCGCAATCCGCGTGCTCGCTCACACGCGTCATGGCGACGATGCACCGCGATTACGGTTTCATGCGGACAGCCTTTCAGCTTCGCTCAGTGCCTTTCGACTCGCTACGTCCGGCATTCCGGCGGTGCGAGATTAGGCGGTAATGTTGGTGCTTCCGAGGGTGACGGTCCCGCGCCCGGCGCCGGCAAGGAGGACGCCGTTTTCGTGGCGGCGAAACATTCCCACGTGATCGATCCGGCCTGAACCGAACCCTTCGTCAGAACGGTACGTGCCGTCGGCGTTTCGGCGTTGTCCGGGGTTGACGGCACAAGCACGAGCGTATTCGATCCTGCCGGTGCCACACGCGTGGAAAACGCGATGGTGACTTGCCCATTGGTATCGTCGACGTGAATCGACTCGACGTTCCGGGTCCCCGGCGGCGACGAATATCCCCCGCCCAGGTCAGAGCCGCTCGCGGCATTTTCCGCCACCGCCAACCGTGCCGATGATGCCAGCGACAAGCCCTCGCCCACCCGGCTGCGCGCCAGATAATCCTGATAAGCCGGAATGGCGTACGCCGCGACCACGCCGACAATCGCGAGCACGATCATCAACTCGATCAGCGTGAAGCCCATCCCGAAACGCTTTATCTTGCCGCGCGTAATCAGCCTTCGAAACCACGCTTTGCTACTACTCGCGTCACTACCCGCTTCATCTACCCTGCACACCGCTGCTGTTATTGCTGCTGCCATCGCTGAACTCCCAAAAAGACGAAGCGCCTGGTTGCGTGATGCAATCCAGACGCTTAGATCTTATTGAGCGCTAGCCGGTCTCAACAGTCAGCCAGACGGCCAACGGTCGAACCCGAAAATCAATGCGCGGCTTTCGATTCCGCCGCGAGCACGCGCCGCCGAAAATACCAGCCGAAGGCCAGCACCAGCACGGCCCCCGCCACGTGCGCCGTGTACTCAGCGCCCAGCACGTTCAACGCCGGCCAGCGATCGAAGAACGGATCGTCGATCATCAATCCGCCTGCGATCCACCCGAGCAAACCCGCGCCGAGCGCAATGACGATCGGGAATTTGTCGAGCAGCTTCAGCACCAGCGTACTGCCCCACACGATCAGCGGGATGCTCACCAGCAAGCCGAAGATAACCAGCGCCAACCGATGCTGCGGATCGGCAGCTTCGGCCGCACCTGCCACGGCAATCACGTTGTCGAGACTCATCACGGCATCGGCCACGATGATTGTCTTGATGGCGGCCCAAAGCTGGTCGGTCGGCTTGATATTCGGGTCGCTGTGATCCGGCATCATCAACTTCACGCCGATCCACAGCAACATCAGGCCGCCAGCGAACTTGAGGAACGGGATATCGAGCAGCAGCACGGCAAATGAGATCAGCGCGACCCGCAGCACGATCGCCCCGAGCGTACCCAGCAGCACGCCGCGCGTGCGTTGCTGCGGCGGCAGATTCCTGCAGGCGAGCGCAATGACGACGGCGTTGTCGCCGCCAAGGAGGATATCGATAACGATAATCTGTAGAACAGCGCCCCAATGGAGCGTGGCGAAGAATTCGAGCATGAAGGAACCGATGAACGACAGCGACAGAAAGTACGCGCAATAAAAAAGCGGGGAAGCCTTGGCTCCCCCGCTTTTAGAACCGACGTTTTACGAAAGGCTTACGCAAGCATACCGCAGCCCTGCGTTTTCTGTCGATCGGCCGTTCCTTAACCGTTACAGCATCGCCTTCAACAGACGCGCCATTTCCGACGGGTTCTTCGTGACGGTGATACCGCATGCTTCCATAATTTCCAGCTTGGCATCGGCCGTGTCCGCGCCGCCCGAAATCAGCGCGCCCGCGTGACCCATGCGCTTGCCGGCCGGAGCCGTGACGCCCGCGATAAAGCCAACCACCGGCTTCTTCATGTTGTCCTTGATCCAGTAAGCGGCGTTCGCTTCGTCCGGGCCACCGATCTCGCCGATCATGATCACGGCGTCCGTGTCGGGATCGTCGTTGAACATCTTCATGACGTCGATGTGCTTCAGACCGTTGATCGGATCGCCGCCAATACCCACTGCCGACGACTGGCCAAGGCCAATAGCCGTCAACTGACCGACTGCTTCGTACGTGAGCGTGCCCGAACGCGACACCACGCCGATACGGCCCTTACGGTGGATATGACCCGGCATGATGCCGATCTTCAGTTCGTCCGGCGTGATCGTGCCCGGGCAATTCGGTCCGAGCAGCAGCGTCTTGCGATTTTCGCGACGCATACGGTCCTTGATCTCGAGCATGTCGCGCACGGGAATGCCTTCCGTGATGCAGATGGCGAGATCCAGGTCAGCTTCGACCGCTTCCCAGATTGCAGCAGCGGCGCCAGCCGGCGGCACGTAGATCACCGAAACGGTTGCACCCGTTTCAGCCTTCGCTTCCGCGACGCTTGCGTAGATGGGGATGCCTTCGAAATCTTCGCCGGCGCGCTTCGGGTTCACGCCCGCCACGTACGCTTCACGGCCATTCGCATACTCGCGGCAAGCGCGGGTGTGGAACTGACCGGTCTTGCCGGTAATACCCTGGGTAATGACCTTGGTGTCTTTGTTGATCAGAATCGACATAGTGTGACCTCTGTTCGTCGACGTCGCCTTTCGCCTGCGCACCTTGTTTCAAGGCGCGGCGGGCGGGAAGGCGCCGCCTTTCGTATCTGGTGGAACGCTCGTAATCCGGTGTCTGGTTTAACAACCAACAACCCGGATTACTTGCCCTCGGCTGCTGCGACGACCTTCTGCGCAGCTTCTTCCATGCTGTCGGCCGCGATGATCGGCAAGCCTGAATCCGCCAGCATCTTCTTGCCGAGATCTTCGTTCGTGCCCTTCATGCGCACGACCAGAGGCACCTTCAGCGACACGGCCTTCGACGCTTCGATCACGCCTTCCGCGATCACATCGCAGCGCATGATGCCGCCGAAGATGTTCACGAGGATTGCCTTGAGATTCGGGTTCTTCAACATGATCTTGAAGGCTTCCGTGACCTTCTCGGTCGTAGCGCCGCCGCCCACGTCGAGGAAGTTGGCCGGCTCGCCGCCGAACAGCTTGATCGTGTCCATGGTCGCCATTGCCAGACCGGCGCCGTTCACCAGGCAGCCGATGTTGCCATCGAGCGAGATGTAGGCCAGGTCGAACTTCGACGCTTCCACTTCAGCCGGATCTTCTTCGTCGATATCGCGGTACGCGACGATGTCCGGGTGACGGAACAGCGCGTTGGCGTCGAAGTTGAACTTGGCGTCCAGTGCGATGACCTTGCCGTCGCCAGTGACGATCAGCGGGTTGATTTCCGCCAGCGATGCGTCCGTTTCCCAGAATGCCTTGTACAGGCCTTGCAGGATCGTGCGAGCTTGCGGGATCGAGCCTTCCGGAATGCCGATCTTGCGCGAGAGGTCGTCGGCGTCTTTGTCGAGCAGACCCGTCGACGGCTCGACGGCGAACTTGTGCAGCAGTTCCGGCGTCTTTTCCGCGACTTCTTCAATGTCCATGCCGCCTTCGCTCGATGCCATCACCACGACTTTTTGCGTGATACGGTCGAGCACGAGGCCGATGTACAGTTCCTTCTTGATGTCCGCGCCTTCTTCGATCAGCAGGCGGTTCACCTTTTGGCCTTCAGGGCCGGTCTGGTGCGTGACGAGCTGCATGCCAAGGATCTGGTTCGAATATTCGCGAACCTGTTCCAGGGTCTTTGCAACCTTCACGCCGCCGCCCTTACCGCGACCGCCAGCGTGAATCTGAGCCTTGACGACCCATACCGGGCCGCCCAGCTCTTCAGCGGCCTTGACCGCATCGTCCACCGAGAACACGGGCTTGCCGCGCGGGACCGCGACGCCGAACTTCCGCAGGATTTCCTTTCCCTGGTACTCGTGAATCTTCATGCGTGATTCCTTCAGTCTGAGAGTTGGATTGAACTTCGATTACGTGGATTAAGGGGTTGCTTGGAATGCTTGAATTACTTCGATTACCTGAATTACCTGAATTACGTTGAGCGTTGCTTCCGACGTCAAAAGTATCCCCGTCCGGAGTCATGCTGATGTTTCCTGGTCGGCCAGTTCTGGGAACCTGCTCTTGCTAAATTCGAATAGTGTCGACTAATTCCGATTAATTTCGCTGAGCCGGCTCCACTTCGCTTCCGGCCTTTTGGGAGTTGTCCTGATCCACTATCCGGTCTGCCGCGCCACGGGGCGCGTGGCCGAACCAGCGCGGATAATATTGCCGAACGGCTTCACCGTCGAAACGCAACGCGTTGCAACGGCCAAGCTGGAATGGGGGTTTGTCGGTTTCTGCTGCTTTGTTTGCCGCTGTGCTTGCTGAACTATCCGATGCTTTGCCGGGCGCGCCGCCTTTTTCGGTATTCCACACTTCGCCGGCGAATGCCTGGATGGCGGCTGTGGGCAACACGGCGCAAAGTTCAGTGATGTGCGTGCAACCGGTCGTTCCGGCCAGCAAACGGCTGGATTCCCGACGGAAATTTTGCACAAGATTGAGGCCGATGAGCGCGCGGTAAGCGGGGTTCGATGCTGCGCACAGCCCGGCATACGGAGACCACTCGGAAGCCGCTTCGGCGTCGACGATGGTGAACGTGCGGTCGATAGTGATGCGCAGCCAGAGTTCATGGATCGGCAGGCCTTGAGGCCGGACGCCCGACGCGAGTTTGACGTCGCGCGGCTTTTCATCGGTTAGACAGGCTTCGATATCCCACAAGCCATCTTCACGCTCAAACGCTTCCAATCGAATCGCGCGGCGATGGCGCAACTGTCGGGAAACGGGCGGAGAAAGCGGCATGTGCAGAGGAAGGCCGGAATGGGAAAACGCCAAAATTTTACCATACTGGGCATTTTCAGCCGGACCGAGTTGCCGCGGGGGAGCTTGAGGGGCAATGCGGAGACTTGTGCGGCGGTTTGTTTCGCGTTTGTTTCGATAGGGCCGCGCGCGGTGGGGGATTTCGCTCAGCGCCGGGGTTGGGGTCGTAGCGCCAAAATTTCCGCCGGCGCCTATTCGTCGATATCGATAAATTCGTCGTCGCCAGCTTTCAGCACTTTCACGATCGTCCCGCCGTTGAATCCCCGCGTGGCGAGAAAGCGCGCTTGTTTCGCACGTTCGGCCGGCGTCGTCGGCGGTTCGCCGAATTTCTTGCTCCAGACCTCGCGAGCACGAGTGAGTTCGGTTTTCTTCAACTCGGCGCCAGCGTCCTGAATCAACGTTTCGTCGATACCGTTGCGCTTCAGTTCATGAACGATCCGGCTTGTGCCAAGACGAGTGCCCCGCCGATGAACAACGCTCTCCACAAATCGCTCATTCGACAACCACCCTTCTTGTTCAAGCGCGTCGAGCAAGGTATCGAGAGAATCGCCTTCGCCGAGATGCGGCGTCAGCTTGCGCGACAATTCAGTGCGGCTATGTTCACGGCGCGATAAATAACCCAGCGCACGACCGCGTAACGATAATTGCGGCCCCTTTCGCTTGGAATCGCCCGTTGCCGATGACTTTCCGCGTCCGGTAGAGCCGCGCGAATAAACCGGTTCGGCGTTTTGGCTTTCGCTAACTGCATCCGCTGCAGATGGCACGCACTGTTCGAAGGACTCGAATGGATCGGCTACGTCGATGCCTGTTTCTCGCTCGACGCCCGGAGAAATAACCGGGGGTTTCGATTGCGATTTCCGGGCAGCTTTTGCCGGAGCGGCCTGTGATTGAACAACTGACTGTGTCTGCTCCAGGACCGCCCGAGCGCGCTTTAAGCGTTCCTCGGCATCGACCGCGTCCAATCCAGTTGCCGAATCAGGCTGCGCGGGTTCAAATTGTTGCTGGTCGACTTGCGGCGCAACCGCAATATCGGCGATTTTGGCGCTGTTCTCATCAGCGAGTTTTGCCGGCTTCGGCGAATTGCGACGACTGGTTTGTCGATCGGTGGATCGTTCGAAAACATCGTCGCCATCAGCGGGCTTAGGTGAAGATTTTCCACGCGAGGCCGGACTAGCCGCTTTGCGCCCCGACAACCCGCCACGTCCAAATTTGTTGCGATCACTCGATCGCTCGTATTCAGCCGGGGCCTCTGCCGACGCACTCTTCAAAGATGACCGCGCCGCCCCCCCACCGCCGAACGATCCACGCTTCGGATACGCACGATCACTCGACCGTTCGAATATCGGCTCGCTGTCCTGCTGTGTGGTTTCACCCGCTTCCTGCAGACTCGCGGCGATCGCCTCAGCCTTGCTGCTGCCAGACGACAAGCTTGAGCCACCCGACCGTCCAAAGCTGCTTTTCCTGGCGAAGCTACTGTTACCGCTACTGCTACTCCCAGCACTCTTGCCGCTGGAAAACCCGCCACCCTTATTAAACCCACCGCTTCCGCTCTTCTCGCCGGAAACTCCACCGCCCTTCGAGAAGCTGTTTCCAAACGAACGACGCGCCGGAGCAGATCCCTCCACACCGACGCGTTCGCCTGCTGCTGCGCGGTATCGATCGCTGCTTCGTTCGTAGCGGTCGACTCCTTCCTCGGCGCTGAGACTTTCGTCTTCGTCGCTTATGGACTTCGAGCCGTCCGGATCTTCCTTTACGCCCTGCTCCGCGTCACGATTTGAATCGCGACCGGTCTTCGATCCGAACCGGCTCTTGCTGCGCATCATCTTTTACCGCCTAAAACTCATTCTTCTTCATCCGCCACTTCGGCAACACCCGGAGCGATTGCGTCGGCCATTGCATTGACGCCCAGCGACTCGCGAATTCGATTTTCGATTTCACGCGCCATTTCAGGATTCTCACGCAGGAATTCGCGTGCGTTGTCCTTACCCTGGCCAATCCGTTCGCCGTTATAGCTGTACCAGGCACCCGCTTTATCGACGAGCTTGGCTTGCACGCCCAAGTCGATGATTTCGCCCTGACGCGAAATACCTTCGCCGTAGAGGATGTCGAAGATGGCTTCGCGGAACGGCGGCGCAACCTTGTTCTTCACCACCTTCACGCGGGTTTCGTTGCCGATCACTTCGTCATTCTTCTTGATCGAACCGATACGGCGAATATCCAGGCGCACCGACGCGTAGAACTTCAGCGCGTTACCACCCGTGGTGGTTTCCGGATTACCGAACATCACACCAATCTTCATGCGGATCTGGTTGATGAAAATCACCAGGCAGTTCGTACGCTTGATCGTGCCGGTCAGCTTGCGCAGCGCCTGCGACATCAAACGTGCTTGCAAACCAGGCAGCGAATCGCCCATTTCGCCTTCGATTTCAGCCTTCGGCACCAGTGCCGCGACCGAGTCGATCACGATCATGTCGATGGAACCCGAGCGCACGAGTGCATCGCAGATTTCCAGCGCCTGCTCGCCCGTGTCCGGCTGCGAGATCAGCAGGTCCGACGGACTCACGCCAAGCTTTTGCGCGTAACCGATGTCGAGCGCGTGTTCCGCGTCAATAAACGCTGCCGTGCCGCCGACCTTCTGCATCTCCGCAATCACTTGCAGCGCCAGCGTGGTCTTGCCCGACGATTCCGGACCGTAGATTTCCACCACGCGTCCACGCGGCAAGCCGCCGACGCCCAATGCAATATCCAGTCCGAGCGAACCGGTCGACACCACTTGAATGTCTTCAATGGCTTCGCCAGCGCCGAGCCGCATGATCGACCCCTTGCCGAATTGCTTCTCGATCTGCGCGAGCGCGACGGCCAGCGCCTTGCTCTTCTCCGCAGACATCCCGCCCGGGCCTTTCTTGCTATCTTCCATGAATCGTCCTTTGCTATGATGAACGGCGTCTGGCGCATGCCCTTGGGAGTTTTTCCCCTGCTGGGCGCACTGCTGCAGACACTGTATAAAAAAACAGGTGTTTTTGCAAGTCCGATCGGAGCGCGTAGTTTCAGCGCCACGTTCGGCCCATGCGGGACACCACTACACCTGGAGACCGCCGCGCCGGGCGAATTGCGGTGCCGGCAATGCTTTTTGCGCACACTACGATGCGAATCCTCATTGCCGAAGACGACAGCATACTCGCGGACGGTCTCATTCGATCACTCCGCCAATCGGGCTATGCCGTGGATCATGTGCGGCACGGCGTGGAAGCCGACACCGCGCTTTCGCTCCAGACTTTCGACCTTTTGATCCTCGATCTGGGCCTGCCGATGATGTCCGGCCTGGAGGTCCTGAGACGCCTCAGAGCACGCAATTCCCAGATGCCCGTGCTCATCCTGACGGCCGCCGACAGCGTCGACGAACGCGTCAAGGGCCTCGACCTCGGCGCCGACGACTACATGGCCAAACCGTTCGCGCTGAACGAACTCGAAGCCCGCGTGCGCGCCCTTACCCGACGGGGCGCGGGCGGTGGCCCCACCGTCGTCAAGCATGGCGCGCTCGCGTTCGATCAGGTCGGGCGCATTGCGTCTATCAACGACCAGGTGATCGAGTTATCGGCACGCGAACTCGGCGTGCTTGAGGTCCTGTTGCAACGGGTTGGCCGGCTGGTCTCGAAGGAACAACTCGTCAACCACCTTTGCGAGTGGGGCGAGGAAGTCAGCAACAACGCGATCGAAGTCTATGTCCATCGGCTAAGAAAAAAAATCGAGCCCGGCGGCGCGCGGATCATAACCGTTCGCGGGTTAGGCTATAGCCTTGAAAAAGCCGTTGCCGCGGTGGCCGCTTCTGTACCTTCTACCCCGGCAAATACCGACGAGCCTGCCTCGCCCAGCCCACAGTACAAGTAGCAAGTAACCACGAGTAAACACGCCATGGGCTCGCCAGCATCCCCCGAGCGCGCCGCTCCGGCGTTGCGCGAGCTGTCACCCCTTTCGCCCGATTTGCCCGAAGCCGACCCCGACGCTTCTCGCGACGCGCGTTACGCGAACCCGTTCGCGCCGCCCGACGAACTCGAGCCCGACGGCGAGCCCGCGCCGCGTTCGCTATTCGGCGAAATTCTGGACTGGATGCTCGCGCCACTGCTGCTCTTGTGGCCCATGAGTATTGCGGTCACGTATCTCGTTGCCAAATCGATTGCCAACGGGCCGTTCGACCGCGCGCTTGAGACGGATGCCTACGTGCTCGCGCGGCAAATCGCGCCGGTGAACGGTGTCGCGGAATTGCGGCTGCCGAACGCCACACGGGACTTCCTGCGCGCGGATAACGTGGACAGCGTGTTTTTCCAGGTCCTGGGGACGCGCGGTGAACTGGTGGGCGGCGACGCCGATATGCCCTTGCCTCACGACGATGACCGGCCACAGCCCGGCATCGTGGAATTTCGTGACGACGTGCTGCGCGGCAACGACATTCGCGTCGCTTATACGACGGTGGAGGCGCCGACGCTCGCTCATCCGGTGCTGGTCCAGGTGGCCGAGACGCTCGATAAACGCAGCCAGTTGGCCAACGACATCATCAAGGGCGTGATCCTGCCGCAGTTCGTGATTTTGCCGCTGGCTATCGTGCTGGTCTGGTTCGGATTGTCGCGCGGGCTCGCGCCGCTGCATGCGCTGCAAGCGAATATCCGCGCTCGCCGTCCCGACGATCTTTCGCCGCTCGAAGCCAGCCGCGCGCCGCCGGAAATCGCGCCGCTGGTCGCATCGTTCAACGATCTGCTCAACCGGCTCGAGCAGAACATGCAGTTGCAAAAGCGCTTCATAGCCGACGCCGCGCATCAGATGAAAACGCCGCTCGCGGGCTTGAGGACGCAGGCAGAGCTGGCGTTGCGGCAGGATGTATCGGCGGAAGTGCAGCGTTCGCTTGAACAGATAGCGACGAGTTCCGAGCACGCGGCGCGGCTTGTAACGCAACTGCTCGCGCTGGCTCGGGCGGAGAACCGGATGTCGGGGCAGATTTTCTCGCGCGTGGAGTTGACCGATCTCGCGCGGCTCGCTGTGCGCGACTGGGTGCAGGCGGCGTTGGCCAAACGGATGGACATTGGTTATGAGGAGCCGCCGCATCCGGTCGAGGTTGAAGGCAATGCGGTGATGTTGCGCGAAATGCTGTCGAATCTTATCGATAACGCCATTCGCTATACCCCGCCCGGAGGGCGAATCACGGTCCGCGTGCGCACCGACGAGTCCGATACGCGGCACGTCTTTCTCGAAGTGGAGGACACGGGGTTGGGCATTCCTGAAGCGGAACGCACGCGTGTGGTTGAGAGGTTCTATCGCATTCTTGGCCGTGAAGGCGATGGCAGCGGACTCGGTCTTGCCATCGTCCGGGAGATCGCGACGATGCACGGCGGCACGCTCGATATTCACGATCACGTGTACAGCGAAGCTCCGCGACAAGCCGGAACGCTTGTCCGAGTGGGCTTAAAGCGGGTTTATCCTGCCCGGGACAAACCCTGATCACAGCTCTCTCGGTATTTTTACACGACCAAATTTAGACCGATGTTATCTAATTTATTGATGTAGAAGAACGCATATTTGAAGACGTTAGATCAATAACAAGATAACGAAGCGTCTTAACGCCCACCCGCTCCGCGTCAGAACGCCGTAAGTTTTCCCTCCAATAATCGTTGCACGGCGCTGCTATCCGCGGATGCCATTCAAAGATCAATACAGGAGACGACTTCATGGCAACGGTCGAGGGGCGCATTTCCCACGCACCGATGACGAGCGAAGAACGGCGCGTGATTTTCGCGTCATCGCTAGGCACGGTGTTCGAGTGGTATGACTTTTATCTGGCGGGCTCGCTTGCTATCTATATAAGCAGGACGTTCTTCTCCGGCGTCAATCCGACGGCCGGTTTCATCTTCACCTTGCTCGGCTTTGCGGCGGGTTTTGCCGTGCGGCCGTTCGGCGCAATAGTGTTCGGGCGTCTCGGCGATATGGTCGGGCGCAAGTACACCTTCCTCGTGACCATTGTGATCATGGGTCTGTCGACGTTCGTGGTCGGGCTGCTGCCCGGATACGGCACGATCGGGATTGCCGCGCCTGTGCTCTTCATCGCGATGCGACTGCTGCAAGGGCTCGCGCTCGGCGGGGAATATGGTGGGGCTGCGACGTACGTGGCTGAACATGCGCCTGCCAACAAGCGCGGCGCGTGGACGGCGTGGATCCAGACCACGGCGACGCTTGGGCTTTTCATCTCGCTGATCGTGATCTTGCTTGTACGGAGTTCCGTCGGTGAGGAAACGTTTGGTGCGTGGGGCTGGCGTGTACCGTTCCTGGTGTCGATCCTGCTGCTCGCTGTGTCCGTGTGGATTCGGTTGAAACTGCACGAATCGCCGGTGTTCGAGCGCATCAAGGCAGAAGGCAAGACGTCGAAAGCGCCGCTGACCGAAGCGTTCACCCAGTGGAAGAACCTGAAGATCGTGCTGCTCGCGCTGTTCGGGCTGACGATGGGACAGGCCGTGGTTTGGTACACGGGCCAGTTCTACACGCTGTTTTTCCTGACGCAGACGCTCAAGGTTGATGGCACCAGCGCCAACATCATGGTGGCGGTGGCGTTGTTGATCGGCACGCCGTTCTTCCTGTTCTTTGGGTCGCTGTCGGACAAGATCGGGCGCAAGCCGATCATCATGGCCGGCTGCCTGCTTGCCGCGCTGACGTACTTTCCGCTCTTTCACGCGCTGGCTCATTACACGAATCCGACGCTCGAAGCCGCGACGGCCAAGGCGCCGATCAGCGTGATAGCCAACCCGGATGAGTGTTCGTTCCAGTTCAACCCGGTGGGGACATCGAAGTTCACGACCTCCTGCGATATTGCCAAGGGTGCGTTGTCGAAGGCCGGTTTGAACTACGAGAACGTGGCCGCGCCGGCCGGGACGATCGCGCAGATCAAGGTGGGCGACACCGTGGTGGATACGTTTGATGGCAAGGCCGCCGATGCGAAGGCCCAGGGCGCGGCGTTCGACAAGACGCTGGCGGGCACGCTGAAGTCGGCAGGTTATCCGGCGAAGGCTGACCCGGCGTTGATCAACTGGCCGATGGCGATTGTCGTCCTGACCATCATGATGATCTACGTGACGATGGTTTATGGGCCTATCGCCGCGATGCTGGTTGAGATGTTCCCGGCGCGGATCCGGTATACGTCGATGTCGCTGCCTTATCACATCGGCAATGGCTGGTTCGGCGGGTTCTTACCGGCGACGGCGTTCGCTATCGTGGCCGCGAAGGGGAATATTTTCTCGGGGCTGTGGTATCCGATTGTGATCGCGTTGGCCGCGTTCGTGATCGGGATGCTGTTTGTTAAGGAGACGAGGGGAACAGCGGTTTATGACTCGGATTGATTTTGGGGCGGTTTGGGGAGCGGTTGTGGGGTGGTCGCTTTTTGGGCTATCTTGTCTCTAGGAATGAGCGTGGAAGGGGTTGACAGGTTTCGCAACCCTCTTCATAATCTCGATCTCTTGGCGAATTAGCTCAGCCGGTTAGAGCGACGGAATCATAATCCGCAGGTCCGGGGTTCGAATCCCTGATTCGCCACCAAGTTGTAAAGAAAGCCCGCTTCGGCGGGCTTTTTCGTTGCCGCCGACGGGACAACCTGCCTTGAATTTACTTGCCAAAACGTCACTTGATCCCGTACGATACTTATAAGCATCAAACGGAATCAACAATGCCAAAAACACTCGCAAAAACCCTTCTCAAACAGCACTTCACAGATGCACCGGACCTAAAATTGTTGATGTGTCGGCTACTCGGGTCGGTTGAAGGGCTGAACGTCCTCGAACCAAGTGTCGGCCATGGCGCGTTTTTGGATGGTTTGCTCGGGAAGCCTAAGTCCGTTCATGCATGCGACGTTGATTCGACCGCACTTGCCATCGTTAATCAAAAATTCTCGCATCTCAGCATTACTACGCATCATTGCGATTTCATAGATATATTTCTTGAGGATTTACTGTCAGATAAGCACGTGGTCGCAAAATCTACATATGATTCGTTAATCTCAAATCCTCCATATGGGCTCTATTTTTCTCTCGACTATAGACAGCGCTTAAAGCAAGCCTATCCTGACTTCTACGTGCGCGAGTCCTATGGATTATTTTTTAAATTGTCAGTGAATAGGTTAAGAGAACAGGGGCGTTATGTGTTTCTACTTCCGGACACGTTTTTATCCAGTAAAAATCACACTCCTCTTCGCAGATTTATAGTGGAGAAAGCTGCGCCAACTCATATCATTCGATTTCCGTCGAAACGATTCGAAACCGTGAACTTCGGATATGGCAACCTTTGCGTGATTGCAGGATCGCACCGGGCACTTTCTCGAAACGCGAAGATCCAATGGGTTGACATGTTTGACGACTCTCAGAATCTTGCGGATATTACGCCGGGGCCTCATACAGAGATAGACGCCTTACGCTTATATGCTAATGTCGAGACAGGATGGAATACAGCTTCGCGGGCTTCGCAACACTTCACGTCGGATTGCTGGACCGATCTCGGAACGTTGGCGCAGTGTAAAACTGGGATTTATACTGGGGATAATTTCAGATTTATTGGTTACGACCCGTCAAGAATAAAGCGTCGAATTAATGGCCATCCGATCAACTGGCACGAAAACGTGCGCTCAGATGGACTGTCTCAAACAGAGCGTATCGGTGGTTTACAGGGATTTCAGACTTATGTTCCTCTAATACGAGGAGGTCACCGACAAATGTTCGAGCATCCTTCATCAGCAATAGATTGGAGCAGTGAAGCCATTGATTTTTATAAGACGGATAAAAAAGCAAGACTACAAAACTTCCAATTTTATTTCAGGAAAGGATTGTCGGTCCCAATGGTTGCATCCGGGCGGATTTCTGCAGCCATAATGGACAACGCAATCTTTGATCAAGGCGTCGTAGGAGTATTTCCTGCAGACGAAAGATTGATCGCACCTCTGCTGCTATACTTAAATTCCTCATTCGCCTCGCAAGAAATGAAGCGAATCGTCAATGGTGCGGCTAACAATTCGGCCAATTATTTAAAGCGCATGCCGGTTCCCAACTTTCGACAAGCGGATATTGAAGCCGCGAACATTTTGCTTGCCGAGACCAACGGCGAAAAGTCGCTTTCGCCGTTGGCTTGTGATGCATTCGTTCAAAGCGTTATCGAAGCTGTCACCAGTCAAGATATGGTCTCAAATCTTTCGGCTGGTTCGCAAGATGATGAAGAAATTCCTGAGATAAATCTTCACGCCAATTAACCACGTTGCGCCGCATGAGGTTCATATCAGTACCCGTAATGTTACTGATTTGTTCATATGCGGCGTGACCAGTAAATACAGACCAAAGCCCGAGACGTTGAAGCACTCCCAAATAGGCATTGTTTTCGACTTGCCTAACCAGAAGCATCAGCCTAGTATTCTGATTCCATACGCGGTATGCTCGACCGACCGTTTGCAGCCGTAACATGTTTCCTTTTTCGTTGGAACCAAAGCCACTCTTGAAATCGATAACATGAGGTATATCTGAAACAGTGAACACTTCATCTTCATTCATATTAATGTCACCGATGATTTCAAACAACAGATCCACGTCAAGCAGCAGTTCATCTCGCCGTCCGTGTTCCCCGATGTTTTCCTGAAGTCTATTTCTCAACACGTTCCGTACGAGGTTGAAATCGGGATGAGCAATACGTCTGACTTCCGAAGTATTGGGATGATCCCATGCGGCGGAGCAGAAACCTTCCCATAGCTCACCTACTCTACGAGAGAACGCCATGTATTCGTAAGCCCAAACCTTGTGCCGATATTCGAGGCTCGCAACCGAAAAGCAATATTGCAAGGTAATAGCCGCCTCGGCACGAAAGACTGCCGGCAAAGCGGCGATTCGCCACGAAATCGCATTCTTTACTTCGCTAGCCAACGCGTTCACTGCTTGCGCTTTTTTTTGCGGAGTCCATTCCTGCAAATTAATCGATTGAACCCCCGCGCTGAGTTTCTCGTGAAACCTACTAAGCATGTCATGTTTGTTTAACGTGTGATCCAATGTCATATTATTTTTTTAACTCGCATTCAAAAAGAGATCGTACTGGAACATTAAGTGCATCTGCGATTCGGAGAATATTTTTCAAACTGGGATTCCGTTCTCCCCTTTCTATACCGCCGATATAAGTGCGATCGAGTCCGCAAGTGTCTGCGAACTCTTCTTGGGACAACCCGGCGGCCGTACGCAGGTATCGAATCTGCGCGCCGAATTCTTTGATTAGCTGATTATCAATACTCAAGATATGTAGTTTCTGCGAAGATGAGTTGTAATCTTTATCTCATGATGAACATAAGTCCACGGACTATGAGTATCATTCTGAGATATGCGGTTGAACGCCTCAGGGGCGCGGTGACCCATCTCGCACCTCTGTCCGGTCCCGTGAACCACAACAATCGCCGTGCGAGCAAACAAGGCAGATGTAGAGCCATAAATCAAACTTTTGAAAAGGCTGCCGCCCGATTAAACACCCCCGCATGCGTAACATTCATTCCATGCGACGCGCCTTCAATCGTCACTCTCTGCGCCCCTTCAATCCACTCTTCCAGCGCCCCCACCGCATCCCGAAACATCCGCGGACTATTCCCACCATCAATCAGCAGCGTCGGGCATTGCACCCTCGCTGCAGCCTGCGCATCGTAGGCAGGCAACGGATCTCTAAACTGCAACGCCAACGTGTTCGCGTTATCCATCGCCATCGCCTTGAACTCTTTCGGACTCCTCGCCCAGAACCCTGGCCGGCTCACCGAATCGACAAAAAGCTCCAACCCCGCATCAACTTCCCCGCTACCAATCAACTCCGCCGCCTTAGCCCTTAGCGCATTAATCGGCGCAGGCAAGACCGACCGCGCTCTCCCATCATCGCCGGGCCTAGCCACCGCCCCACCCGGATCAGCAAGCACCAACGACTTCACCAACTCCGGATATCTCACGGCGAGATGAAACGCAACACACCCACCCCGTGAGTGCCCGACAACATTCACAGCCCCAACGCCCAACCGCTCGATAAACCGCCCCAACTCATCAACATGCGCGTCCCAGCTAAACTGCCTTGACCCACCGGCCATCGCACCAAACCCCAACACCCCCGAAGGCCAATAATGCGAAAGACTAGGCGCGACACATCGATACTGCTTAGCAAGCGGCCCTAACTGCGGCTTCCAGTATCGAAAGTCACAAAGCGACCCATGCACGAACAGCATCACCTCATGATGCTCATGCCCAGTCTGTACAAAGGGAACTTGCAAACCATCATCAAGCGTGGCGATATCCGGCGCAGGCAGGCCAAAAAGTTGCGAGGAATCCACCCCATCCAACAGCTTCATCCGATGCAACTCCGATTAACGAGAACAACTCGAAGAACAACTAAATCCCAAACAAAAAACCTCACTCCGGCGCCGTAGCCCGAACGGTCACCATATCGCCCAGGCTCCGATCATCGTCATCATCGAGCGAAGAAGAAGCCGAAGAAGAAGACGCCGAATCCAACGCCCCCGCAGCCGTCCCAAAAGAATCAAAAGGAATAGCCTCCACCGGAAACCCCTTCTTCTCCCACGCGTCCAACCCGCCCTTCAGCGGCCGCACGTTCCGAAACCCCTTCGCCCTCAACTGCCGCGCGATCTGCTTGGCCGTCGCTTCATTCGGACACACGCAATACACCACGACCTCGTGCTCCCGAAACATCGGATCGATTTTCCCTGTCGATTCCAAATCCAGCGGAATCGCGCCTTTGATCCGATGCGCCTCCTTCCTCCTCACCTCTTCCGGCCGGGCATCGAAAATAACGGGCGGCGCATCCGACCGCATCATTTCATCGAGTTGTTCGGGCGATATCCGATACTTCGCGAGCCATCGACGAAACTGCATGCGGCGCACCCACCGGTACGCCAAAAACGCGCCTGCGGCCATCGCGAGCACATCGAGCGCGGTGAGCCCATACGTCCTCACGAACGCCAGCAGGTGCGCGACTTCGGCCTTCAAGATCGCGCCGCCGAGCATCCACGCCGAAGCCCAGAGCGCCGCGCCCACCAGATCCCAGAACACGAAAACCCGCACATCGATCTGCGTCGTCCCGAGCAATGGCGACGACACCAATCCCAATCCCGGAACGAATTTAGAAAGCGCCAGCAAAGGCACGCCGAATCGCTCGAACCAACTCCGGGCGGTACGCAAAGTGGTATCGAGGGAAAGCGAAAACCGCACGAGCGAGTTCAGAAACCGCCGGCCATACAACCGCCCGGCCGCGAACCAAAGCGAATCGGCGATGATCACCGCGATGACCGCGGCCGCCAACATATGCCAGAACGAAGCCAGCCCGGCCGCGACTAAAGTGCCGGCCAGCACCAGCATGGGTGCAGCGGGAATGGGAACGCCGAGCTGGGTGGCGAGCACGCTGACGAACACGGCCCACGCGCCCCACGACGACACAACGGAGATCGGGACGTACGGCATTCGGGCTCCTTCGGGACGGTGCGGAGCGCCGCGTGTCGGATAGACCACCTAAAAACGTCGGCTAAAACCATGCCAAAACAGCGCTCGGACCCGCAACTTTATCCCGAAAATGAAAATATCGCCGAGTGCGCCGAACGTCGTTTATCTCCGCGCTACCCCTCAATTCGCGCCCGCGTCACGCCGAGCAAACCGCCCATCGCGTCACGCGCCGCCGCCGAATTCCGCGCGACGATGGCATCGAAAACGGCCGTATGTTCCGCCATCGATGCGTTAAACACCTCCGCCCGCCGCGCGTTCAACCGCAACTGCGCCTCAAGCGTGCGCTCGATCAACGTCCCGAGCGGCACCAGCAATTCATTGCTGCACGCGTTCAACACGCTCAGATGAAACCGCAAATCGGCGCGAACCCATTCATCGACATTGCGCGCATCCAGCATCGCTTGATGTGCTTGGCTTAAACGTGATAACGCCGCGTCATCGTGATTTACGGCGGCCAATGCAGCGGCATAAGGCTCGATCATCTCGCGCATTTCCTGCAGCTTGATCGCGAACTGCAACGGCTTCGCAACCCGCGAATACCATTCCAAAACGTCGGCATCGAGAAGATTCCACGCCTGCCGAGGCCGCACTCTCGTTCCAATCTTCGGCCGCGATTCAATCAATCCCTTCGATGTCAACGTGCGCAGCGCCTCGCGCAGCACCGTCCGGCTGACGCCAAAACGCTCCATCAGTTCGGCTTCACGCGGCAACGTGGACGCCGGCGGGAAATCGCCGCGCAGAATCTCGGTGCCAAGCTCATACGCCACGCGTCCGTGCAGATCGTGCTGGATATCCTTCCCCTTTCCCAAAGTTGACGCCAGGCAATCAAAACCACGCGATTATACGGACCCTTCCCCGGCAAGGGTTTCCATCGAATAGTACTATTAATATACACATCAAACGGTTTTTTGATAGCATAGAAACCCTCGTTCCTCACTTACCGGAAAAATCAGGAGACGCCAGCATGAAAATCACCAAACTCGAGACTTTTATCGTTCCGCCGCGCTGGTGTTTCCTGAAGATCACGACCGATGAAGGCATCGTCGGCTGGGGCGAACCGGTGGTGGAAGGCCGCGCGCATACGGTCGCGGCAGCGGTCGATGAGCTGTCGGACTACCTGATCGGCAAGGACCCGTTGCTGATCGAAGACCACTGGCAGGTCATGTATCGCGCGGGGTTTTATCGCGGCGGGCCGATCGGCATGAGCGCGATTGCGGGCGTCGACCAGGCGCTGTGGGACATCAAGGGCAAGCATCACGGCGTGCCCATTCACGCTCTGCTCGGCGGCCAGGTCCGCGACCGGATCAAGGTGTATTCGTGGATCGGCGGCGACCGCCCCAGCGATGTCGCGAGCAACGCACGCGCCGTCGTGGACCGCGGTTTCAAGGCGGTGAAGATGAACGGTTCGGAAGAACTTCAGATCATCGATACCTTCGACAAGGTCCAGGCCGTCATCAATAACGTAGCGGCGGTGCGTGAGGCGGTGGGACCGAATATTGGCATCGGCGTGGACTTCCACGGCCGCGTGCACAAGCCGATGGCGAAGGTCCTCGCGAAGGAACTCGATCCGTTCAAGCTGCTGTTTATCGAAGAGCCGGTGTTGTCGGAGAACGTTGAGGCGTTACGCGACATCGTGAACCAGACGAGCACACCGATCGCGCTCGGCGAGCGTTTGTACTCGCGCTGGGACTTTAAGCACATCCTGGCCGGCGGTTACGTGGACATCATCCAGCCGGACGCGTCGCACGCGGGCGGGATTACGGAATGCCGCAAGATTGCATCGATGGCCGAAGCCTACGACGTCGCCCTCGCCCTCCATTGTCCGCTTGGGCCCATTGCGTTGGCGACCTGCCTTCAAATCGATGCGGTCAGCTACAACGCCTTCATCCAGGAGCAAAGCCTCGGGATTCACTACAACAAGGGCAACGACCTGCTCGATTACATCAAGAACCCCGAAGTCTTCAAATATGAAGACGGCATGGTGATGATTCCGCAAGGGCCGGGCTTGGGCATCGAGGTGAACGAGGAGAAGGTGCGCGAGATGGCCAAGGTTGGGCATCGCTGGCGCAATCCGGTGTGGCGTCACGCGGATGGCAGCGTTGCAGAGTGGTGATGTAAGAATTGCGATGCACCGCACTATGCAGAAGCGGCGGGCATCGTAGAATGGCGTTATTGAGACAGGAATTCCGTCTCGATGGCGTTACGTAACTTGCTGGCAAGATCGCATAAGCCAACGGGTTACAGCACTGGAAACGGCTTCCTTTCGGTACACGAAACCCTTGTGCCGAAAGGGTTTGCATGCGGTGACGACGCCTGGCCCGCGTCTTGCGTTATCTGGCGTACGTGTGTTTGTTTCGACCCAGCGCCCGGGAAGAGCGCGACGATCAAGCTAGAGAGTCCAGCATGTATTACACCCTTCCAGATGAATTCGTCCGCACGCAGATGGCCGTCGGCGCGCTGGTGCTGTTCGGCGTGCTGCGCGTGATTGGTGCCGTGATGGGCGCCCATCACGGCTGGCGCATGTCGACGGTGACGCGCTGTTTTGTCGGCGCGGCGGTGCTGTTTTGCTTGCCGCAACTCATCGATGTGGTGATCTCGTGGCCCATGTCGCACCGCGCTTTCGTCGAACTTCAGGGCAAAGCGATCGGCTGCGCGCTGGCGCTGTTCTGCGCACCGATCGTGAGTCACAAACTGGGCTACGAGTAAGTATCGGCATCCGGTAACTTAGCGCATGTAGCCCCCGACGATTAACCCATCGCAGAAAAACCCGGCACGCTGTGCGACAGCACGGCGGCCGCGACGAACACAGCAACAATCAGCAACGCTTCCATCCGCATCACGCCGGTGAACGTGTGCGCATCGACTGTCGATGCAGTGCGCTGCAATCGCGGCATGACGGACCATCGGTTCATCGCGCCGAGTAGTAACGCGGTGGCAATCAGCACGCCCTTCACAACCAGCGCATGGCCCCATCCGCTCGTTTCGAGCGCCACAGCCGATCCTCCCAACCCGCGCCAAGCGTTGTAAATCCCGGTGAGAATCACGAGCGATACGGCAACCACCGCCGCCGTAGAAACCTTCCCGGAAATACGAATCAAGGACGCCCGCGCCAGCGACGTCCCCAGCGCCGGCAACACCCGCCACGCGCACACGATGACCAACCCGCCCCACACGGCCGTTGCCAGCAGATGAACCGTCTGCACGCCTTCGGCAAGCGAAAACGCGCCGGCATCGGCGGCATGTCCCACCGACGCCTTACCCGCCGCTGCCACCAGAGCGCCGATGGCGAACAACCCGATCCGCGGTCCGCCCTTCGGATTACCCAACGCAGTAGCCAGGATCAGCAGCACGCTGCCGGCGAACGCAATCGCCCAGCCCGTGCCGGCATGCGTGCCGGTCACAACGGTGACGACTGCATCGAAGGCTTGAAAGAGAGGCGCACCGCTCATCGATGCCGCCTGCATCCACACCAGCACAAGATCCGCCACCGCGAGCACGACCGCGCCGCCCGTGCTCAGCCGCCGCGCCCTCACCCAGCCGAGACGCGCGGGCGAAACAGGGGCAGCCGCGTTTTCCTTCGATAACCACACGCTCAGGAACGCCCCGCCGAGCGCGCAGGCAAACGCAATATCGGCAATCGCGGCAACGATGACTTGAGCGAACCACAGCGGATCGTCACTCATGACCGCGCCTTGACGAAGAAATTCAGCCTGAAAGTAAACAAGGAATGCATTGAAGGTTCGATGAAGGGTCGAGGAGGAAACTAAACAAACCACCGGGAACGCGAGTCTAGCGGAACGGCCACATGGAATGCACCCATGCGCAAGGACACCCGAGGCACACAAAACCGCCGCCGAGCCTCGGAAAACCCATCGATGCTTTGTCAAACACCGTCAACTGTTAACTGTCACGCATAGTCAAAAACCCCTGTCGATCGGTCGCGCGGCAAATTGTCGCGTACACGTTGAAAGCGAGGCGCAACAGGGCAATGCTCAAATAGTCACCATCAGGCAACGATGATAGAATGCCGCGTCGCATCACGGGCTCGCAGAGCCAATGTGGCAATGGTTCACCACATATTCGCACCGGGCCGAACGAAGCTCGGCAGGTCCTCGAAATTCATGGAGTGTCGCGTGTCTTCAAGACGCATCTTTCGTCCGTTGCTCGCCCCGCTAATGGCTCTGGCGCTGATCGGCGCCTCCTGCATCGCCGGCGCAGCAGAAACCCCGGCGCCCGCTCAAGCCGCCGCCCAGCCAATGGCGCCGGACACCATGGCAGCGCGTGTACAGGGTTGCACGGCATGTCACGGCGTCCACGGCGAAGGCACGGACAACGACTATTTCCCACGTCTTGCCGGCAAGCCGGCAGACTACCTGTACAACCAGTTGCAGAACTTCCGCGAAGGCCGCCGGAAGTATCCGCCCATGAACTACCTCGTCACGTATCTCTCGGACGACTACCTTCATCAGATCGCCACGTATTTCTCGGAACAACGCCCGCCGTATCCGCAGCCGGCCAAGCCGACTGTGTCGGCGTCCACGTTGTCAAAGGGCCAGCAGATCGTGCTGAACGGCGACGCAGGGCGCGGTATTCCGGCCTGCGCGGCATGCCACGGCGCGAACCTGACGGGTATGCAACCGGCCATTCCGGGTCTCGTGGGATTGCACTCGGACTACATCAGCGCGCAGCTTGGCGCCTGGCGTGCGGGCTCGCGCCACGCAATAGCACCTGACTGCATGCAACAGATTGCCACCCGCCTGACCGACGACGACGTGACCGCTGTCGCCGCCTGGCTCTCCACGCAAACCGCACCGGCTAATCCGGTACCCGCGCCCGCAGGCTCGCGCAAAACGCCGCTCGCCTGCGGCAGCGAACCGCAATAAGGCGCGAGGAGCGAGAAGAATATGAAACGCAAGTCCCTGTTCGCACTTTCGGCTGTTGTTGTGATTACAGCCGCCGCAGCCGCCGCAGCACTCTGGTCAGGTGGCGACACCTTCCATTCGGGCGGCGCCGTTGCCGCCGTGCCCGCCGACCAGACCGAGTTGATCAAACGCGGTGAGTATCTGGCGCGTGCTGGCGACTGTATTGCCTGCCACACGGTTCGCGGCGGCAAGACGTTTGCCGGCGGCCTGCCCATGCTCACGCCGTTCGGCACGCTCTACACGCCGAACATCACGCCGGACGACCAGTACGGCATTGGCAAGTGGACATCGGAAGATTTCTATCGGTCGATCCATCTCGGTCGCTCAAAAGACGGCAGCCTGCTGTACCCGGCCATGCCGTTCACGGCTTATACCAAGGTCACGCGCGCCGACTCGGACGCCATGTTTGCGTACATGCGCTCCGTGCCTCCGGTCAATGTAGCCAGCCGCCCGCACGAACTGCGCTTCCCGTTCAACCAGCGCAACATGCTGATTGGCTGGCGCGTGCTGTTCTTCAGTGAAGGCGAATTCAAGCCGGACCCCACCAAGTCGGTTGAGTGGAACCGCGGCGCTTACCTGATCGAAGGGCTTGGCCATTGCAGCATGTGCCATACATCGATCAACCCGCTGGGCGGCCCGGTCAGCTCGGCAGCGTTCGGCGGCGGTCTGATCCCGTTGCAGAACTGGTATGCGCCGTCGTTGACGTCGAATAAGGAAGCGGGCCTCGGCGACTGGGACATCAAGGACATCAACGACCTGCTGAAGACCGGCGTATCGCAACGCGGCGCGGTATTCGGCCCGATGGCTGAAGTGGTCCACAACAGCTTGCAGTACATGACGGACGCGGACATCAACGCCATGTCGACGTTCCTGAAGTCGATCCCGCAAAAGGGCGAAGCGCCGGAAACGATGCAGTTCGAAACATCGGCGCAGTTCGGTTCGGAATTACTGCAGCAGGGCAAGAAGATCTACACGGAAAACTGCGCGAAGTGCCACGCGGAAAATGGTCTCGGCAAACCGCCGGCCTACCCGCCGCTTGCCACGAACCAGTCCATCCAGATGCAGTCGGCCGTGAACCCGATCCGCATGGTGCTCAATGGCGGTTATCCGCCCAGCACGGAAGGCAATCCGCATCCGTATGGCATGCCGCCGTTCGCTCAATCGCTGTCGGATACGGAAGTGGCTGCAGTGGTGACGTACATTCGTATGTCATGGGGCAACCACGGCACGCCGGTGTCGCCGCAACAAGTCAGCAACCTGCGCTCGGCGCCGCTCGACTGATTGAAGAAGGGTTTTCCGCAGGTAGCGTAAAATACGCCGAAAGGCGCAAGCAGGGCGCAGGCCTCGAAACCGGGGCTGCGCCCTTCTTCTTTTTTGAGCACGAATAAGCTGGAACGCGGGTAGGCAGTCTGGATGCGCCTCAGGGGCGGTAAAATGCCCGGGGTTGGTTTGCCGGATTGCGCGGGTTTTGCTCCGGTCTCAACATTTCCTGATGTAGAAAATGAAGCAGAAAAGCGCGGCGTTGCAGACAGGACGCAATACCGCGATGAGGATGGTCGATGCACATTGGTGAACGGTTCAACAGCGTGACCCATCTCGTCGGCACGGTGCTGTCGGTGGCAGGGGTCGCTACGCTCGTCACCATGGCCGCGATGGAACGCGACCCGTACAAGATCGTCAGCTTTGCCGTGTACGGCGCCATGTTGCTCGTGCTGTACACCATTTCCACGCTGTACCACTGGGTCCGCAGTCCGCGGGCCAAGGCGGTATTGCAAAAATGCGATCATTCGGCCATTTACTTGCTGATCGCGGGAAGCTACACACCGTTCACGCTTGTCACGCTGCGCGGCCCGTGGGGCTGGTCGTTATTCGGCGTAAGCTGGGGGCTCGCCGCTCTTGGCATCGTTCAGGAACTCACGCTCGGGCGTCGAACCCGCAGCGTATCGATGGTGATTTACGTGATGATGGGCTGGCTCGCGCTCGTAGCCATCCGTCCTCTCGTTTCAGCACTACCGCCCGCCGGCACGGCGTGGCTGCTGGCCGGCGGTTTGATCTACAGCGCCGGCATTTACTTTTTCATCAACGACGAGCGCATCCGGCATGGACATGGCATCTGGCACCTGTTCGTGTTGGGCGGCAGCTTGTGTCAATTCGTCAGCATTGCACGCTACGTTGCTTGAGTATGTTGCTTGAATACGTAGCATGAGCCTGCCCTAAAACGGCACCCAATGCCTGACGCGAAGCGTTTTACGGCGTTTCAAATGCAACTTAACGCCAGTCAGCGTGTCTTGATAGCGCGTTGATCTTCGCGGCAACTTTCCCGGCGCTCGTAGCTTGTGCTTTGAGCAAGCGCCTCGAACGTCATGCCGCCCGATTTCCTCGATCGTCGTACGCACGCACCTAGTGGTGCGGGCCGCCTTTTTTTGGGCTTCAGGCCTTTTGGGGCTTTAGCGATAGCGCCGGTCGTCATACCGAATCTGTGAACACTTATGTCTTTTGATTCCCTCGGCTTGTCCGAACCCTTGCTTCGCGCTGTCAACGAACTCGGCTACACCATCCCTACTCCTATCCAGTTGCAGGCCATTCCGGCTGTGCTGAACGGCGGTGACCTGCTCGCAGGCGCGCAAACCGGCACGGGCAAGACAGCGGGCTTTACGCTGCCTATCCTGCAACGTTTGTCAGAAGCGCCTGCACCTTTGGCCGGTGCCAAGCGCCCGGTCCGCGCGCTGATCCTCACCCCTACGCGCGAACTCGCCGCCCAGGTGGAAGAAAGTGTGCGCGGCTACGGCAAGTATTTGAAACTGAAATCGACCGTGATGTTCGGCGGCGTGGGCATCAATCCGCAAATCGATGCACTGCGACGCGGCGTGGATATTGTCGTGGCAACGCCGGGCCGGTTGCTCGATCACATGCAGCAGAAGACCATCGATTTGTCGAAGCTCGAGATTCTCGTACTCGACGAAGCCGACCGCATGCTCGACATGGGCTTTATCCACGACATCAAGCGCGTGCTCGCCAAGTTGCCGCCGAAGCGCCAGAACCTGCTGTTCTCGGCTACGTTCTCCGAAGAAATCAAGACGCTTGCGGACAACCTGCTCGACCGCCCGGCGCTGATTGAAGTGGCGCGCCGGAATTCGACGGTTGAAGCTATCGCGCAGAAGATTCATCCGGTGGATCGCGACAAGAAGCGCGAGTTGCTCACGCATTTGATTCAAAAGAACAACTGGTTCCAGGTGCTGGTTTTCACGCGCACGAAGCATGGCGCGAACCGGCTCGCCGAACAATTGACGAAGGACGGCATCAGCGCGCTGGCCATTCACGGTAATAAGAGTCAGTCGGCGCGTACGCGTGCGTTGGCTGAGTTCAAGGACAACACGCTGCAAGTGCTGGTGGCGACGGACATTGCGGCGCGCGGTATCGATATCGACCAGTTGCCGCACGTCGTCAACTTCGATCTGCCTAATGTGCCGGAGGATTATGTTCACCGGATCGGCCGTACGGGGCGTGCTGGAGCAACGGGTGAGGCGCTGTCGCTGGTTTGCGTCGATGAACATCAGTTGCTGAAGGACATCGAACGCCTGATCAAGCGGCCGATTCCGCAGGAAGTTATCGCGGGCTTTGAACCGGATCTGACGCAGAAGCCGGAACCGATTCTCCGACGCAGCCAGGGCGGCGGCGGTGCGCGTCAGGGTCAAGGCGCGCCGCGTCAGGGCGCGCCGAAGCAGTCGAACGGCGGCGGCCGGCCGTCGGCCAAGCCGGCTGGTAATGGCAATGGCAATGGCGGTGGTAATGGTGGCAACGGCGGGGGCTACGGTTCGCGCTCGCCGAAACCCGTTGCGGCGAAAACCGGTGGTAATGGCGCCGCGCCGCGCAAGCCGGAAGGCTCACGGCCGCCCGGCGCTGCGCTGCTCGGCGGCAAGCCGCGCAGTGAAGGCGGCGGCGGTGCAGGTCGACGCGATACGCCCCGCACGGGACAACGCGGGCGTTAAATAGCGCGATGTGGGTGCGGGTGGGAAGCTCGCCCGCGCCTTCTTCGCTTGAGGGAAGGCGGTTGCTTTCGGCTTCGCTATGGCGGCGGAAAGTCAAATGGAACTCTTTTGCGTGCAACCGCCCCACACTGCGTTCGATAAAAAAGCGGAGCCTCGGCTCCGCTTTTTTATTTCAGGCAGCGGCGCTCGCCGCACGCTTCAGCACATCGATTTGTTCTCGCCAGCGGGCCAGCACCGCGTCCCCCTGTCCCTGAGCAAACTCGAATCCAATGCCCTGCACGAGCCGCGCGTAAGGTACTTTCTGCCATTCCCCGCTTTCTATCGTCGCGATAAAACACGTGACCGGCGAACCCTCCAACGGCGCAATTCGCGCCTGAAGCTGGACCTGGAAGAAGGCTTCATCGAAGACGAAAGTCAGCGTGGCGTTACCCGTCTTCGACACCAACCGCGCCGCCCTCGACTGCGGCCACAACGAAAAACACAACGTGCCCGGATCCGGCGCGAACAACTCGCCGACGCTCAACAGCGATGTCCGCACGCGGCCGTCATCGGCTGCGAGCAACGACGCCGTGAAGCCCGTTTTCGTCTCGATCGACGTGCCGTCGAACAAGGTCCGCAATTCGGCAGGCCATTCGTCAAACGTGCCCTGCTCGATACCTGGCGCACCGGACGCGGTGGAAGCGGTCATGCGGATCTCCGTGAAAAGACGATGGCCCGCGAAAGCGGGCCATCGAATAAGCTTCCCCGCCGCAAGCAGCGCGGTATTGCCGCACAGCGACTCGTACGCTTCGCGCCTCGGCTCTGCAGTGCCCTGACGGACACGGCAAAGATCGCTTACGCTGCAAGCAGCGGGGAATTCGACCCGAAGAGATTAAAGCGTAGCAAACCGTTCAATGCAAACGCCGGCCGGCCTACCGGAAGAACACGTGCTGCGTGATCTTCGCGAGCGGATAGTGCACGCTGGGCTGAATTCGGGCCGGAAGATCGAGCGGCTTGAGCAGCATTTTCACGCACATATCGGCCGACAAATTGCGCCGGACCAGCGCATTCACCCGCGCCGCCAACTCCCGATTGTGCGCGGTGTCATTTGCGCGCTCCGGATAGCGGATGGCAAATACATGGCGTAGCGCGATCTCGGAATCCTCATTCTTGATTTCCATGACACGACGCAGCAACGCGCCGAGAACCGCGAAGCGACCGTTGCCTTCGATCTTGTTGTACTTCTTGAAAAAGCGGAAGAAGTGCTTGTAATGGCGGACTTCGTCTGTACGGATATTGTCCGTCAGTTGCTTGAGAACCGGGTCGTCCGAGCACTCATTGATTGCCCGATACAGCGTGGCCGTCCCGGTTTCAACGACACAACGCGCGACCATTTCCAGCGCACGCGTTTTTTCGAAGTCCTCGACCGAACAGGTCAGCGAGTATTCGGCGAAGAAATTCTTGAACGCCGTGTCCCAGTCGAACTCCGGCCACACATGATGGATATACGTTTTCAACGCCCGGCCATGCTGCATTTCTTCCGGTTCCCACTCGTTGTTGAGCCAGTCGGAAACTTCGGGGTCGTCGTTGAAATACGTACTCAGGTTGCTCGTATAAAGATCGGTCCCGCTCTCAATGAACGAGGCCGCGCATAGCAACAGGAGAAGGTGTTCATTGGATGCCGCTTTACGCCGGTCGATCCGGGACAGGTCGATATCTTCGATCCGCCAAGGCATCACATGGGTACTGTCAGTGTGCATAAAAATCGCGCTCCCAAAGCTGTACTGAACGCGCCGTCAGCCAAACCGGCCGAAAATCAGGCGACGCCGTGAACGTAACGTCGCGGCGTCCTCATGTGGTTAAAGACTTGGAGCCTGCATCTTAGCCGGGTTGCAACGAAGCTGCAGACACGAACACAGACCGTTAGAACCACATGTCAGTTCCGGATACCGCACAAATCAGCATAAATCGTACCGCGCCGGATCGCGTTGCGATAACGCATGCAACGCTTGATTCCCATTCCCTTACAGACGTATTTCGGCAAGCCGCTAAAAGACGATTCAGCAATGGCGTTTTGGCCGATCGATTTGCCTGTTGAATCCGCACACAGCGCGGTAGAGTCCCGGCCGCTAACCCGCGTTCAAACTCGACACCATCTATTTTGCCATCCTGAGGAGTTGCTGCGCAGAACGCGAAGCATGCAATCCGTACGGCCGGTGCGAACATGGGGACATGCGGATATGTACATGTGCGGATCACGCGGGAACGGCTTCATCCCAAATCGTTCGCGGTTGCGGCGCGGGCGTAATCGAGGTAATCGACGTAACGCGTGGTAACGAACTTGTCGCTCTCAATGTGCCGCCCGAGCCCTAAACAGCACCGGCAAGGCGCTCGTTGGCGCGCTTGCATCGTGGCTATCGGGGAACGATAACCAAAGGCAACGCGGGTGATCGGGCATTGCCGTCCTGCCGGGCCTTTCCCTTACAATACGGGCCACCTCACGACAATAAAGCGCACTCTTCGACGCCATGACACGAGATCCCCGCATCACCTTGAACGCACGACAGCAAGAGCTGCTCGACTGGGTGCAACGCGATGGCTTCGTGACGGTAGAGGACCTGGCCACGCATTTCGACGTCACGCCGCAGACCATTCGCCGCGACGTCAACTGGCTCTCCGACATGAACCTGCTGCGCCGCTATCACGGTGGCGCGAGCCTCCCGACCAGTTCGGAGAACGTCTCGTACACCGCGCGCCAGCGCATGTTCCACGACGAAAAGCGCCGCATAGCCGCGCTGGTTGCTCAGCACATTCCCGATCAGGCGTCGCTCTTCATCAACCTGGGCACGACGACCGAGGAAGTCGCCCGGGCGCTGAACCGGCATCGCGGCTTGCACGTGATCACGAACAACCTCAACGTGGCGAGCATGATGAGCGGTTACCCCGAATGCGAGGTGCTGATCACCGGGGGGATTGTGCGGCCCTGGGACAAGGGCATTGTGGGCGAGCTGGCGATCGACTTCATTCGCCAGTTCAAGGTGGACTTCGCGATCATTGGGGCGTCGAGCATTGAAACCGACGGCACGCTGCGCGATTTCGATACCCGCGAAGTCCGCGTGGCCGAAGCGATCATCAAACACGCCCGCACGGTGTTCCTCGCCGCTGACCATTCGAAATTCGGCCGCCCTGCACTCGTCCGGCTTGGTCATCTGAGCCAGATCGACGCGCTTTTCACCGATGCCCCCGCGCCACCCGACATGGCTCAAACGCTCGCCGAGGCAAACACGCAGGTGTTCATAGCGGAGTAACGGCCAGCCCGCACACCCTGCACCGCCTGTGTGCACTGCGGCACGAACCTCATGTAATTTCTACGATTCCGCTTGTCCGCCGAACCGCTTTCACGCTCCTGAAAAGTCAAACCCAATATTTTCCGCAAGCGTTTGGCACTCGTCCGGCACTTGCCTACAATCAAATCCCCGGCAACGAAGCGCCGCTTTTCGGCGCTGCCAGCCACGCTATGCAGCATGCGTCTGCCGGACACGAAGTTCCAGCCTCGCCCAACGTTCCCAAGCACGGATGCCGGTCACCGACCGGATAAAGTGCCGTTCGATCGTCATGGAGAACACGATGCTCAGTCCGCATGAATTTGCCACGCTGCTCCTGTTGCAAGACGCGCCCCATCAGATGGACATGGTGCGCGACGAACTAGACGCCCTGCTCGAACGCCAGCTTGTCCAGTTGGAAAATCTTGCGTCTGGACGCCAGTTGTGGAGCCTGACGGCTTCCGGCGACTCCACGATCAAAGCAATCAAACGGTATTCGTAAATCTGCTCTGCGGTCAGCTCGCCCCCGCCAGCGTGCCCAATCAGGCTGCATGAGCGAGCCGAGTAGCGGACCAGATAGCGGCCCAACTAGCCGCGCAATGTCGGGTCAACGGCTGCGCGCCAGCTAAGCGCTTGTGCCCGCTGATCTGCGAAGAACAAAGCCCACGCGCTTTGAGCCGTCGGCGTACGGCTAGCACTAAAGCTCGTATATTGACCCGCAAGTCCCGCCTGGAACGCGCAAAACTGCTCTTTTGGCAACTTGCCACGCTTTTGCGCCACGTAAGCGTCTAGAAGCGCCGAATACACGCCCTGTGCGTCCGTGCCGTAATCGACAGCACTCCCGCCGCACATGGACTGAAGCGCGGCCAGGGACGGCGCCCCCCTTGATCCCGAAACATCCGGCGCGGATATGCATCCGCCCAGCATCAGCGCGCCTAGCGCGCCGGCCATCAAGATCTTTCGCATTGCGTCCACTCCTTGGTCTCCAGTGTCTACAGTATCGGTCGCTGGCCCGCTTCGCGCCACTCGGCCGGACGGCCTATGAGCCCGATCGGGAACAAATACGACCACGACCTGCACTTTTCCGGCAAAACGCCGTAATAGCGAGAGTTAGCCATTCAGACGACTTTACATTTTCGTTTTTGTTCGTTAAATTTCGAATTCGAACATTATTATGTTCCGACGGAGTTCTCTGTTGGTGGCCATGGGGCGGACAAGCGATGCAAGGCAATCTTTATGATGTGCTCGTGGTGGGCGGCGGAGTCAACGGCACGGGTATAGCGCGGGACGCGGCGGGCCGTGGCCTCACCGTCATGCTGTGCGAAAAGGACGACCTGGCTTCGCACACGTCGTCGTCGAGTACAAAGCTGATTCACGGCGGGCTTCGTTATCTCGAATACGGTGAATACCGGCTCGTGCGCAAGGCACTTCAAGAGCGTGAAGTGTTGCTGCGCGCGGCGCCGCACATCATGTGGCCGCTGCGTTTCGTGATGCCGCACATGCCCAACCTGCGCCCCGCCTGGATGATCCGCGCCGGCCTTTTCCTCTACGATCACCTCGCACGCCGTGAATTGCTGCCCGGCTCCCGGGGCATTGACATGCGCCGGCACCCGGCCGGTACACCGCTCATCGACTCCATCAAGCGCGGTTTTGTCTATTCCGACGGCTGGGTGGACGACGCACGACTCGTCGCGCTCAACGCCGTTGACGCGCAGGAGCACGGCGCGGTAATCAAGACGCGCACGCGCCTGGTCAGTGCGCGCCGCGGCGAAGGTCTTTGGCATGCCACACTTGCCGACAACCACGGGGCGACCTTTGACGTTCGGGCGCGCTCCATCGCGAACGCTGCCGGCCCGTGGGTCAGTGACCTGCTCAAGGATTCACTCAACAGCAACACGCATACACGCCACACCGTGCGGCTGGTCAAGGGAAGCCACATCGTCACCCGGCGCCTCTTCGAGCACGACCACGCCTACATTTTCCAGAATCCGGACAAACGCATCATCTTCGCGATTCCGTACGAGCACGAGTACACGCTGATCGGGACGACGGATCTCGAGTATCACGGCGACGCGTCGAAAGTCGCCATCAGCCCGGAAGAAACCGCATACCTCTGCGACTCCATCAATCGCTACTTCAAGAAACACATCAGTCCGGCCGACGTCTGCTGGACCTATGCCGGTGTGCGCGGCCTGCTCGAGGACGAAAACGCGGAGAACGCGTCGGCGGTCACGCGCGATTACCTGCTCGAACTCGACACGCCCGCGAACGAAGCGCCGTTGTTATCGGTATTCGGCGGCAAGATCACCACGTTCCGCAAGCTGGCCGAAGAAGCCGTCGACAAGCTCGGCGAGGCGCTACAGTCGCCGGCCCGGAATAAACCCTGGACGGAAGGCGCACCGCTCCCCGGCGGGGACATTGCCAATGCCGATTTCGCGCTTTTCCTCAAATCGTTCAAAGAACGCAATCGCTGGCTGCCCGACGGGCTCGCGCATCGTTATGCACGCGCTTACGGCACGCGTGCACAGAAGCTGCTGGGCGATGCAAGCTCGCTCGCCGATCTCGGCGAGGCCTTGGCGCCCGGCCTCTACGAAGCGGAACTCCGCTACATGCGCGACAACGAGTGGGCAACCTGTGCGGACGACGTGCTCTGGCGCCGCTCGAAACTCGGCCTCCACCTGGAGCCGGGTTCACTGGATGACGTGATTCGCCGCATCGACGGGTGGTTCGCATCCGGCGAGCCGGAGAAGGAACCGCGGGCGGCTTCATCCATGCCCACTCGCACGGTCGTTTAACCGGGCGTTGCCGCGAATAGCTACCCTGCGGCACCTGATAACGGTGTGACGATATCTTCGTTTGACCCACGTTAAGCCAATGCTAGTCTTGCTTTCACTTGTCCCCGCGCCGTTTCGCTGGGCGGGTCTTATCGACTGAACGAATGAAAGACTGGAGGCTCATCATGGTTGCACCGGCTTATTCATCGCTGGAACTCGTGCGCGAGTCGTTCGATGCGCACGCGCCGGCCGAACTCGCCGAGGCAACACGGGCGGCATCGGCTAACGTTCATCAAACGCATAACACCGACGCGCAGGAAGCGAACGACGCGCTCGAATATCTCGTTGGCGTGAACCTGGCGCGGCTGCGCGCCGAACGCCAGCTTTCGCTCGATGCCCTCGCTCGCGCGTCGGGCGTATCACGGGCCATGCTGGCACAGATCGAATCCGGGCGGAGCGTGCCGTCCATCAAGGTGCTCCACAAGATCGCGAGCGCGCTCAAGGTGTCGGTGGCGGCGTTCCTTCGACGCCACGCGACCAATGGCATCGAATATTTGCCGGCCGAGCAGGCAACGCGCCTCGTGACATCGAATGGACGCTTTTCGGCACGGCCGCTGTTTCCGCTGAGCGCGCCGGCATCGGCGGAATTCCACGAACTGCGCATTGCGCCGCTGCACGCCGAATCCGGCAGTCCGCACCCGCCCGGCACCACGATCAATCTGGTTGTAAGCGACGGCACGCTGGAAATCCGCGTGCATGACCGGGCGCAGTTGCTGGCCACGGGCGACGCCATTGTGTTCGACGCCGATCAGCCCCACACGCTGCGTAATCCCGGCAACACGGAAGCACGCGCTTATCAGGTCACGGTGAACGCGGAAACGCCGCCGCGCTGGCATGTTCCGGCCGATTCACGTCGTATCGACGATGCCAGCTAGGCGCGCTTCCGTCCAAGCTATAAACATGCAGTACTGCAACATCGGCTGGTCTGTTGTATCCTGAAATTAGTCGCGTTGTTAAGTGTTTAGCGACAAGTCAGTACGTCTTCAGGGCGGGGTGCAATTCCCCACCGGCGGTATGCGAGTGGCTGAAAGCCTCCCGCGAGCCCGCGAGCGCCCGTGAACGCAGCTTGCAAGTCATTGCGAGCCACGTAACGGGGTCAGCAGATCTGGTGAGATGCCAGAGCCGACGGTCACAGTCCGGATGAGAGAAGATGTGCAGACGGTCATGTCCGTTTCGCGTGTTTGCCGCGGCGTTCTTGTGTCCGCGTTGAACGGGCGCTGTCGATTGACGGCGCTGAAAACGCGTGTCGTTCTGTCTGTTTGCAATGCCCTGAAACGTTTTTCGCCCCATTTCTTTTGCGAGAGCGTTTCACCCATGTTCGACTCAGTGTCCAGCTTCACCTCCCCCGCCACCGCCTTTGCTGATCTTGCGCAACTTCGCGCAGGCGACGCTTTCGTTGTCATCCCTCCCCGAATTGCCGCGGCCCTGCAAGCGTTGCGCGAAGGCCGCGCGGTCGCCCTGCTCGATGACGACGATCGCGAGAACGAAGCCGACCTCATTTACGCCGCTGAAAAACTCGACGCCGAAGGCATGGCGCTGATGATCCGCGAGTGCAGCGGCATCGTGTGCCTGTGCCTCCCGGACGAGACCGTTCGCGCGCTCCACCTGCCGCCGATGGTCGCCGCCAACGGCAGCAAATACGGCACGGCATTCACGGTGTCTATAGAAGCACGCGAGGGCGTGACGACGGGCGTATCAGCCGTTGACCGGTTGACCACGATCCGCGCCGCCATTGCCGACAACGTCAAGGCTGGCGACATCGTAAGTCCCGGCCATGTGTTCCCGCTGCGCGCGCAGCCGGGCGGCGTGCTGACCCGGCGGGGTCATACGGAAGGAACCGTCGATCTGACGATCCTCGCCGGGTTGAAGCCGGCTGGCGTGCTATGCGAACTGATGAATCCGGACGGCACGATGGCGCGCGGTGCGCAGATCGATGCATTTGTTAAGGAGCGCAACATTCCGGTGCTGACCATCGCGGAACTCGCCGATTTCCGCATGGCGCTCGCCGCCGCGCGCGAACCGGCGGAAGAAACGGTTTAACGGCGGGAGGCTCCGTTCGACGGAGTATCGAGAGCACTGAAAAAACGCGGCCCTCTCAACTGAAGGGCCGCGTTTTGCGTTTGGGCATCGTGGCAAAGCTGGAAACAATCGCGTCCGGCAAAAGAGCAACTCAGCCACCGCAGCGCCCGTTCACGCGTTTCAAACCGCTGTCATGCAAACGTGGAGAAACAAACGCCGCCACCACAAAATCACACAGATTCCGCTCTCAAAATCGACGCGAACTTCCTGTACAGCCAGACCGAGCAGGTTGCGCCCGTTGCCGTATAAAGCAGCGTGCCCACGCTTTGCACGACCATCAAACCCATCGTCAGGCTGCCGATGGACCCTGCCGTCGCCAGCATTTCTGCGATCACCGTCAACACCGTCGCAATACAAATGATAGGCAGGATCGCGAGCACGGCCGCCGTCGTGATAAACCAGAAGTGCCCGCGCGTGTCCTCCCAGGCGGCGCGCCATTGAATCCGGCCACCGGCGGCAGTGTGCGGAAACAGCAAGGAAAGCCGCGCCGACACATAACTCACGCCGCACACGGCCAGCACAGCGAGCGTGGCGGTCGCGGCCATCGATGTGCCGCTGGACAATCCCGCCAGCCGCAACCCGATCCACACGATTACGACCGCGAGCGTCGCCCCCACGTAACCCGCAACCAGCGCGATGCAAAGCAGGAAGTAGCGCCGGATACCGGCGTCCCAGAGACGCGTCGCCGGCAGTACAGGCGCGGAGGTGGCGGAAGCTTCGGCGGACTCTGCGCTCAGTTTCATCGCGAAGCGGACCACGAACACGGCCAGCACCGCGAGTATCAATGTCTGTACAAACGTGACGCCAAGAGAAACCAGCGCCTGTCCGAACCCGGCGGCATGACCGGCGCTGCTGCCGGTCATCGCAGTGAGCGAACCGCCCGATTCCGCCATGCCGGGAAATTGCGCCGTATAGCCGGCGGTTGCCGTCGCGAGCACGGCTACGAACGCCACTAGAAATACGATCGGCATGTGCCGCACGGCGGAGGCGGCGTCGCGCCATGCGCCCTTCAGGCATTGGCGCAGCGTGATGTCTTCCATAAAACCTCGGTCGAAAAGCGTGATGAAGCGAGAAGCCGCGGATGCGGCTCGCACGACACGCTAGTCGGTTGAGGACGCCGGGTCAATATCCGGCTAGATCGGCGTGGGGGCCGCCCTATCGCGCAGGGCGGATCGGCGCGCGTACCTTCCCATGCCGCACGCTGAATCAACGCGCGTATTCCCCCATCCCACACGCCCCACGGATTCAAACCGCATCCACCGCACCCGCGCTCGCTCCCTGACCGCCGCGATCGAGCCGGGCCGCGTACCACGTCACGCCGAGCGCGACCACGGCGACTACGGCCGCCACCCACGGCAGCGAATCAAGGGGATGTCCTTGCTGCAGCACCACACCGCCGAGCCACGCGCCGCCCGCATTGCCCAGGTTGAACGCACCGATATTCAGCGTCGACGCCAGATTCGGCGCGTGTTTCGCCTTCTCGACCACGCGAGTTTGCAGCGGCGGTACGGTAGCGAACGCGGCGATGCCCCAGATAAAGATCGTGATAGCCGCCAGCGTCTGGTTGTGGCTGGTCTTCGCGAACACCGCCATGATGATGGCCAGCGCGACGAGAATGCCCATCAGCGACGGCATCAGCGCCCGGTCGGCCAGCTTGCCGCCGATCGTGTTGCCGATCGTCAATCCGACGCCGAACAGCACGAGCACCAACGTGACGCCGTGTGGCGAAAATCCGCTGACCTGTTCGAGGATCGGCGCGATGTAGGTGAAGACCACGAACACGCCGCCGAAGCCGAGCACCGTCATTGCCAGCGCGAGCCAGACTTGAGGCTCCTTCAGCACGCGCAGTTCGTGGCCCAGGTTCGACGGTCCCGAATCGTGCTTGTTCGGCACGAGCGCGGCCACGCCGATCAGCGACAGCACGCCGAGCGCCGCCACGACCCAGAACGTCGAGCGCCAGCCGAACTCCTGTCCGATAAACGTCCCGAACGGCACGCCGAGCACGTTCGCGAGCGTGAGCCCGGTGAACATCAGCGCAATCGCGCTCGCGCGCTTTTCAGCGGGAACCAGCGACGCCGCGACCACTGCGCCAATGCCGAAAAACGAGCCGTGCGCGAACGACGTCACCACGCGGGCAACCATGAGCATCGAATAACCGGGGGCAACGGCGCACAGCACATTGCCGACGATAAACACGCCCATCAGCAATTGCAGCGCGAGTTTGCGCGGCATTTTTGCGGTCAGTACGGCGAGCAGCGGCGCGCCGACGGCTACGCCCAGCGCGTAGCCCGTGACGAGAAAACCCGCCGATGGAATCGATACAGCCAGATCGCGGGCCACGTCGGGCAGCAGCCCCATGATCACGAACTCGGTTGTACCGATGGCAAACGCGCTGATCGCGAGCGCCAGAAGTGGAATAGGCATGGAAATCCCCTTAGTTTGAGAATGCGGAGGGTGAGGATGGTGACGATGGTGAGGAAACCGACGTCACGAATTCGATGACCACGCCTGGCGCAAGCTGCACGAACACTTGCTGTTCGCGGGCGAGCGGAACGTCGGCTTCGGAAAACGGAATCGCGTGTTCGTGCAGACGCGCGAGCAACGCCTGCCATTCGGCCGCGCCTTGCACGCGCAACGCGAGATGATCGATGCGCGTCGCCGCCCGGCCACCGGTGGGCGACGCCAGCACCGAGCCGTTCTCGATCAGATGCACGGCCGGCACGTCGTCGAGATAAAGCCAGTACCCGCCTATGCCGAACGGCGGGCGCGGACCGACTTTCATGCCGGCTATATCGACGAGAAAATGGCGGATCGGCTCGCAATCGGGCGCGACGATGGTGACGTGATCGAGTTTCATCAGGGCAGGTTTAGACACTTCAGGCGGCATGATTTCCAGCTTCACACGCTGCAACGCACCAAATTCTGCGCGCGAAGAGACATTTTGATAATTGGCGTAGCATTTGAAGCATTATCAAAAGTAAATTGAGAATGACGATGGATCGACTCGGCGATATGCGCCTGTTTACCGAAGCGGCAGCGCTCGGCAGCTTGTCGGCGGCGGGGCGCAAGCTGGGTTTATCGCCGGCGGCGGCCAGCGCCCGGCTGCTCAAACTGGAGAAATCCCTCACCGCACGGCTGTTCGAGCGCACCACCCGCCAGCTCAGGCTCACCGACGAAGGCCGGCTTTATTTGCAGCATTGTCGGATTGCGCTGCAGGCTATCGAGGACGGCGAAGCCGCGCTGCACGCCGGCCAGAATCTCGTACGCGGCAAAGTGCGGATCTCGGCCACATCGGATTTCGGCCGCAACCTGCTGTGCCATTGGCTCGATGAATTCAGCCGCCTGCATCCGGATGTGAGTTTTTCGCTGACGCTGTCGGATTCGGTGTCGAATCTGCTGCTGGAAGATATTGATCTGGCGATCCGCTTCAACCAACCGCCCGAGGGCAATCTGGTCGCGCGGCGGCTGGCGCCGAACCGGCGTGTGCTGTGCGCATCGCCGGACTATCTGGCGCGGCACGGCGAACCGAAAATGCCCGCCGATCTCAGCGCGCATACGTTCACGGTGCTGGTGACATCGACGGCTACGTTCAATCAGTTCCAGTTCGTCCGCGGCGACGAGCGTTTCACCCACACCGTGCCCCTCGACGAAGCCTGGGAAACGAACGACGGCGCGCTCTCGCGGGCCTGGGCGCTGGCTGGCCAGGGTATTGCGCACAAATCAATCTGGGATATAGCCGCCGACGTCCGCTCCGGCGCGCTGAAAATTTTGCTGGCAGACTGGTGTTCGAACGAAGCGGCGGTTCACGCGGTGTTCCACGGCAACCGGTATATGGCGCCGCGGGTGCGCGTGCTGCTGGATTTCCTGATCGAACGCTTCGCCCGGGCGACGGCGGAATTGCTTGGCGACTTGGCCTACCCGCCCGGCCAGCAGGGTCACGAAGTCGAGCGGACGCTATAATATTAAGTTAAGCGTCGAGCTACGCGGCGTCCGAATTTCGGCCATTTCAGGCGAAATCGGGCTAAAGCAGGGCTAAAAGCGAGCGCAAAAGCCGACGAACGAAATAGGTAAGTCCCTTCAACGCATTAAAAACCGCGCCCCCAGACTAATCACTGCGACCGGCGAAATTCATGACCAAGAAAGTATATGTAAAGACCTTTGGCTGCCAGATGAACGAGTACGACTCCGACAAAATGGTCGACGTGCTCGGAGCAGCCCATGGCCTCACCCAGACGGATACGCCGGAAGACGCGGACGTCATTCTCTTCAACACGTGTTCAGTGCGCGAAAAAGCGCAGGAAAAGGTTTTCTCGGACCTTGGCCGCGTGCGCGAGTTGAAGGAAGCGAACCCAAACCTGATCATTGGCGTGGGCGGTTGCGTGGCAAGCCAGGAAGGCGCGGCTATTGTGTCCCGTGCGCCGTACGTGGACCTGGTATTCGGCCCGCAGACTTTGCACCGCCTGCCCGAAATGATCGCGAAACGGCGTTCCAGCGGCCGCGCGCAAGTTGATATCTCGTTTCCGGAAATCGAAAAGTTCGATCATCTGCCGCCGGCTCGCGTTGATGGCCCGAGCGCGTTTGTATCGATCATGGAAGGTTGCAGCAAGTACTGCAGCTATTGCGTGGTGCCCTACACGCGCGGCGAAGAAGTATCGCGGCCGCTGGACGACGTGCTGACCGAAATTGCCGGCCTCGCCGACCAGGGCGTGCGCGAAGTCACCATGCTGGGTCAGAACGTGAATGCGTATCGTGGACCGGTGACACAGCATTCCACGGACATTGCGGATTTCGCTACGTTGATCGAATACGTGGCCGAAATCCCGGGCATCGAACGGATTCGCTATACCACGTCGCATCCGAAGGAATTCACGCAGCGCCTGATCGACACCTACGCGAAAGTGCCCAAGCTCGTGAGCCACTTGCACTTGCCGGTGCAGCATGGTTCCGATCGCATCCTGATGGCCATGAAACGCGGTTATACCGTGCTCGAATACAAGTCCGTGATCCGCAAATTGCGCGCGATTCGTCCGGATTTGTCGCTGTCCACGGACATGATTGTCGGGTTCCCCGGCGAGACGGAAGATGACTTCCAGAAGATGATGAAGCTTATCGACGAAATGAGTTACGACACCAGTTTCTCGTTCATCTACAGCCCGCGTCCCGGCACGCCCGCGGCAAACCTGCACGACGACACCCCACGCGAAGTGAAGCTCAAGCGTTTGCAACATTTGCAGGCGACCATCGAGGCGAACGTGGCGAAGATCAGCAACGCCATGCTGGGCTCGGTGCAGCGCATTCTGGTGGAAGGCCCGTCACGCAAGGACCCGAGCGAACTCGCCGGGCGCACGGAGAATAATCGCGTGGTGAATTTCCCGGCGCCGATCTCGTCACACAAACGGCTGATCGGCCAGATGGTCGATGTGGAAATCAACGTGGCGTATCCGCATTCGTTGCGCGGCGAGCTGATTATGACGCCCGCTACGACTCACTAAGTTGCCCCTTTATTGGCCTCATTAACTGCAGCTTCGACAGGAACCCGACTCTCGCCTTGAAGACCGCTCAGCAGCATATGGAATTCACCGCACCGCGCGAAGACAACGCGCGGCTCGCCAACCTCTGTGGCCCGCTCGACGAAAACTTGCGGCAGATCGAGCAGGCGCTCGACGTGACGCTCACGCGTCGCGGACACAAGATCACCATCCGCGGGCGCGGCGCGAAGGTTGCGCTGGCGGCGCTCGAGAATTTCTACAATCGCGCGAAGGACACGTTGTCGGTGGACGATATCCAGTTGGCGCTGGTCGAAGCGCGCAATGCGGCGAGGCGCGGGTTGAACGTCAATAAGCCTTCGAACAATCTCAATTCCGACCCTGTCGATCCACGTTTTCGCGGCGACCCCGATCATCCGTTCGATGAGCCCAACGTGACCATCGACCTGGGCGACGAGGAAGATCCAGGGCCAAAGTTGTACACGCGACGCGCCGATCTACGCGGCCGCACGCCAATGCAGCGTGAATACCTGAAGCAGATCATTGCGCACGATGTGACGTTTGGCATCGGCCCGGCGGGTACGGGCAAGACCTATCTCGCGGTCGCGTGCGCGGTGGATTCGCTCGAACGCGATCAGGTGAAGCGCATTGTGCTGACGCGTCCTGCCGTAGAAGCCGGCGAGCGGCTGGGTTTCCTGCCGGGCGATCTCGCGCAGAAAGTGGACCCGTATCTGCGGCCGCTTTACGACGCGCTCTACGACCTGCTCGGCTTCGATAAAACCGCGAAAATGTTCGAGCGCCAGATGATCGAAATCGCGCCGCTCGCGTACATGCGCGGCCGGACGCTGAATCACGCGTTCATCATCCTGGACGAAGCGCAGAACACCACGCCCGAGCAGATGAAAATGTTCCTGACGCGAATTGGTTTCGGGTCGAAGGCCGTTGTCACCGGCGACACCACGCAGGTCGATTTGCCGCGCGGGCACAGGAGCGGGCTGATCGAAGCGCAACACATACTGGCTGATGTGCGCGGTATCGCGATGACGAAGTTCACCAGCGTGGACGTGGTGCGCCATCCGCTGGTGGCGCGCATTGTGGAAGCGTACGACGCGCAGTCGGACCGTGATGCCGCGGCGGCCGCGATTGCCGCCGCAAAATATCGCTCTGAATAAGCATGCCCAAACTTGCCTTGACGCTGCAGTTTCCCGCCGCCAAAGCCTTCCCTGAACACAAGGCGCTGTTGCCGCGCGCAACCGTCGCCAGCTGGATCAAGGCGTCGCTGTTCGCGGACGCGGAACTGACCGTGCGTTTCGTCGATACCGAGGAAGGCCGGACGCTGAACCGGTCTTATCGGACGAAGGACTACGCCACTAACGTGCTGACGTTCGCGTACGCCGAATCGGAAGACGATCCGGTCACGGGCGACCTGGTGCTGTGCTGTCCTGTAGTGGAACGCGAGGCGCGCGAGCAGAACAAGCCGCTCGCCGCGCATTACGCGCATCTGATCGTGCACGGTACGCTGCACGCTCAGGGCTACGATCATGAAGATTCGGCGGAAGCGGAGGAAATGGAATCGATCGAAACCGGCATCATGCAAAAGCTGGGTTTCACCGATCCTTACTTGCCGCTGCCGCCCAACTAAGCCGTGACTGACGACCCTTCCCCGCTCCCCGAACTGCTGAAGGAATTGCCTGCGCAGACTCCCGACGACTATCCGCCGGTGTTCGAGGAGTCGCGTCTTCTCACCGATGAAGAACTTGCGGCGTCGCGTGAAAAAGCGTTGGCGCACTGGGATCGCAAGACGGATCTCTGGCTGTTCGGCTATGGCTCGCTGATCTGGAATCCAGGCTTGCCCGCCGTGGAAACGGTGCGCAGCAAGGTGCACGGTTATCATCGTGGACTGTATTTGTGGTCGCGCGTGAATCGCGGCACGCCCGAGCAGCCTGGGCTTGTACTGGCGCTGGATCGCGGCGGTTCATGCACGGGCATGGCGTTCCGGCTTGCCGCCGTTGGCGCGGAGCCGCACCTTGACGTGCTGTGGCGACGCGAAATGGCGATGAATTCGTACCGCGTGGCCTGGTTGCCATGCACGCTGGTCGACGGCCGCCGTGTCGACGCGCTGGCGTTCGTGATGCGACGTGAGGCCTCCACCTACGCCGGCAAGCTGGCAGACCCGATGGTGCGCCACGTGCTCGGCTGCGCCACCGGCCGATACGGCACTACGCTCGATTACGTCAGCCGCACGGTTGCCGCACTACGTGAATGCGGCATGCCCGACCGGCAGCTCGAAGCGCTGTTGCAGCGCTGCCAGAATGTGAATTCCGTGAATTCGTCGCAGGAATGAATGTGACGGGACACGTTAGAGGTACGCATGAAGGTACGCATGAACCTGCTGAGAATGCTCAGTAATATGCTCAACTGCGACCAATCGGCCAACGTCACCGGCTCGACATACTCAGCCGATATTTATCAGTTACGATGTTTCTACGAGATTTGAACGTCTTCGTGCCCGCTTGAACTGGCGCGAATTTTCCTTGGTGTATTCTTAACGCTCCGTAATTTCGCGTCCGGAACACTCCGGGCGCCCCACTATGAACGACGCCTATCCCAGTCGACGACACACCGACAAACCGCCGGAAAAGCGCACGCTGCTTGAGCGCCTGACCGATTTCATCTCGCACGAACCTGAATCGCGCGACGAATTGCTGGAAGTCCTTCAGGACGCCCACGAACGCAATCTGCTCGACGCGGATTCGCTCTCCATGATCGAAGGCGTGTTCCAGGTGTCCGAACTCTGCGCGCGCGACATCATGATTCCGCGTGCCCAGATGGACGCCATCAACATTGCCGAAACGCCCGAGCAGTTCATTCCGTTCATGCTCGAAAAAGCGCACTCGCGCTATCCGGTATTCGAAAGCAACCGTGACAATGTGATCGGCGTGCTGCTTGCAAAAGACTTGCTGCGCTATTACCACGAAGAAGAATTCGATGTGCGCGGCATGCTTCGCCCCGCCGTGTTCATCCCCGAATCGAAACGCCTGAACGTCTTGCTGCACGATTTCCGCGTGAACCGGAATCACATTGCCATCGTCGTCGATGAATACGGCGGCGTGGCGGGACTGATCACGATTGAAGACGTGCTGGAACAGATTGTTGGCGACATTGAAGACGAGTACGACTTCGACGAAGAAGCCGGCAACATCATTGCGACGCCGGATGGCGCGCATCGTGTGCGTGCGCTGACTGGCATCGAGCAGTTCAACGAGCAGTTCGGCACCCATTACTCCGACGACGAAGTCGACACCATCGGCGGGCTGGTCACGCACCGGTTCGGACGTGTGCCGCATCGTGGGGAGAAGGTGCGGATTGACGAGTTCGTGTTCGAGATTCTGCGCGGCGACGCTCGCCAGATCCACGTGCTGCGCGTACGGCGCGCGCCGAATACGAACCTGCTCGACGGGAATTCGCGGCGCGACCACGACGACGAACGCGATTGAACGCGATTGAACGCGATTACTTTCGCTTGATCAAAATAGAGAACGCGTCGGAACGCCACACACACTGAGCGGCACTGACCTGCTCAAGCCTGTACCACTGATTGTTCACACTACGCGTCAGTGGCCGGTGGTGTGTCGGCTATGCAGGCGTTTTGCGCCTTTTTCGTGACATGACGAGCGCCGGTCACGCTCTGTCATTCGCTTACTTTCTGCCGACCCGTAATCCATGGCCGACTCTTCGTCTCCTGTTACCTCACGGCGCGGCTCTCAGCCGATACCCGCTGAAAAACGCGCCGGCACGGCTCAGTCCTTGCCGTTCTGGCATTACCTCGTCGCGGCCGTGCTGGGCGCCGCGAATACGCTGTCGTTCGCACCTACGCCGCACGGCGGCTGGGTCGAACTGGTGATTTTCACGCTGTTCTTCGCGTGGCTTACGCGCACCAATGGCTGGAAAAGCGCGGCGTTGACGGGCTGGGCATTTGGATTCGGCAACTTCGTGACGGGTGTGTGGTGGCTGTATGTCAGCATGCACGACTACGGCGGCATGGCGGCGCCGCTGGCGGCTGCGGCCGTCGCGTTGTTCTGCATGTATCTCGCGATCTATCCGGCGTTGGCGGGCGTGGTCTGGTCGCTGTGCGCGGGTCGTGCGCGATATGGAGACAATGAGGACGACACGGGCTCCTCTGCTACCGTGCCAGCCGATGAACCGCGCTTCGTGCCGACCTGGCACGGCGCGTTTGCCTTTGCGAGCGCGTGGGCGCTGGGCGAATGGTTGCGCGGCCTTGTGTTCACCGGCTTCCCGTGGCTTGCGAGCGGGTATGCGCAAGTCGATGGCCCCCTGGCGGGGTTCGGATCGGTCGCGGGCGTGTATGGCGTGGGCTGGGTGCTTGGGCTTGTGGCGGCGCTGCTCGTGCAGGGGTTCTATGGCTTTCGGCGCCACTCAGCGGCTGAAACGTCGAAGGCTGCGCGACTTGCGCCGTTCATCGTGGCGGTGGTGTTGCTTGCGTCCGGCATGTTGTTGTCGCTGGTCGAATGGACGATCCCGGCAAACGCGCCGCTTACCGTCAGGCTGCTGCAAGGCAACGTCAAGCAGGAGATGAAGTTCGAGCAGGACGGCGTTGATCAATCGCTGGCGCTGTATAAAAAGCTGATCACCGAGAAGCCTGCGGATCTTATTGTCACGCCGGAAACCGCGTTGCCCATTCTTGCCGTCCAGGTGCCGCCGGATTTGGCGCTTGCGCTGCGCACTTTCTCCGATACAACCAACTCCTCCATTCTGTTTGGCGCTATCGGCGTGACGGCTTCGGAAGGCCGCGTAACCGGCTACACGAACAGCCTGTTCGGCATCACGCCGAATCAGCGGGACGTGTACCGCTATGACAAACATCATCTCGTGCCATTCGGCGAATTCGTGCCGACGGGTTTCCACTGGTTCGTGGCGCTCATGGGCATTCCGCTCGGCGATCTCGGGCGCGGGCCGCCGGTGCAGAAATCGTTCTTCGTACACAACCAGCCGATTGCCGTCGATATCTGCTACGAAGATATTTTCGGTGAAGAGATTGCGCGGACGATTCGCGAACAGGAAGCGCCCGCGGGCATTCTGGTGAATTCGACGAATCTTGCGTGGTTCGGCAACACCATTGCGCTGGATCAGCATTTGCAAATGGCCCGCATGCGTTCGATCGAAACCGGCCGTCCAATGCTGCGCTCGACCAACACGGGCATCACCGCGGTGATCGCGGCGAATGGCGCTGTAGTAGGACGGTTGCCCGTGTACACAGTCGGTTCTCTTGATGCCATCGTGCAGGGCACATCCGGCCGTACGCCGTATGTCACGAGCGGCAACATGACCGTGATCCTGGTGTCGCTGTTGTTGCTGGCATTCGGATTTGCGTTCGCGCCGGGCAGGAATGGGCGCAACAAACCTGACGACAATGGCATCGGAAAATCCTGAACCCGCCCGGTTCATTATCCGCAAAGCAGTGCGGGCAGACGCGGACGCCGCGTGGGACATCCGCCGCGCCGCCGTGATGAATGAATGCGCGGGCGCGTATCCGCTGGATCAGCTCGAAGAATGGACGGGCGGTACGACCTCGGCAGCATTCGCCGATGCCGTCGAAGCGCGTTTCCTCGTGGCCACCATTGACGAGCACGTGGCGGGCACCGGCATGATCAACCTCGCGACCGGCAAAATCGATGCGATTTTTGTCCATCCGGCGTATATGAAACGCGGCATCGGTGCGGCAATGATGCGTCACCTTGAAACGCTCGCCCGCTCGGAAGGACTCCGCGAACTCAAGCTCGACTCCACACTGAACGCCGCGGCGTTTTATCGCGCGCTCGGTTTCCAAGGCGATGAAATCGCGCCGTACCATTCGCCACGCGGCCTGACCATGGATTGTGTGCCGATGACGAAACGGCTCGGCGGATAATCCCCGTTTTTACCGGCCGAATGGCCGATGAGTCCGCCGGTCATCCCCGGAAAGTCGCACAAGCCCCTCATTCCCGCTAAAATTCAACGTTTTAGCCCTCCGGCCGGTGCATTTTTCCGGTCCGCTTCGACCACGCGCCGGCCCACCGGCCCCAAGCTTCGAAGGCACGCTTCAAAGGCATTCATGCTCACTTTTCAGCAAATCATCCTGACGCTGCAATCCTATTGGGACAACAAGGGTTGCGCGCTTCTCCAGCCGATCGACATGGAAGTCGGCGCGGGTACCTCGCACGTTCACACGTTCCTGCGCGCCATAGGCCCGGAACCGTGGCGCGCGGCGTATGTCCAGCCGTCCCGGCGTCCGAAGGACGGCCGTTACGGCGACAACCCGAACCGCCTGCAGCACTACTACCAGTATCAAGTGGTGCTGAAACCCGCGCCCGAAAACATCCTGGACCTGTATCTCGGCTCGCTTGAGGCGCTCGGCTTCGACCTGAAGCAGAACGACGTGCGTTTCGTGGAAGACGACTGGGAAAATCCAACGCTCGGCGCATGGGGCCTTGGCTGGGAAGTCTGGTTGAACGGCATGGAAGTGACGCAGTTCACCTACTTCCAGCAGGTCGGTGGTATCGACTGCAAGCCGGTGCTCGGTGAGATCACCTACGGTCTCGAACGGCTCGCCATGTATCTGCAGAAAGTGGAGAACGTCTACGACCTCGTGTGGACCGAATGGGAAGAGGACACGCCGAACGGCCGCGAACTGCGTCGCCTGACCTATGGCGACGTCTATCACCAGAACGAAGTCGAGCAATCCACCTACAACTTCGAGTACGCGAACGTCGACCTGCTGTTCACGTTCTTCAAGAGCTACGAAGCCGAAGCACAGAAGATGATCGAAGCGAAGCTGTCGCTGCCCGCCTATGAGCTCGTGCTGAAAGCCGGTCACACGTTCAACTTGCTGGACGCGCGTGGCGCGATTTCGGTGACGGAGCGCGCGGCGTATATCGGCCGGATTCGCGATTTGTCGCGTGCCGTCGCAAAGGGGTATTACGAGTCGCGTGAAGCGCTCGGTTTCCCCATGCTGGGCAACCCAGTACACGCCGCGGCCGGACTCACCACGGACGCACAAGATGCCGCCAAGCCCGCGTGGGCGCCGGCGCTGAAGGTCGAGCGCAATATCGATCAGGCCTGACCAGAGCACGACATAACAATGACTGAAACCAACCTTGCATCGCTGCTCGTCGAGTTGCGGACCGAAGAACTTCCGCCGAAAGCGCTCGCGCGCCTGGGCACCTCGTTTGCCGAAGGGATTGTGCAGCGGCTTGCCGCGCGCGACCTGATTGAAGGCGAAGCGAGTTTCGAAAAATACGCCACGCCGCGACGTCTCGCCGTGGTCATCAAGAACGTGCGCGCAGTCGCGCCGGAACGGCAGGTACGCGAGAAGGTGCTGCCGGTTTCCGTCGCACTGGACAAAGACGGCCAGCCCACCGCGCCGCTCGCGAAGAAGCTCGCGGCGCTGGGTTTCCCGGACTTCCCCATCGGCGACCTCGAACGCGCCCAGGACGGCAAGGCCGAAGCGTTTTTCCTGCGCTACGCGGCACCCGGTGCAACACTGGCCGACGGCCTGCAGACCGCGCTGCAAGAAACGCTCGGCAAGTTGCCAATCCCGAAGCTGATGACCTATCAACGCCCCGACGGCACCAGCGTGCAGTTCGTGCGGCCGGTGCATGGGCTGGTCGCGTTGCATGGCCGCAGAATCGTGCCGGTGAGCGCGCTCGGCATCGACTCCGGCGACACCACGCTGGGGCATCGCTTCATGTCGGAAGGGATTGTCGCGATCACGCACGCCGATGATTACGCCGAGACCCTGCGCTCGAAGGGCAAGGTCGTGGCGAATTTCGACGACCGCCGCGAATCCATCCGGACGCAATTGCTGGCATTCGCGGGTGAAGATCGCGTGGTCATGCCTGAGTCGTTGCTGGACGAAGTGAATGCGCTGGTCGAATGGCCGGTCGTGTATCAGTGCCGTTTCGACGAGTCGTTCCTGCAAGTGCCGCAGGAATGCCTGATCCTCACCATGCAGACGAACCAGAAGTATTTCGCGCTGACTGATGATCACGGCAAGCTGCGTTCGCGTTTCCTGATTGTGTCGAACATCGACACGCAGACGCCGGGCGATATTGTGGAAGGCAACGAACGCGTGGTCCGTCCGCGTCTGGCCGACGCCAAGTTCTTCTTCGAGCAGGACAAGAAGAAACGCCTCGCCGACCGCGTGCCGCTGCTCGCGAACGTGGTGTATCACAACAAGCTCGGTTCGCAGTTGCAACGCGTGCAACGGCTTGAAGCGCTGGCCGGTGAAATCGCGCCCATGATCGGCGTGGATGCAACCGTCACGAAGCGCGCCGCCCTGCTCGCGAAGGCCGACCTGATCACCGACATGGTCGGCGAATTCCCGGAATTGCAGGGGACCATGGGCACGTACTACGCGCGCCACGACGGCGAGGTGGAAGAAGTCGCGCTCGCGTGTTCGGAACATTATCAGCCGCGTTTCTCCGGCGATGAAACCCCGCCCAACGGCGTGAGCAGCGCCGTCGCTTTGGCCGATAAACTGGAAACGCTCGTCGGCATCTGGGGCATCGGCCTGCAGCCAACCGGCGAGAAAGATCCGTTCGCGCTGCGTCGTCACGCGCTCGGCGTGTTGCGCATCCTGCTGGAAAAACGCCTTGCCATCGACCTGTTCGACTTGCTGCGTATCGCACACAAGCAATTCGCCGGCATGCCGCAAGTCGTTGATTCAACCGACGCCATCTACGCGTTTTTCATGGACCGGTTGCGCGGCGTGCTGCGCGAGCGTGGTTTCAACGCAATTGAAATCGACGCTGTGCTGAGTCTGAACCCCACGCGCCTGGACGACATCGTCGCGCGTCTGGACGCTGTGCGCGAATTCGCGTCGTTGCCGGAAGCCGCATCGCTTGCCGCGGCGAACAAGCGCATCTCGAATATCCTCAAGAAGTCGGCGGAAGCCGTGCCGTCGAGTGTGCAGCCAGCGCTGCTTCAAGAAGCGGCCGAAAAGGCGCTGTACGCGCAACTCGAGCAAGTCGCGCCGCGCGTGCAAAAACAACTGGCCGAGCGCAATTACACGGAAGCGCTGTCGGCGCTGTCCGCGTTGCGCGACGCCGTGGATACCTTCTTCAACGACGTGATGGTGAACGCGGAAGATCCGGCGCTGCGAAGTAACCGCCTGGCTCTTCTCGGCGCACTGCATCAGCAGATGAATTGCGTCGCGGACATTTCGAAGCTTGCCACCTGATGCGCCACACCATGCCGACCAACGCAAACAAGAAACTGGTGATTCTCGATCGTGACGGCGTGATCAACGTCGACTCAGACGCGTTCATCAAATCGCCCGATGAATGGGTTGCCATTCCCGGCAGCCTGGAAGCAATCGCGCGTTTGAACCAGGCCGGTTACCGCGTGGCGATTGCATCGAATCAATCGGGTATAGGCCGTGGTCTGTTCGACATGGCCGCGCTCAACGCAATGCACGAAAAGATGAACCGGGCGGCGGCGGCGGTGGGTGGCCGGATAGACGCGGTGTTTTTCTGTCCGCACACGCAGGAAGACGAGTGCGAGTGCCGTAAGCCAAAGCCCGGCATGTTGAAGCAGATCATCGAGCGCTTCGAGATCGATCCTGCTGACACGCCCGTGGTCGGCGACTCGCTGCGCGATCTGCAAGCAGGCGCGGCGCTCGGCTTCGCGCTGCATCTGGTGCTGACCGGCAAGGGGCATAAAACGCTGGCAGCGGGAAATCTTCCGTCGAATACGAAAGTACACGACGACCTGCGCACCTTCGCGCTCGACTTCCTCGCCGCACATCAAGACTGACCTGACTGACCTGAAGCTGGTTTTTTTCGTCACATCACATAAGACTTATTCAAGCCGATGCGCTTCATTCGTTCGCTGTTGCTGATGGTTTTTTTCGTCGTTTATACGGTGCCGTACGCGTGTACGTGCTTCCTCGTATTCCCGTTCATGCGCGCTGAAAAGCGTTACTGGATGGCGGCGTACTGGTGCAAGTCGTGCATCGTGGTGATGCGATACCTGAACGGCATCCGCTACCGGATCGAAGGCATGGAGAACCTGCCGGACGGTCCGGCCGTGCTGTTGTCGAAGCATCAGTCGGCCTGGGAAACGCTGGCATTCCCCGCGTTGATGCCACGGCCGCTCTGCTATGTGTTCAAGCGTGAGTTGCTGTTTGTACCGTTTTTCGGCTGGACCATGGGCATGCTGAAGATGGTTCATATCGACCGGCGTCAGGGCAAGGATGCGTTTGCATCGGTGGCGCGGCAAGGGCGCGAGCGCATGGCCGAGGGAGCGTGGGTCATCATGTTTCCGGAAGGCACGCGTACACGCGTGGGCCAGCAGGGCAAGTACAAGTCAGGCGGTGCGCGTTTCGCGTGCGCGGCGGGCGCACCGGTCGTCCCGATTGCCCACAACGCCGGACACGTATGGCCGCGGAAATCGTTTCTCAAATATGCGGGTATAGTCACTATGTCGATCGGTCGTCCGATCGACACGACAGGCCTCACGCCGGATGAAGTCAACGTGCGCGTGGAGCGCTGGATCGAAGCGGAAATGCGTCGCATTGATCCGGACGCGTACGGTCCCGCCGATGGTTTCGCCGCCAAGGCTGACGCTAAGTCTGACTCTAAGTCAGAGTCCAAGTCTCACGGCGCGGCTACCGGCCTGTAGACCCTGGTGTCGTTATCGCTACGTTCGTTACGTTTGTTTCTATCGTTAGTGTCGTTCTTCCCGTCATTCCTGCGCCGCGTGCGCCAAGCTGAGCCGATGCAGAAGACTCCCTCGCGACAGCGTCCCGCTGCCGCGCTCGACAACCCGCAACTCGACCTGCCGCTCAACCTCCCCAGTGAGCCGAGGCTGTCGAGTGCGGCACCATCGCCTGCTGCGTCGGGCGCACCTGCCTCACCCACCCCTGCCATGCCAGCAACATTGCGTGGCGAGATCGCGCCGACCGATACAACCGAGACGGCAAGCACACCCGCGCCGCCTCTGCGCAAACCCGTTGCGCCCGACGGCACGCGCAACCGGCAACTCGTGCTCGGTTCGCAGATGCTCGATTACCGTTTGAAACGTTCGTCGCGCCGGACGATCGGCTTCACTATCGACGGTACCGGTCTTGCGATTACCGCGCCGCGCTGGGTGACGATCGGGGCAATAGAAAGCGCGATTGCCGAGAAGGAAAAGTGGATCTTCAAGAAGCTCACCGAATGGCAAACGCGCGTGGAGCAACGCGCGGTACCGCGGATTGAATGGAAGGATGGGGCGCAGCTTCCGTATCTCGGGCGAACCGTCACTGTCATGATGACCGCTGCGCCGGGTACGACGGGCAAGAGCGCGACACAACCCGCCTTCGATACAGAAAGTGACGTGCTCTGGCTCGGCCTTCCCGCAATGGCAGAGGGTCAGCTCATTCGCGAGCGCGTGCAACGTTGGCTACATGTTCAGGCGTTGCAGGTTTTCGGCGAGCGGTTGCCCGTGTATGCAGCCAAATTGGGCGTGGAGTTCAGGGCATACGCGTTGTCGTCCGCGGCTACGCGCTGGGGCAGTTGTTCCAGCGACGGCAAGATCCGCCTCAACTGGCGGCTGATTCATTTCCCCGTGCATGTTATCGACTACGTGGTCGCGCACGAACTCGCGCACCTTCGAGAGATGAATCATAGTGCGCGCTTCTGGGCCACCGTCGAATCCATTTTCCCGGACTTTCGCGAAGCGCGGCATACGCTCAAACATCATCCGCCCGAATTGCTGCCCCTGCTTTAACGCCCCGGCGGCGCGGAGCATCGCGCTGCGAGCCTTTGCGGCGGGCGGTACAATTTTGGATGTGGCCATTTTAATCGTGCGCGTTGTTCGCTGAGACACAGTAAAAGACACGGTAAAGCGGACCACCCGTTCCATCGACATTCCCCACAGGAACCCCATCATGCGACTTCTTCACACCATGCTGCGAGTCGGCGACTTGCAGCGATCCATCGATTTCTACACGCGCATCCTCGGCATGAAAGTACTGCGTCAAAGCGAAAACACCGAGTACAAATACACGCTGGCGTTCGTCGGTTATGGCGATGAAAGCGAAACCAGCGTGCTCGAACTGACCTACAACTGGGGCGTCGACAAGTACGACCTGGGCTCGGCTTACGGCCACATCGCGCTGGAAGTGGACGACGCGGCGGCAGCTTGCAATCGCATCCGTGAAGCCGGCGGCAAGGTCTCGCGCGAAGCCGGTCCGGTGAAAGGCGGGACGACGGTGATCGCGTTTGTTGAAGATCCGGACGGCTACAAGGTCGAGTTGATCGAGAAGCATGCTTGAGGCGGTTTGGGGGTAACGACCTGCCAGCGATGGCGGGTTATCTCCAGACTTTCTGCGACGGTCATATTTGCACTGGTTGCTCCCAGCCCCAAAAAAATGGCGCTTTTCGATGCCGCGAAATTTCACCGGTTGCAGATAGGTAGGCTTACGGGGTTCGCAAGGACGTCTATCTGCCTCCTGCGCGAGCAGGGTCCAGCCATGCTGGTATGCAGGTTTCCAGCCAAGCGCTCCCGCGCTGTTTGAGGCTCCTTCGGGAGCCTTGTTCGTTTCCGCCTGATGTGGACCTTTCGCGAATTATCATCAGATATCCTGAATTATTGATGTTCACCAGCGCGATCTATTCATCGTGAACAAAGTGAACAACGGCCAGCGCTCCCCCATTTTCGTGCAGCGCACAACGCGCCAAGATTAGTCACTCGACATTGCCGGGCCGCGCACCAAGTGCCGGTAACGCTGACTCCATGCGCAACGCGCCCGCATGACAGCCTTACGCCATCGATGGCAGAATGCGCCAGAGACTTGGCTCAGCAACCGGTTAAACCACAATAATTCAATGAGCACCACAGCCCTGCCCTCGCGCCGCGCGCCCGACGCGACCGCCATCCTGCTGATGATCGCGCTATGCGCAGTGTGGGGTTTCCAGCAAGTCGCCATCAAGAGCGCGAACGGCTCTTTCCCGCCGCTGCTTCAGGCTGGCATCCGTTCAACCATAGCAACAGTTCTCGTCTGGATATGGACACGTTCACGCGGCGTCGCGCTGTTTCGCCGCGACGACACCCTCGCGTCCGGCCTGCTTGCCGGCGTGCTGTTCGGCGGCGAGTTCGTGTGCATTTTCCTGGGACTGACGTTGACCAGCGCCACGCGCATGGTCGTCTTTCTCTACACCGCGCCGTGTTTCATGGCCCTTGGCCTGCACTGGTTCGTCGCGGGAGAAAAGCTGAAGCGGGTGCAGTGGGCAGGAATAGCGCTCGCGTTCGGCGGCATCGCGCTCGCTTTCGCCGATGGCTTCCTGCACCCGGCAACGGGCAGCGCATCGACATGGCAAGGCACCGCCGGCGATGCTCTCGGCGTGCTCGGCGGCGTGTTCTGGGCAGCGACAACGGTCGTCATCCGCGCATCACCGCTCGCTCGTGCAAGCGCGAGCAAGACGCTCCTCTATCAGCTCGCGGTATCGGCCATTGTTTTGCTTGCGCTCGCCTTCGCGCTCGGGCAAACGCATGTGAGCACGATCACACCAACTGCCGTCGCCAGCCTCGCGTATCAGGCGATCGTGGTGGCGTTCCTGAGCTATCTCACGTGGTTCTGGCTGCTGACGCGCTACATGGCGTCGCGGCTCTCGGTATTCTCGTTTCTCACGCCCATCTTCGGTGTCGCGTTCGGCGTCGTGCTGCTGGGGGAAACGCTGACTACGCGTTTCATGCTTGCATCGGCGCTGGTTGTCACGGGCATTGCGCTGGTCAATGCACCCGCCGGACGGCGGCGTACCTGAAAAGGCCGGCTAACGGGCACGCCCGGCCGCTTGCGCGGCGCGGCTGGCGTCATTCATGATCTGCCCGGCAAGCGTAAGCGCCGCCTCCGCCGCAGCGGATTGCGTTCGATCGGCAAGGCAAACGAGTGCGAATTGAAGCCCCAGTTTGCGCGGATGAACAATCGACACACGCACGAGGCGCTGGCCATCGGGATCTCGCTGCAACACTGAAGCCGTGCAGAACATCACGGCATCGGATCGCGCGACCACATCCTTGAGCGCGGTGACATCGCTACATTCCAACTGCACGGGAACGGCCTCGTGCGCGCGAAACTTCAGCAGCCGGCGCAACGCGTCTTCCATGAACGCAGACAGCGGCACGGACACCATGGGGAATTCGCGCAATGCCGCCAATGGCACCGGCGCACGCGCGAGCAACGGATGACCGGGGCGCACGAACCAGCCGCCGTCGTGACTGGTCAGGCGATGGGTGGTGACATCGGGCGCAGCCGGCGTTTCACGACGATCCATCACCACGAAATCAGCATCCTCCGAGCGCAGGCTTTGCATCAGCGCGCTGGCTTCTGCTATTTGTACGGATACCTTGGTAGCCGGAAACTGCCGTGCACATTCGACCAGTAAATCTGGAAACAGGATGGCGGCGGCATAAGGCCCCATTCCGATTCTCACTTCCCCCAGCGCGTCCGACCTGATCAACTCGACATCGCGAAAAAGACAGCGTGTTTCGAACAGCACGCGCCGGGCACGCTCGACCAGCATCCGGCCGGCAGCGGTTGTCGCCACGCCGCGGGCCGCGCGATCGAAAAGCTTGATATCGAACTCGTCTTCCAGCGCCTGGATACTACGGCTGAGCGCGGGCTGACTCAGATGAACCCGCTCCGCCGCACGCGCGAAACTACCCTCTTCGGCGAGCGCAACCATATGCGCGAGGCGACGCGAATTGATCTCATGCATGATTTAAAACGGAACCCTAAATAATTGATCGCTGGTTTCGGAGCCGGGTGGTTATATCACCTCCTGCTGCCGCGGAGCCGCGCATACCGGCGCCGGACGTTCGTGAAAAATTGCAAAAAACCGGCGGCGTCCCGCGCCGGATGCCGCCGGTCCCGGCTCAAAACTTGTGCCGGATTCCGGCCATCACGCCAAGCTGCGTGCTTTTCTGCGCGAGGCTGACAGCGTTGACCCCTTGCAACTGAGAGCCGATCAGATCGCCCCTATAGAGTGAATAATCGGTTTCCAGATACACGTCTGTGCGCTTGGACAGGTCGTAATCGGTGACCAGTTGAAATTGCCACGCCGAGCCGTCCTGCGGTTGGGTCTTGCCGGCCTGCAGCGTGCGCCACACGTTTGCGGCGAAGTGCCATGCACCTGCTTGCTGCGTAACGCCGCCGAGTATCATCCTGCGCCGCTTGAAGTCGGAGTATTTCAGCGCGGCGAGTCCCGGCGCGGCGAAGGGTCCGTTGGCGAAGGTGGAGAACCCCTTGTCGTTCTGATTGACGATATAACCCAGCGCGAAACGCGTCTTGTCCCACGTGTACGAACCGCCAACGGTCCACGCCTTTGCGTTGCTGCCGTTGAGCGAGTCCTTCGTCTCCTTGAACGCTCCACCGAGCGTGAATGGGCCGTTCGCCGGCGCGTAGGCTGCTGCTACGCCGTACTGGCTGCCATATGCCATATGACCAGCGTTGCCGCTGAACGAATAGGCGGTCGAGATGCGAAAGTCCTTGTACCTGCCGTGATACTGGATCTGGTTGCTGCTCCAGATACCGCCGGTCATGGTGACTTCGGGCTGAAAGTTGAAGTCGTAGGGAATCCATGGATTGCTGGAGTACCCGCCCATGGTGATGCCTTCGATCATCACGTTGTACTGACGGCCCAACACGACCTGCCCATACGTCGACGACTGCAGGCCGATTTGCGCTTCGTTGAAAAACGGCATGGTGGTGTCGCTCTGGCCGTTGTTCAGGAGAAAGCGGTTTTCGAGCTTGAAGAAGGTTGACCAGCCACCGCCCAGATCTTCAACGCCCTTGATGCCCCAGCGGCTCTCGCTCATGCCGCCGGGTCCCATCAGGAAGCGGCCGTTACCCCGTGTGTCGGCGTTGGACAGATAGCGCACGCTCACGTCGGCGATGCCGTAGAGCGTGACGCTGGATTGTGCGTGGCTCGTTTCGCAGGCGAACGCGGCGGGCAGCAACGCGTAAGTCACCTTGCACCATTTTCCCAATCCACCCGTTTTTTTAAGTTGTCCCGACCTGTTCATACGTCTCCTCGTGATGTCGTCATGCGACGATCAGGCCTCGCCTGTATCGCCACGAATCAAAGAAGTCGTTGCCCGTCTCCGATGCATACCCGCGTCATGCCGCTGAAGCGATTGCCCCTTACAAGAGTCTTTCTGCGCGTTTGCGCTGCCAATTTGAGACCAGCGATGGGATTAACTCCAGTGCATTTCTTGCATCGCGAGGATGCAGTGGCCGCATGAAGGCAAGAAGAAAAGGGGAGCGGACAGAGGTCGCGAGATTCGCGTCAGCGAACCCGGAATAATGAGATAAAAAAGACGCAGGGAGCGGCAGCAAGGGCGATAGCGGCTTGATAAAACTGCCTTGACGCGACCGGCGAGGCCCGCTCAGGCGAAACACCACACGCGCTATCGAAACCCGTCTGCGGCCTTAAAAGCGACTACTGCGCCGCCTTCACCACCTGCGCCAGTTTCACGAACTCGGCCACGGGCACTTCTTCCGCGCGGCGTGAAAGGTCAAATCCCAGCGCATCGAAATCCACGCGATCTCGATACACGCCCAACGTATTGCGCATCATCTTGCGCCGCTGCGAGAACGCCGCGAGCACGACTTCGCCGAGAACCTTGTCATCCACGTCCGGCAACTCATGCGGCGCGAAGGGAATCATCCGCACGATCGCGGAATTCACTTTCGGCGGCGGATTAAAGGATTCGGGCGGGACGTCGATGAGCTTATCGATTGCATAGCGATACTGAAGCATCACGGTCAGCCGGCCAAAGTCCTTGTTGCCCGGCTCGGCGATCATCCGGTCCACCACTTCGTCCTGCAACATGAAATGCTGATCGATGACTTTCGGCGCGAACGCGGTCAGGTGAAACAGCAGCGGACTGGAAATGTTGTAGGGCAAATTCCCGACAATCCGCAGTGACGGTTTTTCACCTTCCAGCGCGAGCGAACCAAAATCGAACGCGAGGGCGTCGCCGGCATGCAACGCCAGCAGATTGCCAAACCGCTTCTCAAGCCGTCCGATCAAATCACGATCCAGTTCTACCGCGTGCAGCGGCGATTCGGGCGTGGAGAGCCGTTCGACCAGCGGCGCGGTGAGCGCGGCAAGACCCGGGCCGATTTCGACCATGCGTTCGCCGCGCTTGGGCGCGATGGTGTCGACGATCGAATCGATCACGCCTTGATCAACGAGGAAGTTCTGCCCGAAGCGCTTGCGCGCGAAGTGGCCCTGGTGCTTGATGGACATCGGAGAAGCCGATTAAAACCGCAATGAAAAGGAAACAGACAAGGAACGAGGCAAAAGAAATCAGGCTGTGCGGCGGTGGCGCGCCATGGCGACGGCTGTGTCGATAGCCACCATCAGGCTGCCCGGATCGGCGCGGCCCGTGCCGGCCAGATCGAGCGCAGTGCCGTGATCGACCGACGTGCGGATGATCGGCAGCCCCAGCGTGATGTTGATGCCTTCGCCGAACGTCGCGAATTTCAGGACCGGCAAACCCTGGTCATGGAACATGGCGAGCACGCAATCGGCGTCTTTGAGATAACGCGGCTGGAACAAGGTATCAGCCGGATAGGGACCGGGAGCGTCAATGCCCAGCGCGCGCGCTTGCAGCAGCGCAGGCGTGATGACATCGATTTCCTCGCGGCCCAGATAACCATTTTCGCCCGCGTGCGGGTTGAGCCCGGTCACGAGGATGCGCGGTTTCGGCAGACCGAACAGCGCTTTCAGATCGCGGTCAATAATGCTCAACGTCTCGACAATGCCATCCACCGTCAACGCCGCCGACACGTCTTTCAGCGGCAGATGGGTGGTAGCGAGCGCGACGCGCAGCGGCCGGTCGCCCATGCCCGCGAGCATCATGACAACGCGCGGGGTATGCGTGCGTTCAGCGAGATATTCGGTGTGGCCGGTGAACGGAACGCCGGCGTCGTTGATGGTACTTTTCTGCAGTGGCGCGGTGACGATGGCATCGAACCGACCGCTCACCGCCCCGTCTATGGCTGCATCGAGCAGGCCGAGCACATAGCGCCCGTTCGCGGCGTTCAGCGTGCCCGCGGTGACGGGCACGCTCAGCGCGTGATGCTCGATCTCGATTGCCGCGCCCGTTGAAAGCCACGGCGATGAACCAGCCCGCTCGGCCATCAGCTCACGGTCGCCAAGCACGGTAAAGCGCACCGACGGCCAGCGCTGAGCCGCTTCAGCCAGCGCCGCCACCGTCAATTCAGGCCCCACGCCCGCCGGTTCCCCGGTGGTAATGGCTATGGACAATAGAGACGGTGAGCGGCTTGCTGCGTTCATCTCGCCAAACCTTACTGGTTCAGCGCTTGTTGAGCCGCGACGCCCTTGTACTGCACGTAAGCGGTGTCGCGCAGTTCACGCAGCCAGTCGGAATACGCTTGCTCGGCCTTGCGCTGACCGATCGCCTGACGCGCCGTGTCCAGTTGCTGCTGCACTGAACCTTCTGCCTCGCGGCGTCCCAGCACCTGGATCAAGTGATAACCGTACTCGCTGCGAACCGGGTCGCTGACCTGACCGTCTTTCAGGTTGTTCATGGCGCGCTCGAATTCCGGCACGGTTTCGCCCGGGCTGATCCAGCCGAGGTCCCCGCCTTGCGACGCGGAACCGTCCTGCGAATAAGTCCGCGCGAAGTTGGCGAAATCGCCGCCCTTCTGAACGTCATCCTTGATTTCCAGCAGCTTCTGACGGGCGGCCGACTCGGACACGCCATCGGCTACGCGCAGCAAGATGTGCCGGACGTGGGTTTGCACGAGCTTCGGGGCATCGGCGGCCTGGCCTTGGCCTGTCCGGCGCTCCACCAGCTTGATGATCTCAAAACCGCCGTCGGTGCGAATCAGTTGCGGATTCACCTCGTTCGGACGCAGCGTTGCAACCGCGCTCACAATGGAAGCCGGCAACGAAGCCTGCGTGCGGAAACCGAGATCGCCGCCCTTGGCTGCGTCGGTATCCTGCGTATTGTTCTTGGCCAGCTTGGCAAAGTCCGATCCGCTTTGCGCGTCTTTCAGCACGCCTTCGGCCTTCGCCTGGATAGCGGCAATGTCAGCCTGCGACGCGTTCTCCGGCACCTTGAACATGATGTGCTGGAGATGCAGGTCGTTGGACTGGAGGGCGTTCGGTCCACGCTGGCTGGCAACGTAGTTGGCCACTTCGCCGTCCGACACCGTGATCTTGCTGTCCACCTCTTTCTCACGCAATTTCGATAGCGTCAGCTCGGTGCGGGCATCGCGCTGGAAAGTCGTCCAGGGCACCCCTTGCGCCTCGATGCGCGCGCGGTACACGTCGAGCGTCATCTGGTTTTGCTGCGCGAGACGCTCGAGCGTGCGTTGCACGGTCGCGTCGTCAATGGTGATGTTGTCTTCCTTCGCCTTCTGCAACTGAATCCGCTCGATCACCATCTGGTCGAGCACCTGGCGTTGCAGCTGATCCGCCGGCGGAACCGGCGCGTTCTGCTGTTGCAGGCGGCGCACGATCAGACCCGTGCGGTCGGCGAGTTCACGTTCCGTGATGACGTCGCTGTTCACAACAGCCGCGACAGAGTCCGCAATCTGCGCGCCGCCCGCCGTGGGCGAGGGCGCCAGCGCCTGAGCGTGCGCCACCGGTCCGGCCAGTAAAGCTGCGGCGAAAACACCTGCCGCGAACATTGCGCACTTCAACTTGTTCATGTTTGACACAGATACTCCATCGATTGCGGCCGGTGACCGACCCTGTTGCCTGTTGCCCTTCTGCCCTGTACCTACGGCTTCCTGCCTATACCCTGGCGTATTCCCCGGCACCCGCTCCGCACGCTCATTCGTAATTCGTGTAACGCGCGAGCGGTGCGGGCGGCGGCGGCGGCGGCGTGTAACCGTTGACGCCGGCGCGGAACGCCGCGGTCAGCCCATTATCGACGTTCGACAGGCCCTTGAACGTCATTTGAGCGAGAATACGCGTCCCGGCAGTGTTACTTCCGGTGCTGGTGATACCGTTTGCGTAACGCTGCAAGCCAACGCCCAAGGTCCAGCAGTCGGCATCGTACTGGAAGCCCAGCAGCCCGTCGACGAGTCGATGCCCCGCCAGATCGTAGTTCACCCGGGCGACGCTATAAATGTGTCGCGACAATGGCCATTGTGCCGAAACCAGAATCTGGTTGATCGGCGAGGTGGACAGCGTGGTCTCGTTCGCCCGCGTGTACCTATACCCAATATTGATGACTTCGCGCGCCGCCGGGCTGAACCCGAAACCGATGCTCGACCGCACCAACTGGTTGTTGTCGGCATTATATTGGAACGCAGTTTCCTGTGAAAAACCAGCGCCCAGCTTGAAAGACGCGCCCAGGATCAGGTCCGAGTGTTTCGCCTGGTCGAGCGGCTGGCCTTCCGTGATCGTGACGCGCTGCGGCTGGAAATAATACTGCTGCGCGATCACAAAACGCGCGCGTTCGTCGCCCGTTGCCGGGTTGATGAAACGCGAGGTCAGGCCCACCGTCAGACGGTTTGCATCGGCAATACGGTCGTTACCCGCGTACGTGTTCGGCGTATAGATTTCAGCGAGGCTGAAGTCCGACTGGCCGGTGTCGAAGATCGGCGCGAATTCCTGATTGCGATACGGCGTGTACACGTAATACAGGCGCGGCTCCAGGGTCTGGATGTAATCCTCCCCGAAGATGCGCACCGAACGGTCGAACACCAGGCCGGTGTCGAAGCTGACGGTAGGAATGGATTCCGACAGGTTCTTCGGCTGGCCCGCGGGCGTACCGTTGGCCGCACTGCCGATCTCGTTCAGGTCGTACGACGCGAAGTGATACTGGATCTTCGGCGTAACGAAATAACCGGGTCCGGTGACGCTGTAGCTCAGGTACGGATTAAAGACAACGCGCTGACCTTCCGTGGAGTCCGCGATGGTGGTCGTAAAGCGCGTGTAGTCCGCTTCCGCGCCGTAGTCGAAACCGCCGACGTTGTACTTGTTGTACAGGACATTCAACTGCGGTTCGCGCGCATACGGCGAGGTCGCCGGCGGCAACACCTGCCAGCGCTGCTCGTGAGCGAGAATCGACCACGGTCCGTTGTTGTACGTGAGCCCCACTTCCTGCTGATACAGCACCTGCGTGCCGTTGATGATCTGGTTCGACGCGTTGCCCAGGTCTTCCGGATACTGATTGTCCGAGACCTTGTTGTAGTTGATATAAGCGCCGAAACCGCCGCCAAAGTTCTGCTGGTGCTGGATGTAGATCGCATAGCGGTTCGTATGCGTCTGCAAGTCCTGCGGCAGGAATTCGCCGGTGATCGTGCCCGAATAAGTCGGCGACAAATACCGGAACGTCGACTGGATCTGAATACCGCGGCGTGTCATCAGGCGCGGCGTGACCACCAGATCGCGATTCGGCGCGATATTGAAGTAGTACGGCATCTCCACTTCAAAACCGGTGGTCGAATTCACCGACACCGTGGGCGGCAAGAGGCCGCTGCGCCGTTCGCCGGTCAGCGGGAACGACAGCCACGGGCTCGCGAACACCGGGAAGCCCTGGAAGAACAGCACACCGTTGTGCGCGACGCCTTCGTTCGCGCCGGTATCGAAATCGAACGACGTACCCTTGATGTACCAGGCCGGATCCAACTCGCACGAACACGCCGTGTACGTGCCGTGATCCACGCGCGTTTGTTCGTCATCGATCAGGTCCGCGCGCTGCGCGCTGCCCGAGCCGTTCGAGAGATTGAAGCGGTACTTCGGGTTCGTCATGTAACCCTCGTTCGCCTCCACCTTCAAGTGCGCTTCCGGGCCGATGAACGAATTGCCGTTGTTGAAGATCCTGACATGGCCGTAAGCATCGGCCATGTCGGTGTCCTGGTCGTAATGCAGCGCATCCGACTTGATCACCGAGACGTTACGGCGCAATTCGGCCGAACCCTTCGCGGCCATGTCCTGGTCGGCCGTGCCCGTGGTGTGGTCGCCGAGCACGAACGTGGCCGGCTGGCTGCCCTGGCGCAACGGCCGCTCTTCGAGCTGCGGCGCAAGCCGCAGGCTCCAGGCGTCGCCGAGCGGTTGCGAGTCGGCTGCCGCGCCCGCTAGCTGCGCGTGCGCGAGCGCCGGCATCAGGCCCGGCACGGCTATCAGCGCGGCGAACAGCCGCCGTCTGCGTAGCCGCGTTTCGCGCAATGGAACTGGTTTGGAAAACTGTCGTGGCGGCATGTTTGAGTGCTGTTCAATCGCGTCACGCTCGGCGCTCGACGAGAGCGTCCTGGCACAGTCACCGGAACTCGCGCCACCGGAGTTGACGGTTCGCTGCGAACGAAAGTGAATCGATCGATGGATGGTCGGGCGGTAATCTTAACCACCGGCAGCCGTCATGGCTTGCCGGAGGCTTCGCGCCGGGCGCAAACGGAATGCTTAAAAAGTCGTGGGGTATTATATGGCAAGACGTTTCACCCCTCGAGTTTATGACGCCCAATCCCCCCAATTCCTCGAATTTCCGCCTTACACAACTTCACGACTGGCTGCAGACTGTGGCCGAGCGGTATCGGCTGGATCTTTCCACGCTGGCGCCCGCTTCCACCGACGCCAGTTTCCGGCGCTATTTCCGGCTGGCGAGCAACGCCGGGCTCGAATTCGGCAAGACCCTGATTGCCGTCGATGCCCCGCCGCCCGAGAAGTGCCGCGAATTCGTGCAGGTCGCGGGTTTGTTGCGCGAAGCCGGCGTGCATGTGCCGCAGATCCTGGAGACAGATTTCGATGCCGGTTTCATGCTGGTGACGGATCTCGGCACGACCACGTACCTCTCCGTACTCGATGAAAAAAACGCGCGGCCGCTGATGCGCGCGGCTATTGATACCTTGATCCGGTTTCAGTCGACCTCGCGCGAAGGCGTCTTGCCTGCTTTCGACGAAGCGTTTCTGCGTCGCGAAATGGAACTGATGCCGGAGTGGTTCGTGACGCGTCATCTCGGCCACACGCTGGACGCGGCTGAACGCAAGGTACTCGACGACACATTCAACGTTCTGGTTCAAAGCGCGCTGGCACAGCCGCCAATCTTCATGCTGCGCGATTTCATGCCGCGCAACCTGATGGTCAGCGAGCCGAATCCCGGCGTGCTGGACTTCCAGGACGCGGTGTATGGGCCGTTGACCTATGACATCGCTTCCTTGTTACGCGACGCGTTCATCAGTTGGGAAGAAGCGTTCGAACTCGATTGTTTTGTCTATTACTGGGAAGGCGCGCGCGCAGCGGGATTGCCCGTGGACGCCGATTTCGGCGAGTTTTACCGGCAGATCGAGTGGATGGGCTTGCAGCGGCATATCAAGGTTCTGGGGCTATTCGCGCGGATTTATCATCGCGATGGAAAACCGCAATATCTGGCCGATTTGCCGCGGTTCTTGGGCTATGCGAGGAAGGTGTCCGAACGCTACAGGCCGTTAAGGCCGTTTGCCCGCTTGCTCGATACGCTGGAAGGCCGCGCCGTGGATGTGGGATATACGTTTTGACGGCTCTCAACGTAGCCATGATTTTCGCCGCCGGGCGTGGCGAGCGCATGCGGCCCCTGACTGACAGACGTCCCAAACCTTTGCTTGAAGCCGGTGGCAAAGCGTTGATCGTGTGGCAAATCGAGCGGCTCGCTGCCGCCGGATTCAAGACGATCGTCATCAATCACGCGTGGCTTGGGCGCATGCTTGTATCGAATCTCGGCAATGGTTCGCGCTGGGGCGTTGAAATTCGCTACTCGCCTGAAATACATGCGCTGGAGACGGCGGGCGGAATTGCCAAGGCTTTACCGCTGCTGGAAGAGCATGGCGAAGCCACCGTTTTCGCGGCGGTCAGCGGCGACGTGTTCTGCGAATTCGACTACGCACACTTGCACGAACGCGCCGCACAGATGGCGTTGCGTGATGAACCTGCGATGCATCTGGTGATGGTGCCGAATCCGCCCTTTCACACCCTCGGCGATTTCGCGCTTGATCCGAATGGCCGGCTCTCTCTTGATGGCTCGCCGCGCTTCACGTTCGGCAATATCGGCCTATACGATACCCGCATGTTTCGCGATCTCGCGCCCAACACACGGCGCGCATTGACGCCGTATTACCAGGAGACGGTCGCAGCCGGACGTGCTACAGGCGAGTTGTATGAAGGCCGATGGGAGAACGTTGGAACGGCGGTGCAGTTAGAGGCGCTGGATCGCGAACTGAGGGGCAAGTGAACGCAAAAGCGGACGCAAGCGGACGCTGCACGCTACGCTGCCGACCAGGGATCAATGACCGGGATTCCTGTCGCTTCGAAGTCCTTGCCGTTTCGCGTTGCGAGCACTGCGTCGCAACTGTGGCAGATAGCGGCGATTTGCGCATCGGCTGAACTGATTGGCCGGCCTTGCGCCTCGCGTGCGGCTACGAGGGCCGCATACCGACGCGCGGAACCCTGGTCGAAGGCTAGCACCTTGCCGGCTAATTCTCCGTCAAGCATCGATTCGATCGCGCCGCGCAGCGCGGTTTTGCGTTGGCCGTGCGGAAGCCGCGCAACACCGTACAACAATTCTGCAACGGTAATGGCCGTGGTGTGCAAGTCATGCGAGTTTTGCGCATCCAGCCAGGCCAGCACGTTTTCGTCGGGGTTGGCGCGCATGAGCTCCGACAAGACATTCGTGTCCAGAATAATCATTCCGGAAACTCAGCGGCCCGTGGCCGTTCCGTCCGTTCCGGTAGCGTCAGACCGTTGTCGGCAAGACTCGCAAAGCGTTGATGAATGCGGCTGCCGAAACCCGTCACGTTTGCTGTGCCCGCTACCGCATTCTGCAAGATCACTCGCACCTCCTCTTCCATGGAACGGCCATGCCGGGCAGCTTCCACACGAAGCAATGCCTTAACTTGATCGTCCAGGTTGCGAATTGTCAGCGTTGCCATTGGGCACTCCATTTTGCTGTCATTGACTGCAATGCTATCATAAAATGCATAGAATGGTCTCGAGCCAGCAGGTTGATACACGCGCCATTCGGTGACTGGTTCGCAAATGTTAAAATCTCTCCTTCCCTTTCGCCTTTTCTTCGCGGTTGCCCATGTCCGATACCCGTTCCGATACCCTCTTCGCGCTGACCGCGCTGTCGCCGCTCGACGGCCGTTATGCCGCCAAAACTGAAGCGCTGCGGGAGTGGCTGTCCGAATACGCGTTCATGAAACATCGCGTGAAGGTCGAAGTTCACTGGCTGATCTCGTTGTCGCAAGCGGGATTCGACGAAATCCCGAGCTTTTCCGAAGCGTCCGAGAATTTCCTTCTGCAACTCGCCGAACGCTTCACCGTGCACGATGCCTCTCGCATCAAGGACATCGAAAAGGTCACGAATCACGACGTCAAGGCCGTTGAATACTGGCTCAAGGAATCCGTAAAAGGACAGCCGGAGCTGGAACGCGCGAGCGAGTTCATCCACTTTGCGTGTACATCGGAAGATATCAACAATACGTCGCACGGCATGATGATCGCGGGCGCGCGCGAACACGTCATGCTGCCCGCGCTGCGCTCCGTGCACGAGCGCCTGATCAAACTCGCCCACACGCATGCCGCGCAGCCAATGCTCGCACGCACGCACGGCCAGCCGGCCAGCCCGACAACGCTCGGCAAGGAAATGGCGAACGTGGCGGCGCGCTTGCAAAACGCGATAGAACGGATTGCGGAAGTGCCGATTCTCGGCAAAATGAATGGCGCTGTCGGCAATTTCAATGCGCATCTTTCTGCTTATCCGGATTTCGACTGGGAAGTGTTCTCTGAAGGCGTGGTGGAAGACCGGTTGAAACTCACGTTCAATCCGTACACCATTCAAATTGAACCGCACGATTACATGGCCGAATTGTTCGACGCCATGGCGCGCGCCAATACCATCCTGCTCGATCTCGATCGCGATGTGTGGGGTTATATCTCCGTCGGTTATTTCAAGCAGCGGACCAAAGCGGGTGAGATCGGGTCATCGACCATGCCGCATAAGGTCAATCCTATCGACTTCGAAAATTCGGAAGGCAATCTGGGCCTGGCGAATGCAACGCTGCGCCATCTCGCCGACAAACTCCCCGTCTCGCGCTGGCAACGGGATCTCACGGATTCAACGGTGCTGCGCAACATTGGCGTGGCGTTCGGTTATTCGCTGCTGTCCTATGACTCTTTGATTCGCGGACTCGATAAACTCGAAGTGAACGCCGTACGCCTGAATGAAGATCTGGATAATTGCTGGGAAGTTCTGGCCGAACCGGTGCAAACGGTCATGCGGCGTTATGGCGTTGAAAATCCGTATGAGCAGTTGAAGGAATTGACGCGCGGCAAAGGCATTACGCGCGAAGGCTTGCAGTCTTTCATCAGCGGACTGGCCATTCCGGATGAAGCCAAGCAATTGCTGCTCGCCATGACGCCCGGGTCATATGTGGGTAAGGCTGTCGAATTGGCGAAGCGGATCAAGTAACACTCAAGTAACACCGTAGCCGCGTGTTTTGACCGGAAGCAGTTCGGGGAAGGTTGTCCCGAACTGCTTTTTGCTGCCCGCTCAATGCAACTCGATTCGCACTGCCTGCTCGATCAGCAATTCAGTGTGGCTACCCGAGTGCTCAATCACGTTGAACGTGTGCCCGCCAACCTGCGCGGTTCCGTGATGCTGCCATTGACCGTCGGACAATCCCGCAACAGGTGAGTTGCTCAGGTCAACTGAATCGCCATCCTTGCCGGTGACCATCAGTTGCTGTTTGCCATCGTCGAGAAAAAGATTGTGCTCGCCCAGGCTGAGTGTGTCGGCCAGCGACATTTTCAACGCGTTGTGTTGACCGCCAAGATCGAAGCCGCCAATCCCTGAGGACGTCGCCAGCGATCTGTCCGTCAGCGCGCCAAGATCCAGAACCTGGTGATGACCGAGAAACGCGAACGTTTCGACACTCTTCTCACCATGGGCGAACTCCAGTGTTCGCCTTGCATAAGGCTCGGACGGCTTTGGGGGCTCTGACGGCTCGGCGGCATTGACGGCACTGGAAACAGTGTGTCCCGAGGCGTCGCTGTCTGGAATCCTCGCGGCAGACCGGACGTGAAAGAAGTTCGCGGGAAAATAGGGCACGCTGCTGAGCGCGGAGTCAGCCGCCGCGTCAGTCGCGTAGAGGGACGCGTGGTTCGCGAAAACGTCGTCAATAAGCGGGGTTTCAACCGCTTCGGTTGTAACGGTGAAGTAATTAACCGTGCGGTCGCCGCCATAGTCTGCAGCCTGAACCGCCGACAAGTCGTGGACGCCATCGAAAAGCGGTGTGGAGAGCTGGAGCGACCACCCCCCCTGCCCATTCGCGACTACGACTCCGAGCAGCGTTGCACTGTCGTACACGTCTACAGTTGCGAACGGATTGGCCGTGCCGACAATCAATGGCTTTTCAGTGTGGATCGTACCGCCATCTTTCGCGCCTCCCACTTCGGTTATGACAGCTTGTGCGCGAACATCTAGGTTAGAGACCATTTTCGCGAATCCTTTTTTATAGCGAGTCAATGCAACCGCGCATGACTGATCAAGAAGTGGCTGCGACTTTCACCGTGTCAATACAATCGACCTGTATTTTCTGCTGCACCGGCAATTCGGCATGGGCGTTCAAATGCGGGTCGACGTTATGCACAAACACCGTCAACCTGCGCGCCCATGTTCTTATTCGTTGCCCTTCATCACTGGGCCATCGGAAGTTCGAAAAGGTCAACGAAACTTCCCTCCTTGCCATTTAACGCAGACTGTTGCGTGCATCCTTGCGGAACAAGTCCTCTTCGCTTTTGATGCCGCTGACGCTATGCGACATGCGATCGACAGACAGGTCGCTCAGGCAAGGATGATGCGCTCGACATCCTGCCTCCCAGAAAATTGCGATGCGTTCGACGATAAAGCACCGCGCGTAGCGGCTCCATCTCAACATTGAAATTCAGAGTTTTGGGACGACGCGCAGGGATGTGTTGACAACCGTGCTTGTTTTGAACGTGTCGATGCGATGCTGAATTGGTTGCTGTCAATGCGTCTCGCCGGCTGTTACGTCGACGACGAAATGATGATGCCGTCAGGGCGATCTGCGCCGTTAAGAGGACGCAAAAAAGCCGTTGCAGAATCACTTCTGCAACGGCGGCCAATCAGCTTTTTCGGGTCATGCAACCGACGATCCTTTTTGGAACCGTCGGTCTTAAAGACTTCCTTAGCTTAGTTATGCAACGCGATCTGCACGCCTTGCTGAACCAGCAACTCGGTGTGCGCGCCGGAGTGTTCGTACACGTTGTACGTCACCCCGCCTACCACCGCCGTGCCTTCCGCCTGCCACTGACCGTCAGCCACGCCCGCGATGTGCGCATTCGACAGATCAACCGTGTCGCCATTAGAACCCTTCACCATCAACTGCTGATGGCCGTCCTTCTGGAACAGGTCCTGTTCACCGAGGTTCAGCACGTCCGTCAGCGAAAGCTTCAGGTTGTTCGCGTGACCACCCAGGTCGATCACTTCGATGCCCGAGATCTTCGCCGCCGCTGTCTGGCCGGTCAGCGAGGTCAGGTCGAGCACCTGGTGATCGCCCGTCAAATGCAATGTATCGATGGCGCCGCCTTTCGCACCTTCAATGTGTGCTGTGCCTTGCTTGAAGTACGACGCCGGGTCGAGGTTCAGATCGACTGTTTCGTTGCCATGCGCCGCCACGCCGTGGAACACCCCTGTTGCGTCAATCGCGATATGTTGGCTGTCTTGTGTCTGCTCCACTGCCGCTACAGGTTGAGAATCTGTGTCAGTGGCGCTTACCGTCTGCTGGCTGTCCGTTGTTGATGCCGCTGCCTGTTCGGCGTCATGAGTTGACTGCGTTTCGTGGACCGCCATTAAATTTTGCGTGCCAGTCACTATCGAGCCGGCGAACGGTACGTAGGCACCACTTGCCGTCCAGCCGTCAACGACGCCGTTTGTAGTGTCTGCCAACTTGATACAGCCTGTTCCGCCAACATAGGGGGCACCGACAGGGACGAACCAGACCTGGAATATGCCTTGACTGGTGTCGCCCGAGCCCTTTGCGAGAGGCAATTTCAGGACTACATTGCTACCACCCGGAGTATAAATGCTAGTTGCAAGCCAGTTGCCGGATAACCCCATAGCGTTTACAAAGAGACTTCCTGCCGGCATTATTAGACCGGTAAAATCGAATGCCGCTATAGAGTCCGAGGCGTCGACAGGCGTCACATGTATCGTCCCTCCATGCCCTGTGTAGCTTTGTGCCGCTTCCGTAAAGCTGTACCCTGCCGAATACGCGCTCTGGCCAGCGCTGTTTTCCACGCGAGCCGTATAGGTGTGAGTTCCCACCGCCACGGCTGAATCGTTGTAAGACCAGTTTGTGCCACTCATGGTCGCATTGCCTACCTTGACGCCGTCGCGGTAGACCACCAGCGTCTCGCCACTCAACAACGTATGGTTCACCGTGCCTTGAACGATCGGCGAAGTGTCCTTAGTCGAGCCACCTTTCGCAATGTTCACGTTGCTGCCCGATGAGTCATCGACCAGGTTGGTGATCGTGACGGTTTCGGTGGGCGCGGTGGAGAAGGTGAAGCTCGTATTGGCCGAATGGGCGCTGGCCGTACCTGCTGCGTTCGTCTCCGTCACATTGATACTATGCGTGCCAGCCGCCAAGTCCGTCGCTGGCGTGAATGTCCACTTGCCGTTCGTGTCAACCGTGGCCGTGCCGAGCACCGTTGAGCCGTCATATACCGTGATCTTGTCGCCCGCCGTGCCTGTGCCGCTGATATGCGGATGCCCGTCGGCCGTCGTGCTGCCGGCCGGAATCGACGCGTTAGCGTCGTCGGTCAGGGTCGGCGCTGCCGGCGTAGCCGGCGTGCTGGTGTTCACCGTGAAGGTGAACGTGTTCGAGACTGCGCTCGTTACGCCCGCGCTGCTCGTTTGCGTAGCCGTGAGGGTGTGAGCACCCGTCGCCCACGTCAACGTTCCCCACCACCAAGAGCCGTCCGTGGCCACGGTAGCCGAGCCCACCAAAGTCGCGCCATCGTAGAGCTTGACCGTGTCGCCAGCAATGCCGGTTCCATAGACATTATTCGCAGCGTACGGTGTCGTGCTACCCGACGGCACTTTCGCGGCCTCGGCACCGGCGCTGACACTCCATTCGCCCAGGACGGTGATCACCGGCGGCGCCACTGTCTGCGCGAACGTGTACGTCGCTGCACCCGACATCGCACTCGTTGTGCCCGCCGCATTGGTTTGCGTTGCAGTGATGCTATGGGCACCTATCGACAGATCCGTTGCCGGCGTGAAGGTCCACTTGCCGGTGCCATCCACCTTGGTCGAGCCGATCATGGTCGCCCCATCGTAAATCTTGATGATGTCGCCCGACACACCCGTGCCGCTGATATGTGGATGGCCGTCGCTCGAACTCGCGCCCGCCGGAATTGACGCATTGCTGTCATCCGTCAAGGTCGGTGTAGCCGGTGCAGCCGGCGTGGTGGTGTCCACCACCACGGCCGTTGCCGGCGACGTCGCGCTCGGCGTGCCCGCCGGGTTCGTTTCAATCACCGTGAAGCTGTTCGAGCCGTTG
>NZ_JAAVUQ010000033.1 GCF_018449515.1 Caballeronia sp. dw_19 | reverse complement strand
GGAACCGACCAACCCGGCATTGACCCCGCCCACTAACCCCAGAACCGACCACCCCAGCATCGACCCCACCCACCACAGCAAAACCCCTCAAACCCCGTCCACCGGCGCGAGCGAAAACCCTCCCCTCTAGGTGTTTAACCCGACGAAACCAAGCCCCAGTAATAACCCGCTATTACCCGCTTTTGTGTCAACGTTGCATACTGAAGCGACGTTATGACACGAGTTCCGGCATGACCAAATTCCTTCACCTCATGATTCGCGTTGAATCGCTGGATCGCTCCATTGCGTTCTATCAAAACGCGTTCGGCATGCGCGAGTCGCACCGCCTTGACTTCGATACCTTCACGCTCGTTTACCTCCGCGATCCCGACACCGGCGCTGAGATCGAACTCACGCTGAACAAAGGCACAACCGAGCCCTACACGCATGGCACAGGCTACGGACACGTGGCATTCGCCGTCGACGATATCGAAACATTCCGCGACCGCCTGCTAACCCAAGGCCTACAACCAGGCGACCTGAAGTCGCTGACCCACAACGGCGCCATCGCCGCACGCTTTTTCTTCATCACCGATCCCGATGGCTACAAGATCGAAGTGTTATCCAGGGAGGGGCACTACGTATGAACTGACGTTGGCGCGGTACACAATATAAAAGGAGACAAATCATGCCCAAGGCAATCCCCATTGCCGTAGTCGTCGCCGAGACCTTCACCGGATCGACTGGCGACACGATCCCCGCTGTATCGTCTGCGCGCGTGAGCCGCAGGCACTTCCTCCAAGGTTCCGTCGTCCTGACTGGTTTGCTCGCGGCCGGCACCCCGATCGCCCTGCTGGCGCCAAGCCGCGCCTGGGCGGTGGAACTGAGCCATATCGATCAGAACCAGGCCGACGCCATCATGGTGCTCGCACGCACGCTCTATCCGCACAAGACGCTGCCGGACGCGGTCTACGCGCTTGCGGTCAAGGACGTGGACGCAAAAGCCACCGACCCGAAGACTGTCGATGTCATCAAGACCGGCGTGGCGAAACTGAACGATGCCGCGTCCGGTAAATGGAACGACACCGCAAGCCTCTCGGACGCGCAGCGAACCGCCATTGTCGAAGCCAATCAGACCGATCCGTTCGTCCTGCTCGTGCGGGGCCAGTGCGTCACCTCGCTCTACAACAACGAGATGGCGTTTGCCCATTTCGGTTACGAAGGTGAAGCGTTCAGCAAGGGTGGCTACGTGTATCGCGGCTTCAACGACCTGACCTGGCTGCCCAATCCGCCCGCCGACGCAAGTCCGCCGGTTGCCTGATAGTCGGGATAGCGGCGCACATCTGATACTGCCGAGGAGGCAAGCATGGCTAAGTTCGACTACAACGACGACTCCGTTGTCGTGATCGTCGGTTCGGGCGCGGGCGGCGGGACGCTCGCGAACGAGTTATGTCAGAAAGGGGTGAAAGTGGTCGTGCTGGAGGCCGGCAAGCGCCAGTCGTCAGCCACGTTCATCAACGATGAATGGAAGTCCTTCGGGCAACTCGCCTGGACCGACAAACGCACCACGTCCGGTAACTGGCGCGTTGCCAAGGACTTCCCGGAGCTGCCCGCATGGATCTGCAAGACGGTCGGCGGTACCACCACGCACTGGGCGGGCGCGTCGCTGCGGATTCACGAGCATGAGTTCAAGGCGCGTACAACTTACGGTTCCATCGATCAGGCGAACCTGCTCGACTGGCCTATCACGCTCGCCGATCTCCAACCCTACTATGCACGCGCCGAAGACAAGATGGGCGTCACGCGCACGAACAACATTCCGGGTCTGCCGGGCAACAACAACTTCAAGATCATGTACGACGGCGCAACGAAGGTCGGCTACAAGAACTGCAGTACCGGCCACATGGCGATCAACAGCCGGCCGCGCGCTGGGCGTGGCCGTTGCATGCAACTCGGCTTCTGTTTCCAGGGCTGCAAGTCAGGCGCGAAATGGTCGACGCTCTATACCGAGATTCCCGCAGGCGAAGCCACGGGCAGGCTCGAATTGCGGCCGGAGTCGCATGTGATGCGTATCGAGACGAACGCCGCCGGGAAAGCGAGCAGCGTGGTCTACATGGATGCCGACGGCAAGCAACAGCGTCAGCGCGCACGGGTGGTATGCGTCGCGGGAAACTCGATAGAAACACCGCGCCTGTTGTTGCTCTCGGAATCATCGAAGCATCCGAACGGGCTCGCGAACAGCTCGGGCCAGGTGGGCCGCAATTACATGCGGCACACGACGGGCTCGGTATTCGGCGTGTTCAAGGAGCCCGTGCATTTTTATCGTGGCACGGTGATGGCAGGCATTATCACGGACGAAGCTGAATTCAATCCGAAGCGCGGTTTTGCGGGCGGCTATGAAATGGAAACCATCTCGCTCGGCCTGCCGTTCGCCGCCGCGTTCTTCGATCCGGGCGCGTGGGGGTCGGACTTTACGTACTATATGGATAACTACGCAAATACCGCGGGCATGTGGATTGTCGGCGAGGACATGCCGCGTGAAACCAACCGCGTCACGCTGAATCATGACGTGAAGGATCAGGTCGGGTTGCCGGTGGCGAACGTCCATTACGACGATCATCCGAATGACATCGCCATGCGCGATCATGCGTTCAAGCAAGGCGAAGCAATCTACGCGGCAGCCGGGGCAGTGAAAACGCTGCGCACGCCGCCCTACCCGTCCACGCACAATCTGGGCACCTGCCGGATGAGTGCGAAAGCGAGTGATGGCGTCTGCAACAAGCACGGCCAGACCTTCGATGTGCCGAACCTGTTTATCTCGGATGGCAGTCAGTTCACCACGAGCGCGGCCGAAAATCCGACGCTGACTATTGTGACACTGGCGATCCGGCAATCGGATTACATCGCGGACCAGATGAAACGCCGTAACATCTAGAGGCTTGCCAAAGTAAACGCGGGAGCCGCAGGAACCGCCGCCCGGCGGTTCCTTCTTCATTGTGAGGAGTTGTCCATGTGCAGGATCTACGCTCAAACCGACCCGATTCTCTATGAATGCCGCGCGCGCTCGGTGCGCATCAGCGGCGTGACGACAACCATCCGGCTGGAAAACCTGTTCTGGCAGACCTTGTCCGAACTCGCCGCCGACAACGACATGACGACCAACCAGCTGATCGCGAAGTTGCATGAGGAGATCACGCAGCATCTGGGCGAAACGACGAATTTTGCGTCGTTCCTGCGCGTCACCTGTCTTCGATATCAAGGGCTGAGGGCGAATGCATCGATGGATTTTCGCAGCCACGTGGCAGCGACGGCGACTGACAAGGTGGCGAGCTGACCGATGATAAAACCGATGACCGGACGTGCAGGGGTGAAATGGTTTTGGGGCGTGTTGTTCGCGGCGTTTGTGCTGCCGGTACAGATGGCGCATGCCGCCCCGGACGCGGCGGCTGCCTTATCGATCGTGCAGAAGAACAACTGTCTCTCCTGTCATGCCGTGGATTCGCAGGTCGTCGGGCCGGCGTATCGAGAGATCGCGAAGAAGTATCACGGGGACGCTACGGCGCCCGACAAGCTGTTCGCTAAGGTCCGCAATGGTGGGGCTTTCGTTTGGGGAGAAGTCCCTATGCCGGCGAACCCTGGTATTAGCGACGCCGACTTGCGTACCGTTATCGCGTGGATTCTTGCTGGCGCGCCCGATCATTGAGAAGTGGTTTTTCGCTCGCGCCGGTGGACGGGATTGGTCGGTTTTTGGGGATGGTCGTGGGCGGGCGGTGCTGGGGTGGTGGGTTCTGGGGTTAGCGGTTGGGGTTTATGCCGGGGTGGTCGGTTCTGGGTTAGTGGTCGGGGTTAATGCCGGGTTGGTGCTTTCGGCCTTAGCGGTCTGCGAGAGTCGGATTTTCTCTTTATCACTGTTAGCCACTGTGCGTGGCGGCACGTCATTTCTTTGTCCAAAGCGACAAAGAAACGAAGCAAAGAAAACGCTTTCAACCACGCTACCCTAAGTGTCCACAGCGTGCAGTTTGTATTCATAGGTGCCCCAAAAGCACGGTGCTCGCCAGAACCACGGATGTGTGAACCCCTCTTTCTCCGAACACGGATACCCACACGCTTCGCCACCAGTGACTGAATCTGCCCAAGGAGCACTCCGCGCTATCCGCGGACGACCAACCACCGAATTTGTACACACCTCGAACCACGTCGCCAACCCGCCAAGAAACGATGCTGCAGAATGCGTAAGGCCGTAACCGACGAAAATAGCTATACAGAACGCGCAGCCAATTCACAAAAACTGAAAGCAGTAAACACAAACACGCATGAAGCTGTGGCCTATGAATACGGTCGCACAGACCAGGTGGCTAACCCATCAAAAAACCGCAGCCGTAAATACCCGTAGGGCCGTGCGGGTTCCTTGGCAATGGTGCTTGCCCGAGAGCGTACGGGGCGAAGCGTGTTCGTGTCAGGATTCGCGAGAAGGAGGGTTTCACACATCCTTCGCTCTGGCGAGCACCGTGCTTTTGGGGCACCCATGAATGAAAACTGCACGCTGTGGACACTTAGGGTAGCGTGGTTTAAAAGCGTTTTCTTTGCTTCGTTTCTTTGTCGCTTTGGACAAAGAAATGACGTGCCGCCACGCACAGTGGCTAATAGTGATAAAGAGAAAATCCGACTCTCGCAGACCACCACGGCCGAAAGCACCAACCCGGCATAGACCCCGACCGCTAACCCCAGAACCGACCACCCAACCACTGACCCCAACCACTACCCCCAAAACCCAGCACCCCGCCCCCGCCCGCGGCATTCCTCCCCTGTCTAGGTAAAACCCCTGATTTCCCACGACCTCCTCACGCACTATCCTCGCGCCATCAACAAACAGAACGACGTTCTACCAGACAGAACAACACAAAGCACGACGCCCATAGGAGGGTTCCATGGCAAGCCTGCCAATCGACGCGGCACACAGGTCGCCTAATTCAAGCGCCAGCGCGGGCGCCACAACATTCGGCGTCAACGCCCGCATCGACCGGCTACCGGCAACGCGGTCCATCTGGATGCTGGTGTTCCTGCTGTCCATCGGCGGCTGGTTCGAATTCTACGACCTGTTTTTCACCGCCTACGTGGGCCCGGGCCTCGTCAAAAGCGGCCTCTATTCCACGACGACAGCGTCCTTCTTCGGCGTCTCGGGACTCGCCGCGTTCGTGGCGGCGTCATTTGCGGGCTTGTTCATCGGCACGTTCTTCCTCGCAGGCCTCGCCGATAAATACGGCCGCCGCACGGTCTTCACCGTCTCGCTGCTCTGGTATTCGGCAGCAACGCTGATCATGGCGCTGCAGACCACCGCGCCCGAAATCAACCTGTGGCGGCTGATTGCAGGCATTGGCGTAGGCGTGGAGCTTGTCACCATCGATACCTACGTCAGCGAGCTCGTCCCCAAACATCTGCGCGGCCGCGCATTCGCGTTCGTGCACCTCGTTCAATATTCAGCGGTGCCCTCGGTCGCGTTTCTGGCGTGGTGGCTGGTGCCGCAAAAGCCGTTCGGCCTGGACGGATGGCGGTGGGTCGTGATCATCGGCGCACTGGGTGCGATCGTGGTCTGGGCGATCCGCCGGCGCGTACCTGAAAGTCCCCGTTGGCTCGCGCAACAAGGCCGCACGGCGGAAGCGGAGAAGGTTTTGCAGGCAATCGAGGCAAAGGTCGCGGCGCAATACGGACGCGCGTTGCCGACGCCCGTTGCAACGGTCGAACCAGCCACGACGAAGGCCGCGTTCAGCGAAATCTGGCAGCCGCCGTATCGCAAACGCGCGATCACCATGCTTGTCTTCAATTTCTTCCAGGCAATCGGGTTCTACGGCTTTGCGTCCTGGGTGCCGACGCTGCTCGTCTCCAAAGGCGTCACGATCACGCACAGCCTGCTGTATTCGTTTGTCATCGCGATCTCGAATCCGTTTGGACCGCTGATCGGGATGGCGATTGCGGACCGGATTGAACGGAAAACGCTGATCGTGTTGTCCGCGTTCGGGATCGTGGTGTTCGGTAGCTTGTTCGCCACCCAGACATCGCCGGTCATGCTGATGATCCTCGGCGTGCTGATCACGCTCTGCGGCACCTTGCTTTCCGTCGGGTATCACGCGTATCAAACCGAGCTTTTCCCCACGCGCCTGCGTGCCCGCGCCGTGGGTTTGGTGTATTCCATCTCGCGTCTTTCAGCCATGTTTTCCGGCTTCATGATCGCGTTCGCGCTGCGCCACTTCGAAGTGACCGGCGTGTTCGCCTTGATCAGCGTGTCGATGGTGATGGTGATGGGCGCAATCGGCATCTTCGGGCCGCGTACCAACAATCGCAATCTCGATGAAATTTCGCAATGACGTCTTGCATCGGCTTTTTAGCTTTGAACATGAGGTTTTGACATGACGCTTCCGTTAACCGGCGTGCGGGTGCTGGATCTATCGAATGTGCTGGCCGGGCCGTTCTGCGCGTATCAACTCGCGTTGCTCGGTGCCGAAGTAATCAAGGTCGAGCACCCGGAAGGCGGCGATCTGGCAAGGCGTCTCGGCGCCGATAAAGACGCGTCCGCGCGCGACATGGGTGCGTCGTTCGTGGCTGTCAATGCGGGCAAGCAGTCGATCACGCTGAACCTGAAAGATGCGCGCGGCAAGGAGATCCTGCGCTCGCTCGTCAAGACGGCGGATGTCCTCGTGGAGAACTTCCGGCCCGGCGTGATGACGCGGCTGGACCTGGGCTACGAGGCCTTGAGCGAGATCAATCCAAAGCTCGTTTATTGCGCGATCTCCGGTTTTGGTAAGGATGGCGAATTTTCCAAGCGGCCGGCTTACGATCAGATCATCCAGGGAATTTCCGGCGTAATGAGCGTAACGGGCGATGCCGACAGCGCGCCTCTACGCGTGGGTTATCCGGTCTCGGATACGGTCGGCGGCCTGACTGCGGCATTCGGCATTTGCGCGGCGTTGGTCGATGCCCGCGCGAATGGACGCGGCCGGATGCTCGATGTATCGATGCTCGAAGCCACGCTCTCGACCATGGGCTGGGTCGTGTCGAATTACCTGAACGCCGGCGTCACCCCCGCGCCGATGGGCAACGAAAACTTCACGGCGGCTCCCTCGGGCACGTTCAAAACGGGCGATGGTTTGCTGAACATCGCGGCAAACGAAACGAAGCAGTTCGTGAGTTTGTGCACGCTGATCGGCCGCCCGGATCTCCCCGATGACCCGCGCTTTTCCGAGCGCAACACGCGCAAGGTGAATCGCGCGGCGCTGAAGGTGGAAATTGAAGCAGCGTTGGCGACAGACAGCGCGATGAATTGGGATGCGAAGTTTACCGAGGCCGGCGTGCCGGCTGGACGCGTGATGTCGGTGCCGGAAATCCTCGCGCATCCGCATCTGGTATCGCGTGAATTCGTGCGCGAATTCAACAGCGACGACGCCACGACCCGGCAGCGCGTCACCCGAGCGGGTTTCCGTTTTTCCGATGCGGACACCGCACCCTCCACCCCCGCGCCCGCGCTGTCCGCCAACACGCGCGAGCATCTTGCCACGCTCGGTTTCGACGACACACAGATCGACGAACTGCGCGCCGAAGGAGTGATCTGACCATGACGCAAGCTTTTGACGCCGCCACGCTCGCCGCGGATTACTGGAGCACGTCGATCATCGATATCCATCCGGGATCGATCAACGTGCGCGGCTTTCCGATTCAGGAGCTGATCGGCGCAGTCAGTTTCCCGCAGATGATCTGGCTGATGCTGCGCGGCGAGTTACCGGATAAAGCGCAGGCGAGCTTGTTTGAAGCGGCGCTCGTGGCGTCGGTGGATCATGGCCCGCACGCGCCGTCCATCGCGATCTCACGCATGGCGACGAGTTGCGGTTTGCCGTTGAATGGCGCGATGGCGTCGGCCATCAATGCGCTCGACGATGTCCACGGCGGCGCGGGCCAGCAAGCGGTCGAGCTATACGATTCGATCGTCGCGCTCGGAGACGCGGGCGTGGCTTCAGGCGATGCCATCGCGCAAGGCGTGGATGCGTTCATCGAAACGAAGGGCAAGTATTTGCCGGGCTTCGGGCATCGCTTTCATCCCGTCGATCCACGTGCGGTCAAGCTGCTGGCTTTAGTCGATGCCAGCGTCGAGCAAGGCGCAATCAGCGGACGATATGCGGCGGTTGCACGCGGTATTGAAGCGTTGTTGAAGCAGCGGAAAAACAAGCCCGTGCCGATGAACATCGACGGCGCGACGGCCGTCATCTACGCGGAACTCGGCTTCGCGCCGGAGTTGGCGCGCGGGGTGTTCTGCCTATCGCGTGCGGTCGGGATCCTGTCGCATGCGTGGGAACAGCGCGGGCGCAACGAGCGCAATAAAGGTCCGATGCCGCGTCAGATGGCCTACACATACACCGGCAAGCCCGAGCGTCATTTGACTTGAACGTTGGCTGCGTGCCGTTGCGCATTGCGCAACGCGCGCGCGTCGCCGCCGAGCGCATCGGTCGCACGGGCGGCGCAATCGAACAACGCGCCAATGTTGCGCGCCACGAACGCCTGATCGATTCGTGAGCTCGGACCCGCGAGCGTCAACACGCCACGCACGGTCTGGCGCACGCCAAAGACGGGCATCGAAACACCGGCTGTCTCGCGGTCGCGCTCGCCCATGGAAACACAGTAGAAGTCGTCGCGAATGCGCTGGAACACTTCGCCTTCCGCGCCGCCGAACGCAAGCAACGCCAACCCGCCCGAACCGCTTTCCAGCGGCAGGACATCGCCCTCGCGAACGTGGTAACGCACGGCATGCGTCGAATCCACGCGATGCAAACACACGCGCACCGCTTCGTCACGCACATAGAACGACACGCTTTCACCGCTGATTTCAGCAAGTTCGCGCATCAACGGAACGAGGATATCGCCGAGATTCAAACTGCGTTGATACAACGCGCCGAGCATGAAGGTGGCAGCGCCGAGCTGATAGCGGCCGTCGTCGAGACGCAGTAGCAAGCGGTGCTGGATCAGCGCGCCCGCGAGACGAAGCAATGTGCTTTTGTAGAGCCCGGTACGCGCCGCCAACTCAGCGAGTGTCAGCGACTCATCGTCCGGCCTGAATGCGAACAGGATCGCGCAAGCACGGTCGATGACGGCAACGCCTTCGCTCTCTTTCGGGCCAGGTTTGATCTCGGGCGTTTGCATGGTTAAGTGACGTGAGCGACATACGCGACGCATCTCGTCTTGTGTTTGTATCGAAGGGGAAATTTTACGCGATGCAGGGCGCGTCTCATACGGTTCATATCGGAGGCTGAAAACCCCCTTCTCTGCGGAACCTGTTTTGATGAATTTCAAAGGCGCCTCGATCGGGCGACGGCAGATGGCAAATTCGCGTGGGCGTGGCGGGGCAGATTGTTAGTTGCTTTTTCACGAAACGGTGCGCTGCGCAAACACGCCGACGCGCGTCACGCACCAGCGTGCGAAGCTCAGGAATACGTGGCAGCATTTACGTGTCGAACGTAACGGGCCAATCTCATGGAGACCACGCATGGACGATCGGAAGCTGCTGGCACGCACGGCTAAACTTGAAATTGCGTACACCGCGTCCGGACCGGCTGACGGGCCGCCGGTCATGCTGGTGCATGGCTGGCCTGATGCCGCGCGAGCCTGGACGCCCGTAGCGGCACGTCTCGCCGCAGCGGGTTTTCACACGATCGTTCCGGACTTGCGCGGCGCCGGCAACACGCGCTTTCTGTCGGCGGAAACGGTGCGCGACGGTTCCGGCGTGGCCCTCGCGCAAGACGCGATCGATCTGGCCGATGTCCTGGGAATAAATCGTTTCGATGTCATCGGCCACGACTGGGGCGCACGCGCGGCCTATACGCTGGCGGCGCTGTTTCCCGGGCGCATTGGACGTATCGCCGGGCTCGCACTGCAGTTCCAGCCGAATGGCGCGTTCGAATTGCCCCACTTCTCGCAGGCGCGGAAGTTTTGGTATCAATGGTTCATGGCGCTCGATGCCGCTCCCGCAGCGGTCGCCGCCGATCCCACAGGTTTCGCCCGCTTGCAATGGGATACGTGGTCGCCGCCCGGCTGGTTCGACGACGCAGAATTCGCTCGGACCGCCGCCGCTTTCGATAACCCCGACTGGGTGCCCATCACGCTCAACGGGTATCGGCGGCGCTGGCGTGAGGGCGAAGCATCCGATCCGGCGTATGCCGTGCTGCGGGAAAAACTGGCGGCCATCGACCAGCTTTCGACACCCACGCTGATGATCCAGGGCGGCGCCGATTTCTGCGACGAACCGGCTTCATCGGAAGGGATGGAGGGGCACTTCACGGGCGGGTATCGGCGGGTGGTGCTGGACGGCGTGGGGCACTTTCCGCCCCGCGAAGCGCCGGACGAAGTGGCGGACCTGCTCATCGCGCATCTGCGCGGCGAGTAAGTGCCTGGTGAACAGAGTCATTCAACGAACATCGCCCAAGACACGAGACCGATTTTCGACGTGAACTAAGCGCCGATGTATTCGTCCGTGGACAGCATCGTTGCATAGCCGAAGGCAAGCGCTGCCATGAAGGCCGCATGCACGTGTGCAGCAGGAACTTTGACGCCGCCGAATTCCATGTCAAGTGTAGCAACGGCATCATGTATGACCGTGGCCTTGTAGCCAAAGTCGACAGATGCCCGGGTGATGGCGTCGACACACATGTGGCTCATTGCCCCGGCGATAACCACTTCTTCAATGCCGTTGGCATCGAGAATGTTCTTGAGATCGGTGTCACGAAAGGCATTGATTTGATGTTTCAAGACGACGTGTTCTCCTTCCTTATTGATTACCTGCGGAGCGATCGCGGCACCTTCAGAACCTGCGACGAAAAACGCCGCGTCGCTCTTCGGGGACTCATGGCGAACGTGCACGACGAGATGCCCGGCCGTACGCGCTGATTGAAGCAGGCGCGCCGCGTTGGCGGCAGCGGCCTCGATGCCCATCAATGTCCATTTCCCGCCTGGGAAGTAATCGTTTTGCAGGTCTACGATGATGAGTGCACGCTGGGTCATGTCTATTCTCCTGGTATTGACGAGAAACGCGATCGTTCTCTGAGACTCAAGAGTAAGCTTGCGCGACTGTTTTGCGAATTGGCAGGACTGACAAAAAACGAGGTAAAACTGACAATGGCAAAGAAAATAGCCCCCGTGGAAATAGCACTGCTGATATATCCGGGGTGCCAGCTCGCTGCCGTTCATGGGCTAACAGACTTATTCCACATTGCCGAGCGCTTATTTCAGCGGTCAAAAAGTGTCGAACACCCGATGCTGAAGGTAAGTCACATTCAGTTTGACGCGGGCAGCTCTTCTCCACCCTGGGCAGATAGCGCACCTGATTTCGTGATTATTCCGCCCTCGCTCGGGGGACTTCCCGTCGGCGATACTTTCGCTCCGATCGTGAAATGGTTGAACGACTGTCATGCGAGAGGCGCCGTGCTGGCGTCCGTTTGTGTCGGGACGTTTCTTCTCGCTCAGACCGGACTGCTCGCGAGGCGCTCGGCGACAACGCATTGGTCACAGGCGCAACTCCTTGCCGAGAGCTTCCCCGAAATTCACGTGGATGGCGACAAACTCCTGATTGACGATGGTGACATTCTTACGGCGGGAGGGGTAATGGCCTGGGCCGATCTGGGACTCAGGATAGTCGACCGTCTGCTCGGTTCTGCAGCCATGTTGGAGACTGCCCGTTTTCTTTTAGTCGATCCTCCGGGACGGGAACAACGTTACTACAGTGCGTTCTCCCCGAAGCTCAATCACGGCGATAAAACGATTCTTGACGTCCAGCACTGGTTACAGCAGGACAGTGCCCGCCATCCCACAGTTGCTTTGATGGCTCAGCGCGCCGGCTTGGAGGAAAGGACATTTCTTCGCCGATTTCAGAAGGCGACCGGTCTTCGCCCGACAGAGTATTGCCAGCATCTTCGGGTGGGCAAAGCGCGTGAGATGCTCGAAACGAGTCAACAGCCGTTCGATCAGGTCGCTTGGAAAGTCGGTTACGAGGATGTAGGGTCATTCCGGAAAGTCTTCATCAAGCTAACCGGACTGTCTCCGGGGGATTACAGGAAGCGTTTTCGAACGCAAGGCGAAGGTGCCTCGCCGATTCCTTGAGTAAAGCCTGCATGAAACAGACAGAGAAAAAACCACATCGGGCAAGGGCACTTCTCTTCATGGCGGCTCCATGGTTCGACGCGCATCGACGCAACCGCGCACCGGTTACTGACCGATCTGGCTTACGGACGGAGGAATCCATTTTCCCGCCATGATCTCTGCCTTAGGCCAATAGGCACGAATGAACAGCTCAAAGTCGCCCGCTGGCGCCGGCAGCCAGTTGGCGACTTTGTCAGCGCTTGGACGCTCATGCTGCACATAGAAGGTCAACGAGCCGTCATCGCCATAGACGAGGTTCTTGTTCTTGGTGCCAACGGAGAAACGGTTGAGCTCATTCGGAGCGAAGAAGTGGGCATTGTCGTACAGCGTTAGCGACCAAAATCCATTTACCGGCGGCGTCGCGCCCTTCGGGAAAGTAATCTGGTAGGCGTTGGCGCCATTCAGCCGCTTCTTGCTGACGTCATACTCCAGGCCGTAATAGGCGGCTTCACGGCGGGGATTGACGAAGATATTGGCCTTGGCAGCGGCCGCACGAGTGTAGTAATCCGTTCCGAACTCCGCGCCATTGATTGGCGCGACCCAACCGTTTCCAATCGGGACGCCCGCGAAAGAGTATTGATGCATCTCAGGCATCATTTCCTTGTCTGCGTCCACCGCAGCCTGCTTGAGCGTCTCGGCCACTTGCGGATTCTTGGCTGCGGCATCGAGCAGGGAAGAGATCCAGCCATAAACTGCCTCCTCTCCAGGCTGCGGTGGCACTTCCTTCATCACCGCAGGTAGTTCAGCGAAAAAGGCTTCCGGTTTGACCCACTGGGTTTCAGCGCCGCTACCCTGTGTGCCGCCGGCTGGATCGGACAACGTCGGAATGGCTGCCCAGTCTTTGGTTTTCATCTTGCCGTCGTACTCGCTGAGAGGGTACGCCATGATCTGACTCACCAGCGGTTGGATTGCCTTACGGTCTTGCGCCGTATCATCGAGGAAGGCGCGCGGAATCACGTACGCAAGGTTGGTGGGCGATCGGAATACGCCCTTGATTCCCCTTGGCACAGTGCCTTTCCAGTTTGGCCCAACCACCATGTAGAAACCCGGCTTGGTGCCATACATTTTGCCGACGCCTCCAAGCGTGTCAGTACGCTGATCGCCGAGTTGATACACCCAAAAACGATCAGCGAAATCGGGCACCTGAAATACCGCCGGTTCCTTTTCCAGAGAGAAAAGTCCGAACCCGTAGACGACGTCCTGATTAGGGGTTGCAACGGCGCGTTCCTCGGGCTTGATGTAGTCGGTCAACATCGTGAGCCTGTTCAGCGGCGCTAACGGCAGCACGCCGTCACCCAGGCCGGATTCCGGCACCTTCGAAAAAATAAGGTGACGATTGTGCATGTTCACAAGCGGCCATCCCCAAACGTAGGCGATCTTCGCGAGGTTACGAACATACGATTCCGGCATCTGCGTTCCAGCGACAGGGCCAGAGGGGATCGCCCGGCTAAGGCCAGGCACTGTCACACGCTGTGTATCGGCGAACGAGTTCGGCGCGCATGAGAGGGCGGCCAGGATCATGGCGCCCCCTAAGAGCAGTGAACGCGGGCGGAGTAGCTGAACCTCTGACTTGACCATAGGAGTCCTTGGTTATGCATCGTTCCTTTCCCGGGATTCACCGGCCGGGGCCTGAGCAGGGCGCCGACATGCACCCGCTTTGCCAGAAGCGACTTCCATCGCAGAATGAGGATGTAATCCCGAGGCAAATTCGACCGATATCAGATTTTGTATCGCAATGCACGCGGCTCAGCTAACTTCCTCCATTTTTTTGGATTTCAGGACTGGTGCCTGTGAGTCCCGCATTTAGTCCCGCGTTTCAAGAAATATTTTCTTTCGACACACACAAAGGTTCGGATATCAACTATTGGTTTAGGTCGGCGTCGTCTCATCTCGTACTCAATCAAGGGGATAAGCGAATGCAGATACACGGTGCGACCTCTCGGTAATCGACGGGACTCAACCCATACACGCTGCGTGGCCCTTAGCCGGCCATGCCTGACAATGAGGCGGTTCCAATGCAACCCGTGCTTAAGCTCACGTTTTCAGTTTGCGTTGCTTGTCTGCTAGGCTCGTGCTCCAGCTCGCCCCCGCAGTCAGGCAGTGCGGAGGCGGCCCAGCCGGCATCAATGTCAACGTCAACGTCGCACTATGAGGCCCTCGCCGACTTACCATTCGATGGCGGCTATCCAACCCGGGACGGCATCAAGACGTTGCGGGACGAACTGCTATTCCAGCGCGGGGTGCAGAGTTATATTTGGGCGCTGCCGGCGTTGAACGTGTATGCCATGAAGGAAGGGTCCGAGGCGAAATTCGGCGCGGGCTACAACGTGCTGCCAATCTGGAAGCAACGCCTCAATGCCAAGACGCTGGTAACCACGCCAAATTCGGACGTGATCTATGCCATGGGCTACCTGGACCTGCAGCAGGATGGCCCGATGGTCATTGAAGTGCCCCCGGGACTGCAAGGTATTCTCGACGACTTCTTTCAGCGTCCGATCTGCTCTATCGGCAAGATCGATGGCCGGCAGTGGTGTGGCGACGTCGGGCTGCCTGGGCCCGATAAGGGCAAGGGGGCTAAATATCTCATCGTGCCACCCGACTACCAGGGAAAGGTCCCGCCCGGCTATCTGGCGTACCGCTCACGTACCTACAATGTTTTCGTGTTTTGGCGCGGCTTCTTCAAAGACCCCAAGCAATTGGAAGCGCCCGTGCAAGTCATGCAACAGACGCGCATCTATCCGCTTGGAAAGGAGTCATCGGCCAAGCCGATGCAATTTCCGGATGCATCGGGCGTGCCGGTAAACATGCTTTATCCAAAGGATGTGACGGCCTTCGACATGCTTTCTCGCTTTCTCGATCACGAATATGTTGACCCGCAGGACATGGAGATGCGTGGAATGCTCGCGGCGATCGGCATTGTCAAAGGGCAACCGTTCAAGACTGACACGCACAACCGTGAGCTACTCGACGACGCAGCGAAAACGGCCAGCAAAATCGGCCTCGCGGGCTCTTATGAGCCGCAGACAATCGTGTCTAACGGCACGTGGTACGAAGACCGACGCTGGCTCAATGTTTTCCCCGGCAATGCGACGTTCACGGGGGACACGTTCAACTATATCGACCCGCGTACTGGATTTTTTACGAACGCTTACTCGGCCAGCCCGGGCATGGCTGTGAACATGGAGAATGTCGGCGCAAAATATCCGGCCACATTCGTCGACGCAAACGGCGACTTCCTACGCGGCCAGAACAGCTATCGTCTGCGGTTACCCAAAGACGTCCCTGCCGCGCTGTTTTGGTCCGTTACGGTTTACGACTCGACGACTGCGTCTGGACTGGACAATGGTCAGCCCTTCCCTTCGATCAACACGATGGACAAGCCCGTCCAGAACGCAGACGGTTCAACGGACATCTATTTCGGGCCCGAGTCACCAGGCACCGGCAAGAACTGGCTTGGAACGTTGCCGGGAAAAGGCTACTTTGTCATTTTGAGGCTCTATGGACCGACTAAAGCCTTCTTTGAGAAAACCTGGAAACCGAGCGATGTCGAAAAGCTGAACTAATGCAGCGGGATCGCGGTGAGCTTGGGACGCTCCACGCTTATGTCAAGGCGACGAGATTTGTCGGCCATTTTCGGTTGACGTATTCTCGCAGGTCAGATGTTCGGACACCCTTAACCACCGATCGCAATAACACCATCCGATGCAAGCACAACTCAGAATCGCCCGACCCGTCAGCGATCTTCCCCGGTTAGAGAGCATGTATTGCGCAGCCCTAAACCTGGTCGTGCTGGCACGATTTCAAGATCACCAGGGCTTTGACGGGGTAATGCTCGGACGTTCCGGAATGGACTATCACTTCGAGTTCACCCAGTGTCGCAAATATCCGTTATCGCCAACTCCGACGCCCGAGGATTTGCTGGTGTTTTACGTCCCGGATCGAGAAGCCTGGCAGTCAACGTGCGAGCGCCTTATCGAGAACGGATTCGTTCGCGTGACGTCGTCCAATCCCTATTGGGACGTATCGGGTCGAACATTCGAAGATCTCGATGGCTACCGAATCGTTTTGCAAAATGCGCCCTGGTCCTCCTGACGAGGTGTACTTTATTCGGGAGCTGGCTCGAGCTTTGCTCCATGCAACTTGACCAGGGAAAGACGAATTTCGGCCACTGTCAGCCACTCAACAATGCTGTATGGATCGTTGAAAATCGACTGCGACGGCGTGGCGCGGATCACGCCGTGGCGCCGCGCCAGAATTTCGCTGGCGCAGCGGCGCGTGCATTGAACTGACGGACGTCTTACCGATACCGTACAGACATCCCCAGCCTCGCGTGAGAGGCTTTGTAATACCCCGCATACACGCGTAATTCAGGTGTTACTCTCACTGAGTCAAGTGCCCACTGCTTTTGACAGGCTGAAGAGGAGTGGTAAATGAAAAATGATTTTCATACCACGGAGAATCGGCTACTGTGCCCCCTCCCCGAAGCGGAATGGGTGCGTCTGAAAACACAACCGGTGTCGGTTGACCCGGCGCCGGGATGGGTGGTGTACGAGGCTGGCGACCACGTCGACCACACCCGTTCGCGGCACGGTCGAAGAAGCAAGCTTCGAGCGCTTCTGGTTCTGGTCCTGTCGTGCTGCCTGAGCACGGCGCTTCGGGCGCAAAAGCCGGCATCCACCGATGCCACGCAGGCGAGCGCGAAGGCAACTCCCCGCGCCGGCCTTGACCGCTCCGGTAAAACACGCAAGGGCAAGGCCTCATACTACGGCCAGAAGTTTTACTCAAAAAAGATGGCCGACGGTACGCGCATGAATCCGCAATCCAATGTCGCCGCGAGCAAGACTCTGCCGCTTGGCACCAAGGCCCAGGTAACGAATCTGGAAAACGGCGCCAGCGCGGTTGTCGAAATCAGGGATCGCGGCCCCTATGTCAAGAATCGAATCGTCGACGTGTCGCCCAAGACCGCCGATAAGCTCGGTTTGAAAGAAAATGGCACCGCCCCGGTCGAAGTCAAGCCTGTGGAAGTTCCGCAGCCCGACGGTAGCGTGAAGCCGGGCGCAGGCGCAGCGGAAACCCCGCGCAGCAAGTAACCGGTCGACGCTCAGGATAGCCATTCCTCATATTGAATTGGCGGCCCAATGACAACGGGGCGCTTCTCGTCGTTGGGCTTGTGAAACCGCTTCATGAGCGCATCGTCTCGCGTTGACTGTCCGCATCTTCATGGGCAATGGCCATCGCCATGGACTCCCTGTTGGACATCCTTCGACGCTCAAAAGTGAACGACCACTGAACGATGGGAGCCGCTCGGCCTCTCAGCAGAACCTGTTGCCGCTCCGCCCGGCTCGACCAATGACAGCGCTGGCCTTATGGCGCTCGCGACTTGGCATTGCGTGTCACATGCCCACACTTTCCTCGATAGCTTGCTCGATGATCGATAACCCCTTATCGATCTCAGCCTCAGCAATGGTAAGCGGAGGAGCCAAGCGGAAGACATCTCCAAGTCCCGGCAACTGAACAATATTCATGTGCAAGCCGAGTTCGAGGCAGCGACGCGTGATTGCAGCGGAAAGAGCGGGGGCCGCAGTTTTCGTTGATCTGTTGCCAACGATTTCGATCCCGAGCATCAACCCACGTCCGCGTACATCGCCGATGCATTCGAAGCGGCCTTGAAGCGTCTCCAGACCGTCGCGCAAACGCGTACCGATTACACCAGCGCGTTCAACCAGGCCATCCCGCTCTATGATCTCGACGACTTTTAGCCCGACAGCTGCCGGCATTGGATCGGATACATGTGTCGTATAAAAGAGGAATCCGCGTTCATGTGCTTGATTCTCGATGTCCTGAGTCGTCAGCACGGCAGCCAGGGGAAGGCCCGCGCCAAGCGTTTTGGACAAGGTCAGGATGTCGGGCACCACGCCGTCGTGCTCACAAGCGAACATGGTTCCGGTTCTGCCCATGCCGGTTTGCGCTTCGTCCACAATCAATAGCATCCCGCGCTCGATGCACTTCGCTTTTAGCGCGCGCATATATCCTGGCGGCAGTTCAATCAGGCCACCCGAGCTCAGGATTGGCTCAGCGATGAACGCCGCGAGGCTGCCGCAAGATTGCCTGTCGATCAGGTCGAATGCGTAGTCGAGTTCAGCCGCCCAATCATAAACACCGTTGCGTTCGAATCGTGGCCGGTACGGATAGGGCGCCGGAATGGCAAAGGACCCCACGGCGGCCGGACCGTAACCCTTGCGGCCGGCGCTATAAGTGGCCGAAGCTGCACCGCCGGTCATGCCGTGCCACGATTGAGCGAAGCTCACGATCTCGTGCCGGCCGGTTACGAGCTTTGCCATCTTGATCGCTGCTTCGTTGGCTTCTCCACCGGTGCTGAGCAGCAAGGAACGATCAAGTCCTTCAGGCGCGATGCCGGCGAGGCGGGTTGCCAGGTCCACGACCGGCCGCGAAAGCATCCCGCTGAAAAGATGGGTGAGATTCCGTGCGCTCTCTGCGATAACTTCGGCGATTTCCGGATGAGAGTGGCCAAGTATGGCGCTCATCTGTCCAGAGGTGAAGTCGAGTATCGCCCGGCCCGTGGAATCATAGACATGGCTGCCGCTGGCACGCTCGATTATGACGGGCGAGAATGTACCGCCGTAGCGGATCAGGTGCCGCTGAGCGTTTGACCAAAAGTCCCGATCGGTTTGTGCTGACATGACGGTGTCCATGTGTGGAGGGCGGGTGCGCCGAAGGTCAATGTATGCGAACTAAATCGGCAGGTGGAAATGAAAAGTTGTGATGCCTGCCATTCGAGGAGCTGATGCCATCATGTTGCAGCTGGATTTCGATTTGCTCAGGACGTTCGTCGCCATAGCCGATGCCGGGTCCCTCACGCGCGCGGCGGCGGAAGTTGGCCGCACGCAATCCGCGATCAGCATGCAGCTCAAGAGGATCGAAGAGATCGTCGATGGCGCGGTGCTGGTGCGTACCGCACGCGGCGTGGAACTGACGTCGCGCGGCGATCGGCTGTTGTCGCACGCCCGAAGGCTGGTGCGAGCACACGACGAGGCGCTGGTCGACGTGACCGGTCGCGGGCTCACCGGTTCGATCCGGCTCGGATGCCCCGAGGACTATTGCACAGAGTTCCTTCCGGCCGTGCTACGCGCAATAGCGGCGCAGCATCCGCGGGTCGCACTGGAAGTCGTATGTGCGCCTACGCCGTTGCTCGAGAAAATGCTCGATGCGCGTCGTCTTGATGTGGCATTGGTATCGCTCGCGCCGGAGGGGAACCTGGAGCGGGTGATTCGCTGGGAGGATCTGGTGTGGATCGCATCGCAGGACTTTTACCACCCAGGCGATGGGCCTCTTCAAATAGCCTTGTCGGTGCCCGAAACGCTCGACCATCAGGCGGCGCGGCGTGCGCTCGAATGTGCCAATGTCAGCTACCGCGTGGCTTATGAAAGCGTCAGCAAGGATGGTCTGCTGGCAATCGTGCGGGCGGGCATTGCTGTCGCCGTGCTGACGAGAGGCGCCGTTCCTGCAGATTTGCGGATCATGCCCGATGGAGAGATGCTGCCCCCGCTTCCGCATGTTGGCATTGCCGTCGTTTCGTGCTCGGGTACAGTCGATTCGCTTCTTGTGGAGAGTGTGAAGGACCTCATGACCCGCACCTTGAAAACGATGCCGCCGCTTTCGTCATGACGGGTTCCGGTGCGGTTTCAGTTCGACTGACTACCTCGTCCGGGCCTTCACTCGCTTTCTCGCTTCCTCGATTACGTTAACCACTTTCCGTTTGCGGGACATTGATTTCGGAGAGCTTGGACGCGGCTCCGTTCGCTCTTGGTCCGCCGCTTTCCCACCGACATCCACATGCCAGCGTCCCTTGCGACATCGTCGCCCGTGCGCCGATACGCGATCATGACGCTCGCGGAAAAATTGCGGAAAATGCATTAATCCACTAGCATTTTGAGGATCCGCCCAACCGCCAAGGCTAATTCCGTGAAGGACATCTTCTCGCTGCGCCTCTACACCCGGGTCGCCCGGCTGGGCAGTTTCTCCGCGGCTGCGCGAGAATTCAGCCTGTCGCAATCGCAGGCTTCGCGTACTATCGCCGACCTGGAAAGCGAACTCGGCGTCAGGCTCCTGACACGCACGACACGCGCCGTCGTCCTGACCGACGCGGGTGCGCAGTTCCTGTCGCGCATCGATCCGATCCTTGTCGCGCTCGACGAGGCGGAGCAGAGCGTGCGCGAAGGCGGCGACCTGCGCGGTGTGCTGCGCATGAGCATGCCCAGTAGCGTCGCCACGCGCGCGGTGATTCCGCAACTCGCACCGTTCATGGCGCTGCATCCCGAACTGCGTGTCGAGGTGATGCTCGGCGACCGGCCTCAGGACCTGGTGCGCGACGCAGTGGACGTGGCGATCCGCCTGGGACGGCTGGTCGATTCCACGGCGACGGCCCGGCTGATCGCGACCATCGCTCGCGTCATAGTCGCTTCTCCCTCATACCTTGATCTGCACGGCGCGCCCGATACGCCGGAGGCCCTGAACCGGCATCGCATAGTCGGCGGGCCGGCCTCAGCGGTGCCGACTGCGTGGCGCTTCACGCGCGGCCAGCACGAAATCGCGGTTGACCTCGAAGCGCACTTCTCGACCACCGAAAACGACGGCGCCGTGGCGGCCGCGACGGCCGGCCTCGGTATCACGTCAACGAGCGAGTGGGCATGCCGTCGTGAACTCACCGATGGCACGCTCGTGCGCCTCCTGCCCGACTGGCAACTCGCGGGCATACCGGTTCACGCCTACTTCCCAATGGGACGGGCGACCCGCGCAGCAGGCCGTGCGGTCGTCGAGCATCTCGTCGCCGGCTTCCAGCGCGACGAAATGGGGCTTTCCCCGACGCTTTCCTAGCAGGCCCGCACGGTCGTCCCTCGTCCTCATTAATGCATATTATGCATAAGAGATAGCCTGATCCGGTGGCTACCGGGATGGCGACGCGCGCTCTATCTTTCCCTCACGGCACAACCACGCAGCGATGAGGAAAGACGATGACCCGCTCGGTACGCATTCACGAATTCGGTGGACCTGACGTGCTTCGCATTGAAGACGTCACGATTGCCGATCCGGCCGCAGGTGAAGTGCGCCTGCGCATTCATGCGATCGGTCTGAACCGGACCGAGCTGACCCTTCGGTCCGGCCGTTCCCCGGTCAAACCGGCACTTCCCAGTGGCATCGGCTTTGAAGCTGCCGGTGTAATCGACGCGTTCGGGCCGGACGTGACCGGCTTTGCGCTCGGCGATCGGGTAGCGCTCGTGCCCGCCTACGGCGCCGCGCAGTATCCGCTCTATGGCGAGATGTCGATCGCCCCAGCGCGTTCACTGATCAGGATTCCCGATCAACTCGATTTCGTCGACGCAGCCGCCGTCTGGTCCGCGTTCGGCACGGCGTGGAGCGGTCTGGTCGCGGTCGGCCGCCTGCAGGAAGGGCAAGTAGTGTTGATTTCCGCCGCGTCCAGCAGTGTCGGGCTCGCGGCAATCCAGATCGCCAACCGTCTGGGTGCACGGCCGATCGCGCTCACACGCAGCGCGGCCAAGGCGGACGCGTTGCGCCGGTTCGGCGCCTCCGCCGTCGTGGTGTCGGAGTCGCAGGATGTGGCGACGGAAGTCGGACGTCTCACCAATGGCCGCGGCGCCGAACTCGTGTTCGATCCGGTCGGCGGCCCAGGCTTCGCGCAACTCGCGAAAGCGACCGCGAACGGCGGCACGATGGTGTTGTACGGCGCGCTCGCGACCGATGCGACCGTCATTGCGCCGTTCGACATCTTCGCCCGCGACGTGACGGTGCGTGGCGTCGCACTGACTGTTCGAATGCGCGACGACGTGCAGCTCGCAGCGATGAAGCGCTTTGTCGGCGACGGTATCGCGGATGGATCGCTGCGTCCCGTCATTGCGAGGACTTTCAGATTCGACGAAATCGCCGACGCTCACCGCTTCATCGAAGCGGGCGAGCAGATCGGCAAGGTTGTCGTCACGCTCTAAACCTCCGGACAGATACTCACTATGACTTTCGAATCCTTGTTCAAGCCGACCCGCATGGGCAGCCTCGATTTGCCCAACCGCATCGTGATGGCCCCGCTTACACGCATGCGTGCGAGTTCGACCGATGCGGTCCCGACCGAACTGCAGGCCGAGTACTACGCACAACGCGCATCGGCCGGGCTGATCATCGCCGAGGCGACCGCGATCAGTCCGGACGGTTACGGTTGGGCCGACACGCCGGGCCTCTGGAACGCGGCGCAGGTGCGCGGCTGGCGCAAGGTGACCGACGCCGTCCACGCGGCGGGGGGCCGGATCGTCGCGCAGTTGTGGCACACCGGCGCGATCGCGCATCCTGACCTGCGAGGCGGCGCGCTGCCGCTGTCCGCTTCCGATGTGAACGTGCAGCACGAATCCGTCACACGACAAGGCCGTGTCCCCACGGTGGCGCCGCGGCCGATGACCGAAGCCGAGATACGGCAGACCGTGGACGACTATGCGCGCGCCGCCCGCAATGCGATGGACGCCGGTTTCGACGGCGTGCAGATTCTCGCCAACTACCTGTACCTGCTCGCGCAGTTCCTGAACCGCACGACCAACCGGCGCGTGGACCGCTATGGCGGCAGTATCGAAAACCGTGCCCGCATCCTGTTTGAAGTAGTCGAGGCGGTGCTCGGGGAGGTCGAGCCCGCGCGCGTCGGCGTGAAGATCAGTCCGATGCATGAGCGCGGCCCGTTCGCGGCGAACGACGAAACGTTGCCGATGGCCGAGTACGCGATCCGCGAATTGGGCGGGTACGGTCTGTCCCATCTGCTGCTGATGGGCAACACCACTGATTTCACGGGGACGCCGCTGGAACACCTGATGGACGACGGCATGTTCCGTCATTTCCGGCCAATCTATCGGGGCACGCTGATCGCGAATGTAAAGATGGACGCGGCGCGCGGCACTGCATTGATCGACGCCGGCCTCGCGGACATGGTTGCGTTCGGGCGGCCGTATATCGCCAATCCCGATCTTGTCGAGCGAATTGCAAATGGTGCAGCGCTTGCGGAAATCGATTGGACCACCGTGTATGGAGCAGGGCCGCAGGGTTACACAGACTATCCGTCCCTGCGTTTGTGCACCGTTTGACCCCTTCAACCTTTCAGCAAAGCGAGACCGACATGAGCACCACGACGCCCGAACAGAACAAGGCCCTCGTCCTCGAGGCTTTCGACACGCTTTTCAACCAGCGCGACTACGCGGCCGCCGAACGCTTCTGGTCGGAGCGCTACATCCAGCACAGCGCGCACATCGCGCCGGGACGCGAAGGTCTCTTCGCCCTGATCCGTACGCTGCCCGCAACGCTTCGCTACGAGAACCAGTTGATCGTGGCCGAAGGTGACTACGTGATCGCACATGGCCGCTTCTCCGGCAATGGACGGACGAAGGCGTGGATTGCCGCCGATGTCGTGCGTATCGAGAACGGCAAGCTTGCTGAGCACTGGGACGTGCTGCAGGAAGAAGCCACGGAAACGGAGTCGGTCAGCGGCTTGCCGATGTTCGGCGAACGCTTCCCCTCCTGAACTTTTTCAAACGTGAGGATACGATCATGAAACCCACAGGTAACACAATTTTCATAACGGGCGGTGGCTCCGGAATCGGACGGGCGCTTGCCGAAGCGCTGCATCGGCGCGGCAACAAGGTCATCGTCGGTGGCCGGCGGCGCGCGCAACTCGATGAAGTCGTCGCGGCCAATCCGGGCATCGACGCAATCGAGATCGACGTCGCCGACCCGGCGAGCGTCGAACATGTGGCGGCGACGATGATCGCGGACTATCCCGATCTGAATGTGCTCATCAACAACGCGGGCATCATGCAGATCGACCATGCGGACGAACGACTCGACGATGCGTTGATGATGGCAACAGTTGAGACCAACCTGGTTGGACCAATGCGTCTCACCTCTGCTCTGATCGATCATCTGAAGACGAAACCGGACGCGGTCGTTGCGTACACGACATCTGTGCTCGCGTTCGTTCCACTGGCGGTCACCGCAGTGTATTCGGCCACCAAAGCCGCGTTGCACTCGTACATTCTTTCGCAACGCTTCTTGCTGAAAGACTCACCGGTTCGTGTGCTCGAAATCGCACCGCCATGGGTGCGCACGGATCTGATGAACAGTCGCGAGGCGGAACAGGCCATGCCGTTGGACCAGTTCATCGACGAAACGATGAAGATTCTGGATAGCAGTGCTGACGAAATCGTCGTCGACGCCGGAAAGATGTTGCGCAGCAATGTAGGGCCGAAGGAACACGAGTTCGTCAATGCCTTTAACGCGCAGATGAGGTCGGTGCTCAACGGCTAATGAACGACGCACGCTCCGATGCCGGAAGTCGGTCGATTCGGCCTGGCTATGCGTGATTCCCACAACCTGCAGTGATGGAGTTGAACTGATGGAAACGTTGAAAATTTCGGTGCTCGGCACCGGCGATATGGGCGGCGCGATTGCTACAGCGCTCAAAAAACGAACCAATCACACGATTCACGTGCGCGGCTCGAATGACGCCAGCATTTCCTCAAAGAAGCTGGTTGGCGAGCTCGGCGTGACTGCGGCAACACCGCAGGATTTGTCCACGAGCGACATCGTGTTTATCGTCGTACCGGCGACCGAGCTCATTCAGGCTGCCGCTACGCTCGGTGGCTACACAGGTATCGTGGTAGCGGTCTCGGTTTCTGGCACCGTCGGTCGCGATGGCCAGCCCAGCTCGGCCGAGACACTCGCCGCGTCGCTCCCGGGCGCCAAGGTCGTGAGCGCGTTCACTTCGATCTGGTCGGACGTCATTCGGACGCCCGGCACAGACGGACAGGTCAGTGCGTTTGTTGCGTCCGATCATGAAGATGCAAAAGCGGCAGTCTCTGGGCTTGCGAAGGAATTGGGATTCCGTGCAATCGATGGCGGCTCGCTGGCAAACGCAGTGTACGCCGAGGCCATGGGCATGTTCGCGGTGCGGCTTGCAATCGATTCCGGTTACGGCCGCACGATCAGCTTCAGCGCATTCAATGTCCGCTGACGTTTTGCGGACTATGCAAATGCTCGTTGAGCAGATGAGTTCGCCAAGCTCTCGGCCGGTATTTTCGGAGAGAGATTCATGCTCGGCAAGCTCGGTTTTTGTGAGTCAGGAAAAGATAAAATGGAATCGAACACTGTGAAGCTGTTTTCGCCCGTCAAGGTCGGAGCGCTTGAACTGTCGCACCGCGTCGTACACGCTCCCATGACCCGTCTGCGTTCAGACGAGGACCACAGCCCTAGCGCGATGATGGTCGAGTATTACCGCCAGCGGGCTTCGGAAGGCGGCTTGCTGATCACCGAAAGTGCACATCCGTCCTATGACAGCCGCGGCTATATCGGTGCGCCCGGAATCTACACGGATGAGCACGTCGAGGCCTGGAAGAAGATCACCGAGGCGGTTCATGCCAAAGGCGCGCGTATTGTCATGCAAATTGCGCACGACGGCCGTCAGTCGCACGTGGACCTGAGTGGGGGCAATGCGCCGATCGCACCGTCCGTCGTACCCTATGAAACAACGGTGTTTACGCAAAACGGCTGGGTGCCGAATTCGCCGCACCGCGCACTCGAAACGGAGGAAATTCCCGCGCTGGTCGAATCGTTTCGCAAAGCAGCGGCACGTGCCAAAGAAGCGGGCTTCGACGGCGTCGAATTGCACAACGCAAACGGCTACCTGGCCGATACGTTCTTGCAGGACGGCACCAACAAGCGCACGGATGCCTACGGCGGCACGCTCGAAAAGCGTGCCCGTTTCTCTCTGGAACTGGTCGAGGCTTTCGCTTCCGTCTGGGGCAGCGAACGCGTTGGCGTGCGGGTGTCGCCGAGCGGACGCTGGGGCGCGATTTCGGACAGCAATCCAGAAGCGACCTTCGGCTACTTCGCAGAGCGGCTCAACGCGTATGGTCTTGCCTACCTGCATGTCATCGAACCGCGGGTGATGGGCACCGAGACACTCGAGGAAGGGCAGGCGCCGGTCGCGTCATCGTTCCTGCGCAAGATCTTCAAAGGGCCGATCATTGCGGCAGGCGGATTCGATCGCGAAGGTGCCGAGCAAATTCTGCAGCAAGGCGACGCCGATCTGGTGGCATTCGGGCGCCTGTTCTCTTCGAATCCGGACCTGCCGGCGCGCTATCGTCATGGCTATCCGTTGACACACTACGTGCGTGACGCGTTCTGGGGCGGAAACGAAAGCGCGTATATCGACTTCCCGGCATACGCTGCCTAGACTTGGAGGTTGCGAGCGCTTGACAAGCACATTTCCACTTTCAGGATCTGCGAGCGTTCATCGATGAGATCGTGCTCGGCGAGAAGAATCCCGCAAGACATGAGTGGTTTTTTCCAGACGGACACGGATAACGCGGCACGGCGGAACTGCTATGCGCTTAGGGTCTTAGGGTAGATGTTGCTTCGCAGATCAACGCGACCCTCAGGTGCTTAGCCTTGGTCTTTGCTTGCGCGGTGACGCAAAAAAAGCCCAACCTATAGCTGGGCAAAATCCATCGGGATCGGAGCAACCCCGCTGGAGGAGGTGCTGTTCGTTGATTCGAATTGACTGAGCGAAAGGGATGGGCGCACAGGATCGCTGCGCGCTCACCAACCCCCTTCGCATCGTCTTCAATACCGGCAGGGTCACTGCACGGCATGGCAACACAACCAGCGTTGTTTAGTGGCCGGAGTAGATCGACCTTCCATTGTCGTTCAGCGCGGGGCTCACGACTGCGCGGGCACCCGATGCCGACGTGCCATCCGTCACACCGCCGAAGCTGTTAGCAGCGCCGTTTTGCGCAGCGACACGTGCTTCTGCAGCTTGAATATCAGCCGGGTAATGCGGGTCATCGCGACCGGGTTGATAGCCCGCCTTTTCAAGCTGGACCAGTTGAGCTTTCACCTCGGCACGGGTAACGGGCGCATTCGATTGAGCGAACGACGACACGGCCGGCACAGCAAGGACTGCGGCAACAATAAGCGATTGAACGAGTTTCATGACCTACCTCCGAATCTTGATTTTCTTCGCGAACAACCCTGTTCGCGTTTCAGTGTTTCAAGTGTAGGTAAATGCACGCTTAAGATTAAGAGCAGACCGCGCAAGGGATTATTGTCGATTTAGGTGTTAACCCTAGCATCCCGAAAGGAAGTTGATAGCGTCGTCGTATAAATGGCTGACGGTTATCGAACGGCTCCTTTACCTTCACCGCCGCGAATGGGGCCGGCACGCTCTTCAATCGCGCGTCGAACGGGGTCGCGCAGACCCAGGAAGAACGCTAGCTCCGCCACGATGAACAACGGCCCGACGGCCAGCCCGATTACATCGTCCACGAAAGCAGGCTTGCTGCCTTCGAAGTAGTGGCCGATAAACTGGATCACCCAGCCGATAAAGAACAGGCCCAGGCCCCAGGCGAGCCACTGCCCGGTCGTTTGCATCGAGAGCAGCTTCCCCGCCCACACGCTCAGCCCGAGCAAGATAGTCATCAGGATACCGAATCGTATGTCGAGCCGAAGATAGAACACGGCGACCGCTGCGGCGAGCAGCATTGCCGGCGATACGCTCAATGTGCCCGTCACGCCAACCGATGGCCGCGCTAACAAAGTGGCGACCGCAACCACAATCAGTGGAATGCCAATGAGATGCGAAACGATGTTGCGCGAGTCGCGGTGATACACCGCGTACTGTCCAAGCTGGTCAACCAGGGATTTCATGGCACTACCCTCCAAAGCGTGGCTAACGGCATTGTCTGCGATCAAACGGTCAACTGTGCTCAACCCATTCGGCCTTTCCGGCTAGCGTACGCGATGACGGCTTAACGCGCATCCGCGTTGCTCCGGATAGTCCGCCGGGCGTCGAACAAGTTAAAAACGAGCATGTCTTAAAACGGTTTTCTTATCTTGATCGTGCGTCCGGGTTGACGCCGCTTTGCGGAAAAATCCGGATGACCCAATCGACGAAAGCCTTGATGGCCGCGCCCGCATTTCTACCGTTCGGATAAACGATTGAAATGGGCACGGGTGCACTTCTTGCGCTTGCCAGAACCTCTTTCAGCCGCCCGGTTTCGAGGTACGGCGATGCAACAAACTCCGACAACTGGATCAGTCCCAATCCTTCCAGACCGCATTGCAAATACGCTTCTGTTTCGTTGACGGAAAAACGGCTTGGCATTGTCACGGTGACGTTTTCGCCGTCTACACTAAAGCGCCAGTCAAGGGGCCGGCCCGTGGCGTTCGATATATAGTTGACCGCGCGATGAGCGCCCAGCGCTTCGACGCCATCAGGTTCTCCGTACTCCTTCAGATATCGCGGGGACGCGCAGGTCAACCAGCTCAGTTGACCCAGCCGGCGTGCGGTCAATGTGGAATCCGTCAGATCGCCGGTGCGGATGACGCAATCAATACCATCGTAAATCAGGTCGACGGGACGGTCGCTAAGAACCAGCGCCAGTTCAATACCGGGAAAAAGCTGTTCGAATTCCCGCAGTCGCGGCAGCACGACCGCGCGTCCTATGACACCCGGCATACCCGCTCGTATTCGCCCACGCGGCGCCGTCGCGTCCGCCAGCAGGCCGCTCTCTGCCTGGACTATGTCCGACAGGATCGTCCGGCATGACGCGTAGTAGCGCTCGCCCGCATCGGTAAGGCTGAGCGTTCGTGTACTTCGCCGAAGCAAAGGCGTACCCAGATGCCGCTCAAGATTCTTGATCAACGTCGTTACTGACGACCGGGGCATCGACAGGGTCTGCGCCGCCTTGCTGAAGCTCTGCGTTTCGACGACCCGCGCAAAGGTTGTCATCGCTTGAAGTTTGTCCATGAACGGGTACGTGTCCGGTTTGTATTTTGGCGGCGGCGGGTGGCTCAAAAGCGCCGTTCATCCTGCACTGATCTTCAGCCTCTTCCGCCGGATCGTTCGATGCACACGCGTTCTCATTTCCGTGACGGCGAACAATGCCGCGCACCCCCGCCACTACACTTCCGATTGTCCGGCTGACCTCTCCTTTAACGCTGCGGAGTTGTGAGCCGATGAAGACAGGTCGCGTCAGCACGCGCTTCCGATAACTTTTCTCAAGCTAAAAAGGGTACTCGCATGTCGCAAGCTAATTCTATTCTCGTCCTGGGTGCCGGCGAACTCGGCATGGCCATGTTGCGTAGTCTCGCGCGTCGCGCTACGCCGGGGTCGGGCGTTTCTATCGCAGCGCTCCTGCGTCCGTCGACGATCGATTCGCAAGCGCTCGCCAAGCAAAAGGACATTGCCGAGCTGCGCTCGCTTGGCGTCGAACTGCTTCCGGTCGATCTGGCCGAGCAGTCGGAAGAATCGCTTGCTGCTGTTTTTGGCCGCTTCCACACGGTCATCTCGTGCACGGGATTCGTGGGCGGCAGCGGCGTTCAGCTCAAGCTCGCCCGCGCCGTACTGAAGGCGCAAGTAAAGCGATATTTTCCCTGGCAATTCGGTGTTAACTACGATGTCATCGGCCGGGGTAGCCCGCAGGATCTGTTTGACGAGCAGCTCGACGTGCGCGACCTGCTGCGCTCGCAAGATCAGACAGAGTGGGTGATCGTATCGACAGGCATGTTTACCAGCTTTCTCTTCGAGCCATCGTTTGGCGTGGTGGACCTCGGGCGAAACACCGTGAATGCGTTGGGAGGCTGGGACAACAGCGTGACCGTCACAACGGCTGACGACATTGGCGCCCTGACGACCGAGATCGTGTTCGCCGAACCTCGCGTCGTTGATCAAATCGTGTACATAGCCGGCGACACTGTCACCTATCGTCAATTGGCCGATGCAGTCGACGAGCTACTGGACCTGAACGTCCATCGCACTGAGTGGAGCGTGCCGGAATTGAAACGCGAACTGGCCGACGATCCCGACAATGCGATCAAGAAATATCGCGCGGTATTTGCCGAAGGAAAAGGCGTGGCGTGGGACAAGTCGCAGACGTTCAATGCCCAACGCGGCATTGCGGCGTGTGGGCTTGAAGACTGGATGCGCGCCAATCTTGCGGCAAACAAAAGCGTTAACCTTGCGGACGTCAGCCATCGGTAATTCCGCCGGCCGTACTACCGGTGCGCTCACACGATCCGCCGCATATAACGGGCAGCGCGCGCGGCCGCTACAACGTACGCCTCTGGGCCACACGTAAATTTTCGTGCAGCACGTCGGCCGCGGCATCGATGTTTCCATCGAGCAACGGGTGCAACGCCGCTCGCGGTCGCCGATCTTCTACGCCTCCACCGTCCGCGCACTCATGATGCGCGACAGATTCACTTCAATCCAATCCGCCAACGACGTGACCTGGCGCGCGACTTCCTCCCCCAACGGCGTCAGCCGATAGTCCACATGCGGCGGCACTTCGTCATACGCAGTGCGTATCACGAAACCATCAGCCACCAACCACTGCAGCGTCTGCGCGAGCATCTTTTCGCTCACGCCATCTACCCTCCGGCGCAGATCGCTGAAACGGCAAGTCTGCTCCAGCAGAACCATCAACACGAGAACGCCCCATCGGCTGGTGACATGCTTGAGCACTTCCCGCGACGGGCAGTCAGCCGACAGCAATTCGCCACGGCGCAACTGATCCGATAACGGCACGCCGTCGCGGGCAAAACCACTATTTGAGTCCATGGATACTTACCTCGGCGTACGTACTTACGAAAAGTTAGTTTATCCGATACGGTACGGTTTCTGTCGCATTCACCCCAGGAGTTTGATCATGATCGTCGTTACCGGAGCCGCCGGCCAACTCGGCCGGCTTGTTATCAAAGCGTTGTTGAAAACCCAATCGGCAAGCGAAATTGTTGCCGCCGTACGCAGTCCGGAGAAGGCGGCCGATCTCGCCGCGCTGGGCGTGCACGTCCGGCGCGCCGACTATAACGAACCGGCCACGCTCGAAACCGCCTTCAAGGGCGCAGACAAGGTGTTGCTGATTTCATCGAATGAACTTGGCCAGCGCGCAGTCCAGCATCGCGCCGCAATCGATGCCGCGAAGCGCAACGGCGTGCAATTGATCGGCTACACCAGCGTGTTGCACGCCGATACATCGCCGCTAGGATTAGCCGATGAACATCGCGAGACGGAAGAGGCACTGCGCGCATCGGGCGTACCGTTCGTTTTGCTACGTAACGGCTGGTACACGGAAAACTACACCGGCAGCCTTGCCCCCGCGCTCGAACACGGTGCGATCCTCGGCAGCGCGGGTGACGGCAAAATTTCCTCGGCGACACGCGCCGACTATGCGGAGGCGGCCGCGCTGGCGATGACTCGCGACGCTCAGGCGGGACACATTTATGAACTGGCCGGTGATACCGCATACACCCTTGCCGAGCTCGCTGCCGAAGTAACGCGGCAGTCGGGCAAGAAGGTCGAGTACCAGAATCTTTCCGAGTCGGACTACAAAGCCGCGCTGATCGGCGTCGGATTGCCGGAGGTCTTGGCTGCGCTGCTGTCGGACTCGTCTACGGGCGCATCAAAGGGTGCACTCTTTGATGAAGGTCATCAGTTGAGTCAACTTCTTGGCCGGCCGACTACGCCGCTGGCCACCGTGGTGGCCGAAGCGCTCGCGGTGTAATCGCGCGTTTTCTGGTGCGTGTGGGTTAGTGACGGTGCCTGCACGCACGATTCGTTCAATGTGACGACGGCGTTGCATTGTCCTCATAGTTTTCCAGTCGCTGAACTCAAAGAACGCTTCCCGATATCGACGCTCGACGTCGGTTCGTTCATAGACTTCTTCCATTTCGTCCGGCGTGCGAGCGTCGGCGCTTCAGATTTCACTACCCTATCGAGCCTCGTCGTTGCACCTCAACCAGCGCGACGACGAACGGCCAACACCTGCGAAGGTTCGTATACTTATCAGATGTGGCGTTTTTTGTTGTCAAACCGCCTCCACGCTGGTAGCCTCACTCCAAGCTATTGAAACGAAAGCATAAATAACTCATGCCAGCTGCTTTACAACCATCATCCGTTCGCAATCCCGAGAACCGCACCTCAATCAAGCGGCTTACTCGTGAACATTTCGCGCTCTATCGCGGATATCTGGATGGCGTTTCGGTCGAGCAACTACATGCAACTTATGGCGACGCCACCACCGACATCCGGGCGACCCGACGTCTGATCGGCCTGTTGCGCGACACCCTGTCGGGCGCTGCGCGCCGCACCCGCGATGTCGAAGCCACGCATCTTCTGCGCCTGAGACCAGGCAGCATTCCTGACGCACAGCGGTCGGCAGCCGGCGAGATGCCATCGCTGGAGGCCTATCGGGAATCCGTCGATCCAAACGGTTTCCATAGTGAAGCCGAACTGCTGGAGCTTTATCAGGCTGAATTTCCACAGGAAAACGGCCTGGGTGTTGACCGGCGTTCAACCCGGAATGCCCGCCTGCGCCGACGTCAGATCGACGCCCTCGCCCGCATGGAAGCCAGTCTGGTCCAGGCGCCGCAGCCGGACCACCCGGTCGCAAGCTGGCTCGAACCCGCGATTGCCGGCCGTCTTCAGCACGCGGGTATCCATACGCTCGCCGATCTCCTCGGATTCATCGAACGGCGCGGCCACCGCTGGTATGCAAGCGTCGCGCGGGTCGGGCCAAAGGCAGCGCGCCGGATAGTTGACTGGCTCGCTCTTCACGCCGATTCGCTCCGTCACATGCTGTCCACGCGCGCGCTCACCCCCCGCCGGCGCTTGTCCAGCAACGATCCCTCGCTTATGCGGCCACGCCAGAGCGGCATCGTGCCGATCGAATCGCTCGCTGTACCCGCGGAAATAGATGGATCGACGGGCACTAACCGGGCGCGAAATCACGGTTTGCCGTGTTCGCTGGAAACGGATTTGCAGGCAATCGAAGCGTGGCTTGCCGCTCGGCAACACAGTCCGCACACCGCCCGCGCCTATCGCCGGGAGGCCGAACGCCTGCTTCTGTGGGCAATCAACGAAAAGAAAAAGGCGCTATCGTCGCTGGATGGCGCCGACTGCGCGGGGTATATCGGGACGTTTTTGGCCGATCCGCAACCGGCCGCCCGCTGGGTCGGACGCGCGAAAATCGAGCGAACTCACCTGGATTGGCGGCCGTTTGTCGGCGCCCTCTCCAATCGCAGCCGCGAGACCGCACGAGCAATTCTTCACGCAATGGGTCAATGGCTGGTCGAGCAGAACTATTGGGCGCACAACCCGTTTTCGAATGCTCCGGCGGTGGCAATTGGCCCGCGAATTGACGTTTCAGGGCGCTCGCTCAACCACGGGCAGTGGCAGAGCGTGGTCCAGGCGGCCTCTCGGGACCAGTATTCCCAACGGGAATTGCGTGACTATCTGGCGCTGAATCTTGCCTACTCGACCGGGCTGCGGCGGGCGGAACTGGCGCATGCAACAACCGGCCAGCTAATCCAGCCGGCGCTGGAAAGTGGAATTGAAAGCGCATCGGCTAACGCCTGGCAACTGGCAATTCCCGGAAAAGGCCGTGCGGCACGAACCATTCCGGTCCCTCAGGCCGTAATGGAATTGCTTTTTGAGAGCCTGCGGGCGCGCGGTTTGCCCGGGGACCCCAGCGCTTGTCCAGCCGACACTCCGCTTCTGGCGCATTTTCGCACCGGCAATTCATTGACGCCCGATGGGATGGGGCAGGTATTCCGGCGGCTTTTCTCTTGGGCCGCAGTTCTCTCAACACAGCAGAATTTGCTCGATTCGCATCGTTGTTTCAGTGCGAGCACTCACTGGGTCCGTCACACCCACTCGCATCACGCACTCGAAAGCGGCGCGGATTGCCGCGAAGTCCAGGTCCGCCTCGGCCACGCCAACCTGTCCACCACGCGTCTTTATGTGAAAGCCCGTGGTCATGGTTCGTCCGCTAACGGTAAAAACGGCGTCTTGTCGACGAGCCAATAGCCAAGGAATACCTCGCCGGCGCTTGAATCTACAGACCTAAAGCGCCGCAAAACCTTCGATTTGCCTCAAGTCTTTTCTCACCTTTTTCCTCCAAGCCCAACAACCACGTGCCTTTGCGGCTACCCCGGCCCGGCAAAGTTTACTTGCGTTTACTCCGTATACCTCTTAGTCTTCGGTTACCGTCGGTTCTACCTTTTGAGGGAGAATCCACGTTTTTGGTAGAACCAGTGCCACCGGGAAGAACGCATGGATATTAACCTTTCGACGCCACCCATCGAGGTGACGCCGGACGACCTCGTCAATTTGGCGGCTCGCTCCGCAAAAATGCTCGAGCGAATTCGCACTCAAATGCTCCAGCCGTTCCCACGGAAGGTTGCCCCGGTGTTCCCGAGCGGCAAACTGCAGGAACTGTGTGGCATCGACAAAGCCCGATTCTCCTATCTGATCAAGAAAGGGGAACTGCCTCAAGGCACCCAGGAGAAGGCCGGAGCCGCGCGGCAATTTACGCTCGCTGAAACCATCGAGTGGGTCAAGGCTGAACGCAAGCCAAGACAGCGTCCGGCGGGGAAAGACGGGAAAGTCATCGCTATCGGTAACTTCAAGGGCGGGGTGACCAAGACCACGACGTCCATGGTGCTGGCGCAAGGCTTGTCGTTGCGTCACGGCCGCCGGGTCCTCCATATAGATATGGACCCGCAGGGCAGCGCGACCACGTTGTACGGGATCAACCCGCACGCGGAAATCAACGGCGACCAGACTATTTTGCCCTTGATCGAGGCTTACGTCAGCGGCGAAGCCTTCGACATGAAGCATTTGCCGATGCAAACGTATTGGGAAAACCTTGACCTGATCCCATCATCCACGGATTTGTTCAACGCCGAATTCATGCTCCCTGCGCGCGTTCACGCTTCGCCGAGTGCAAAGTTCTGGAACGTGCTGAACGACGGGCTCAAGGAACTCAAGCACGAGTACGACTACATCATCATCGATACCGCGCCCACGTTGAGTTACCTGACCATCAATGCGCTTTTCGCGGCAGATGGGGTGATTGTGCCGGTGATGCCGGACACGCTCTCGTTTGCATCGATGGTCCAGTTCTGGTCGCTTTTCTCCGACATGGTCTCCGGCATGAAGCAATTCGGGGAATCAGCCGACGAAGCCAAGATATTCGATTTCATCGACATCCTGGTGACGCGCATGCCGAATAAGGCGAATGCGTCCATCGTTCGCGACTGGGTCATTACGACCTATGGCGAGCGTGTATTGCCGGTTGAAATCCCGGAAACCGACCTTGCCCGGACGACCACCAACGATTTTTCGACGGTGTACGACTTCCCGAACTACGACGGCAATGCCGCAACGCTTCGACGAATCCGCGTGCCATACGACCAGGTCGTGGATCTGATCGACAGCAAGGTCTGTTACCTCTGGGACAAGGAGTAAGCATGTCTACAGCAGCGAAACAAAAGGCAAAGGCAGCAGGCATTCGACTGGACGACGATGGCATTGACACGCCTTCTGAACCGGTGGCGCCTCGCACCGCGCCTGGGCAGTTGATCGGTCTTCAAGGGCGGGTTCACAGCCAGCAGGCTGAAATTGACAAGCTGAAGCGGGCACTGGAACAGCGTGCACCCGGCAAACTTCCGCTGAACAAGCTTCACGAGATTCCCGGCCGTCGCCGACGTCTTACGCCTTCAGAGTACGCAGAACTTAAAGCGAACCTGATGGCATACCCTCTCGCGCAGCCTATTACGGTGCGCGAACGCCACGACGGCGAATACGACATCGTCGCTGGTCATAACCGGGCGTCGGTGTATCGCGAACTCGGTCGCACCGAGATTGACGGCATTGTGCTGGACATCGATGCGTCGATGGTCGAGTACGCCGCCTTCTTCTCCAACCTCTTATCGCCTACTCTTTCGGACTTTGAGAAATTCTGGGGCTTCAAGTCACTCCAGGACTCAACGGGGATTACGAAAGAGGATCTGGCGAAGGCTGCGGGCATTAGTGACTCGCACGTCGGGCGGATCATGAAATTCGATCTGCTTCCTGACGAGTGCAAGGAATTGCTGGCAGCTCGACCCGAGCGCTTGGGAAGTAACGCGGCAGAGCAAATGGCCAAGGCGGTAGCTGAGGGGCGGGTGGACAAGGTCAAAGCAGCGATCGAGCGGCTTTTGGCTGATGACACTTACACCCAGGCGCAAGCGGTCGCGGCAACAAAGCCAGACCGGGCGCCTCGTGAGAAGCACGAACCACTGATCGTCAAACGCGGCGCCAAGAAGGTTTGTCAGATCTCGGCCCGAAATGGCGTTGTCGGGGTTTCATTCTCCGGCAAAGCCGCTGACGAAGCAGAGCAATGGGCAGAACGAATTCACGCATTCATTGAGTCGGAACTCGAAAAGCAGTGATCCCTAGTAGGGAACTGCTTTAAATCAATGACTTAGCTCGCAGCACATCAGCACCCTGAAGTCGTGAATCAAGGTTCAGGACTTCCCTAGTAGGGAATCGTTAAAAATCATGGACTTAACCAAACGGCCGAGAACGATCATGAACTGATTTCAATGCTGGAAAAACAAAAGCCTTCGGCGGGAACCGAAGGCTTTTGAGTAACCGGGCTTCGCTGTCGCTTGCCCACCGCTGCATTTCTCCGACGGGAATCGGATAAAGGCCCAACACCTCGAAGTGTAGCGGATAGCGATCGGCAGTCAAGCGTTTCTCTTCCATTTTGAAGAAATGGACGTGTGACATGCTTATCGCGCAACTTTCCGTTGCTGGCGAGGGGGACTTGTACCCTCTTCCACCCTCCGACGATTCCGTCGATATCGACCAAACAGCGCTAGATGAATTTCTGGCCGGTCAATCAAACCTCCCTTGGGTCGTATTCCGGGCCGCGCATCGTGCTGCGAGCTTCCCGGCACTCCCTGCTCGCGCTCGCGCCGTGTTGGCTGCACTTGCACGCACCGTTGACGCCAACCGACCGTACGCCGCCATATTCGCCCGTCGTGAGCTCCTGACCGGGCGCGCCATGCAATCGATGCGCACGTTCTATCGGAGCCTTGACGATCTCGAAGCGGCCGGTTTGATTGAGCGCGTGCCGCAGAAGCGCTTCGGGACCGCTGGCTTGTTTGGTCGCGCCTATCTGCATCTCACGGAAAAATCCGCGGTTGTCCTCGGCTACACGTCACAGTTGTCCGAAACTCAGTCTTCTAAAACTCAATCTCCTGATCATCAGCTTTCTGCCGCTCAATCCGATGGCCTGGCTTCGCCCGGTGTTGAGACACTCAGCGCACAGGCCCATTCATTTAGCCCGCCGTGTGTCACGGTGGCAGACGGCGCTATATATAAGGATCTACCCCCTAAGAATCAAAAGAGACAACCAGGAGAGCTCCCAGCGGATCTCCAGCGCTTGCTGACTTTGGGTTTTCGTCAATTTTTGATTTTTAAACTCATGCGAGAAGCGAAGGCGCAGGCAAAGCTGCTTTCCGACGTCGTCGAAGCGACCTGGGAGCATCTGCGAAACGCGAAGCGCCCGATCAGCTACCTTCGTGCCCTGCTCCGTTCACCGGTTGATTTCGGGCATCAGATTCGAGCCAAGCGACTCGCCGCAGAGCAACTGGCCGAAAAGAACGCTCGAGCCGCGAATATCGACGCCGCTGTGCTCCAGTGCGCTGGACACGTATTTATCGATATCGCCAATACCCGCCTCATCACGGTCTCCAGCACAGCCGATTCGATCACCGTCCACGACTACCGAGAAGCAAAACCACGCGTGTCGACTGGGCAGTGGGCAGCCGCGTTCGTCGCTGCGCTGAGTGCAAGGGAAGTTGTCCGAGCGACGCCCGATCAGCTCGCTGCATTCCGATTGAAGTGCGACAACAATCATGCTGTCCAACCGGCGGCCACAGCGCCAGCCGGACATGCCATGCCACGAACAAGGACATCGACGATCAACGATCGCCTAAGTGACATGAAGAAGATGCTCCGGGCTACATGCGCCGGCGTTTCCTTGAACACGCGTGACACGCGGCTTGCCGAGAGTTCGGGGCAAGTTTTGAAGGCCAATGAATGACGGCACGTATCGGTTCGTTTTCGCGAAATTCTGAGAATCGGATGCTCTTCGCTATGGCTGCCCGGATCGGTACCGATCAATCTGGCATGACCGGTCGTGCATTATTGAGCGCGACGCGGTATGGGTATCGGGATCTCAGCATGAACTCGATGCGCTATCTTTCTGCTCGCTGGATCTGTGCTTACGCGTGCCACCACGTTTCGCAGACAAACATCAAGCCGACTTACGCCGAAAGAGGCTGCGTAATACAACCATTACAAGCATCCCTGAAAACCCGATCGAACAACATAAGCATCCGCGCGCATCGCCGAGGCTTCGGGCCTTACATCCTGTTCGATCTAATTCGCATAATCGCAACTAACGGTCAGCCGATCATTCATCTGCCTTCCGCGCGGGCTAGAGCCCAATATTCAGCCCGATCACCCAATCTGCTTTTAACGGGCAGCGGTCCGACCATTCCCAAATCAATCGCGAGATATGCGCCGCATAGTTGTTCGACAAATATCCCGGCGCGAAAGCGTGAACGAGTCGGCATGCCCTGTCTGGAGTCCAAATTCAGCGATCGAAAGGTAACGTCGAAAAGAAGTCGGTCACCGAAGCTTCCGGTGGACCAACCGACATCTAACATCGCAAGCTATTTTGTATGACAATCATTCAATCTAATGGCGTTGCAAAATAACAACGCGCGTCATCCCATGGGCATAACGCTGGGCCCACGATCATTCGTTTTGGCATGCCGTATCAAGTATCATGCCGAGGTGATCTTTGTCAGACGGGAATACAATAATGACAGCCGGAATGGGTTTGGTGCGGCCGGAAACGCTGCGTCATCAGGTAGAGAATGTGCTCCGACAAGCCATCGTGTCCGGTCGTTTCGCGCCGGGCGCGCGGCTCATCGAACGTGAATTGTGTGAGACGCTGGGTGTCAGCCGGACGTCGGTTCGGGAGGCATTGCGCCGGCTGGAAGCGGAAAAGCTGGTACGCAGCGTGCCGCACAAGGGGCCGGTGGTCGCGATCATGTCGAAGCAGGAGGCCACTGAATTGTATGCAATTCGAGGTTTGCTCGAAGGTTTCGCCGCCGGAGAGTTTGCTCGAATTGCGGGCGATGAAGCCATTGCCCTGTTCGGCGAAAAAGCAAAGCTGCTGCGCGCGCAAGCATTGGCCAACGATCAGGCTGGCGTGATCAAGGCGAAGACCGAACTCTACGATGTACTGCTCGATAACTGCGGCAATGCCCTGGTGAAAGAGATCCTGACGAGCCTGTATTCGCGGGTCACTTTGCTGCGCGCGACTTCGTTGATGCACCCAGACCGCCTTCCGGCCAGCCTCCGTGAGATCGACAAGTTGTTCAAAGCGCTGAAGGCACGCGATGAGGAAGGGGCCGGCGCGGCGGCACGACTGCATGTGGCAAATGCGGAGAAAGCGGCAATGCAGATGCTTGACGAAACAGCGGCGGAGCAGCAATAAGACGCGCAGGTAAAAGGGAGCACACCAGCTTCCGGCAACAGACGCTGAAACCCGAAAACAATACGAACTGAAACATAAAAAGGCCGTTTCCAACGCGAGTTGGAAACGGCCTTTTCAGTACTGCAGTTGCCATTTGCCGGCCCCCGCGCAGAGTGCAAAGCAACGCCGCTTAATCATCACCGGCCGGCTTTCTATCCGTGAGCGATCAAGGCGAGACTCAATTTTCGCTGGCGCCTCAATGACCGAAATAGACAGAGTGGGTTCCGGCAGGCTGGGTCGCCTCGGAGCGCATGCCTGAAGCGGAAGTACCGCTCACCGAGGGGCCATAGGACGTAGCGGCCACGCCGCGTTCCGCTTCCACGCGCTGTTCGGCAGCTTGGGCTTGGTCGGGATAATTGGTGCGGTCGGCCGCCGGGTTATAGCCCGCTTGCTCCATTTGTTGAAGGTCGTTCTTTACCGCAGAGCGTGTCACTTGCGTGTTGTCCTGAGCGAACGCAAATGTCGGCGCGGCGAGCGCTGAGGCGATAACAACAGCAGGAATAAGAGCCTTGAACATGATCATCTCCAATGAAGTTTGCTAAGCAGGTACACGCAAACCGCAGGCCAGATCAGTGATCGCTTAACTCTTTGGTCAATTCCCCTTGCCGGTAACAACAATTCGATTCCCCGCGCCGATTTGGTTACCGCTTAGTTGCGAACCGGGCAATAAAAATCATGCTAAGGATTGCCCACAATAGTCAGCATTTACACCGGAATGAAAAGGAGAAGCCTGCAAATCAGCTTAGGCAATGGATGCGCGCCCTACGCAAGCCCTGGACGTTTGTAGTGGTCAAGTTACTCACCCCTGAGCCTCCCACGATATCTCTTCTCGGGGCTTACTTATTTAAATAACTTGTTTTTGAAAAATGTCGTAAACGCCTACGATAGTTTCTTGAACATATCAATCCGATGTCGTGAGCAGCTTACAACCCAACGGCCATGACCTACGACGAATCCGCCACGCACTCTACTGATCTGCTTGCACCGTCTGCCCCCGCAGTGTTGCGCGGCGATGACGCCTACGAACGCATCCGCCGCGATCTGCTTTCATGCAAGCTGATGCCCGGGTCGACCGTTACCGAAAGCCAGTTGATGTCGGAGTACGACATTGGTAAAACGAGTTGCCGTATTGCACTCGTGCGGCTCGTGCACGAAGGCTTCGTGCGTTCTCTGCCGCGACAGGGTTACCGCATTGCAGCGATCACATTGAAAGACGTGGAAGAGGTGTTCGCGCTGCGAGTACAACTTGAACCACTGGCAGCGCGGCTAGCCTGCGGCCGTGTTGACGTGGAGCTGCTGCGCCGTCTCGAAGCGGCGTGCCGCGTGCCGCATCCGGAACGGGCGTTATCGGCGCAAATTGATGTTTTTCTCGACGCGAACCGCGAATTTCATCTGGCGATAGCGGCTGCGAGCGGCAACGAGCGATTGCATAGAACGCTCGCGAGCCTGCTCGATGAAATGTCGCGCCTCGTTGCGCTTGGCTTTGGCGTACAGGGAACCAAACCCGAGATCAAGCACGATCACAATGCGATGATCGATGCGTTTATCGCAGGCGACGGACGTCGCGCAGAGACTATTGCGCGCCGTCATATAGAGACGTTCCAAAGCATGACAATGGAGAAGGTCTACGCGAGTCTTTCCAGCGCGGGGGCATCGTTGCCACTGTACACGGTGGCGGAGCTTCGCCGATGAGCGCTGCCATTTCCTTGCGCGGAATAGAAAAGAACTTCGGATCACTAAAGGTCTTGGATCACGTTTCCTTCGATGTCGCGCAAGGTGAAATAGTCGCGCTGCTCGGCACGTCGGGATGCGGCAAGAGCACGCTGCTCAACATGGTGGCGGGATTGCTCGAACCGGGGGAGGGCGAACTGTGGATCGACGGCAAGCGGACCGAAGGCACGAAGGATCGCAACGCGCTCTCATATATGTTTCAGGAAGACCGGCTGTTGCCCTGGCGCACTGCGCGCGCGAATGCCGAGTTCGGCCTGGAAGCCGCGAGCCCCGCGATTCCCGCCCGCGAACGCCATACCCGCGCGAACGCGGTCCTCGATCTGGTCGGCCTGCAAGGTTTCGCCGATGCCCACCCGCATCAGCTATCGGGCGGCATGCGCAGTCGCGTCGCCCTTGCACGGAGCCTTGTCACCGGCCCTCGCATCCTGCTGATGGATGAACCGTTTTCAAAGCTCGACCCGCAGATGCGCTCCCAAATGCACGACGAACTACTGCGCATTCACGCGATGCAGTGCATGACCGTGCTGTTCGTGACCCACGACGTGGAGGAAGCAATCGTGCTTGCGGATCGAGTCGTGGTGCTTGCGCCGCGTCCCGGCCGCGTGCGCGAGATTGTTGACGTCGACCTGCCGCGCCCGCGAACCGCCACGGATCCGACCGTGGCCGAGGCGATCCGCCAATTGCGTCTTCTGATCTGACCCATGTCCACTGTTCCGCGTAGTTCATTTGCTTCAACCGTTGCGCAACGCGTTGTGCTCGTTATTCTGCTTCTGGCGGCATGGTGGGCCGCGTCGCTGCGCATGCCGCAATTTGTATTGCCCGGGCCGCTGAGAGTGGCGCATGCATTTGTGGGGCTCGTTCAGAGCGGCACGTTCTTCGATGACCTCGGCATCACGCTGTATCGCGTTGTGGCTGGTTTTCTTCTGGCGGCCGCCGTTGGTGCACCTCTCGGCATTGCGCTCGGTGCGAATCCGCGCGTGGCGCATTTCTTCGAGCCGTTGCTGTCCATTGTGAACACGGTGTCGTCGGCGATCTGGGCGGTGTTCGCCATCATCTGGTTCGGCATCTCGAACGCAACCACCATCTTCGTGGTGTTCATGACCGCGATGCCGCTGATCCTGACGAACGTATGGCAAGGCGCACTGACAGTAGACCGGAACCATGTCGAGCTCGCGCGTAGCTTTCGCATGTCGCAGACGCAGACCATGCGCAAGATTTTCCTGCCGACCATCCTGCCGCATTTCTTCGCCGGTGCGCGCCTCGCATTCGGTTTTGGCTGGCGTGTCTCGCTGGTGGCGGAGACGATTGGCTCGTCGAACGGCATTGGCTACCGCCTGCGGCAGGCTGCCGATCTCGTGCAGACCGATCAGGTTTTCGCGTGGACCGTCACGCTCGTTGTCCTGATGCTGCTGCTCGAAGCGGGCGTGCTGAAGCCGCTTGAGCGCCGCCTGTTTCGCTGGAAAAAGACCGACTGATCTAACGGGAAACAAGGAACCATGAAAGCCATTTTACTACTCAGGCGAGCGGCGGTTGCAACCGCCGTTACGACGACCGCGATGCTCGGTACTGTGCAAACGGCGCATGCCGAACCCATGCGCATCGGCTATTGGACGAGCGGCGTGAGCCTGGGCTTCGGGGCGGTACTCGAGGCACAAAAATTCCTGCAGCAACGCGGCCTCGACGTTACCTTCATTCGTTTCTCCGACGTCAACGCGCCCAATCGCGCGTTGGCCGCCAACGCGATCGACTTCGCATTCGCGGCACCTGCCGCCGCTGTTTTCAGCACAGCGGCCGAGGGCGTTCCGTTGAAGATCGTGCTTGCCACGCAACCGGCCGATGTCGAATTCGTCGCGCCTGAGGACTCGCCGATCAAGTCGCTCGCAGACCTGCGCGGCAAGAAAGTCGGTATGTCGCCACCGGGCAGTTCGGTCGCGGCGATTGCCACCGCGGTGCTGCAGGGCAACGACGGCATCAAGGCGAACGATTTTTCCATCGTCCCGGGAAATGAAGCGCGGCTCGCGCAGTTCCTCGTGCAAAAGCAGGTCGACGCCGCTGCGTTGCGATCGGTAACCATTGCACAACTAAAGGAATTGAAGGTGAAGCGGCTCGGCAGTTTTGGCGCTGAGTGGAAGAAGCTGACGAAATCCGACGCAACGCCCTATATAGGCGTGAGCGCGATCCGTGCGGATTACCTGGCCCAGCATCCGCAGGACGTGGCGAAGCTGATCGCAGGCATGCGCACGGCGTTGCAATGGGGCGCAACGCATCAGAACGACGTCGCGGCAATCCTGCAAAAGAGCGCGAATCTTCCCGCCGAGGACGCGCAAGCGTATGCCGCGCGCTGGTCGGACATCAATCGCGTGACCTTCGAGCCGATCGATCTCGAGACGCTCAAGCGTGAGCATCAGATCTTCGTGGATGGCGGTGTGATCAAAGGCACGCTGCCCCCCGATCTCTTCGATACCGGCCCGTATGCCGCATCGAAATCAATCCAATAAAACGGAGTAGACACTGTGACAACCAGCATTCCATCGACCATGAAGGCACTCGTGCTGAACCAGCACGGCGACCTCGATCAACTCCACGTGGTGACCGACAAACCCGTGCCGAAGGCGACACCCGGGCATGTGGTGATCCGCGTGCGTGCGTCGTCGTTCAACTACCACGATGTGTTCACCGTGAAGGGCATGCCGGGGATCAAGGTGCCGTTTCCGGTGGTGATCGGTCTCGACATGGCGGGTGAAATTGCGGAATTGGGTGAAGGCGTGGAGGGCTGGAAGGCGGGAGACCGTGTGCTCGTGAATCCGCTTTATCCCGAGAAAGGCCTGATGGGCGAAATGCTCGATGGCGGCATGGCGCAATACTGCCTGGTGTCGGTCGGGCAGTTGATTCCGTTACCCGATGCCGTGAGTTACGACGCCGCGTCCGCGTTGCCGGTGGCGTACGGCACGGCGCACCGCATGCTGGTCACCCACAAGACCGTGAAAGCAGGCGACCGCGTATTGATTCTCGGCGCAAGCGGCGGGGTAGGCACGGCGTGCATTCTTATCGCGAAGCAACTGGGCGCCGAGGTGATCGCGTGTGCAGGCAGCGACGAGAAGTGCGAGCAACTGAAAGCGCTCGGCGCGGATCATACGGTGAACTACAAGACTACGGACTTTTCGAAGTGGGCAATCGGCGAGTACGGCAAACCCCAGCGCCGGACTTACGAGGGCGGGGTGGACGTGGTGGTGAATTTCACCGGCGGCGACACCTGGGTGCCGTCGCTGAAGTGCCTGAAACGCGGCGGCACGTTGCTCGTATGCGGCGCAACGGCTGGCCATGCACCCGCCGAAGACCTTCGATACATCTGGAGCTTCGAACTCAAGATCATCGGCTCGAACAGTTTCTACGATGAAAACCTGCGCGCGCTGCTCGATCAGATTGCGGCGGGAGAACTGGTGCCGGCCATCGACCGGACCTTGCCGCTTGAGCAAGCCGCCGAGGGACTGCGCCTGATTCGCGACCGCGAGGTGCTGGGTAAGGTCGTGGTCAACCCCTGAATCTATTGATGAGATACGCTGAGGAAAACATCATGAGCGAAGCAACATTGCCGAGCGCGCAGGATATCGAGGCGCGTTTGCGGCGCGGCCCGTTTCACGAATGGCTGGGTTTGAAGGTGGTATCGGTGAGCGAAGGCGAGATCGAGCTGCGTGCCACGTGGCGCGAAGAATGGGTCGTGAATTCCGACAAGGGCTACACGCACGGCGGCATTCTCGCCGCACTCGTGGACCTGGCGGCGGACTGGGCGCTGGTATCGAAGACCGGACGGGGCGTGCCCACTATCGATCTTCGCGTGGACTATCATCGCGCCGCGTTTCAGGGCGACCTGACCGTGAAGGGCAAGGTGATCAAGTTCGGCTCGCAGGTCTCCGTGTCCGAAGCGCAGGTCTTCGACAAGGACGGCAAGCTCGTCGCCAGCGGCCGCGGCGCCTATTCAACGGCAACGGTAACCCCAACCCCCTGATGCTGAAGCTCGACCATCTCGTCATCAACACGCGTTTCGATACCGACGCTGCTCAGCGCACCTTCGAGCAACTCGGCTTCACGGTTGCGCCGCGCGGGTATCACACGCTCGGGTCGATCAATCATGCGATCGTGTTCGATGACCACTATCTTGAACTCATCGGCTTGCCTGCCGATGGCAAGACCGTGCGCGAGGAGATTGTGTCGAGTCCGCTGGGTCCCGACGGTCTCGTGTTCCGCATCGACGATCCGGCTGCGACCTTCAATACCTTGCAGCGTGCCGGTTTCTACGCGACGCCGCCGCAGACCTTCTCGCGGCCGGTCGAACTGGACGGCGAGCCCCCCGCCGATGCGCGGTTCACCACCGTGCGGCTGAAGCCGGGCCAGCTTGACGGAGGCCGCGTCTATTTCTGCCAGCACCTGACGCCCGAGCTCGTTTTCCGCAGCGAGTGGCAGAGCCATCCGAATGGCGCGGTGGGTTTGAGCGCGCTGCATCTGATCGATGTTGCGCCCGAACCGTATGTGCAACTCGGTGAGATCGAGCCGGGCTTCGAACTGGTGTACTGGACGCGTGCTGACTTCTACGCGCGTTTTGGCACGACTGCGCAATACATTGCTGCGCGCGGACCGCGTTATGCCGCGATCACGGTGCGTACGCCGGCCTGGCGCTCGGTGGGTGAGCGCGCGGACGCAGCGGGTTTCCCTGCGTCCGTCGAGATGCAAAGGGCGCTCGTCGCGCTGCCTCGCTTCGATACCTTGCTGGAATTCATACCATGACTTTTCCGACGAATCTCGGCGCGCTGATTGCACGCGGCGAGGGCGCCGATACACTCGCCATCATCGGCCTTGACGATGGTTTCAACGAGCGCCGATACACCTTCGCTGAACTCGATGCGCTCGCCGACGCAGTGGCCTATACGCTCGCCGCTCAGTACGCGCGAGGCGAGCGCGTTGCATTGCTCGCGGCCAATTCAGCGGACTATGTCGCGACGATGCTGGGCATCATGCGCGCGGGGCTGGTCGCCGTGCCGGTCAACTATAAATTCCCACGCGCGCTGATTGCGGACGTGATCGCGGATAGCGGAGCGCGTCTCGTCTTCACAGATTCCCAGCGGGTAGGCGATGCGCCTGCGACCCTGCCGCGCGTGGTGTTCGGTGGTCAAGAGGAAGCCCCTGGTGCGCAGGGATTTCAATCGTTTATTGCAGCGGAAAAATCGCACGGCCCGACCTTCGTGCCCGTCGTTCCACACGAAAACGAAGCCGCTTTGTTCCTCTATACATCGGGTTCCACGGGGCGGCCCAAGGGCGTCGTGCTTTCGCACGCGAGTCATCTCTGGGTGGTCGAGACGCGCTTGAAAGCGCAGCCACTGAGCGGTGAGCGTGTGCTGATCGCCGCGCCGCTTTACCACATGAACGCGCTCGCGCTGGTGTTCCTTACGTTGAGCGCTCGCGCCACGACCGTGTTGATGCCCGCTTTCAACGCGCGCAATTACATTCGCGCTATCGATACTTATCGCTGCACGTGGCTCACTTCCGTGCCGCCGATGATCGCCATGATGATGCAGGAGCATGAACTGCTTGCGCGCACGGATTTGTCGTCGGTGCGTTATGTGCGGATGGGCTCGGCGCCGGTCAGTGGTGCGTTGCTCGAGCGGACTCACGCGCTGCTGCCGAACGCGACGGTCATCAACGCGTATGGCACGACCGAGGGTGGGCCGGTCGTGTTTGGACCGCATCCCGCGGGCTTGCCTATGCCAACGCACGCGATCGGCGCGGCGCACCGCCAAGTGGAACTTCGTCTCATCGATACGAACGGCGAGCTCGCGAGCGAAGGCGAACTGGAGATGCGCAGCGCGGGGCTGATGAACGGATATCACAACCGCCCGGACCTGGCGACGCCGATCACGCCGGACGGCTTTTATCGCACCGGCGATGTATTCCGCCGCGATGAAAACGACTTCTACACGTTCATCGGACGACGCGACGACATGTTCGTTTCCGGTGGAGAAAACATCTTCCCGGGTGATGTAGAAAAGATGCTCGAGTGGCATCCGTCAATCCAGCAAGCGAGCGTGATTCCCGTCGACGATGCGATCAAGGGTACGAAACCCGTGGCCTTTGTCGTGCTGAAACCGGGGGCGCAATTGAGCGCGGAGGAGGTGAAGGCGTTCGCGCTGGAGCACGCCCCGGCCTATCAGCATCCGCGGCAAGTCTGGTTCGTCGATGCGTTTCCGCTCGCGTCGACCAACAAGATCGACCGGGCGGTTTTAAAGCGCGAAGCGGCAAGGCGGCTGACGGAGGAAGGGAATCCTGGAAAGGATAGGGGACGCTGACTATCAAGTTATATCATCAGTTTTGATATATTTAAAATGTGATGATATAGTTTGAAACATGAAACCCGATCAATGGCATTTTTCTCGTCCTGAGCTCGCTGCAGGTTATCTGAACCTGTTCGGGCTGGGTCTTTCTTCCGCGCGCACGCTGTTCGCACGGCGGCGGATGGGTAAAACTGAATTTCTGCTGAAAGACCTCATCCCGGCAGCCATGGCGGGCGGTTACCTGAGCGCGTACGTGAACCTGTGGGACGACGACGAGGAGCCCGCCGGCGCGCTGGTCGGTGCCCTCTACGGCGCTATCGAGCCTAACTGGTGGACCAGGCTTGCACGTCAAGCCAAAAATCCGGTCAGGAAGCTCAAAGCCACGGGCAAGATTCCTGCATTCGGCGAGGCGTCGGTCGAGGCGGAATTATCGGCGGAGGACAAGAAGTATGTCGGCACGCTTTTATCGGACGCGCTCAAGGCCTTCGATTCCCAGCCGAAACCGCTGCTTCTGATCATAGATGAAGCGCAGGTTCTTGCTGCCGCGACCCACTCGAATTTTGCGCATGCGCTGCGTGCCGGGCTGGACGTTCGCAAGGATCGGCTGAAAGTGATCTTTGCCGGCAGTTCGGAATCGACCTTGCGAACCATGTTCGGACGCTCGTCCGAGCCATTTTTCAACTGGGCGCCCCTTGAACCTTTTCCGCTGCTCGGTCGCGATTTCCTCGAGTTCATGGTGGAGAAGGTCAATACCATTGCCAAGCATCAGCTCTCGATGAAACATGCGGTCGCGGCTTTCGATCAGCTCAACAGCACGCCTGAATTCTTCCGGCGTTTTCTGGAGCGGCATCTTACGTATCCGTTCGATGGTCCCGAAGCGGCGTTGCAATTCACCAAAGAGCACGTGTTCAACAACGCGCAATTCAAGCGGCAGTGGACCGGATTGTTGCCAGCCGACCGCGCGCTGCTCGGCATGATGGCCGACGGCATGGTTTCGGACTTTCATAGTCAGGCGGCGCGGGAGCAACTCGGGACCTTGCTCGGCTTGCCCAAAGCGCCGCCGATGAACACGCCCGCGCATTCGTTGCGCCGGCTTCAGGCCGACAACATCGTGACCAAACTGGCGCATGGTGAATATCGCTTTGAAGATGAAGCGTTCGCGCAGTGGATCCGTGAACAATGCACCCTGGGTGAGGATGCTCCGGGCTGACGAACGCGCTTTTTAACCTTCGCGCTTGACACGAGCGGTCAATGCGCATCGCGGCTGGAACCGGAAACGGTCCAGCCGCGACGTCACGCGCTTTAAGCGCACTAAGCATTAAGCGCGGCGTCTGAACCATCCCGTGAGCGATAAACGGTCGCGCGTCGCGGGCAATACTTCGTGCAGCATGTCGGCGGATAAAAACACCGCGATCCGGTTGCCGACCGGCGCGATATCTCGCGCGCTCGAACCTTCCGGATGCAGCCTTAAAGCACCGCCGTGCTCGGGCAGCCAGTCCGCATTCAGATAGACGATCACGGATACGGTCCGGCTGTCGTCGTGGCGAAACCGGTCACGGTGCTGCATGTATGAAGCGCCCGGTGCGTAGAACGCAAAGTGGCTTTCGTATTCATCGAGACCCAGGAACAGGCCGCGATTCAATGCGATACGAAGTGTTTCCATGATCGCGAGATAACGGTCGCACGCGTCCGACTGACCCGTCTCCAGCCACCGGATCCGGTCGCCGCGCACGCCAGGTTGCAGCGAGCGTGCCGCGCCCTGGCTGACACGCGCCTGGGTCAGCTTCCCGGCCGCCGCGAGTGCCGCGCATTCCAGCGCCAGCGCGAGGGTCAGATCCGGCGGCAAGAAAATGTCCTGCTCCGACCAGCCATGTTCATGAACGGCATCGACAATATGACGATGCAGGTCATCTCCGGACGCATCGGAATGCGCCGGCGGTTGCGATCGGATCACTGCGGGTTCCTTCGAATGAAGGTGCTGGGTGGAAATTCGGGCGGCCGTCCGAGGCGAGACTGGACCTAAGCGGGTATCGGATATGAGCGGGGTGGGGCTTTAATCTGAGCGGTAGATATTAACACCGGCTCCTGACTGTTCCAGTGACGCGGACTCGCGGTGCTCTGGCCGGTTGACCGGCGCCTCGTGCCGTTCAATCGCCCGTGAGCATCAACATTGCGATCGCCGTGGGCGAAGCGTATGGCGCCAAGGTGTTGCCCTGGGCTTTTGCGCTGGCTTTTCCAGCCGGATGTTTTGCTTTGCTTTGGTGAGCGGGTTTGCATCGATGATGCAGGCATGTTGAGCGTTTGGTCCACTCGCGCCCTGGGAGCCTCGATCGGTTCATCGGCGCAAGCGAAACCTGTTCGCTACACCAAAGGCAGCCACACTTCCGTCCGAAGCGCTTCCGGAGGAGTGACCTCGGGCCGGTTCAGGTTGACCTCCAGCGGCGGTTCGTCGCGAAGCTGTTCGCCCGATGACGGTAGCCAGTCCCGATACGCCGCCTTCCATGTGCGATGCAACGTCGTATAAGGACCGACGTGGGTGAAAACCGCATAGCGGCCGCTTGCGATCGGTTGCCAGTTCAGCGTGCCGGAAAGTGCCAGGCCGTCCGGTTGCTCGCACTGCCCGCTGCCTGTGGCCATCGAATAACCGAACACCAGGCCCGCGACAAAACGGCAATGCGGATCGTCAGGACCTTTGGGGTCGTCGGGAACCACGCTCATGTAACTCGACACCTGATCGCGAAGGCCCGCGCCATTCACTACTTGCATCAGCTCGCCAAATGCCTGTTGCGCTGCCCGCATCATGTTGTTGTCGACCATGCCGCGCCCCGTGGCGGTCAGGGCGACGATGCCCTCGGGCAAGTGGGTCATTCGAGAGACTTGCATGACGGCGGCTCCTTTGAGAGCAGAGGGAAAATCGGGTTCGCGACAATGTGTAAAAAGGTCGTTCCATGCGGGGACATTGCCTCGACGCACATCCGTCGGCGTGGTGTCGAGATCACGGCGCATTGCTTTGGCGAGTGCCTGTGCGGACTCGTAGCCCACCTTCAACGCAATATCCGATACCGCTTCATGGCCGCTGACCAGCAGCGCACAGGCGCGTCGAAGCCGCAGCAAGGTCACATAGTTCGCCACCGTGCAGCCCGTATAAGCGCGAAACATCCGATGAAAATGATGGCGCGACATGGCAGCGCAATCGGCGAGGGTTTCGGCGGTTAGCGGTTCGTCGAGATGACTCTCTGCATGGGCCAGCGCGCGGGCAATCAAGTCAGCGTGGCGATCGGATGTCGGTCTGGAAATAGGCGGCGGCATGGACGCATTGTAGAAGGCGATGCTCGCGCGGCACGTGTCCCAGCGTGCTCGATGCGGGTCATTCGCGCTGGCACCGCAGGTCGGGTGATTCCCGTTGTCGAGGTCAGGACCAAGCGGATTTTCCCGGCGCGACGCGCCGCTGACCAAACCGAGGCAGCGGCTCAAATCCGAGCTACATCAAGCGCTTAGATGGTCGCCAGACACGTTATCCACAGGGTTCTCAACATAAACGGTGAATAACCCGCGCGGCCGTTTCACGTCATCGTCGCACGGGGTAAACACGTTCTGCCGCATTAAACCGGAATCGGAAAATGAACGCCCGCCCGCTGAGCCGCGTTCACGATATGCGTTTCAATTGCTCGCCCGGCGTGTTCGCTGTCGCGCGCCTTCAACGCTTCGACAATCGCCAGATGCTCGTGATACGTCGACAGCACAAGTTCCCGCCGATAAAACGGCAAACGCTGGCTCTCTTTCATGATGTCGGCGCTGCCGCGCAGGATCGATTCAATGGCCGTATTACCCGCGAGGCTCACGATGCGCATATGGAACGCGAAGTCGAGTTGCGCGGCTTCGTCGAGTTCGGCGCAGGTCAGTGCGCTTTGCAGCGAGTCGAGATTGTCCTGCAGCCAGACGATGTCCGCGTCCCCAATAGCCGGCGCCGCCAGCCGCGCGACGAAACCCTCGAGCGCGAAGCGCATCTGGTAGGTATCGGGAAGCGACGCCTGATCGGCGAAACGCCAGGCGTGCGTGCCGGCCGCCTCGGCGCTGTTCACATACACGCCCTTGCCGGGACGAATATTCAGCATCCCGAGCGCTTCCAGCGTGGACAGCGCTTCACGCAGCGAGGCCCGGCTGATCGCCAGTTCCTCCGACAACTGCCGCTGCGCCGGCAGCAAACTTCCCACCGGATAAACGCTCGTCTCGATGCGCTCACGAATAGTCGCGATGGCGGCATCGGTCACGGTATGCGGAACATTTTTCATAGGACAGTTAAGAGTGGCGCGGTCTGACCGCCATTGTAGGCCGACACCACCGAAGCGTCTGCTCTGTCACGCCTTTTTCGCTTGAAAGCGCGCTGAAAACCCGGGTAAACCGGTATCAAACGGATCTTGACTCCACTATATCGGCTTTCTAATATTCCTCATCAGCAACTGGTCCGACCAGTCTGAACAGTTAGCATGATCACCATCCCGTGCCGTGCGACACCGAGGAGAAACATTGTGTTGAGATTTCTTAATTCCCTGTTTGGACGAGTCATGATCGCGCTGGTCGCCGGGATCGTGATCGGCGCGGTGTTTCCCCATTTCGCGCAAACGCTGAGGCCGCTTGGCGACGGTTTCCTCAAGCTCATCAAGATGGTGATCGGACCGATCGTGTTCTGCGTGGTCGTCTCGGGCATGGCAAGCGCGGGCAACCTGAAGAAAGTCGGGCGCGTCGGGCTGAAGTCGGTGGTCTATTTCGAGGTGATGACCACGCTCGCGCTCGTGATCGGCGCCTTGCTCGCGTATGCAACCCGACCGGGCGTTGGCATGAATATCGATCTCCATACGCTGGACGCCGGTTCACTCGCCACCTACACCGAACACGCGAAAAGCCTGAAAGACACGGCCGGCTTCCTGCTCAAGATCATCCCCGATACCGCCACCGACGCCTTCGCGAAGGGTGACATCTTGCAGGTACTCGTGTTCTCTGTGCTGTTCGGCGCGGCGCTCTCGCTGCTGGGCGAGAAGGCGCAACGCGTGACGAGTCTTATCGATGAACTCTCGCACGTGTTTTTTCGCATCATGGGTTTCATCATCAAGCTCGCGCCGCTCGGCGTGCTCGGCGCGATTGCATTTACGACCGGGACCTATGGCGTGGAGTCCCTGAAGCAACTCGGCATGCTGGTGGTTGTGTTCTATGCGAGCTGCCTGATCTTCGTCTTCGTCGTGCTCGGCGTGGTGATGCGGCTCACCGGCTTCAGCATCTTCAAGCTCGTACGGTATCTGCGCGAGGAACTGCTGATCGTGCTCGGCACCGCTTCGTCGGACGCCGTGCTGCCGCAGATCATGCGCAAGCTCGAATGGATGGGCGTGAAGGATTCCACCGTCGGCCTCGTGATCCCGACCGGTTACTCGTTCAACCTCGACGGTTTCTCGATCTATCTCACGCTCGCCGTGATTTTCATCGCGCAGGCCACCAATACGCCGCTGTCGATCCACGACCTGATAGTGGTCGTTCTGGTGTCGCTGGTGACGTCGAAGGGCGCGCATGGCATTCCTGGTTCAGCCATCGTGATCCTTGCCGCCACGCTTTCTGCGATTCCCGCCATTCCCGTGCTCGGCCTCGTGTTGATCCTGCCGGTGGACTGGTTCGTGGGTATTGCGCGTGCTGTCACCAACCTGATCGGCAACTGCGTCGCGACGGTGGTCGTGGCCGTGTGGGAAAAGGATATTGACCGCGTTCGCGCCACACGTGTTCTCAATCAGGATACCGAACTGCTTTTCGTTCCGGCCGATCACGCCGGCACAAGTCACGGCCACGAACCCGCACACGCTCTCTGAGCGCGCTCTTCATCGCCATCCCCTGAATCGTTTTAAAGGAACTTACTTCATGGCCAGCCCCGTTCTCGACCCCAACGCTCCGGCATTTACCCGCCGCTTCATGAACCTTGCCGATCCGCGTCTCGGCGCCACCGCGCTCTTCGCCAGCGATGAATTCTTCGCGCCCAAGGAGCGCATGCTCGACCCGCAGCCGGCGGTTTTCATCCCGGGCAAATACGACCACAACGGCAAGTGGATGGACGGCTGGGAAACGCGCCGCAAGCGCACCACCGGTTACGACTTCTGCATCGTCAAGCTGGCGCGGCCGGGCACCATTCACGGCATCGACCTGGATACGAGCCACTTCACCGGCAACTTTCCGCCGGCAGCGTCAATCGATGCCTGCACGAGCGACAGCGCCACGCCGCAAGACGACGCCGACTGGCGCGAGATCGTGCCGGCGACCACGCTGCAAGGCAACCAGCATCACTATATTCCCATCGTCGATACCCGCGCCTACACGCACCTGCGCGTGAATATCTACCCGGATGGCGGCATCGCGCGCCTGCGGGTCTATGGTCAGCCGAAGGTGGACTGGACGCGTGTTGAACGCGGGTCGCGGGTGGATCTTGCGGCCATCGAAAATGGCGCTTATCTGGTGGCGGCGAACAACCAGCATTTCGGACCGGCATCGCAAATGCTGATGCCAGGACGCGGCGTGGACATGGGCGACGGCTGGGAGACGCGGCGTCGCCGTGAGCCCGGCAACGACTGGGCGATCGTGGCGCTGGCGCACCCCGGCGTGATCCACGCTATTGAAGTCGATACCGCCCACTTCAAGGGCAATTTCCCCGATGGCTGTTCGCTGCAGGCAGCGCGTGTGACCGGCGGCACGGATGAATCGCTCGTCACCCAGGCCATGTTCTGGCCAGTATTGCTGCCGCAACAAAAGCTGTCGGCGGACAATATCCATCGATTCGAAAGTGAAGTGGCGGCTCTTGGACCTGTCACGCACGTTCGCTTCAACATGTTCCCGGACGGTGGCGTGTCGCGCTTGCGCCTGTTCGGTGCGATCGAGTAAGCAGCTATGCGCACGCTTACGCTCGAACCCCTGACGCGCGCGGCGTTTAAACCATTCGGCGATGTAATCGAACTCGACGGCGCGCAGCATTTTCCGATCAACGGCGGCACGACCGAGCGCTTTCACGACCTGGCGAGCGTGGATGTTGGCGCGCACGAGGGAGGCCGGCCGCTCATCAACGTGTTCCGGGGTCAGCCGCGTGCGCAACCCGTCGAGATATCGATGATGGAGCGTCACCCGCTGGGCAGCCAGGCCTTCCTGCCGCTTGGCGCGGTGTCGTATCTGGTAGTGGTCGCGCCGGCAGGTGAATTCGACGCATCAAGACTGCGCGCATTTTTCACCCGTGGCTGGCAGGGCGTCAATTATGCGCGGGGCGTCTGGCATCATCCGCTGATCGTGCTGGATGTTGCTGCGGACTTTATCGTGATCGATCGTGGCGGGAAGGAGGAAAATTGTGAGGAAACCTATCTATTAGAGAGTCTGCGACTAGTAGAAGGTGATCTTGTTTATTCGTCAGCCGCGTGAAGGCTGATAACCGGGCCATGCTGTTTTTGTTCGCGTATAGCGCGGCATCACGGCCCGGCTTCAAATCCACGATGTTGCCCGTGTCCGCGAGCCGATAGCACAGCGCGCTATAAAAACTAGGGCTATGTCACGGCAACCATGCCCTCTTGCCCGGCATCCCGGCCAGGCGCGCCCGACACGCTCGGTGCCGGACTGGCGCACACCCGGTTGCGCCCGGCGTTTTTCGCGCGATACAACTGCGCATCGGCGGCGCCCACCAGGCTTTCCTCGGTCACGAGACCTGAACCTGATTCGCCCGCGCAACTCACAGCCACTACACCGAAACTCGCGGTAGCCCGCACTTCGCGGCCATCCCAGGCGCGCGTGGCCGTCAGCTCGAACGACTGGCGTATTCGCTCGGCAAGCACCGTCGCGCCGGCGAGATCCGTTTGTGGAAGCAGCAGCAGGAATTCCTCGCCTCCGTAGCGAATCACGCTGTCGACCTGATGCCGCGTGTGCGCAAGCAGCATGGCGGCGAAGGTCCGCAAGACAGCGTCGCCCGCGGGGTGCCCGTAGGTATCGTTGATCTGCTTGAAGTGGTCGATGTCGCACAGGATGACCGCGAGCTTGAGTTTGTACCGGCGGGTGCGCTGGAGCTCGGCGTCGAATAACACATCGGTCAGATACCGCCGGTTGAAGCAGCCGGTGAGATAGTCGCGCACAGAGAGGTTGCGCAACATTGCGTGCTGGCAGAACTCGTCGCGGACAAGACGATTGTGGCGGCGAGCCATCACATAACCGAGGGCGTTGGTGAAGACCAGGAGCATTGACGACGTCAGCAACGCCGACGAGTCCAGCACCTTCGACGCCGCGGAGATGGCGATAAATCCGCCCGTTGCGGCCAGTGCAATGAGCAAAGCCCAGATCAGCTTGTTCGGGATGAAGTTATAAACCACGATCAGCATGATGCCCATGGACATGCAGTGCACCGTCATTCCGGTCGGACGAAGCCATGTGATTGCCATGAAGGCGGCAAAGCCGACCACTTCGACCGCGCTCGCAGCCATGCGCAGGGAGGTGACCGAAACCTGCCGCAAGGTTGCGATGCGCAAGCTCACCACGCACGTCAACGCGACGGAGCAACGGGCCAGGAACAGCACAAGGGTCGTGCGGGAGTAACCAAGGGCGCTCACGTCGGTTATCGCGAAAGCGACGTAGAACAAGCTGCAAAAGATGAGCGCCCGCACGAGGGCCGTATGGTTTGCGCTCCGGTGATGGCGCTGAAACTCCTGTTCCACCGACGGGTCTTCGAACTCGGACCACAGGCGGTCAAGTCTGAAATTCGTCTCGGTGTCAAACCGTGAAATTTCGCTCAGTTCTGCCATCGCTCGCCATGTCGGATGTCGCGGTTGGGGCAACATCATAAGTCATTTCGATGTTCAGCCCGGCGGCCGGCGTTCCCAACCCCGCCCCTTGATTTGCAGCGAGCCCAGCCAGCGTGTCACTCAACCACACGTGCGCTGGATCGGCCTGACTGCTAGGCGGCCACGCCGCAAACGGCGTAAAACCGCGCGCCTCGAACGGCAGTTCGAAGATATCGAGCCGTTCCCGATAACGCTCGGCAAAGCGGGCGTGGAGCGTCGAAATCCGTACGCCCGGTCCGGCCAGTGCCAGTAGTTGGTATGCGGTGACTCGCCGCAAGCGTGGGCGTAGGACGGGAGCGCGACGGCGCCGTTTAGTACAGGTCGGTCTTGAGGCGTCCAGGCAATGCGCGATCGTAGGCGTTGCCGTCGAAACTGGCATCGCTTACGTTCTGCAGCATGGCGCCGGCTGAGGGCAAGCTCGAGCGGTCGACGTATTTCTCACCGTTCCACAAGTCCGATCTCACGACCGCCTTCGAACAATGGAAATACACGGACTCGACATGCACGAGGATCACCGTGCGCGGCGGTTTGCCGTTGACGCTGAATGAGGCGAGCAGTTCGCTATTGTCGGCAATCGATGCACGGCCGTTCACGCGCATCATTTCTCCCACGCCCGGCACAAGAAACAGCAAGGCCACACGCGGGTCGTGCACGAGGTTCCTCAATGTATCGATACGGTTATTGCCCGGGCGGTCGGGAATGGCCAGCGTATGGGCATCGACGATACGAACGAAGCCCATTGCATCGCCTTTGGGCGAGCAGTCGAGGCCGTCCTCTCCCGCCGACGCCAGCATCACGAACGGCGACGCAAGAATGAACGCCGCGTAGTCTTCGCTGATGAACGAAATTTCCTTGCGCACCGAACGCTCGTTCGGCTTGCCGTAGATATCTTCCAGTTGCTCGACGCTCGTCAACATACTTCGCTCCTTCAATGACCGGGGTTCAGCCCATACATTAGCAGGCCGGTCAGTGCGGCGTGACAGGATCGAGTCCCGTTTGCGTGACGACCGGCGCTGCTTCCGGCGAGGCGAGATAGTCGAGCAGCGCTTTCGCTCCTGCCGGATGTCGTGCCCCCACCCGAATGCCGGCCGCAAATCGCGTAATCGAATGCACGGGAAAAGACTGGATAAGTCGATAACGTTTGCGCAGGTAAAATTTAAACGCATTAACGGTAATGGTCGCTAGTGAACACCCGTCTTATTCAGTGCAGAAAGATGCGCAAACGATTACGGATTTCGCCTGACAATTAACTTACCGCGAAAGCAGACGCTTTACTTCAACGTCCTCGGGATGCATCCCGGGGATGTGTGGGCGAATTGTTAAATACTGAAAAGTACGTCAAATAGAGCAGTGATTGGCGGTAGAGTGCGTCATCGAAAGACATTTTTCGGTTTGTCCTTCGGTCAATAATATCAGTGGGAAAAAACATGCCCCGGCGCCACACGCCAAAGGGATGAGATCCCATGAAGGCGAACCGTATTATGTAGCGCTGAGAGGCTGGTTCGCCGCGCACAAGACGTCAGTTTTCGGGGATATCAATGGATACTAAAACGCCATACCAAGGAAATCGTGCGTCGATAATAATCGACGCGGAAATAGTGCATATTGAAGCGATCATGTCGCGTTGTCTCGCGATGGGAGCCGATGGCGCGATTTTTCACGCGAACTATTGGCGCAACCGTTTATTGACGTTGCGGGATTCTGGTCTGAGCCATATACAGAACGTCGCGGTGCAATCGCTTTTAGGCGATCTCGTGGAGTGCTGCTAGACCGATCGCTGGAAACAGGTCGGAATGACTCAACTGAATCCAGCTCGTTCATGTCAGCCCAGGGTGCTTTGAATGTTGAATAAATCCAGCGGCGGCCCGCTTGCGTGGAAGTCGAAAATCCAGCCGGGGCAGCCGGCCGACAGCTTGCGTTATGTGACGCTGGATCTCGCGTCTGATTCGCATGCTCGTGCGGCAATCGAGGCTTATGCCGATTCATGCGCGGCCGAGCTGCCGTGGTTGGCGGATATTTTGCGAGCACGACTGGAGAGATTAAATAGTTCGGAAGACCGCGCTCAGGATCGGTTTACCGGACTTCAAGCAGGACTTCAAGCCGGACTTCAGGAAGATGAGACCGCCCCAATGCCGCTGACTCATTGCGCACAGACGGCGCGGCGTTTGATGGCATTCGCGTGCATGTGCGCACGCACGCGTGAGGATTACTCGGATGCGGCGTGGGATCACGTCATGAAAAGCTTTGACCGGATGCTGATTCAAATGCGGTGATTCCGCATAAAAAAGTATAATAAAAATACAAAATAATCTGCCATCGGCATTCGGCGCCCAAGCAAATAAATGACATGGCCGTCTTGACTATTTAACGGGATATCAGGCAATGCGGATTTGCGTGCTGGACGACGACCTGAGCCAGACGGCGTTCGTGGCTCAGACACTGACTGCGGCCGGGCACTTCTGCCAGGTTTTTACGGATGGCAAGAGCCTGATCCATGAGCTGAGGCGTCAGCCGTACGACCTGCTGCTGCTCGACTGGAACATGCCGGAAATGCCGGGCGACGTCGTGCTGAAATGGGTCAGGCAAAACCTCACCACGAACCTGCCGGTTCTCTTCCTGACGAGCCGCAGTGTTGAAAGCGACATTGTCCAGATGCTCAACGCCGGCGCCGACGACTACATCCTCAAGCCAGTGTCGCGAGCCGTGTTGCTCGCTCGTGTCGAAGCGTTGCTGCGGCGGATCTACATGCTTCAGAACGAGGTGACCCAGGAAACCTACGGCATCTATCGATTCGATCTGACCGACCAGATCGCACTGGTCAGCGAAGTACCGGCCGCGCTGACGCAGAAGGAATTCGAGCTTGCGCTGCTGCTCTTTCGCAACCTGTCGCGGCCGCTGTCACGCACCCATATCCGCGAATCGGTGTGGCGGCAGGACGTGGATATCCCGTCGCGCACGATCGATACACATGTGTCGCAGATTCGCTCCAAGCTGGTGTTGCGGCCGCAAAACGGTTACCGCATAACACCCATCTATAGCTACGGCTACCGGCTGGAAAAAGTGGGGAATGAAGCGCCGTGAACGGGATCAATAAAAACAGGCGGGGCCGGGTGGCGCATCAGCGTCTGCGCTCGAGGCTGGACGCTGCAATGGCGGTGGCCGGTGTCATGGTCACTGTCTGTTCGATCCAGCCGGCCTACGCTAAACGCGTGCCGCAGCAGGACATGACGCCCTATGTGGTGCGCGCGGACGATTCGCTTTACACGCTGGCGGACCGCTACATGCAGAGTCCTGCCGACTGGCGGTTGTTGCGCGCCATCAATCACGTGGCGAACCCGCGGCGCCTGCAGGTCAACGCCCATCTCTCGATGCCCACTTCGCGCCTTAGGCAGACACTGCTGACGGCCCGAGTGGTGGCGGTGCGCGGCAGTGTCGATAAGCTCGGCACCGCGGGCGCGCCACCCATGCCGGTGAGCGCGGGGACGTTGCTGATGGAAGGCGACGAAATCAGCACCGGCCGCGACGCGTTTGTTTCCATGCTGCTACCCGACGGCTCGCATGTCGTCCTGCCGTCGAGCAGTCAGATCCGGATCGGACGATTGCGGACCACGCTGCTGACCGGCGCGGTCGACCGGCAGTTCGACCTGAAGCAAGGCGAGGTCGCGACCGACGTCACGCCGTTCAAGAATCCACGCGATTCGTTCCGGGTCATTACGCCGTCGGTGGTGGCAGGCGTGCGCGGCACACGTTTCCGGGTGAATTACCTGGCGACGCAGGATGCGACCACCGTCGAGGTGCTGGCGGGCAAGATCGGCGTGGATGGAGCGGGGCCTGACGGAGCGGCCAACCGTACGTCCGCCCCGCAGCCGATCCAGGGCGGTGCGCAGACGCTCGTGCTGGCCGGCTACGGCAACCTGACGCGCACGGGCGATGCCGCCGGCGCGTCGGTGCGGCTGCTTGATCCGCCGGAGATTGCCGATCCGGGCAAGTTGCAGAATGCCCCTCAGGTCGCCTTCGACCTGACGCCGGTAGACGGCGCCGGCGCGTACCGTACGGAGATCGCGACCGATGCCGACTTCCTCGACCTGCTTCGCGATCAGCGCACGACAGGCCTGCACGCGGCGTTCGACAACATCCCGGACGGCAACTATTTCGTGCGCGTCTCGGCCACGGATACGCATGGCATCGACGGCTTGCCGCAAGTGTTCACGTTCAGCCGTCATCTCGATACCACCAACGCGGCGGCTACGCCCATCGAAGGTAATGGCTACGCATTCCGCTGGCATGTCGATGGCGAGGCGAACGGCGCGCGGTATCGGTTCATCCTGTCGAGTCATGCGGACCTGAGCGCGCCGCTTATCGACTTGCTCGACGTGTCGGGCGGCGAGATGTCGGTGGCGCATCTGAGCCCAGGCAAGTACTACTGGACGATCGTTGTCGATACCTTCGAGAACGGCCGGCTCTTGTCGATCCCGAGCGAAATCCGGTCGTTCACTCAAACGCGGTAGGCGCGACCCATGCCACGGCGCTTCCCCTTCCACAACCGGCGCTGGGCGGGGCCGTCGATCGGCAAGCGCTTCTTCCTGGAATGGACGCTGATCGGCGTGGTGGGCGTGGCCGCAGTGCTCTTCGGCGTGGCGAGCCCGCTGACGGAACGCGCCAGTTTCCTGTTCTACGACCAACTGTTGTTGCACGCGGCGAGCCATCCGTCGGGCGGCATTGTGATTGTCGCGATCGACGACGAGAGCATTGCGGAACTCGGGCGCTGGCCGTGGCCGCGCGAGACCCACGCGGCGCTGTTGACGCAACTCGCGAAGGCGAAACCGGCGAGCGTCGCGTATGACGTGCTGTTCACCGAACCCTCTCCCGGCGACGCCGCCTTCGCCGAGGCAATGAAACATGTGCCGACCTATCTGCCGCTGCTCGTCGACCAGTTGCCCGTCAACCAGAACGAGCCCGCCGCGGTCGAACCCGTTCCGGTGCTGCGCGAGGCGGCGGCGGGCATGGGCCATATCGATCTGGAAGTGAATCACGACGGTATCGTGCGCAGCGTCTCGCTGTTCGAAGGCAGCGGCAAGGATTGGTGGCCGAGCATCACGGTACCGGTGTATCAGGCGTTGCGGGGGCCGGACGCCGTGTTGCCCGGGACTGGACGATCTGCTGTGGACGCCCAGTTCGCTGCGTCGGGACCGGCGGGCGCGGGCGACCTGAAGCGCGCGCACCGGATGATGATTCCGTTTTCGCGCACGTCGCTGGATTATCCGCGGGTGTCGTTCGCGGCCGCGATGCAGGGCGAGGTCCCGCCTGAATTCTTCGCGGGCAAGATCGTGCTGGTCGGCGCAACGGCGGCCGGCCTGCGCGACCGCTTTGCCACGCCGATCTCGGGCGAAGTGGGCGAACTGCCGGGTGTTGATATCTACGCGACCATCCTCGACGCGTTGTTCGACGGTCGCGCCATTGAACCGATAGGCGACAAGGCGGCCGGCTGGGCGAGTCTCGTGCCGGTCGGCATCTTGCTTGCGGGCCTGCTGGTGGTGTCGCCGTTGCAGTCGCTCATGCTGACGATCGCACTAGCCTGCGCGAGCCTGATTGCGAGTGCCTGCATGGTGTATCTGCGCTCGCGCTGGCTCTCGCCGGTGCCGGCGCTCGGTGGCCTGGCGCTGATCTATTTGCTGTGGAGCTGGCGGCGTCTCGAAGTCGCGATGTCGTATCTCGGACAGGAACTGCGTCTGCTTGCCGCCGAGCCGAATCTGCTGGCCGATCTCCAACCCAAACCGCAGGGCACGGCGGGCGACGTGCTCGAGCGCCTGATCGCCCTCACGCGCCAGGCCGTGCAGCGCCAGCGCAATATGCGGCAGTTCATCTGGGACAGCCTGAACAGCTTGCCCGAGCCGATCATGGTCTGCGATCGCGACGGCCGCATCCTGATGGTCAATGATCCCGCACGGCTGCATTTTGGTCCGTTGCAGTTCACTGACCTGTCGATCACGCAGCTCTTCGGCGAGTTCCATTTCGTGCGTCTCGTCGATGAAGACAGCAGCGGCGCGCTGCCGACTGGCATGCAATGGCCGGCGATGCTCGACCCGCGCGTCGAGCGTCACACCGCCGTGATGATGCACGGCATTGAAGTGCGCGACCGCTACGGCCGCGATCACATGCTGCGGTATGCGCCCTGCACGACCAGCACGGGTGAGTCGCTCGGGTGGATCGCGAGCTGGGTCGATATCACCGCGCTGCACGCTTCCGAGCGTCAGCGCGACGACATGCTGCATCTGCTGTCGCACGACATGCGCTCGCCGCAGGCGTCCATTCTTGCGTTGCTCGACACCGAGCGGCCGCACATCGACTCGAAGCCGGCGATGGAGTTAATGGAGCGCGTCGAACGCTACGCGCGGCGCACGCTCGCACTGGCCGATGATTTCGTGCAGCTTGCCCGCGCCGAGTCGCAGCACTACAGCCTCGAACTGCTGAACCTGCATGAACTCGCGATCGACGCCAGCGACGAAATCTGGCCGCTCGCGAACGCGAAGGACATCGAGGTACGTTGCGAGAGCAAAGGGCAGGCCTTCTGGGTTTTGGCGGACCGGTCGTTGATGACGCGCGCACTCATCAATCTGCTCAGCAACGCGGTGAAATACAGCCCGCCTGGCACGTGCGTCGACTGCATCGTCACGGAGCTGCCGGGCGCGATCGTGTGTATGGTGCGGGACGCGGGTTACGGCATTGCGCTTGAGCAGCAGGCGCATTTGTTCGAGCGCTTCCGGCGCTTTCATCTCGATGGCCAGCCGCCGAGCGACGGAACCGGGCTGGGGATGGCGTTCGTCAAAACGGTGGTCAGCCGCCACGCGGGAGAGATCGCGATTCAAAGCGCGCCGGATCGGGGGACGACGGTGACGATCACCTTGAGCTCACAGACAATCGAACCACGCGAAGCGGGCGACGAACAATCCGCTGCGCAGAAGCAATAAACGTTTTTTGGGGAACGAAGTGAACATACGATCGATGGCAAGCGCCATTTTCCTTCTCGCGCTCCTGGGCGGTTGCGCCAGCGAGCCGCCGGTGAGGATCAGTGCCTACAGTGCATCTGGGGGAGATTTCGCGACGGCGGGCGTCAAGACCTATGCGCTGCAATCATCGAATGTCGAGCCTCAGGGCGACGGTGCGGCCTCTGCCGCGTCGGCGCGCTGGCTTGATGACGTACTGGCCGCGAAGGGCTTGCGGCAGGCGCCGCCGAACAGCGCGGACTACCTCGTCAAGCTGGCTTATGCAACGCGTCCGCAAGCCGTGCGCGTGCGCGCCGAGTGCACTGGCGCGCCCGAAAGCGCATGCGATGACGTCGTGCCGCAGAAGGAGTGGTTTGGACGCAAACACTATGTTCATGCGCTGACTGTCCAGTTTGTCCAGCGGTCGAGCGGAGCGCTGAGTTATCAGGTGAGCGCGACCCATGCGGATCGCGACCCGGCCGGCGGGGCGGCGCTGCGCAGTCTCATGAATTGTGCGTTCGCGGACTTTCCCATGCACAATGCCGAGCGGCGCGAAGTCGCGCATTGTGATTAGCGGCTAACGGAAGATCAGCGTGCGGGAGATTGGTGCGCGGAGATTGGCGTATTCTTGCGCCTGAACGAAGCGGCGAGCATTGCAGGCGACGCCCAAGCCGCTGAAGACGTTCAGTCCACACGGGTCCGAAGGACTCGATATGCCAGGGAACCCGCAGTGAAGTTTGCCGATTTTTGCCGTTGCACCGTAGCCTCATTCACTTGCGTCTGGCTGACGAACGCCGCCGTTGCGGACGAGCCAGGCACTGCGGCGGATGCCGGCGCTTCCCCCGACGCAAGCGTCGCTGCCGCCGGTCTATGGAAGGTTTCGATCGGCCCCGCGTTGATGGTGTCGCCGAAATACCCCGGTTCCCGTGCGTTCCAGGTGCTGCCGCTGCCGTCGCTCGATATTTCCTACGACGACCGGATCTTCTCGCAAGGCCTCGATGTGCTCGGCATCAATCTCCTGAAAGGCCCGGCTTATCACTTCGGCACGGCAATCAGCTTCGATTTTCAATCGCGTAACGAGTCCGACGATCCGCATCTCCACGGCCTGGGTAATGTGCATTACGGACCCAAGCTGAAAGTGTTCGCGGATTATTCGGTGTCGCTGTTGATGGGCTCGGTCGCGGCTTATCAGGACATCGCGGGGACAGGGCAGGGTTTGCTCGTCAGTGGCGATCTGGTGGCGAATATGCCGCTTACTTCGAAGCTGCTGGTGTCGGTCGGGCCCGGCGTGACGTGGGCTAATGCCGTCTATAACCGGACACTGTTCGGCGTTTCCGCCAGTCAAAGCACTGCTTCTGGTTTGCCGGTCTATGACACGAGTTCGGGCATCCGGGACGTTCACCTCAACACCTACGTCAGCTACGATTTTTCGAAGAAATGGACGGGTTCGGTCTCGCTTACGGCGGGGCGGTTGGAGCACAACGCAGGGCATAGCCCAATCACCGAGCAACGAACTGAATTGAATTTTCTCGCTGCAGTGAATTATCGGTTCGAGTGAGTTGGCCCTTGGCGGTTGTTGTGGTTTGGTTTGGAATTCGCGCTACGCTTCGACTATACCGTGGTCGGTGGCGAGAGCGTTTCCTTCGATGGGCGTCTGGCCCATCGATATCGGAACGAGTCCGACAAGCAAACCGAGATCATCCTGTCGGTGACGCCGCCGAATCCCTATGCGCCGCGTTAACACCGAATCGGGTCAGACCGATTTCGTTCGATCGAAGCTCGCGTCAGGCGAGCTTCTCTCCATCGATATCCGATGCAGGTTTATAAATTCAGGTATCCTTCATTTCTCATCGATCTAGGAATTCCGCTGTCTGGTCATGCATATCAACTCAGTACAACCAACTTTAAGCCAGCTGTTTGTACAAGTTCGAGGAACCAGACCGTCCGCGCTATTGCGAGTGCCGGACACAGTGAGACCGCAATGATTGCCGTTGTCAAAGGAGAAAAGGATTTCTATACTTTGCAATGGTCTCGGAGAGGCGATGCAATGCCGACTCCGATGGATATCGACGTGAACATGTGGGCCGGAAGGATGAAAGGTCTCATGCCTTTGAAGCTTTGCTCGATCGTACCCGGGGAACAACCACCGTATCCGAGTTGCGTCGGACATTGAAGTGGGACGAGGCATTCACTCTGCTGATAAAACCACGACGCCTGTCATGGCCATCGCTTCAGTCGGTGACTGTTTTAACTCACAAAAGAGGCGTTCGGCAATAGAAGGCGGGCGTCCTACAATCCTTGACAAGTACCGAGTAGCCGGTCAAAACCGGTCAGTCAACACTGGCGTCCAGATCTTAGACAATCGGGAGCAGCAGTGCACCCGACGTCGCCAGGCTCGACGTCTTACGTGATTTGTATCATTCGCTCGCGCGTCAGGGCGTCGAGCTCTCTGGGTGGTTGGGGACAATCGGAGTGGCGATACTGCGCCGTTAGGCCAGTGCGCCGCGATGCTGGATCGGTCCAGAACGCGCCGCGCGAGCGATCGCTTAACGACTGTGTCAGAGGCTTTGCAGACGTGACGCGAATCTTGCCTGGCAGCGAAATTTCACGACCACTTGTCCCGAGTCGCCTGACTATTTCAGCGAACGTGCCATCGGCCTGCCACTTCTCGAAGCGGCGGCGACAGGTCTTCGGCGACGTATACCGGCCAGGCAACTTGGCCCAAGTTCCCCCTGACGCCACAACCCAAAGCACGGCGTTGACGACGGTGCGCGCTTCCACTCGCGGCCGACCGCGTCGACTGCTCGAAGCAAGCTCCCCGTCGAACAATTTTTGGATCAGCTCCCACTCTTTATCTGTCAAATCGTCGAACACCTTCATCTGTTACCTCGTCCAAGTTCATTCTGGTGCGCGGCCCCGCGTACCTGCTCTGTTTCCGCACCCAAAATCGTGCCAATCAGGCACAGGTGCGAATCCCTGCGTACCTACACGGTTGACGCGCTCACCGACTTTGCGCAGTTAGTCTCTAAGTCGATGCCGGCTTAGATGGTTTGATAGTTGGCGCGAAAGCCTACCCGCTACGGAATGCTCGTCAAACGAAGCTTTCCGCCTAAGCTTATTCACATGGTTACCGCGCTAAACGCGTTCATGCTTTAGAGGATCCTCAGCCAGGAACTGAACTGAACATCATGTTGGCGGACGGGTGAGTGCGTCCAGCGCGAGGTTTCGAGCGTCTCTACTCGGAAAGTCGGCGGGCTGTTATGGGCTGCGTGCCGTCGATCGCCGACAGGCAGAACGCGGCCATCGGCAGACAACCGACGCGGAACGCAAGATCGTCGACAATCACAGGTATCATTCCTTCAGCCGTATAGCAATAGCTGCGCGCTGCTCCGCTTGGAACCAGGCGGCCCTTGTTCAGCTGGAGTAGGTAGCATGCATGACCCTTCTTCCAAACCGACCCCTCGCCGCGGCAAGGTCAGCGATCCCGCCACGGAGATCGATGCCAATAGCTATTCCGCCTTCGTCGTGGAGCTGAAGCGGAGAATCAGCGAGGCGCGTCACCGTGCCAGCCTGGCGGTTAATCACGAGCTGATCCTGCTTTATTGGGGCATCGGGCGCGATATTTTGGCTCGGCAGCAGCGCGAAGGATGGGGCGCCAAAGTCATCGACCGGCTCGCGGATGATCTACGCCGGATTTTTCCGGAAATGACCGGACTTTCGGCCCGAAACCTGAAATATATGCGCGCCTTTGCTGCAGCCTGGACGGACGCCGAATTTGTGCAACGGGTCGTTGCACAATTGCCTTGGGGGCACAACGTAAGCCTTCTTGATACCGTCAAGGCAACCGAGAAGCGTGCATGGTACGCAGAGCAAGCCATTGAGCATGGCTGGAGTCGTGCCGTTCTTGTCCATCAAATCGAGGGCGACTTGTTCGCCCGTCAAGGCAGCGCGCTGACGAACTTTTCGCGGACGTTGCCGGCTGGACAGTCCGAGCTTGCTCAGCAGCTCCTCAAGGACCCCTATACCTTCGACTTCCTGGCGCTTGGCCCGGATATGTTGGAGCGCGATCTCGAACGCGGTTTGATCGACCATCTGCGCTCGCTTATCCTCGAACTCGCAAAGGCTTCGCGTTCGTCGGTAGCCAGTACCATCTTGAAGTCGGCGGCCAGGACTATTACGTGGATCTGCTCTTCTACCATCTACGACTGCGTTGCTTTGTCGTGATCGAACTGAAGATTGAGGAATTCAAACCTGAATTCGCCGGCAAAATGAACTTCTATCTATCCGCTATCGATGACCAGCTTAAGCACAAGGACGATCAGCCGACCATTGGTATTATTCTTTGCAAAGGCCGTAACGAGATAATCGTCGAATATGCCTTGCGCGACTCCAGCAAGCCGATGGGCGTCGCTCAATACCGTCTCTCACCAGCGCTGCCGGCGCAGTATCAAACGACGTTACCGACCGTCGAGGAGCTCGCACGCGAATTCCCGCTCATATCCGTTGTCAAGTTGCGAATCGAGATCGAGCGAGCTTTGCGGGATACCATGTCCGAGCATGGCCTTCTGCCGGCGAAGCCAATCGGCATCGACAATATGCTGCGTGCTCTTCACGAACGTGGTCTTGCACCGGCCGGTACAGAACGGTTTCTTGAATCCCTCCGGGTCATGAACGAGGCCGCGCATGGCCTGGACGTAGACCCCGAAAGCTCACGAAGGGCTGCTGAGATCGGTGCCGCGTTTTTGGCGGAGCTTACTCGACCGTTGTGAGACCTCTTGAAATGCACCCGTCACCCATCGGCCCTACCTCACACTCGACCGCAGGAACGCATGTCTGGAACGTTAAGCCTGTGTGACCCTTTGAGCGTCCGTTCTTGCTGAGACCGACTGTCCCTTCCGGGGCGCTTGCTCCCGATCGTCAACAGGCGCGAATCGCCCAGATACGTATTGCCGTCGAAGAACACGACAAGGTTCCCTAACGAGAAAACCGACCGTCTCTCGCAGATCGGTCCAGCATGAGCCGGGCGCTGACGGGGTGATGGTGAATTGGGAGCCATGATCCCCGCGCGCACCACATCAAACGGTCAATGTTGTTGCCCCATCGCGCGCTCAGCTCAATGGCCGCGCGAAGCTGATTTCGTGCCCGTCGGGGTCCATGACATGGAAATAGCGTTCGTTCCAAGGCGCATCGCGCGGGGTGAACGCCGGTGGGAACCCGGCTGCCAGCGCCTTGCGGTACATTGCATCGACGTCTGACACATAGATGATCACCCGACCCCACCAGTTGATTGGACCGTGCATCTCCACTGTCAGATTGAGAAACGACACGCCCGCTGCGAATGAAGTAAACGGTTCGTTTTCGCCGCCATGCAAGAGCGGGAAACCGAGCGCCTTGTAAAAACGCACGGCGCTCCGCATGTCGCGAGTGGACAACGTGATGGCGCTTAAGCCTTCGATCACCGGCTCGGTTTCGACGGGGGGCAAGTTCATCGACTGGTGTCCTCTATAACAATGCCGTTGATAGCCTGGATGATGACGATGGCTCATCAAGATGGCCAAAAAGGTGTCACCGGTCTGGCTCACCGGGGGGCCCAGGGCATCGCCGTGTTGCCTATAGTCTACCTGCCGCCGCCTATCGCAATCAACGTAGTGACTCGCCGCGATAGCCCGCTGAGGCCGGCCGCTTCGTTGCTGCTCGATTGTCCGCAGGACGCGGTGACGTCGCCAAGGTTGAACGTCCGGACGCGTGGTTCAATCCAGGGGCGGTAACCGGCGTTCGACCGGCGTTGACTTGATGATCGCCGTGCTCGTCTCGGCTCGCTCTGCGACCTTCGAAAGAATCTCGTCGAGTTGTTCGATCGTCTTGAGAAATAGCCGGCAGACAAAACAGTCGTCGCCAGTGACCTTGTCGCATTCGACGAATTCGGGAATGCGTCGGATGGCTTCTTCCACCAGGTGCAGTTGACCAGGCAGTGGCTTGACTCGAACGATGGCCTGAAGCGTGTACCCAAGCGCACGCGGGTCGAGCCTGACCGCGAACCCCTGGATCACGCCACGCGCTTCGAGCTGACGCACGCGCTCGGCTGTGCTGGGCGCCGACAAGCCAATCCGGCGCGCGAGTTCGCTCATCGCGATCCGGCCGTCCTCGGATAGAACGGTGAGCAATTCGCGGTCGGTCTGGTCGAGCAAAACAAGACCTGGCGGGGAAGAAAGGCGATTCTTCAAATGAACCTTCGATTTGAAGTCAAAACGTCGATGTCCGCTCATTTTACACATGGAATCACGCTTGGCCGCCCACTAAACTTACTAGACAGATAGAGTTGGCACCACTTGAAAGGCGAGGCGATGAGCTCGAGAGAAACGCGCGTTGGCTGCGTAGAAATGACTGTAGCAATGGTGATATCCGGCACGGTCGGCTGGCTCGTCGTGTCGTCGCAGCAGACGCCGCTGAACGTCGTGTTCATTCGTTGCGTGTTCGGCGCGGCGACGCTGCTTGTGATCTGTGCGTTAAAAGGGATGCTGCGCAAAAGCTTGTTTTCATGGCGCATGCTTGGACTGGTTGCACTCGGTAGCGTCACGATTGTCGGCAACTGGGTGCTGCTGTTTGCGGCTTATTCGCGAGCTTCCATATCGATGGCGACCACGGTCTATAACACCCAGCCGTTCATGCTCGTCCTGCTTGGCGCAGTAGTGTTTCGGGAACGAATTACCCTGCGTACGATTCTCTGGCTCAGTGTCGCGTTTGTAGGCCTCGCGCTGGTCGTGCGAGTGGAGCCTGCGGTGCTGGCCAAGCCTGGTGAATATCTGGAAGGTATCGGCTATGCGCTCGGCGCCGCATTTCTCTATACGATCTGCTCGATCGTGACCAAGCAGCTCAAGGGAACGCCGCCCCATTTGATTGCGTTGTTGCATGTGGCGCTCGGCATCATCATGCTTGCGCCATTCGTCGATTTTCACCATTTGCCGACCACCCCAAATCATTGGGCGGATCTTGTCGTGCTCGGTGTGGTCAACACCGGCATCATGTACGTGCTGCTTTATGGCGCCATCCAGAAACTGCCGACCGCAGTGACGGGGGCGTTGTCCTTCATCTATCCGGTCGTGGCGATCATTGTGGATAGGGTTGCGTTCGGACAACGTTTAGGATGGCTACAGATTGTTGGCGCGGCGCTGATTCTGCTGGCGGCGGCTGGAACTACGTTAGGTTGGAAATTCACGCCGCGCAAACGAACGGCTTTCGAGTAGCCGATCATCAAGCATTTTTCCCGATCAACAAGCACATCCTGCGTTTTTATCGGTCAAACAGGAGAGTATGGAATGTCGATTTTTTCTGGTATCTGGATTCCGCTGGTCACGCCGTTTTCAAACGGACGTATCGATCACGACGCGCTGCGAAACCTGGTCAAGTCTTACATTGAAGCAAAGGTATCGGGGTTCGTTGCGCTGGGAACAACGGGCGAACCTTCGTCGCTCGATCACGCTGAGCAAGAACAGGTGCTTGCGACCATCCTGAATGAGGCGAAGAACCTTCCGGTCGTGGTGGGACTGGCCGGCAATAACGCGATGGAGCTCCGCGAGCGCGCGCTTCGCTTGAACGAGCTTCCGATCGCCGGCTTGCTGGTTCCTGCGCCTTACTATGTTCGTCCGTCGCAGATCGGCTTGACGAACCACTTCACCACCCTCGCCGATACCAGCAAGACCCCACTGATTGTCTACGATATTCCCTATAGAACGGGTGTACGCCTGGATATAGCAACCCTGTTGACGCTCGCCGGTCATCCGAACATTCACGCAATCAAGGATTGCGCGGGCTCGCTGGAAACAACCCTCGCGCTGATCCTCGACGGACGTTTGTCCGTGCTGGCGGGTGAAGACCTGAATATGTTCAGTACGTTATGTCTTGGCGGTCACGGTGCGATCGCGGCGAGTGCGCATGTGCGCGCGGCCGACTTCGTTGCGGTTTATAACGACATCAAGGCGGGGCGTATTGATGAAGCGCGTGCGCGGTTCCATCGGTTGGTGCCGTTGATTCAAGCACTTGTATCCGAGCCCAATCCGGCACCCGTGAAGTGTGCGCTCGAGGTCTTGGGAATGATTCGCCAGGAGCTTCGTGCGCCGATGACGCAAGCGACGGATCGGCTGCGCAACCAGCTTGGTGCCTTGTTGTCGAGCTAGGCGAAAATTAGCGCAGTGGCCGGTGCAAGCGATTGACGTGACCAGGCCCGCGCTTATTTCACCAAGCGCAGTCCCTTCGCCAGCACAATGCCCTTTTCTCGATTGATCAGCCAGATATCGCCGACGTTCGCGTGCAGCGTTGCCGTGCGTGTGGTGATGTCGGTGGGCTCCTCGTTGCTTGGGTCGGTATGGTCCTTGGTCTGCGTCAGATAAGGCGGCACCACGCGACAGATCAACACGAGCGCGAGATCACCGTCTTCTGCGGAAAATGCCTGCGGCGAGAGCACGAAGCGCCCATGCACTGTCGTCTTGTTGTGCTTGTTGACGGGATCCAGTTCGACGATATCGATGTTCTGTATATAACCCTTGGATTTCGCTTCGGCCGCTACCACCAGCTTTCGGCCGCGCGGTCCGGTGATGGTCCTTTTGAGGACGATGGTGTCGGGGTGATCGCTGTCCGACAGATCCACGTCTACCGTCATCACGTGGACCTTCGACCGATAGCGGATTCCATACGGTGCGGGCACAACGAACGCGAGATCGCGGCTTAGCTTGGCGTCCATCAACGCAGAGTCGTGCAGCGTCTTCGGCAAGGCGTCGCCGATCAGATCTTCTACTCGATGCGTGAACGAGAGCGTCTTGCCATCGGTGACTTTGCGGGCCAGCGCGTCCCTGACGGCAGCCGGCTCGTCGCCGGTAAAACCGGGCGACACCACAATGCCGACCGGCGTAACGTCAGGGGAGTGCGCGGGCGTAGCGACCGCGCTGCTAGCCGTTTGAGCCTGGGCAGTCGCGCACACGCAAAGAAGAACCCAGGCGGCGATTGCGCTCGCTACCTTGATGTTCTGAAGACTCATTAGCAGACTCCCATGGACATGATCGCGGACCGCCTGGTCTTCGTGCTGCACGAGCAGCATTCGAGTCAATTCGTTGCCATTCAATTCTATTCAATGGTACCCGGCTAGAAAAGATAAATGGGGGACATTGGCGCGAGAGCGTATTAAACATAAGGTGTAGAGTTTCTCGAATCGAAGAGCATCGGGAATTCAGGCGCTTAAGAGAAACGCTGGTTTCGAACAACCTTTGCGCTAGGGAAAACCAATATGAAGTCTCCCGCAATTCATGCGTCGCCGGGCCGGGATTGTTTATCGCGTGGGACGTTGCGATGAGCGGGCCGCTCAAGGGGATCCGGGTAGTCGAGATGGTCGGGCTCGGGCCGTGTCCGTTCGCCGCCATGATGCTCGCCGACATGGGTGCGGAAGTGATCCGCATCGATCGTAAGCAGACCGGCGGCCCCACGCCGTATCCCATGCAAGGCACGAAATTCGATGTGATGGCGCGCGGGCGCCGCTCGCTCGCGCTGGATCTCAAGCAACCGGAAGGACGTGAGCTGGCGCTGCATCTTGTTGCTCAGGCCGATGCGCTGATCGAAGGTTTTCGCCCTGGCGTGATGGAGCGGCTTGGCCTCGGGCCGGACGTATGCCTGGAACGCAATCCGAAGCTGGTGTACGGCCGTGTCACGGGCTGGGGCCAGGACGGTCCGCTAGCGAGGACTGCCGGGCACGATCTGAATTACATCGCGATGAGCGGGATGCTGCACGAGATTGGCCGTAGCGATGCACCGCCGGTACCGCCGCTGAATCTGGTCGGTGACTTTGGCGGTGGCGGGATGATGCTCGCGTTTGGCGTGTTGTGCGCGCTGCTGGAAACGCGCGGGTCGGGCAAGGGCCAGGTGATCGACGCCGCGATGGTCGAAGGCTCCGCGCTACTGGGCGCGATGATCTACGGTTATAAGGCGTTTGGCGCGTGGGCGGGCGAACGAGGCTCGAGCATGCTTGCCGGCGGCGCGCATTTCTACAATGCCTACGCGTGCGCGGATGGCAAATTCGTGTCGGTCGGCGCGATCGAACCGCAGTTCTATGCTTTGCTGCTGAAGCTTTGCGGTATCGACGATGCGGCCTTCAATAGCCAGATGGACCGCGAGCAATGGCCGTCGCTGAAAACGAAAATAGCGGCCATCTTCGCGACGAAAACTCGACAGGCATGGTGTGAATTGATGGAAGGCACGGATGTGTGCTTTGCGCCGGTGCTCGATATGGACGAGGCGCCGGAGCATGTGCATAACCGGACGCGGGGAACGTTCATCGACGTGGATGGGGTGACGCAACCGGGCCCGGCGCCGCGCTTTAGCCGCACGGTGCCGGAGGTGAGTTCGCCGCCCGCGAGTCCGGGGCAGGATAACGACGCGATCCTGCGGGACTGGAACGTACCGGGCGAATTGATCGAGAGGTTGCGAGAGACGAAGGGGGTTTAGGCGGGGGCTATCCATCGCCTTTCGCCGACAGACTGTTGACATCGATCCCGGTTGACGAATCTATGCATCTCCGACAATATGCGGTTGACGATTTCGTCAAAAACCGAAAAAGAGATGGGTATATGGATTTGCCGCTGCCTTGGAAGTCGAAGCCCGTGCTCACGGAAGAACGTCTTAACGTCATCGCCCGCGATCTTCGCGAGATCTATTACGGCGTCGAGTCGCTGCTCGATTCAGAGGACGACTGCTCCTATGGCCGCGGGACGCTCTTTTTCGGCCGTTCTCGACGACGCCTTATCCGGCTGGGTACCTCGGGTGAACATGATTGGCTCAAGCTCACCAATAGTGCGATGGACGTTACGCTGGAAATCGAGGGTGTTCCCTTTCGTTTTTTTCGCGACGATCATGAGTCGCCCAAGAAGAAGGGCTTTTGGCGTCGAAACCAGACCGATCAATTGTTCGCGCCGAGCGACGCGGAGGCAGTGATTTTCCGGTTTATTGTTCAACGCCCTTTGACTGAAAACGACGAACTCGAAATCTATTTCGTTGGTTATAACGCTGAGGAAGATGCGCTGTGCGAATGGCGATTTGGCGATGTTCGCGTCCTCAGCAGCATGGATGACCAATTACCGGATGCGGTTCATCAGGACGCTCCCCGGGCCGACCTGCTGCACACGGACGACGACGTCTCCCGACCTAACGCTGATACTGGCAAATGACAGTTGAATTCGATGCGGCCAATCTGAGACTGGTCCGCTGCGCCCAAAGCCTTTCGCTTGCTGACGTCGGAGACGCCGTCGGCAAGTCGAAACAATTCATCCAGCGGGTTGAGTCAGGAATGGCTCAACCTACAGATGAACTCGTCGATGCGTTGGCTTCGGTGCTTCGCGTGCAGCGGCAGTTCTTTTTCCCGGGCGCGCCGCAAGCGTTGCCGGAAGAGGCATTCCATTTTCGCAAGTTGACCACTGCGAAGCTGAGCGACAAGCAGACCGTCATCGCCAAAGGCGAACTCTTCCGCCGGTTCGTCGCTTCGATTGATGCCAGATTGCGGCTTCCCAAGCTGGACTTTCCCGAATATCCCATTGACAGCCCTGAAGCGGCCGAGCGTGCCGCTGAGAAATGCAGAGTGCATTGGGGGTTAGGAATGGGACCGATCGGCAATATGGTTCGCGTGCTTGAAAACGCAGGAGCGGTTGTGACGGCGTTTGAGAACTCGGCGAAGGATATCGATGCGTTGTCTATCGCATCGTCCCGGCCAATCGTAGTGACCAACCGCGCCGACGCGTCAGCGTGCCGCGTACGCTTCGGATACGCGCACGAGTGCGGTCACTTCGTTGGACATGTCGGCCGCAAGACGGGAGACAAAGAATCGGAGTCCGAAGCTAATCGTTTTGCCAGTGCTTTCTTGCTTCCTCGAAGCAGCTTCGTCAAAGAATTTCCGGCCTTGAGAGGTGGCACGCAGGTTAACTGGATAGCGTTGTCGCAACTGAAAATGCGGTGGCGCGTGAGTAAGGCAGCGATGCTGTATCGCGCCCGGCAATTGAACATTCTTGGTGAAGACCAATATAAGCGCGCGTTGCTGGGACATCTGTTTGAAAAAGGCGAGCGCCACATCGAGCACGAGGACATGTCCATTCCGCATGAAAAGCCGGAGCTTCTTCATAGCGCGATGACCGTTCTCAGAGAAAAACTGGGTTTATCGTTGAACGATATTGCCGTGTCCGTGCACATGACCCGCGCCCTGCTCGCAGAAATTGCTCCCTTGGCGGACGACGAGCATGAGGCGGGGAATCGTGTTGTTTCGCTTGCGCAATTCCGGCAAACTCGCGAGAAAACCGGCGGTTGATGAACGCTCTTGCAGACCGGACTGGACCTGAGGCCGATGTCCCTGTCGTGCGCTTGGCGAAATCGCTGGTATCACCGGTATTGCTCGTCTCGACCGGTCGCTAATTGGCTTGCGTCGTAAAAGCGAACCAACGCTATCCGTCAGCTCGCCTTTACCCCGCCGGAAACCTCACCACAATCCGGCTGAACGGCACCGACCTGTCAACCGTAACCGCCCCCGTGCCCTTGCCCGCATAAGTCGTCACGAGCCGCATGCCAAGCCCTGTACCCTGCGGTTTCGGGAAGTCGACGGGAAAGCCGTCTCCCTCGTCCTCCACGGTCAGCAGCACGACTGCCTCGGATCGTTCCAGCTTCACGCGCACCGTCCCGCGCCCGTACTTGAGCGCGTTGGTCACAAGTTCCGCCGTCACTAGCCCGAGCGGCGCGAGCCGCGCGGCGGGCAGCACGATCGACTCGCCTTCCAGCGATACCTCTCGCCCCGCCGCCAATTCAGCCAGATCGGCCGTCAAGCCGCGCAGGTAAGTGGTGGCATCCGTGGCTTCCGCGCCGTCGTCCTGATAGAGCCGGTGATGCACCGACCCGACCGTGCGCACGCGCGTGGCTGCCGCCTGCAAATGCGTGGCGACGGACTTATCGCCGGCGAGATTCGCCTGGAGCGCGAGCAGCGTCTGCACAAGTTGAAGACTGTTGCGAACCCGGTGATGAACCTCTTTCATCATCAACGCCGAATTGCCAAGCTGCGTCTCCTGGCTCAACACAAGCGCGGCGAGTTTCTCCTCGTTCTCGTGCCGCTCGGTGACATCGCGCATGGTCAGCACGATGCGCTTGACGCGCTCATCGGTATCGAGAATAGGCGCGACGGACACATCCCACCAGCGGGCATCGCCGGCACGGGTCGGGCAGGGACCTTCGAACCGGACCGGTTCGCCACCCACGGATTTCGTCAGTGCCTGCAGGACTTTCTGGCGTTGATCGTCAGGCCATAGGTCGGTGCAAGTGGTGCCGCCGACCTCCGCGAAGTCGTCGATGCTCAGCGCTGCCAGGCCGTTGTCGTTCATGAATTCGATACCGCCATCCAGCGACAGCACCTGGATGCAGTCGGTGCTCGCGTTCAGCACGCTGGTGGAGAACAGTTCGTCGGCGCCGGTTTGCGATTCCGCGGCCAGCCGTTCGCGGCTCATGGAGATGACGTTCGCGATCGCTTCCAGGAATACGATGTCCGTTTCGCTGAAGTCTTCGTCGTCGGAGCTATCGGCTTCGAGCACACCGAAGGTTTCAGGAATGCCGCGAATGGGGACGTTGATGGCGCGCTTGATGCCGTGCCGGGCGAGCAGTTCAGGCGTGCGGAAACGGTGTTCGGTGCCGAGATGATTCGACAACACCGGGCGGCCGCTGACGAATGCGTGGCCGGCGGGGCTGGCGTCGTCGGCGCCGAGTTCGGTTGTGCCGATGTCCGCCGGGTCCCAGCCGATGCCGGCTTCCAGCACGAAGGTTTCGCTTTCGGGTTGATAGCGCAGCACCTTGGCGAAGCGCGAGCGCAGTCCAGCCGATACCGCCTTGCAGGCTTCGTCGAGGAGCACGTTGGCGCTGTGCACGCGCAGCACGGACGTCGCGAATTGCACGGCGATCTCGTGCTGAAGGCGCAGACGGTTTACCGACCGGTCGACGGCACTGCGGATGGTTTCTTCGGGTGGCAATGCATCCATCGGGTTCTCCTTGACCGCGGTGTCGCCTATGCTTTTTTCCGGCGATTGGTGCTGAAGGGGCAATTCTAACCGTGGAGATTAAAAGGCCACATATTTGGACGGGTGTTCGTTCGTGCCGGTGCTACCCCCAAACTGCCACAACAATGCGAATGACCTCCCTCCGTATAATCCCGAATGTTATAATCGTAACAACAAGGTGTTAGAATAATGCATCGATTAACCGGAAAATGTTGTGCGCTGCACAACCGGCCATGCTCATGCTCGATGTTGCTTCCCAACCCGTCGTCCCCTTGCGCGGCAAACCGCTCTTCCATCTTGAGCAACAGCAGCGCAATCCCGGCGTGCCGCTGGACCTCTCCTGGCTAGATAGCCTGCGGGTCAATCAATCGGCGGTCGTCAGGCGAGTCAGTACGCTAGGCACGCGCCGCGCGGTTAAAAAAGATGCACAAGCCGCCTGGCTGCTCAAAGCCATCACCTGCATCGACCTGACCACGCTCAACGGCGACGATACCGCCGCCCGCGTCGAACGCCTGTGCGCCAAAGCACGCCGCCCGATTCGCGACGACCTGCTCGAAGCGCTGGGCATGCCGCCCGGCTCGATCAAGACCGGCGCCGTGTGCGTGTATCACCGCTTCGTCGGCATCGCCGTCGCCGCGCTTGCCGGTAGCGGCATCCCGGTCGCGGCGGTCTCCACGGGCTTTCCGGCAGGACTGATTCCCCATCCGCTGAAGTTGAAAGAGATTGAGGCGTCGGTGAAAGACGGCGCGGCGGAAATCGATATTGTCGTCACGCGTGAACATGTGCTCACCGGCAACTGGCAGGCGCTCTACGACGAAATGCGCGACTTTCGCGCAGCGTGCGGCGCGGCGCATATCAAAGCGATTCTCGCCACCGGCGACATCCGCACGCTCTCGAATATCGCCAAGGCGTCCATGGTCTGCATGATGGCCGGCGCCGATTTCATCAAGACGTCCACCGGTAAGGAAGGTGTCAACGCCACGCTCGACGTTTCGCTCGTCATGGTGCGCATGATTCGCGACTACCTTGAACGGACCGGCGTGATGATCGGCTTCAAACCAGCGGGCGGCGTGTCCGCCGCCAAGTCGGTGCTCGAATACCAGATCCTGATGAAGGAAGAACTCGGCCGCGAATGGCTTGAACCGGCGTTGTTCCGCATTGGCGCATCGAGCCTGCTCGCCGATATCGAACGGCAACTCGAGCATCACGTCACCGGCCGCTATTCGGCTTTCCATCGACATCCGGTTGCTTGAGTTGATTAACCAGCACCGCATCATCCCTTACACGAGCTCCACATGAGCGTAGCCGACTACTTCACCTCGATGGATTACGGACCTGCACCGGAAGACGACAGCGCCGCGCGCGCCTGGCTGGATCAACACGCGGCCGGCTTTGGTCATTTCATCGACGGCGCCTTTCGCGCGCCTCTGGCCGGTGAGCAATTCGACTCGCTGGAACCCGCGACCGGGCGCGTGATCGCGAGCATCGCTCAGGGCGATCAGGCGGATATTGACGCAGCGGTTGATGCCGCGCATCGTGCGCTGCCCGCGTGGCAAGCGCTGGGCGGCGCGGGCCGCGCACGGCATCTGTATGCGCTGTCGCGCATGGTGCAGCGGCATGCGCGCTTATTTTCTGTGCTCGAATCGATGGATAACGGCAAGCCGATCCGCGAGTCGCGCGACATCGATATCCCTCTTGTGGCAAGGCACTTTCTGCATCACGCAGGTTGGGCACAATTGCAGGACCGCGAGTTCGCCGACTGGGCGCCGCTTGGGGTTATCGGCCAGATCGTGCCCTGGAATTTTCCGCTGCTGATGCTCTCATGGAAGATCGCACCGGCACTCGCGCTGGGTAATTGCGTGGTGCTGAAGCCGGCCGAATACACGCCTCTCACGGCGTTGTTGTTCGCTGAACTGGCAGCGCGTGCAGGCTTGCCCGCAGGCGTGCTGAACGTGGTCACCGGCGACGGTCGCACCGGTGCTGCGCTAGTCGAACATCCGCGAGTGGCGAAGATTGCGTTCACCGGATCGACAGAAGTGGGTCGGCAGATTCGCGTGGCGACCGCAGGCTCGGGCAAGTCGCTCACGCTTGAACTCGGCGGCAAGTCGCCGTTCATCGTATTCGATGACGCCGATCTCGACAGCGCCGTGGAAGGTGTCGTCGATGCAATCTGGTTCAACCAGGGCCAGGTCTGCTGCGCCGGTTCGCGGCTGCTGGTGCAGGAAGGCGTGGAGAAGCGCTTCATCGATAAATTGAAACGTCGCATGGATACGCTGCGCGTCGGGCCGTCGCTCGATAAAGGCATCGATCTGGGCGCGATTGTTGATACGGTGCAGCTCGAACGCATTCGCATGCTGGTCGAGCGCGGTGTGCAGGAAGGCTGCGAGATTCATCAGCCAAAAGGGCTTCGGATGCCCGAGCAAGGCGCGTTCTATCCGCCTACTTTGGTGACGAACGTCGCGCCCGCGTCCACGCTCGCACAAGAAGAAATCTTCGGGCCGGTGCTGGTGACAATGAGCTTTCGCACGCCTGACGAAGCGGTCGCGCTGGCGAATCATTCCCGTTATGGACTGGCTGCGAGCGTGTGGAGCGAGACCATCGGCCGCGCGCTGGATATCGCGCCACGTCTGCAATGCGGCGTGGTCTGGATCAACGCGACCAACCTGTTCGATGCCGGTGTCGGCTTCGGCGGGTATCGCGAATCAGGCTTTGGCCGTGAAGGCGGACGCGAGGGGATTTACGAGTATCTGAAGCCGCGCGCGTGGACTAAGCTGGCTGTTCGTTCCGAGCCTTCCGGGCACGTTGCGCAGCCTTCCGCTTTTGAAGGCGACACGAATAATGTCAGCGCGCTCGATCGGACCGCGAAGCTGTTTATCGGCGGCAAGCAGGTTCGGCCGGACAGCGGTTACTCGCGCCTTGTGCATGCGCCGTCGGGGGCGATTGTCGGTGAAGTGGGCGAGGGTAATCGCAAGGACATTCGTAACGCTGTAGCCGCTGCGCGCAACGCTGAAAAATGGTCGCAAGCCAGCACGCATAACCGTGCCCAGGTGCTGTATTACCTTGCGGAAAACCTGTCGGCACGCGCAGACGAATTCGCGAGGCAACTCGTGGCGCGGACCGGCGTTTCTGCCGTCGATGCCGAGCGTGAAGTCGAAGCATCGATCACGCGTCTGTTCACTTACGGCGCGTGGGCCGACAAGTTCGATGGCGCGGTGCACTCGCCTCCGCTAAGAGGCGTTGCGCTGGCGATGCACGAACCGCTCGGCGTGATCGGCGTGGTGTGCCCGGACGAAGCGCCGTTGCTGGGCCTCGTCTCGCTGATCGCACCGGCGCTTGCGTTGGGTAATCGCGTGGTCGCCGTGCCGAGCGAAACGTGCCCGCTGGTGGCGACCGATTTTTATCAGGTCGTCGAGACGTCGGATGTGCCGGCGGGTGCGTTGAACATCGTCACCGGTGAGCGTCGGGCGCTGGCGTCGACCCTGGCGAAACACGACGATGTCGACGCGTTGTGGTGCTTCGGCGGTGCGGATTTATCGACGGTGACTGAGCGCGAATCGGTGGGCAACCTGAAGCGCACGTTCGTCGATTATGGCCGCGTGTTCGACTGGTTCGATGCCGCAAGCGAAGGCCTGCCGTTCCTGCGGCAAGCCGTGCAAGTGAAGAACATCTGGATCCCGTACGGAGATTGAACATCAGAAGCACGGGTTCAAAATAGAATCATGAGCGATGACCTCGCAACACAGCGAGGCACGCTCAACATGAAGGAGACGCAATGCTGAAGAGCCTCGATCCGCTGCTGAACGCCGACGTCCTGCACGCGCTGTGCGCAATGGGACACGGCGATGAAGTCGTGATCTGCGACGCCAATTTTCCCGCCGATTCCGTCGCGCGCCAAACGGTGCTTGGCCATGTGCTTCGGCTCGACGGCGTGAATGCGCCGCGCGCGATCCGTGCGGTGTTGTCGGTGTTGCCGCTGGATAGTTTCGTCGATCATCCGGCCGAACGCATGGAAGTCGTTGGCGACGCGAACGCGCTCCCTGCCGTGCAGCGCGAAGCGCAAACCGAAGTGGATGCCGCCGAAGGGCGCGCGACGCCCTTTGCTTCCATCGAACGGTTTGCGTTTTATGAACGCGCCAAACAAGCGTATTGCGTGATCGCGACCGGCGAAGCACGTGGCTATGGTTGCTTCATCTTCAAGAAGGGCGTGAACCTTGCGCCCGATGTACCGGCTGCCGCTTCGGATTCGGAGAGCACGCGATGAACCGCAGCGTCGTCATCCTCGGCATCTACGTGACGGATCTCACGTTCCGCGCCGAGCGCATGCCGCTGCTTGGCGAGACCATCGCCGGATCGGCGTTTGCGATGGGACCCGGCGGCAAGGGGTCGAACCAGGCCGTGGCCGCAGCGCGCGCCGGTGCCGACGTGATCTTCTGCACGCGCCTCGGCGCCGATGCATTCGGCGACATTGCACGCTCGACGTGGGCCGCTGAAGGCATCACGGCGCGGGCAATAACGACTGACGGCGTGGCAACAGGTGCAGCGCATATCTTTGTTGACGACGCCACGGGCGGCAACGCGATCATCGTTGCAGCGGGTGCGGCAGGACGCTTGTGCCCCGAAGACGTCGAAGCGATAGAAGCCGATATTGCGACCGCCGCCGTGTTCGTCACGCAGCTTGAACAACCGATTCCTGCCGCGCGGCGCGGCCTTGAACTCGCGCGTCGCCACGGCGTGACGACCGTGTTCAATCCGGCGCCCGCGTTGCCGCTCGACGACGACATCTTCCCGCTCTGCGACTACATCACCCCGAACGAAACCGAAGCGACCGCGCTGACGGGTATCACGGTGGCTTCCGTCGACGATGCCCGCCGTGCCGCCGATGTCCTGCTCGCAAAGGGCGTGCGCGCCGTGATCGTGACGCTGGGTGAAGCGGGTGCGTTGCTGCATACGCCGAAGCAGTCGGTACTGGTGCCAGCCTTCAATTGCGGTCGCGTGGTCGAGACGGCCGGCGCGGGCGATGGCTTCACCGGCGGCTTTGCCGCGGCGCTTGCACGCGGCGAAAGCCCGTTGAACGCCGTGCGTTTTGGCTGTGCGCTGGCGAGCTTGTCGGTTACGCGTCCCGGCACCGCACCGTCGATGCCGAAGCTTGCCGAGATCGAAGCGGTGCTGCGCGTTCCTGTGCAATCCGGCAGCGTGTCGGCTAACCATTCCTGAACGGAGGAGCGCTCGATGAACACATCGAAATGGCTCGCCGACCGGCAACTGAACTTCCTGGTCGCGGTGAACTTGCTGGTCGTGTTGGTCGCGACCGCGTTATCGCATGGCCAGTTCGTCGATATCGACAACCTCCAGTCAATGGGCAGCCAGTTACCCGAACTGGGCCTGCTCGCGCTCGGCATCATGCTCTCGATGGTGTCGGGTAACGGCGGTATCGACTTGTCGGGCGTTGCGCTCGCGAACCTCTCGGGCATGGTCGCCGCGCAGTTGCTGCCGATGCTCGTTTCCGCCGATAACTCGCCCTCGCTCTACACCGCCGTGTTCTGCGTGATTACGGTGGCGCTCGGCGCCATTGGCGGCTTGATGAACGGCGTGATCATCGCGCGATTGAAACTCACGCCGATCCTCTGCACGCTCGGTACGTCGCTGCTGTTTACTGGCATCGCCGTGGTATTGAGCAACGGTGCGTCGGTGCGGGTGGAATACGTCGATGCCCTCTCCGACATCGGCAACGGCACCTTCCTGCAAGTGCCTATCTCGCTGTGGATTTTCGTCGTAACGGTGTTGCTGCTCGGTTGGGTGTTGAAGCGCACGCCCTTCGGTTTGCGGCTCTACCTGATGGGCACGAATCCGAAAGCCGCGTTTTACGCCGGCATTCCGCGTGACCGCATGTTGATCCTGACCTACGGCATGTGCGGCGTGCTCGCGTCGCTTGCCGGGCTCATCAGTGCATCGCATACGTCGAGCGCAAAGTGGGATTACGGCAACTCGTACTTGCTGATCGCGATCCTGATCGCCGTGATGGGCGGCGTGAATCCGGCGGGCGGTTATGGCCGGATCGTCTGTGTTTTCCTGGCCGCGACCGTGCTCCAGTTCTTGTCGAGCCTGTTCAACCTGATGGGCATATCGCAGTTTTTCGGCGACTGTGCGTGGGGCTTTCTGCTGCTTGCGTCGCTTGCGCTGGCGGGTGGAGAACGCGTGCGTGCGATCTTCGGCCTGGGCGGTGCCGCGCCCGTTTCGAAGGTACCGAAACCGCCAGCGGCATGACCGGATAAAACAAGCTTCCCTCGGTTTCAAAACTTCATCTCATGTGCAGCACATACAAACCATAACGGAGACAACGCATGAAACTCAATCGAATCGCCATCGCGCTTACCGCAGTCACCCTTGCGGCCGGAGCCATTGCTGTCGCGCAGGCCGCGACCGACGAAACCATCGTCACGGTGGTCAAGGTCACGGGTATCAACTGGTTCAACCGGATGGACGAGGGCGTGAAGGAATTCGCCAAGGACAACCCGGGCGTGAACGCGTATCAGACCGGGCCGGGGCAGGCGGATGCTGCGCAACAACTGAAGATCATCGAAGACTTGATCGCGAAGAAAGTCACGGCGATTGCGGTCGTTCCCTACGATCCGCCAACCCTCGAGCCGGCGCTCAAGAAAGCGATGGATCGTGGCATCAAGGTCGTCACGCATGAAGCGGATAACGAGAAGAACACGATGGTCGACATCGAAGCGTTCGACAACACCGCGTATGGTGCGGGCCTGAACGAAAGGCTTGCGAAGTGCATGGGCGACCAGGGCAAATGGGCAGTGCTGGTCGGCTCGCTCGGCAGCCGTTCGCAGGTTCAGTGGGCGGATGGCGGTATCGGCAATGCGAAGCAGAAGTATCCGAAGATGGATCTGGTCGAACCGAAACTCGAAACCAATAACGACGGCGAACGTGCTTACCAGGTTGCGAAGGAAGTGCTGCGCAAGCACCCGGACCTGACTGGCTTCCAAGGGTCGTCGTCGCTGGACGTGATCGGCATTGGGCGTGCAGTGGAAGAGGCCGGCAAGATTGGCAAGATCTGCGTGTACGGCACGGGTCTGCCGACGGAAGCCGGCAAGTTCCTGGAGAGCGGCGCAATCAATGGCATCGCTTTCTGGGACCCGAAGCTCGCCGGTATCGCGATGAACAAGATTGCGAAAATGCTGATCGATGGCAAGACGGTGGAGAACGGTACGGACCTGGGTCTGGTTGGTTATAACAAGGTCACGGTCACCAAGGGTCCGGGCAAGGGCATCATCGTGCGCGGCACCGGCTGGGTGGACGTCGACAAGACCAACTACAAGCAGTATCCGTTCTGATTGTCTTCGAGGAAGCAGTAAAGCGCGCACGGCTGCCGTGCGCGCTGTCTCCAGGAAGTTGAAAGGCTAGAAGGTTCAATGATGAGTACAGCGCCGCTTCTCGAAGTCGTCGATATCCACAAGCGCTTTACCGGCGTGTATGCGTTGCGTGGCGTGAGCCTTTCGTTCCAGCGTGGGCAGATTTATCACCTGCTCGGCGAGAACGGCTGCGGCAAGAGCACGCTGATCAAGATCATCTCCGGCGCGCAGCCACCCGATCAGGGCGAGCTTGTGATCGAAGGCGTAAGGCACTCGCGGCTTGCGCCGCTGGAGGCGTTGTCGGCGGGTATCGAGACCGTGTATCAGGACCTTTCTTTGCTGCCCAACATGAGTGTTGCAGAGAACGTGGCGTTGACGTCCGAACTCGCCGCGCACGCGGGGCGGCTTACGCGGACCTTCGATCGCCGTGCGCTGGCCAAGACAGCGGCGCGTGCGTTGGAAGCAGTGGGCTTGCCCGGCGATACCGATTTTCAAGCGACGCTGGTCGAGCAGTTGCCGCTGGCGACGCGGCAACTCGTGGCTATCGCGCGGGCGATAGCGAGCGCGGCGAAGTTCGTCATCATGGATGAGCCGACCACGTCGCTTACGCAAAAGGAAGTCGATAACCTGATCGCGGTGCTGGCGAAGCTGCGTGCCGACGGCGTAGCCGTGCTGTTCGTGAGTCACAAGCTGGATGAGTGTTACGCGATAGGCGGTGAAGTGATCGTGCTGCGCGATGGCCAGAAGATGGCGCAAGGGCCGATCGAGAATTACACGAAGGCGCAGATTGGCGAGTTGATGACAGGCAAGCAGTTATCGAACGAGCGATATCGGCAGGCTGAAGTCATGGATGGCCACGACATTGTGCTGGATGTGAAGGCGTTATCGCGGTCGCGTCAGTTCGCCGATGTCACGTTCTCGCTGCATCGCGGAGAGATTCTTGGCGTGACCGGTTTGCTCGACTCGGGGCGCAACGAATTGGCGCGGGCATTGGCGGGTGTTGCGCCTGCGGATAGCGGAACGGTGACGCTGGATGGTTCTATCGTGCGGCTTAAAACGCCGTCCGATGCAAAGTGGCAACGCATAGGCTATGTGCCGGAAGACCGCTTGAATGAAGGGCTTTTCCTCGATAAATCCATTCGCGACAACGTCATCACCGCGATGATTTCGAGTTTGCGCGACCGCTTTGGACAGGTTGACCGCAAGCGCGCACGCGAGCTTGCCGAGCGCACCGTGAAGGAGTTGCAGATCGCGACGCCTGACGTCGATAAACCGGTGCAATCGCTTTCCGGAGGAAACCAGCAACGCGTGTTGATCGGCCGATGGCTGGCCATTGACCCACGCGTCCTGATCCTGCACGGCCCGACGGTGGGTGTGGATGTGGGATCGAAGGACATCATTTACCGCATCATGCAGCGCTTGGCGGAGCAGGGCATTGGCATCATTTTGATCAGCGATGACCTGCCCGAGTTGCTGCAGAACTGCGACCGAATCCTGATGATGAAGAAGGGGCGAGTCTCGAACGAATATCGTGCGGGGCAATTGACTGAAGCCGATCTTTATCACGCTTTACTTTCAGAGGCAGCATGAGCGAGTCACTTCATCGCGTTGCTCAGACATCGCAAGGCGCTTCCGCGCTGAGTCCGGCATTGGCCGAGGTTGCGCCGCAGGTGCGGCGGCCCAGTTTGATTGGGCGGCTGGTGCGCAATCCGGAGTGGTTCACGGTCGCGCTGATTCTTGTGACGTGCCTGGTGGTGGGCACGTTGAATCCGCGTTTCTTCCAGTTCGCGACGCTCTTCGATTTGCTGCATTCGGGGACGACCGTGTCGTTGTTTGCGCTGGGGACGCTGGTCGTGCTGGCATCAGGCGGTATCGATGTGTCGTTTACAGCCATTGCTGCTTTTACGATGTATTCGATCACCAAGGCCGTGTTTGCCTGGTGGCCTGACGCGCCGTTTTTTGTGATTCTGGTTTGCGGCGCGGTGGGCGGCGTGTTGCTTGGGTTGATCAATGGCGTGCTGGTGCATCGGCTGAAAGCGCCTTCGTTGATCGTGACTATTGGCACGCAGTATTTGTATCGTGGGTTGCTGCTGACGTTCGTGGGTACGCAGTTTTTCATGAATATCCCGCATAGCATGGATAGCTTCGGGCAGTTGCCGCTGTTTTTCTATCACACGAACGACGGGCTTCGGGCCGTGCTGCCGGTCTCGGTGATTGCGCTGTTTATTGCTGCGGGCGTGACGTGGTGGTTGCTTAATCGCACGATGATGGGACGCGGTGTGTATGCCATGGGCGGCAGTTTGCCGATTGCTGAGCGGCTTGGTTATAACCTGCGGGCTATTCACTTGTTTGTTTTTGGTTACACCGGGATGCTGGCGGGGATTGCGGGGATATTGCATGTATCGACGAATCGGCTGGCGAATCCGTTTGATCTGGTGGGGACTGAGCTGGACGTGATTGCGGCGGTGATTCTTGGCGGCGCCAGGATTACTGGTGGGACGGGGACGGTGGTGGGGACGTTGCTCGGTGTGGTGCTGGTTACGTTGATCAATAGCGTCTTGATCTTGATTGGCGTGCCGAGTACCTGGCAGAAGGTGATTATTGGGGCGTTTATTCTGGTGGCGGGGACGTTGTTCGCGTTGGGGAGGGGGGGGGCGTGGGGGGGGGGGGGTGGGGGTGGTCGGTTTTGGGGTTAGTGGTCAGGGGTCAATGCCGGGGTGGTGCTTTCG
>NZ_JAAVUQ010000032.1 GCF_018449515.1 Caballeronia sp. dw_19 | reverse complement strand
GTGGGACACGCAATGATTGATAACGTAAAAGTGCTTCGAAATGGCTGAAATCGGCGTTTTGGGCATTAGAACAAGAATCGCGTTGAAAAGAGCCGACCTGTGATGCACTTGGTTCTGTTGCAGTAAGGTGGTCCAGTATGATGTGCGGAACGACACGAACAGTTGAAAGCTCGATGAAGATGTTGAATCCGGCGGTCGCCCGAGTGCTCAAACGCCTGCATTATCCGCTCGACGTGATCCTGACTTGCGTGCGCTGGTACGTGGCCTATCCGCTGAGCCTGGGCACCTTGAAGACATGATGGCTGAGCGTGGCATTTCGGTTGATCATTCGACTGTGCGCCGCCGGGCCATCAAGCTGTTGCCGGTGCTGGAGAAAGAGTTTCGCCGCCGCAAACGGCCGGTTGGTAGGAGCTGGCGGATAGACGAGAGTGTGTCACGAACACAAGCGAAAGCTTGTGGTGCTGTACTGAAGATGCGAGTAGGCCTCCCGAAGCCGGCTTGCAGGAGCGGGCTTCAAACCGCCCGGTGCTGCTGCGTTCAAAAGGCGCGGTGGTGAGCGACCGTGGAAAAGTCATTCATAAGGATGGCAGGTACGTGTTGAGAAGATGAGCGGAAGCAAACCGTTCGATGATGCGTCGTTAATTCGTTAAGGTGCTGTCAAAACTGGGGTCATTTTGTCGCTCCAGGATCAGTCAGGGCGAGACCTGTTTACGGGTTCCGTCGCAATAAGAATGGTGAGTCGAGCGGAGGCGCTATGCGGAGGATTACTTATGAAGCTAACGAGTAAAACTGCTGGGCGGCAGACAGCGGAGTCTTGCCCCGACATTTCATCTGTCCTTTCTTGATCATGTTCATCAACTCGATGCCACTCAGAATAACGCGCGCGCAGTGAAAATCCTTGAACCCCAGCGTCGGCCGGGTGATGCGTTTGATGGCCCGATGATCCTGCTCGACCACGTTGTTCAGGTACTTGACCTGACGGATCTTGATAGGTGTCTCGCGCTCGGCATTTACCGCGTGCAGAGCGGCCAGATTGGAGCCGCTTTTGTCGATAGTCACTGTTTCGGGCGAGCCGTTCTGACCGATTGCCTTGTCAAAGAAGCGCCGTGCTGCCACCTTGTCCCGCTTGGTTCTGAGCAGGAAATCAATGGTTTTACCGGCCTTGTCCACCGCCCGGTAAAGATACTTCCACTGGCCTTCGACTCCGACATACGTTTCATCCATGCGCCAGCTCCTGCCCACCGGCGGCTCTGTCGCAATAAGAAATTGGACGTTCGGTCACCCACAACAGAACAGGTAAAACGACCGCGTGAGCACTACATATAGTGGCTGCCGTCGTGCAAAAGTCCTTATTGCGACAGAACCACTTCAAGATGCCCCAGGATAATTAAGTCATCCTGCGTAAAAGCCGACCCCAACTGCCGTGCGCGCAGGTCCATCACACGCGACGCACTTCCTCGCAGCGCTTTTCCATCGAGCGCAATGAACTGTATTCCTGGCTGCGTCGACACTTGCTTTTCGGCATGTCGGCGAACGACCTCTTCAACTGTCGTCGCATCGAGCCTCAGCAGAAACCGGCGAATTCCAACGCATGTGGGCGCTTTCTTCCATGACGTACCGAACAAGGCATTGAGTTGCCCGAGTCGCTCTTCGATGAAAAGCTCCATTTTTCTCAATGATGTCGCGCCTGACAACACGGCCAGCAATAATGCGCACAGCAGTGGCTCCTGCTGATAACGCTTGCCTCTCGCCCCGCGTTGGTCGACCAATTCCGAAAACAATCCTCCAAGCAGCATCTCACTTCACCATATACAACTCAAAAAGTTACGTTAACACAACTCTTGAATAGTTAACAGCCCTGAGCGAACACGGAACACAATACCCCTAAGTTTTTAACGCTCCCGTCTACGACCTGCTATTAAGGGTTTCGATGCAAATATGCAAGATTCAGAAGTTCATCATGCGTGAACAGGCCAATGCGCTCGGGAACTGAAGCCCGTCTCGTTGAGAGTTGCGCAGCACACGTCCGTGCTGACATCGCCGGCCTAAAGGCCGACATAGAACATCATGATGTAAATCGTCATCTCTCGTTCATTGCTCGACAGCTGCTTCGTGAAGTAGTCGACGTGCATTCTGACTGCATCATCGATCTCGCACAGCAACTTGATGCCGGTATCCGTTATCTCGAGGAAATGGGAACGCAGATCGTCGTCGCAGGGAACCCGGATGATGTATCGCTTTTCCACTAACGTCCGCGCCACATTGGACGCGAACGCCTGCGAAATGTCCATGCGGGAGGCGAGTTCCTTGATTCGTAGTCGCCGGTCCGCACTGCCGTAGATCTGGATCAGGCATTGATGATCGATCGAATCAAGCCCCAACGCTCTCGCCTGCTCCTCGACAATACGGAACACCTTGCGCAACACATAGCGCGCATTGGCAACACCGCGAAAATACGGATGCTTCTCCGCGGTTTCGCGGGCTTCCCTGACAACCTTCAATTCGGCGGCGAGCCTGCGTGGCTCGAGCGGGTCGCGCATCGGGGCCTCTTCTCTTATGACAATGCGGCGGCGCTGCGTACCCACTTCGGTATGCGCGCCTCCTGAAAGAGGTGGCAGGATAACAGGAGCGCGTGCACAGGGGCGTCAGTCATCGAGCGCGAGCAGGTCGTCCACCATCTGCGTCGCCCGCTTGAAATCGTAGGCCCGGGCCATGTTCTGCTTCACGAGGAACGACGCGCCGCCGTAGAACTTTTCGTATTGCTGATGGCGTCCGGCGAATTCGGTGCCCACCATGTCCCATGCCATCTTGAGCAGCGCCACGCGTTCGCGCGACGTGCTACCGGGAGACGCTACGTAGCGCTCCAGGTCCTGCGCGATGGCCGGATTGTCGTAGTCGCTTTCGGAGGACGGCAGCATGATCATGGAGCCGCCGCTCAGCTCGCGCATGATGTCCACCATCTTCGGGTTGAGCTGCGACTGCAGCGCCATCACGGCGTACAGCACGGCCTTGGAAGGCCACGCGACACCTTGCTCGTCGATCGACCCCAGGCTTTCCTGCGCGATTACCATCGATTCGACGATGGTCGCGATCGACGCCATTTCACCCATCTGAACCTGCACGGGCGGCAAGGCGTCGTTACCGGTCAACTGGTTGATGCGCTTGGTCAGGCCGAGCATGAAGCGCAGCTTGGTTGCATAGCGCGCCTGCGCCTGATGGTTGCCGTACGAATGCGATGGCGTCTTCCACCACTGGTCCCAGCAGATCTGCCGGTTGCGATACACGAAGACGTTTTCCCATGGCACGAAGACGTCGTCCAGCACTACCAGGGAATCGGTTTCGTCGAAGCGGCTGGAGAGCGGATAGTCGAAGGTGCCGGACGTCACCTCGGCGAAAGAGCGGCGCGAATAGACCTTGAGCCCCGGCGCGTTCATCGGGATCATCACGCCGTTCGCGTACGCTTCGTCGCCGGGATTCAGCGGATGGATGCAGCTCAGGTACAGGTAGTCGGCAAGGACGCTGCCCGTTGCCAATTGCTGCGCGCCCTTGAGCACGATGCCGTCGTCGCGCTCCTTGACCACGCCCGCATACAGCGTGGGGTCGCTTTGCTGGTGCGCAGGCTTGCTCCGGTCGATCTGTGGCGGCACGATCGCATACGCGGCGTAGAGATGATGGTCGCGCGCATAGGCGTGAAAGCGCGTTACGTTGTCGGCGAACGACTGACCCGCCGCGCCGAAGACCTCCGGCTTCGCGGCGAATCCGCTCAGGAACCCCGCCACGTGATCCGGCGATCGTCCCATCAGCCCGCAGGTGGCTTCGGCCCATTTCTCGGACATCCGGCGCCGCTCGGCAAGCGCTTCGATCGTGCCGGGGATCTGATAGCAGCGCAACACCGGGCTGTGACTGGTGGGCGACCGGAACGTCATCAGCTCACGGTTCTCAGGGGCGGCCGCGATGTCGTAAAGACGCGCGACCGTTTGCACGGCACCCTTGAACGCCGGGTGAACCGTCACATCGCCGACGATTTCGCCATTCAGGAATACCTGACGCCCATCTTGCCTGATGCTGGCGATGTAATCGGTGCCGCTGCGCATGGAGTTTGCCGCGATCCGCTTGGAGTCGCTGATGACTGGAGATTCGGTAACGGACATGATCAGATTTGCTTATTGAATTGTCTGGGCGGGACGGGATGGCGGGACGTGCTCGAGCGCATCCACGTGACGAAAGCTTCCGTTAACGTAAATCAGCGGCCGGGGATCGCCCGTAACGATCACATCCCGTACATCGCCGATCACGATGGCGTGCGTCCGGGTGACGATCATCTCCTCGATCGAACATTCCAAAGCGGCGAGGGCATCGAGCAGCCTGGGCGCGCCGTTGCTGCCAGTGGACCAGTTGCCGCTCGCGAACGGATCATCCGCATGAGCCGAACCCGCGCCGAAGCGGCGGGCCAGGTTTTCATGACTGGCGCCGAGCAGGTTCACCGTCATCGCGCGGCCGGCCGCCATCACGCGATAGGTGGCGCCTTGCAGGTTGACGCAGGCGAGTATGCGCGGCGGATCGACGGACAGCGAGCAGACCGCCGTCGCAGTCATTCCGCGACGCTCGTTCCCGTTCGCCGTCGTGAGCAGCGTGACGCCGCCAACCAGCAGCCGCATCGCGCTTTTGAAGCTATCAGTGCCACCACTCATTCACGTGTCCTCGCATCCCACTTGGCCGGCGCTGATCGCCGGCCGCTGCGAAGCGATCTTCCTGCGCGTCGATTTGTTTGTCAACTATATTAGTTGAATAATATAAAATGAACTGTCCAGCTATCAGGAAGCATATCGGTGCACTGATGAAGAAAGTGCTTTAAAAAGGTGATTTTATGCAAAATTTCTTGAAGTGAGGCTCCAAAATCGGGCACCGAAAGGGGCGAAAATAAAAATATCATCCGTAGGATTGTCAGTCATTTTGACATGCTGCATATTGACGTCCGCGCGCCTTGGATCGGGCAGCGGCAACCTGTAATCCGGACGATCTTTTTAGAGGAACCAGAGCATGCAGATGTTGAACGACTTGGCCGACGCGGCGCTCGAGCCATCGGTGGCGCGTGTCAGCAGACGGCGCTGGCTGATCGCGGGCGTCCTGTTTCTCGCGGTGATCTCGGCGTTCTTCGACCGGATCAGCGTCGCCATTCTCTTCACGGACACGGCCTTTCAAAACGCGATGGGGCATGGCTACAACCCGGCGCGGCTCGGTCTCCTGATGACCGCGTTCGTCTTCGCATACGGCGTGTCGGGGCTGCTGCTGAGCTTCGCGGGCGACATGTTCGGTCCGAAGCGCGCCATGGCCGCGGGCGCGGCGGTCTGGGGCATTTCCATGGCCTTGATGGGGGCAACCAACAGCTTCAGCGCGATGCTCATGTTCAGGCTCCTGCTGGGCATCGCGGAAGGTCCGCAGTTCTCGTTGACCAACGCACTGGTCAAGCAGTGGTTCCCGCCTCGTGAACAGGCCAGGGCGAATGCCATGTGGCTGGTCGGAAGTCCGCTCGGCTCGGCGATCGGCTTTGCACTGACGATCCATCTGGTCGGCGCGTTCGGCTGGCGGTCGTCCTTCTATGCCTATGCGCTTCTGAACATCGTCATCGTTCTTCCGCTGGTCCTGCTGCTGATCAAGGACAGGCCGGACGTGCCTGTCGATGCCCAGGCCGTGATCGATCGCACCGCGCAGAAGGTGCCCTATTTGCAGCAGGTACTGCAGTTCATCAAGGACTGGCGCTTCTGGGCGCTGACCCTGTTCAACACCTGCGGCCTCATCTACCTCTGGGGGCTCAACAGTTGGCTGCCCAGCTACCTGGTCCGCTCGCGCCACTTCGATCTGCAGAAATCAGGCATCTACGCATGGCTGCCCTTCGTCACCATGTTCTTCGGCATGGCGCTGAGTTCGTGGCTGTCCGACCGGCTCCAGCGCCGCGCCATCGTGAGCGCCTGCGCGCTGTTTCTCGCGGGCATTTCCATGTATCTCGTGACGCAGTTCGCCAGCGCCGACGCGGCCGCGCTCATGGTCACCGCAAGCTCGTTCTTCTGGGGCGCGGCCATGCCGCCGCAATTCGCGCTGGCGCTGCGCATCCTGCCGCCCGGCGCGGTGGCCACCGGGATCGGTTTTCACAACGGGCTGGGAAATATCGTCGCGGCATTCTCGCCGTTGCTGATCGGCTTCCTGATTCAAACGACCGGCAGCTTCAATGTCGGACTGTCGGTGTTGCCCGCGGCGGCCCTGATCGGCGCACTGTCGATGTCGACGCTGGCCTTCAGGAAGTACTAGCCGGCGCCGCGGGAGAGAAACGTCAATAGAGGAGTGGCAAAGTGGGTTATCGGGATTTGCGTGAATTCATAGAACAGGTCGATCAACTGGGTGCGCTCAGGCGTATCGATGGCGCCGACGCGGCATACGAGATCGGTGGGGTGACCGAGGTCGCGGCGGGGATGGCGAATCCGCCCGCGCTCCTGTTCGATAACATCGCGGGCTACCAGCCTGGCTTCCGGATCTTCAGCAACGCGACGATGACACCGCAGCGCGCGGCACTCGCGCTCGGTGTCGATCCGTTCCTGCGGCCGCTCGATGCGCTCAAGTGCTGGAAGGACCGGCGCGGCACGCTCAAGCCGCTCGCGCCACGGCTCGTGACGGAAGCGCCCTTCATGGCGAATTGCCATCAGGGCGAGGATGTCGACCTCGGCCGCTTCCCCGCGCCGATCTGGCATCGCGGTGACGGCGGCCCGTACATCGGTTCGGGCAGCCTGGTGGTCATGCGCGATCCGGATACCGGCTGGGTCAATGCGTCGATCTACCGGGTACAGGTGCATGGTCCGAAACGCGTGACGATTCAATTCGACCATCCGGGGCGTCACGGCGCCATCATCGCGAGAAAATACTGGAGCAAGGGGCAGTCGTGCCCGGTTGCGATCGTCAATGGTGAGGATCCCGCACTGTTTTCAGCGGGATTCGAGTACCTACCCGAAGGTGTCTCGGAGTTCGACTTCGCCGGCGCGATCAAGGGCGCGCCTATCGACGTATATCCCGCGCCGCAGACCGGCCTGTCGATCCCGGCGTTGGCGGAGATCATTCTCGAAGGTCAGCTGCTGCCGATGTCGGAAACCTCGCTGGATGAAGGACCGTTCGGCGAGTTCACCGGCTACTACGCGGCCGACAAGCGCCCGGCGCCGGTGATGGAAGTGAGCGGGGCGTATTACCGCGACGATCCCATCCTGTTCGGCTCGCCGCCGCTGAAGCCGCCCCGGCACCATTTCGGCCTGCCGCTGCGGGGAGCGGGCATCTGGACCAACCTGGAAGCGGCGGGCATCACGGATATCGCGGGCGTCTGGCAGCACGTCTCCACCACGATGACGGTGATCGCGCTCAAGCAGCGATACGCGGGGCATGCGAAGCGCGCGGGCATGATCGCAGCCGCGAATTCATACCTGGGACGGCTCGTGGTGATGGTCGACGACGACATCGATCCGTCCAATATCGGCGATGTATTGTGGGCGATCACGACCCGCTGCGAGCCGTCCGAGGCCGCGGATATCGTTCGGGACGGCTGGAGTTCGTCGCTCGACCCGCGCATCCATCCAGCGCAGCGCAGCTCCGGTAACACCACCAACTCCAAGCTGATCCTCAACGCGTGCCGCCCGTTCGAATGGTTCGACCGCTTCCCGACTCCCTCGGCGCTCTCGAACGAGGAAGCGGACGAGATCGAAAAGAAGTGGGGCCACGCGCTCATCTGAGGACGGCGCCCGCCGGCGTCAGGTCCCGGCGAGCATCACGTCCTTCGCGACGCGGGCCGCGTGCCGCACATGCGAGGCCGCCGCGGCGCGTGCCCGCTTCGGCACCCGCGCGACGATCGCCTCGTAGATGTCGCGCATTTCATGCAGGCTGGAAATGCCGCGGCCGGGGCTCGACATGGAACGCTCGCGCAGAAAGGTCACACGCGCCTGCAGGCCCGTCAGCATCTGCTCAATGACCCGGTTGCCGCAACTGTGCAGCATCACGTCGTAGAACAGCGTGGTCGAAATCACGCGCTTGTCGGCGTCGTCGGACAGTACAGCGGCCTCGAACGCGTCCAGCGCCTCGCTCATGCGGGCGAGTTGCGCATCGTCGATGTTGCTGCAGCAGAGCGCCGCCGCTTCGCCTTCCAGAAGTTCGCGAACGTGATAGATTTCCTCGGCCTCTCTCCAGTCGAGCGCCGACACGAAAGGCCCGCGATTGGGAATCATCGTGATGAGCTTCTCGCCCGCGAGGCTGAGCAAGGCCTCGCGCACCGAGGGTCGGCTGACACCCAGCATCGCGCACAGGTCGTTCTCGACCAGCTTGGTTCCCGGTCTGAGCTCGCCCGACAGAATGGCATTGCGCAGCTTGTGGACAGCCAGTTGGCGGACGGTGGTCGGCGATGCGCTCGGATCCATGTTCGGACGTCTTCGTGGTTATGCGTGGGCGAAGCCGTCATTTTAAAGCGACGCCGGCAGACGCACGATCTATTTGGCGCATCGAGTGGGAGCGCAGCGCGGATCGTGGTGCACCAGGGTGAAATCCGCGCAAGACGCGTGCTTACTGGCCGGCGATGATCGGATCCCACAGCGCACAGTGGTGAGCGTTGCCGTAGCCCTTGGCTGTCTCGATGGCCGGGAGGTCGAGGGTTTGCACGTCGTCCGGTGTCGGCGAATAGCGCGGCCATGCGCTCGCCGGGGCATTCGAGGTCGGGGCGCCGTTTCGCGCAAAGCTCGTCCAATAGTCGACCATTCGATCCGACAACCGCTGCTGCGCGGCATCGAGCGCGTGCGGCGTGCCCTGGCCGCCATGGAACAGCGGGAAGAGGTACTGCAATTCGGCAGTATGGTAAGCCCTCATCGGATAGCTGACCGGGTGGAAGTATGACGGGGCCGTGCGGTCGTTGAACTGAAACGCATACACCGGCACGTACTTCGCCCAGGTCCGGTCTAGATATCGCGCGGTGCATGTCTTGAGGTCCTGTGCCGCATCGATCTCGGCGAGGCTCGGGCTCGCGTACGACGCAAGCGGATAGCGGGCGGCCAGCGCCTTCGCATGCTGTTGACCGAAAGAGAGCACGAAGCTGTCGTAACCGGCCGAAGTCAGCGGCTCGCCTGTGTTCATCTCCGGCATGAAGAAGGCCTGCTCATCGCGCACCAGGCCGTTCATGATCGGTACGTGATTGAAGCGGCCGCTGTCGAATGCTTGCGTGGCGGTGAGCGTGACAATCGTTCCGTCGACCACCGGATAGCGCGTACCCACGAAGCCCGCGATCCGCGACTGATGACGCAGGATCTGTTCGACGCCGAGTCCGCGCAGGCATTGCGCGCTTTGGTCGGGGCATCCCGCCGCTGCCGCGAGTTGCTTGCCGGCGTCCCTTGCGGCCTCGCGGGCATAGGGCGCCACACGTGTGCCGCTCTGACTGATGGCGCGCTGGAACAAGCCCGCGGCAGTAGGTGAAGCCAGGTTGGCGATGACGCTGGTCGCGCCGCCGGACTGCCCGAAGAGGGTGACGTTGCCGGGATCGCCGCCGAAGTTGGCGATATTGCGCTGCACCCACCGCAGCGCGGCTTGCTGGTCCATGATGCCGTAGTTGGCATAGGCATGGCCTTCGGTGTCGATGGCGGGATGAGAGAAGAAGCCGAGTGCGCCCACGCGATAATTCAGCGTGACGAGCACCACGTCGCCTCTTCGGACCAGCTTGCCGGCGTCGTAGTCGTTGCTTTCGCCGCTGAACAGGCCGCCGCCGTGCAGCCACACCATCACCGGATGCTTGCCGGAGGATGAGGACGTGGCGCGAGGCGCAAACACGTTCAGGTAGAGGCAGTCCTCGGAGGTGCTCGGCGAGGCGAATGCGCCGCGCGGAGACTGCGCGCAGGTGTTGGCGAACTTCGTCGCTTGCAATATCCGGCTTGTTCCGGCAAGCGGCTGGGGAGGGCGCCATCGCAGCTCGCCGACAGGCGGCGCCGCGTACGGGATGCCGAGAAACTCCTCCATGCCGCTCGTCTTCAGTCCCTGGACAGGGCCGCTGGATGTTTCGATTACCTGGGTCGGCTCGCGATATCCGGCCGTCGTGCATCCCGCGACACAGCCAAGGGCAAGCGCGGAAACGAGCCGTCGCATAATCTTCCTGCCGGCAAGCCGCTCATGTGCGCGATCGACGCTCATGCTAGGCCTGCGCGGACGACTGGCGCGCATTGGCATTGAGGCATCCGATCAGCATGCGGGTGTCCATCACGTCGCCGAAGATCGCATAGAACGCCGTGAGGCTCGCGTTGTGCTCGGCATCGGTTCGGGTGGCGTTGCCGTCGCTGACCATGATCGTCTTGTAGTTGAGCATCATCGCGTCGCGCGCCGTCGATTCGCAGCATGCGTTGGTGGACGTGCCGGTCACGATGACCGTGTCGATGCCATGCGCCTGGAGCCGGTCGTGCAGGTCCGACGATCCCTGGATGAAGGCGCTGTAGCGGTACTTCAGCACCGTTTCGTCCCGCGGGTCCACTAGGAGTCCGGCATGGAGTTGATGTCCCGGAGCATCCTTCTGGAACGCGGCGGTACGCTTGGCCGCGCGCGCCGGATCGCCGGCGCACAGCGCGTACCACTGCGACCAGTTCTTCTCTTCCTGCGCGTTCACCGTGTTGCGGATCCATAAGACCTTGCCGCCGTTCGTGCGTGTTGCGGCAGCAAGGCGATTGATGTTGGGCACGATGTCTCGGGCTTCGTCGCAGGGGAACGCGGCATATTGCTCGTCCAGGAAACCGTTTTGCATGTCGATGACGAGCAGCGCCGTGCGGGCGGGATCGAGGTCGTCGTGAATATGCGCCTTGCCGCGCCGCTTGATGACGCGCTCGATGATGTGGTCCGCAATCTTGAAGTCATGCATGGTGTCGTTCCTGAGTTGAGTGGGGCAGTCAATGGAATATCGGTGGTGGGCTCAATGCACCACGATCGGCGTCAGGTCCTGGAACCAGCTCTGTGCCTGAACGAAGCCGCTCAGATTGGGTGCCAGCGCACGCGGGTTGAGGTCGCTGACGATGAATAGCCGCGCCGCGTCGGCCGTGATCAGATGATGGATCTGCTGGAGCAGCGCATCCTGCTTCGCCGGGTCGAAGGTCGTCAGCACCTGCTGGCCGAGCGCATCGAGTTGCGGGTCGTTCAAGCCGCCCCAGTTTGATCCGTTGGGCGCCTGATAGACCTTCATGACCGCCTTGAGGAGGCTGAGCGGATCCAGCGCGCCGCTGGAAAAGTTGAAGGCGTCGTACTTGGGATACGCTACCGCTCCTTTCACGAAGACATCGATCATGCTGTTCCAGTCGATTGTGTCGAAATCCACCTTGAAGCCCACCGCGTCGAGTTGCGATTTGACCAGTTCGTTCATGGGCTCCGGCTGCATCTGGCCCGAACCCGAAGGCGAGATGGCGACGTGGATTTCGCACGGATAGCACTTGGCCGCCTTGAGCAGCGCCGTGGCGCGGGCTTGGTCGAGCTTGTACTGCACCACGTCGCCGTAGTTGTGCTGGCTGGGCACAAGCGCGCCGTAGCTCGGCGTGGCGATGCCGCCCAGCAGCGTGACCATCGCGCTGCGATCGACCGCGTAGTTGGCGGCCTGGCGCACGCGGATGTCGGCGAAGGGACCGCGCAGCATGTTGAGCAGATACGGCCAGGTGTGCGGATAGACGTTGGTGATGACGTGCATGCCCGCCTGCTTCAGTTCCGGGATCATGTCCGGCGAAGGCGCTTCGATGAAGTTCACCTGGCCCGAAAGCAGCGCCGCGGCACGGGTGGTGGCTTCGGGCATTGGCAGCAACACCAGCCGGTCATGCTTCGGCACGCGGGCCGGGTCCCAGTAATCCGGGTTCTTCACCAGTTCCAGCGATTGATGCGGCACGACCCTCGCGAACTTGTAGGGACCGCTGCCGGCCGGATGCCTGGCATACACCGTGTAATTGTTCCCCGCCGCTTCCACCGCGCATTTGGAAACCATCATCACGTACGGCAGGTTGTAGGGAAATAGCGAGTTGACTGTGGTGGTGGTGATGGCAATGGTGTCGTCGGAAACCTTTTCGACTTTGGCGATGTCGCTGGTGCGCGCCCGTGCGCGAGCAAAATAGACCGGACTGAACGAGGGATTGGTGCGATCGATCAGACGCTCGAGATTCCATACCGCGGCGTCGGCATTCCAGTTGCAACTGTCGTGGAATTTCACGCGGTGACGCAGCGTGAAGATCCAGCGCTTCGGGTCGTGCGGATCCACATGCCACTCGGTGGCAAGCCCCGGCTTGATGGTGACTTCCTTGCTGGACGAGGACAGGTCCCAGTTGATCAGGCCGTCATAAAGGGAATACCCGACAAAGCGATAGCCTTCGAAGCCCTGGTCAGGCTGACCTGCCCAGTCAGGAATATCGGCGGCTGTCATTGCCACGGTCACTACCGATTCCGCCTGCGCCGCTCCCAAGCCTGAACATACCAACGCCCATGCCGCGACCATGTTGACTGCTGCCGATTTCACCAGGTTTTTGTAATCCGACATTGCCGTTACGCCTTTTTCGTGAAGAGCATTGCAAAATGAAAATAAAAAATGAACTTGCCGGGCTGACGAGTCATACGCTCAAGCGATCTCGGCGAGCCTGATGCAGCACGCGTATCCGTCGTCATGCGCGGGAAACGCGTCCGGCGCCGCATCGAGACACGCTGGCTTCGCGTACTTGCAGCGCGGCGCGAAGCTGCAACCGGGCGGCAGGCGCCGCATGTCCGGAGGACTTCCGGGTATGGCTTCGATGTCGTGGTTACGCTCCTGGCCTTTCACGGTCGATGAGAGCATGCCAAGCGTGTACGGATGCTTCGGATCTAGCAGGACCTCACGCGCCGAGCCGTATTCCACGATGCGCCCCGCATACATGACGGCCACCTTGTCCGCGATTTGCGCAGCCACGCCGAGGTCGTGCGTGACGATCACGATGCCCATGCCGAACTCCTGCTGCAGCTTCTTGAGCAGGATCAGCACCTGGATCTGCACGGTGGCGTCCAGAGCGGTGGTGGGCTCGTCCGCGAGCAGCAGACGGGGGCGGCATGAGAGGGCAACCGCGATCATCGCGCGCTGCCTGAGCCCGCCGGAGAGTTCGTGCGGGTAGTTGCGCCGCCGCCGTTCCGGTGACGGCACGCGCACCCGCTCGAGCAGGTCGAGCGCACGGGCATCGGCTTCGGTGCGCGAGACGCGATGATGCCGCCGGATCGTCTCTGCGATCTGGTCGCCGATGGTGAATACCGGATCGAGCGCAGTCATCGGCTCCTGGAAGATCATTGAAACCTTCGCACCGCGCATGGCGGAAAGCTGCTGTTCGTCGAGCGCGAGCACGTCTTCGCCGTCGATGGCAATCGTGCCGCTGATCCGGGCGCGCTCCGGCGGCAGCAGGCGCATGAGCGCGCGCAAGGTCACGCTCTTGCCCGAACCCGATTCGCCGATGATGCACAGCACCTCGCCCGCCGCGAGGCTGAGCGACACGCCGTTCACAGCGTTCACGGTTGCCTCGCGGCTGACGAATCGAACGTTCAGGTCCTGAACGTCCAGCAGCGTTCTTTGGGCGGAGGTGTCGATGTCGAGTCGTGTCCGCGAACTCATAGGAGTCTGGTTTCCTGGGGCGTGCCCAAAGGCGGGTTGCCGGTGCGGCCATGACCTGACGCCGGGTCGTGCATATGGCATGCGGCCGCATGCGCTTGTCGCCCGCGAGCGTCGCCGAGCGTGGGGGAGATGCGCTCGCACACACTTTCGGCAAACGGGCAGCGGGTACGAAAGCGGCATCCTGCGGGCGGGTCGACGGGGTTGGGTGGGTCGCCGGCCAACGGCGCCTCGGTGACCCGTTGCCCGGGATCCATGCTGAGCTGCGAATCCAGCAGGGCGCGCGTGTAGGGATGCTTCGGATTCCCGTAGACTTCATCGGCCGGGCCGATCTCCACTATCTCGCCCAGATACATCACGAGAACGCGATCCGAAACATACCGTACGACATGCAGGTCGTGGGAAATGAACACGTAGGTGAGGCCGAAGTGATGCTTGAGCTCGCGCAGAAGCTTGAGCACCTGCGCCTCGACAGACTTGTCGAGCGCGGACACGGCTTCGTCCAGGATCAGGAGCCGCGGATCGAGCGCCAGCGCCCTGGCAATGTTGACGCGTTGCTTCTGGCCGCCGGAGAGTTCATGCGGATAGCGCGCGGCGAACTGGTCGGCGCGCAGTCCGACATCGTCAAGCAGCTTGCGTGCGGCTTCTTTCGCGTCGGTGCGTTTCGTGCCGTGAACACGCGGCCCGTAGGCGATCGTATCGACCACCGGCAAGCGCGGATTGAGCGAGGACGACGAGTCCTGGAATACCATCTGCATGTTCTGCCGCAATTCGCGCAAAGAGATGCCCGACCGTTCTCCCACGGCGTCGCCGTCGAAGATCAGTTCGCCGCTATCGCGCTTGAGCAGTTGCATCAGCAGCCGCGCGAGCGTGGATTTCCCGCAGCCCGATTCGCCGACGATGCCCAGCGTCTCCCCCTTCATCACCACGAAAGACAGGTTCTCGACCGCATGGACATGCCCGACGATCCGGTTGAACAATCCGCCGCGGATCGGGAAATACTTGTGCAACCCGTTGACGATGAGCAGCGGCTGCCGGTCCCCGCCACGGTCGCGCGGATCGTCGTGCGATCCTGCGCGGGCGCTTGGGTGGTGACTCGCTGCGCTGGTCGGGTTCGGCATGCGGACGTTCCTCTCAGGCCTTGATGTCCATGGCGTGCCGAAGCCCGTCACTGACGATGTTGAAGGAAAACGAGACGATGCAGATGGCCGCGCCGGGCAACGCGCAGATGAGCGGTTGGAGGTAGATGGCTTGCCGCAGGCTCGAGAGCATCTGCCCCCAGTCGGGAGTGGGCGGCTGTACACCAAGCCCGAGAAACGAAAGGCCGGCCGCGAGCAGCACGGAGACCGAGACGAGGCTCGAGGCGAAGACGAAGACCGGCGGCAGTACATTGCCGATCACATGGGCGAAGATGATCGAGAGACTCGAAGCGCCACTCGCTTCTGCTGCCTCGACAAAGTCGAGCGAGCGCACTTGAGCGGTCGCGGTTTCGGCAATGCGGCACAGCGACGGTATGAAAACCAGGGTCAGCGCGATCAGCCCGCTTGCCATGCCGCCGCCCATCGTCCCGGAGATGGCAACGGCGAGCAGCACGGACGGGAAGGCGTAGAAGACGTCCATCGTGCGCATGATGGCCATGTTGACGGGCCCGCCGAAGAAGCCGGCGAGAACGCCGAGGAACCCTCCGATCATGACGGCGAGCACCACCGGCACGATGCCCATGACGAGGGACACGCGCCCGCCATAGAGCATGCGCGTGAGCATGTCTCGCCCGAGATCGTCGGTGCCGAGCAGATGGCCTTGCCATCCGATCGGCCTGAGCCTGCCCAGCAGGCTGGTCGCGAGGGGATCATAAGGGGTGAGGTGCGCTGCGAGGACGGCCGACAGGATGCTGAGGGCGATCAGGGCAAGGAAGAACAGGGTCACATAGTCATGGCGTAGCCGGCGCATGACGGTCTGCAGATAACCTGGGTATTGCCGGACTGGCGCTCTTTCGTTGATGATCGGGGTGTCGGTGCTCATGCGCGATGCTCCTCAGATCCGCTTGATGCGCGGGTCGACGAAAGTCTGCAGGATGTCGACGACGAGATTGATCAGGACGAAGCAGAGCGCGAGGACCAGGATCGTGCCCTGCAGCAGCGGTATGTCGCGCGTGAGGATCGCCTTGCTGAGCAGGAAGCCGGTGCCCGGCCAGGTGAAGATCGTCTCGATGAGAATCGAGCCGCCGATCAGGTAGCCAAGTTGCAAGCCCATGACCGCGAGAATCTGAGGCAGGGCGTTGCGCATCGCATGATGAATCAGTGCGGGCGGGTGCAGCCCCTTGGCCCTGAGCATCTGCATATAATCCTGCCCCAACGTATCGGCGAGCGCGGAGCGGGTGTTGCGCATGACAACGCCGAGCGGCAGCAACGCCATGGTGAACATCGGCAGGATGGCGAAGCGCAGGTGGGACCAGTCCAACCAGCCGGGAGCGGAGTTCATGCCCGTAGCCGGCAACCAGCGCAGCTTCACGGCGAAGACAATGATTAGCACGATGCCGAGCCAGTAACTGGGAATGCTCACGCCGAGCGCGGAAATCGAGGTGACGACACGGTCCGCGAGCTTGCCGCGGTTCCACGCCGCGATCGTGCCTAAGAGAAGGGCCACCAGGAACGCGATAATCACGGCGCCGACCGAAATCCTCGCGGTGTTGAGTAGCGCTCGGGAGACCTCCTCGAGCACGGGGCGGTTGGTCTGCAACGACATCCCCAGGTCGCCGTGCAGTACGCGCCACAGCCACTTAAGAAACTGCACGGGCACCGGTTGGTCGAAGCCGTAGAGCTGTCGGATCATCGCGATGTCGGCTGCGCTCGCATCGGGTGGAATCAGCGACGATGCCGGATCGCCCGGTGCAAGGTAGACGAGGCCAAAGCAGACGAGCGATACGCCGAGCGCGATCGGAATGGTGTAAAGCACACGCTTGGCGGCATAGATCCACATGAGCGGAGTCCTCCTTCAGGCTCGAACCGGTGACGACCAACATGGCTATGGCAGGCAAAGCCGCCCGTGCTTCACATTCGCTCTTCGGGGGCATGAATCAAAAAGCGTGGACGATGCCGACGACCGTGGCGACCTGATTGTCCCCGGGCTTGACCGCAATGCCGGGGCCTTGGCCGCTGTTCGTAGTGAAGCCCGCTTCGCTGCCGTTCCTGATGACCGACACGCCCGCATACACGCCCGTGCGTTTCGAGATCCGGTAGTCATATCGCAAGCCGTACGACGTCGAATTGCCTTCGGAATTGCCTTGCAGCTTGTATTGCCCGAAGCTGAGCATCACCGTTCCGTTCATGACATTGGGAACTTGCGCCGAGACTTCGTAATAGAAGTTGTTCGGGTCGGCGAACGTCGTTGTGTTGAGCGTCTTTACCGATCCCGCGCCGCGGTGGAGCACGAAAAGGCCATCCACCTTCACTACGCCGAAGTCGTAGGAGACACCGAACAAGTCGTGATTGCCGGTTTCAGTGGGTGCGCCGGCGGTAATGGTCGGCGCCGTGGTATAGACCTGGCTTAGATAATCGGCCTCGAACGCGAAGGTCCCGTTGGTGTAGTACATGCCGGCCGATACCGTGTTGCCGAGGGTACTCGGTTGCGAAGGATCGCCGTTGGCGCCGAAACCGTACATCGCCGAGAGCGTCAGGCCGGAGAGGTTCGGCGAGACGTAGATGACGGAGTTGGGAATCTTGGTGGTCGGGAAGAAGTCATAGTTGTTGGCAGCGTGCCCCCAGTCCCAGTGACCAAGATCGCCAGCTAAGAAGCGCAGCAGGCCCCACATTTCGGGTGTGTTGTTCAGGCCGACCTGAACGCGCCCATACGGTCCCGCCATGCCGACCCACGCCTCCCGGCCGAAGAATTTTCCAGCCTGCGCGCTCGTGCCGTTGGCCACATTGATGCCGCTCTCGAGCCGGAAGATCACCTTGGTGCCCCAGCCGATATCCTCGGCACCCTGGATACCCCAGTTCGATGGGAATGCGTTGCTGCTGTCCACGCGTGTCGTGCTTTGGCCGCCGGAGCGCGCGTACTGGACCGAGGAATCGAGTACGCCATACAGCGTGACGCTGGACTGTGCATGAGCCGCATACGGCAACGTGAACAGGCAAAGCGCATACCAACATTTTTTCAAATAGTTTTTCATCGCTGGAATTTAAAATTGACGATTAGTAGATGACCGACACACCAAACCCCGAACAAAATCCACGCGTGCGACATGCGCACAGTGCCCTTGCGCCGATACGCACTCATCCAGCCGAGCGCGTGAGCCCGGCAACGCCGTTGGTTCCAGACAATCAAGATAGAAGCGGTTACGTCTTTGTCGATAGAGTCATAAAAATAAAATTAGTGGTCCATATAAATGCAGGCGGACCTGGAATTTAATAGCACCGGCATTCCGGACAACCCGTTATTCGATCAAAGACCGGCAGTTCTTCAAGGAAAGGTTCGAATTGCCCTTCGCTTACGAACCTCCAAATTCAATCATCCGTTAGTCATCCAGGTTGATACGTGTGCAGATAACGGGCGGCGATGATCGACCCCGGGTAACCTTCACTCGGACGTCCGTGATGTCTACCGTTGTTTCAATATATGATCGTCACACAATCGCGGCAAGTATACAAAAATAATTCGTTGATCAGCCCACGCAAGAGGGCATCGCTTTCCGTTTCAATATCATTTCATAAAGAGAGGCGATGTCGTTTCCGTTGCACACGACTAGCCTCGCGCGTGGCGATTCAGAATGAGCAGTCCGCTCAGACCATCCGTCTCGGGCGAGTCGATCGATGCAAGAGTGTCGGACATGAAGTGGATCGGCGAAGGGGAGGCTGGCGTCAAAGCGGCGGCCTCATGTCCTTCCATGGCGTGGCATGTTCATAAGCGTCGCTAATGCTCAGCAATTCGCGCTCGCACCGAAGGGCGCGGCGAGTTGAAATGAGAGCGGCAGGCCGCTCTCGCTCATGCCGCTCATTGCCGGGTCGCCCGACAGGTTGAATGGCACGCGCGCCTGCATCGATTGGCTGACGGCAACGAGCGCCTCGTCGTCGATCGGGCAGGGCAGGTGCAGCGAGTTACCGCATACCAGGAAGTCGTAGCGCTCGAACAGGCGCGCCAGATTGCGGTTCAACAGTTGCCTGCAGCGCATCGCGTCGAGATGGTCGGCGGCCGATCGGGATTATGCTGAAGGGCGGCGCGCGGCCACCGGCACTCAGACGCGCCGCGTGCTCAGCCCGGCCGTGACCTGCTTCCGATTGCACAGCAACGGATAGAGAAACACGATTGCCGTTCCGCCCAGGATGACCGGCTGGGATATCACCGTTTGCAGCAGGATAGGCAATCGATGGAGGACCTCCAGCGGCACGAAAAGCCCGCCCAGCCCGAGGAACAATGAAAGGCCGACCACCATGCATTTCCTGTCGTCGAAATCGCGTGCGAAGATCAGGCGCGCTCCATGAGCGAAGACCACGCCGAACAGCACCGTTGAAATAGCGGAAATGATGGGGCCCGGAATCATCGCGAACAGCAAATCGACCTTTGCAAAGCATCCCAGGATCACGAGCAGAATGCCGGTTGCGAGCGTGACGTAGCGGGATCCCACCTTGGTGCTTTGCAGGAGCGAGAGATTGGTTGCGTAGAAGACCGTGCTGAAGCTTCCGAACACGCTGGCGAGGGTGGCCGCGAGAGCCATGGCGAACACGCCCTGCGATACCCGCCCCACAGAAAGGGGCTGCCTGATCCAGGTACTGATCAGTTCATACATGGCGATGGACTGAACGCCAGTGGGAATGAGTGTCATCAGGAAAATGACGACGAAGACCGGCCGCACGCCGAAGCCAAAAGCGAAAGGCCGCGGCACGGTGAAGAAGGGTGATGAACCGGCGTGGAAGGCTGCCGGTTGGACCGTGAAAAATATCACGCTGCCGATCAGAAGCGATATCAGCACCGCGCCACGGCGAAGCACCACGTTACGCCGCGTCATCAGGGTCATCAGCACGACGACCGCAATCGCTCCCGCGACGATGTTGAGAACCGGGAAGCCGGGAGAGGTCGGTTCGCCAAGCCAATGCGGCACAGTGGCGTTGGCGAGCTGCACCATCGCGAGGACAATGATGACGCCGGAAACCACGGGGTCCAGGAAATACTTCGACAACGCTCCGATCAGGCTGACGCCTCGCACCGGAACGGAAAACACACACCAGATCAGGGAAGCGACAAAGAACGAGCCGAAGGCGGTGCCGAGATCGCTGCCGGGGAGATGCCCGAGGACGATCAACGCGGAAAATGTGGGCGCCCAGGGTCCTTGCACCACCGGCAATCTCAGGAATACGACGGACTGGAAAATCGTCGCGATGCCGCAGATCATGAAGCATATGCCGTAGAGATAGGCGATCTGCGTGCTCTCCATATGAAAGGTTCTTCCCAGTATCCCGGGAAAGATCATCATGGTCGCCATGACGGAGATGTTCTGAATCGACAGAAAGAAGCTCTCCATCAAGGAGACCTTGTCGTTCACACCGACGTCGAACTCGAACTCGGCAGCGGCAGGGTTATTTTCCACCGGCACCGCCGTCCACAGGCTGATTCATGGCGACGTCGCTGCGCCGCTGACGCACGAGCTCATCGGCTAAAGCGAAGTAATTGCTCCGGGTGGCCATGCGGGCTTGCTGGTCCAGATGCTCCGGCCACGCGCCCAGATCGTAGCCGTGCCACGGAAACTCCGGCTTGAGCGCCGGGAGGCCGAGCCTCTCCCAGATCAGCCTGGCATTTTCCATGAACTCCCGTTTGGGAAGCGCCACCGGCGCGAAGTCCTCTTTCAACAGCGCGTTGATCAGGACGGACGCGCTTTCTCCATTGTCGTGCGGTCCGCGCGGGCCATGACCCGGATCCTTGCGATCAAGTATCTTCATATCGCGTTGCGGCTGGCAACGATACGACATCGCCCAGAACAAGGCGTCCGCGTTGGTCGGGTCGATGTCTTCATCGATTGCGATGACCCATTTCCCGGCGAAACGGTGCAAGGTGGCCGCGCCATACAATGCGCGCCACACTTCGGTCTCCGGCACATTGCGTTCGAACTGGACCGCGATCACTGCGTAGAGGCTGGTCAAGGGTTCGTGCATGGAGACGCGCTTCACGCCCTTGATGCCAAGCGCCGCCTTGAGGTGGTTGAGGAATACGGGTTCCATGGCCACGCGGCGGATCACGCTGGACTCGCTCGGGGTCACCTGGCTGATGAACGACGTGAGGATCGGCGCGCGGCGCCGCGTCACCGCCGTGACATCCATGAAGGCGTTGTACTCCTGCAGATTCACATACCCGTGCGATTCGCCGAACGGCGCTTCCGGTTCGAGGGACTCGGTGCTGATGAAGCCTTCGATCACGATCTCCGCTTCCGCCGGTATCAGGAGGTCGACCGTCTTTGCCCGAACGACATTGATGGCGTCACCCACGAGGCCGCCCGCCACCGACAACTCGTCGAGCCCCTCGGGAAGCTTTTGCACGGCGGTGTATGAAACGGCCGGCGGGCATCCTACCACCACCGCGCACGGCATCGGTTCCCCGCGGGCCTTGTATTTCAGCCAATGCGCATAGATCCCGGCCCGCAACTCCACGGACGGATTCATGCCGAGGCGGCGCGGTGCTTTCAATTGGCCGCGGTAATTGCCGAGGTTTTGAACGCCCGTGTCCGGATCCTTGGTGATGTAGTGACCCGCCGACAGATAGGGCGCGTTATCCCATCCCGGTGTCGAGATCGGCACCGGTAAGCCATCGAGGGCCATTCCCGGTTCATCGAGTTCAGCGCCGATCGTCACGATCTCCTGGCACGGTGCTTCCTGCACCAGTCTCGGTTCGATGGGGGCCGCTATGGCCTTGATCCACGACTCGCCGATCTTGTCGAGCGGCTTGCCGAAGCCGATGCGATACACCTCCGGCGTCGCGGCCAGGCCGGCAACGAGCACGGCGCCGTGATACTTGCGTCCCTTGCTGTCCACCGGCTGGGTAAACAAAAACGCCTTGCGATCCTTTTCCTCGATACCGCCACGATATTGCCAACGGACCAGAGGATGCATTTCCGTGTCCTTGTTGATCGGTTCGTCGACGACGACGAGCAGTCCCTGTCGTGCGAGTTCGAGAACGTGTTCGTGGAGGTCCGGATAGCTCCGGCTCGCGCCATCTTTATCCAGGGCGTAGGGAGCAAGCGCCTCATGAAGCTGGTCGCTGACGGTATCGGTCATTTCAATTTTTCTGAGAGTGGAGAGCGATGATGCATCATTTTGAAATGAGTCAGGAGAGCACCATTTCAAGAGTCATATTTTCGTCAACCGGTGGATTGCCGAACCCTTGATGTGACTATAGGATCGTAAGACAATCGCAGCAAGTGAACAAAATAAATCACTACTGGAAGGCTCCTCTCGCCATTCTGCATATCGATATGCGAAGAGTATGGATTTCAAAATGAAAGTATCGAGCAACCGGCGGAGCGAAGCGGAGGCGCGGCGCAAACCACGCCCTCGGCGGGCGAAGGCGCAGGAAGCGCCGGGGCCGATGATGCGTGGGCTCAGGAAGAGCGGGGACGGCGCGCGTTGCGCGTCGATGGTGCCGCGTCGCGGGTAGCCGGAAGAACGGGACGCAGCTTTCCCGCGGCAGTGACGGCCCGGCTTGCCGCGGAGTCGGACACGCGTGAGAAGTCGATCTGGTCCGCGCCGGGCTGCTTCGACATCAAGACCCGGTGAATCCGCTCCCAGATGCCCGACTGCTGCCAGTCGCGCAGGCGCCGCCAGCAACTCACGCCCGAGCCGAAGCCCATCTCGACGGGGAGCTCGTTCCACTGAATGCCGTTTTGCAGCACGAACAGGATGCCGCTCAGCGCCTCGCGGTCGCCAACCGGCTTGCGTCCCGGGTGCAGGAAGCGCCGGAGCTTGGCGGGCGGTAGTTGTGCTTCGATCGACGCCCACACGGCATCGCCTATGACCGGTTTCGCCATCGCGTCGATCAACGACTCCTGCCGACCGGCGCGGGCCGTGCCGGCGCTTTCGATTGCGGGCTTCCCGTTCTTTTTGAAATAGTTGGCGGGATGAGTCTGCGCAGCGTCGCGCGCGGCCAGCACGTGTGCTTCGGCCGCGGCGCGGGCGGCGACGGCGTCGCGCTTCTTGACGGCCGTGCAGATCTTGCGCATCTCCATCACGCTGAACTTCGCCCGCCCCGGATTGGCCATCGATTTCGCGCGCAGCACGTTGATGCGGGCGACCAGGGATTCCAGTATTTCACGGATGATCTGGTTGCCGCAGCCCGCCAGGATGATGTCGTAGAACTCGCTGGTGAAGGTCACGCGCTCGACCGCCGATTCGTTCTTCACCGCGTCGTGGAAGCTGCGCAGCGCATGTTCCAGTGCGTCGATCTGTTCCGGCGTCGCCAGTTTGGCGAACAGCGCCGCCGCCTCGCCTTCGAGCAGCTTGCGCACGTGATAGATCTGGTCGGCGTCCGCCGGTGAGATGATCGCCACCGACGGGCCGCGGTTCGGCACATTGGTCACCAGGCGCTCGGCCTCGAGCTTGCGCAAAGCTTCGCGCACGGTGGTGCGGCTGACGCCCATCTGCTCGCATAAGGACGATTCGACCAGGCGCTCGCCCGGCGCGAATTGCCCCTGCATGATCGCTTCGCGCAATTTGACCGTCGTCTGCCATAGGACCGTTTGCGGAGTGACTTTCATGTTGACGGCCATGAGATCCTTTTGATTGTCTTTCGATACTCGCCAAGTGTAACGGTAGCGTATCGTAAGCCGGTGCCACCGTCAGCCTGTGCTTGTTCTCATTGCCTTGCACCGCGTGCTTGTGCTTCCGGAACGCTTGCCCGCGTCAAGCCGTGGGATGAAAGCGCTCCCCGGTCTTGCCGAATACCGCGTACTGGCCTTTGAACCAGGGCTCGGCCGCGAGTTTCGCGCGCCACGGCGAGGCACGCGCTTCATCGCGCTCAGGCGACTTCAGTGCGTCGGCCGACGCCAGATAGTGCAGCGCGAGGTGACTGAAATGGCCGGGCTCGCCGTCGACGATTTCAAAACGACGCACCATCAGCCAGCCGGCGCATTTCATGAGGGTGGGAATGTGATCGTCCTCGTACCAACGGTTGAATTCGTCGGCGCGCTCGGCCGGTACGTCGAAGAACACGGCATAGAGGATCGGCGCGTCGATTCCCGGGCTGCCCGGTTTCTCCCAACTGCCCATTTCCTCGCCGATATAGCGCGTGAAGCCGCTCACATCGCGCAGCATGCGTTTCGTGCGGTCGCTTGGCGCGCCTTTGATCAGGCGATATTCGGGCGTCGAGAGCGTGGTGGACGAGGCGAGTTCATACACCGCAAGGTAGGCCGGGCTTTCCGTGTTGCGGTAGCGCTGCGCGCCGTTGAAGCCAGGTGCGCCCATGCGCACGGGAATGTGCTCGGTGTCGTACCACTCGTTGAAATCGGTTTCCCATTCGGTTTGCGGTGTCATTTCAGAAAAGAGAACGGCTTTTTTTGACATTGTTGACTCCTATGCGCGGACAGGTTGAAATGCTCAAGGGTATTGACGTTATTGTACGACAATCGTAGAGTTCGGCAAAGATTCGTTGTACCCCTCGACAAAATGAGCCGGTGTCGTCCGGCCGCCTGGAGCAAGCATGAATTTGCAAATTAGAGCGTTTCACACCTTTATCGAACACCAGATGCCTCAGTCCGCCAGCGAGGAACCGTTGCGCAAGGTAGCGGTGGTGGCGCTTGTGAAGAATCCGTATGCGGGAAGCTACGTGGAGGATCTGTCGGAGATGATCCAGGCGAGCGGTGTGCTGGGCGAACAACTGGCCAAGCTCGCCACCGATGCGATGGCGCCTTATCAGGTGCAAAGCTATGGCAAGGGTGGCGTCGTCGGTACGGCGGGCGAACAGGAGCACGCCAACGCGCTCTTGACCACGGTGTTCGCGGAGCCTTTGCGCACCGCGCTCGGCGGTGGCAAGGCGTGGATCTCGTCGTTCACCAAGCGCGCGGCAACCGGCGCGCGCATCGACGTGCCGCTCGCACACAAGGATGCGCTCTATGTGCGCTCCCACTACGACGGCATGACGGTAACCATTCCAGATGGCCCCTTGCCGGACGAAGTGGCCGTGATCTTCTGCGTGGCGAACCGCGGGCGCCTCGACGCCCGGGTGGGAGGACTGAAAGCTGAGGAGATCGCGGGCGAGGACGGGCTTGTCTGATATTCCGGAATACTAACTTGGAGCGCGTATGAAAACTGCAATTGTCAACCTGAAGACCATCGTCACCGGTGAATGGCGCGAGCCGTTCGCGAAGGGCGACGGCATCCTGATGAACGATGGCAAGATCGTAACGGTGGGCACGCTGTCGGATGACGCGCTGAAGGACTGCGACGTGGTCATCGATGCGGACGGCGCCACCGCGATTCCCGGCCTGATCGATTCGCAGGTGCACAACACGTTCGGCGACTACACGCCGCGCCAGAAGACCGTGGGCTTTCTGGAAAGCTACGTGCATGGCGGCACGACTACCGCGATCAGTGCGTCGGAAGTGCATGTGCCGGGACGCCCGACCGATCCTCAAGGCGTGAAGGCGCTCGCGGTGGCTGCGCAGCGCTGCTTCGCGCATTATCGTCCGGGCGGCATGCGGGTCTTCGCCGGTTCGATCATCCTGGAGCCGGGGCTTGTGGAGGACGATCTGCGCGATGTCGCCGCGCAAGGCGTGTGGCTCGCCAAGGCCGGCTTCGGTGCGGTCAAGACGCCGTTCGACTACGCCCCCATGATCGGCTGGGCCAGGAAGCACGGCATGATCACCACCGTGCACACGGGCGGGTCGTCCATTCCGGGATCGTCGGGCATCTGGGCCGATCACTTGCTCGCCATGCAGCCGCACGTGTCGTTCCACATCAACGGCGGTCCCGTCGCCATGCCGGACCGCGACTTCGAGCGGATCCTCAACGACAGCCAGATCGCCATGCAGGTCTGCACCGCGGGCAACCTGCGCACCTTGCTGATGATCGCGGAGATGTCAGTCGCGGCCGATCAGTTCGACCGCTTCCTGATCGCGACGGATACGCCCACGGGCAGCGGCATCATGCCCCTGGGCATGATGTACACCATCACTCATCTCGCGAGCCTGGGCAAGAAGATGTCGCCGGAGATGGCCATCTGCGCCGCGACCGGCAACAACGCCCGCACCTACGGCATCAATTCGGGCTTCCTGCGCGAAGGCTGCGACGCCGACGTGGTCATCCTGGATTCGTGCGTGGGCGGCACGCAGCACACCGCGCTCGATGCCCTCGCGCATGGCGACATTGCCGCCGTGGCGGCCGTGGTGACGGATGGCGTACCGCGCTTCGTCGGCCGCAGTCGCAATACGCCGGCGTCGGAGAAGAACGTGCGCGTCGCGGTTTCCCGCCTGTATCAAGATTTCGCCACACCCAAGCACTGAGGAGCAGGATGACACGGCAGCAAAGAATTATCGTCGTCGGCGGCGGCCCGGTTGGCATTGTGACCGCGCTTGCCTGCGCGCAGCGCGGCTTCGCGGTGACGCTGCTCGAGGCGGAGAAAGAGGTGGATTGCAGCCCGCGCGCCGCCACCACGCATCCGTCCACCCTGGAGATGATCGCGAGTCTCGGCATCATCGACGAGTTCATCGCCTCGGGGCTGGTGGCCCGTTACTTCGACTTCTGGGATCAGGCCGCGCATGAGCTGGTGGCGCGTTTCGACCACGATGTATTGCGCGAGCGCACGGCCTTTCCGTTCGTCGTGCAAACCGAGCAGCACAAGCTGGTCAATATCGGCCTGCGGCACCTGAAGCAGTGCGCCGATGTCGACGTGCGGTTCGGCGCCGCCGTGACCGAACTCACGCAGGACGCGAGCGGCGTGACCGTGACTGTCGAAAGCGACGGCCGCACGGAGCGCGTCTCCGGCGCTTTCCTCGTGGGCGCGGACGGCGGACGCAGCACGGTGCGCAAGAAGCTCGACATCGAATTCGAAGGCTACACATGGCCCGAACGGTTCCTCGTGCTGACCACGTCGTTCGATTTCGAAAAGGCGATAGGGTGCTCGTACCGGAGCTATCTGGCCGACCCGGTCGAATGGGGCAACCTGTTCAAGATCGCGGGCGACGACATGAAGGGCCGCTGGCGCGCGGTATTTCCGGCGCCGGTCGACGTTGCCGATGAAGCGGTCATGAGCGACGAGGAAGCGCAGCGGCGGCTCAACCGGATTCTGGACCTGGGCGGTGAGACTTACCCGCTCCTGCATCGCAACCTGTACCGCGTGCATCAGCGGGTGGCGAAGTCGTTCCGGGTCAATCGGGTGTTCCTCGCGGGCGACGCCAGCCACGTCAACAACCCGATCGGGGGCCTGGGCCTGAACTGCGGGATCCATGATGCGCTGGAACTCGCCGATACCTTCGCGCTATGTCCTGACGGCAATGCCGAGGCGCCGGTTCTCGACCGCTATGAAAGACGCCGCAGAACCCTGAACATCGAGTTCGTGCAGCAGCAGACCGTGGCGAACAAGAAGCGCCTGGAAGAAAAGGATCCGGCGGAGCGGCAGCGTCATCTCGCCGATCTTGCCGCCACCGCGGCCGACCCGGCGCGGCATACCGCGTTCCTCATGCGTACGTCGCTGCTGCAAAGCGTGATCCAGTCCAAGGCCATCGACTGAGCGATTTGCTTCATCGCTCATGGTGCCGCATGAGAACAACAGAGGCAGGAGAGCGAGATGAATGACCGGTCCGGATCGCGGCGCCGTATCGTGGTGGGGATCAGCGGCGCGTCCGGAGCGATCTATGGCGTGCGCCTTCTGCAGATGTTGCGAAGGGCGGAAGTGGAATCGCACCTGGTCATGAGCCGTTCGGCGCAAGTGACCCTCTCGCACGAGACGTCATTGCGAATGACCGACCTGCAGGCGCTTGCGGACATGTCGTATCCCAATGCGGATATCGGCGCCGCGATCTCGAGCGGATCGTTTCGTGTGGACGGCATGATCGTGGCGCCGTGCTCGATCAAGACGCTCTCCGAGATCGCCACGGGCTGTACCGGCTCGCTGATATCGCGCGCGGCCGATGTCATGCTCAAGGAACGCAGGCGCCTCGTGCTCATGGTGCGCGAGACGCCGCTGCACGCGGGTCATATCCGCAGCATGGCGGCCGTCACCGACGCCGGGGCGATCGTCTATCCACCGGTACCCGCGTTCTACGCCAAGCCCGCGACGCTCGAGGAGATGGTCGACCATACGCTCGGCCGCGTGCTGGATCTCTTCGACATCGATGCGCGGGCCGTGCGGCGCTGGGACGGCCGCTCGGGCATGTAGAAGGCTGCTCCCTCAGTGAGAATCGAACACGGCCTGGTACTGCTCCAGCGCGGCGGTGGTGGCGGCCTTCTCGGCGTCGGTCGGGTTGGCGGGGTCCGTCGCGATCGGCAACGCGCCGAACTTCATCAGGCAAGCCATCAAGGCAAGACGGGCCTTGATGGCGGTCAGGTTCGAACCGGCAAGGGTGAACGGGAAACGATCGGCGAAGCCTTCCGGCGCGCCACGTCCCACGCGGACTGTGGGTATGCCGCTGAATGCGGCCTTGACCACCAGCCTGTCGCGCAATGAGGAGGGCAGGCGCCCATAGGGCACGAGTCCCTCGGCAACAAAGCCGGTCAGGCGCCCGAGGCTGAGCTTGTATTCGATCAGCGCGATGAGGTCCTCCGCGTCGTCCGATACCGAATCGTATTCCTCGTCCAGATAGCTTCCGTCCTTGATGATGGATACCGACGGGATCGCCTCTTCGGTCAGCTTGCCGTCGCGGTCTTTCACCGTGATGTCGACAAGCTCCAGCGTGCCGTTCGTCCTCCGCACGGCACGGTTCGAGGACGGAAGCTTGCTGATGTTCACATCGGACAGATAGGTATGCTTATAGGCTGGCAGATACATCAGCGCGGTCTGTCCCGTGTGGCTCGTCTGGCCGAGGATGCCTCCGTGGCCGCCCGTTGCCCGATAGCCGCCTGGGCGCGCGTCGACCTTTGTCACCTCACGGGCCGCGAAGTACTGCTGTTCCTGCACCACGACGGTCCCGCAACGGTTCCTGCCCGCGGCGTCCTTCCAGATACCCGACTGGACGAAGGCGATGGAATCCACGATGTTCTGCGGACCATCGGCGCTCATCTGGCCGTGCGGGCGCTGCGCGGCATTGCCGCAGATAGGCAGCGTCGTATCGATCAGCAGGTTGAACCAGTAGACGGTTTCCTCGAGTTGCGGACTGCCCTGGGTCCAGATGAGCCCGTCATACTTGCCGCTGCCTGCGATGGCTTGCGCATCGTTCGTGATCTTGGCGAGCGATGGCCGGCGCGGTGCGCTTGCCAGGTGATAGGGCCGGTAGCCGTTGAAATGCCGGCCGCGTTTTTCCGGCGCGATGTCGCCGCTGCCGACGTCCGTGCGCAAGGCAGCCGGCAGCCCCGTTTTGAAGCCTCCGGGTGGCATCACTCGATAGAAGTCCACCTCGGCCCGCGATGAAATGGCACTGGCGGTGCCGGCGCCTTCGATCGACAGCCGGTCGATTTCCTCGAAGCTGCGCGAGCCGTCCGGGAAAAAGCCCTGGCGCGCCTTCTCCTCCGCGCCGCCCGGTACCGCCATCTCCTCTTCCCACGCGCTGCCATCGGCTTGCAGCGCCATGTAGGGCAGCGGATAGAGACCGTCCTCGGGGGAAAGCTCTATTTCATACACGGCTTTGTCGCTGTCGTCGCGCCGCTCCTTGCTGAACGCGCCGTCCGTGCCAAGGTAGCCGTCCGGCGAGCCATAGAGTTCAGCGGCGTCCGCCTCGAGCGGATGCGCCGAGAACTGCTCCACGTAGACCCTGACCGGGGCCGCGAGCCGTTGTGCACGCAGCGCATCGAACTTCATCGGCCTGCCGTCGGCATCGGCACGGGCGGGCAGGCCGTGCCGCGCCCGCGCCTTGTTGGAGGTAACGAGCGGCGGTGTGTTCTGGATGGTGGCGGTCGGGCCGCTCAGGTGCGCAATGCGAACCTTGCTTCGTCCTGTCATATGTTCGTTTCCCGATGTGTCACGGCGCTATGGCCGGTCAATACCGCCTCGCAAGCGGCAGGATCACCAATGAACCCAGCACGCTGGCGAACACGATCACGAGCAGCCCCGTCTGGAAGCTTCCGGTACGCCCGACAATCCAGCCGATCAACGCGGGCGCGCACGCACCCGTCAGATTGCTGATGCCGTTCAGCACGCCGATGCCGGTGGCGATCACGGGCGCCGGGATGATGTCCATGGCCAGTGCGTATTGCGCGGGCAACCCGATGCCCCAACAACCGGCGCTCAGGGCGATGACGATTGCCGCGAGGTGAGGATCGGCGATGATGGTGCCCACGTAAAGCAGACAACCCGCGCCGAAGAGACCGATGGCGCACAGCAGCGCGCGCTTGCCCAGACGATCGGAAATGAAGCCCGAAGCGACTTCGCCGATGAACATCAGGATGAACGGCAGCGACGAATAGATGCCCATGTCGTGCAAATTGAAATGGCGCGAGCGTTCCAGATAGGTCGGCAGCCAGCTGTTCAAGCCCCAGAGATACATCAGCAGACCGCATCCATATAGGGTGACGAGCCAGAAGCGATAGTTCCCCAGGAACAGGCTCAAGTCCACTTTCTGCTTGGGCGCGGCCACCGTTTCGATCGGCATGGCCTCCTTGCGGTCCCTGGTAACCGCGAAGATCAGCGGAGACATGAAGAAGAAGCTGAGCGCGCCGAACACGAAGAAGAGCGCGCGCCAGCCATAGCTGTGCACGAGCCACAGGGAGAGGGGAAATCCAATGGCCGAGCCTATCGGGCTCCCCACCATCCACACCGAATTGGCGCGGCCGCGTTCGCCTTCCGGAAACCAGCGGTGGACGACCTTCGAGATCAACGAGAACTGCGGACCTTCCGTGATGCCCAGTGCAATGCGCAGGAACATCATGGCGGCATAAGAACTCGATGCGCCCATCGCCGCCATGAACACGCCCCACAGCGCGGCGATGGCAGCGAGGGTGCGGCTCTGGCCGAAGATGTCGCCGACCACGCTGAGCGCGAGGGACGAGAAACCGTAGGCAAGCAGAAAGCCGGACATCAGAAAACCGAGCTTCGCGGGATTGAAGCCCGTGCCGATGCTCGTATAGAAATCGGCGTTGGTAAACAGGACGGCCACGCTGATGCGATCGAAAAACCCCACCACGACCGCACCGAAGAGCACGATCACGACGGCCCACCGCCAGCGCACGGTAACTCTGGCCCGAGTGGCCAGGGTCTCAACGATATTCGACATTTACCACTTCCTTTTTGGGCGACGGGACCGGGCGTGCCCGGTCGTGTGGGCGGATTCATTTCATGAATATATGATCGTCACACAATCTGAACAAGTAAACAAAAAAATTCCACGCCTTATGCCCTGAAAAAGCGGACTGCCTGAACGATCTGGCTTAAATTCATTTCAAAAAGAAATGAAAACGACCACCGAAATAGTTTTCCGGTGATCGCGCGGGCATCTCGCCCCGACGCTGATCTTCTCGGCTCTCATTGTGGTTACTGTGGCGCTCCGCGGTTGAAGCTTCCGGTTCTGTCGCGACAGAACCTTGGCAGACGGAGCACTGGCGTTTCTTCTCTAACGAGTGTCTTCGGATCGGACGTGTATTGGATGAGTCGATGCCTATCGTGTGCGAGACGTTCGACATACTTCATGTTGGTATGTAATACGGTTCGCATACCAAATCGTAATAAATTTGTGAAATGGTGCGATATTTTCGCAGACCTTTCTTATCAAGTGAACAGTATTGGGACCAAGCGCTATGAGCGCGAGTCATACTTGGTCACCATAGCCTCTATTAAAGCCAATAACTCATACGTCGGATGCCGCTGTGATCGTCCGCAATCGCGTGCCGGTCGATCGCACACCAGGCACCGTCGCGGCGAATATCCAAAGGCTTTGCGTGATAGACCGCCTTCCAGGACTCCGATCACGTCCAAATCCCACAGTCTGCCTATCGAGTGATGGTCCTCCAGTTCAATCAGTACTGACTTCAGGGTTTTCGGATCCGCATCAACGACATACAGTGCTTCCGGACCCGTGCCGGCCCACAAGGTTTCGCGCGATTGGACAAGCCACCTCCTGGCATCAAACAAAGCGTCTAACGTCTCGAGCGCAACCTCCATTGCACGTCGCGCCAACCGGCCTCCCTTTACGGGGCCGGGCATGACGATGGTAACGGACACAACAGACATCCCGAATTTAGCAAGGGCGGCGGCCTGCCTGGCGACGCGATGTTCTCGTGCAGCCAGGATTTTCTCGAGGCTGACCATGCTCTCTATCGCGTCGCATTTAATCGGGTCCATCAGCTCTTAACTTTGCGAACAACATCGATCACGCTGCCGTCGCGATACCGGATTACGCCGACGATACGGTCCTCAAACTCAAGAGGCTCCGGTTCGCCAGTCAGGGCTATTGCCCTTTTTTGCAGTTCCTGAATGGTTACAACGGGCAAGCCAGCATCGCGCAGACGTTTTTCCACTTCTGGACGCTTTGGGTTGACGGCGATACCGTGATCAGTCACCAGCACACCGACGGACTCGCCGGGGGTGACTAGCGTCGTGACGTTTCGGACAACTGAAGGAATACGTCCGCGCACCAATGGAACTACGATGATTGTCAAATTGGCTCCTGCCGCGACGTCGCAATGTCCGCCAGATGCGCCACGCATAAGACCGTCTGAGCCGGTAATGACATTGACGTTGAAATCGATGTCAATCTCAAGCGCGGCAAGTATCACGACGTCTACCCGATCGACGTATGCGGCTTTCGAAGCCGAATTTGCATATTCGTTCGCCGTAATTTCGATATGGTTTGTATCCGTACGCAGTGATTCCGCAGCGTCGCTGTCGAAGGACTGTACATCGACGATCGTTGCTATCAGATTTTTCTTGTGGAGGTCCACCATCCCACTCGTGATCCCACCCAATGCGAAACTGGCGGTGATTCCCTTGCGCGACATGCGGTCTTCCAGGAAGCGCGTTGCTGCAATCGACGCTCCGCCCGTGCCCGTTTGCAGCGAGAAGTCCTGGTTGAAGTAGCCCGAATGCTCGATCACGTCGACCGCAAGGCCGGCGATCAAGAGGTCCCTGGGATCCTTCGTGTCGCGTGTCGCGCCCGAGCTGATAAGGGAGGGGTCCCCGACCTGAGCCAACGTTACAACGAAGTCGACCCGGTCTTGCGAGATACTTGCCGGATGGCTTGGGAACGCCTGGATTTCCTCGGTCAGCAGGACCACTTTTCGGGCGTACTGTGCGTCGATCATCGCATAACCAAGCGACCCGCAAATAAGTTTTCCATGGGAACCGCTTGCGTTGCCGAACTCATCGCAACAAGACACTCCAAGGAAAGCGACATCGATGGCGAGCTCGCCCGTTTGAAGCAGATTCACCCGTCCACCGTGCGAATGTATCTGCACCGGATGCGGCAGCAATCCATTCGAGATTGCTTCGCCCAGCTTGCCACGCAAGCCGGATGTGTAGATCCGGGTGATTACCCCGGTCTTGATGTGTTCGATAAGTGGGTCGTGGCAACTTAGCAGCGAGCTGGCCGCAAGGGTCATGTCTTTGAACCCGAGCTTTGCCAGGGCGTCGACGACAGTATTGATCACCTTATCGCCTTCGCGAAACGCATGATGGAACGATATTGTCATTCCATTTTTGAGTTCCGACTTACTGATCGCCTCCTCTAGGGATGCGCAAATCTTTCGATGAAGTTTTAGCTCGGCCGTCGCCAGAAAATGAGTTTGTGCGTTAGCACCGGCGAACACCCGGAGTCGACCCAGATCGGGCTCCTGTTTCTTTAGGACTTCAAGAGCATCAGTCATAGTCTAACCTTCCGGGTCAAATGGGTCTAAGCCGCTTCGGCACGCTTTATTATCATTTCCGCATTCAGGATCACGGGCCGATCAACCATTTTTCCGTCCAGCGAGATCACCCCCAACCCAGCTCGCTTGGCATCTTCCGACGCCGCCACGATACGTTTCGCGTAATCCAGCTCTTTTGCCGATGGCGCGTAGGCTTTGTGTAAAAGCGAGACTTGTCTCGGATGTATCAATGACTTGCCGTTGAAGCCAAGGTTCTTCGCAATCGACACCTCACGCAAAAATCCCTGGTCGTCCTCCACGTCGCCGTATGCTACGTCGAAGGCGTCGATGTGGGCCGCTCGCGCCGCGTTGAGCACGGCTGCCCGCGCATAGAACAGCTCGGGCTCCAATCCATCGCTGCGTTGCGTTCCCATATCGACGAGATAGTCAAAACCAGCGATGGCGATCCCTATCATGCGCGGCGAAGCCACCGCAATGGCGACAGCATTGACAACGCCCGAGGCCGATTCGATGGCAGCCATGAGTTTGGTTTCACCGAGTGGGCGGCCGCACTCTTTTTCGATACGTGCCACCTCCGATTCGAGTTTATGGATGTCGTCAGCGGTTTCCGTTTTGGGCAGACGCACCACATCTGCGCCGCCCCGAACTGCAACTTCCAGATCCTTTAGGCCATATTCCGTGTTGAGCTCGTTGATCCGGACGACGGTCTCAATGTCCTGCCAAGATGGATGGCGTAGGGCCTGAAACACCATGAGCCGAGCTGAATCCTTTTCACGTGGTGAGACCGCATCTTCCAGGTCGAACATGACTGAGTCAGGTTTATACACAAACGCGGTGCTCACCCCGCCGGCGTTGTCACCAGGAACAAAGAGCATGCTTCGACGCAATTTCATAATAGTTTTTCCCAATTCAACTCGTCACAGGCGGCACCACGCAACACGGCAGCTTGAACGCGCGCCTTGATCACACAATCCAGGGCACCTTTGTCTTCAATCACAATTGAACCTTCGCCAACCGAGAGTTGACTCAGCGTCTCAATGACAACCCGTCTGATCTGCTTGCCAAACTGCTTGATGACCGTGCTTCGAATGACGATATCGAGCGTGTCATTTGGCGCGACTTTTACCAGCAGATCGCTGGACTCTAATGTTCCGGCTAATGCTTCTTTAATAACTTTCATTCTCACGGACCTCCTACTGGGCGGCCGTCGCGGTTTCCGGTCATACCAGACGCGAGGAAGGTAAGCGTTGAAGGAGGAACGAGCTGGGCTAACGTTGCAAAATCGTGTTGCAACAGCAGCTTTCTCACCGCAGATGCAGAGACTGGTCTGCCATCAACACACTTGCGTGGGACGACCACTGTCTCGACCGGTCCTGCCTGGGAATCTGCCCGTCGGAGCCAGAATTCCATGGCTGTGTTGTACTTGCTTGTTGCCGCATCCAGCGGCTCGGTGCCGACGTAACGACGAGTGACCCCAAGAGCTGGAGCAATATAATTGCGGAACACCAGAAGATCTATCCCAGCCCAACTACTATCGATGACCGCCTTCTCCTTAAGAAAATAGCCGGGGAATGTCGCGCGGGAGATAATATAGTCGGAACCTTGGTGTATCGTAAGTTTTCCCAGTTCTTTGAGACCCTGCCGCACTAGGGCGAGCCTATCCAAGTACGAGAATTGCGAGGCGTTTTCTTTCACCACGAAAACATGGAGCCAATCGCATTGGGCATTCGCAACCTCAACCAAATAAGCATGGCCTAGTGTGAACGGGTTGGCATTCAACACTATGCAGCCAATATTAGTACCAGGTTTTCTTTCGGCACCAAGTAGGTCGCAGTACTTCCTGATAGCAACTGGACTGTTTTCCATCAGGACGATCTGGTCAGGCACTTCAGCGAGCGGGTAAAACCCCCAGCCGCGAAACAAGTTGACCTTGGCCGGCTGGCAGCACAAAAAGAGATGCGTATGACCATTGTCCGCGGCCAGTCTGGTAAGCGCGGTAGCCAATGTGAGACTCAACGAAATACCTTGGTAATCCGAGGCAACGGCGACGTCTTTAATCAAATTTTTATCGAGGCCGCCACATGCAATGATGTCGCCACCCCGGCGGCATACCACGAAGCTGCTCACTTGACGATCAAGCTCAAGATTATTGGCGTTTAATAGAGCCTTGATTCCTTCCATCTCCGTGGAAGAACCGCTCGCGTCAACCGTAAACAACTCGATTTCGTTGCGCATGGTACGGCCCTCTCTTCTAAGTAAGCCTTAGTGAAGGTGCCGGCGACTGGTTGTGTTTAGAGTTAGGGCGAACGGGTGAGCCACCATCGTGAGACGTTGGCTCATGAAGAGTCTCATTCCTTTGCGCTAGACTTTCAACCGCTGCAGGCATCCGGCAGAACGCTCTGCAACGCACCATTGCCAACGAATTCGATGGGAACGTTAGCGTCCGTCTCCAAGTCATCTGGCGGCACGTCGTGGTCGACGAAGAATCGGACCGTCGCGGCACTGTGGTTCCTCTACAGCGTGACACTCTGCCGCCCTGATCTGCTTGAGCGGATCCCGGCTGCATGACGAGCGATCCTCGTCGCCGATCGACATCAGCCAAGCGATGGGTAATTCGGCACATAAGCCTTCTCCGCGATGAACGACTCGACGTCGCTGGGTCGTTCCACGCCTGCCAATCCGCGGTCAAAGACGTGGCTGGCGATAGCAGTTGCAACTTTGAGCGAGACCTTCAGAATATCGCCCTGCGGCGGGTAGATCAGTCCGACGTCCAGATTGGCTTGCGTCACCTGTTCCGCAAGCGCTTTCGCCGCGACGATGAACATCTCGTCAGTAACGCGCATGGCCTGTGTCGCGTAGATGGCCATGCCCATGGCCGGAAAGATATAGACGTTGTTCCCTTGTCCCGGGACGAAGGTTTTATCACCGACGTGGACGGGGCCGAACGCGCTGCCACTAGCGAACACCGCCCGCCCTTCCGACCATTTGTACGCCTCCTCCGCAGTGCACTCCGAACGCGAGGTTGGGTTCGAATACGGGAAGATAATCGGTCGCCCGTTGATTCTTGCCATCCCTTCTATTACGGTTTGGTTGAAAGCCTTTGCTACGGTCGAGACGCCAATGATCACTGTTGGCTTGAGCGTCTCAATCGCTACAGTAAACTCGTCGATTGCATCGTGCTCGTGAGCGAACGGTTGCTGAAAGTCGGCAAGGTCCTGCCGTTTCGACTGGATTAGGCCCTTGATATCGAACAGCCAGCAGCACTGGCCCGCGGCCTCCTTCTCCACCCCGTCCATCACCATTGCCTGAACGAGCAGCCCGGCGATCCCCGTAGCGGCGGTGCCGGCGCCCAGGAACAGAAAGCGCTGCTCGGAGAGCGATCCACCGACGATCTTCAGCGCTGCAATCAACCCTCCGAGTGCTACGGACGCTGTCCCCTGGATATCATCGTTGAAGCAGCAGATCCGTTCGCGGTAACGGGCAAGGATGGGGGACGCGTGGGCGAAGCCAAAGTCCTCGAACTGAATGCACGCGCGCGGGTAAACTGTCGCGACTGCGTTCACGAAGGCCTCGATGAATTCGTCATAGGCCTGGCCCGTGATGCGTGGCGCGCGCAGGCCGAGATAGAGCGGATCGGCTATCAGGCCCTCGTTATTGGTGCCAACGTCGAGTGTTATCGGCAGGGTGAGGTTTGGCGGCACACCGGCACAGGCGGTGTAGAGTGAGAGCTTGCCGATTGGGATCCCCATCCCGCCGACGCCGAGGTCGCCTAAGCCGAGGATGCGCTCGCCGTCGGTCACGACGATGAAGCGCACGTCTTTCTCTGGCCAGTTGCGCAGGATCTCGACGAGGTGGTCCTTCCGGTTGATAGCGAGATACAGGCCGCGCGGCTGACGGAGGATACGGTCGAATTTCTGGCAGGCTTCGCCGACGGTTGGCGTATAGACGAGTGGCATGAACCGTGCGGGGTCCGACATCAGGGTCCGATAGTAAAGCGTCTCGTTGCTATCGTGTAGTGACGACAGGAATATGTAGCGCTCCAGATCATTCGGTTTGATGTCTATCTGCTCGAGCACCCGCTGCAGTTGCAACTCCTCGGTCTCGACCTGCTCCGGCAGAAAGCCAAGCAAGCCGTAGCGTTCGCGTTCGGCCTGAGAGAACGCCGTCGATCGATTCAGTCGCGGATCGTGGAACAGTGCTATCCCGCCTATGGCATCTTCAGACGTGGGCTCGGATCGGTTTGGCATGATGGTTTACTCAGCTTCGTATCTGGATACAGATGCAATCGAAAACCGTGTCGCCTGTGTCACGGCGGCGGATGGATTACCCTCCAGTTGCACGGGCAGGAGCGGGTAATTGCTACAAGTCGGTCGCCCGTGTAAGGTCGAAACCGGCCACGAGAATGAAACCACGTGCAAGAATTCCGCTCGTGCACGACGATCGGTGCGCAACTCAGTCAGTGTCCGCAGTCCGGTCGCCTTCAACCCCGGCGTAGTACTTCACTTCATTGCCGCGAATCGCAGGCAAACCGACCAATGCATTGAACTCTTCAAACTCGATCATGCGGTTTGCGAATCCAGCGGTGGTGCCTGTCCGAAGCAGTTCGCTGAGGATGTCTGTTGCGGTGCGCGCATAAGCATATGTCACCGCGTTCGGGTAGATAGCGATTGCAAATCCCATCTCCTGAAGCTCGCTGGCTGCGATGATTGGCGTGGCCCCGCCTGGGATCATGTTCGCCAGCATCGGAGCCTTAATCTCCTTCGTGAGTCGGCGCATCTGCTCGATTGTCCGCGGCGCTTCGACGAAAGCGTAGTCGGCGCCGGCCTCGATGTATCGATGCATGCGTTCTATTGCATCTTCTATGCCGTGCACGCCGAGCGCATCAGTCCGCGCCATGATCATGAGATCTTCGTCCACCCTCGTGTCAACCGCAGCCTTGATCTTCGCGACGAACTCGTTGGTTGGAATCACGTTCTTGCCCGACATATGACCGCATCGCTTGGGGGAGACCTGATCCTCAAAAAAGATCGACGCTATCCCGGCTTTCTCGAACTGCTTCATCGATCGGATCACGTTGGTAATGTTGCCGTGACCTGTATCGCCGTCGCACAGAACGGGAAGGTCGGTTGCATCCGCAATACGCCAAGCGCAGTCCACCATCTCCGTCAAGGTCAGGAGTTCGACATCCGGGGCCGCGATCAATGCTGCGGAATTCGCATAACCCATGGCACCGATTGCCTTGAACCCGACCCGTTGTGCGATCTTTGCAGACAGCGGATCATGCGCCACGGGGCAAAGCAGGATCTCTGGAGCCAGCAGGTACTGCTTGAATTCGGTCGTTCGCTTCATGGTTAGATATCCTTCTCATTAGGCGTCGTGCACACCACAAAAAGAAATGCTGCTCCGAGCCGCGGCGGATCGCATTGATCCATATCAATCGCTGAGAGACCAGGGCTCCGGCCCTCAGTGTGAGATCTGCTCCAGCGTGAGGCCCCGCGTCAAGGGACCGAACACGCCGATCGAAATCATGACCATCACCATACTGAAGGCAATAAACAGAAAGACTGCAGTGACACCAAAGCTCTGCAGAAAGAAACCGATCATTAGCCCAGATAACGCCCCTGATAGTCTGCTCCATGAGTAGACGAACCCCACTGCCCGCGATCTAATCTGGGTTGGGAACAGTTCCGACTGGTAACCGTGGTAGGCGAATGACATCCAATTGTTAGACAGGGTCACTAATACCCCGAATGCAATCAGCAAGATGGCGGTACTCTGCTGAGAGAACAACAGCCCAAAGATGCCGACAAGACTGGCGGCTGTGACAATCTCCCACTTCCTCTCCATCCGATCGGCGATGAGCGTGCCCACCAGTGGGCTCAAGGGGTTCGCCACCGCGATGATAAAAGAGTACTCAAGGCTCGTGGTGATGTGAATGCCCTTGGCGATCAGCAAAGTTGGCACCCAGGAAGCAAAACCGTAGAAACCGATCGTTTGAAAGAAGTTGAACACCGACAGCATGATGGTTCGGCGCCGATAGGGCGTCCGCCAGATTGCGCCTATGTCATCGCTCGTGGCGGCCGCTTCGACAGCAACGGGACCGGGAGCAGGTAGATCGCGTCCCAACTCAGCCGCGACCGCTGCTTCTATTTTGGCGGTTATCAATTCAGCCTCTGCCTCTCGTCCTCTGCGTGCCAGCCAGCGAGGAGATTCGGGCAATCGCCGTTGGATCAACCACACGATTACGGCCCCTGTCGAACCCACTAGAACAACCCATCGCCAGCCATCAAATCCAAATGGTCTGCGAGGGACGAGTTGCCACGCCAGCAGTGCTACGATGGGCACGGCACAAAATTGGACGAACTGATTGACTGCGATCGCACGTCCGCGTTCGGCGGCTGGTATGAGTTCGGAGATATAGGTGTCGATCGTCACGGACTCCACGCCGAGAGCCACCCCAACGAAAAAGCTCAACAGGTCGGCGCCGAAGCCGGTCGCCTGAAAAGCCAGGATGAATGCCGCAATCGAATACGTGACCATCGACCACACGAACACGGATCGTCTACCGAATCGATCTGCAGCCGAACCAAATACAATAGTGCCTACGAAGAGGCCAAAGAAGGTGGCGAAGACGAATGTACCGGCACCGGAGATACCCAGATGCGAGAGAACGCCAAATATGCCGAGGGATTGGGGAGTGAACAGCCCCGAAGCCGCCATCCCAGGGACTGCATAGGCTGCAAGGAATTGGTTATAGAATTCGAACATACCGCCAAACGACAGCAGCAGAACCAATTTCCAGACATATCGCGATGGCGGCAATCGGTCTAGCCGCGCTGAAATCTCCGCCGTCTTGGCCGGCGACCACATAGGTTTCATTTCAATTCCCAGCAGGTTGCAATCATCCGGTTGATCGGCTGAAGCACGGGCGGAACTGCAAATCCACGCGTATAGCGGTTACGATCATGCTGTCGCGGAAATCTTCACATCATGACTCAGATCAATGTTCGGTGAGCTTTCGGTAGTGGCGCCTTCTTGTGCGAGCTTTTGCTGGCTCTTTTTAAAACGGAATGGGTAACGGGGCTTAGCGGGCGCGTTCATTGAAGCGTGAGAAGTCGAGTTTTCCAGCGATGAGAAACAGGACAGGGCGGTTTCAAGGGTGAAGTGCGACAGGGGGTAATGTTTAGAGCCTGGAGATTGGCTTGCTGAAGCAAGGGTTGCAGCAAGACCTCGAATGGCGAATGGAACGCGTGAGCGGCGCACGACCGGCTGTCCAAGCTGTCGGCGATAGCGTCGAGTTCGCCTTGACTGTAGACCGATACGTCCATGCCTTTAGGCAAATACTGGTACAGGAACCCGTTGGTGTTTGCGCAGGTACCGCGTTGCCGGGGACTGTGCGGGTCACAGAAGTACACCTTCACGCCGGTCGCGGCGGCAAGCTCTTGATGGCTCGACATTTGTTCGTCGGATGATCTTCCAGCATCCCAAATGGTTATCCAAGTCACCGATCCGTTGGAGGGCATGCAGGACAAGCGGTGCGGTCAAGATTCGGACGCCGACGTACGATAGCGTCGCTGGACAATCGATCAATCTAAGCACTTGCTGTGATGTGATTGTCCGCGGCTCAACCGCTCGAAGCGCGGTTTGTGTCCATCTTTATGCAGTGGGACTTTTTTCAGATCGCAAGCGTACAAACCAGCCCGAATCTTGACGGTACTCCTAGCTGGCGGCACCGAGCAGGGCAGCCCTTAGCTCATCGTCGAGATCGCGCCCGATTTCCGTGATCTGCTCGTCCCCGAACTGGCCAAAGAACGATGATGGCCTGTCGTATTCAAAGACTCCGCGTCCCTGTTCGTCCTCGTAGAGGGCGACGCGCAACGGTGCGTAGAGTGCCGCAGCGAGTTGGTGACGGGTCATTTTGGAAGCAGTCAGAGGATTGCCGATCTCGTATTGAAGCGCCTTGCGGGCCGCGCCGGCAATCTGCAACAGCGCGCCGTGATCGCGCACGAGGAAGATCGAGAGCTTCGGACCGCGGTCTCCATAGTCTTGGGCGCGCGCCTGATCGCCTTCGTTCAACGCCGCCATGATGGCTCGGTCGAGTTGCGGAACGGTCTCCTCAAGTTTTCGGCGGACCTCATCGAACGGCCGCGCTGAGCGGATTTGTATGTGGTCAATCGAGATCATATGCGACGAAATAATCGGTTCGGACATGGTGGCCTCCAGAGGCGTTGTTGCATGAGTTACCGGCTGCATCTGCTGGGAAGTCTGTCAAAGATGATCTGCTATAACTCGATCAAGGGAGCGTTGCTCTTTTTGACGCGCATCCGTATCAATTCCCTATCCTAACTATTCAGCACGAAGCGCCCCCGCATGGCCGCCAAAATCCTGCCGCTGACGGCTCCCTGTTCCCGCGCCTTGGCTATGCAATTCTCTCAGAAATGGCTCCAGGTGGTGCGCGACGATTGGGAGGTACTTGACTAAGCGCCCCATACGGGCGGGGCTATGGCCAGCCACCTCCGCGCTGAAATTTCCGAGCGGGCATCCCTTTGCGTATCGCGGCACGGTACCCAAACATCAACCCGAATTCACGCGGTAGAAAACACTCCAAGTAAGGTCGCAAGCCAGAGCGAATAGTGTACTTTTTCGACCCCGCAGGGAATCATCGCTAGAAGTGATCGTACTCGGAAATCATTAGTCTGCCGGAATACAGTTGTGAAACCGGGTGTCGCAAGATGCCTTTGTAGAGGCTTGAGCCGGGTGGATCGAAAGACCCATGCACTGTTCTGAGGGGCTGAACGCGGGTGATCGCGCCCAGCTATCCAATAGAACCTGACGGGGTCACGACCTTCGCTCGGGTAGCCCGAATCGTTTGCAAGAAAACGTCAGGGTTGTAGTCCTTGTCTGCAGCGCGAAGAACAGGATGTAAACACATTTCAGCAAATGCAAACAGCCCCTGGGGCTCATGTGATAAATGCGTATATGCCCGTATCTGGATATCATGGCCATTCGATACAAGCGCTTGGACAGGAAAATTGTTCTGGCACAGATAGCAACCTCAGTCGGGAGCACTACGTGAAAGCATTCGTATTTACGAAAACGGGCGAACCCAAAGAAGTACTTACACTTGAAGACACGCCGCAAAGGACACCTGGCCCGGACGAGGTTGTCGTTCGTATGCGGCTGTCGCCGGTTCATCCAAGCGATTTGCATGTTCTTCGGGGAAGATTTGGCCGACAACCCACGTTGCCTGCGACGCCTGGATTAGAGGGTATGGGTATCGTCGAAGCGGTTGGGTCAAACATCAAAGGGCTGTCTATCGGAATTCGGGGCGTTCTTCTGGATGTATTTGGCACATGGCGTACTCATGTATTAGTCCCCGCCGAACGCGTGGTGCGGGTTCCAGACGAGGTAACAGATGAAGATGCAGCACAAGCGCTGGTTACCCCGTCACTGCGGTTGCAATGACATTGAGTGTGCATAAGCTGGCGGCGGGAGACGCACTTTTGCAGACAGCTGCAGGATCAACGATTGGACGTTTGGTTTTGCAAATTGCCAAACTCAAAGGCTTCCGTACTATCAATCTTGTACGCCGTCCGGAGCAGGTTTCAGAGATCCAAAAGCTGGGGGGAGACGTCGTCATTTGCACGGCGGACGAAGACTGGCAGCAGCAGGTTACAGCCGCGGCGGGTGAGAAGGGTATTTTGCACGCCATCGACTGCGTTGGGGGTACGGTTGGAGCAGGAGTGGTTCGATGTCTAGCCCCTGGCGGTCGTGTTCTCGTCTACGGCGCGCTGTCGTCGCATCGACAAACAGACGTCAGCGGGTTTCAGATGCCTGTATTTGTGCCACAGCTAATTTACAAATCATCCATAATTCAAGGTTGGTTTTTATTTCATTGGATGGCAGGGCTGCCTCTCGACGAGTCTCGCGAGGCGGTTGAGACCGTGCTCAGTTACCTTGCTAGCGGAGCACTTCGTTTGCCGTTGGCGAAGCGTTATCCAATATCGATGATTGGCGACGCTTTGGCAAGCGCGGAGTCTAGTGGTCGCGACGGAAAGCCACTTCTGGATTTTACCGAAGAGAACGCGTGAACAAACGATGAATATCGGAATTGAGTAGGAATGCAAATAAGATGTAAAGGGCTGGTCTTGTCTAGCGAGGTTTGAGCCTGAAGGCGTGCACGTGATTCCTATGAGGAACGTGTCTGGATGACCGGAAACTGGCCAGTGTTGGGGGCGTTCATCATCACGGGATGGTGACATGAACGAAGCACAATTGAGCGTCTTCGAGACCACAGCGTGGCCATTTTTCGATATTGATCTGGAACATGAAGAGGCACCGGACGTGACCACGGTGCTGTTGGACAAAGAATCACGGCAAGGCGCGTGACCCTGACTGGCGCTTTGGACACCTACTGGGCCAATCCCCAGCCGTACCCACGCCGTCGCACCCGTTTATGTCCTGAAGCGCGTTCCACGCGAACCGCTGATCTTCAGCGTGCGCGTCGCAGATCAGTGGCTGCTACTCATAGGTCAAAGGGCACGTGGCCGCGAGCCTGAATGTTGACGATGACCTCGCGCGTCTGACCGGATGCGCTATCCAAACTACTTCCGGTCCAAGGCGAGCGTCGCCAAGCGAGGACCAACCGAGCATCGTTTAGCGAACATGGCCACGCAGGTTCGCAAACACATCTGCGACAGGACGGAATAACGCGTTGATCACACGCCTGGGTCCAGGGGATCACGCGCTGCCGACACGCTTGCGGTCAAACCGGCCGCTTGGCGGGCCACGTCGAGTCGCTTGCGCAACGAGGCTTCTGCCAGATCGAGCTCCGCGACCAGACTGCGCAGCGACTCGTCGTTGATATGATGTACATGCCTTTCGGCGTAGAGGGCGTCGCGCTCCACGTGGAGGGACTTCAACCGCAATTCGAGTTCCACCACGTAGCGGTGGCGGCGCTGGCGAATCGCGTCCGGGGCTTTCGCGCGCGCCTCGGGCGTCGCAGGCGGCGCCGGGTCCTCGAGTAGGTCGATGCGCTTGCGATACTCCTGCGTCAGGCGTCCAGCGGATTCCTGGTACTGCGAGAGCCATTGCGGATCGGCTGATTCTGCCTGTTCCTTGCCCAACACCATGTTGGCGATCGCGGCTTTGCAGGCGGCTACCCGAGCGCGGCGTTCCTCTCGCGCCGACGTGGGCTCGCCGCTCGGCGGCATGCGCTTGAGAACCAGCGGCAGGCCGATGCTTCCGATCACCAACGTGAACAGAATGGTGCCGGTCGCCAGGAAGATCAGGAGGTCACGGCCCGGGAAGGAGGTCGCGTTGTTGAGCAGTAGCGGCACCGAGAGGGCACCGGCCAGCGTCACGGCACCGCGGATGCCAGCCAGCGTAGTTGCAATGGTCAGCAGGTACGAGGGCTTCTCAATCATCTTGCCTTCCGTGTGTGCGCGCCAGAGGCTACCCTGCACACCGATCGTCAGCCAGAACCAGCGCAGCAGCAACAGTGCCGATGAAATCGCGGCCGCGTAGCCCGCGAGAATCCACCAGCGATGGCCGGCTTCGCCTAGTGTAACGCCAATGATGGACGGTAATTGCAGGCCTAGCAGCAGGAAGATCGCACCATTGAAGGCTGATTCAACCATGGTCCAGGCGCCTTCCGTCTGCATGCGTTCTGCCACGAATTCGCCGCGGTTGAGATCTGCGAAATTGGTCATGACGCCCGCGGCCACCGCGGCCAGGATCCCAGAGACGCCAATACGGTCGCCGACGATGTAGGCCGCAAAAGGCAGCAGTACCAACAGCAGCACCATTTGTGTGGCTGCCACGTCGCCCAGGCGCCGCGTCACGGCCTCGCGTGCCACGGCGAAGCCCCAGCCGATGAGTGCGCCGGCGCCGAGCCCGCCGAGGGCGATCCAGATAAAGTCCCTGGCGACGGCGGACCACGAAAAGAGACCAGTGAGCGTAGCTGCGACAGCGAACTTCAGAGCTACCAGGCCAGATGCATCATTCAACAGCGATTCACCTTCGAGCACGCGCATCGTCTGGGATGGCATGCCCAGGTTGCGAGTGACGGCCGAAACGGCCACCGCGTCAGTGGGGGACACCACTGCAGCGAGCGCGAAAGCGACGGTCAGCGGCATTTCCGGGATCATCCAGTGAATGAGATAGCCCAGCCCGATGACGGTGAACAGCACCAGGCCAAGCGCCAGCTTCAGGATCGGCTTGTAGAGCGCGAAGAATTCGCGTTTCGGAATGCGCCAGCCGTCGGCGAACAGCAACGGAGGGATGAACAGAAGGAGGAACAGTTCCGGGTCGAACTCGATGTGCAACCCCTGCCGCGGCCAGGACAGCATCGCCCCGAGGAGAATCTGGATCAGCGGCAGCGGAACGACGCGGACATAGCGGGCAGCAATGCCCGTCAGCGCTCCTAGCATCAGTACCAGGAGTACGGTTTCAACGGTATGCATAAACGGATATCAACAAGGGCAGCTCTCCGCGGTTTTCCGAACCCCTTTGGTCCTTCAGAGTCTCGCTCGAACGGAGTCGGTCTAGCGAAGCCTGGTGCCGCGATCATCGCATGCGAACCGTCTGTAAAGCCGCGCTACAGACCAGCCGCAAAGCGAGGACATTGCAAGCAGGCTTCAAACCGATTCGCTGCTGCGTGGCGACTACCCTCAAGCCTACCGCATCCGGTCGTGTTGCGGCACCGAAATCCCGGGCGAACCGTTCCGGGAATCGTGGAGGCCGGTTGATTTAAGTTAGGCCACGGCGGCCCGTACGGCAGGTTGGTGGTAATACGCGTCCTCGGCTGGCGATGAGGCTTGTACCACGTCACCCATTCGAGCGTAGCCAGTTCAGACAACGTCCGCTCTTGCTATGCCAGGCACGGCGCAGCATAGGTACGGTCCGGCGGTTGCGCGATTGGGTGAGGACGGCAGGCCGCTCGGAAATCGGTACATTCCGACTGACCGGGGAACCGTCGGTTGCCTGCACGGCATCGGACTCTGCCGGTTGAGGAAGAATTATTCCGATGAAGTTAATGAGGATTCCTTTATCATTTCGAATTCTGTGGCGCGATCAGCTCAGCCCGAATCGACGGATGAACCATGTCTTCACGAGATGGGTCAGCACGGCGTAGCTCATAAGGATCAACACCACCCCGATCCAGTACGCGGGCGGGAGCGCAACGAAGCCGAGGAACGTGCCTACCGGCGTGAAGGGGATCATAATGCCCAACCCGGCGACGATCAGGCTGCTTGTGACCAACGCTACACTGGCTCGACTTTCGAAGAAAGGAACTTTGGCCGTGCGAATAATGTGAATGATCAAGGTCTGGGTAAGCAGTGACTCGACAAACCAGCCGGTCTGGAACAGGGCTGGTTTGTCCCAGGCGTGAAAGAAGTGAAGCATCATGAAGTAGGTGGCATAGTCGAATATCGAGCTGATCGGGCCAATCAGCAGAACAAACTTCATGATATTGCCAATGTCCCAACACCGGGGCACCGCTAAATATTCGGCGTCGACATTGTCGGTCGGAATTGTGGTTTGGGAGAAATCGTAGAGCAGGTTGTTGGTGAGTACCTGGATAGGCGCCATCGGGAGAAAAGGCAGGAAGACGCTTGCGCCCAGCACGCTGAACATGTTCCCGAAATTCGAACTCGCGCCCATCTTGATGTACTTGGTGATATTCCCAAAGACCTTCCTGCCTTCGAGTACACCCTCTCCGAGTATGGCGAGACTCTTTTCGAGCAATATGATGTCGGCCGACTCCTTGGCGATATCGACCGCACTATCGACAGAGATACCGACATCCGCCGCCTTGAGTGCCGGACCGTCATTGATACCGTCGCCTAGAAAACCGACAACGTGTCCTTTGCGATGCAGGGCATCAATGATTGCGGCCTTCTGGGCGGGGGATACCTTGGCAAAGACGGTGGCGCTTTCTGCAAGATCGTCCAACTGAGTTTGGGACAGCGATTCCAGCTCTTTTCCGAGCACGATGCGATCCGCCGTGATGCCCACTTCGTGGCAGATCTTTCGCGTGACGATGTCGTTATCGCCGGTCAGAATTTTCACGCGTACACCACTCGCGTTCAATGCGGCGATTGCATCTGCGGCAGTTTCCTTGGGCGGATCGAGAAAGGCGATATAGCCGAGCAGCGTCAGATCTGCCTCATCTCGAACGGAGTAGGCGCTCTGTTCCAATGCCATCTCCTTATATGCCACGGCGACGACACGAAAGCCGTCTTCGTTCAGCGCGTTGGTCGTCTCCTTTGCCGCCGCAAAATGACTTTCATCGAGCGCACCTTTCTGGTCATTGGTGACATAGCGTGTGCAGACCGAGAAAACTTCCTCTACAGCTCCTTTGCAAATGAGTACGTGGGTGCCATCCCCGCGCGAAAGCACGACCGACATCCGGCGCCGCTCGAAATCGAACGGCATTTCATCGATCTTGCTGAACTGCCCGTGGACTGTGACCTGTGTCTGGAGCTCGACATGCTTGAGCACTGCGACATCGAGAAGGTTCTTGAGGCCGGACTGGTAGAGGCTATTCAGATAGGCGTATTCGAGAACCTGATCTGACTCATTGCCCAGGGCGTCGAGATGGCGTTTGAGGATGATGCGATCCTGCGTGAGGGTGCCCGTCTTGTCGGTGCACAAGACATCCATTGCACCGAAATTCTGTATCGCATTGAGCCGCTTTACGATGACCTGCTTGCGCGACATTGCCAGAGCCCCTTTGGCGAGGTTGACCGTGACGATCATCGGCAGCATCTCAGGTGTGAGTCCCACGGCGACGGCGACCGCGAAGAGCAGGGCTTCAAACCAGTTGCCTTTTGTCAGACCATTGATCAGGAAGACGAGTGGCACCATCACACCGATGAAGCCCATCATCAGCCACGTGAACCGGGTAATCCCTTTGTCGAAGCTCGTCAGCACACGCTGTGCGGCAATCATGCCGGCGACATGGCCGAAGGCAGTGCGAGGCCCTGTCAGCACCACTACGCCGCACCCTATCCCGCTCAGCACGGCGCTACCCATGAAGCAGATATTCTGCAAATCGAAATGCATGTCAGTCGTGCTGGTTTCAACGTGAGCATGTTTCTCGATCGGCATGGCCTCGCCGGTCAGCGTCGACTGATTGATGAATAGGTCTTTCGCGGAGATAAGCCGCAGGTCCGCAGGGATCATGTCGCCCGCCGACAAGAGAACGACGTCGCCTGGCACGATCTGTTCGATCGACACTTCGACATGGTCCTGCAGGGTCCCCTCTACGCGCCGGCGCACGGTGGTGGTGGTCAGCACCATTCGGCGCAGCGCGTCTGCTGCCTTGTTCGAGCGGTGCTCTTGCAGAAACCCAAGCACGACACTCAGAAGTACCATGACAGCGATCACAATCGCTGCGCGAAGGTCGCCGAGAAAATACGACGCGACCGCGAGCGATAGCAGGAGCAGGTTAAGCGGGTTCAGCGAACGACTGACGAGTTCGCTCACGATGGTGTGGCGCGCTGTATGAGCGACCTGGTTGGGACCGATCTTGCGTAGCCGTTGTGCCGATTCGTCGCTGGTCAGGCCCTCCGGTCTGGTCTGCAGGCGCTCCAATGAAGCTTCTGGCGAGAGACGGGAAAACGTGCCAAGGGTGTCACTGGTTGCGCCGGAGTCCGCCACGTCTTTGGAAGACGCGGAGCCTCGAAGTCGGGTAAAGACGGAAGCGAAGGTATGCCAGCCGTACCTTACGTTCGCGGAGTTCATGGCGTGTTTTTAAGGCTAGGCACAGTAGCAACCCCTGCTAAATCGTTGGGCGAGGATCGGGACGTCGATCGTGAGTGCCTGGCTCGTTAATTAATTCGGGAATCCGTTTAGCATGATCGAAGCCCAACTGCGGGGCGTATCATGAAGATTGTGTGACGCGCGGATCTGAACAGTCTTGATATCGGTATCTGAGAAGCATCCCCGGCCTGTCCGGCTCAGAGTTGATGTAAGTCAAATATGACGAAAATTTAGAAATGGATCTCCAGGCTGGTCACTCGTACCGCCACTCATGAATATCCGAACCAAGTCTAAGAAGTATTCCTAATAAAATGGATTTTTTGAAAAATTTTAAAATTTTTGAGTTAAATCAAGGAAATGACAGCTATCGTGGGTCCGTCAGGAGATTGTCACAAATACGGTTGAGACTGAATTTCAGACTAAACAAAGAGGTGTCGAGTGCAAAAGACCGAAGCAGTTTCCTATATTTAGTAGGAAATCTTAATATTTCACGATCGGATAAAACCGCGCTGTTAGCGAACGATCGCGTGAGGCTCTACCTGAGCGTGCTTTAGGCCGCTGCGGTGTACGCTGACCATGCCGATGTCGAGTCGCTGGATCTTAGGCGGGAAACGACTACGGTCGGCGAGCACTCGGCACGACTGCGAAATCTTGCCGCGGTCGCCTCGCATGTAGATCGCGTGTTGCAGGTACCGGATCTACAGTAACGGGTGAAGCGTCTGTCCGGTGATATCGGCCTGATGGAACGACTGCTTCGTTATCCATACCATTGTTAAATTGCCGTACCAAAGGTGAGGTTGAACGGGACATACAATGTATCGGATTTACTCATAGGTCAGAAATATAGCGGACAGATGGATGCCTGAAGAACGAGCGCACGAGCTTCGGGTTTCGTCCAATCTGTGCGAGCTGTTCGTGAATTCGTGGCCCCAGCTTTTCGCCCTTTTGCAGAGGGCGTCGTGCGACGCCGGTGCGCTTGACGTGGCTCCGCACCAGAATGCACCCTTGGAGTTGACGGCAGACGCCGCGCTCATATTTTGCCGCTCGCCTGGACGCTCGACAACGGGTGTCTCACCGCACGGCGCTCAGGTCCTGCCATGCACCGAGTCGGCCCGGACGCCCGATTCGTCCCAGAAGAAAATGTCGGCGTTTTCCTTGCGGGCCTGTCTGGCAATGGCTGGATACGTGTCGTCCTGCCAGCGCTCGATTGCTTCCGGGTTGCGCTGCAACGGTTTTTGCGGCGTCAGGTTCAACCGCGCCAGCATTGCGCCGATCGACGCTAGGCTCAGCGTGACACCAAATTCCCGCTGCACCAGTTCCCGAACCAGGTTGCGCGTCCACAGCCCGAAGTCAAACCCATACTGCATCGGATTCTTGCCATTGATCCAACGCAGTACCTGCTGCTCCTGGACACGCGCGAGCTTGCGCGGGCGCCCCGCGCCTTTGCTCGAACGCAGCGCCCGAACGCCACGCCCGCGACCGCGCGCCTGAGCCCGGATCTTGTATGCCCACGTGCGATGCATGCCGAACGATGCCGCAACATCATCCGGATGCTCGCCCCCGGCCATGCGTTGAACCGCAAGGATGCGCATTTCTTCAAGCGTGTTGTGAGCCAGGCTCCGACCGTCCCGTTTCATGAGCGCCTCGTTCAATCACATGCGCTCAAGCATAGATCACTTGTCCGCAAAATTCCTGACTTATGAGTAAGTCTGTCACAATTGTACGTCCGGGCATGCTTGGCTGTGGTAGGGAAGAGTTCCTGATCGCGGAACGCATTGTGCTGCCAATCGCAACTCGTCTTCACCCATTTCTGCCGCGAGGGTTTCGTGTCAACCCAGCCGCCAATATTGCTGAGGCCCTTGTCGATGTGGTCACAACCCGGAAACCCGGCCCGTGCATGGTTACCTCAAGGAATCTTGCATGAAGGGCGCTCCTTGGAATCCTATCTAGGCCAAATATCGGGTCCGGACGGATTGCGTATGGCCGCACGGGCTCGCTAGCGCTCCAATATTTCTCGAGAGTCATGCGGCATTTCATCGATCCAGTCTGACCCACGTCATATCTGCGGAAACCCTAGGTGATCCTCTGCATCAATTCGGCAGAGACCGGTCGAAGCCATTGCCCTCGTTTGCTGACCCTTGGTCGAATGCTTCCGCGAAGGGAATCGGCTTGTTTTCATCAGCCGAAAACTGCGCCGGCGTCAGCGCCCGTCTGTTGACCTTCAACTCGAATACGTCGAACCGGTTGTAGTAGCCGGCCACATCCTGAAACTGTTTGGGAACCACGCATTTTGCGAGGTCGATATCGGCGTACACGATGCCTTCTTCGTCGCGGATCGTATCGCTGATCGGCGCGCCGTCCGGCCCCAGGATCATGGATACGCTCTTTGGCGACTGTTCTAGCAGATCGCGCACGCCTTTGTTGCCACGCGAGACCATATCGATTGCTGCAGGCGGCAGGAAGCCCGACGCTACGACGTTGAAAAGCTTCCCTTCGAACGAATGCGCGCCTGCACGAAGGCGGATGGCCGCTTCGAGGTCGTAACCGCCTTCGCCGAGCGGATGCGTCGGCCAGCGCGGCGAAAACGAAGAGATGTGAACGTTCTCTCCCTGTGCGATCAGAGAGAAACGTGCAAGCGCGTTCGTATTCTCGCCGCATACCAGTGCGCCGATTTGCCCGATCCGCGTATCCGACACGCGCAGTCCGCTGCCGTCGCCAGGCGCCCAGGTAAGTTTCTCGTAGTGTGTCGGAACCAGCTTGCGATGAACGTTCAGGATCGCGCCGTCGTCTCCGATCAGCACGTTGGTGTCCCACACGCAGCCCACGCTGATCGGCGTGCTCTCGTTGATACCCATCGACACGAATACGCCGTGACGTCGCGCCGTCTCTCTTATCCGATGCATTTCCGGGCCGTCGATTCGCACCGCGCTCGACACCAGCTTGAAGAAGAACTCATGCGTTTCAACCGGCGCCCATACGCCGGACCAAACGGGGAACGACGAGAGATACGCTTCGGGAAATGCAATCAGCTCAGCGCCTTTTCCGGCGGCTTCGCGGATCCATGCGCAGGCCTTGTCGACGCTCGCGTCAGCATCGAAGTAGACGGGTGCAGCATGGCAGGCAGCGGCTTTAAATGTCGGGTATTGCTTCATTTGGATTCCTTGATTGACGACTTGGTTAAATGTTTAGTTGAAGTGTCATGCTGGGCGGCTTCATAGATCGAGAACACGCTGCATCCGTTCAAAACCCTGTTGTTCGACGGTCTGTGGCCGCATGACCGACACTGCCCAGGAGATGAAGAAGGCGAACGGGACCGAAACGATAGATGGGTTGCGCAGTGAGACGAACCACCACTGGTTTTCGACATCAGCCAGCGCCTTGTGCAGCACTTCAACCTGGATGGTGGGGGAGAGAACGATCATCACGACTGCGGCGGTTGCTCCGCTCAGCATCCCGGCCACCGCGCCGCTGGTCGTCAGTCGCTTCCAAAATAACGCGAGCATCAAAACCGGAAAGTTCGCCGAGGCCGCAATCGAATAACTCAAGCCGACCATGAAGGCGACGTTCTGGCCTTCGAAGCGCAATGCCAGCAGGACGGAGGCAATGGCTATTGCCACCGCCGCCGTGCGCGCCACGCGCGGTTGCTGCGCATGCGGATCGCGGTCGGCATCCGTCGAGGTGGCGCTTGGACTCTTGATGACACCCGCCCAGATGTCGTGTGCGAAAGTTGTCGCTGCGGACAAGGTGAGTCCCGCCACGACCGCCAGCATGGTCGCGAACGAGACCGCGCAAATGAAGCCAAAAAACGCATCGCCGCCGAGGAGGCGTGCCATCAACGGCACGGCCATGTTGCCGGCACCGCCTGTCTTCAATATGTCGTCGTGTCCGATGAGTGCAAGCGCGCCGAAGCCGAGCAGCAGTACGAACACATGAAAAACGCCGACCAGACCCGTCGCATAGAACGCGGAACGCCGGGCGTCGCGTGCATTGGCGACCGTCAGGAAGCGCGTCAGGATTTGCGGCATACCCAACGCACCGAACACGAGTGCTATTGCCAGCGATATCGTGTCCCAGCGCGCGAGCGTCGGCAATAAGGTTGGGCCGGTGATCGCCGGACCTGCCCGGGAGACGGCTTGTGTGAAGAGCGCGGCGGGACTGAAGCCGAAGTGCGCAAGCAGAAGAAGGACCAGCAACGCACTTCCGCTGAACAACAAAGCCGCCTTGATGATCTGTACCCAGGTCGTCGCCAGCATGCCGCCGAAAAAGACATAGCAAAGCATGATCACACCGACTAAAGACACCGCCGGAAAATAGGACAGCCCGAACATCAGCTTGACAAGCCCACCTGCCGCTACGAGCTGCGTGATCAGATAAAAAAGCACGATCGGCAGGCTGGCGAGCGCGACGGCGATCCGGATAGGCTTCCGGTCGAGCCGCCATGCAATGACGTCGGCGAGCGTGAACTTGCCAAGGCGCTTCATTGGTTCCGAGACGAGGAACAGAATCAGAGGCCATCCCGCGAACACACCAATGCTGTACACGATACCGTCGAAGCCCTTCAGCGAAATGGCCCCGGTCATGCCGAGCAACGCTGCGGCGCTGAGGTATTCGCCGGACATCGCGAGACCATTTTGCAGCGGGCCGACACGGCCACCCGCATTGAAGAATTCGCTGGCCGAGCGGCTTTTGCGCGCTGCAAACCAGGTAATGCCGGCCGTCACGAGAAGGAATGCCAGGAAGAAGGCGAGCGAAAGCGGACTGAGCAGTTGCCCGTTCATGATTGCGTCTCCGTATCGACGGCTACGCTCTCGAGGTCATAGCCGTCCGCACGCCGGACGTACGTGATGCCGAGCACGATCGCGAGCAGAATCAGCCCCGGTTCAAGGATGATGCCGAGCGACATGTGTCCCGTGACTTGCATTGACATCAGTTCGGGGGAAAAGCAAAAGACGGCGAAAAACGCGGCAACGGCAAGTAGGATCATCGCGGTGAAGATCGTCGACAAACGTTGTCGGCGACCCGTGGTGGCGACGGGCGACGTGAATACATGGTCGAGTGCGGCATGATTTTCCATAGGACTCTCCAGAAGGATTCGGGTTGCCTGAGCCGATACAACCCATCGGCTGGCTGTGAAATCCATTATCTGGAAGCCAATTTCTCGCCATTAATTCAAGGGCTTGAAAGTTTTTAGACAGGGTGCTTAAAAAAATTTCAAGTGCATTAATTCAAGGCGAAGCGTGCCACTGCGTCCTCGTCCCATTCGATTCCGCTGCCCGGCGCATCCATCGCGCTGACGAAGCCGTCTGTTGCGACGCACGGGTTGCGCAAGACTGCGTCGGCGATGCCGAAGTACTCGAGGTAATGCGCCGCCGGTGTTGCGGCGAGTAGATGCGCGCTCATTTCCTGGTAGAAGTGATTCGATACGGGCACCGCATGCGCGTCGCATACCGCGACCGCTGCCAGCCAGCCGGTCACGCCGCCGATCTTCATGAGATCGGGCATGGCAAGATCGCTTGCACGGGTGCCTTAGAAGGGCGAGCATGCCGCGTGGCCCCCAGGCGTTCTCGCCGAGCTGCAATGGGGTTTGCAGCGCCGCCGCGATTGCCCCGTGGCCTACGAGGTCGTCGCATGCGGTCGGCTCTTCGATCCATTCGAGCTTCTCCTGATCCAGCGCCAGACCCCGGCGAATGGCCTCGGGCACGCTCAATGCCTGGTTGTAGTCCACCATGAGGGCCGTACGTTCCCCGATCACGCGGCGCACGCCCCTGACCACGGCAAGATCTTCGGCCAGCGTCTCGTAGCCGATCTTGATCTTGATTGCGCCAAAGCCTTTCGCGCAGGCAGCGTCGGCCGCAAGTAGCGCTCCCTCAAGACCATCCATGCCGAAGCTGGGATACGCCCTGACCGGTCGTGGACTTGCGCCGAGCAAACGCACCAGCGGCAGCTTCAGCCACCGCGCGTGAGCGTCCCACAGCGCCATGTCGTCCAGCCAGCGCTATATCGAGCAGACCGGGTGTGCCCAGCAGAACGAAGCGCTTGCGCAGGGCTTCAGTGAGCGATGCCGGGGCAAGCGGCTTGCCAGTGAGCGTGCGCCCCACGTCGTCGAGCAAGCGGGCGATAGCTGGCAGTACGATCGGCGTGTACGTGAAAATATAGGCGCTACCCGTCACACCTGCCGCCGTCTCGACATCAATCAGGATGAGCGGCGCGCTCTCCATGACCCCGCTGGCGGTACGTAACGGCGTATTCAGCGGCGCCACGACCGGTCGTACGCGAATACCGACGATCTCCGGAGGATTCGTCGATTCGGTAATGGAAGAAGATAGGGAAGTCATCGTCGATGTATGGGGTTCGCACGAAAGAGTGGTAAAACGGGCATTTTTATTTTCGCTTTTATTCGCGGCGGCAGGTGTTTTGGGCGACTTGATTTTTTTTCAACTGCCGCGTGAAATTCGCCTTTTTGGCGCGTCTTTTTGTAGGGTTATCGTTACGTGTCGTGCCACAGACCGCACGCTCTCTCCCCACCGCAAAGATGAAACAGTTCTATCGCTTGCCACCCGTGCAGAACCTCATTGCGTTTGAGGCGGTGGCGCGCCTGCGCAGCGGCGCACTGGCGGCGGCAGAGTTGTCGGTCACGCCGAGCGCCATCAGTCACCGGATCAAGCAACTCGAGGAGTCGCTTGGCGAAACGTTGCTGAACAGGAATCAGAGTGAGCTGACACTCACGTCGCGCGGCTCGGAATATCTCGATGTGGTCCGTGAATGCCTCGAATCACTCAACCGTTATCCGGTACGGGGCAACGTCGTCGGGCAGCGGCCGCAGCTTCGCATCGCAGCGCCGCCGACCTTCGCGCGCCAGATCCTCGTGCCGCGCATGCCGGCATTCCAAACGTTGTATCCCGACCTTGATATTGTGATGCAGTTGTCCGTGCCGCTGGTTGGGCTCAAAGCGGATGAAGCGGATGTCGAAGTGCGTTTCGGTAGCGGGTACTACAACGGACTGAATGTCGAAACCATCCTTGAAGAGCCGATATTCCCGGTATGCAGCCCCGTTTATCTCAAGGAGAAGGGACCGTTCCATATCCCGTCAGATCTTTCTCGTGCAGATTTACTCCGGTGTCCTCTCGAACCGTGGCGCCCTTGGCTAGCGGTTGCGGGACTTGATTGGCCCGAGCCATCGAGAGGCATTCAGTTCATCGATCTGGGATTGATGGTGGAAGCAGCAATCAGCGACCAGGGCGTGGCGCTTGCGCGGCAAATGATGTCCGAGGCGTGGCTGCGAGCAGGGGCACTCGTGCCTTTGTTCGATCTGCCGGCGAAAGGGCAATACAACTATTACTGCACATGGGCGGCGAATTCCGTCCAGTCGTCGGCGATCGAGTCATTTGTTACGTGGATAAAAACCGCGCTCGCCGCACCACCTGCACAGGCAATAGCCTTATAAGATTTGACTCGCGAACAAGAGGCTTTAGACAGACGTTCCCGTTGACATTCGTATGTGGTGAAACGCATAGCTTTCCGAAGTGTGTATCCGACGGGGCGCCCGGTTAAGCATTCAGTGCGGATTGCTCTCGCCGGGTGTCAAGTCCGCGCGTAGCGACCGCCGTTGGCCTCGATATACCGAGAACGCCGCGAAGAGGGCTCCCACGGCCATCCAAGCGCCCGGGGCTGCGTTGTTGCCGGTTTCGCGGATAAGTAGCCTCGATTTTGCGAACCATTTCATCCAGGGGCGAGAGCTCGTGGCGGGTGACGAGCACGTGAGTCCCAATTGATCTATTCCAATCGCAGCTTCCCGGCGCTATCGCCTGAGTTCCCTTCGATGCAATAACTCTGATTAGTTATCACCGACACTCCGTCGGAGCGCTCAGTCGCCGAACAATTCCCCGCTATCCCAATGTAAGTAATCCTCTTGACCTTGTCCGGCCACGTCCGCGCGTCCTTATCGGTACCTGTTCACTGAGTCCGCAGCGGTATGGCGAAGGCCGGTTTTCCGATACCGCTAGCCGGGGAAAGCCCATTATTTTTCTGGCCGGGCACCTTCGGGACGAAGCTTGCCCGGCAACATCACGCGGCACAGCGCCTCCGCGAAATAAAAGTCGCCGAACATGGTCGCGCCGGTGACGCCCTCGTTATGCGGCTTCGAATAGCACGAATGTTTCAGCAGTCCGCGATGCGTCGACTCGTACGCGAATTCGTCGCGGCAGAGCGCCTCGAGCATGTCGAGCCCGCGCTTGCACCAGCGCCCCCCCCTCGCGGCATCGGAATGAAGACGTCCCAGTTCGAGCAACGCCGATGCAACGATGGCGGCCGCAGCCGTGTCCTTGACCTCGGCATCGGCTCCGCGTGCGTCGAAATCCCACGGCGGCACTTGCCGGCCGTCGAGCCTGCGAAGGTAATACTCGGCAAGCCGTTCGGCGAGAGCAAGATACGCGCTTTTGCCGGTCTCACGCGCCGAGTTCACATAACCGTAGATGGCCCATGCCTGGCCGCGGCTCCACGCTGATTCGTCGAATGCTCCCTGGTACGTGTAGCCGCGCTTGCGAGCGCCGCTCTCCATGTCGTATTCAACAGCGTGATAGGTGGAGTCGTCGGGGCGGATGAATGCGTTCGCCGTCATCGCTGCGTGTGCGTCTGCCGCGAGCCGGTAGCTGCCGTCGTCGGAATGGTTCGCTGCCCAGTAGAGCAGTGAGAGATTGGCCATCGTGTCGATGGCGGATGCGCTGCGCCCGCGTGGATCCGAAAGCGGTCCCCAAGATGCCAGGTATGCGCCGCCGCGGGTAGTGACGAGGCGCGCGCGCAACTTGTCAGCGGCTTCCAGCGCGATCTGCGCATACCAGGGGTCCCCAGTGATGTGGAAGCCTGGCACGGCGCTGCTGTCGAAGATGAAGCCGATGTCGTGCGTGTTCGGATCCTGCGCCCGCTGCGCGACGAGCCGCATGCGTTCACGAGCCCAGCCGAGGTACTTCTGGTCGCCCGTGTGCAGGTACGACGTCAGCAACAAGCCGACCCAGAAGCCGCACAGCCAGTTGCCGTGACTCCATGTCTCTCCTTTGTAGCCGGCCGAGAGGGAAGCGGGCAGGCGGATCCATTGGCCATCGGGAGCGGTTACGTGGGGGAATTCAACGCCTAGTGTGGGTTCGTCTTCAGCGACTTTCCTGGCGATATGGTCGAGGACGGTGCCGAAGAGCGCAGACTGCGCTTTGGTCGGCACCTGAAGAGCGTTTGCTTCGTTCACGCATGAACTCCTGTGTGGGTTGGGAAGAATCCTGCGCGTGCGCGTGCCGCAGATGGATCAGCAGCCTGCGTCTAGATACTCAGCTTCAACAGGCTACGACGAAAGTCGATCGGCGAGCGCCCCGTGTGCTTGCGAAAACAGCGGCTGAAATAGGCGGGGTCGTCGAAGGCAAGCTGGCTCGCTATCTCCGCCACGTTCTCCTCCGAATGCAACAGCATCCGCTTCGCCTCGAGCATCACGCGCTCGCGAATCAGTTTTGCGGCGGTGCTGCCCAGCGCCTGGCGTGTCGCATCGTTGAGCGCCCGTTCCGTCACGCTCAGCATGCGCGCGTATTCGGCGGCGTCGTGCAGCGTGCTGAAGTACTTCTCCAGCAGGCTCCGGAACCGGCGCGACAGAAGCACGCTGCGGGACGAATCGATATCGGCGGCGTCGCCGCCCATGCGCGCCGACTTGACCAGGAATATCCGCAAATACGACCAGATCACGTCGTCGTAGCCCGGCGCTTCGGTTGCATACTCTTCCTCGATGCCGTCGAGCACGCGCTGCAGGTCACGCGACTGCCGCTCGGTCATGTAGATGGCGCTGTGGATGCGCTCGAAGTCATAGACAGGCACGTCCGTCTGCGATTGACGGTTCTGCACCTTGAACGCAAAGAATTCCGACGAGAAGCTGATGGCGTAACCCATGGTGTCTTCCGACAGCACAAAATCGTGGATCTGTCCCGGCGCCATGAAGAACAGGGTGTCCGGGCGGACTTCGTAGCGCAGGGAATCGATGATGTGATACCCGCTCCCATGCGTCACCCAGACGATGTGATAGAACTCGTGACGGTGCGGATAAGGCAACGTCGACTTCATGTTCTCGAGCGGCGCGAAATGAAAGTCGATCGACTTGATCCGCGAACCGTATTCATAGTTCGCAATCTTGAAGACCGGCAACTGGCAGCCACACCCACTGTGCATTTCTTGTCCCCTGCGAGGCGGCGTGTGCATTGCGCGCCGCGGACCTTCCTTCGCCCAAGCCTGCTGCGGACTAACAGTGTAGCGAGGAGCGGGGCGCCGCCGCTGCTATCGATAACCCGCGATACGACATGAACCCTGTTTGCCTGCATCAGGTAAAGGACAACTCCTTCAATGCCGACAATCCGCTCAGCACCGCGACGCCGTCCTGGTTGCGTACCATCGTGTCCAGCACGAGGATGCGCTTGCCGGGTTTTCTTTCCACCACCGTCAGCGTGATGGTAAGTGTATCGCCGATAAAAGCTGGCCCTAGAAATCGCAGTTCCTGCCCCACATAGGCAAAACCGGGGCCGGTCAGCTCGGTATGCGCCGTCGACACCAGCGCGGCTGTGAGCAGGCCATGCACTACGCGCCGCCCGAACGGCGAACGAGCAGCGAAGTCCTCGTCCATGTGCAGCGGGTTCAGGTCGCCCGACAGGCGGCCGAATACATCGACTTCGGATTCAAGCATCGCGTGCACGAGCACATGACTGCGCCCGATCGCGATGTCGTCGAAACGCAGCATGCCGTGCGCCAGATCAGGGATGGCATTCATGTAGGCCTCCTTTCCGTCAACGCAATGCCGCCTTCGACCAGCGCGGCGATCTCTTCCTCCGCGTAGCCCAGTTCGGTGAGCACCTCGCGCGTGTGTTCGCCCTGGCGTGGCGGCAGGCGCGTGAGCGGTGGCGGCGCGCCGTCGTAACGCACCGGATGGGCCAGCAGACGTACCGGTCCCGCCTCCGGGTGGTCGACTTCCATGATGATGCCGTTATGCGCCACCTGCGGATCGGCTTCCACCTGCTCGTAGTCGTTCACGGGCGCAAACCAGATATCGTGCTCCTCGAAGGTCGCCATCCAGTCGGCGGTCATGCGGGTGGTCAGTGCTTCATAGACGATGCCGTTGAGTTCGTCGCGCCGGCGCACGTCGTCCTTCGGGTGATTGAAGGCAAGCAGTTCGGGGCGCGACAGGGCGCCTGCGAGCTTGGCCGTCGGTGTGAGCGAGACGGCGATCCAGCCGTCGAGCGTGCGATAGACCCCGTAGGGCGCAGGATGGAAGCGGCTGCCTATAGGCGGGTTCGTGCGAGGCCACAGCGGCCCTTTGTTGAGGTAGTAGGTGAACGGCTCGATCTGCAGGTCGATGGCCGCATTGAGCAGGTTGCTTTCGACAAGCGTGCCTTTGCCCGTGCGTTCCCGCGCCTGCAGGGCGGCAGTCACGCCGAACGCGGCCAGTGCGGCGGCATGCTGGTCGACGATCGCGGCGCCGAACGGTGTTGGCGGCGAATCGGCCTCGCCGGACAGGAGCGTCATGCCGCTCATCGCCTGGAGCAGGAGATCCTGCCCGGGACGCTTGAAATAGGGCCCCGACGAACCGTATCCGGTGCATGAGCAGTAGACTAGCCGCGGATTGACCTCGTGCACCTGAGGAAAGCCGAAGCCCATCTTCTGCAGCACGCCCGGCCGATAGTTTTCGACCAGCACGTCTGCTTCGCGAATCATCCTCCACACGATCTCGCGGGCGCGCTCGTCGCGCAGGTCGAGCGAGATGCTGCGCTGGTTGCGGTTGCCGAGCAGGAAGAAGACGCTTACGCCTTCCACGAAAGCGTCGAAACCCGTCCAGGCGCGCTCGAACGCGCCACCCGGCGGCTCGATCTTGATCACTTCGGCGCCCACATCGGCGAGCATCTGCACAGCGGCCGGTCCCTGAAGGAAGTGGGTAAAGCTCAGAACCTTGATGCCTTCCAACATGTATCGTCTCCAATGATGAGAATAGCCGGCGTCAGGCAAGCAGATGGCGCGCGATGATCATCCGCTGGATCTCGGAGGTTCCCTCGACGATCTCCAGCACTTTCGCGTCCCCGAATGCACGCGACACCGGGTACTCGCTCATCACGCCGTAGCCGCCGTGGATCTGCAGGGCCTGGTGGGCAGCCTGCATCGCGTGCTCGGTGGCAAACAGCTTGGCCATCGACGCCTGCTGGTCGAAGCGCTGACCCGCGTCCTTGAGCGCGGCGGCATCGTAGAGCATGAGGCGCGCGGCGTGCGCGTGATGCGCCATGTCCGCAATCTTGAACTGCAGCGCCTGGAATTCGGCAATCGGCTTGCCGAACGCGCGCCGCTGCTTCATGTAGGCAACCGAACGATCCAGCGACCCCTGCAAAATTCCAAGCGCGAGCGCGCCAATCAGGATTCGGCCGGTACTGATCTGTGCGAGCGTCTGGCGCAGGCCAGCGCCGGGTTCGCCGAGCAGGTGCCCGGCGGGCAGCGCGCAGCCTTCGAAGAACAGTTCATAGGTGCTGGATGCCCGCCAGCCGATCTTGCGAAGCTTGCGTCCGTAGGTGAAGCCGGGGGTGCCATTGGGCACGATGAAGTTCGATATATCCTTGCGCCCGTCGGGCCGGGTGCCGGTCACTGCGGCAATGACGACCGGACCGGTAACCTCGGTGCCCGAGTTGCTGATGAAGGTCTTCGATCCATCGATGATCCAGCGCTCGCCGTCCTGCCTTGCGCGGGTGGCGATGTTGGCGGCGTCGGAGCCGGCGTTGGGTTCCGACAGGCCGATCGCACCCACCTGCCGGCCATCGAGAATCGGCCGCAGATAGCGGTCCTTCTGTGCCTCGGTGCCGTAGTTGGAAAGCAGGCTCGCCACGGTCGAATTTGCCATCAACGAGTTCGCCACCGCGCAATCCACCCGCGCCAGTTCTTCGAGCACGATCACATACGACAGCCATTCGCCACCGCCACCGCCGAACGCTTCCGGGTAGGGCAGTCCGGCGAAGCCGAGTTTGCCCGCGCTGCGCCAGATGTCATAGGGAAAGGCTTCCGCTTCCCATAAGGCCTCGGAAACCGGAGCGATCTCCTTTTCCGCAAACCGGCGGACGGTGTCGCGTATCTGGGTGTGTTGTTCGTTCAGCCAATGCGGCATAGTCAGCTCTGGGCTTGAAGGGTCGATCGCGCAACGCTGGCTTGCCGAGCCGCCCGGCGCTCAATGAACGCATCGAGACCGGCGCGCGCGGCCGCGCCTGCGAAATTTACCGCGTAATGCGCCGCCTCGAAATCGAGACCGGCGCCGAGTGGCAGTTCCGCGGCGCGGTTTAGCGATCGCTTGGCCATTTCCAGCGCGAAGCTGTCGTGCGCGGCGAGTGTCGAGGCGAATTCGAGCACCGTGTCTAGTAGCAAATGTAGCTCGACGATCCGCTCTACGATGCCGAAAGCCAGACATTCGTCGGCGCTGAAATGACGGCCGGTCAGCACCATCTGTTTCGCGCGTGCGATGCCAAGCTTGGCTACGGCGAGCTGGGTTCCTCCCCAGCCGGGCATGGTGTTGAGCGTGATCTCCGGAAAGCCGAACCGGGCGTTCTCGGCGGCGATGATGAAATCGCAGGCGAGCGCCAGTTCGAAGCCGCCGCCGAGTGCATAGCCGTTGACCATTGCGATGGTCGGCTTCGCCAGTTCGTGCAGCTTCATGAACACTTTCTGGCCGGTAGCCATCGCACGGTAAGCGCCGATCGGATCGAGTCCGGCGAGTACTTCGACATCGTTGCCCGCGGCGAACGCCCGGTTGCCGCTGCCGGTGATGACGACGATACGGGTGGCCGTGTCGGCGAGCGCATCATCGAGCGCCACGTCGAAGGCTGCGAGCAGGTGCGGAGAAAACGCGTTGAGCTTGTCGGGACGGTTGAGCGTCAGCAAGCGCACGGGGCCAGACTGTGTGGCGAGGATAGGGGTGCGGTCGTCGTGCATCGCGTTACAGTACCTTGAGCCAGGTGCTGCCCGATGCGACCACGGTGCCGTCGTGGCGCGTGACACTCGCCGTGAACACGCACACGTTGCGCTCTTCATCCTTCTCGCGCAACGTGAGCCGGGCTGTCACCGTATCGCCGATAAACACCGGTGCGTCAAACGTGATGTCGTAGCGATAGGACACCGCACCGGGGCTCGGCGCCTTCGCCGCCATGTGGCCCATGACCGTAGAAAGGAAGCCGACCGAGAGGCAGCCCTGCGCGATACGCTTCTCGAAGCGTGTGGTCTTTGCATATTCCTCATCGATATGAACGCCATAGAAATCGCCGACGATTCCGGCGAACCCATAGATATCGAATTCGGAAACGGTCTTGGCGAAATCGGCGGTGTCGCCGATGGTGTAGCAATCCATATGCGGTCGTTTGGACATGTCGGCGTGCAAGTGAATGGTCAGGAATGACCCGGCATGTCGGTCTCGCGCCACGCCGGATGGCATGGCACAAATGTAAAGAGAACGGCGGGCTGACCGTTAGGACGCTTTGCGCGAATGCTTGGACTTTCTGGATCGACGCGACAGTCGGGTGTGCCGGTTTGTAAATCGCCAGCGCTCCCCATCCGTCAAGGTGACCAAGGGTTTTCGCCATGTCGGGAGAGCGGCGAACATGGCTGACCCCATCTCGAGCTGCGGCATATCCGTTAAAAAGTACAAGGATTTCGCAGCGCGATCCTAACGCCCGCCGGCTCCATTCGCGAATACTTGGGTTACCCGGGCAGAAGACCATTAACAGCGTCGGGAGCACGATCCATTCGAATACGGAAGGAGACAAAATGAAAGCGTTCTACAACGCGCGCCGCTCGTGGCGCGCCATGATCGTTGTTGCGTTGGCGGGTGCCTGCGCCTTTTCGGGCATCGCCCATGCCGACGACAAGATCGTGATGAAGCTGGGCCACACGCTTGCCCCGGACAATCACTACCAGTTGACGGCGCTGCTCTTTGCGAAGGAGGTGGCGCAACGGACCAACGGCCGGGTCGAAGTGCAGGTATTCCCGCAGTCGCAACTGGGCGGTGAAATACAGATGACGCAGGCGCTGCGCACCGGCACGCAGGAGATGATGATCTCCGCGCAGGCGCCGATCGACAACACCATCAAGCAGTGGCAGATCTTCGACATGCCTTACCTGTTCAACAGTGTTGACCAGGCGAACGCGGTGCTGCAGGGGCCGGTCGGGCGCAAGTATCTTGACATGATGAAACCGGTCAATATGATCGGGCTCGCGTGGATCTCGGTCGGCGAGCGCAACCTGTTTACGGCGAAGAAGCCGGTGACATCGCTGGCCGACATGAAGGATCTGAAGATCCGCGTCATGCAGAGCCCGGGGTATATCGCGGGGTACAAGGCGCTTGGCGCCAACCCCACGCCGCTGCCCTATAACCAGCTGTTCCTCGCGCTGTCGCAAGGCCTGGTCGACGGTGCGGATACCTCGCCCGAGCAGTTCGTCCAGGACAAGTTCTCCGATGTCGCGAAGCACTTCTACGTGACACATGTGAACTACCTGCCGGTCGTGCTCGCGATCAGCAAGACCGCATGGGACCGCCTGACGCCCGATGAGCAGAAGGCCGTGCAGACCTCCGCCAACATCGCCGCGCAATGGGACATCAAGGAGTACCGCAAGGAATACGATGCGGCGCTCGAACAGATGAAGAAGAACGGCACGCAGGTGACCATCGTCGATACTGCGCCGTGGTTTGCCGCTACCCAGTCAGCGCGCGAGGAACTCCTGACCAAGATCCCCGACGGCCATGCGCTATACGACGAGATCAACGCCGCCGAGAAATCCTCGGTCGCCTCGAAATGAAGCGAGGGTCCATCATGGACAAGCTTGCCCGCGGCCTGCTCCGCATCGACGACCTCGTGCTCAAGCTCACGTTGTTCCTGTGCGGCGGCCTCCTCCTGGCGATGGTGGTCGTGGCCGGGCTCGGCGTGATCTTCCGCTTCGTGCTGCACAACTCGCTTTCCTGGTCGGATGAACTGGCGGCGTACCTGTTCGTCTGGCTCACCTGCCTCGGCGCCGCAGCGGGCGTCAAGTTGCGCGTGCATCCCGAAGTGCGCATCCTCGCCGATCGCTGTCCGCCAGCGCTCTCGCACTTGCTTGCAGACCTGATCGACTGCGCGATCCTCGCGCTCGGCGCAGTTTTCGTGGCCTATGGTGGCGACATGCTCGACCTGATGGGCACGGAGACGGCGGCTTCGCTACCGATCTCGATGGTGTACCCGTATCTGTCGATCCCCGTGTGCGGCGCATTGCTGGTCTTCCACTCGGCCGTGCGCATCGCGGTTTCGCATCTCGCGCCCGGTGCGCAGGTGCGGCCGTCGATTGCGGCCGGCGTCTCCGAACATATCTGAGGCTTAACATCATGTGGGCACTTGCTTTGGGCGCCGGACTTCTCTGCCTGGGCGTACCGGTCGCCATCTGCATCGGGATCGCGGCGACAGTCGCGCTGTCGGTCAACGGCACGCCGCTGCTCATCATTCCGCAGCAGCTCTTTTCGAATCTCAACAACGTCGGACTGCTCGCCATTCCTTTCTTCATGTTGACCGGCGCGATCATGGACTCGGGCGGGGTGTCGCGGCGCATCATCGATTTCTCGCAGGCGCTGGTCGGTTTCATGCGTGGCGGCATCGGGCAGGTGACCATCGTCGCCAGCATGTTCTTCGCCGACCTGTCCGGCTCCGCCACAGCCGATACCGCAGCCATCGGGTCCGTCATGATCCCGGGCATGGTCAAGAAGGGTTATGCGCGTCCTTTCGCGGTCGCCTTGCAATCGGCGGCGGGCTCGCTCGGGCTGCTCTCGCCCGTGTCGATGAGCATGCTCGTGTATGCCTATACCGCGAATGTGTCGGTGGGGACAATGTTCATTGCGGGCATGCTGCCGATGCTGCTCGTGGTCGCCTCGTTCATGCTCGTCAACTACGTGACTGCCGTACGCCAGAACTACACAGCGGTTGAACCGTTCTCGGCGAAGAAGCTCTGGATCACGTTCAAGGAAGCGTTCTGGGCGCTGCTCACGCCGATCATCATCCTTGGCGGCATCCTGGGCGGGATCTTCACGCCGGTCGAGGCAGGCGTGGTAGCGGCGGTCTATGTGACGCTCGTGAGTACGCTGATATTCAGGACACTGAAGCTCTCGCATTTCAAGGATATCCTCACACGTACCGCCGTCAACACGACACGCGTCTCTTTCCTGCTCGGTCTCGCGTTCGTCCTCGGCCGCTACCTGATCGAAGCGCAGATTCCGCTGCATGTGGCAAACAGCTTTCTGTCCATCACCACGAGCGCGATCATCCTGCTGATCCTGATCAACCTGTTCCTGATTGCGATCCACTCAGTGCTTGAAACCATCTCGAGCATTGCCGTGGTGATCCCGGTGTTCCTGCCGCTGGTTATCCAGATGCACATCGATCCGGTCGTGTTCGGGGTGATCGTGCTCGTGAATTCGGCGATCGGCATCAACCTGCCGCCGATCGGGTTCTGCCTCTTCACGGCGGCGTCCATTGGGGGCGTGTCCGTTGAGAAAGCGACCCGCGCGATCCTGCCGTTCATCTTCGCGCTGGCGGTGGACCTGATGCTGATCATCGTGTTCCCGCAGATCCCGCGCTTCCTGCCGAACCTGCTGGGTATTAAGTAGCCAGCGGGGGTGCGCTCAGTCGGCATTCACGTTCACGACCCACTTCGTGATGTGCTTGCCGACCGCGACGAGCTCTTTGTGCTGGTTCAGGACTTCCATGTCGGCGACGGTCCTGAGGCGCTCGTGATCGAGCACGGCGACGCGGTAGACAACCGTCACGGTATCGCCGAAGAACACCGGCTTCAGGAATCGGATGCCGTCGTAGCCGAGGGAAACGGGGGTGGTACAGATGCCTTTCGAAAGGCTCTGTTCCTGCATCCGGGTGGACGCGGTCGACATGAAGCCGATCAACAATGCACCATGGACGATGCGCCGCCCGTAGATCGACTGCTTCATGAATTCTTCGTTCACATGGTTGTTCGAGAAGTCGCCCGAGATGCCCGCGAAGAGGTAGGTATCCGATTCGGTGACGGTCTTGGAGAAGGTTACGGTGTCGCCGACCTGCGCGTGCATGCGTTCCATGACTGAGTCCTTTGGGGTGGATATCGTTGATATTTTCGATAGATTATGAAAGCGTTTGCAGGATTTTACTGCCGACATAAAAGATGCTACGCGGCTCTGTTGCTCCATGCAATCAGGCATATTGTTGGACGTATTGGGGTTTTCCTTGATCAATAAATTTCGACATGATGGAATTTCCAGTCTTATACTCGATTAATGTTGAAAACGCTTTCAGACGAAATATTCCATCGCTAGGATGCGAAAAAGCATGAAGAAAGTCGAGATTCTCAGCGCGGAACAGGCGGCCTGCCTAGTGAACGATGGCGATACGCTCGCGATCTGCGGATGTGAAAACATCCTGTCGCCGGAAACCCTCCTCAAGGCGCTCGGAGAGCGCTTCGCGCAGACGGGTGCTCCGCGGGACCTCGTGGAGATCCACCCGATCATCGTCGGCATGGGAGTCGGCAAGGGGCTTGAACATCTCGCGCAGCCCGGTATGGTCAGGCGCGCAATCGGCAGCGGCTTTAGTTACCTCAAGACCTCGCGCTACACGCAATTGCTGAAGGACAACGCGTTCGAAGCGCATGTCGCGCCGATGGGCACGCTGTTCCAGATGTTGCGCGACACCGCCGCAGGCAAGAAGGCGACGTTCACGCAAGTTGGCCTGCACACGTTCGTCGATCCGGAACTCGAAGGCGGCAGGATGAATTCGCGCTGCGAGGGATCTCTTGCGCGTCGTGTCGATATCGAAGGCGAAGCTTATCTGCGCTACGAATTGCCGCGTATCCAGGTGGCTTTCCTGCGCGGAACGACCGCTGACGAACACGGCAACATCAGTCTCGAGCATGAACCGGTCTCGCTCGGCGTGAAGACGCTGGCAATGGCGGCGAAGAACTCGGGCGGCAAGGTGATCGTGCAGGTCGCTCGCATGACGCAGGGCGGCACGCTGCATCCGCGCATGGTTGAGATTCCTGGCATCTACGTCGATGCGGTAGTGGTGGACCCCGAGCAGGAAGTGTCGGGCGGCGCGCGGCTCAATCCGGCGCTGACGGGACAAACCCGCTTGCCGGTGAAGCACATCGGCGTCGTGCCGCCGGGACTCGCACGCATCGTGGTCAATCGCGCGGCTGACGAGGTTGAAGAGCACCAGGTCGTGAACCTGGGCGTCGGCATACCGGTCGAGATTCCGAAGCTGCTGGTAGAGCGCGGCCAGGGTGACCATGCGGTGTTTTTTCCCGAGCACGGCTCGGTAGGCGGCATACCCGGCGAGCGGGCGATCTTCGGCACCAACATCAATCCCGAGACCATCGTCGATTCGACCCAGGTGTTCGAATATTTTCAGGGCGGCGGGCTGGACGTGACGTTCCTCGGCTTCGGTCAGATCGACGCCAGCGGCAATGTCAACGTGAGCAAGTTCAACGGCATCATCCCGGGGTGCGGCGGCTTCATCGACATCACCCACAAGACCGCGAAGGTCGTGTTCTGCGGAACATTCTCGGCCGGTGGCGCAGAGATCGACATAACCGACGCGCAATTGTGCATTCGTGCGGAAGGCAAGTTCTCGAAGTTCGTGCCGCAGGTCGAGCAGGTCACGTTCAACGGGCGCGAAGCATTGCGAAAGGGCCAACGGGTGCTTTACGTGACCGAACGCGCAGTGTTCTCGCTGCAGCGCGATGGGCTGATGCTCGAAGAACTCGCGCCTGGCGTAGACATGCGCACGCAAGTGCTCGACCTGATCCCGTTCGACGTGCGCGTCAGTCCGGCACTCGCCACGATGAAGGCGACGCATTTCATTTGAAGGAACGAAGCGAGATGACCAGCGAAGCAAGGGAAGTCACGACGGACGTGTTGATTGTCGGCAGCGGCGGCGCCGCATTGCGTGCCGCGCTCGAAGCCGATTCGGCCGGAGCCTCGGTGCTTGCGGTGATTAAGGGTGAATTCAGGAAGAGCGGGGCGACCTTCCACAGTGTGGCCGAAATCGGCGCGTTCAATGTGCCGGATGGCGCGGGTGACGCCGAGGACAACCCCGAAGTATTCCTGAACGATATCCTGACGGCGGCGCAGGGCATGGCCGACCCGCGCCTCTCTGCAATCCTGGCAAACGAAGCCACCGACACGCTGCGCTACCTGGAACACTACGGCGTCCATTTCGAGCGCGCCGGCGACAAGTATCTCGTGTTCCGCGCCTGCTTCTCGTCCAAACCGCGCTCCCATGTCATCCAGGACCATTTCAAGCCTATCCTCAAGGCGCTAGGCACGGAAGCGACACGGCGCGGCATCAAGGTGATGGACCGGCTGATGATCGTCAACCTGATCGCCCGCGACGGTGAGTGCCTGGGCGCGCACGCCATCGATGCCGATGGTAAGCCGGTCGTGATTCGCGCAAAGTCGACCATCCTGACAACGGGCGGTGCAAGCCAGCTGTTCGCGAAGAACCTGTACCCGTCGGACATCACCGGCGACGGCTATGCGATGGCTCACCGCGCGGGCGCACGGCTCGTGAACCTTGAGTTCATGCAGGCTGGCGTAAGCGTGCTGACGCCCTTTATCAACCTGTTCGGCAATTATCTGTGGGATGCACGGCCCAATCTCACCGATCGCGACGGCAACCCCTTCCTCGCCGACTACCTCCCGCGCGGAATCGAGCTGGACGACGTCATCAGGCAGAAGGAGCGGCATTTCCCGTTCAGCGCGAGCGACATCTCGCGCTACGTCGAGATCTCGATCCAGCAGGCGATCAACGATGGCCGTGGCACGCCCGAAGGCGGCGTGTATATGGACTTTGTCGGACGCGACTTCGACGCGATCCTGAAGGACAGCAGCCGCAGCATTGCCAAGATGTGGCCGCTGACTTACGAGTGGTACAAGCAGCGCGGTGTCGACCTGTACCGCGACAAGGTCCAGATTACTTGCTCGGCGCATGCAATCAACGGTGGCCTGTATATCGATTCGGATGCCGAATCGAACCTGAGGGGACTTTTCGCGGCCGGCGAAGTGGCAGCAGGCCCGCACGGCGCCGACCGGCTCGGCGGCAACATGGCGATGACGTGCCAGGTGTTCGGCCGGCGTGCGGGGATTGCAGCGGCCCGACGCGCGCGCGGGATGGATCATCGCATGGCGCAGGACATTGATCGTGAGCATCAAGCCTTCATGGCGAGATTCAAAGGCGACGGCAGCGAATCGCTTGCGGATCTGCGCGGCGAATTGCAAGTCGCGGCGAACCGTCACTTGCTGATCATTCGTGACAAGGCAGGATTATCTCGCTTTAAGGACGTTTGCCGCGATATCCGGCAACGGCTGTTGCAACGCGCCCGCATTGATACGCCGGAGGATCTCGTCCATGCGATCGAACTCGATAACCTGGCGGATGTGGGCGAGCTGATGGCGACGTCGGCGCTCGCTCGCCGGGAAAGTCGCGGCGGTCACTACCGTCGCGACTTTCCGGAGTCGGACCCGGCTTACGAATACAACCTGCTGCTTGATCGCAACGAGCCGGACGGCGTACTTAGGGCGCGGCTGGGAGACCTGTCATCAGGTACTTAAATGCGCGGCGGCGCCGATGATGCGCGGATCAATGCTTCCGTTGCAACCAGCGTCAACGGCACGGATTCATTGGCAAGGGCCTGCACGATGCGATCGGCGCACAGCGAACCTATCTCGCGTGCGGCAACACGCACGGTGGTGAGTGGCGGAATGAGATGGCGGGCGAATTCGAGATCGTCGAAGCCGGTCAGCGTGACATGGTCGGGAATGCGGTAGCCGAGGCGGGTCGCTTCGAGCGTCGCGCCAAAAGCGAGGATGTCGGTCATGCACATGATTGCCGTGAGCTTCGGCTCGTTATTGATCAGTCGCGCAAAGGCGCGGCGGCCGTCTTCGATCGAGTAGGGCACCTCGACGAGCCGGCTTTCGGGGAGCGCGAGACCCGCGCCGGAAATCGCGTCACGTACGCCCTGGACGCGTGCCTGGATGCGGTCGTTGTGGACAAACGGGCTGGCGATCACGCCGATCTCGCGATGGCCGATGCGAATGAGGTATTCGGCAAGCTCGCGTGCAGCCGCCCGATGGTCGAACCCGACGCAGGGCAGGCCGCCTGATGAATGATGGGTGAACGCGCAGAGCGCGGGCACGTTGCGCCGGCTCAGTAACGCGTAGGTCTCGGGCAGGTGGTTGTCACCGATCAGGATAATGCCGTCGACACCCCGATTCAGCAGTACGAGAAGGTCCTCGTATTCCTTCGGAGGGTCGTACTCGGAGCTGGATATGAGCAGCGAAAAACCGTGCTCGTCGAGACGCTTTTGCAGGGCGACGACCCAGTCGGAAAATATCGCAGTTCCGAGTATCGGCACGATGATGCCGATCGTGTTCATGCGTTTCGAAGAAAGCGCGCGCGCCGCGGGATCGGGGAAATAGCCGAGTTCGGCAAGGACGCGCTCCACGTTCTCGCGTACTGCCTCGCGAACCATGTGCGGCGAATTCATCACGCGCGACACGGTGGAAATGGACACGCCGGCACGGTCTGCCACGTCCTTGAGTTTGGTCCTGCCAATGGCGATGGCTGGTTCGGGCTGAGTGGTTTTTGTTCGTTTCATGGCGCGGACGAAGCAGCTGCAAGGGCGCCGGTTGCGGCGCAATGCCGCCAAGCGTAGCACGCAGCACGGAATACACCACGGACATCGGGAGACGTCATGCTGAATCAACAGGTCGCAAGTACGACCCTCGTCGACGAAGAAGTGTCGACCTATCGCAAGGTGACGTGGCGCATCTTGCCGTTTCTCACGCTGTGCTACGTGGTCGCCTATCTTGACCGTGTGAACGTGGGGTTCGCCAAGCTGCAGATGGCAACCGACCTGCATTTCAGCGAGACCGTATACGGCCTCGGCGCGGGGATCTTCTTTCTTTTCTATGCGGCCTTCGAGGTTCCGAGCAACCTCATCCTGTACAAGGTCGGCGCCCGCAAGTGGATCGCGCGGATCATGATCACGTGGGGGCTGATCTCGGGAGCCTTCATGTTCGTGCAGTCGCCGATGCAGTTCTATGTGTTGCGCTCGCTGCTGGGCATCGCTGAAGCTGGGTTCTTTCCCGGCGTCATCCTGTACCTCACGTACTGGTATCCGGCGCAGCGTCGTTCGAAGATCATCGCGACCTTCATGGCTGCCATGCCCATCGCCGGTATCCTGGGTGGTCCGATGTCGGGCTGGATCCTCGACAGTTTTCACGGCTCGGCAGGCCTTGCCGGCTGGCGCTGGCTGTTTCTCCTCGAAGGTTTGCCGGCGGTCGTGCTGGGTATCGTCGCCATGTTCTGGCTCGACGACGGCATCCGCGACGCCCGCTGGCTCGACAACACCGAGAAGGCGCTGCTCGATCGCAACATCGCCGCGGAGGAACGAACCAAGGTGGCACATGGATCGATGCGCGGCCTCTTTGCCGACCCGCGCGTATGGTTCATGGCGCTCGTGTACTTCTGCCTCGTGATGGGCCAGTACGGCATCACCCTGTGGCTCCCCACGCTCGTAAAGGGTGCAGGTATTCAGGGTAATCTCAACATTGGTCTAGTGACGGCGATACCCTATGTTGCCGCCGCCATTGCGATGATCGTGTTCGGCTTTCGCAGCGATCGAACGCGGGCGCGGCGCCTGTATCTCATCATCCCGCTCGTGCTCGGTGCGATCGGTTTCGTGGGCGCCGTGCAGTTCGAGTCGAACACGGTGCTTGCGATCGGCGCGCTCGTGGTGGCTTCGGTCGGAGCGGTGTCCGCGGCGCCGCTCTTCTGGCCATTGCCGACGGCGTTCCTTGGTGGAGCGTCAGCGGCGGCCGGCATAGGGCTGATCACCGCGCTTGGTAATCTCGGCGGATTTTTCTCGCCTTACATGATCGGCTGGCTCAGGGATGCGACGCACAGCGGACACTCGGGCATGTATGCGCTTACCGCGTTCCTGCTGCTCGGCGCGCTCATCGCGTGGCTGACGCCGGCCACGCTGGTCGATAAATGAGCGCGATGCGGGTATGCGCGATATTGACGCCTGAAATCGCGCGGTGTTAGGGTGATACCCAATCGATACGTAATCGATTAACCTCCCGTCCAGCCTGCCTGTGTGGATTGCGCCCGAGTAATGTGGCGTTGAACGGGGACAGCGGCGCGGGAGTGCCGCGGACGCGAGCGCGCCGATGGCGCACGGAGGCGTGATGATCACGATTCAGGGTTTGCGCAAGACTTACGGACCGGTCGTCGCGCTCGATTCGATCGACCTCGATATCAAGACGGGAGAGGTCATCGCGTTGCTCGGACCTTCGGGTTGCGGCAAGAGCACGACGCTGCAACTGGTAGCCGGGTTCATCGCTCCTACTGCCGGGGAGATCAGGGTGGGCGAGCGACTCCTGTCCTCATCCCACTCGGTGGTGCCACCCGAGCGACGAGGCATGTCGCTCATTTTCCAGAGTTATGCGATCTGGCCGCATAAGACGGTCGCGGAAAACGTCGCCTTCGGCTTGCAGGTGCGAGGCGTGCCGAAGGCGCAGATCGTTACCCGCGTGAAGCAGCATCTGAGCACCGTGCGGCTCGATCATCTGGCCGAGCGCTACCCGTCCGAGCTTTCCGGTGGCCAGCAGCAACGAATCGCGCTAGCGCGCGCACTGGTCGTCGATCCGGAAATCCTGTTGCTCGACGAACCCCTTTCGAACCTTGATGCAAACCTGCGCGAAGAGATGCGCTTCGAGATCCGCCGCCTGCATGAAACGACCGGAATCACAATGATCTACGTGACCCACGACCAGACTGAAGCCATGGTGTGCGCGGACCGGATTGCGGTGATGAACAAGGGCCGCATCGAACAAATCGGTTCGGCCTTCGAGATCTACGAGCAGCCGCGCACGCAGTTCGTGGCGTCGTTCATCGGGCGTGCGAACACGTTTTCGGGCGAACTTGTCGAGCAGGGGCTCGTCCAGACAGGTGGCTCACGCCTGCAGGCCATTGACGAATCCGGAGCCCGCGCAGGGATCGCGGTGACCGTCTGTGTACGGCCGCATCGGGTTGCGCTGGGCAGCGCGCCGTCAGGCGGACCGGCGAACAAGCTTCATGGGCGTATCGAGCGGGCGGCATACCTTGGGGAATCGTCGGATTACCTTGTTGAGCTGACCGACGGCACGCGCATTCGCGCACTCGTGCCACCGGAGACGCGCTATCAGGTGGGCCAGCAGATCGACGTCTACCTGCCTGTGCGCGATTGCCGCGTCGTGGCCCAGTAACCGGGACGCCACGCACCTATGCTTGCGAACCCGGCCACCATCAAGGACGTCGCCAGTCGAGCCGGCATCTCGGTAGCGACCGTTTCGCATGTCCTCAACGGCACGCGCAAGGTCCGTGTGGAAACGCGGGACCGGGTGTTTGCAGCGATTGAAGAACTGGGCTACTCGGGTCACAGCATCGCGCGCAGCCTGCGACGCGGCCGTACTGCGACCCTCGGGCTGGTCGTCTCCGATATCGAGAATCCGTTCTTTGCCGTGCTCGCAAGCCATGTGCAGCGCGCTGCGTTGAAGAAGGGTTATCAGGTGATCTTCGGCAACAGCGAGGAAAGCGGCGAGCGCGAGCGTGAAATACTCGATGCGCTTGGCGCCCAGCGCGTCGACGGCATCATCCTCGCGCCGGTTGCGCAGGCGAACGTGGAAGCCATGGCGCGGCGGCGCATCCCGCTCACGCTCGTCAATCGCCGCTTCGAGGGCGTTGATGCGCCGCATGTGATCGTCGACGACCACGCAGGGGCAAGTCTCGGCTTCGACCACCTGTGGACCCTCGGACATCGCGAGATTGCGATCGTCCATGGCGGCATGCAGCACAGCACGACGCTTGCTCGCGTCGCGGGTGTGCGCGACGCGTACCGGCAGCGCGGCATCGTTTTCGACGAAACGCGTCTATCGATTGACGCGGGCCGCTCGGGCGACGCCGGTGAAGCAGGCCTCGTCGCGCTGATGGCTTCCCGGCAGCGTCCAAGCGCCATTCTCGCGCTCGGCAACTGGCCGATGGTCGCGGCAATACGCGGCCTGCACCGAGGTTTGATTCGGTGTCCGGACGATGTATCGCTTGTCGGCTACGGCGTGACGAGTCCCTACTGGATGCCGGCCTCGTCCATATCCATGGTCGAGCAGCCGGTCATCCAGATGGCCGATGCATCGGTCCGGTTGCTATTCGATCAGATCGAGAAGGTGGTGCCGGTGGAGTCGGTGATGCTGCAGCCGTTGTTCTCGGCCGGCGAGTCCTCGGCACCGCTGAAGAGGCCGCTTCGACGGGCCTCGGGTAAACCGTAGAGCATCTTTGTTTGACGCATCCTAAATGCTTTCCTATGCTGACGTAATCGATTACGTATTTTAAGAAATTCCGCATTTAGCGGACAGGAGACAGGACCATGAACGACGGATCCGAACGTATGATGCGCTGCTCGCGCCGCGACTTCATCAGCGGTGCGGCAGCGACTGCGGTGGTCGCGGGCGTAGGTCTCTCGCCGTTTTCGACGCTGCGTGCGCAGCCCGTCGATACCGCGGCGCTTTATGCGGAAGCGAAAAAGGAAGGGCAGCTTGTCTGGTGGTGCGGCCATCTGGATCGTCCCGCGATGCAATCGGTGAAGGAAGCCTTCATGGCGACCTATCCCGGCATCGACTTGAGCGCGACCTGGCAAACCGGCGAGATCGTCTTTACACGCGTGCAGCAAGACCTCAAGGCCAACGTACGGGAAGTCGATGTCTTCGGCACCTCCAACGCCGGGCACTGGCCGTTGCTGAAAAAGCAGAACGTACTGGTGGAGTTCCAGACCTCGGGCGCCGACTCGCTCGGCAAGCTCTTCAAGACGGTCGATCCCGACCACGCTTTCCGGGCAGCAGGCGTGGAAGTGGTGATCATCAACTACCGCAGCGACAAGGTCCAGAAGCCACCGACGAAATGGACCGACGTGCTGAACCCCGAGTGGAACGACAAACTCACCTTCGGCAGCCCGGCATTCTCCGGCGACGTGGTGAACTGGACCATCGCCATGCTCGACAAATACGGCGACAAGTATCTGATCGAGCTGGCGAAACGCAACCCGAAGATCGGCCGTTCGATTCTCGGTACGGGCACCGATATCCTCTCGGGCGAACGCATGGTAGGTCACGGCGTGGATGCCAACACGTTCCTGCTCAAGCGCGCTGGCAATCCTATCGACGTGCGCTTTCCCGACGACGACGCCATCCTCGCGCTCGGATATACGGGAATCCTGAAGAATGCGCCCCATCCGAACGCGGCGCGGCTCTTCATGGAGTTCAACGATTCGCGCGAGTACTCGCAGGCGATGACTAAGGCGTGCCGCTTCCCGATCCGCTCAGACGTGCCCTCGTTCAGCGGTTTGAATCTCGACAATATGAAGACCTACAAGAGCTCGATCGAGCGTCTCTCGACCGGAACTGCCGATGCGATAGCGAAGTGGCGCTCGGCAATGGGCATCTAGCTCGATCAAGATTTTCGACGCATACGTAATCGATTACGTTGGGAGAAACTCATCATGAGCAATCGACAGGAAACGGCGCCTGATCTGGCGCGCCGCCGCTTCATCGCGACGTCGGCTGCGATGGCGGTATCGGGCGGCAGCCTGTTGTCGAACGCTGGCCGCGCTCAGGCGCAGGCGGGAACCGAGGCGCTCTACGCGGCTGCAAAAAAAGAGGGGCGGCTCGTGTGGTGGTGCGGCTTCCTGGACCGCCCGACCATGCAAATGGTCGTCGAGGCCTTCGTGCAGACGTACCCCGGTGTCGAGGTGGATGCGCTCTGGCAAACCGGCGAAGTCGTCTATGCGCGCATCCAGCAGGACATCAAGGCGCAGGTCGAGGAAGTGGATGTGTTCGTGACGTCCAATGCCGGGCACTGGCCGGCACTCAAGAAGCAGAACGCGCTGGCGGAATTCCGTACGTCGAACGCGGCGTCACTTGACGCGGTGTTTCGCAACGTCGATGCGGACCAGGCGTTTCGCGCGGCCGGCGTGGAAGTGGTGATCATCAACTACCGCAGCGACAAGGTGAAACAGCCGCCCGCGAAGTGGACCGATTTCCTGAGCCCCGAATGGAACGACAAGCTCACCTTCGGCAGCCCGGCATTCTCCGGCGACGTGGTGAACTGGACCATCGCCATGCTCGACAAATACGGCGACTCCTACTTCACGCAGCTTGCGAAGACGAACCCGAAGGCGGGGCGCTCGATTCTCGGAACGGGAATCGATATTGTCTCGGGCGAGCGCCTGAGCGGGCACGGCCAGGACGCCAACACATTCTCGCTGGAGGCCGCAGGCAACCCGATCGACGTCAGGTTCCCCGACGACGGCGCGGTGCTTGCACTCGGCTACACCGGGATCATGAGAACGTCGAAGCATCCGAATGCGGCGCGACTTTTCATGGAATTCACAGAGTCGAAAGTTTATTCGCAGGTGATGGCGCACGCCTACCGGTTTCCGCTTCGGACCGACGTGCCATCGTTCAACGGCGTTGCGCTGAAGAGCATCAAGACCTACCAGAGTTCGATCGAACGACTGTCGGCCGGCACGGCCGAGGCCGTATTGAAATGGCGTGGGGCGATGGGAATATGAAGCGCTTGCCACCTTCCTCCAATCCAGCCCACGGCGAGATTTCCATGTCGACCACACTGCTCTCGAAGGCTGAAAGCATGCCGCCTCGCGCTCAGCGCTACCACTTCAGCGTGCTGTTGTTGCCCGTGTCAGCCCTCCTCCTGGTGGCGATGGTGCTGCTGCCGCTCGGCTGGCTCGTCGTGATCAGCTTTCAGTCGGATGCGACCAGCGCGCTCACCGTGCAGAACTACGTCGATGCGTTCAGCGATGGATCCAGCCGCCTCGCGGTGCTCAACTCGTTGCTGCTTGCCGGCTGCGTAGCCGCGCTTGCGACGATCGTGGGAACGCTCCTCGCGTGGCTCATCTCGCGTACCGACATGCCCTGCAGGAAACTCGTGCGTGCGCTGATCCTGGCTTCATTCGTCACGCCTTCGTTCCTGGGCGCGCTCGCATGGATTCTTCTTGGCAGCCCAAACGCGGGCTGGATCAACCGGATCTGGGTAGCCATGACGGGAGCGGACACGCCGCTTGTCAACATCTTCTCCTTGGGTGGCGCGATCTTCGTGATGGCGATCTACGCTATCTCGTACCCGTTCAGCCTCGTTTCGAACGCGCTCGAACAAGCGCCGAGCGAGTATGAAAACGCAGCCCGCACCCTGAGTGCCGGGCTCTTTCGCATCACGCGCTCGATCACGCTGCCCCTCGCCATGCCCGCGATACTGTCGGGTTTCATCCTTTCGTTCCTGGAGGCGATCGCAGCTTTCGGGGTACCGGCCTTCATCCTCATTCCAGCAAGAAAGCCCGTGATGACCATCCAGCTTTTCTCGCTGTTCTCCGAGTTTCCGCCGCGTCTTGGCGAGGCGGCCGCGTACGGCATGCCGCTCCTGATCGTGACGGCCTTGCTGCTGGTCGCTCAAAAACGCATCCTGCGCCGGCGCAGTTATACGCTTATCACAGGCAAGGGCGGAAGCTTCCGGCGCGTGCCGCTCGGCGCCTGGCGCTGGCCTGCACTCGTCATTGCAATGCTGCCGCCGCTGCTGTCGGTGATCCTCCCTTATGGCGCCATGTTGCTCGTCTCACTCTCCCGGGCATGGGGACGTGGACCGTTCGCGCCGCACAATCTCTCGCTGCACTGGTACTACGCGACCTTCGTCGAGAGCACGTCGACCCGCGCCACGCTCGAACACAGCCTCATGTACTGTTCCGCGGCCGCGACCATCGCCGTGGTGGTGGCGACTCTCGTCGCCTACGTGCGCGCCCGGCGCGTGCTGCCCGGCAGCGGCGTGCTCGGCTTCATCGCGATGGCGCCTTTCGTCGTGCCGGGCATCGTGCTCGCGATCGGTTTCTATGCGGCCTATTCGCATCCGCCAATCCAGCTCATCGGCACGGCCTGGATCCTGATCATCGCGTTCGCGACGCAGTTCCTGCCGATCGCGTATGCCAACGGTCTCTCGATGATCGGCGCGCTATCGGCCGACCTGGAAAACGCTGGGCGCATCCTGGGCGCGAGCCGCTTCCGGGTGCTTTGCTTCATTACCGCGCCGCTCCTGCGCGGCGCGCTGCTTTCCAGCTGGCTGCTGATCTTCATCTCGGCTTTCCGGGAGCTGTCGACGGCGATCTTTCTCTTCGTCGGTAGCACGGCGGTCATCACGACCACCATTTTCGATTACTCGTCCTCGGGCAATTACGAGGCCTTGTGCGCACTCGGCATCGTGATGATGCTGATCATTTTTACCGTCGTCATTGTTATCTACCGGTTGTTCGGGGTGCGCGTGAATCGCCTCCAGACCGCCGAAATCACTCACTGAGGAGCAGCCATGCCCGGCCCACTTTCCAACATCAAGGTCCTCGATTTCACGCATGCGCGAGCGGGCCCGCAAAGCACGATGATGATGGGCGACCTCGGCGCCAACGTCATCAAGATCGAGCGGCCGGGTGGCGAGATCGGCCGCGCCTGGGGGCCGACCTACGAGGGCGAGCGCATCGATTTCATGTCGGTGAACCGCAACAAGCGCAGCATCGAGCTGGACCTGACGCTGCCCGCGGACGTGGAGCTCGCCCACGCGCTTGCGGCCGACGCCGACGTGCTCGTGCAGAACTTGCGCCCGGGCGTGATGTCGTCGTTCGGTCTTGGCGCCAGCGAGTTGTTGGCGAAGAATCCGTCGCTAATCTATTGCTCGATCAACGGCTACGGTCCTGACGGTCCGCTCGCGCTCGAGCCTTCCTACGACAACGTCATCCAGGCTTATTCCGGGCTCATGAGCATCACCGGAACAGATGCTTCGGGCCCGATTCGCTCGGGCCTACCGCTCGCTGACCTGCTTACCGGCGTGTTCGCGGCGTTCGGCATCCTGGCTGCCCTGCACGAACGCAACCAGTCGGGCCTCGGCCAGCACGTGCAGGTGTCGCTGCTGCAAAGCCTCATCAACCTGATGAGCTTTCACGGCCTCACTTACCTGCTAACAGGCAAGACGCCGGGCCTTGTCGGCAATCATCACCCGATCATGGCGCCCACGGGCCTCTATCCGGTAAGCGACGGCCATATCGTGATCCAGGTGTCGAACGACCGCGAGTGGCAGCGGCTTTGCAAGGCGCTCGCACTCGATGAACTCGCGAACGACGAACGGTTCGTCATCAATGACGCGAGGGTCGCGAACCGCGAACTCATGAACCGCTTGATCAACGAGAAGCTGGCACAACGCACCCGTGCCGAGTGGATTGCGTTATTGCGGGCGGTTCGTGTGCCTGCGGGCGCAGTGAACAGTGTCGCCGAGGCGCTCGACGATCCCCAGGTCAGGGCGAACGACATGGTGATAAACATGGATCATCCGGTACTCGGGTCCATCCCGGCGCTGGGGTATCCCGCCAGGTTCGGCCGTACGCCGTGCGAGATCCGGCTGCATCCACCGGAACTAGGCGAGCATACGGAGGAGGTGCGCAATGCCCGACACTTCTGAATCCATGCGTCTCGCCCCGAACGTTGCCGTACAGGCGCGCATGGACGGTTCGATCGCGACGGTGACGATCGACCGCCGCGACGCGCTCAATGCGCTCTCCGATGATGTGCTCGACAGTATCGAGAGTACCTTCGGCTCGCTTGCCGCGGATCCGGACGTACGCGTCGCCGTACTGCGAGGCGCGGGCCACCGCGCGTTCGCTTCGGGCGCGGACCTGAACACCTTGCGAACGTTCGACCCGGGATCGGCCCAGCAACATTTTGACCGGCTGAACCGGGCATTGCGCGCAATCGAGCAGGCGCCGTTTCCGGTCATCGCAATGATCCACGGCTATGCGGTAGGCGGAGGCTGCGAGTTGGCGGCAGCCTGCGACTTGCGCATCGCTGGTTCGAGCGCGCGCATCGGGGTGCCGATCGGGCGACTAGGACATTGCGCGGACCGTGAGAACTTGCGACGCCTGCTGCGGCTCATACCGCCCGCGTACGTCAAGGCAATGGTGATGACCGATACCCTGTTCGATGCAGGTGAGGCGTTGCGCATCGGCTTCTTGAACTGGGTCGTGCCCGATGCCATGCTGGATGCATTCACTCAGGAGATGGCCACGGCGGTCAGCCAGAAGTCGCCGTTGGGACTGAGGGCATTCAAACGGGCCTTCGATGAAGTGATGAGCGGGTCTGTCGAACATGCGAGCGTGCCCGAGGAGGACATGATTACATCGCTGTGGGCGACGAAGGATTTCCAGGAAGGCGTGAGCGCATTCTTCGAGCACCGGACGCCGCGCTTCAACGGGAGCTGACATTGAACGAGACCGCTATCCGGCATCCTATCGACGGGCGCTTTGAGATAGGCCTGTCATTGACGAAGACATGGCCCGTCGACGAGTCGATCACCGTGGGTGCGCATGGCACGGTGCCATTGCCGGTGCTTGCCACGCCGCATCTCATCTTCATGCTGGAAGACACGTGTGTGCTATTGGCACGGCCCGGGCTGAGCAGCGAAGAAGAGACGGTTGGCACGGCCGTCCATATAGATCATCTCGCGGGGGCGAGGGCCGGGGACACGGTCGACGTCTTCGCGCAGCTCGTGACCGTGCGCGGACGGCGTCTCGTGTTTCGCGTCGAGGCGCGCAACGGCAAGACGGTGATCGCGCGGGGACTGCATGAGCGCGCGGTGGTCGAGCTCCGGCAATTCGACGCGTCTCCCGGTTGAGTTGAAGGTCAACGCCCTACAAAACGCGGAGCTCGTTTTTCTACGAAAGCCCGGTGCCCTTCGGCGCGGTCTTCGGTTTCGAAGACCGCGCGATTGGCTTCTCGCTCGCGCTCCTTCCCCTCGCTCAATGTGGTGTTGAAGGCATCGAGCACAGCGCGCTTGGCGAGCTGAACCGAGAGCGGGGCACGCGCCGCAATCAGCACCGCCAGCTCGACAGCGCGCGCTATTGTGCGTGAAGGATCGACCACTTCGGCAACGAGTCCGTGGCGCTCGGCGTCGATGGCCGAGAGTGCTTCGCCCGTCAGCACCATCTTCATGGCAAGGCTCTTGCCGAGTACGCGCGGCAGGCGTTGTGTGCCGCCGTCGCCCGGCAATCCGCCGATAGTGATCTCGCGCTGCGAGAACGTCGCGGTGCTTCCCGCGACAACGATGTCGGCGAGCATCGCGAGTTCGTTGCCGCCGCCGAGCGCATAGCCGTTGACCGCGGCAATGAGGGGCTTGGGAAAGGTCTCGATTGTTCGCCATCGCTCGAGTCGCAGCGGGTCCGCATACCCCTCATAGCCGCGTGCCGACATGTCGGCGATATCCGCGCCAGCGCTGAAATAGTTGTCATGCCCGGTAAGCACGACGACGCGTACATCTGCGCTGCCCATCGCCGCGAGCAGGACCTGTTCGATTTCGCCGAGCAGTGCAACGCTCAGCGCATTGCGTTTCTCGTGGTGATCGAGCGTGACCAGCCAGACGAAATCCGCGGGCTGCGCGAGTTTGATGAACTGCAAGCAGGGGAGTCCGGAAGTGGATGGGATGTTCATTGCTCTGGTGTGCCCATGGTTGGAAGGCTTCGATCCGAAGAAAATCCAGAGTAGACGATTAGCGATCTGTCGGCAATCGGTTAGCGGCCTCGTGCTGAATCCGGGATCCAACGGACTACGCCCTCACATCCGTGCCGGCGCTCTGACCGGGGGCTTCGGTCCGAACTGGCCGGATGGCAAGAATGACTAGTCCACCGACAACGCCCAACACTCCCAGCAATGCGAACACGAGGGAGAAGTTCCTGGTCATTTCTTTCAGCCTGCCGACCAGGATCGGCCCGACAAAACCATCCAGGAGATTGCCAAGACCGCCGGTGAACGCGATCGATGGAATCGCCCATCGGCGTGGCAAGAAGTCGGTCGACAGGGCCGAGATGGTTCTGTCGCAGTAAGGAAATTAGGTGGAGGTGAGACAGAACGGATAGGAATGCTTATTTCGTGAGATCGTAGAATTGCTCGGCGACTGAACGACGCCGTCCATCGTCACTCTTCATCTGCCCTTTCGCTATCATGTGCATGAGTTCGATACCGCCTAAAATGATGCGGGCGCAACGGAAGCTCTTGAATCCTAGCATTGGTCGTACGATTCGTTTGATCGATCGATGGTCTTGGTCGGGTAGCAGCAGCGCATTGCTGTGCTGCTGCCCCCTAAGAACCGTACGTGCGCCTTTAGGAGCATACGGCTCAAGCCTCTACAAAGGCATCTATCGACACCCGGTAGCACAACTTCATTTCCCGGCATACTGCGGATTTCTACGGCAATTGAGATGGTGCACTCGGAGGTTGCTGGCTGCATCCGTCCCGCCATCAGCTTGCGTCACAATATGCGTAACATCCCAGCGGGTGTTCATTGTGATGGGCTGCTGACAGTTAGAACACAGGCCATCTTGCCTTAGCCATACACGGTACAGCTTACGGCGACCTCGTACCGAGTTCAGCATCTTCTTACCCCATCGGGATTCGAAGTACGGCGCCCATTGCAGATCGTGCGGATTGGCGCCCGCTTTGATCTCGACATGCCGTTGTATTGGCGTGTCCGACTTGTGCAGCAGGGTGAGCTCCCGCTTCGTTCCATCCTCTTGTTTTTCTGTGACGGTCAATACCCAGTTCCGGGTGCCTCGGGTCTTGAAGTACTTCTCTTTGACCCATCTGGCTCCTTTGTTGGGGTTCCTTCTTACCGCCCATCGCCATAGCATTGACCAGACCTCGTGATCAACCCGGTCGAAGGCTTTCTTGGCGACTACATGGCTGTGGTAATTCGCCCATCCTCGAAGAACAGGATTGAGCAGCCTTATCAGGCTCGCCTGTTTAGCCGTCTTGTTGGCCTTGATGATTTCACGAATTTTGTCAAGATGCGCCTTGACGTTCGCTTTCGACGGCTTCATCAGTAGCTTGCCGTTGTACTTGCGAATGTTCCATCCGAGGAAATCAAACCCATCCTTGATGTGCGTTATTCTGGTCTTTTCTGGCGATAAGACCAACCCGCGTTCCGCCAGAAATTCGACCACTGCGGGCCTGACCTCATGCTCCAACCACTCTTTCGAGTGGCCGGTAATAATGAGTCGAGTCGCCCCGGGGAACTTCCCCCCGAGGCGCTCACGGAACCGGACGTGAACGTCTCCGCTCATCCGGCTCTTCCCATTGAAGCCTGTCCCCATAACAGCGACCAATGCGCGAACAGATGCGTTTCCTTCCGTGCAACGCGTGCGAGCCAGTGACTGGCTCGTCGGCGATGCCCGCGAAGACGCTTATGCTTGCGAGTCAGCCACAACACGAGTTTGCGATCGATCTGCCTGAGCGTGGGGTACAGTTCGGACTTGTAGAACGCACCGTAATAATTTACCCACCCTCTGATTTTAGCGTTGAACATATGCGCCAAGTCGAACAGGGACTTGTCACTGCGATTTTGCAGATTCCAATTCCTGACCTCTTGACGAATTGCTTTCCCCGCCTTGGCACTCATCGCCGGACTGAAGTTGACGAAGGTTTTACCCCATCGGTTCTAGGACAGTCGAGGCCTAAATGTATAGCCCAGAAAGTCAAAGCTCGTTTCGGCGTAGTTCCCGCGCCGATCAGCATCCTTGCAGTAGACCACTCGGGTCTTCAGCGGATGCAACTCCAATCCACATTGCGCGAACCGCCGGCCCAAAGCACCAATTAGTGATTCGGCCTGCGATTGACTGCGACAGTGGCACACAACATCATCGGCATACCGTTCAAAGGGTACTTGATCAAACTGACGCTGCATCCACATATCAAAGGCGTAGTGCAGGAACAGATTGGCCAACAGCGGGCTAATGACACCACCCTGCGGCGTCCCTCGCGTTCGCTCCAACATTGTTCCATCCAGCATTTGCACCGGCGCCTTCAGCTAGCGTTCGATGTACATCACGACCCAGCGGTCCTGAGTGTGATGTCGCACTGCCTTCAGCAGCAAGGCGTGGTCGATGTTATCAAAGAAGCCTTTGATGTCAATTTCCACAGCCCATGCAAACTTCCAACAACGCTTCCTCGCCTGCGCAATAGCATGGTGTGCGGATTTTCCCGGTCGATAGCCGTACGAGTCTTCATGGAACAGGGGTTCCAGAACAGGCTCAAGAACTTGCTTGACGACCATCTGAGCGATTCTGTCCGACACGGTGGGTATACCGAGCGGGCGCACTCCGCCATCAGATTTTGGAATTTCCACACGCCGAACCGCCGGCGGCATATAGCTTCCAGAGGCAAGCCTGTTCCACAGCTTGTAGAGATTGTCCACGACGTTCTCGTCAAACTCGGTCAGGGTCTGCCCATCAACTCCTGCCGCACCACGATTTGCTTTAACCCGTTTATAGGTTTCCCATACCTGGCGTTTGCATATGGGAAGCGGCTTTGCCGACGCCGCAGCAGTCCTCCCGCTGGCGTCGCCGCCCGCGGTTGCTGCCTCGTCATCAGCACAATGGGGCAAGCTCTTCGCTCCAGATCCATTACGATCCTTCAACGCTACTACGGCTTGCTCCGCCCCTGTACTCCGCATTGGTACTCTCGCGCTCATGGGGCCTCCACTTGCGCTTCTCCCTTGACATCGGAGTGACAGGTTCCCACGTTCCCCACAAGAGCCTGGATCGACTTCACGCCGCTTTCATGCCGGATGCCGCGCAGGCAGTAAGCAGGTCGCCCCCCGCGCTTATCCCATGGGAACGACTCCACCATGGTTTCGACATCGTGTATACGCTTTCGACACATCATCAACGGTTCACTTTCGTTCGTCTCTTCGATCCGTACCTGATCGGGTCTAGCCCGACCTTTTCCCATCTCGCTCACCACCACGTCTCTTTAACGCAGCAGCAGTGGGTGGTTTGGTGCCTGCGCCTGTACGCCGACACCGAGGGGCCGTCCCTCATCTCTCATGCAGCACGGCGCGCCGAAAGTTCCCCTTCGTTACGCCTTCGTGGCACACTCGTCCGCATAACGCACCATGTTCATTTTCAGTCCCCTCAGTTTCGCTCGCGGGAATTTTTCCGCTAGCATCGCTTCGAGGCCATCGAGTGTCATGTTGGCTGCCACCGGTGAAATAATTCCCCCTTGCGGGGTGCCGGCGTCAGTGGGGAAGAGTTCGTTTTGATACACGTATCCCGCTTTGAGCCACTTCTTTAGAATCACCTTGTCCGTGGGGATATTGGCGATCATCCAGTCGTGGGAAATTTTGTCGAAGCAGCCTTGGATGTCGGCCTCCAGCACCCATTCCGCACTCGCCTTTTTTGCCAGAGAAATGAAGCATTGTCCTCCAGCGTCAGCCGTCGAGCGTTCCGGCCTGAACCCGTAAGAATTCAGATCGGCGGTGGTTTCCGCGACGGGTTCGAGCGCTAGCAAATGTAAAGCTTGCATTGCCCTGCACCGCATCACGGGTATGCCGAGGGGCCTCGTCTTGCCGTTTTTCTTCAGAATAAAAACCCTCCGAAGCGGAAGGGGCGAATAACCCCGCCTCTTCAACGATGCAATCGCGTTGGCCTTTGCCGCCGGTGTTTTCCACGTTACCTTGTCCACACCGGGGGTGTTCCTGCCTTTGTTTTCAGTCACCCGCTTCACGGCTAATGCACGGCCGCTGAACGAGTGGGTCAGCGGCCATTGCAGGGCTTTCACCCTGTTATGGCGGCCGGCCTGTACCGCCTTCACCATACGCGTCTGTAGCCCTCTTACCTGGCGTTGAACATTGGCCCAATTGATGCCGTCCCACGTCATGCCGGAAGACGCACGCGCCCGTGTTGCTGCACTCATTTGCTTTCCTCCCGTATAGATGGTTCTGCAAACTCTCTGGTGAGGAGAGACCATGAGGAAGTCTGCCCGCTTTCGCGTCGGGTGATGTTGCAACCCGTATCCCGTCCATTACAGCCGGGCATTCGCTTTTTCCCCGTTCCTGTGCCCGCACCGCCATGGGCAGACCTCGCAGCCTGCTGTCCCGAAGGGAGCGATACGGGGTTTCCACGTTCCGCTTATGGAAGTACGTCGGGTTAGGTGCCTGCTCTGGGCCGGGAGGTACATGGGTCACGAAAGCGTAATAGAGAAACGCTGTTCCCACCTCCGGTACCGTTTTGGTTCGAGCGCAATAGCCATTTCCGCTCGTTCAACGTAACGACCCTACTGCAGATTCAAATGTTTTCACCATACCGACTATCTGGCACTCATCCGGCGTATGGCTGCCAGAAGGGTACGCCTCTCGCGATTGATACCCCGCGCCTTGCGGCGCTTCGTTACGTTGTCAGAGCCGCTCTTGATTCAGGCTCCTAGATTCACCGGGTGACACCGGTGGTTCACTCCTTCTATACCGCGAGAAGTGAGAACAACTTCTGTAAGCGACTTCGTGTCGCAC
>NZ_JAAVUQ010000031.1 GCF_018449515.1 Caballeronia sp. dw_19 | reverse complement strand
GCACAGTGGCTAATAGTGATAAAGAGAAAATCCGACTCTCGCAGACCACTAACGCTGAAAGCACCAACCCGGCATTGACCCCGACCGCCAACCCCAGAACCGACCACCCCGGCATCAACCCCGACCCCCCCGCCCCCCGAGTGCCAACGACCCCCGCCTGCTAACGATTTATAATACCCGTCCCACCGGAAAACTCCCCCCATGCCCGATCTGCTCGCCAATCTGAACCCCGAACAACTCGCCGCCGTCACGCTGCCGAACGAGCCGGCGCTTATCCTCGCGGGCGCGGGCAGCGGCAAGACGCGCGTACTCATCACCCGTATCGCCTGGCTGATCCAGCAGGGATTCGCGTCGCCCACAACAATTCTCGCCGTCACCTTCACGAACAAGGCCGCCAAGGAAATGATGGCGCGCCTGACCGCGATGATGCCTATCGACACCCGCGGCATGTGGATCGGCACCTTTCACGGCCTCTGCAACCGCATGCTGCGCGCCCATTTTCGCGACGCCGGCCTGCCGCAGACCTTCCAGATCCTCGATACCGCCGACCAGTTGTCGGCGATCAAACGCCTGATGAAGGGCCTGAATATCGACGACGAGAAATATCCGGCTAAAAATCTCCAGTACTTCATCAACAACGCCAAGGAACAAGGCCTGCGCCCGAAAGACGTCGACGCAACCGATTCCTTCAACATGAAGTTCGTCGAGTTGTACGCGGCCTACGAGCAGCAATGCCAGCGCGAGGGCGTCGTCGATTTCCCCGAGCTGCTCCTGCGCTGCTACGAACTGCTCGCGCACAATCCGCCGCTGCGCGCGCACTATCAGGCGCGTTTTCGCAACATCCTGGTCGATGAGTTCCAGGACACGAACAAGCTGCAATACGCGTGGCTGAAAATGCTGGCCGGCGAGCACAACGCCATCTTCGCAGTCGGCGACGACGATCAGTCCATCTACGCGTTCCGCGGCGCGAACGTCGGCAACATGCACGACTTCGAGCGCGAGTACCACGTGCGCAACATGATCAAGCTTGAGCAAAACTATCGCTCGCACGGTCATATTCTCGATACCGCCAACTTCCTGATCGCGAAGAATTCGCGGCGGCTCGGCAAGAATCTTCGTACCGACGCCGGCCACGGTGAACCCGTGCGCGTGTACGAGGCAGCGACCGACACGCAGGAGGCGGCGTGGATCGTCGAGGAGATCAAGTCGATGATCCATGCCGGCGCGGCTCGCAGCGAAATCGCCATCCTGTATAGAAGCAACGCGCAGTCGCGGACCATTGAGCACACGCTGGTGAACGCGGGTATTGCGTATCGCGTGTATGGCGGCTTGCGGTTCTTCGAGCGTCAGGAAGTGAAGCACGCGCTGGCGTATCTGCGCCTGATCGACAACCCCAACGACGATACCGCGTTCGCTCGCGTCGTGAATTTTCCGACGCGCGGGATCGGTGCAAGGTCGATCGAGCAACTCGCCGATGCCGCGCGCCTCTACAACTGTTCGATGGCCGCCGCCGTTCCCTATGTGATGGGCAAGGCGGGTTCGAGCATCGGCGCGTTTGCGCAACTGATCGCCAGGATGCGCGCCGAAACGCAGCAGATGAGTCTTCCTGAAACCGTGGAATACGTGGTTCGCGCAAGCGGTCTCGCCACGCATTACGAGAACGAGCGCGAAGGTCAGGACCGGCTGGAGAACTTGCAGGAAGTGGTGAATGCCGCAGCGGCGTTCGTACAGGAGGAGGGCTACGGGCTCGATACCCCCGCGCGCTCCATTCCGCTTCGTCCGGGCGCGACGAACGCGCCGGAAATCGGCTTGACGACCGACGATCCGTCCGTCGATGTGCTCGACGCGGCAAGCCCCGCCGATCCCGCGCAAAACCCCGACACCATGACGCCACTGGCCGGGTTCCTGTCGCACGCATCGCTCGAAGCCGGCGATAACCAGGCCCAGGCCGGCCAGGACGCGGTGCAACTGATGACGGTGCACGCAGCCAAGGGCCTTGAATTCATGGCGGTGTTCATCACGGGCCTGGAGGAAGGCCTGTTCCCGCACGAGAACAGCGCGCAGGAAAGCGACGGGCTCGAAGAGGAACGCCGGCTTGCGTACGTGGCGATCACGCGGGCGAAGGAGCGGCTGTATCTGTCGTTTGCACAGAGCCGGATGTTGCATGGCCAGACGCGCTACAACATCCGTTCCCGTTTCTTCGATGAACTCCCCGAAGGCTCGCTCAAGTGGCTCACACCGAAGGTGGAGGCGGGCGCGCGCTGGGGCGGCCGGTCAGATAACGCCGGCTGGGGCCGCGACTGGTTCGCACGGCCCGACAAGGAACGCGCCGCGTACGCCGATCCCGATGCCGGCAAGCCATTGCCCGCGTTCGCCAACAACCAGCGAGCCGCCGACACCGGTTTCAAGGTCGGTCAGGCCGTATTTCACAACAAGTTTGGCGAAGGCACGGTGATCGGACTCGAAGGGGCCGGCGCCGATGCCCGTGCTCAAGTCCGCTTCAAGCGACACGGCGAGAAGTGGCTCGCGCTGGCGGTTGCGAAGCTGCAGGCGGTGGAATGACTGCGGGCATGAACTATCTCGGCATCATGGCCGCGTTGCCGCAGGAACTGGGCGACCTGATCGAATCGATGCATGTGGGCGGTGAGGTGCGTACCGAAACCATCGGCCGGCGCGAGTATCACGTCGGCATCGCGCATGGGGTGCCGTGCGTGGTCACGCTCGCGCGCGTCGGAAAGGTGGCTGCGGCGGCGACGGCGAGCGCGCTGATTCACGTGTTCGGCGTGAACGCCATTGTGTTCACCGGCGTGGCCGGCGGCGTGCGCGCCGACGTGCGTGTAGGCGATATCGTGATTGGTGAAACGCTGATGCAGCACGATCTCGACGCATCGCCGTTATTTCCGCGCTTTGAAGTGCCGTTGCTGGGCATGGCGCACTTTCCCGGCGATGCGACGCTGAATGCCGCGCTGGCAGAAGCATGCAGGGCATTTCTCGTCGATGAACATGCTGCGTTGGAGGCGCGTTTTGGTGTTCATCCGCCGCGATTGCACCGCGGGCTGATCGTGAGCGGCGACCGGTTTGTATCCAGTCACAACGAAGTGAATGCGCTGCGAGCAGCGTTACCCGACGCGCTGGCGGTCGAGATGGAAGGCGCGGCGCTCGCGCAAGTGTGTTTCGAGCACGGTGTCCGGTGCGCTGTCGTGCGCACGGTTTCCGATACCGCCGACGCCGACGCGCCCGAATCCTTTCTCGATTTCCTGCATGCGCTGGGCGGTGCCTATTCGTCAGGAATTCTGCGACGGTTTCTGGCGGCTTGGGCTCGCGGCGACGACGTGCGCCTCCCTTCCTGAACGTTGCTTTCGTCATCGCCTGGCTGTTCACCTCAGGTCCCAACGCCCCTTCTGTACTGCGCGGAAATACGCGGCTAACGCACTGCGTCCTTATACGCGTCCTATCGCCGCAGCAGGGCGACCCGCCCGTGCCATCTTCGCGATGCCGCCTTCAGCGCCGTGGCATATCCCGCATCTCCTTCGGTTCTCCTCCCGACTCGCTCCCCAAAATTCCCTCTTGTAAGTGAGAATGATTCGCAATTACAATGCTCGGGACGACAGGAGGTCCACATGACCGAAACGACGCCCGATTCCAGCCGGGCACAGCGCGCAATGTCCGCGAACGCCGCACGGGTGATCGAGACCACGCGCCGAGCATGGCTCGCCGCAGCGGCGCAACCCATCAGCGATATCAGCGACATCGCGAAGCAGCCCCGGCCGCCCCGGTTTTCACGTCGTCCGATAGTCGCAAACCTTGCATTAGCCATGAATTTCTGGAGTACGAGACCGCTGTGATTGCTACCCCATCTCCCTTGGCCAAGTCCGTCAGCCCCGCCGCCGTTATTGACGCATCCGACGCGTTCGACGCGTTCCATATTCCCGATCAGCGCATGCACGACGCCAGCCGCTTTCCGCTCGTGCGCTTGCGCCGGCGCGCAGTGCAGCCGGGCTATGCCTTCGGCTGGGGCGCCGAGATGCAGCGGTTGTTATTGTTGAAGACGCCGTTCGTGATCGTGTCGGAACATGACGCCGATGAAACCGCCGATGACACGCGCCTGCGCAGCGCCTGGCTACGTTCCCATCGGGAAACACTCGCCCTTTTTTGCCGCGGATTCATAGTGATCGAGCCGAGGATAGAAGCGCGGGCGTCGACGCGGGAGGCCGTGCGCGCCGCGACCGAGGGCAGTGGCGTGCGAATGGTCGTGGTGTCCAGCATGCGAGTGGCCGGCGAACTCGCGCCCGTGCTGCTCAAACATTCGGCAAGCGATCTGGAGAAATCCCGATCAACCGATCAGCCGCGCCTGCAAATGCCCTAGCGTCGCAGTCTGTGTTGAAACGAAGGCCGGCGACGTGGCGGAGCCGCTCATCGCGCGGTCGACTCAGGGCCGTCCCCCTCTAGCAGCGTCCCACGGCCTGAACTATGCTCAGGAGCAATTCGTCCGCGCCTGAGGATGATTCAGGCGCGGCGTTCCGCTACCAGACAGGGGTTCAGACAGGGGTTCGAATGCCGACTTATCGTGAAGCTCACCGCCGTTCGATCGAAGATCCGGAATCGTTCTGGGGCGAACAGGCGCGGCGCATCCATTGGGAAACGCCGTTCGAGCAGGTGCTTGATCGCAGCAATCCGCCGTTCGCGCGCTGGTTTGTCGGCGGCAAGACCAATCTTTGCTACAACGCCGTTGATCGGCATCTCGCCGCCCGCGCGCAGCAAAACGCGCTGGTGTATGTATCGACGGAAACGGGCATCGAGCGGCGCTACACCTATGCCGAGCTGCACGCCGAAGTGAACCGCACGGCTGCCGTCATGCGCTCGCTCGGCGTGAAACAGGGCGAGCGTGTCCTGATCTATTTGCCGATGATCCCCGAAGCCCTGTTCGCGATGCTCGCCTGCGCGCGGCTCGGCGCAATTCATTCGGTCGTGTTCGGCGGCTTCGCGGCGCCGAGCCTGGCGGCGCGTATCGATGACGCCACGCCCGTGCTGATCGTTACCGCCGACGCCGGTGCGCGGGCCGGCAAGGTGATCGATTACACGCCACTTGTGGACGAAGCGCTGGCACGCGCCACGCATAAGGTGCCGAAGGTGTTGTTGATCGACCGCCAGCTCGCGCCGGAACGGTTGCAGGCGCCGTATCTGGTTTCCTACGAGCCGTTGCGTGAACAGTTCTTCGACGCCCTTGTTCCATGCGTATGGCTCGAATCGAACGAGCCTTCGTACGTGCTCTACACGTCGGGGACGACCGGCAAGCCGAAGGGTGTGCAACGCGACGTGGGCGGATACGCGGTGGCGCTGGCGGCATCGATGGAACATATCTTTCAGGGCAAGCCTGGCGACACCATGTGGACCGCGTCGGACGTAGGCTGGGTGGTCGGGCACAGCTACATTATTTATGCACCGCTGATTGCCGGCCTGACAACGGTCATGTACGAAGGCACACCGATCCGCCCCGATGGCGGTATCTGGTGGCGGATCATCGAGCAGCACAAGATCAACCTGATGTTCACCGCGCCGACTGCGTTGCGCGTGCTCAAGAAGCAGGACCCGAAGCTGATGGAGCAGGCGGATTTATCGAGTTTGCGCACGCTCTTCCTGGCCGGTGAACCGCTGGATGAACCCACGGCGCAGTGGATTCAGAGCGCGCTCAAAAAGCCCGTCGTCGATAACTACTGGCAGACCGAAACCGGCTGGCCGATGATCGCGATTCCACGAGGGATTGAAGCGTTGCCGCCGAAGCTCGGATCGCCGGGCGTACCGTCGATGGGCTTTGCATTGACCGTGCGAAACGAGGCGACGGGTGAAATCTGTGCGCCGGGCGAGAAGGGCGTGATCACGCTCGATTATCCGCTGCCGCCGGGCTGCATGCAGACGGTGTGGGGAGACGATTCGCGCTTCATCAAGACGTACTGGGAAAGCGTGCCGGGGCAGCAACTTTATTCGACCTTCGACTGGGGCGTGACCGATGAAGACGGCTACGTATCCATCCTCGGACGCACCGACGACGTGATCAACGTGGCGGGGCATCGGCTGGGCACGCGCGAGATAGAAGAGGCGTTAAGCAGTCACCGGGCCGTGGCTGAAGTGGCGGTGGTGGGCGTGGCCGATTCGGTGAAAGGGCAAGTCGCACTGGCCTTCGTCGTTTTGCGTGATGCGCGGGCCTTGGAGGCAGAGGGCGCACGTGAAGCACTTGAGGCCGAACTGTGTCTAAGCGTGGATGCGCATTTGGGTGCGATCGCCCGGCCCGCCAGAGTCCATTTTCTGGCGATGCTGCCGAAGACCCGGTCGGGCAAGTTGCTGCGGCGGGCGATTGCTGCGTTGGCCGAAGGGCGCGACCCCGGCGATCTGCCGATGATCGAGGATGCCGGGGCGCTGGTGCAGGTGAAGGAGGCTTTGTCGCGGTAGCGGCGCGTCCTTTTTATTTCACCAAAGCCCTCAACTCACGCTCCGCCCGGGGCGTGAGCCGCTGCGCTTCTTTCGTGAGATTGACCTGCATGGTTGTCTCCGCAATTTCGTGAACCGCTTGCTCAAGCTGGTACGTGCCTTTTGCCTTGAGCCAGTCCATGACTTCCGCCAGATGCCATATTGCGGTGCCGCCCTCGTGCACCGGCGATGGAAAGGTGTCCGCGTTCGTGAGCATTAACTTGCGCATGTTCTGCCGCGTGACGCCGATTGCGTCGGCGACGTCGGTCAGGCCGACAAAATCCGGTGAAGCTTCCACCAGAGCGGCGGACGGAATGGCCGACTTGACATCCTTCAAGGCGCTCATGAGTGCCGCTTGCGCGCTGTCTGCTTCCCGCGTGAATGCCAGCGCAATTCGCCCCGGCTGACCAACACCGATCAATGCGTCGTCGCATCCTGCGGCACCGAGACGTCCGATCAACGCTTCGTGATCGCAGTCGCTTTCCGATAACCGGTACTTCAATGTGAACGTGTATTCCATGGTGTTGCCTTAATTGAGACCGTTGATTGTCCGGAAACCTTGTCTGACTGAAATGTGCAGTTGTCGACCACGCGCTTGATGGCTCGCGCATGATTCACCGCATTCTTCGGCGTGCTCCACACACTGGTAATACAAAACTCGCCGCAGCGGCACTCGGCCGCGTTGTAGGGGCAATAAATTCGTCCCCACGCATGGCTTCCTCCTTGTTCGACGCGCCAGCCATGCGTTTCCGCGTGCCGCAATGCTTCTTCAATTTCCTTCTTCTGATGCTGTGATCGAGTCATCGTTAGCCCCATGATAGAGGCGCCGCCCAAGGTTGTCAAGTGACAACCTTGGGCGGCGCCTGGAACGTCGAAACGAAAACTCGTTTTAGAGTTGCGCGTTCGTCGGTCGAATGTGTGTCCTGCTCACATGACCGTGATCATTACGCTTTAGCCGTTACCATTTTTTCCTTCGCATCCCGGGTATTCGGCAGCAGGATCGTCAGGACTCCGATCAGCGGCAGGAACGAACAAACCTTATAGACATAGTCGATGCTCGTCGCGTCAGCCAGATGGCCAAGGACCGCGGCGCCTATGCCGCCCATGCCGAACGCGAAGCCAAAGAACAGCCCCGCCACCATGCCGACCTTGCCCGGAATCAGTTCGGTGGCATAAACCAGGATGGCGGAGAACGCGGACGCCAGGATCAGCCCGATCACCACTGACAACACGCCGGTCCAGAACAGGTTCGCAAACGGCAGCATGAGCGTGAACGGCGCGACGCCCAGGATGGACACCCAGATCACGACCTTGCGGCCGATCTTGTCACCCACGGGACCGCCCACGATCGTGCCTACCGCCACGGCCGCGAGGAACCAGAACAAATGCACCTGCGCGGTTTCCACCGGCAAATGAAACTTGCTGATCAGATAAAACGTGAAGTAACTGCTGATGCTCGCCAGATAAAAGTACTTCGAGAATACGAGCAGCATCAGGACCGTCATGGCGAGCACCACTTTATTGCGCGGCAATGCCGACACTGCGACCGAAGCACGGGCTTTCTTCACTGCCGGGTGGCGTTGGTACCAGCGGCCAATGTTGGCCAACACGAAGATCGCGAGCAGCGCCGCGGCCGAGAACCACGCAATGCTGCGTTGCCCATGCGGCATCACGACCAGTGCGGCCAGCAAGGGCCCGAGAGAACTGCCCGCATTGCCGCCGACCTGGAACACCGACTGCGCAAGCCCGTGGCGTCCGCCCGACGCCATGCGCGCCACCCGCGAGGATTCAGGGTGAAATATCGACGATCCGCATCCGACCAGCGCCGCCGCTACCAGCAATACCGGGAAACTTCCGGCCATCGACATCAGCAACAAGCCGCACAGCGTAAAACCCATGCCGATCGGCAGCGAATACGGTTTCGGATGTTTGTCGGTATATAAGCCGACCAGCGGTTGCAGCAGCGACGCCGTGATCTGGTAGGTCAGCGTAATCAAGCCGATTTGCCCGAACGACAACGAAAACTCGCTTTTGAACATCGGGTAGATGGCGAGGATCAGCGACTGGATCATGTCGTTGAGCAAATGCGCAAAACTGATCGCGCCGAGCACGGAGAAGGCCGTGCGCGCAACGGCAGGGCTCAGGGCGGGTGCGGCGCCGAGCGCGCTTTTATCGATACTTGTCTGCATGATGATGGCCGGAAGTTGTCTCTCGTCGTATTTCGTTATCGGGTAGAAGCGAGTAGAAGCGGGTCAGAAGCGCCCGGGTGCGCCGTCTCCTGATAATTTTAATGTGTCCTCTACGCATTGTCCGGCCAAAATTTGTCGCGAAACGGACAGCAGTTCGCCCCTGCGTGGAGCCGGTGCGCCCGCTTTTGGTGAGATCGACATGAATTTGTAACATGTAGCAGAAACACATCTAAAGAAGCCTCGTTTCCCGCCGTAGACCATTGATGTAGCCGTGCGCCCCGCCCAAGAAGCAGGCCGCGCGACGCCAATCAAAACTGGGGAATTCAATAGATGAAACCGTTTTCGCAGCTGGGCAATCCCGGCGCCGGATTTATTCCCGACGGCGGCGCCAAGGCCGCCGCCCGGGCGATGGCCAAGATCGCCGGCACGAGCGGACGGTCGTTGTCCGTCAAGGCGTCGCTGCGCCTCGCGTTCGCGTTGCTGCTGGTCGGCACGCTGGTTATCGGCGTGATTGCGCTGACGCAGATCAGCCGTCTCAACGGTTCGACCGAATCCATTTATCGCGAGGGATATGTCGCCAGCCGCGACGTTGAGGAACTGCGCAGCGCCGTGCTGCGCGCGAGCCGCTCGCAAAAGATGCTGCTCACCGCGACCACTGCGAAGGAGCGCGACGAACTCGGCGCGGACATCGAACATGCGCTCGCCGATATAGGCCGCGGACAACATGACCTGCAAAGCTACGCGGACCCCACGGGTGACCAGAAGCGCCTGGCGACCGCCGTTGGCGCGTGGAGCACCGACCTGCGCAGCTTTGTCAAGCTGGTGAAGGAACAACCGCTCGATCTGACGCAGATGAACTGGCAAGTGGGTATTGGGGACGTTTCGCTGCTGGTGGCGACGGGCAAACTGGAAAAGCTCGTGAACGCGCTTATTGAACAGCGTGGCGCGGCGGCCAAGGCGACTATCGAATCGGCGGCTTCCATTTATCACGAATCGTTTGTGATGGTGGCCCTGCTGACGCTCGTGCTGATCGTGCTGGCGTTCGCGGTGAGCGAATGGGTCGTGCGGCGGCTCGCGAAACAGCTCGGCGGCGAACCGGTCTACGCAATGGAAATTGCGAGCCGGATCGCGGCGGGCGACCTGTCGAACCGCATCTCGATCGCGAAGCGCGACAACACCAGCATGCTCCACGCGCTCTCGGGCATGCAGAAGGATTTATCGACGACGGTCGGTGAAATCGCGGCCAGCGCGGAAGCGATCGCGTCGGCGTCCGGCGAAATCTCGCAGGGCAACGTGGACTTGTCGCAGCGCACGGAGCAACAGGCCGTCGCGCTGGAAAAGACGGCGTCGAGCATGGAGGAGTTGACGTCCACCGTACGCCAGAACGCCGAGAACGCTAAGCAGGCGAGTTCGCTGGCTTACAACGCGTCCGAGATTGCTGAGAAGGGCGGCGTGGTGGTCGCACGCGTGGTGGCGACGATGGAGCAGATCAACGCAAGCGCGAAGAGTATTGGCGACATCATCGGGGTGATCGAAGGCATTGCGTTCCAGACCAATATTCTCGCGCTCAATGCTGCCGTGGAAGCGGCGCGCGCAGGCGAAGAGGGGCGTGGGTTCGCGGTCGTCGCGGGCGAAGTGCGCAACCTCGCGCAACGTTCGTCGGCGGCGGCGAAGGAAATCAAGGGCTTGATCCACACGTCGGTGGCGCGTGTTTCCGATGGCTCGACCTTCGCTCACGAAGCGGGCGCTACCATGGAAGAAGTCGTGAGGGCGGTCAAGCGCGTGACGGACATCATGGGCGAGATTTCGGCGGCGTCGGCGGAGCAGAGCAGCGGTATCGAGGAAATCAATCTCGCGGTGACGCAAATGGACGCGGGCACGCAACAGAACGCGGCGCTGGTCGAACAGGCCGCCGCTGCGGCGCAGTCGCTGGATGACCAGGCACATGCGTTGAAACAACTGGTTGGGAAGTTTCAGTTGGCGTGATGTAACGCGGTGTACACGCTGATCGAACGAACGCGGGCTTGCTGAACCGCAAGCCTTTGTTCTAGAATTCGCGACGGGCGCGGCAGGGCGCCCGGTCTCGCGAAAGTGAAAACACCTGTCATGCGTTATCGCTTCATCTGGATAAACCGCAACGTTGAACCTTTAGCCGCAGCGAGAACGGCGCAACAAGGAGAAACGTCATGTGGTCAACATCCTGTCCTCGCTTTGCCAATTCTGAACTCACCAACACCGAATTTCTTCGACGCCACGCGCGCCGGCTGCTTCGTCGCGCTCATGCGGACAGCACGAGCACGGCGATGCCCGTCGTGCGCCGCTTGCTCGCAGCAGGCGTGACCCGCGCCGGGACGCTCGCGGAGCTTCATAAAACGCGCACTGAGGTTCAGCTCAAGCACCTATTGAACATGCTGGCCGTCGAGCTGGGTCATGTCGGCTGGGATGCTTGCAAACCGGTGCTTGATACGCGAGAGCCTGCTGTCATCGATCGATACCGCTTCGATGCCGGCGCTTTCGGCGATTACGAGAAGGTGTGGTTTGCCGGCGCCGGCGCCGCGCGTGAATGGCAGAGCGAGCATGGTGGGTACATCGTGGAGTACGGCGACCAGGGGTGGCGATACTCTGGCGCGAGTGAGGATGGACGCGACGACAAGCGCGAGGACGAACAACTCGCCATCGCGCTGCGGGTTCGTGATCATGAACCCGAAGCGCACCGGCTAAAGCGCAAAAGACGCTAAAGCAACTCCACTTCCTTCCAGTCCGCATTAGAAAAAAAACGGCTCAGTTCTCGCATGAGTTCATTCAGCGCGGACATTTCCGGCTGCGTGATCTTGCGGACGTGCTGCGCTTGTGTCCAGTCGCCATAAAGCATGGCGACGGTCGAGCCGTTCGCCTTCACGGGCAGCAGCACGAACGCGTGGGCATCGCCGAATGAAGGTTTGAACCAGCGCGGCAAGCGGGCTTCAATCCGCGGATCGCGAGCATTTTCGATAAAAATCCCGACCGGGTTCGAGATCGCCAGGTGGAACACATCAGGCTCGAACGCCGCGGAAAATGTCAGCGACGGCAGCAGCCTGTCCACGCCTGCCCCAAGTCCAAGGCGTGCGTGGAACTCATTGTTGGACTGGCGCACGAATACCACGGTGCGCGAAAACGTTAGCCCGGCCAGCACAGCTTCCGACGCCAGCGCAAGCACGGCGCCCAGCGCGTTCTTCGACGGCAGCGAGCGCAAATCCTCAAGCCCCGCGGCAATCCGCGCTTCCGCCGATAACCCCGCGCGCGCGATGGCATCGGCGTCCGCGCGCAGTTCCACGATCTCCCGCATCACGCCGTCGTTCGAGTCCTCGTTCGCAAGCGCGAGACTCATCGCGGCGAGCGTCGAGGCGTCGGTCAGCAACGCGCGGCTGTACCGGTTCGCGATATCCACCAGCGACGACTCGCGATGTGTCCCGTCGACATGCTGCGCGGTGAGCGCATCGGCGACTTCGGTGGAATAGTTGGTGACGGCTTGCAGCCAGCGGACATGGCGCGGCGTTTTTTCATCGATAGGGGCGAGCGGGTCGCGGGTCAGCATGCCGGTACGGATGGTCTCCGGCAGGCGCCAGCGGTCGGCGGCTTCCATGCCGATTTCCTCGAAGGTGACGCCGAGCAACGTGCTGCATGCGAGGCTGTCGCTGATACGCTCGGCCGTGGCCTTGCGGCGCAACTGATCCCACTCGGTCTCGAGATAGAACGCCACCAGCAGCTTGCCGATCTGACGCATCAGCGTGCAGACCACCGCTTCCTCCGAGGCCCGGAACTCGCTGTGCTCGGTCACTTGCCGCGCAACGGTGCCGGACAGCAGCGTGCGATTCAGTTCGAGCTTGGCGTCAATGCGTCGCGGCGCGCTTTGATGAAAGTGATCGACCAGTTTCAGCCCGACCACCAGATGGCCGACCGCGTCCATGCCCAGCACCATCAACGCGCGCGTCACGGTGGTGATGTTGCCGCCGAACGAGATGTACATCGCGGAATTGGCGAGGCGTAACACCTTCTGCGTAAGGCCGAAGTCGGATAGAACGACCTGGACCAGGGCGGTAAAGTCCAGGTCGTCGTCGCTCATTGCGGACACAGTGGTGCGCAGAGCCTGCGAGAGCATCGGAAAGTCTCCGCGCTCGCTCATTTGGCCCCACAGCTTGTCCAGTAATTCGGCTTTGGAATTGCTTGCCATGCGATTGGTGTCAATGCCTTACACGTTCCGGACCGGGTGCCCGGAACGGCTTGAATCGTCGACCTGGGTCGAAGTGTAATGCGCGGAAAAAAGCCTGCATAAACCCCGCATAAACCTCGCATAAACCTTATAACGGCGCGTTCACACGGAAGCTTTACAGCAGACGATTATGAAATGCTGCAATAGTGCCGGTCATTAGCCCCTGCCGGCGCAAAAACGTGACGGTATCTTATAAAGGTGCCTGGAGAAAGAGCGATTTATCCTGAAAGCAACGCATCAGGTCGCCGGCGGGCAGGGCTTTGCTGATCAGCCATCCCTGGATCTGATCACAGCCCATCTCGATCAGCAGTTCGCGCTGCGCCTCCGTCTCCACGCCTTCCGCCACGAGTTCGAGCCCCAGCGATTTTGCCAGGCCCACGACCGCGGCCACAATGGCCCGGTTGTTACGCGAGGTCAGCAGGTTTTCGATGAAGCTGCGATCGATCTTCAGCTTCGACAGCGGGAAGCGCTGCAGATAGGACAGGCTGGAATAGCCGGTGCCGAAGTCGTCGACGGCGAACGCAATGCCCAGCGCCGCCAGCGTTTCGAGCAGGCGGGTCGCTTCTTCCGGATCATGCATCAGCAGGCTTTCCGTGATTTCGAATACCAGCCGGCGCGGATCGAGGCCGGTCAGTTGCAGCGCGTCTTTCACGTTCTGCGTAAAACGCTTGTCGCGGAATTGCTGCGGCGAGACGTTCACCGAGACATAGTCCAGCACGAAACCTTCGCTGTCCCATTGCATCAGTTGCATGCACGCGGCCTTGAGCACCCAGTTGCCAAGATAGTTGATCAGGCCGATCGATTCCGCGAGCGGAATGAAAGCTGCCGGGGGAACGAGGCCGTGCACCGGATGCTGCCAGCGGATCAGCGCTTCGACGCCGACCACGCCGCCGCCGCGGCTTTCGGTGATCGGCTGGAAGTGCAGCGAAAACTCGCCGTTGCGCACGCCTTCGTAAAGATCGCCTTCCAGGTTCAGGCGCGCGGCGTTGCGGGGATCGTTGTCGGGAACGTGGAACACGACAATATTGCCGCCCGAGGTCTTCGCCTGCGCCAGTGCGTGGTCGGCCATGCGCAGCAGGCTGCTGCTGGCTTGCTCGACTTCATCGGGGAAGATGGCGGCTCCAATGCTCGCCGACAAATGCGTATGTTGTCCGCCGTACCGGTAGGGTTGCGCAATCGCGCTCAACACTCGTCGCGACACATCTTCGGCCGCCGCGGCCGCTTCGGCTGAGGTGCCTGCCGAGAACAGCACGGCGAATTCGTCGCTGGCCACGCGCGCCACGCGTTCGCCGGCGCGTGCTGCATGCTGTATCCGGCGGGCGGTCTCGCGCAGCATGTCGTCGCCGGCGTCGTAGCCGAGTGCGCAATTAATGCGCTGGAAATCGTCGATATCCACCAGCAGCAACGCCGCATGCGTGCGCGTGTGAACGGCCTCGGCCTGGGCGGCATCGAGCGCGCTTTTCAGCGCTGTCAGGTTCTCGAGGCCCGTCAGCGAATCGTGATGCAGCGCGTGTCGCAGGGCGGTTTCGCGGTCGTGCCAATGCGAAATCTCAAACGCGGCGAGTGCGAAGCCGGGCAGATCCGGCGTGTGCGTTGCGAGGACCCGCAGTTCGACGAGGATCGGCGTGGTCAAGGATTTCAGCAGATGCAGCGTCGCGGTCTCCAACTTGCCGCTTTGCTGCGCGCGCGCGACGAGCGCATCGAGTTCATCGGTTTCCTGCGAGGGCACCAGCTCGTGCAACGTGAGCGAGCTCAGGTAGTCGCGGTGATAACCGAGGAACTCGATGCTCCCCGCCGATACATAGCAAAACCGCAGCGACGCATCCACTTGCGCCAGGAAATCGACGGCGGCGAGGGTGGCTTCCGTGGCGATGCTTGGGGCGGGCTCAGCTTCATTCACCGCCGCCGGATGCAGCAGGTGAAGCGGCGCGGGCGAAGCCGAAGCCGGGACAGTCCATCCTGTTTTCGTCTCCCGTGCACGGTGCGGCATCGTCCCGGGGAGGGGGAGCGGCAGAGGCAGAGGGTCACCTCGGCTACCCGTGGCCAGCACGGGCGCAGGCGTGGCTTCCACTGTAGCGAACCTGACGATGCAGCCTGGCAACGTGGTCGCGATCAACGTCCTGACAGTCGCGCGCACGGCGGCGCTGGTTTGGCCGGCTAGGGCGATCCATGCACTCAGGCGCTGGGCGGTGATCCGTTTTACTGGCATGTTTCGGTTATAGCCTGTCTGATTGCGCGCCGGGCCGGTAGGGGCGCGGCGCACGCTGTCCGGCCGAGCGCGCTGCATCGGGAATATGCTGACGATGGTCCGGTAATGCGGGCGTGAGCCACCGGAAGATCCGGTAACCGCGACTCGGACGCGTTCTTTGCAAGTTAACGGTTATGCCCCGAAATTCTTTAGGGCAATAGCGGAGCGTCCGCGAGCCACGGCCCCGGCGGGTTTGACGCAATTTGTCGGTATCGCGATTTGGGGTAGAGTGCGCGTTGATAGTTGCAAATTCTGAACCGGTCAGTTGGTCCGTCGAGCGTTGTGTCGAGCTATCGTCTGGCTGTTGTCCGACCGCTTATCGCGCTCCTTGGTGTTTGTAATTGTGTTTGTAAGTTTGATCTTTAAGCCAATCTCTCAAGCTGGTTGTTTGAGCTAACCGCTGTCTGGTCGCCCCATTCAGTCAACACCGTTCCATTGCTGCACTCCATGATCGCGTCCCCAAGCCGATTGCCGAAGCCGGCCCTGAAGCCAGGCGTATTGAACGCGCTGAACGCACGCATTGTGTCGTGCGAGGTCTCGGCGACGGCCGGCCACCGCATTGAGCCTGCGGTCTTGCATGAACACAGCAGGTCCATTCATGCCGGTTGATCGGAACCCGGTCCGGCGCGCCGCGCGCAACGCCGTGGGCAGTCCTGCGGCGAAGACCAAGGCCAAGCTTGCAGCGCCCGGTCTTCGCGAGCCGGAAAGTGTCTATCTCGGCCGCCAGCCGATCATCGATCGCGACGGTGCGCTGCATGCGTACGAACTGCTTTTTCGCGACAGTCCGGATAATCGCGCGCGCATTTTCGATGACGTGCAGGCCACTGCCCACGTTGTCACGCGAACGGTTGGCGAGATCGGTTTGTCGGCGGTGCTGGGCGATTACCGCGGCTACGTGAACATGAACCGCGACCTGCTGTTTGACGACATCGTTCATATCATGCCGCCCGAGCGTTTCGTGCTCGAGATTCTGGAAACCGTCACCTTCGACGCCAAGCTTTTCAAGCGCTGCGCCCAGTTGCGCGCGGCAGGCTTCCAGTTCGCACTCGACGACGTCGTGTCGCTCACCCAACCCCTGCACGAGGCGTTGCCTTACGTGGATTACGTGAAGGTCGACTTCCTTGCCGCCCGGCGTGCCGATCTGCCCGAACTCGCGGCAACGCTCAAGCAACATGGCAAGACGCTGATCGCAGAAAAGATCGAAACGCATCAGGATTTCGAAGACGCCCGCAAGCTCGGCTTCGATCTCTTTCAGGGTTACTTCTTCGCTCGTCCGCAAGTGCTTGTCACGCGTCGCTCGAATCCGTCGCGCACGGCATTGCTGCGTCTTCTGGGCGTGCTGTCGGGCGAACCTGATATCAGCGAACTCGAGGCCGAGCTGAAGCTCAATCCGAACGTGGTCGCGCAGTTGCTGCGGCTGGCCAATTCGAGCGCGTTCAAATTGAGCCGGCCGGTGTCGACGTTGCGCGAGGCCATTGCCGCGACCGGCATCCGGCAGATTTCGCGCTGGACCCAGTTGTTGCTCTATGCTGATGGCCGTCACCTGCCGTGGCGCTCGGATCCGCTGGTACAACTGGTCGGGACACGCGCGCGTTTCATGGAACTGGCGGCGCGTGTCATGCGGCCATCGAGTGAGGAATTCGCCGATGCCGCCTTCATGACGGGCATCTTTTCGCTCGTGCATGTGGTGGTCGATTTGCCGCCGGTCGAGATCATGGATCTGCTGAAGTTATCGAAAGAAATGGGTGCTGCGATCGTCGATGGCCGCGGTCCGCTCGGTGCGCTGTTGCGACTCTCGCAGGCGGCGGAAAGAGGCGATGCACCCGAGCTCGATTCAAACATTGGTTCAGGCGTGGATTTCGAGGTGTTGACCCCGGCTGTGCTCGCCGATCTCCAGTTCGAGGCGGCTACGTGGTTCGGCGCGCATCGGGTGGAGTAGGTATTGTAGGTATTGCGGTTGCTGCGTTTGCTGCGTCAGTGGGTCGTCCCCGGGGCTGTTCCGGGTTGTTCCGTTGTTCGTCCTGTCGTGCGCGCGTCACGAAAATAGAGGAGTCTCATGAAGCGAAAATTTGCTGGGAGAATGCTGGGTGTGTCCCTGGGCGCAGCGTTGGCGGTGTACGCGCTGGTGGCTTATGCAACCCTGAAGCCCGGCGATCATGCGCCGGTGTTCACAGCGCAGGCGTCGCTTGGCGGCAACGTCTACAAGTACTCGCTCGCGGACGAACTGAAGAAGGGGCCCGTGGTCCTTTACTTTTATCCGGCTGCGTTCACGAAGGGCTGCACGATCGAGGCGCACGAGTTTGCTGATGCCGTCGATGAATACAAGGCCCTCGGCGCCACGGTGATTGGCGTGTCGCACGATAACATCGACACGTTGAAGAAGTTTTCGGTGAGCGAGTGCCGGAGTAAATTCCCGGTCGCGGCCGACGGCGATGCGAAGATCATCAAGCAATACGATGCGACCATGCCGCTGGTCAGTACCATGGCCAATCGCGTGTCATACGTGATTGCGCCGGACGGTACCGTGATCTATGAATATACGAGCCTGTCGCCGGACAAGCATGTGGCGAACACGTTGCAGGCGCTGAAAGACTGGAACGAGAAGCACAAGACCCAATAACGTAACCAGTCCTGTAAGGTTTTGATCGATGCCGATTATTGTTGCGCTCGTTGTTCTGGTTGCCGTGATCTACGGTGCGTTCTGGTCGTTTCACGCGTTATCGGCGGCGTTTGGTGTGAGTGTTGCGATTGGCATGGCGGTGATCGCGGGGCTGGTAGTGGTGAGCATTGCTGTGTATTTCTGGCTCCGGTGGAAGGAAGTCGCGCCGAATGTTCACGACGGTGACTGGACGCATGAACTCAAGCGGGATTGGGGCGGCGTGCGGCTCGCGGCGGCGAAGCGGTTGTGCGAAGTGCGGGTAGGCGGGCAGGTCGGCATGTATATTTTTGCGGACCTGCATGGAGCGCGGATGGAACCGGGCGCGTCAGGCGCGTCGGCAACAACGGGCGCCTGGCAAGTCGCGCTGAATGTGAAGGATACGACGCAGCCGCGCTGGAATTTGCCGATGCAGGATCGGCGCGAGGCGCACAAGTGGTGCCGGATTTTGGACAAGGCCGCCGCTCAGACTTTGTAACGGGCTGCTCGTTCGGGTCAGCGTTTAGTCAGTCCAGGTACGGTTCCTGGCCGAATCCGGACTGACTCACTGCCGAAAGCGGAGGGTGCGCTACATGTGATATCCCATGTCACCGCGCACTTTGCCGCGAAACACCCAATACGACCACACCACATAAAGCACGATAACGGGTAGCAGGAACATCGTCCCGATCAGCAGGAACTGCTGCGAAAGGGGCGTCGTGGACGCATCCCACAACGTCACCGACGGTGGCGCGATGAAAGGCCAAAGGCTGATCACAAGACCTGTGAAGGCCAGGAAGAACAACCCGATCGAGCACATGAACGGGACCACTTCCTTGCGTTTCTCCAGCGCCGACCACAACGTCCAGACCAGCAACACCGTCAGCACCGGCACCGGCGCGAACACGAAGCTATTCGGAAAGCTGAACCAGCGTGCCGATATACGGGCGTCCTTCAGTGGCGTCCAGATACTGATCAGCAAGATAAACGCGATGACACCGAACAGCACTTTCTTCGCCATGCCTCGGGCCCATTCCTGCAACTCGCCTTCCGTTTTAAGCACGAGCCAGGTCGTGCCCTGCAGCGCGTAGCCGAAAATCAGCCCGGCGCCCGTCAGCAGCGGAAACGGCGCAAACCAGTCCCAGCTCGTGCCGGCAAACACGCGCCCGTGAATGGGAAAGCCCTGCATGAACATGCCGAGCACAACGCCCTGCGAGAACGTCGCGATCAGCGAGCCGTACCCGAACGCGCCATCCCAGATCCACTTGCGCGCGCCGACCACTTCGCGGAATTCAAACGCCACGCCGCGAAAGATCAAGCCCAGCAGCATCAGCAAGATCGGGAAATAAACCGCCGGCACGATGATCGCGAACGCCAGCGGAAAGACCGCGAGCAAGCCACCGCCGCCAAGGATCAGCCAGGTTTCGTTGAAGTCCCAGACCGGGGCGACGGAGTTGATCATCAACTGGCGTTCAACGGGGTCCCGACGCAGCAGGAACACCATGCCCACGCCGAGATCGAAGCCGTCGAGCAGCACGTACATGAATACCGCGAGCGCGAGGATGGCGGCCCACATCGGTACGAGGTCGAGCATCATGATCTCCTGGAAGGGGGAACGACGTCGTCCGGGCCGACGGGTTTGACCGCGCCCGCGCCGCCCGATGCATTGGCAGATGCCGCCGATAACGGCCGCGCCGCGCGCGTTTCCGGTTGCAGGAGGTCGCTGTCGGTATCGGCGTGTTCGTCGGAGGGGCCGATCCGCACGAGTCGTCGCAGCAGGATGAAGCCCGAGCCGAAGATGACGATATACGCCAGCACGTAAAGCAGCCACGAGAGCCCGACATCGCCGGCTGTCAGCGACGGCGTGACCGAGTCGCTGGTGCGCATCAGTCCATACACGGTCCACGGCTGGCGGCCGGCTTCGGTCGTCGTCCATCCTGCCAGCACGGCGATAAACCCGAGCGGCATGCCATACGTCGCGCAACGCAGCCATCGCGGACTCGTCTCAAGCTTGCCGCGTGCGAACAGCACGATGCCGGAGAGCACCAGCGCGAACATCAGCAACGCGATACCGACCATGATCCGGAACGCGAAGAACACCACCGCCACGTTCGGCCTGTCCTCACGCGGGAAGTCCTTCAGGCCGCGTACCGTGCCGTTCGGATCATGCGTGAGGTAGATGCTGCCGAGCACAGGTATCGAAATTTCGAAATCGTTGCGCTCGTTGGCCTGGTCGGGAATAGCGAAGAGTGCGGCGGGCACGCGCGAACCGGTGTTCCACAGACCTTCCATCGCCGCGATCTTGGCCGGCTGATGTTCGAGCGTGTTGAGACCGTGTGCATCGCCGATAACCATCTGAACCGGCACCATGATCACGAGAAAGATCAGCGCCATCTTGGTCATCACGCGGCTTTCCTCAAGCGCGCGACCTTGCCGCAAATAAAGCGCGCCTACGCCGAGAATCACGAACGCAGCCGTCACCAGGAAGGCGCTGACCGTATGGCCGAGACGGTAAGGAAAGGAGGGCGTGAAAATGGCGTCGAAGAAACTCGTCACTTCGAAGCGGCCGTCGGGAAGGATCTTGTAGCCCGCCGGCGTCTGCATCCAGCTATTCACCGCGAGAATCCAGAACGACGAAATCACCGTCCCCGACGCGACAAAAACCGCTGCGAGCACGTGCGCCCATTGCGGCACGAGCTTGCGCCCAAACAACAGGACGCCGAGGAATGCAGCTTCGAGAAAGAACGCTGTCAGCACCTCGTAACCCATTAGCGGGCCGATCACGCTCGCGGTGGCATCGGTGAACCGGCTCCAGTTGGTGCCGAACTGGAACGGCATCACGATCCCCGACACCACGCCCATGCCGAATGAAACCGCGAATATCTTCAGCCAGAACGCAGAAAGCCGCCTGTACACGTCCCGTTTGCTTATCCACCAGAGCAATTCAAGCGTTGCGATAAAACACGATAACCCGACCGTAAAGGCGGGCAACAGGATGTGAAACGCAATCACCCAGGCAAACTGGAAACGGGATAGCAAAACGGCATCGAACGCCATGAACACTCCGCGCGAGAAGTTTCAAATGGGTTGATTCAGCGGCACGTCAGCGTTGTGCCGTGCTCGTTGTAGCGGTGTTTCACGCATCAACTGCTGCGTACTGGTTTAGATTAAAGCAGGTTTTCGTGAAAGGACGTTTTTATTTCGCGTTGTCCTTTGAGAATGCATTCACTGCTCGAACGGATTGGCGGAGCGCATAAAGGCATTCGCAGCAAGGCCGCTGCGGGTTATTTCAGCTTTTCGTATTTCTTATATGTTGACGCGAAAAGTGGCGTAAAAGGCGCTGAAATCGGCTCGAATACCGGTAGATTGTGGTCGACCGCAAGCGGCTCATTCGGTCTATTGTTATAATTACACTTCTATTACATGCCGCAAGGACGACCTTGCGCGCCTCAGTCACATCGGGGACGGCCCCGTTTTTCGACGGGAGTTTCTTGTGTCCTGGTTTCTATTGCTGATCGCGGGCCTGCTTGAAGTGGCGTGGGCCGCGGGTCTCAAAACCTCCGAAGGTTTCACACGGCTCTGGCCGTCGGTGTTCACGCTGGTCACAGCCACCGGCAGCTTCGTGCTGCTGGCGCTGGCGATGCGCCAGTTGCCGTTGGGTACGGCTTACGCCGTGTGGACGGGTATCGGCGCGATTGGCGCGTTTGTGTTTGGAATTGTCATGCTGGGCGAAGCGCTGACGGTTGCGCGAGTCGCGAGCGCTGCACTGATCGTGGTCGGGTTGATTGGATTGAAAGTATCGTCAGGACATTAAATCCGACGATTTAGCGCATTGCAGCGGCCTTTTGTCACGGCCCATTCCCGACCTATTCCTGGATCATTAAAGGGATCGCAAAAATGACCGTTAAAGAGTACAAGGCGGAGTTCAGGGCCGCGCGTGCTGCGATTTCCTGATTAAGGGCTGAATCAGGAACGTTGGATGCTGTACACGTCGACATATGGCGCAATGCATCAACGCGCTGCGCGTGGCTATAATGACTTTCAGTTGTCTTGAAAAATTCACCGGGTTCGGCAGTCTTTTCGTCAGGTGAACCCGGAACAGCGCCAGAATAAGGTGGGCCGGGTCAATACCGGGCCTACCGGGCCGCATCCATTTATCCCCAGCCCGTCGCCGGGCAGCTTACGGCGGGTCAGGCATTCGTAGCCAGATGTGCCGGAATCTGCCCGGCGCTCGGGCACGGGGCGAGCAGCGCGCAAGGAGACGGTAATGCTTGAAGCACTTTCGCTGGCAGCGGGTCTTTCGTGGGCCAGCGGGCTGCGACTGTACCTGACGGTGTTCGTCGCGGGGCTGTTCGAGCGCATGGGACTGGTCCACTTACCCGACACCCTCGCGGTGCTGGGTTCTCCGTGGGTGATCGGCGTGGCGGCAGCGCTCGCCGTGGTCGAGTTTTTCGCCGATAAAATCCCCGCCTTCGACTCCCTCTGGGATGCCATCCACACCTTCATTCGCATCCCTGCCGGCGCCGTGCTGGCCGTTGGCGCGTTCGGTCACGCCGATCCGGCGCTGCTGACTGTTGCCGCGCTCGCCGGCGGTACGCTTGCGGGCGCCGCGCATCTGGCCAAAGCCGGCACGCGGGCGCTGATCAATTTATCGCCGGAACCGGTGTCGAACTGGGTGGCATCGGCGACCGAGGATTTCGGCGCGTTGCTGGGAATCACGCTCGCGTTGTTCGTGCCGCTGCTGTGCCTGGTCCTGATCATCGCGTTCCTGTTGTGTGCCGGCTGGGCGTTGCCACGGCTCGTAAGAGGCGTGCGCGGTGGCTTCGGGCGGATGGCCAAGCACATGGTGCCCAGCGTCAGCGCACGGGTGAATCCGGGCGTCGGCCGGTTCAGGAGCAAGCACGATTGAGTACGAGTAGCCTGGGCGGCGAGTTGAAGCGGGATCCGAAGCAGGATTCCAAGCAGCAAGGACTGAGCTTCACGCAGATTGCGCGCCAGTCGTTGCGAATGACCGCGCGCGACTGGCGTGCGGGCGAGTTGACCATGCTCATCCTGGCGCTCGTGCTCGCGGTTGCTGCGCTCGCGAGTGTCGGGTTTCTCGGCGACCGGATGCGCCAGGGGCTGGAGCGGGATGCGCGGCAGATGATTGCTGCGGATTTTGTCGTTCGCGCCGATCATCCGGTCGATCCCGCGTTCGCCGCGGAAGCGGCTCGACTCAACCTTGAGACCGCGACCACCGCGATTTTTCCCAGCATGATCAGCGCGGGCGTTTCGGGAAATGCGTCCGCCACGCCTGTTGCCCGTCTGGCGGCGTTGAAGGCCGTTTCGCCAGGGTATCCGCTGCGCGGCGCGGTGAGCATTGCGACTGCTGTCGATCAGCCCGGCACGCCCACCACCTCCATTCCCGCGCCCGGCACTGTCTGGGTCGACCCTGCGTTGCTCGATGCGTTGAAAGTGCCTGTCGGCGGCACCGTCCGCGTCGGTACGCGCGCGTTCAAGGTGGCGGCGGTCATCACGCGCGAACTCGATCGCGGGTTCTCGTTCGTCAGCTTTTCGCCGCGCCTGATGATGCGCTCCGATGAACTCGCGTCCACCGGCCTCGTCACGTTCGGCAGCCGCGTGACCTATCGGTTGCTGGTGGCGGGACCGGATGCGCAGGTCAAGCAGTTCGCCACGTTCGCCCGCGCAAAAGTGGACGATGGCAAGCTGCGCGGCGTCGCGCTCGAATCGTTGCAGGACGGCCAGCCGCAAGTGCGTCAGACCATCGACCGCGCCAGTCATTTCCTCACGCTCGTCTCGCTGCTCACCGCGCTGCTCGCGGCGGTTGCCATCGCCATGGCCTCGCACCGTTTCGCGCGTCGTCATCTGGACGGCTGCGCGGCCATGCGCTGTCTCGGCGTGAGCCAGGGGACGTTGCGGGCTTTGTTTGTCGGCGAATTCCTGGCTGTTGGGTTGCTTGGCAGCGCGGCGGGTGTGGTGCTCGGCTTTGGCGGCCATCTAGTACTGCTGGACTGGCTTGGAACGCTCGTCGATGTCGAATTGCCGCCGCCCAGCGTCTGGCCCGCGTTGCAGGGGATTGCGACTGGACTGGTGCTGTTGCTTGGTTTCGCTGTGCCGCCGTTGCTGCCGCTTACGCGCGTGCCGCCGGTCCACGTCATTCGCCGGGAACTCGGCGATGCCGGCCGGGTAGCGTGGATCGCTTACGGCGTGGGCGTGCTGCTGTTCGCCGGCCTGCTCGTGCTCGCGGCGGGCGAATGGAAACTGGGCGGGATCGTGGCGGGGGGATTCGCGGGCGGTCTGGTGGTGTTTGGCGGTATTGCACGCGTGGCGCTTTGGGCGGCCGCCCGGTTCGTTCGCAGCGAACGCGTGGGCGCGGGAGTGGGCTGGCGGTACGCGCTGGCGTCGCTGGAGCGGCGCAGCGGCGCGAGCGCGCTGCAGATCACGGCGCTCGGCATCGGCCTGATGTGCCTGCTGCTCATTGCGATGACGCGCAGCGACCTGATTGCGGGCTGGCGGCAATCGACGCCGCCGGACGCACCGAACGAATTTCTCATCGATGTCCAGCCCGACCAGCGCGCCGGCGTCGCCGATTACCTCTCGCAACATGGCCAGGCCGACGCGGTGTTGTCGCCGATGGTGCGCGGTCGCCTGATCGCCGTGAACGGCAAGCCGGTCAGTCCCGACAACTACGAAAAGGCCGACGCAAAGCGTCTGGTGGACCGCGAGTTCAACCTCTCGTACACCACCGAACTACCCAGCGATAACCGCGTGGTCGGCGGCGACTGGTACGGCACGGACGCAAAGGCGCAGGTATCGATAGAACAGGGGCTCGCGAAGATCATCCACGTGAAACTCGGCGATACGCTGCGTTTCGACGTCGCCGGCATGCAGGTCGAAGGGCCAGTCACGAGCCTGCGCAAGGTTGACTGGAATTCGTTCAAGGTGAATTTCTTTGTGCTGATGCCGCCGCCGTCCATCAGCGATCTGCCCGCCACGTTCATCACCAGTTTCCATTTGCCGCCGGGGCAGCAGGGTTTGATCGATGGCTTGATCAACAAGTATCCGAGCGTGACCGCCATTGATATCGCGCCGATTCTCGCGCAGATCCAGCGCGTGCTGGAGCAGGTAATAGGCGCTGTGCAGTTCCTGTTCGTCTTCACGCTCGCGGCGGGCGTGCTCGTGTTGTACGCGGCGCTGGCCGGCACGCGCGACGAGCGTGTGCACGAGTCCGCGTTGCTGCGCGCGCTCGGGGCGTCGCATAAGCAGGTGCGCTCGGTGCAGACTGCGGAGTTCGTGGCAGTGGGCGCATTGAGCGGGCTGATGGCGGCGCTTGGCGCACAGGGAATCGGCTGGGTGCTGGCGACGTACGTGTTCGAGTTTCACATCGATTTCAACCCGTGGCTCGTGCCGGCGGGCATTGTGGCGGGTGTCGTGTGTTCGGGCGTGGGCGGCTGGATGAGCCTGCGCCGCGTACTGTCGCGGCCGGCGCTGCAATCGTTGCGGGATGCCTGACCGAGGCCCGGATAACGCGTGGCCGTGCGTCACCCGCCAAACACCAGACGAACCCCGCAGCGCTCCTTCCCCCGATAACCCCAAAGAAAACGCATGACCGAAGCAAATATTGAACAAGCGCCGCAACCCACGGCATTTGAACTCGTTGGCGGCGAGGAGCGCGTGCGTGCGCTCGTCGACCGGTTCTACGATCTGATGGATCTCGAACCGGACTTCGCGGCTTTGCGCGCATTGCATCCTCCCACGCTCGAGAATTCCCGCGATAAATTCTTCTGGTTCCTGTGCGGCTGGATGGGCGGCCCGGACCATTACATCAGCCGCTTTGGCCATCCGCGTTTGCGTGCTCGCCATATGAACTTCGCGATTGCATCGCCGCAACGGGATCAATGGCTGCGCTGCATGGCGTGGGCAATGGAAGATACCGGCCTCGACGCGCCCTTGCGTGAACGCCTCCTCACATCCTTCTTCGATACCGCCGACTGGATGCGCAACCGCCCGGGCTAAGGAGGCTTGGCGGGCCGCCCGCATAATACGGGTTCATTTTCAGCCGGTGACAGACCAGGAGATTTCCCCATGAGTACACGCGCGTTGTTTCGCGAGGACGCCTATTTGACGCGCTGCGAGGCGTCGATCACGGCTATCGACGAGCTTGGTATCCATCTCGATCAAACCGTGTTTTATCCGCTGGGCGGCGGTCAGGCCGGTGATGCCGGATCGCTGACGCTTGCTGACGGCACGCGCATCGAAATAACGGACACCCGCAAGGCCAAGTTCGAAGGCGCGACGCCCGATGACGCCATCCACGTGCCCGCGCCGGATCAGGACGCGCTGCTCGCGAAGCTGAACGTAGGCGATCGGGTGACAGCCGAGATCGATTGGGAGCGCCGTTACCGGCACATGCGCCTGCACACGGCGACGCATCTGCTGTGCGCGGCATTACCCTATCCCGTCGATGGCTGCAGCATCACCAGCGGCTACGCGCGCATGGACTTCGCGACGGTCGAACCGATCGAACGCGAGGCGCTGGAAACGCGCTTGCGTGAGCTGATTGGCGGCGCGCATCCGGTGGCGACCGAGTGGATCACCGACCAGGAAATGGAAGAGCGTCCTGAGCTCGTGCGCACCATGAGCGTGAAGCCGCCGGCCGGCATGGGGCGTGTGCGTTTGTTGCGCATCGAAGGTATTGATTTGCAGCCGTGCGGCGGCACGCATGTGCGTAACACGAGCGAGATCGGTGAGCTGCGGATCGCGAAGGTGGAGAAGAAAAGTGCACGCACGCGGCGTCTTGTGATCGAGTTTGCGTGATGCTCGACGCACGCGCTCAAGCGGTGCTCGACGCGTGGTTCGGTGCGCCAGATTCGGCGGAGTACGGTCACGCGCGCCGTGCCTGGTTCAAGAAGAATGCGACCTTCGATGCCATGCTTCACGAGCGCTTCGGCGCTTTGATTGAGGAGGCATTGGAAGGTCGGCTTGCATCGTGGTGCGCTACACCGCTCGGCGCGCTGGCATTGATCGTGGTGCTCGACCAGTTCACCCGTAATTGTTTTCGCAACACGCCGCGTGCATTCGCCGGTGACGCCGAAGCATTAAAGCTGGCTCACATGCTGGTCGATACGCGCGGCGAGCTCACGTTGCCGACGATTCATCATCGCGTGTTCGTGACCATGCCGTTCGAGCACGACGAGACGCTGGCAAGCCAGCGTGAAGCCGTGCGTCTGCACCAAGCACTCTTCGATGAAACCGGCGACAAGGACGTCGAAGACGGGCTGAAATACGCGCTGCGCCATGCCGAAGTGATCGAGCGGTTTGGCCGCTTTCCGCATCGCAACGTTATCCTCGGCCGCGAATCAACAGCCGAAGAACGCGCATGGCTCAAGCAGAAGGGCGGTTTTTAGCGTCCAAACGTTTTAACGCCCGCCCGCCACGTCGAGCAATGCGCCGGTCACATACGCCGACGCATCGGACAACAGCCACACAATCGATTCCGCCACTTCATTCGCCGTACCGGGCCGCCCCAGCGGCGCGAGCGAGCCCAGCTGTGCTGCACGATCGGGCTTGCCGCCGCTTGCGTGAATCTCGGTATCGATCAGACCAGGCCGGACGGCATTCACGCGCACGCCTTCCGGACCTAGTTCTTTTGCGAGGCCGATCGTCAAGGTATCGATGGCGCCTTTCGACCCTGCGTAGTCCACGTACTCGTTCGGCGACCCAAGCCGCGCTGCCGCGGACGACACATTGACGATCGACCCGCCCCGTCCGCCGCGTTTGGTCGACATGCGCCGCGCCGCTTCACGCGCGCAGAGATACGCGCCGAGCACGTTGGTATCGAAGACGCGTTTCATGCGCGCGATGTCCATGTCGGCCAGCGCGGAACCCGGCGCGACAATGCCCGCGTTGTTCACGAAACCGTCGATAGGACCGAACGCGCGCACGGTTGCATCGAATAGGGCTATCACGTCGGCTTCTTCGCAGACATCGCCCTGGATTGCGATCGCCTGGCCACCGGCGGCTTGCGCGCGGGCGACGGTTTCATCGGCGGCGCTGCGGTTGGTCGCGTAATTCACGCCGATCGACCAGCCACGCGCCGCGCACAGCAAAACGGCGGCACGGCCAATGCCGCGGCTGCCGCCTGTGATCAGCACTACCTTCGACATCGTCAAATTCTCCGTTGGGATATCAAACAGCGTCGCGTTTCTCGGGCCAGCGGTCCACCAGCGGCGGTTTATACACGCTGAGCGCTTCGATCAGCTTCACGGGATCGGCGTTCACTTGCAGCATGTCGAGGAATGGCGCGCGCATGAAACCTTCTTCCACGGTATGGCGCAGCATGGCGAGCAGCGGATCGTAATACCCGTCCACGTTCAGCAGCGCGACCGGCTTCTCGTGATAACGAAGCTGCGCCCATGTGTAAACCTCGAACAGCTCTTCGAACGTACCGACGCCGCCGGGCATCGATACAAACGCATCGGCGAGATCGGCCATTTTCTTCTTGCGCTGATGCATGTCGGGCACGACGTACAGCTCCGTCAGACCTTTATGGCCGACTTCCTTGTTCATCAGCAACTCGGGGATCACACCGATGGCGCGGCCGCCGAGCGCCAGGACTTCGTCGGCGATGGTGCCCATCAACCCCACGCTCCCGCCGCCGTAGACCAGCGCGAGATCCGCTTCGACCAACGCCCGGCCAAACGCTTTTGCCGCTTCGGCATAGACCGGTCTGGCTCCATTGGCGGAGCCGCAATATACGCAGACAGCTTTCATTAAATAGGTTCCTTAGGCGCGCCGTCTTCCTTGGGCGCGCGGTAATCGGCAAAGACGCGTTCCGGCATTTTCCCCGACACGAGGTCATCGAAAATCTGCCGTGACCGGCCACGGAGATACGGCGCCATCATCGAGATGATATGCAGGCTCGCCTGATGCAATTCCGAGCGGATGGTTTCCTGCTCGTTATATTTGCGCGGGTTCATGACGAACTGGTACGACAGCCAGTACGTCGCGATCACCCCCATGTTGGTCGCGATCACCTTGATTTCCGCGGGCGTTGCGACCATTTCGTGATCGGCTACGAGTGCGTCGCACAGTTGCTGCGCGAAGTTGACCTTGTGGGTGATGATCTGTTTGAAATGCGTTTCCAGCGTGCGGTTTCGTGCGAGCAGATCATTCAGGTCGCGATACAAAAACCGGTACTGCCACAGGAAATCCGCCATGTACTGCAGGTACGACCACATCTCGTCAATTGTCGGACGATGGTCTTCGGGAAAGCGCAGCCGCTTTTCGATCTGCTGTTCGAACTGCGCGAAGATGCTGTTGATGATGTCGTCTTTGTTGCGGAAATGGTAGTACAGGTTACCTGGACTGATTTCCATCTCTTCGGCGATGGTAGTCGTCGTGACGTTCGGTTCCCCGATATCGTTGAACAGCTTCAGCGACAGTTCGAGAATCCGTTCACGGGTGCGGCGGGGAGGTTTGGCTTCCATGTCGTCCGGACCTGGTTGACCGGTTCCGGGTGGGGGCGGCCTGAGGCGGCCTGCGTGACGGCGTCACGAACCCGGAAATCGGTGGCTATCTTGAATATCGGACGATTATAAACGGCTGAGTGGGGACGGGGTCTGCGCGGGTGGCCGGTTGCGTGCCGCGGGGTGTTTAAAACAGCATCAAGGCCCATCGCCAGAGCAATGGGCCGACTATCAGGCCCCATGTGAGCACGCACGCCAGCAGGGCGACCATGACCGCCGCGCTGCCGAAATCCTTCGCCCGTTTGGACAGTTCGTGCCGCTCCAGCGAAATCCGGTCTATCGCCGCTTCCACGCTTGAGTTCAGTAATTCCACCATCAGCACCAGCAGCACGGACGCCAGCAGCGCCGCCCGTTCGACCGGCGAGACCGGCACGAAGATGCCGCACGGCACCAGGATGGCGGCGAGCGTCAGCTCCTGGCGGAACGCGCTTTCCTCGCGGATCGCCACGCGAAAGCCGTTCAGCGAGTTTTTCATCGCGTGCCAGGCGCGGGTCAGGCCGCGGTTGCCCTTGTAGGGATTGAACGGCAACGGAGCGAGCGGATCGTCGGCGCTCAAGGGCTCGCCCGGATGCGGCGCGCCCTCGATGTCGTCGTCTTCGTTGCTGAAGGGTTCCCGGTGTATCAAGAGCAGGGATTTCGCTTGCACTGAAGGTTTGGCTTTCACATTGCGCTTCTTTGAAACTTGCTGTGGTTGTATTGACGTACGCTCCGATGCACTCTTCGAGCTACGCTCGACGCCGCTTCGCGGGGCGGGGATGACTCGCTGGCCGACTCGCGGCCGACTTCTCGAACGACCGCTGTGCGGAAGTCACTAAAGGCGAGTCCGCCGGCAGCTTGTTGCAGCTGCGAGCGGCCACATCGCATTGTTGCCTTCTCTGGCCGGTGGGTCACGAACTGCACAACGCGTTTTGACATCCGCCACGTTGCGCTGAGGGCAACGCGGATTCAATCATACCGTTGCCCTCGCGAAAGCCAGATTACGCCGTTGCTTGGCTTTGCGTCGCGCCGCGAGTCGCAAGCGGCTTCAGATTCGCCGCGAATTGTTCCGATGCCGCCCGCCACGAGAACTTCTCCGCCCACGCACGGGCATCGGCGCGTTCAATTTTCAGCGCCCGCAAACACGCTTCGCGCAGGTCTTCGTCAAGCGCTCCCGGGCCATCGGTGCCGAGTACATCGATCGGACCCGTCACCGGGTACGCCGCGACCGGCGTACCGCATGCCATTGCTTCGAGCAGCACGAGGCCGAAGGTATCGGTGCGGCTTGGGAACACGAATACATCAGCGGCCGCGTAGACCTTCGCCAGTTCAGCCTGCGACAACACGCCAAGATAGTTCGCGTTCGGATAGCGCGATTTCAGTTCGGCCAGCGCCGGTCCTTCGCCCGCGACCCACTTCGACCCGGGCAGATCGAGCTTCAGGAAAGCCTCGACATTCTTCTCGACCGCGACGCGTCCGACATACAAAAAAATGGGCCGTGTCGTGTTCAGGACCTTCGAATCCATCGGTCGAAAAATATCCAGATCCACGCCGCGTGTCCACAAGACCACGTTCGTGAAACCGAACTTTTCGAGGTCAGTTTTCACAACGGGCGTAGGCGCCATTACCGCTTGCGAAGGCTTGTGGAACCAGTGCAAAAACTTGTAGGTTGCAGCGAGCGGAATGTGGAACCGTGCCTGCACGTACTCAGGAAAGCGCGTGTGATACGCGGTCGTGAAGGGGAGTTTGTTGCGCAGAGCGAACGAGCGCGCGGCCATGCCGAGCGGGCCTTCCGTCGCGATATGCAGCGCATCCGGCGCAAATTCCTCTATGCGTTGCGCGACGCGGCGGCGCGGCAGCAGCGACAGGCGAATCTCGGGATAAGTCGGGCACGCGATGGTCCTGAATTCGAGCGGCGTCAGCAATTCCACGCGATGTCCCAGCGCAGTCAGTTCGCGGCTGGTGCTTTTCAAGGTACGCACGACGCCGTTGACTTGCGGTTCCCATGCGTCGGTAACAATCATGATTTTCATTCGATGGCCTCGATAAGTGAAAGCGCTCAGGCGGTTGCTCAGGCAGTCGATCAAGCAGTCGCCGCGGCCTTTTGCGAATGGTGTTCAGGAGAGCGCAGGACGGTCCAGTAAATGATCTTCAGCTCGCCTTCGAACGTCTCGACAAGCGCCGACAGGCTTTCCACCCAGTCGCCGTCATTGCAGTACAGGACACCGTCGATATCGCGGATTTCAGCTTTGTGAATATGACCGCAGACAACGCCGTCGCAGCCGCGGCGGCGCGCTTCATCGGTCATCACGTGCTCGAACTTCGAGATGAAGTTCACCGCGTTCTTGACCTGATGCTTGAGGTATTGCGAGAGCGACCAATAGTTCAGGCCCAAGCGGCTGCGCACCCGGTTGAACCAGCGGTTGAGCAGCAGGATCAGCGTGTAGAGCGTGTCACCGAGATAAGCGAGCCACTTGGCGTGCTGGATGACGCCATCGAAGAGATCGCCATGCACGATCCACAGGCGCTTGCCCGCAAGTGTGGTATGGAACGCCTCGTTGCGGACATGGATGTCGCCGAAAGCCAGGTCGCAGAACTGTCGCGCGGCTTCGTCGTGATTGCCCGGAATGTAGACCACCTGCGTGCCCTTGCGGGCTTTGCGCAGCACCTTCTGGATCACGTCGTTGTGCGCTTGCGGCCAGAACCAGCCTTTGCGCAGTTGCCATCCGTCGATGATGTCGCCCACCAGGTACAGGTACTCGGAATCGTTATGGCGGAGAAAATCGAGCAGATAGTGCGCCTGACAGCCACCGGAGCCGAGATGGATATCGGATAGCCAGATGGTACGGTAGCGATGGTCGGCAGGTTCGTCGTCGGGGCGAGAGGTGGTTCCAGAAGCGGTCGGGGGAGCGAGGCTGGCGCCGGTGGTTTCAGTGGAAGGGGGAGGCGCCACGTCGGTGCGGAACGCGATGGCTTCGGCATCGCGGAGGGTAATGCCTAGGAGGTGACTCGCAGACGATTTAGTGGCCATGGGCACGCGCAACGGGTTGCAGTGCGGCCATTGCGCCATGCTCGCGTGACGGAGCCATGACAGTCACGAAAACTTCTTATTACTAAAGGTTGTGGCGGAAGTGCCGAGTGTGCATTGAAGAAGGAAAAACGCCGCGATTTAAGGTTCTTCGAGGTGTCCGGTGGGACAGATGGCAAGCCCGTCCGGTTGGCTTTGCGGGCGCTTACCCCGCATTACAACGCGCGATGTTTATGCGCGATTTCGTTTCGCGGTCGGGTTCGCGCAGATGGACGTTGCCCTGACGGACTATCGTTGCTGCAGCGCCACGACCACGCGAAAACTGGCATGACTCGCCGATAACCGGATGCGATACATCGCCGCAAGTACGCGGGGAGCTGAGCGTCCTCATCGTGTTGGCTTCGCCTATACTCTCGGATTTACGATGGAATCCTATGCAACTGGATAGCGGAACAGTGGGGCAGGCCGTTCGAATGTCGATGTGCAAAGTATGCAACGAACCGGCGCCTCTCTACGGCGTCACCGACTTCAACAAGAGTTGCGAAGAGCGGCGCGGGCGCTATCTGCCGCTCACCGGCGTGCCGGTCTATTACAACCGATGCAATGCTTGCGGTCTCATCTTCACCACTGCGTTCGATCATTGGAGCAAGGCCGACTACCTGCGGCACATTTATAACGATGATTACGTGCTGGTCGACCCTGACTACATTGATTCACGGCCTGCGGGCAATGCCGCTTTCATTCTTGATTTCATCAAGAAAGGTCACGGGTTAAGGTGTCTCGACTATGGTGGCGGCAATGGCACGCTGACGTCGTTATTGCGCAATGGCGGAGTAGACGGACATAGCTGGGACCCGATGGATGAAGAAGGGGTGCCGCCGTCAGGCTCATTCGATTTCATCAGCGCGTTCGAGGTTCTGGAGCACACGCCCGAACCGCTGGTCTCTGTCCAGGAAGCGCTCGGGCTGCTAAACGGGCGTGGTGTATTGCTGTTCTCCACGTTGACGATAGATCACGTGTCGCCGCGGGGGATGGACAACTGGTACATCGCGCCTCGCAATGGCCATATCACGCTTTATACGCGACGGTCATTGCAGACAATGTTCGGGGGATTGGGTTATCGGATCCATCACTTCAACGACAACCTGCATATGGCGCTGAAGGAAGCTCCAGACTGGCTGAGCTGAGACCGACAAAAGCAAGATAGGGGAGAAGGCCGGATTTCAGCGCGCAACTGACGCTTCGGAGGCCTGAGAGATATCGCTTGAGGTTTTTTCGTTGCCGTGATCCACAGCGGTTCAACATTGCGGATGTTGGACTAAGCCGCCGGTGGGACCACGCCCACGATCCGCGTTCCGGCCAGCCGGTCATGCAAAAACTGTCGTGCCGGATCGAGCCACACTGCTGTGGCCCACAGCACGATCCACACGGCGGTCACTACAAGCGTGGCCGGAACGGAAAGCTTGAGCAACGGATGCAATGCCAGCGGCGGCAGGAACCACAACCACGCAAACACATAGCGCGCGATGGCGCGTGTTATGGAAACCGGCGCTCCACGCGCATCGACCACTTTCAGCCGCCAGGTTTTCATGGGCAGTGTCTGGCCGCCATGCGTCCAGAAGTAGACGAAATAAACTGCGAGCACAAACCCGATCCACGCCATCAGCAGATTGTGGTGGGTGAGTCCGTTGCGTTGCTGGGTGAGCGTGCTGAACAAATACCCGGCAACAAAGACGATCCCGAACAGGATCACGCCTTCATAGAGCATCGTAGCCAGTCGGCGACGCAGCCTGGGCGCGCTCAATTCGGGAGACTCGACAGATTCCAGAGAGGAAGCGCTCAATTTGTGCCTAAGACCCGTTGAATATGGACGGCGCCTGTTGCGGCGAAACCGGAATCGGCGTGGCCGGCACAAAACTGGCGGCGCTGGGAATGGCGGGACCAACGGGAGCGGCGGGCGCCGCTGGAGAAGCCGACGTCCCCATTGCAGCAGCCTCGGAAGCACGCGAATGTTCCCGCGCGGTCATCAGCCGGTCGATATCCTTGACTTCGGTTTTACCGGAAGGCGGCGCGCTGACAACGGTTGGCCGGCGCGGGTGTTCGGTGGCGGCGAGCTTTTTCTTCTGATCTTCCGGGAGCTTTTGATAAGCATCCCAGGCGCGTTCCCGCTTCTCAACAGGGACGGACTTCGAAACCTGATAATTTTCGCGCGCGACCTTGCGTTGTTCCGGGGTCATGTGGACCCATTCGGTCATTCGTTCATGCAGGCGTTTTTGCGCATCGGGCGACATCTTCTTGTATCGCGAGGCTATCTTGATCCAATTGCGCTTACGTTCTTCGCTGAATTGATCCCATTGCGAGGCGAACGGCGCGAGCGCGACCCGTTGCGCGTCGGTAAGCCGGGCCCATGCCATAGGACTGGCGGGGGAGGAGAGCGAAGAAAGCGGCGACAGGACTTCTCCCGCGCTCGCCCCGGCCGGCGCAGCGGCAACAGGCACCGCCGAAGCGGACGAGTAGAAACGCGGATAGGTGGCGGCAAACGCGACAAGTCCCGCAATTGCGCATCCAAAGACAATCGCGAGGCCGCGCTTGTAACTCACCCGATGACTCCTGCAGTCTTAATGATTGCGCGTCAGGTACGCGTTGAAACCGTGGTCGAGATAGGCGTCGAGCGGGAGATTGTCGCTGAGCATGGCCGCGTCGATATCGGCGAGTTCCGCGGTGCGCTGCTGGTCCTCGAAATAAGCGATGCCAGCCAACCCGATCACGAGCGCGAGCAGCGGCCACGCCAGCGCGAGGCGCGAGAAGCGGCCGCGTTTACCCGCGTGGCCAGAGCCGGCCGGGCCGAGCGAACCCGGACCTGCCATGCCCGCCCCGGCGAGCGAAGGCGCGAAAACCGGCGCGGCGACCGCGACTTTTTCCGGCTTCTTGCGTGCAATCGCCGTCCGGCGCGCCGCTGCGAGCTTGTCGAGCGATGCGGCGGGTAGCGAATTGATGTTTTCGTCGAGCGCGCGGCGTACCTTCAGCGCGAACTCGGTTTCCTTGTGATCGAGAGCGTTGCTCATAGCGTGATTCCTTTCGCCTTCAGCGCGTGTGCCAGCGCGTGCGTGGCCCGCGAGCAATGTGTTTTTACGCTGCCTTCAGAGCAGCCCATTGCAGCGGCGGTTTCGGCGACATCCATATCCTCCCAGTAACGCATGAGAAACGCTTCCCGTTGACGTGCTGGTAGTTTTTGGATCTCCGCGTCGATCAGGTTGAGCACCTGTTCACGCTCGAGCCGGCTCTCGCTGCTTTCCGCACCGACCGTCCCGTCCTGCGATTCGAAGGTCTCCAGGGGGTCGAATTCGTCGTCGTCGGCGTTGCCGAACGAGGAGAACAGGCTTACCCACGTATTGCGGACCTTTTGGCGCCGGAAATAGTCGTGCGTTGCATTCTGCAGGATACGCTGAAACAAAAGGGGCAATTCGGGCGGTGGCCGGTCGCCGTATTTTTCGGCGAGCTTGATCATCGCATCCTGAACGATGTCGAGCGCCGCATCGTCGTCGCGTACGGTGTACACCGTCTGCTTAAACGCGCGTCTTTCGACGCCCGCCAGAAAATCGGCGAGTTCCTTGTCTGATGCCATCCGTGAGGCCCGGCGCAACGAGCGTGCGTCGATAAGAGTTGGTGAGAGGTTTAAAACCTGCGGATGCTAGCAAACTTTTGAGTGAACAGCGAGGAAATGCGCCGCCGTTACAGGCTGAAACACAGAGTTTTCTTCAGTATTTCGGATAAATCCGAGCCTTTAAGCTGCGATTCCTGCTCGCTTCAGGGAGGATTGTGCAATTTTTCCTTGACGACCTTTATTGCCTCGGGCTATCGTTTCCGACTCGCATCATAAAGTGAACTGTCTCTTTGAGGCGAGCCCAAGAAGCCCGCTTCCCATTTAGACGCGCCGCTTGAACCCGAGCCATAAGCCCGGCAGAGAGCACCCAATCAATTTTTTGCCGAAAATTCGAAAGGTGAATGTATGAATATGCCCAGCGCGGAATTCTCCACGTCGGATACGACTCCCCCCCTCGAAGCTGAATCCATCGGCGGCACCGTGCTCATGCGCGCGCTCGCTGACGAAAAAGTCGAGTTCATTTGGGGCTATCCCGGCGGCTCGGTACTCTATATCTACGACGAGTTGTACAAGCAGGACCAGATCCAGCACATCCTCGTGCGCCACGAACAGGCCGCGGTTCATGCCGCTGACGCCTACGCGCGCTCCACGGGTAATGTCGGCGTGTGCCTCGTGACCTCTGGCCCCGGCGTCACCAATGCGGTGACCGGTATTGCCACTGCCTACATGGATTCCATCCCGCTCGTGATCATCAGCGGCCAGGTTCCTACCGCGGCAATCGGCCAGGATGCGTTCCAGGAATGCGATACGGTCGGCATTACGCGTCCATGCGTCAAGCACAACTTCCTTGTGAAGGACGTGCGCGAGCTTGCTTTGACCATCAAGAAGGCGTTTTACATCGCCCGGACGGGACGTCCAGGCCCGGTGCTGATCGACATTCCGAAAGATGTGTCGAAGACGCCGTGCAAGTACGAACCAATCAAATCCGTCTCGCTGCGTTCGTACAATCCGGTCACCAAAGGCCATTCGGGCCAGATCCGCAAGGCCGTGCAGTTGTTGCTCTCGGCGAAGCGTCCGTACATCTACACGGGCGGCGGCATTATCCTGGCGAATGCGGCGCGTGAGTTGAACCAGTTCGCCGACCTGCTTGGTTATCCGGTGACGAATACGCTGATGGGCCTGGGCGGTTATCGCGCGGACAACAAGAAATTCCTCGGCATGCTCGGCATGCACGGCACGTACGAAGCCAACATGGCCATGCAGCATTGCGATGTGCTGATCGCGATCGGCGCGCGTTTCGATGACCGCGTGATCGGTGATCCGGAGCATTTCGCGTCGCATGCGAAGAAGATCATTCACATCGACATTGATCCGTCGTCCATTTCCAAGCGCGTGAAGGTCGATATTCCGATTGTCGGCGACGTGAAGGAAGTGTTGAAAGAGTTGATCGAACAGTTGCAGACGGCCGAACACGGTCCGGACACGGCGGCGCTGGCCGACTGGTGGAAGGACATCGAGGCGTGGCGTTCGAAGGACTGCCTCAAGTTCGACCGTGCAAGCGAGATCATCAAGCCGCAGTACGTGGTCGAAAAGGCGTGGGAACTGACCGACGGCGAAGCATTCGTTTGTTCGGACGTCGGCCAGCATCAAATGTGGGCGGCGCAGTTCTATCGCTTCAACAAGCCGCGCCGATGGATCAATTCAGGTGGTCTCGGCACCATGGGCTTCGGCTTGCCGGCGGCCATGGGCGTGAAGATGGCGCACCCGGACGACGAGGTCTTGTGCATCACGGGCGAAGGCTCGGTCCAGATGTGCATCCAGGAATTGTCGACGTGCAAGCAATACAACACGCCGATCAAGATCATCTCGCTGAACAACCGCTATCTCGGCATGGTTCGCCAGTGGCAGCAGATCGAATACAAGAAGCGCTACTCCAGTTCTTACATGGACGCGCTGCCTGACTTCGTGAAGCTGGCTGAGGCTTATGGTCACGTGGGCATGCGCATCGAGCACACGCGCGACGTCGAACCGGCGCTGAAAGAAGCACTGCGCCTGAAGGATCGCACGGTGTTCCTCGACTTCCAGACAGATCCCACCGAAAACGTGTTTCCGATGGTCCAGGCAGGCAAGGGCATCACGGAAATGCTGCTCGGATCGGAAGATCTATAACGCTGTTTTCCCAAGCGCGGCTCGCGCGCGCCCGTCTCCACAAAAGACGTCCGGCCGCGCACGAGTCTCGCGAAAACAAGCTATCTAACTGGATAAATCAGGAACGCACCTATCATGAGACACATTATTTCCGTGCTGCTGGAAAACGAACCGGGCGCGTTATCGCGTGTCGTCGGGCTCTTTTCCGCGCGTGGCTACAACATTGAAACCTTGACGGTGGCGCCGACCGAAGACAGTTCGCTGTCGCGGCTGACCATCGTTTCCATTGGCTCGGATGACGTGATCGAACAGATCACGAAGCACCTGAACCGCCTGATCGAGGTGGTGAAAGTGGTCGACCTGACAGAGGGCGCCCACATTGAGCGCGAGCTGATGCTGATCAAGGTGAGAGCGGTCGGTAAGGAACGGGAAGAGATGAAGCGGATGGCGGACATCTTCCGCGGCCGCATCATCGACGTTACCGAAAAAAGCTACACGATGGAACTGACGGGCGCGAGCGACAAGCTCGACGCATTTATTCAGGGGCTGGACGCAACGGCAATTCTCGAGACCGTGCGCACAGGCAGTTCCGGCATTGGCCGGGGCGAGCGAATCCTGAAGGTCTGAGAGCGCCTGAACAACGCGTGCGTTATTTGGCACCCAATTTCACAAACTAAATTCAAGCAAAGGAACCACCATGAAAGTTTTCTACGACAAAGACGCCGACCTCTCCCTCATCAAGGGCAAGCAAGTCACGATCATCGGTTATGGCTCGCAAGGCCATGCGCACGCGCTGAACCTGAAGGAAAGCGGTGTGAACGTGACGGTCGGTCTGCGCAAGAACGGCGCATCGTGGAGCAAGGCTGAGAAGGCCGGCCTGAAGGTCAAGGAAGTCGCTGAAGCCGTGAAGGGCGCGGACGTGGTCATGATGCTGCTGCCGGACGAGCAGATCGCTGAAGTCTACAAGAACGAAGTGCACGACAATGCCAAGGAAGGCGCTGCATTGGCATTCGCGCACGGCTTCAACGTGCATTACGGCCAGGTTATCCCGCGTGCCGACCTCGACGTGATCATGATCGCCCCGAAGGCGCCGGGCCACACGGTTCGCAGCACGTACGCCCAGGGCGGCGGCGTTCCCCACCTGATCGCCGTGGCACAAGACAAGTCGGGCGCGGCACGCGACGTGGCATTGTCGTATGCAGCAGCGAACGGCGGCGGCCGTGCCGGTATTATCGAAACGAACTTCCGCGAAGAAACGGAAACTGACTTGTTCGGCGAGCAAGCTGTGCTGTGCGGCGGTACGGTCGACCTGATCAAGGCTGGCTTCGAAACGCTGGTGGAAGCGGGTTACGCGCCGGAAATGGCGTACTTCGAATGCCTGCACGAACTGAAGCTGATCGTCGACCTGATCTATGAAGGCGGCATCGCCAACATGAACTACTCGATCTCGAACAACGCCGAATACGGCGAATATGTGACGGGCCCGAAGATCGTGACGTCGGAAACGAAGAAGGCAATGAAGCAAGTGCTGACGGACATCCAGACCGGCGAGTACGCAAAGAGCTTCATCATCGAAAACAAGGCTGGCGCACCGACGCTGCAATCGCGCCGCCGCCTGACGGCTGAGCACCAGATCGAAACGGTCGGCGCCAAGCTGCGCGCCATGATGCCGTGGATCGCGGCAAACAAGCTGGTTGATCAGTCGAAGAACTAAGCAGCTTCAGAACTTAAAAAGCTGAACGACCGGCCTCGTATGCCGGTCCTGGTGAAGACCGCAAGCCGTCCGGTGTCGCTTGGCGCCGGACGGCTTTTGCTATCCTACGGTTTTACTAAAAACATAGAACTCGTTCATGAACTATCCACATCCGATCATCGCGCGTGAAGGCTGGCCGTTTATTGCCATTGCGGCTGTCATTGCCGTGTTGATCCAGGCCATCGGCGGCTTTGGTTTTGCCTGGCCGTTCTGGCTATTGACGATCTTCGTCGTCCAGTTTTTCCGTGACCCCGCCCGGCCGATTCCCGTTCAGGCGAACGCCGTGCTGTGTCCGGCAGACGGCCGTATCGTTGCCGTGGAAACCGCGCACGACCCTTACGCGGGCCGCGAAGCGCTGAAGATCAGCGTGTTCATGAACGTGTTCAATGTCCACTCGCAGCGCTCGCCGGTCGATGGCGCTATCAGCAAGGTCGAGTACTTTCCCGGTTCGTATCTCAATGCAGCCGTCGATAAAGCCTCGACCGAGAACGAACGCAATGCGATCGTGATCCAGACGGCGGCAGGGCATACGGTGACTTCGGTGCAGATCGCCGGACTGATCGCGCGGCGTATTTTGTGCTACGTCCACGTTGGCGAGCCGCTTAACCGTGGCCAGCGTTATGGCTTTATCCGCTTTGGATCGCGAGTCGATGTGTATCTGCCGGTGGGCAGCCGTCCGCGGGTGGCGATTGGCGAGAAGGTGTCGGCCTCGTCTACCATCCTTGCTGAGTTCGCAGAGTAGTCAGTGAACCGGCAGAGAATCAGTACAAATAAAGCGGTAAAACCAGGCTGCACAACGGAGGACTCGATGGCACTCAAACCGCGCCGAACGCGAAGCACGGCAACACCCCCACGGGCGTTTCGCCGTAACAAGTCGGCGCAGGACATCGGCGTGCTGGAAACGCGGCGTGCGAAGCGGCAACAGTTTTTGAGGAAGCGCGGCATTTACCTGCTGCCCAACGCGTTCACCACGGCCGCGTTGTTCTGCGGCTTTTTCGCGGTCGTTCAGGCTATGAACGTGCGCTTCGAGATCGCGGCCATCGCGATCTTCGTAGCCATGGTGCTGGATGGCATGGACGGCCGGGTCGCGCGCATGACGCATACGCAGAGCGCGTTCGGCGAGCAGTTCGACAGCCTCTCGGACATGGTCTCGTTTGGCGTGGCGCCCGCGCTGGTGATGTACGAATGGATCCTGAAGGACCTGGGCCGCTGGGGCTGGCTCGCGGCGTTCGTCTATTGCTCGGGTGCGGCATTGCGTCTTGCGCGCTTCAATACGAACGTAGGCGTGGTCGATAAACGCTATTTCCAGGGCCTGCCGAGCCCGGCAGCGGCGGCGCTGATCGCGGGTTTCGTGTGGCTCGCTACCGACAACCGCGTGCCGCTGAAGCTGGTCTGGCTGCCGTGGGTGGCGTTTGCGCTGACCATCTATGCCGGTGTCACGATGGTATCGAACGCACCGTTCTACAGCGGCAAGGCGCTCGATGTGCGCTTTCGTGTCCCGTTCGCCGGCGTGCTGCTGGTGGTGGTGGCGTTTGTGCTGGTGTCGTCGGATCCGCCGTTGATGTTGTTCGGCTTGTTCGTGTTGTACGGTTTTTCCGGTTACGCATGGTGGGGGTACATGGCCATACGCGGCCGGCCGAATCCGGCCAGATCGTCTGAAAAAGCGCATTGAAAGAACCGCGCGCATCGGCTTGAACCCGGTGCGCGCTTTTTGCTTTTGGGCGCCGCGTGGTCCAAAACCATGCGGGTAAAGTCAATCGGATCGATCGGAAAGCCCAATTGCACGCTCCCAAAAATCTCGTTATAGTCTGCAAATGATTTTTTTCGCCCATCCCCTCTCGTTTTTCCTAGCTGGTGCGCCGCTACGCGCGCTACCGCTACTAGCGCGCCTGCCGCGCTAAGCTTCCCGCCTCCCGTCTGCTCGTTCGTGGTTTTCGACGCCAGCGGTGGCGCGAACACCCGGATTCCGTATTGTTTTTCCCCACCGTTTTCAACACTCTAAAACTCCCCACTGGAGCCCGACATGGCAGACAAACTGATCATTTTCGACACGACCTTGCGCGATGGCGAGCAATCCCCCGGCGCGTCGATGACGAAGGACGAGAAGATCCGGATCGCGAAGGCGCTCGAACGGATGAAGGTCGATGTGATCGAAGCAGGCTTTGCGGCCAGCTCGAACGGCGATTTCGACGCCATTCATACCATTGCCGGCCTGATCAAGGACAGCACGATCTGCTCGCTGGCCCGCGCCAACGATAAAGACATCCAGCGCGCCGCCGATGCTCTGAAGCCCGCCGATCACTTCCGTATCCATACGTTCATTGCCACGTCGGCGCTGCATATGGAAAAGAAGCTGCGCATGAGCGCGGATCAGGTCTACGAGCAGGCGCGTCTCGCCACGCGTTTCGCGCGCAAGTTCACCGACGACGTCGAGTTCTCGCCGGAAGACGGCAGCCGTTCGGATCTCGATTTCCTGTGCCGCGTGCTGGAAGCAGTGATCGATGAAGGCGCGACCATCATCAATATTCCCGATACGGTTGGCTACGCCGTGCCGGAAGGCTACGGCAACCTGATCAAGACCATCCGCGAACGCGTGCCGAATTCGGACAAGGCGGTGTGGTCCGTGCATTGCCACGATGACCTCGGCATGGCGGTCGCGAATTCCCTGGCCGGCGTGCATATCGGCGGCGCGCGTCAGATTGAGTGCACCATCAACGGCCTCGGCGAGCGCGCGGGCAACACGGCGCTGGAAGAAGTCGTGATGGCGATGAAAACGCGCAAGGATTACTACGGGCTGGAACTCGGTATCGATACAACGCATATTGTGCCGACCTCGAAGCTCGTCTCGCAGATCACCGGTTTTGTCGTGCAGCCGAACAAGGCTGTGGTCGGCGCGAACGCGTTTGCGCATGCTTCCGGCATTCACCAGGATGGCGTGCTCAAAGCGCGCGATACCTACGAGATCATGCGTGCCGAAGACGTGGGCTGGGCGACCAACAAGATCGTGCTCGGCAAGTTGTCGGGTCGTAACGCGTTCAAGCAGCGCCTGGAAGATCTCGGCGTGACGCTGGAATCGGAAACGGATGTGAACGCCGCGTTCGTGCGCTTCAAGGAACTCGCCGATCGTAAATCCGAGATCTTCGATGAAGACATCATGGCGATCGTCTCCGAAGAATCAGCGGAAATGCAGGCGAAGGAAACGTTCCGCTTCGTGTCGCTGGCTCAGCATTCGGAAACGGGTGAGCAGCCGCATGCGCGTGTGGTGTTTGCGGTCGATGGTATCGAAGTGCAGGGTGAATCGCGAGGTAACGGCCCGGTCGATGCCACGCTGCACGCGATCGAATCGAAGGTGACGAGCGGCGCCGAGCTGGTGCTGTATTCGGTGAACGCCATTACCACGGGTACGCAGGCTCAGGGCGAAGTGACCGTGCGTTTGTCGAAGAGCGGCCGGATCGTGAACGGCGTGGGCACGGACCCGGATATCGTGGCGGCGTCGGCGAAGGCATATCTCGCGGCACTGAACAAGCTGCATTCGAAGGTCGAGAAGCTGAATCCGCAGCTTTCCTAAATTGATTCGATTGAGTGATTGATTCGATTGAGGCGCGTATCCGGCGCTTCATCGGTTAAAAAACGGCTCTCGCCAAAAGCGAGGGCCGTTTTTCATTGCAGCTTTATGCCCGACAGCAAGCCGGCGGTTTCGATCACGTGCTTGGCGCCGGTGCGGGTCATGCCGCTTTCGCGGCTGCATTTGAAGAGCCGGTGGGCTCGCCCGCGGTGTCCGTATCGGAATCGGCGGGGTCTCCGGACGAAAGCACCTTGATGCGGCCGTCGCGCAGACCGAAGATCCAGCCGTGAACGCGTGGTGGACGTTCGGCGTCGCGCACGATGGGCGTGTCACGTAGCGCGCCCACTTGTTCAAGCACGCTCAGTTCCGCCAGCCGGTCGATGCGCGAATCCATCGTGCTCATTGCGTCGAGTTCGCTGCTGTGCTCACGCGCCAGCGTGCACAGCGGGGCAATGCGGCGGTTGACGTGGGGCAGGGCGTCGGACAACGGCAGCAACGACGCACGCACGCCCCCGCAGCCGTAGTGTCCGCACACAATCACGTGGTCCACTTTCAGCACCCTCACCGCGTATTCGAGGACGCTCATGGTGTTGTCATCGTCCGGAGAAAAGAGGTTCGCGATGTTGCGATGGACGAATAAATCACCGGGCTTCGAGTGCGTGATGGTTTCGGCCGGCACACGGCTGTCGGAGCATCCCAGCCACAGCACGGTCGGACTTTGACCCTGTGCCAGTGTTTCGAAGAAATCCGGGTCGCTGGCGGCAATTTCAGCCGCCCAGTCGGCGTTCTCAGCCAGCATGCGTTTAGGTCGATGCATGGGTATCAGCTCCAAAGCGTAACGAGAGGTACAGCACTGCAACGGTCAAATTATCGCTGGAAACGGGCTTCCGGCGTCATTGCTGCGCCGCGATTAACCTTGCGAATCACTTTTTATTAAAAGGTTCCGGCAGTCCAGGCGTAAAAAAATGCCGCTTTTTCGGGCGGCATTTTTTCGTCGACAACAGAGTTCTTCGGTACTTTTCAGAGAAATCAGAAGAAATTCCGGGCGTCGGGATCGTGAAGCGGGTCGGGCGTTTTTTGCGTCAGGCGGAGCGTGCCCTGGTCATCGAAGTAAAAGCTGTACATCATGTACCAGACGTTTGCCTCCATGTACCGGTACGTCCATACCTCGCGTTTCATCAATGGGAAGTAGGACGTCTCCTCCGGACGGCCGAAGTTGATCAGCACGTCCTTGCGCGTCCAGGTGCCGATCTGCGCTTTGTAGAACTCGTTTTCATCGAGGACCTGCCGCACGCTCACGATCTTTCCCGATGCGTCGATATCCGCCGCCGTCGTCACCTCGCCCAGCGGTTGGGTCGGCCACATCAGGCGCTTGCCGCCAGTCGGCAGGTCATAGACCTCTTTCGGCGGCCCCAGCTTTGCCGTGATGGTCGATGAGTCGGCGCCAGCCTGGTAGTTCTGCCACGGCTGCGCGCACGCCGTAAGCAGCAGGGCGAGCGCCATTGCTGCCGCGGGTTTTCGTATTGCCTTGCTCAACATCGAAGCCTCCTTCGTATTCGTTTCCACGCTGTATCCACGATTGGTTGTGGGTTTTTCTGGTGATCTGCGTTGTGTCGCTTATTTTGACACGCGGTAGGCGGGCGGTTTTGATTGCGGTCGCCGGTTCGTCCTTCGGTCAGAGCGTGCTTGCGGTTATAGCTGGAACGCGCGGGCTCGGGTAGCTATTCCATTTCCGTTCGCATTTTCCTGGGCGGTTGCATGCAGCGTGCCGAACGCCCTATGATCCGCGATTCGCTTTGCTGTCATGTTCGGCGTCATTTATTCACGGATGAACTGTAATGGACTGTATGGGTCTCGGTTTGCGGCGCGTGGTTTCTTTCAGGGCAGGTAATCGGTTCCTGCCGGCGGGGTGGTTCGGCTTGCTCGGCCGCGCATTGCGCGCCGGTAAGCGCCTGGGTGGTTCGTTGCTGGTGGCTTCATGTGTTGGCAGCGTGTTGGTCGCCCCCGCGTGCGCGACGGATGCCGCTCCCGGTTTGCCCCCCATTCGAATCGCGATGATCGAAGGCATGTCGGGACCGTTCGCCAACGCGGGCGCGGCCGTCGAGCGCAATCTGCGCTTCGGTGTGGAGCGCGTGAACGCGAACGGCGGCGTCACCTTGCCCGATGGCAAACACCCGCTGCAACTCGTGGTCCTCGACGGCAAGGGCAGCAGCGAAGCCAGCCTTGTCCAGTTGCGTGCGGCCATCGACCAGAATATTGGCTTTGTCATGCAGGGCAATAGTTCGGCGGTTGCCGCGGCGCTCATCGACGCGATCAATAAACAAAATGCCCGCGATCCCGGGCATCGCGTGGTGTTCCTCAATTATTCCGCCGACGACCCCGCGCTCACCAATGCGGATTGCAGCTTCTGGCATTTCCGCTTCGATGCCCACGCCGGCATGCGCATGAATGCGCTCGCCGATGTCATCCAGCGCGATCAATCGGTGAAGAAAGTCTATTTGTTCAACCAGGACTACAGCTTTGGCCACGATGTCAGCCATGAAGCCCAGCGAGCGTTGAAGGAGCGCCGTCCGGACATCGCGATCGTCGCCGATGAATTCATCCCCGCCGGCCGCGTGAAGGACTTCGCGCCGTACATTGCCAAGATCCGCGCAAGCGGCGCCGACGCGGTGATCACCGGCAACTGGGGCAACGACCTGACGCTGCTCGTCAAGGCCGCTCGCGAACAAGGACTCGACACGCATTTCTATACGTTCTATGGCAACAGCCTGGGCGCGCCCGCCGCTCTGGGCGACGCCGGCGCAAAACATGTCGTGGCGGTGGCCGACTGGCATCCGAACACAGGCGGCACGGCGTCGGATGCTTATTACGAAGCGTTCCGCGCCCGTTTCCCCGCGCCTGCCGACGATTACCTCTTCCTGCGCATGCCGCTCATGATCGAGATGCTGGCGCAGGCCATGGAGAAAGCGCACAGCACCGACCCGGCCGCGGTCGCGCACGCGCTGGAAGGCATGACGCTGGACAAGGGTTTCCAGACGATAGAAATGCGCGCCGCCGACCATCAACTGATCCAGCCCCTTTACGTGATCGAAATGGATAAGGCGGGTTCGGCCGGCGTGCGTGGTGTGCGTTTCGACAACGAAGGTTCCGGCTTTGGCTTTCGGACGCTGCTCAAGATCCCGGCCGCCCAGACCGCGATGCCGACCACCTGCCAGATGAAACGCCCGGCGTCGTAAAAACAATAAGCTTGGGCGCAGGCCTATTGCATCATTTCACCCGTCGTCTCGAACCCGGTCGACGGCAAAAGTTGCTGTGCTATAATTCGCGACTTGCCGTACTCCGGGTTGAGCGGAATTGTGGGTTGCAAAGCCCGTTTAAAGCGTTCCTCAGGCCCGTCCGGCAAGGAAGTCCAAGGTCGAGATCAAGTTTCGGCGGCTGAGGACAGATGTAGAAAACCCACGGCACGGCCCTTCTTCCGTGACCGCCTGTCCGTTTCAAAGGAAAATCAAATGTCTACCGTAGTTGCTGCTCATGCAAAGAAGTCCGACGTCGTCGCAGAATACGCGCGCGCCGCTAATGACACCGGATCGCCAGAAGTGCAGGTTGCACTGCTGACCACCCGTATCAATGAACTGACCGTTCACTTCAAGGCTCACACGAAGGATCACCACAGCCGCCGCGGCCTGCTGCGCATGGTGAGCCGCCGTCGTAAGCTGCTCGATTACCTCAAGGGCAAAGACGCTGATCGTTATCGCACGCTGATCGAGAAGCTGGGCCTGCGTAAGTAAGCGGCCAGCGTTCACAACGAAATGCCTGTGTCAGTTTGCTGATACAGGCATTTTGTTTTTGAACGGCGCGCTCTTCATGGGCGCAGAAGTGAAAGTAGCGGGAAATATCGAAGGCTTGCATTAAAGCCAACCCCGGATCGGAAGCCGATTCGACTACAGGACCGGGCCTCGCGGCAGAGCTTTGTGTCATTCCAGCGCGTCATGCGCATCGCGTGTCGTGTTGCGTTGGAATGACATACACCCCTCTTTTCGCGCGGTTCCGGTCATCGCTTGGCTTCGCCGTTTTTTCAGCGCGTGCACGGGCTCCGGATGCTCCGGAGTCCACGACAACACGCTCGAACAAGCGCGAGGCATAACGAAGAAGGAGTGAGAATGTTTAAAAAGATCGTCAAGGAATTCAAGTGGGGACAACACAACGTACGCCTGGAAACAGGTGAAATCGCGCGCCAGGCAAGCGGCGCCGTGATCGTTGATATTGAAGATACCGTGGTGCTCGCGACGGTTGTCGGCGCGAAGACGGCAAAGCCGGGCCAGGATTTCTTCCCGTTGACCGTCGATTATCTGGAAAAGACCTACGCAGCCGGCAAGATCCCGGGTGGTTTCTTCCGTCGCGAAGGCCGTCCGTCAGAAGGCGAAACGCTGATCTCGCGCCTGATCGATCGTCCGTTGCGCCCGTTGTTCCCGGAAGGCTATTACAACGAAGTCCAGGTCGTGATTCACGTGCTGTCACTGAATCCCGATGTGCCCGCCGACATCCCCGCGCTGATCGGCGCGTCGGCCGCGCTGGCTATCTCCGGCCTGCCGTTCAACGGCCCGGTGGGTGCTGCCCGCGTCGCGTATATCAATAACGAATTCGTCCTGAACCCGACGCGTCCGCAAATGAAGGAATCGGCGCTCGATTTGATCGTCGCCGGTACGGAACGCGCGGTGCTGATGGTGGAATCGGAAGCGCAGCAACTGACCGAAGAAGTCATGCTGGCCGCTGTTGTGTTCGGTCACGATCAGATGCAAATCGCTATCGACGCAATCCATGAACTGGTTGCCGAAGGTGGCAAGCCGGAATGGGATTGGGCGCCGGCACCGAAGAACGAGCCGTTGATCGCACGCGTGGCGGAACTCGCTCAAGCCGATCTGAATGCCGTGTACCAGATCCGCGACAAATCGGCTCGCACCGCAAAGCTGAAGGAAGTCTACGCATCGACGACCGCAAAGCTGACCGAAGAAGCCGTTGCCAAGGGCGAAACGCCCGCTGACAAGGCGACCATCGGCAACGTGATGTTCGACATCGAAGCGAAGATCGTCCGTACGCAGATCCTGAACGGCGAACCGCGTATTGACGGCCGCGACACCCGCACCGTCCGTCCGATCGAAATCCGTACCGGCGTGCTGCCGCGTACGCACGGTTCGGCGTTGTTCACGCGCGGCGAAACGCAAGCGCTCGTGATCGCGACGCTGGGCACGAAGGGCGACGAACAGAACATCGACGCGCTCGAAGGCGAGTATCGCGAACGCTTCATGCTTCACTACAACATGCCTCCGTTCGCGACCGGCGAAACGGGTCGCGTCGGTTCGCCGAAGCGCCGTGAAATCGGTCACGGCCGTCTGGCGAAGCGCGCATTGGTGGCAGTGCTGCCGAGCGCCGAGGAATTCGGCTACTCCATTCGCGTGGTGTCGGAAATCACGGAATCGAACGGCTCTTCGTCGATGGCTTCGGTTTGCGGCGGCTGTCTCGCGCTGATGGACGCCGGCGTGCCCATGAAGGCGCACGTCGCGGGTATCGCGATGGGCCTGATCCTCGAAGGCAACAAGTTCGCGGTGCTGACGGACATCCTGGGCGACGAAGATCACCTCGGCGACATGGACTTCAAGGTGGCGGGCACGGCGCAAGGCGTGACGGCACTGCAGATGGACATCAAGATCCAGGGCATTACGAAGGAAATCATGCAGGTCGCGCTCGCGCAGGCGAAGGAAGGCCGCATGCATATCCTGGGCAAGATGACGACCGCTGTTCCGGGTACGAACACGAACCTGTCGGACTACGCGCCGCGCATGATCACCATGAAGATCAATCCGGAGAAGATCCGCGACGTGATCGGCAAGGGCGGTTCGGTGATCCGTGCGTTGACCGAAGAAACCAACACGACCATCGACATTTCCGATGACGGCGTGGTGACTATCGCCAGCACGAGCAGCGAAGGCATGGCGGAAGCGAAGAAGCGCATTGAGAACATCACGGCTGAAGTGGAAGTGGGTCAGGTCTACGAAGGCCCGGTACTCAAATTGCTGGACTTCGGTGCAATCGTGAATATTCTTCCGGGTAAGGATGGTCTGCTGCACATCTCGGAAATCGTCAACGAGCGCATCAAGGACATCAACGACTACCTGAAGGAAGGCCAGATCGTGAAGGTCAAGGTCATCCAGACAGACGAAAAGGGTCGTGTCCGTTTGTCGGCGAAGGCTTTGCTGAATGAAGGCGGCGCGCCTATCGAACCGATCCAGCCGACGCAGCAGTAATGCGGTAAGTTCGGAGTGGCCGGCGCGTGAAGGTCGCGCGCCGGCCATTTTTGAATGCGATGGTGCAATGTGATGGTTCGGATGTGATTCGATGTTATTGCGGGGTTCGGCTGAGTGAGCCCGCAATGCCATGGGGTTATGCATCGGTGTTACGCGCGTGTGACTTGAAGGGAACAAGCAGATGAAAGCCATCGAAATCACCGAGTTTGGCGCACCCGACGTACTGAAGCTGGGCGAGCGTCCGATGCCGGAGCCGAAGGCCGGCGAAGTGCTGATCAAGGTCGCGGCATCGGGCGTGAATCGTCCAGACGTGTTCCAGCGCAAGGGGGGTTATGCGCCGCCGCCGGGCGCGTCGGATCTGCCGGGGCTGGAGGTCGCGGGTGAGATCGTGCGCGGTGACTTCGATCCGAAGCACAATCCGTTCGGTTTGAAAGCAGGGGACCGCGTGTGCGCGCTGCTCGCGGGCGGCGGTTACGCCGAATACGCGTGCGCGCCGCTCGAGCAATGCCTGCCGGTGCCGAAGGGGTTGACGGATATCGAGGCGGCGTCGCTGCCGGAAACGTTCTTCACGGTCTGGAGTAACGTGTTCGAACGCGCGCATCTGGGCAAGGGCGAGAACGGCGCGGAAGAAACGTTGCTGATCCAGGGCGGGTCGAGTGGCATTGGCGTGACGGCTATCCAGATAGCAAAGGCGTTGGGGCATCGCGTGTTCGTGACGGCCGGAAACGACGAAAAGTGTCAGGCGTGCGAAAAGCTGGGTGCGGAACGCGCGATCAACTACAACACGGAAGATTTCGTTGACGTGGTGAAGTCGCTGACGAACGACCGCGGTGTCGATGTGATCCTCGACATGGTCGCCGGCGACTATCTTCCGCGCGAGCTGAAGGCGCTGGCCGACGGCGGCCGGGTGGTGGTCATCGCAACCCTGGGTGGTTCGAAGGCCGAGATCAACCTCAACGAAGTGCTGCGCCGCCGTCTGGTAATCACCGGTTCCACATTGCGGCCACGCTCGGTCGCGTTCAAGGGCAGGGTCGCGGTGCAACTGAAGACGCAGGTGTGGCCGGAAATCGAAGCGGGACGGATCAAGCCTGTCATTCACCAGGTTTTCCCCGCCGATCAGGCCGCCGCCGCACACGCGTTGATGGAAGGTAGTACGCACATTGGCAAGATCATGCTGGACTGGAGTCAGGTCGCCTGATTCCGGACCCCGGAGTTGAAATGGGCGACGGATCAGATTACGTCGTTTGACCGCGTTGTTTAAGCGCGTGTTTGACCGTTTTCCGCCGCGCACAGTAAAATTGCATGTTGTGCTGGCGCGTTGCCTCCGAAAGTTCCAATTTTTCTATTTCAATGATCGGCAGCCTCGCTGCTACGACGAGACAAATGCCGAAAGAACAAGCCAAACGCGCCAAGCTGGTGGTCGGTAACTGGAAGATGCACGGCCGTCTGGCTGAGAACGCGGTCTTGATGCAAGCCGTGGCCGCCGGCGCCGCGATCTTGCAGAAGGGCGTGCGCACAGCGGTTTGCGTGCCCACGCCGTATCTGGCGCAGGCGCAGGCGCTGCTGGGCGGATCGGTGGTCGCGTGGGGTGTTCAGGACGTGTCAGCCCACACGCAGGGTGCTTATACCGGCGAAGTCGCCGCAGGCATGGCGGCGGATTTTGATGCAACATTCGCGATCGTGGGTCACTCGGAGCGGCGCGCCTATCACGGCGAGCATTCGGACCTGGTCGCGGTGAAGGCGCAGCGAGCCCTGGAAGCGGGGCTGACGCCTATCGTATGTGTGGGCGAAACGCTGGAACAGCGTGACAAGGGTTTGACAGAACAAGTGGTCGGTACGCAACTGGAAGCGGTGTTGCGGGTGCTGAGCGAAGCCCAGGCGGCGAAGATCGTCGTGGCGTATGAGCCGGTCTGGGCGATCGGCTCTGGGAAAAGCGCGACGACAGCGCAGGCGCAACAGGTTCACGCATTCCTGCGCGCGCAACTGGTGGGCAAGAGCGCGGCAGTGGCGGGCGTCCCGGTGTTATACGGCGGCAGCGTCAAGCCGGAGAACGCGGAAGAGTTATTCGCTCAACAGGACATCGACGGCGGATTGATTGGCGGTGCATCGCTGAAGTCGAACGATTTCCTTGCGATTTGTCAGGCGGCACAAAACGTTTCGGTTTAATCGCCGAGTTTAAGCTTTCGAAAATGTAAGCATTAAAAGCATGACGCAACAGTGTCATGTGAACATTAAAAGAGTCGGGTGAACGGAATGCTGTATTTAAAGACTTTGATTATCGTCGTCCAGTTGTTGTCGGCGTTTGGTGTTATCGGGCTGGTATTGCTGCAGCACGGTAAGGGTGCCGACATGGGCGCGGCCTTCGGTAGTGGGGCGTCGGGAAGCCTGTTCGGGGCAACCGGTTCGGCCAACTTCCTGTCGCGTACAACAGCTGTGCTTGCAGCCGTGTTTTTCATCTCGACACTGACGTTGACGTACCTTGGCAGCTACAAGCCGGCGGCCTCCGCAGGCTTGCTGGGCGGGGCGGCAGTGACCGCGCCCGCAACCCATCCGGCAGTTGGCGCATCGGGGTCGGCAGCGGCTTCGGCACCTGTCGCATCGTCGGGTCCTGGCTCTGACGTTCCGAAATAATTTTTCGCCTGGATCGCTTTTTGTGCGTTGAACAAACTGGTTAACCCGGTTATAATTTTGTTCTTGAAGCGATTCCCGGCAATAAGAAGTTGTTTTTCCGGATTTCAAGACAGTGCCGACGTGGTGAAATTGGTAGACACGCTATCTTGAGGGGGTAGTGGCGAAAGCTGTGCGAGTTCGAGTCTCGCCGTCGGCACCAAAAGTTATCCAATGCCAGCCGCATGCATTGCTTCGGCTGGCATTGTCACTTCTGGCGAGTGAAAATCTGCTCAAGGTCTCTTGTGCAAGTTTCTCGGCTTTAGTTGAAAATCGGTCGGGCAGTCGTCCCGGCCGGCACACCAGATCAAACCGATTTGAGGATAGTCGTGAATCTCTCAGCCTATTATCCCGTCTTTCTGTTCCTTGTCGTAGGTACCGGTCTAGGTATTGCGCTGGTCAGCATCGGTAAGATCCTCGGTCCCAATAAGCCTGACACTGAAAAGAACGCGCCTTACGAGTGCGGCTTCGAGGCATTCGAAGACGCGCGTATGAAGTTCGATGTGCGTTACTATCTCGTCGCTATTCTGTTCATTATTTTCGATCTCGAGACCGCGTTCCTGTTTCCGTGGGGCGTTGCCCTGCGCGACATCGGCTGGCCCGGTTTCCTGTCAATGATGGTTTTTCTGCTCGAGTTTCTGCTTGGTTTTGCCTACATCTGGAGAAAGGGTGGGCTGGACTGGGAGTAACGGTATAACGGGCGGGTTGAAGATCACCGGATTGCTGGGCGGCTATGGCTGGCTGCTCATCTGGAGTGAAAGCAAATGAGTATCGAAGGGGTCTTGAAGGAAGGGTTTGTCACCACCACGGCTGACAAACTGATCAACTGGACGCGCACGGGTTCGCTGTGGCCCATGACGTTCGGCTTGGCGTGTTGTGCGGTCGAGATGATGCACGCGGGCGCTGCCCGCTACGATCTGGACCGTTTCGGCGTCGTGTTTCGTCCGAGTCCGCGGCAGTCGGACGTGATGATCGTCGCCGGCACGCTATGCAACAAAATGGCGCCGGCACTGCGCAAGGTCTACGACCAGATGGCCGAGCCGCGCTGGGTCATCTCCATGGGTTCGTGCGCCAACGGCGGTGGTTACTACCACTATTCGTATTCGGTCGTGCGCGGATGTGACCGGATCGTACCGGTCGATGTCTACGTGCCCGGGTGCCCGCCGACGGCTGAAGCGCTGGTGTATGGCGTGATTCAGTTGCAGGCGAAGATTCGTCGCACCAGCACGATCGCTCGCCAGTAATTGTCGTTAGTATGTGCGCCGATAGGTCATGGCGCACTCATGGCACAGATTAGGCACGCCAGTCAGCGTTGTTGAAGTCCCTGAAGTCCCATTAAGCGTCACCAAGGCCAGAGCCTCCCCAATATGGCAAGCAAACTCGAGACCCTGAAAGCGAACCTCGAGGCGGCGTTCGGCGACCGCCTGCAAAGCATCACCGACTCGCTCGGGCAACTGACCATCGTCGTCAAAGCGGCGAACTACGCCGACGTGATACTCAAGCTGCGCGACGACCGTTCGCTCGGCTTCGAACAACTCGTCGACCTGTGCGGCGTCGACTACTCCACGTACGGCGAAGGCGCCTACGAAGGCCCGCGTTTCGCGGCCGTCCTCCATCTTCTTTCGATCGCGAACAACTGGCGTCTGCGCGTGCGCGTGTTTGCACCGGACGACGAAGTGCCTATCGTTCCGTCGGCAGTCGACGTCTGGTCATCGGCGAACTGGTACGAGCGGGAAGCATTCGACCTGTTCGGTATCGTCTTCGAAGGCCACCCCGACCTGCGCCGCATTCTCACCGACTACGGTTTTATCGGTCATCCGTTCCGCAAGGACTTCCCGGTGTCGGGTTATGTCGAAATGCGTTACGACCCCGAAGAGAAGCGCGTCGTGTACCAGCCAGTGACGATCGAGCCGCGCGAAATCACGCCGCGCGTGATCCGCGAGGACCGCTATGGCGGTCTGAAACACTAAGAGAACGCCATGGCAGAGATCAAGAACTACACGCTCAATTTCGGCCCACAACACCCGGCCGCGCACGGTGTGCTGCGCCTCGTGCTGGAACTGGACGGCGAAGTGATTCAGCGCGCCGATCCGCATATCGGGCTGCTGCATCGCGCGACTGAAAAGCTCGCGGAATCGAAGACCTTCATTCAGTCCGTACCGTACATGGACCGTCTCGACTATGTGTCGATGATGGCCAACGAGCACGGCTACGTGTTGGCGATCGAGAAGCTGCTCGGCATCGACATCCCCATTCGCGCGAAATATATCCGCGTGCTGTTCGACGAAATCACGCGCGTGCTGAACCACCTGATGTGGATCGGCTCGCACGCGTTGGACGTCGGTGCCATGGCGGTGTTTCTGTATGCGTTCCGCGAACGTGAAGACCTGATGGACGTGTACGAAGCGGTCTCCGGCGCACGGATGCACGCAGCGTATTACCGTCCGGGCGGCGTATATCGCGACCTGCCTGACGCAATGCCGCAATACAAAGCGTCGAAAATCCGCAATGCGAAGGCGTTGTCACGGATGAACGAAACCCGTCAGGGTTCGTTGCTCGATTTTATCGAAGAGTTTTTCGGCCGGTTTCCGAAGTGCGTCGACGAATACGAGACGCTGCTGACCGACAATCGTATCTGGAAGCAGCGGCTGGTGGGTATCGGCGTGGTCAGTCCTGAGCGCGCGTTGCAGCTCGGCATGACCGGCGCGATGCTGCGTGGCTCGGGCATTGAATGGGATTTGCGCAAGAAGCAGCCGTACGAAGTCTATGACCAACTGGACTTTGACATTCCGGTCGGCGTGAACGGCGATTGTTACGACCGTTATCTCGTGCGCGTGGAAGAAATGCGTCAGTCCACCCGCATCGCGAAACAATGTATTGACTGGCTTCGTAAGAATCCAGGCCCGGTGATGGTCGACAATCACAAGATTGCGCCGCCGTCGCGCGTGGGCATGAAGACCAACATGGAAGAGCTGATTCACCATTTCAAGCTCTTCACGGAAGGTTTTCACGTTCCCGAAGGCGAGACTTACGCGGCAATCGAGCATCCGAAGGGCGAGTTCGGTATCTATCTGATTTCGGATGGCGCGAACAAGCCGTATCGGCTGAAGATTCGTGCTCCGGGTTATGCGCATCTTGCTTCACTCGACGAAATGGCTCGCGGTCACATGATTGCGGACGCGGTGACGATCATCGGCACGCAGGACATCGTGTTCGGTGAGATCGATCGCTGACATGCAGTCGCCAGGATTCTGCGCCGCACCACGCCGGCATGCACGCGCAATAGCGCTGAGCACGCCGGCGAACCAACAACAGCAGGACGCCAGGTCTGCCGCAAAAGAAGGGCGCGGCGGGTTTTCGTTCGGTAGGAACTGAAAGAGTCGTGTCTGAAATGATCTCAGCTGAAGGCCTGAAAGAAATCGATCGCGCGATCGCGAAATATCCCGTGGACCAGAAACAGTCCGCGGTGATGTCGGCGTTGACCGTCGCTCAGGAAGAGCACGGCTGGCTATCGCCGGAACTGATGCAGTTCGTGGCCGACTACCTCAGCATGCCCGCCGTGGCCGTGCAGGAAGTGGCGACGTTCTACACCATGTACAACACCTCGCCGGTCGGCAAATACAAGATCACGCTCTGTACGAACTTGCCGTGCCAACTCGGTCCGGACGGCGGCTCCGAAAGCGCTGCTGAATACCTGAAGCAAAAGCTCGGCATCGACTTTGGCGAAACCACCGCCGACGGCAAATTCACCTTGAAAGAAGGCGAATGTTTCGGCGCGTGCGGCGATGCCCCCGTGTTGCTCGTGAACAATCACCGTATGTGCAGTTTCATGAGTCGCGAGCGGATCGACACGCTCCTCGAGGAACTATCGAAATGACGTCTCTTCACGACCGCCACATCCAGCCCCTGATTCTCGCCGGCCTCAACGGCGACAACTGGCACCTCGAAGATTATGTGGCGCGCGGCGGTTACGCCCAGCTGCGCCGCATTCTTGAAGAAAAAATTCCGCAAGAGCAGGTCATTGCCGACGTCAAGGCGTCCGGCTTGCGTGGCCGCGGCGGTGCGGGTTTCCCGACCGGCCTCAAGTGGAGCTTCATGCCGCGTCAGTTCCCGGGGCAGAAGTACCTCGTCTGCAACTCGGACGAAGGCGAACCGGGTACGTTCAAAGACCGCGACATCCTGCGCTGGAATCCGCATTCGCTGATCGAAGGCATGGCCATCGGCGCGTACGCCATGGGCATCACGGTCGGCTACAACTATATTCACGGCGAGATTTTCGAGGTCTACAAGATCTTCGAACAGGCGCTTGAAGAAGCGCGTGCGGCCGGGTACCTCGGTGCGAATATTCTGGGTTCGGGCTTCTCGTTCGAACTGCATGCGCATCATGGTTACGGTGCGTATATTTGCGGCGAAGAAACTGCGCTGCTTGAGTCGCTGGAAGGCAAGAAAGGCCAGCCGCGCTTCAAGCCGCCGTTCCCGGCGAGTTTCGGCGTGTATGGCAAGCCGACCACGATCAACAACACGGAAACGTTCGCTGCCGTGCCGTTCCTGCTGGCTATTGGCCCGCAGAAGTATCTCGAGATCGGCAAGCCGAATAACGGCGGCACGAAGATCTTCTCGGTTGCCGGCGACGTCAATCGTCCGGGCAACTTCGAAGTGCCGCTCGGTACATCGTTCGCCACCTTGCTCGATCTGGCTGGCGGTGTGCGCGGCAAGTCGGTGAAAGCGGTGATCCCGGGCGGATCGTCGGCACCCGTGATTCCGGGCGAGATCATGTTGAACACCGACATGGACTACGACGCCATCGCGAAAGCCGGGTCAATGCTCGGTTCGGGCGCCGTGATCGTGATGAACGAAACGCGCTGCATGGTGCGTTCGCTGCTGCGTCTTTCGTATTTCTATTACGAAGAATCATGTGGTCAATGCACGCCTTGCCGTGAAGGTACGGGCTGGCTGTATCGCGTGGTGCATCGGATCGAACATGGACTCGGGCGCAAGGAAGACCTGGATCTGCTGAACTCGGTCGCCGAAAACATCATGGGTCGCACCATCTGTGCTCTCGGCGACGCGGCGGCCATGCCGGTGCGCGGCATGCTGAAGCACTTCTGGGACGAATTTGAATATCACGTCGAGCATAAACATTGTCTCGTCGACGGACACGCGCATCATGCGCACACGTCCGAAGCGCTTACCGCGTGATCAGTGATCAGGCCAAGGACCATTCCCCATCATGGTTGAACTAGAAATCGACGGCAAAAGTGTAGAAGTGCCTGAAGGCAGCATGGTGATCCAGGCTGCGCATAAGGTCGATACCTACATTCCGCACTTTTGCTATCACAAGAAGCTGTCGATCGCGGCGAACTGCCGGATGTGCCTGGTCGAAGTCGAGAAAATGCCGAAGGCGGTTCCCGCCTGTGCCACGCCGGTGTCGGCGGGCATGATCGTGCGCACGAAATCGGACAAGGCCGTGAAGGCGCAGCAGTCCGTGATGGAATTCCTGCTGATCAATCACCCGCTCGATTGCCCGATCTGCGACCAGGGCGGTGAATGCCAATTGCAGGATCTGGCCGTGGGTTACGGCAAGTCGCAATCGCGCTACAACGAAGAAAAGCGCGTGGTGTTCCACAAGAACGTCGGACCGCTGATCTCGATGGAAGAGATGACGCGTTGCATCCATTGCACGCGTTGCGTCCGTTTCGGTCAGGAAGTGGCCGGCGTGATGGAACTCGGCATGCTGGGTCGTGGCGAGCACTCGGAAATTACGTCGTTCGTCGGCAAGACGGTGGACTCGGAACTGTCGGGCAACATGATCGACCTGTGCCCGGTCGGCGCGTTGACGAGCAAGCCGTTCCGCTACAGCGCCCGTACGTGGGAGTTGTCGCGCCGCAAGTCGATCAGCCCGCACGATTCCGTCGGCGCGAACCTGGTCGTGCAAGTGAAGAACAACCGCGTGATGCGCGTTCTGCCGATGGAAAACGAAGCCATCAACGAATGCTGGATCTCGGACAAGGATCGTTTCTCGTATGAAGCGCTGAACAGCGACGAACGTCTCACGCAGCCCATGTTGAAGCAGGGCGGCAAGTGGATCGAGACCGACTGGCAAACGGCGCTGGAATATGTGGCAAAGGGTATCAAGGGCATTACGGCCGATCACGGCGCGAATCAGATCGCTGCCTTGGCTACGCCGCATAGCACGGTCGAAGAACTGTATCTGCTGAAGCAATTTGCTGAAGGCGTGGGTACACCGAACGTCGACTTCCGCCTCCGTCAGAGCGACTTCTCGGCGCCGGTGTCGGACAGCGCGCCGTGGCTTGGTGTGAAGATCGCAGACCTGACGAATATCGACACGGCGTTTGTAGTCGGTTCGTTCCTGCGTCGCGATCATCCGCTGTTCGCAGCGCGTCTGCGGCAAGCCGCGAAGGGCGGCGCGAAGCTCACGTTCCTGAACGCCACGAATGATGACTCGCTGATTCCGGCTGCGCATCGCGTGGTCGCGGCACCGTCGGAATGGCTCGATCGCCTCGGCAGTCTCGCCGCAGCGGTAGCCGAAGCACGAGGCGTCGCAGTGCCGGAAGCGTTCGCTTCACACGAAGCGTCAGCGGCTGCGAAAGACATTGCAGCGTCGTTGTCGGCGGGTGACAAGCGCGTGGTGTTGCTCGGCAACAGCGCGGTTCAGCATCCGCAGTTCGCGCAGATCCAGGCGGTATGCCAGTGGATCGCGGACAGCACCGGCGCCACGCTGGGTTATCTGACGGAAGCGGCCAATACAGTTGGCGCGCATCTCGTCGATGCACTGCCGGGCGAAGGCGGTCTGAACGCACGTGAAGTATTCGAGCAGCCGCGCAAGGGTTATGTGCTGTTCAACGTCGAACCCGCATTCGATACCGCCAACCCAGCTCTTGCGCTCGCCGCATTGAAGCAGGCGGAAATGGTCGTCGCGCTGTCGGCCTTCAAGCATGGCGCCGACTACGCCGACGTGCTGCTGCCGATCGCACCGTTCACGGAAACGTCGGGCACGTTCGTCAACGCTGAAGGTACCGCGCAGACGTTCAACGGCGTGGTGCGTCCGCTGGGCGAAACGCGTCCGGGCTGGAAGGTGCTGCGCGTGCTGGGCAGCATCCTCGGCTTGAAGGGTTTCGAATTCGATACCGCCGAAGAAGTCCGCGATGCCGCATTGGGCACGGGCGATCTGACGGCGCGTCTGTCGAACAAGACGAACGTGGCGATCAAGGCGGTTGCGAAAGCGGCTCAGCCTAAGGAAGGCAGCTACGAACGTCTCGCCGACACGCCGATTTATCACGCCGACGCATTGTCGCGTCGTGCTGAATCGTTGCATCTGACGACTGCCGCGCGCGACGCGAATGTAGTTGCGCTGCCGACGTCGCTGTTCGAGAAACTCGGTCTGAAAAACGGCGACGCAGTACGCGTTGCCCAAGGTGATCTCGCGGTGGTCCTGCCGGCAGTTCGCGATGCGAACCTGGCGGAAAGCGTGGTGCGTGTATCGGCGGGAACGTCGGCCGGTGCAGCGCTCGGGGCTCTGTTCGGTGAACTGGTAGTGGAGAAGGCGTAAATGGGCTTGTTCGATACGATCAACGCAGGCGGGACGCAGATTCTCGGCGTCGCCTGGCCGACGGTGTGGGCGCTAGTCCGCATTCTCGTGGTCTCGGTGGTGATCCTGCTGTGCGTGGCGTACCTGATTCTGTGGGAACGCAAGCTCATCGGCTGGATGCACGTTCGTCTCGGCCCGAATCGCGTGGGTCCGCTCGGTCTGTTGCAGCCGATCGCCGACGTGCTGAAGCTGCTGCTGAAGGAAGTGATTCAGCCGACGCAAGCCAGTCGCTGGATCTACCTGATCGCGCCAATCATGACTGTCGTGCCCGCGTTCGCGGTGTGGGCGGTGATTCCGTTCCAGGCGAAAGCGGTGCTCGGCGACATCAACGCGGGCTTGCTTTACGTGATGGCGATTTCGTCCGTCGGCGTGTATGGCGTGATTCTCGCCGGCTGGGCGTCGAACTCGAAGTACGCGTTCCTCGGCGCAATGCGCGCGGCAGCGCAAATGGTCTCGTACGAAATCTCGATGGGCTTCGCGCTCGTCGTCGTGCTGATGGTCACGGGCAGCCTGAATATGTCGGCCATCGTGGTGTCGCAGGAACAGGGCATCTTCGCGAACTGGGGTATCAACTTCCTCTCGTGGAACTGGTTGCCGCTGCTGCCCATGTTCGTTGTGTACTTCGTGTCGGGCATTGCTGAAACGAACCGCCACCCGTTCGACGTGGTGGAAGGCGAGTCGGAGATTGTCGCGGGTCACATGATCGATTATTCCGGCATGGCGTTCGCGCTGTTCTTCCTCGCCGAATACATCAACATGATCGTGATCTCGGCAATTGCAACCACGCTGTTCCTCGGCGGCTGGAGCGCACCGTTTGGTTTCCTGTCCTTCATCCCGGGCATTTTCTGGTTCGTGCTGAAGATCTTCTTCCTGCTGTCGGTGTTCATCTGGGCCCGTGCGACGTTCCCGCGTTATCGCTACGACCAGATCATGCGTCTCGGCTGGAAAATCTTTCTGCCGGTGTCGGTGGTGTGGGTGGTCGTGGTCGGGTTCTGGATCATGTCGCCGCTGAACATCTGGAAATAATGGGCGGATGAAATAACCATGAACGCACTACAGAATTTCTTCAAAACGTTTTTCCTGACCGAGTTGCTGAAGGGTCTGGCGCTGACAGGCGGTTACCTGTTCCAGCGCAAGGTCACTGTTCAGTTCCCGGAAGAGAAGACCCCGATCTCCCCGCGTTTCCGTGGCCTGCATGCATTGCGCCGATACGAAAATGGCGAAGAGCGTTGCATCGCGTGCAAGCTGTGCGAGGCTGTGTGCCCGGCGCTTGCCATCACGATTGAATCGGAAACACGCGCTGACAACACACGCCGTACCACGCGTTATGACATCGACCTGACCAAATGCATCTTCTGCGGTTTCTGCGAAGAAAGCTGCCCGGTCGATTCGATCGTCGAAACGCACATCCTCGAATATCACGGCGAGAAGCGCGGCGACCTGTATTTCACGAAAGACATGTTGCTCGCAGTAGGCGACCGTTATGAAACGGAGATTGCTGCTGCGAAAGCGGCTGATGCGCCTTATCGGTAAGACGCGGTAAAAACGCAATAAAGCGGAGCGGGGCAGAGCAAGCTGAACACCGCCGCGCCCCTTGCTGTTCCTGCATTTGAATTGACCTGCTGTTCCGGCCCGCGCGCCAAGCTTGTAGGTTGCGTTCTTAAAAAACGCGACACGGCGTGCTTGTGTCAAAACACAAAGCCTAACGATGAACCGGTAATCATGGAATTCACGACCGTACTGTTTTACATCTTCGCGCTGCTGCTGGTTGTCTCGGCGTTGAAGGTGATCACTTCGCGCAATCCGGTGGCGTCCGCCTTGTTCCTCGTGCTCGCGTTCTTCAACGCGGCCGCGATCTGGATGCTGCTTGAGGCCGAATTCCTCGCCATTCTGCTGGTTCTCGTCTACGTCGGCGCGGTGATGGTGCTGTTCCTCTTCGTGGTGATGATGCTGGACATCAACCTCGACGTGCTGCACGGCGACTTCAAGAAGTTCGTGCCTATAGCGAGCATTGTGGGCGCGATCATCATCATAGAAACCGCGCTGATTCTTTGGCACGGTTACGGCGCGACGGTGACGCCGGTGCGCGACGCGATGCTGGTCAACGGGGTGGGTTCCGGCGTGGGCCCGAACGCGGTGATGTCGAACACGCAGCTGATCGGCAAGGTCATCTACACCGACTATATCTTCGCGTTTGAAATTGCCGGCCTGATCCTGCTGGTGGCCATTATCGCGGCCGTCTCGCTGACCGTTCGCGAGAAGAAGGACAGCAAGCGCCAGCGCATCAGCGACCAGGTCAAGGTGCGGGCGAAAGATCGCGTGCGGATCGTCAAGATGAAGTCCGAGAAAGAAGCGCCGGACGCCACGACCAATCCGCCCGTGACCGGCAATGCCGGCGCCGGCACGGTCGACAACAAAGGCTGAGGAGAAAAATAACCATGTTGAGTCTTGCCCATTACCTTGTGCTTGGCGCGATCCTGTTCGCGATCAGCATCGTCGGCATTTTTCTGAATCGACGTAACATCATCATCATCTTGATGGCGATCGAATTGATGCTGCTGGCGGTCAACACGAACTTCGTCGCCTTCTCGCATTATCTCGGCGACATCCACGGACAGATCTTCGTGTTCTTCGTGCTGACGGTCGCGGCGGCTGAAGCCGCAATCGGCCTCGCTATCCTGGTCACATTGTTCCGCAGTCTCGACACGATCAACGTCGAAGACCTCGATCAGCTCAAAGGTTAATTTCAGGCAAGACAGATATGTCCACGACACTCAATGAAAACCTTCTGCTCACGATTGCGCTGGCGCCACTTGCCGGTTCGCTGATCGCCGGCCTGTTCGGCTGGAAGATCGGGCGCAAGGCTTCGCACCGCATCACGATCCTCGGCGTGATGATCTCGTTCGTGCTCTCCTGCTTCGTCCTGGTCGACGTGATGCAGGGCGCGAGCTTCAACGCGACCATCTACGAATGGATGACGGTCGGTCCGCTGAAGATGGAGATCGGCTTCCTGGTCGACTCGCTCACCGCGATGATGATGGTGATCGTCACCTTCGTCTCGCTGATGGTGCACATCTACACGATCGGCTACATGGCCGACGAGAAAGTGGGCTACGAGCGCTTCTTCTCGTATATCTCGCTCTTCACGTTCTCCATGCTGATGCTCGTGATGAGCAACAACTTCCTGCAGTTGTTCTTCGGCTGGGAAGCGGTGGGTCTCGTGTCGTACCTGCTGATCGGCTTCTACTTCACGCGTCCGACGGCCATCTACGCGAACATGAAGGCGTTCATCGTGAACCGCGTGGGCGACTTCGGATTCCTGCTCGGCATCGGCTTGTTGCTGGCGTTTGCGGGTTCGCTGAATTACGGCGATGTCTTCGCTCACCGTACCGCGCTGGCCGGCATGACGTTCCCGGGCACGGACTGGGGTCTGCTGACCGTTGCCTGTATCTGCCTGTTCATTGGTGCGATGGGTAAGTCGGCGCAGTTCCCGCTGCACGTGTGGCTGCCGGACTCCATGGAAGGCCCGACGCCGATCTCGGCGCTGATCCACGCGGCAACCATGGTGACGGCCGGTATTTTCATGGTCACGCGCATGTCGCCGCTGTTCGAATTGTCGGATTCGGCGTTGTCGTTCGTGACGGTGATCGGCGCGATCACCGCGCTGTTCATGGGTTTTCTTGGTGTGGTGCAGAACGACATCAAGCGCGTGGTGGCTTACTCCACGCTCTCGCAACTCGGTTACATGACGGTGGCGCTCGGCGTCTCCGCTTACCCGGTGGCGGTGTTTCACCTGGCGACGCATGCGTTCTTCAAAGCGCTGCTGTTCCTTGGCGCGGGTTCGGTGATCATCGGCATGCACCACGACCAGGACATGCGCAACATGGGCGGCCTGCGTAAGTACATGCCGATCACGTGGATCACGTCACTGATCGGTTCGCTGGCGCTGATCGGTACACCGTTCTTCTCGGGCTTCTACTCGAAGGATTCGATCATCGATGCCGTGAAGGCCTCGCACATCGCCGGCTCGGGTTTCGCGTATTTCGCGGTGGTGGCAAGCGTGTTCGTCACGGCGCTGTATTCGTTCCGCATGTACTTCCTGGTGTTCCACGGCAAGGAGCGTTTCCGCGGTCCGAAGCATCCGGAAAGCCCGATGGCGATCGAAGCTGCGGCACATGCACACGACGCGCATGATTCACACGGTCATGACGATCACGGTCATGGTCACGGCCCGCACGTTCCGCACGAAACACCATGGGTCATCACGCTTCCGCTGATCCTGCTGGCGATTCCGTCGGTGATCATCGGCGCAATCGCGATCGGCCCCATGTTGTTCGGCGACTTCTTCGCGCATGGCGTGGTGTTCGACAAGGTGATCTTCATCGGCGAAAACCATCCGGCGCTGCATGAAATGGCCGAGGAATTCCACGGCTGGTTTGCGATGGGCCTGAGTTCAGTCGAGGGCTTGCCGGTGTGGCTGGCGCTCGCTGGCGTGGTGGTGTCGTGGTTCCTGTACTGGAAGCGCACGGATTTGCCGGGCGTGATCAAGCAACGCTTCCTGCCGATCTGGACCTTGCTCGACAACAAGTACTACCTCGACAAGATCAATGAAGTCGTATTTGCAAAGGGCGCGGTCGCCATTGGCCGCGGACTCTGGAAAGAGGGCGATGTCGCGGTCATCGACGGCATCGTCAACGGTCTCGCGAAGTTCGTCGGCTGGTTTGCCGGTGTGATTCGCTTCCTTCAATCCGGTTACATCTATCACTACGCGTTCGCCATGATCATTGGCATGTTGGGGCTCTTGACCCTGTTTGTAACGCTCGGCGGCAAATAAGGCGGGGACACCTATCTATGCACTCTTTACCCATTCTTAGTCTCGCGATCTGGACGCCGATCATTGTCGGCATCCTGGTACTGGCAATAGGCAATGACAGCAATCCGGGCCCGTCGCGCTGGCTTGCGCTGATCGGCTCGATTCTTGGGCTGGTCGTCACCATTCCCCTGATTACCGGCTTCGACAACTCGTCGGCCGCGCTGCAGTTCGAAGAAAAGGCTGTCTGGATCGATCGCTTCAACATCTCGTATCACCTGGGTGTCGACGGTCTTTCCATGTGGTTCGTCGTCTTGACCGCGTTGATCACGGTGGTCACGATCATCAGCGCGTGGGAAGTCATCACGGTTCGCGTGGCGCAATACCTGGCCGCGTTCCTGATCTTGTCGGGCCTCATGATCGGCGTGTTCTCGACCGCCGACGGCATGTTGTTCTACGTCTTCTTCGAAGCAACGCTGATTCCGATGTACATCATCATCGGTGTGTGGGGCGGGCCGAACCGCGTGTATGCCGCGTTCAAGTTCTTCCTGTACACGCTGATGGGCTCGCTGCTGATGCTGATCGCGTTGCTGTATCTGTACACACAGACGCACACGTTCGACATCGCTGCGTGGCACGCGCTGAAGATCGGTTTCACGCCGCAGATATTGCTGTTCATCGCGTTCTTCCTGGCCTTCGCCGTGAAGGTGCCGATGTGGCCGGTTCACACGTGGTTGCCTGACGCCCACGTGGAAGCGCCGACGGGCGGCTCGGTCGTGCTGGCCGCGATCATGCTGAAGCTCGGTGCGTACGGTTTCATCCGCTTCTCGCTGCCTATCGCGCCCGATGCCAGTCATTTCCTGGCGCCGGTGGTGATCACGTTGTCCTTGATCGCGGTGATCTACATCGGCTTCGTGGCGCTGGTGCAGGAAGACATGAAGAAGCTGGTGGCGTATTCGTCGATTGCGCACATGGGCTTCGTCACGCTGGGTTTCTTCATCTTCAGCACGCTCGGCATGGAAGGCGCGATCATCCAGATGATCTCGCACGGCTTTGTCTCGGGTGCGATGTTCCTGTGTATCGGCGTGCTGTACGACCGTATGCATTCGCGCCAGATTGCGGACTACGGCGGTGTGGTCAACGTCATGCCGAAGTTCGCCGCGTTCGCCATGCTGTTCGCGATGGCCAACTGCGGCTTGCCGGGTACCTCAGGTTTCGTTGGTGAATTCATGGTGATTCTGGCTGCCGTGAAGTTCAACTTCTGGATCGGTTTCCTGGCTGCCTTCACGCTGATTCTCGGCGCGGCTTACACGCTGTGGATGTACAAGCGTGTGCAGTTCGGCGCGATAGCGAACGAGCACGTGGCGAAGCTGAAGGACATCAACAAGCGCGAATTCTTCATGCTCGCCGTGCTTGCCGTATTCACGCTGTACATGGGCCTGTATCCGAAGCCGTTCACCGACGTGATGCACGCATCCGTAGAAAATCTCCTCTCCCACGTCGCGCAGTCCAAACTGCCGCTGGCCCAGTAACGCGTGCGGAGGAAATAATAGATCATGCAAAACGCCCCCATGAGTGCCCTGTTACCCGATGGACTGTTGATGTTGATGGTCGTCGTGGCCTGGTTGAACGACACCATCTTCGGCGTGAAGAGCCGTCACACGACCTACCTGATTTCAGTTGTGTCGGCCATTGTGGTCGGTGTGTGGTTCGCCTTCCAGGCGCTCGATCCCACGCCGCATTACTACTTCACGCGCATGTACGTGGTCGATCCGTTTGCGAGCGCGATGAAAGCGGTCGTGACGCTCGGCTTCGCGGTATCGATCATCTATTCACGCAAGTATCTTGAAGATCGCGACCTGTTCCGCGGCGACTTCTTCCTGCTTGGCTTGTTCTCGCTGCTCGGCCAGTGCGTGATGATTTCCGGCAACAACTTCCTGACGCTGTATCTCGGCCTGGAACTGATGTCGTTGTCGTTGTACGCAGTGATCGCGTTGCGCAAGGACTCGCCGCAAGCCAACGAATCCGCGATGAAGTACTACGTACTTGGCGCGCTCGCTTCGGGTTTCCTGCTCTACGGCATCTCGATGCTGTACGGCGCGACCGGCTCGCTCGAACTGAACGAAGTCGCGAAGGCGATCGCAACTGGCCGCATCAACGACGCAGTCCTGTTGTTCGGCGTGATCTTCGTGGTGGCAGGCGTGGCGTTCAAGATGGGCGCGGTGCCGTTCCATATGTGGGTGCCTGACGTGTACCAAGGCGCACCGACCGCAATGACGCTGCTCACCGGCGGCGGCCCGAAGGCCGCGGCGTTTGCGTGGGGTCTGCGTTTCCTCGTGATGGCGCTGCTGCCACTGGCGGTGGACTGGCAAGAGATGCTGGTGATCCTGGCCGCGTTGTCGCTGATCGTGGGTAACGTGACGGGTATCGTGCAGAAGAACATCAAGCGGATGCTGGCGTACTCGGCTATCTCGAACATGGGCTTCGTGCTGCTCGGCATGCTGGCAGGCGTGGTCGACGGCAAGGCTGACGGCGCCGCGAACGCATACAGCTCGGCCATGTTCTACAGCATCATCTATTTGCTGACCACGCTCGGCACCTTCGGTATCGTCATGTTGTTGGCACGCAAGGACTTCGAAGCCGAAACGCTCGACGACTTCAAGGGCCTGAACCAGCGTAGCCCGGTGTTCGCATTCGTGATGATGATCATGATGTTCTCGCTCGCCGGCATTCCGCCGATGGTCGGCTTCTACGCGAAGCTCGCCGTGCTCGAGGCCACCATGAACGCCGGCCTGACGTGGCTCGCGGTGCTGGCTGTGATGTCGTCGCTCGTGGGTGCGTTCTACTACCTGCGTATCGTCAAGTTGATGTACTTCGATGCACCGACCGATACATCGCCGATCATCGCGGACAACCTGAAGCGCGCGCTGCTCGCGTTCAATGGCCTGGCTGTGCTGGTGCTTGGCATTGTCCCCGGACCGCTGATGAACGCCTGCCTGGCCGCGATCACGCATACCTTGCCGTTCCAGTTGTAATGTCGGCAGCGGGCTGGTTTATCGTGTTGTTGGCGCTGGTCGGCGCTAACCTCCCGTTCGCGAATCAGCGCCTTTTTTCTGTCGTCTCGCTCAAGACGACGAAGAAAAACGGCTGGATTCGCATCGCGGAATTGATCGTGCTTTATTTTGTCGTGGGCGCGCTCGGCTTTATGCTTGAAGCGCGTGCGGGCAACCGGTTCGAGCAGGGCTGGCAGTTTTACGCCGTGACCTTCAGCCTGTTCCTGGTGCTCGCGTTCCCCGGCTTCACGTTCCAGTATCTCGTCAAGCGCCGCTGACGGCGACGGCCGTCGTGGCTTGATCCTCGTGTTTAACTCTAAAGTTGAGCGCGTCTCTTTCAAGGTGCACGATGGCTGACCAATCTCTCGATTTCCCCGACTCCGACGATGGCTTGCTCGAGAAGACGGTCGAGAGCACGTTGCTGCATAAGGGCAAGTTCCTCACGCTCAAGATCGATACGGTCGAACTGCCCGACGGCAAGCACGCCACGCGCGAGTTCGTCGAACATCCGGGCGCCGTGATGATCCTGCCGCTGTTCGATGACGGCCGCGTGCTGCTTGAACGACAGTATCGATATCCGATCGCCAAGGTCCTGCTCGAATATCCCGCCGGCAAGATCGACCCGAACGAAAGCGAACTGGCGTGTGCAAAACGCGAGCTTCTTGAAGAAACCGGATATACAGCACGCGAGTGGTTTCTGCTGACGCGGATTCATCCGGTCATTTCCTACTCCACTGAATTCATCGACCTTTATTTGGCCCGTGGCTTGACCGCAGGCGAAAGCAAGCTCGACGAGGGTGAGTTCCTGGAGACGTTTATCGCGGACCGGTCGCAGATTTTCGAGTGGATCAAAAGTGGTCATATCAGCGACGTCAAGACGATCATCGGCAGCTTCTGGCTGGAAAAGGTGATGTCGGGTGAGTGGGCGTTGGGCGATCCGGTCAGCGACTGAGCTGCGACTGAAATGCCCGACGCACCCCAAAAAAGCGGCCGTGAAGGCCGCTTTTTATTTGTCTGCTCAATCAGGACTGCGCGTCGTTCGGCACGCGTTCCGGCGCCGGGCTAAAATCGAACGTGTGTTCCACCCATCTATCAAATGGTCGCGATGTGATTTTTTGCGAACGGTCGTTCACAAAACGCGTTTTTGCGATTAAACTTTCTAACAAGCCCCGATCAGCATGAAGGTTCTCGACTTGAAGTGCTCGCACGACCATCGTTTCGAAGGCTGGTTTGCTTCGACCGATGAGTTCGAATCCCAGTTGTCGCGCAAGCTCGTGGCTTGCCCGGTGTGCTCGACAACGGAGGTGAGCCGCATGCCGTCGGCGCCGCGCCTGAATTTGTCGGCGAGCCGCTCTTCGAGCAGTTCCGATCAGGGCGAAAAAGAAGCCGCCGGATCGAACGGGTCGAACGTCATGCAAGCGGCCAGACCGCCGCAAGACGCCGACCAGGCGCTTCAGGCGCGTGCGCTGCAGTTCATGCGGGAAATTCTCGCGAAGACGGAGAACGTGGGCGACCGTTTTGCTGAAGAGGCGCGGCGCATGCATTACGACGAAGCGCCGGCGCGCAATATTCGCGGCGTCGCAACGCCTGAAGATGCGCACGCATTGATGGAAGAAGGCATCGACGTGATGCCGTTGTCCGTGCCGGCCGCACTGAAAGAGCCGCTGCAATAAGCTGAACAGGTTCAGCTAAGGCGCGTCTCCTCATGGCCGACCCGGGTCATGACAGGAGACACAGCGCATGGACCTGAATTATTCCCCCGCCGACGACGCATTTCGCGCCGACATCCGCGCCTGGCTCGACGCCAACCTGCCGCAAGCTCTGCGGACCAAGGTACTCGATCACAAACGTCTGAATCGCGACGACTTCGCGAGCTGGCACAAGCTGCTCGGCACGCGTGGCTGGTCGGTTGTCGCGTGGCCGAAGGAGTACGGCGGCCCGGGTTGGGACGCGACGCAGCGCCACATCTGGGACGAAGAATGCGCTCGCATTGGTGCGCCCGGCGTGTTGCCGTTCGGGGTATCGATGGTCGCGCCCGTCCTGATGAAATATGGCAGCGACGCGCAAAAAGCCCACTATCTCCCGCGCATTCTCGATGGCACCGACTGGTGGTGCCAGGGTTATTCGGAACCCGGATCGGGGTCTGATCTGGCGTCGCTGAGAACGCGCGCTGAACGCCAGGGCGATCACTACGTGGTCAACGGCCAGAAAACCTGGACCACGCTCGGCCAGTTCGCCGACATGATGTTCTGCCTCGTGCGCACCGACACCGGCGCGAAGAAACAGGAAGGCATCTCGTTTCTTCTCATCGATATGAAGACGCCGGGCATCACCGTGCGCCCAATCATCACGCTCGACGAAGATCACGAGGTCAACGAAGTGTTCCTCGAAGACGTTAAGGTGCCGCTTGAGAATCTGGTCGGCGAAGAAAATCGCGGCTGGACCTATGCGAAGTATTTGCTCGGGCATGAACGCACGGGCATTGCGCGCGTGGGGCAATCGAAGCGAGAACTGGTGTTCCTGAAACGGCTCGCCGCCAATCAAAAGAAGGGCGGCCTTTCGTTACTCAGCGACCCGGTGTTTTCATCAAAAATTGCCGCGCTGGAGATCGAGATGATGGCGCTCGAGGTCACCGTACAACGCGTCGTGGCGAGCGAAGCGAACGGGCGCGGGCCGGGGCCGGAGGCATCGATGCTCAAGATCAAGGGTACCGAAGTCCAGCAGGCGCTGACCGAACTCATGGTCGAAGCCATCGGCCCGCAGGCTGCCGCGTTCGATCCCGCGTATCTGGAAGGCGAACGTGAACACAGCCTGGCCGGTGACGACGACGCCGCGCCGCTTGCCGCGTATTACTTCAACTTCCGCAAGACGTCGATCTACGGCGGCTCGAACGAAATTCAAAAAAACATCATCGCGCAGATGATTCTGGGCTTGTGAGGAGCTGCACATGGACTTCAATTTCACCGATGAGCAGCAACAGTTCAGGGACGCATTGCGCCGGTATCTCGACAACGAGTACACGTTCGATGCACGGCAGAAGATCGTGGCGTCCAAGGAGGGTGTCGATGCAAAACATTGGGCGGCATTTACCGAACTAGGCTTGACGGCCTTGCCGGCGCCTGAAGCGCAAGGCGGTTTCGATGGCGGCCCGGCCGACATGCTGGTCGTGATGCAGGAACTTGGACGTGCGCTTGTCGTGGAGCCGTATTGGGCGACGGCGGTGGGCATCGAAGCACTGCGACTGGTGGGCGATGACCACGCGAACGCATTGCTGGAACGCGCTGCCAGCGGCGAGATCAAGCTCGCGGTGGCGTTTCACGAACCGCATGCCCGCTACGACCTATTCTCGGTCGATACCACCGCGCAAGAGAAAGGCGATGGTTTCGTGCTGAGTGGCCAGAAGTCGTTGGTCCTTCACGGCGCACAGGCGGACTACTGGATCGTGCCGGCAAGGCTCGCTGGCGAAATCGCGTTGTTTGCAGTTGCGCGTGACGCGGCGAATGTGGAAGTCACCGAGTATCGGACGATCGACGGGCAGCGCGCCGCAACGCTCACGTTCACGGGCACGCCTGCCGATCGTCTCGGCAAGGCCAGCACGGGCGCAGCCACGCTTGAGCGCATCGCCGATTACGCTACGTTCCTGCTGTGCGCCGAAGCCGTCGGCGTACTCGATGCACTGAATCACGCGACGGTCGAGTACACGAAGGAGCGTAAGCAATTTGGCACGCCCATCGCGCGTTTCCAGGCGTTGCAGCATCGCATGGTCGAGATGCTGATTCACGCCGAGCAGGCGCGTTCGATCACCTATCTTGCCGCCGCGCGATACACGAGCGAGGACGCCGATGAACGCCGCCGCGCAATTTCTGCAGCCAAGGCACGCGTCGGTCAGGCAGCGCGCTTTGTCGGTCAGCAGGCGGTGCAGCTGCATGGTGGGATGGGCGTGACGAACGAAGTCGCGGCAGCGCATTGGTTCAAGCGCTTGTCGATCATCGAGACAACGTTAGGCGATGTCGATCATCATCTGGCACGGTTTGCGTCGTTGCCTGGATTCGCCGACACTGACGTTTAAATAATCGATGCATTGAAAAAGGAGAGCGGGCATGACGTTCAGCTATGAGGATTTCGAGGTTGGAGCGGTGGCTCAATTGAGCGGCCATACGTTTCTGAAAGAAGAGATTATCGAATTTGCCGGGCGCTATGATCCGCAGCCTTTTCATTTGAGCGAGGCGGGTGGCGAGGCATCGCCGTTTGGCGGATTAGTCGCGAGCGGCTGGAATACATGTTCGGCAATGATGGGCATTCTGGTGCGTGACATGCTCGCCGATTCCACATCGATGGGTTCGCCCGGACTCGATAACATCCGCTGGCTCAAGCCGGTTCGCGTGAATGACACCGTGAGGTTGACCGTGCGAGTGTTGAGCAAGCGCGTATCGGCCAGCAAGCCGGATCGTGGAATTGTCGGCACGCGTTGGGAGGCTTATAACCAGCATGACGAGTTGGTATTGACCGTGGATTCAGCGGCCATCTTCGGGCTTCGTCATCCGGGAAACTCGCAATGAAGTTGTCGAGCGCAGCCGAGGTTAAAGCCGCGGAGGGTGGCGAAGAGTATGTGAGCGAGTGGCTGGAAATTGACCAGTCACGCGTGAACCGATTCGCCGATGCCACCGACGATCATCAGTGGATCCACGTCGACGTAGAGAGAGCGAAAAAAGAATCGCCGTTTGGCGGGCCGATTGCGCATGGATTTTTAACCTTGGCATTGGTCCCGATGTGGCTGGATCAGTGCGTGCCGCTGCAGCAGAAAATGGGCGTGAACTACGGCATGAACAAGGTGCGGTTCATGTCGCCGGTGCGGGTCGGGACGAAGCTCCGGGCGAGGTTCGTAGCGGAAACGGTGACTGACGTGGAAGAGGGTGGGGTGCAGGTGATCTGGCGCGTGACCGTGCAGAAAGAAGGCGGTGAGAAACCAGTATGCGTCGCTGAGTTCATCACCCGGCATTACTTCTGAAAGGCAGGGCTCGTCATCGCGCAGGTTCCCCTAGCGAGGAATCTGCGCTGCGTTACGCTTAACGCCTCGCGTATTGCTGCGCCCCAAACAGCACTTCGCGTTGTTTATCGCCGGTCAAATCCTTGCGAGCAGAAGCAAGCACCTCGACGCCGCGAATAACCGCCGGCCGCGCAGCAATCTCGTCAAACCAACGCTTCACGTTCGGAAATTCGTCCAGCTCGATACCCTGGTTTTTCCAGGATCGTGTCCACGGAAACGTTGCGATATCAGCGATCGAATAGTCATTTCCGGCGAGATACCGCGTCACGCCCAATTGCTTGTCCATCACGCCATATAAGCGCTTGGCTTCGTTCGAATATCGATTGACCGCGTACTCGATCTTCTCCGGCGCGTAGATCCGGAAATGATGCGCCTGGCCAAGCATGGGTCCAATGCCGCCCATCTGGAACATCAACCACTGCATGGTCGTGTATCGGCCCACTGGATCGAGAGGCAAGAACTTCCCCGTTTTCTCAGCGAGATAAAACAGGATCGCACCGGATTCAAAAAGCGCGAGCGGCTTGCCTTCGGGGCCATCGCTATCGACAATCGCGGGGATCTTGTTGTTCGGGCTGATCGCCAGGAACTCGGGCGTGAATTGATCGCCCGCGCCGATATCGATGGGAATGGCTTTGTACTCGAGTCCGAGTTCTTCGAGCATGATATGAATCTTGTGGCCGTTCGGCGTGGCCCAACTATAGACGTCGATCATTTTCGTTCCTGGTGCTCAACACGGGGAAAGCGGCGACTCCGCCCAATCAGGAATCGTCGCCCAAAAACGCTGTCAAAAATTAGACCATAGTTCGCAGAAAGACGCTGAACATTGCTTCACGCGTACCGTGAAAGCTCCAGTTTGGCGATCGCGTTCCGATGCACTTCATCGGGCCCATCGGCAAGCCGCAATGTCCGTGCATGCGCATAGGCATAGGCCAGCGGAAAGTCATCGGACACACCGGCCGCGCCGTGCGCCTGAATGGCCCAATCGATGATCTGGCACGCGATATTCGGCGCTACCACTTTGATCATCGCGATCTCGCCGCGTGCGCCCTTATTGCCTACCGTGTCCATCATGTAAGCCGCTTTCAGGGTGAGCAGACGCGCCTGTTCGATCATGATGCGCGCCTCGGCAATACGCTCCTGCGTCACACCGTGCGCGGCGATCGGTTTGCCGAAAGCCACCCGTTGCAGCGTGCGTTTCGACATCAATTCGAGCGCGCGTTCAGCCAGCCCGATCAGGCGCATGCAGTGATGAATGCGGCCCGGTCCCAGGCGTCCCTGCGCGATTTCAAAGCCGCATCCTTCTCCAAGTAACATATTCGATACCGGCACGCGTACATCCTCGAGCGTGATATCCATGTGGCCGTGCGGCGCGTCGTCGTAGCCGAACACCGAGAGCGGCCGATGCACGGTGATGCCGGTCGCATCGGCGGGAACGAGGATCATCGATTGTTGCTGATGTTTCGGCGCGTCGGGATCGGTCTTGCCCATCACGATATACACCTTGCAGCGCGGATCGCCCGCACCCGACGACCACCACTTGTGGCCGTTGATCACGTAGCTGTCGCCGTCGCGCAGGATGCTGCACTGAATATTCGTCGCATCCGACGAAGCCACGTCCGGCTCAGTCATCAGGAACGCGGAACGGATCTCGCCCTGCAGCAACGGTTCGAGCCATTGCAGCTTTTGTTGCTCGCTGCCATATCGTTCGATGGTCTCCATGTTGCCCGTGTCCGGCGCGCCGCAATTGAAGACTTCCGGCGCCCATGGCACGCGGCCCATGATCTCGCAGAGCGGCGCGTATTCCAGATTGCTCAATCCGGCGCCACGTTCGGACGCGGGCAGGAACAGGTTCCAGAGGCCGGCATCGCGGGCTTGTTCCTTCAGCTTTTCGATCAGATCAGTCGGAACCCACGCGTTGCCGTTGGCACGATTGGCGGCGACTTCACTGTTGAATGCGCGTTCGTTCGGGTAGATGTGTTCATCGAAGAAATGGCTTAGCTTCTGGCGCAGTTCCTGCACTTTCGGCGTGTAATCGAAATTCATATGCTATCCTCATTAATCTCTATTCACCGACCTTCTGCGCATACGACCACGCGAGTTCGGCCATGGGTTTCGCGCGCTTTCCGGCATCAACAGCCTGTGCGCTTGCCGCCGTGCCTTCGCTTACCCGCTTCATGATTCCCTGCAGGATCGCGGCAATGCGGAACATGTTGTACGCGAGGTAGAAATTCCAGTCGCCCTGAATCGTCAAGCCCGTGCGTGCAAGGTATGTCGCGACGTATTCGTCCTCATCGGGAATGCCAAGCGCTGCCCAATCAAGGCCACCGATGCCGCGAAATTGCGTCGGATCGACGTGCCACGCCATGCAGTGGTAAGCGAAATCGGCGAGCGGATCGCCGAGCGTGGACAGTTCCCAGTCGAGCACGGCAAGCACGCGCGGTTCCGTCGGATGGAAGATCAGGTTGTCGAGCCGGAAGTCGCCATGAACGATCGACACGCGTTCCGCCGGCGCGCCTTCTGCGCTGCGTGGAATATGTTTGGGCAGCCATTCGATCAACTTGGTCATTGCGTCGATAGGCTCAGTCTCCGACGCAACGTATTGCTTGCTCCAGCGACCGATCTGACGCTCGAAATAATTGCCGGGCTTGCCGTAAGTCTCAAGCCCGACTTGCGTGATATCCACCGAATGGAGCGCCGCGATTACGCGATTCATCTCGTTGTAGATCGCGCCGCGTTCGGACGGCGTCATGCCCGGCAGCGCCTGATCCCACAACACCCGGCCTTCGATGAACTCCATCACATAGAACGCTCGCCCGATCACGCTTTCGTCCTCGCATAGCGCGAACATTTTGGCGACGGGAACGTCGGTGCCGGCGAGGGCGTCCATCACGCGATATTCACGCTCGATTGCATGCGCCGATGGCAATAACTTCGCCGCCGGCCCGGGCTTCGATCGCATCACATAACTGCGCGCGGGCGTGATGAGCTTGAACGTGGGATTCGATTGGCCGCCGGCAAACTGCTCGACGGTGAGTGGTCCGGCAAAGCCTTCAACATGCGTTTCCAGCCACGCGGATAATGCCGGAACATCGAATTGTTGCCGCTCGTTGACCGGGCGTGTTCCCTCGAACGCGGAAAAATCCTGCGGCGCGGGGGTATCGTTTGCAGCCATCGTTGTCTCCTCCGGTCTCGCGTTTGTTGAGGCATCACGCGGCGTCGTGCCGTTCACAGCGCTGTTTTTCGCGTGCAGGCCGCGTGCCCGCTATGACTTCATCAGCGATTTAAAACGAACAAACTGCGCGTACAGCAGTTCCATGGTCGTGTTCCGCACCCCGACGTGAAGCGGCGAGGGCGGTGAATGGTTCAGCGCGCGGATCACCCAGTCGCCGGGTTTATCGCCGACATCGAGTGCATTGATGCAGCCCGTGGTCTGCGAGAGATGGCCGAAAAACGTGCGGCCTCCACTGGTGATTGCGTGCGACAACAGCGCACGATTGACGCCGCCGTGCAGCACGAGCAATACCGTGTCCCACGATGCATCGTCGCACAGGTTTTGCAGCGGCGGCAGCACCCGATCCAGCAACTCGCCGATAGTCTCGCCGCCCAAAAACGACGTGGCTTCCGGCACGATGCCATCGAAAACGCTGAGAAAAGCGCGCTCAAAATCTTTGGGAGGAAGGTCTCCCAGCCGGCCGCCGCGAATTTCCTGCCACTCCGGCCAGATGTCGATGTCGATCTGCTGACCGGTTTCGGCCAGCACGCGCTGCGCCGTCTCGATCGTGCGTGGCAAGCCGCTGGCGATGACTTTATCGAAGCGAATCTGCTGCGCCTTGAACTCGCGTCCAGCCGCGCTCGCTTCCTCGCGGCCACGTTCGTTCAGCGGTACGCCTTCCGGGTCGATGGCGCGGCCGCTGGCATCGAAGTAAGTCACGTCGCCGTGGCGCATCAGGAAGATGCGGCGGCGTTTGGGCAATTCGTACGCGGTCGTCATTTGTAGTGCGGTGGCCGTTTTTCGAGGAATGCGTTGATGCCTTCGAGCGCGTTGCCGTTATGCAGGGCATCGACGAAACCATCGCGTTCGTCATCCAGATGCTCCGCCAACGACTGCGTTTCGGCCGCTGCGATCAGCGTCTTGATCCGCGCGAGTGCTTTCGGCGCCATGCGGCCCAGTTCATCCGCCCACGCGACGGCGGTATCGAGCGCTGCGCCCGGTTTCGTCACGCGGTTCACGACACCCACGTCATGCAGCCGCGTCGCGCCAATCGGTTTTGCTTCAAGCAGGATTTCGGTGGCGAGCGCACGCGGCAAAGCGCGCGTGAGGAACCACGAGCCGCCGCCGTCAGGCGTGAGGCCCACGCGGGAATATGACATCACGAACTTGGCGTCGTCAGCCGCGACCAGCAGATCGCACGCGAGCGCCAGCGAGAAACCCGCCCCCGCTGCCGCGCCTTCTACAGCCGCGATTACCGGTTTCGTCGATGACCGCAATGCCACGATCCACTCGCCGAGCATGTCGATACTCGCGGCTTGCACCGAGGGATCCTTCGCGCGGTTTTCAAGCAAGCGGTTCAGGTTGCCGCCGGCGCAAAAGAAGTTATCGGCGCCGGTCAGCACGATTGCGCGCACGGATGTATCCCGTTCAGCCGTGTTCATCGCTTCGATGCCGGCCGTGTACATGTCCGGGTGCAGCGCATTGCGTGCGCCCGGATTGGACAGCTTGAGAACGAGCGTGGTGTCGCTTTCGGCGGGGCGGACGGAGAGCAGTTCGGCGCTCATGCTGCGGCCTCATCGAAGGTGAGCGACAAGCCGAGCTGCGCACGTCGCGTGAGCCACGGCGACGGGCGATAACGCGGGTCGCCGAGCACAGCCTGCATGTTGCGCAGGATCGTGAGAATCGTGCTCGCGCCGAGCGCATCGCCAAGCGCAAGCGGACCGCGCGGATAACCTAAGCCAAGCGTGACGGCCAGATCGATATCCGCAGGCGATGCAATGCGTTGCTGCGCGATATCGCACCCAATGTTGACGATGGTCGCCACCACGCGCTGCGCGACAAACCCGGTCGAATCGCGGATCACCGTGACGGGCACGCCATCGAAAGCGAAGAGCGCGTGCGCGGCGTCGCGAAACTCGGCGGTCGTGGCAGGCGTGGTCATGATGGTGCGGCGGGCGGCATCGGCGAGCGGGAACAAGGTGTCGATAGCGACCGTGCGCGTTGCGTCCAGTTTCTCCGCGACAGAAGCAGTGGTGGCATCGTGGCCGAGCGGCGTGACAATGATCAGCGAATCGGGCGCCGGAGTGCCGCCGGTATCGATAGTGACAGCCGTTTCCATTTTCGCGATCAGTCGGAACACTTCTTCGCGCGCATGGGCAGATGCCCGGCTCACCCACACGCGACGCGGCAGCGCGGTAGGAGCGGGCGTTTCCTCGGGAATTTGCTGCTTGCCGTCCACGTACTTATAAAAACCTTCACCCACCTTGCGTCCGATCAACCCGCCGGCGAGCCGCGTGCCGGTAATAGGCGACGGCGTGAAGCGCGGTTCCTCATAGAACTGGTGATAGATCGACTCCATCACCGGATGCGACACGTCGAGCGCCGTCAGGTCCAGCAACTCGAACGGCCCGAGCCGGAAGCCGGCTTGTTCGCGCATGATCCGGTCGATATCGACGAAACTCGCGACGCCTTCGCTCGCAATCCGTAGCCCCTCGGTATTCATGCCGCGCCCGGCGTGATTCACGATAAAACCAGGCATGTCCTTCGCGCGCACGGCTGTGTGGCCCATCTGGCGGCCGAGCGCCATCAGCGCGTCGCCGGCAGCGGGGTCGCCACGCAAGCCGTCGATCACCTCGACCACTTTCATTAGCGGAACGGGGTTGAAGAAGTGCAAGCCGACTACGCGCTCCGGTTTGGCACAGCCCGCGGCAATGGCAGTAATGGACAACGACGATGTATTCGACGCCAGAATGCAATTTTCGCCGACCACGCCTTCCAACTCGCGGAACAACTCCCGCTTGACGTCCAGCTTTTCGACGATTGCTTCAACCACCACATCGCAATCGGCCAGCTCGCCGATCGCACCGGCCGCATGAATGCGCGTCAACGCGGCATGCGCATCGGCTTCGTTCAGCTTGCCTTTTGCGGCGAGTTTGTTCAGGGTATCGGCGAGATACTCGCGTGCAGCCGTGACGGCTTGCTGGTTGGTGTCGTACAGACGCACGTTCAGGCCGCCCAGCGCTGCGATCTGCGCGATGCCGCGTCCCATCGCGCCGCTGCCGACAATACCCACGGTCCGAATCTCTGTGTCGCGAAAACTCATGGCGTGTCTCACTCCTTATTTGCTAGATTAGCACGGTCGTACTTGTTATAAGGTGGCCCCGAAGGCCGCCGATTGCCCGTATTGCTTAAAACGAAAGATGTCCAGGAGACTCAAGATGCTCAAGCTGTATGGTTTTCCGCTATCCAATTACGTGAACAAGGTGAAGTTCGTGCTGCTCGAACACGGCATTCCGTTCGAGGAGGTGCGTGCGAATTTCGGCCAGGACGAAGCAACGCTTGCGCGCTCGCCGCTCGGCAAGGTTCCTTATGTGGAGACCGAGGCCGGGGCGTTGTGCGAGTCGCAGGTCATTGTTGAATATCTGGCGAGCGCTTATCCGGAGAAACCCATTTTTTCCGCCGACCCGTTCACGGCCGCCAAGGAGCGCGAGATGATCGTGTTCATCGAAACACACCTGGAACTGGTTGCCCGAGAGCTCTACAAGCAGGCATTTTTCGGTGGCACCGTGACCGATTACACCAAGGTGCGCGCGGAAAAACGGCTCAGGCATGGTATTGCCGGATTCAAGCGAATTGCGAGGTTCGAACCGTACGCGCTCGGCACGACCTTCAGTATCGCCGATGTAAGCGCATTCGTGAATTTGCCGCTGATCGGGCTGACGACGAAAGCCATCTACGGAGCGGATTTCCTGCTGGAAGCGGGGATCGACTGGAAGACGCACAACAAGTTGGTGGGCGAGCGGCCGGCCGCACAGAAAGTCACGGCGGACCGGCTCGCCTTCATGGACGCGCAGAAAAAGACGCTGCCGAAGATTGAGTCTTAAAGATTGGCGAGACGCTCAAGCGCGGTGCGCAGCGTCTCTTCCTTTTTCGCGAAGCAAAAACGCACGACGCCCGATTCGTGGCTCTCGTGATAAAACGCCGACACCGGAATGGCCGCGACGCCAATCTCGCTCGTGAGCCATTGCGAGAACTCGGCTTCTGGCAGGTCGCTGATGGCCGAATAGTCCACGCACTGGAAGTACGTGCCGTCGCAAGGCAGCAGCTTGAAGCGCGAGTTGGCGAGGCCGTCGCGGAAAAAGTCGCGTTTTTGCTGATAAAAAGCGGGCAATTCCAGGTACGGTGCGGGGTCTTTCAGGTATTCCGCAATGCCGACTTGCATCGGCGTATTCACGGTGAAGACGTTGAACTGGTGGACCTTGCGGAATTCCGCGGTCAGCGCGGCGGGCGCGGCGACATAACCCACCTTCCAGCCCGTTACGTGAAAGGTCTTGCCGAAACTCGATACCACGAAACTGCGCGCGGCCAGGTCCGGATAGCGCGACACACTTTCGTGCGGGGCGCCGTCGAAGACCATGTGTTCGTAGACTTCGTCGGAGAGAATCAGCACGTCGGTGCCGCGCAGGATCTCGTCAAGCTTCTGTAAGTCCTCTGCGCGCCAGACGCGACCCGTCGGGTTGTGCGGCGAGTTGATGATCAGCAGGCGCGTTTTCGGCGTGATCGCGGCGGCAAGCTTGTCGAAGGGCACCGCGTAATCGGGTGCTTCCAACGATACAAACACCGGTTTGCCACCCGCCAGCTCGATAGCCGGCACGTAGCAGTCGTACATCGGCTCGATCACGACGACTTCGTCGCCCGGATGCACGCAGCACAGAATGGCGGTCAGGATGGCCTGGGTCGCGCCGGCCGTGACCGTGATCTCGCGCTCGACGTCATAGTGATGGCCATACAAGCGCTCGATCTTCTCGCCGATCGCGTGGCGCAGCGGCGCGGCGCCGGCCATCGGCGGATACTGGTTATGGCCGTCGCGCATGGCGTTCGACACGGCGTCCACAATGCGCGGATCGCAGGCGAAATCGGGAAAGCCCTGACCTAGATTGACTGCGCCTTTTTGCGTTGCGAGCGCGCTCATGACCGTGAAGATGGTCGTGCCGACGTTCGGCAAGCGCGAAGTAATGGCGGGAACAGCGGGCGAATACGGCAGTTCGTGCGAGGCGTTCATGGTGTGGGCGATCGGCGGCGCTAAAGGAAAATGTGTCCTATTTTAAACATCGATCGCGTTTGTTTCTTCACAAGCTTCAATCTGCGCCTGAATGTGTACTTCAAAGCTGGCCACGAACGGCGCCGGCTGGGCGATTCGAAACCCGAAGTCACGTACCGTGCGTTTCGCGAGTTTAAGCAACGCGCGATCCTTCGATACCAGCCAGTCCGCCTTGCTCGCATGCGCCAGTTCAAGAAACTTCTGGTCGTCACGATCACGGCATTTCGGCAGCGGCGGCGCGTCGGCGGGCGGTGGTTCGGGGGCAACGAGTTGCGAAAGCCGCGCGACCGTTGCGAGCGCTTCGTCCTTATTCACGGCGAAGCGCACGAATTGCGGATAGTCCAGTACATACGTCAGTTCTTTGAGGCAGCGCGAATCGATCAACGCTTCCAGCGTACCGGTTTCAAGCGCGGCGCGGATTGGACGCGTGATAGGGTCATCGAACACCAGGATGTCGATCCAGACATTCGAATCCAGCACGGCACGTAGCACGGGGGATTTTTTCATTCGATACAATCAAAGGTTTCCGTCTTCATCGTTGGCAGCATGCCGGCGAGCCCCTATGATAATCGTTCTATCGCCGGCCAAATCGCTCGACTACGAGACCCCGCCTCACGTTACCAAGCACACGTTGCCTGAATTCGCCGCCGATTCCGCTGAACTGATCGACGCCTTGCGCAAGCTCTCGCCACAGGAAATCGGTAGTCTCATGCATATATCCGATCCGCTCGCGCGACTCAATTTCCAGCGCTACGCGGACTGGTCAGCGACCTTCGGCACGCATAATTCGAAGCAGGCCATGCTGGCGTTCAACGGTGACGTCTACGAGGGTTTTGACGCAAAGTCGCTGCACGCAGCGGATCTCGACTACGCTCAAACTCATGTGCGTGTGCTGTCCGGGTTGTATGGGCTGCTGCGGCCGCTGGATCTGTTGCAACCGTATCGGCTGGAAATGGGCACCAGGTTCGCCAACGCTCGCGGCAAGGATTTGTATGCGTTTTGGGGCAACCGCATCACGGCGGCCCTGAACGCACAGATGAAAAAGCAGAAGGGCGCACGCGTGCTGGTGAACTGCGCCTCCAACGAGTATTTCAAGTCGGTGCAGCCGAAGCGACTCGACGCACCGGTGATATCGCCGGTCTTCCAGGACTGGAAGAATGGCCAGTACAAGATCATCAGTTTTCACGCTAAACGCGCACGCGGCCTGATGGCGCGATTTGCGGTGCAGCATCGAATTGACGAGCCGGAAGGACTGAAGGCTTTCGAGAGCGAAGGGTATGCCTTCGATAAAAAGGCATCGACCGAAACGAGTTATGTGTATCGCCGGCGGCTGGGTCTTTGAGCGCAGCGATTGCGCACTGGATTCCGCCTGATTCCGCACTATTAAGGAAGCGTCATGAGCATTTCAATCACGAGTCAATTCGATGCAGGCGCGATCGACGTTGTGTCGGCCGAGGACCCCGCGGCCATTCGCCTGCGTGTGCGTCCGGACAGCCACGCGGACTTCGCGCAGTGGTTCTACTTCCGGGTTTCGGGCGTGCGCGACGAACCGCTCACGATGACCTTCGAGAACGCCGCTGACTGTGCGTTCGCCGATGGCTGGCGCGACTATCGGGCGGTGGCGAGCTACGACCGGATCAACTGGTTCCGCGTACCCACACGTTACGACGGCCGTGTATTGACCATCGAGCACACACCCGATTTCGACGCCGTCTATTACGCCTATTTCGAGCCGTATAGCGAAGAGCGCCACGCGGGTTTCCTCGGCGCCGTTCAGCAGATGCCGCACGCGACGCTGACGGAAATTGGCCAGACGGTGCAGGGCCGGCCGATGTCGCTGGTGTCGCTGGGGTTGACCGAAGCGACCGAGCGCCCGGTGAAGCCGAAGAAGAACGTGTGGATCATCGCGCGTCAGCATCCCGGCGAGACCATGGCCGAGTGGTTCGTGGAAGGGCTGATCAAACGGCTGGCGGGCTGGGGCGACTGGGCGGGCGACCCGGTCGCGCGATTGATCTTTGATCACGCCGTGTTCCATATCGTGCCGAACATGAATCCCGATGGCAGCGCGCTCGGCAATCTGCGCACCAACGCCGCGGGTGCCAACCTGAATCGCGAATGGATGGAACCCGACGCTGCGCGCAGCCCTGAAGTGCTGGCCGTTCGTAACGCCATTCACGCGCTGGGCTGCGATCTTTTCTTCGATATCCACGGCGACGAAGCGCTGCCTTACGTGTTCGTGGCCGGTTCGGAGATGCTGCCTGGCTTCACCGAAAAACAAGCGAAGGAACAGAAGGCTTTCATCGAATGCTTCAAGCAGGCGAGCCCGGATTTTCAGGACGTGTACGGCTATGAAGCGAGCAAGTACCAGACGGACGCGTTGAAGCTGGCGTCTAAATATGTGGGCAATGAGTTCGGATGTTTGTCGCTGACGCTTGAGATGCCATTCAAGGACAACGCGAATCTGCCGGACGAGCGGGTGGGCTGGAACGGCGAGCGTAGCGCTGCGCTGGGGGCGTCGATGCTTCAGGCTATCCTGCGGCATCTGCAGGCGTTCTGAGGCTAGCTAACGGAGTGAAGTGAGCGCCGGTGAATGCACGCGATAGGTGTGCGTTCCGAAGGAGCTGCATCAAAAGGGTGTGATCGCTGGACGGCGATCACGCCCTTTTGCCTTGGCGTCTGAGCTTGAGATAGTGACTCAGTAGACGGTGACGCAGAGGCCTATGATTCAGAGGTCTACGCCGCAGTAGGCATTGACTCGGAGTACTGCAGCTCAGTGCTTCTTTTTGCTCGCCGATTTTTTCGTCGGCTTGCCGCCTGCCGATTTCGAGCTCGTCTTGCCTTTGCCCTTGACCGCGCCATGGTGGCCTCTTGCACCGTGGCTCGAGCGGGGTTCGGCGCGCGGCCTGGCTGACGGAACGGGATCATTCCAGCCGAAAGCCAGCATCTGGCTGCCTACGTAGCCGCAGCGGAACTTCAGCGTGGAAGGGCTGGAGTCGCCGTCCTTGGTGACGCCAAGGCCCTCGACCGTCACGACGTTGTCCACCTTGATGCGTTGCTTGTGGTCATCGAATGCGTCGTTCCAAGGGGTGATGCTGCCATGAGCCGAGTCGAAGGAACTGGCCGGAAACTCCACGTGATCGAACGCCGTCGACGTACTCGCCACGAAACTTCCGTGTGCGGCGCAGTCAGCCACCAAGGGATTGGCGTTGAAGTCGGTGACGAAGTGGTTGACGAGCTCGTTGCGTTCGTCGAGCGTATCGGCGAACGCGGTGGCGCTGCATGCGGCCGACGCGAGTGTCGCCATTGATGCAATTGCCACCAGCCGGCCGACCAGCCGGAGCAGTCGACGCGGTACTTGAATACTATCCATCAGGTTCTGCACTAAAGAGACAACAGGCACGTAAGATGCCCGACAGTGAGCGGGAGTTCCATCTTATATTAAATTCTTTCACGAACAGCCAACGATGTCCGGCCTCGACACAGTTCTGTCGTGGACTTTGATGCGGGATAAGGTTTGGAATTGGTGCGGCGTTCAGACGCGCGGCCCACGATCCAGCCGATAACGCCGGACGTCGAACGTAGTGATCCAGGTAGGCCGGTAGACGGTAATCAGGATGGTGAACACGCCAGTGAACAAGGCCTCGCCGGCTACGAGCAGGGAGGCAGCGAGCGTAAATCCAGCAGGGATAATAAGCTCGCCGTTGGCAAGCACGATTTCCAGAAGCAGGCCAGCCGAGCATGCTACGGCGACGGCACATGCCGATGTCAGGAAACCGTGGCCGACGATGAAGACGAAGAGGCTGCGCGGGATCCACGCCTGGATGGCCTTCTGTAGCAGCGACGATACGGCAACAGGCAATGCCCCGAACAATATGAAGGTCACAGGAACGCCGGGCCATGAGGCATCCAGCACAACGGCCGCCAGACCGCTTGTCACGGCCATCCCGACCAGTGCGAGTTGCCAGTCGAACAGCGTGACCATCAGCGTGGCGCCAAGCAGATGAATGGCGGGACCATCTTCGAACCATGTATTGCACGCCCACAGCACCGTCACCGCGACGACAATGCCGAACCAGACGTGCTGAAGCGTCCCATCTTGCAACCGTCGAAACGGGTTCTTCCAGATCGCAAGCGCGAGCACACCCACAGTGACAATCCAGCCACCTATTGCGAGCCAAAGCGGAAGAGGTGTGTAGAAGAAACCCATAAATCTTATATTACTCGTTTGCGCCCGAAAACGTGCGCATTGACTGTGCCAGCGGGGATTTTCCAACACGCAACGCGTCAATTCACGCGTTGCGTCCCGACTATGAAATGACCGTGTTCAATCGCCGAATCGGGGTCGCGGTTGGGCGGCCATTGGCAGCAGGTGTTCGTCTATTTCCGGCCGCGGCGCATACGTCAGCAAAGCGGCTGCGCGCAGTGGTACCGGTCCGGCGTCGCCGAGCGCGGGCCGTGGCGACGCGTCAGCCTCGCGCTTCAGGACTTCAAGATAGCCATTCTGCCAGCCGTTATAAATAGCAACGGCGGCGGCGCGATTCGGTGCACCGAGTTGTTGGAAAATGCTGCCCAAGTGGATTTTTACCGTGCCCTCGCTGATTCCAAGTGTCTTCGCAATGATCTTGTTAGTGCTGCCCATATGCACGCACCGCATGATTTGCTGCTGGCGCAGCGACAATGTGTTGAACCGTTTTGCGCCCTTTCGTAACTCTTTCGGCGTGGTATCACGACGCGGCAGGAAAACGGGCTCGAGCGTCGGATCAAGCGCGCACGCAGGAACGTAATGGCCGCCCAGCAGAACCATTTCAAGCGCACGAACAATCAATGTGGGGTCGAGATCGCGTGGCACGACGCCGAGCACGCCGGCGCTAAGAAGCATGCGGACCTTCGCGGTTGATGCTTCGTCCACGATGATTGCCGCGGGGATCCTGGGGAAGGCGTTCAGCAGCGTGCGCAGATCTGCCATGCGCATGGCGTCGTGCCAGTCGATCACGATCATGTCAGGGTCGAGCCGCAGGACCGCGCTTGCCGCTTGCCGCCAGTCTTTCGCCTCGTTGAAACGCGCGCGCCGGTCGATATGCCTTAAAAGCGCCTTCAAACCTTCGCGACGCTCGGCTTCGGAGTTGACTATGGTGAATTTCATGCGTGCCTCGTTGTTATATGGGTTCGGCGCGATGCCCGCTTCCGGGCGGGCGATATGCGGCTGAACCGATAATGACCAATCGCGGCCGAAATTGCGCCCTGACCGAATGGCATAGGCATTACGCACAAAATCCCGGGCTGTGTTTCGCCTGGCGGTTGATTTGGCGAATTAATTTCACTTCAGGGCAGTTTTGCTAGGAGAAGTCTCGAATGCCCTCGGTTGAAGTTGGGATGATTCTCAAGTGAAAGTGTGAATACGAGACGTAATGAGACTTATCTGAAGCGCGCTTCCGTGCTGCGGCATCGCACCTGCACGGGGGTAATTTGGGTTGTTCTTGCTTGAATCCACTAGCGGCGTTGTTTTGATCTGACAACGCGGCAAGTGGCTTGAGCTTTTCACTGCTCCGCGTATCGATTTCGTCCGATAAGTCGGTAGCGCCGCCGGAGTGGTAGATGGGGCTCGGGGGATGAAAACACGAGAAAGACGCTGCTACCCGGGGTTGCATCGCATAGACGATAGGGCGGATCAGCTGTCCTAGCCCCTTCCTGGTGATAGCGAGCTCGACGCTTGGGACTGCTTCGGGAAATGGGTTTTATTTCGAGGGAGTTGGAGCGTACCTGTTTGTTCGCGCGACGCGGGTTCCGCAGACGTCCCATGTAATTGGTAGCCGGGAGTGCGACGTGCAAAAAAAACCGTCCCAATGGTCGCTTGGAACGGTTTTTTGTATCGGATCAGGAAGTTAAGATTAGACCCATCAGGATTTGCGCTGCATCTTATTCCGCAAGTCCGGATACGCTAATCTCCCGATCGCTTGCGGTGATACGAACCAGCGCAGGGCGGCAACGTTCGGCGCACGAGTCGCAACGCCTTCAACCGCTTAACTCAGTGAAAATGCGGCTGGGCTGGCTCAGCGTCTTCCGGCATTTCCGCATGGACGATCTCCCCGAGCGGATCCGCATACAGTGGCACGCCGCAATCATCGCAATATTCCGGCTCGAAACGGCCGGTGTGACGACGCACATCGGTTACGCCCGAGCGCTTCAACAACGCAACGATCTCTTCCACCGGACCGTCCGCGCCTTCCAGCTCGGCCGCTTCTTCCGCCGCGCCAATTTCGCCGTTTTCCCGTCCGTAAAGCGGCCAGACGACGCCGTAGATCACGTCGTTGCTGCCGCGGCGGGTAAAGCCGATCCGATATTCGTCCACGCGTTGCTCGCCGAACCCTGCAATCACGGCGCGTAATTCGTCAGGCGTCGTGCCGAGCGTGTCGAACAGGTAGCGAACGGCGGTGCGGACCGAGTGCGGCCGAACTTGTTCGTCGGCGTCACGACATGCCGAGTAGTAGGCGTCGGGCAACAGGCATTCGAATTCGCAGCCTGGCAGGATGGCGGCAAAAGTGGCGCCGCCCTGGGCCGCCCAGTGTTCAAGGCACTGACCGCGTTCGATCCGGGTGCCGGCCGTTTCTTCTTGCCACCGAAACAGCGCTTCGCCTGCGGGCACGATGGCCATCGCAAGCAAAAAGCGCGGATCGGCGAGGATCGGTGAGGTTTCAGGCAGGTCAGCGAGATTGAGGCGGGCTGGCGCGTTGCCGAGTACGGTTTGTATGAGTTGCTGCGCCACGCGCGCAGTCTCCACATGGTGGCGCGGCAACTGGTCGATGCTATAGAGATACGGCGCAACCGACACCTTGGCGCCTTCCGCGAGCACGTGGGCTTGCAGCTGAGCACGCAAGGCGTCGACCACGTCGGCCTTGAGCGGTCCGGATGGAATTGAGTAGCGAGTCCATGCCAGCACGGGTGCCGCGATCAGCAATGCTTCGTGCGGCACGCCGTCGATCTCGATCGCGAACGACTCGCTTTGTGTTTCCGCCATATCGGCGAGCGCGCCGTAGGCGTCCGGGAACTTGAGTTGAAGATGGTCGAGGGCGGCATCGAGCGCAGTCTGATTGCCGTTGCGCACAATTTTCCCGAGAAGGGCGTCGAGACGCGCTTCCCAGAACCGGTCTTCTATACGGCTGCCCGATGCGAAGAGCGAGAGCGAAAGACCGACGAGCTTGTCGGCATCCGGGGGAAGTCGTTTGGCGATTCGCGAGCGCATAGGAGGCAGTTATCAGGTGCAGAGAACCTTAGATTGTAGTCGCTATGCGTCCGGTTGGACCATTAGCGCACCACCTCTCCGCGATACCGGGTTCGCGCCTTCCTTTTGCGCCCTTTATTACGGTGAAGAAAAGCACCGCTGAAAATCTTTTCACGAACCTCTTGCGCGAGTGAGAAACGGGCACTAGAATTCCGTTCCTTCGCTTCACGAAGAGGCGAAGGGAAGTGAGAAAGTGCAGGGCGCGTGTCGCTATTGAGGATGCCGCAGAGCCAAGCAGGACGGGCTTCGCAGCGAATCAGAAAGTCGGGGTTGAGTAAAAAACCTGTTGACGGAAAGCGAAACGCAGGACATAATCTCGTTTCTGTGCTGCACG
>NZ_JAAVUQ010000030.1 GCF_018449515.1 Caballeronia sp. dw_19 | reverse complement strand
AACCCCACCCCATCAAGGTGGGGTTTTTGCGTTTCGGCTACATGTGTTTGATCCAAACTTATCTACCCAGCCGTATCCCGCTCCGATCTCAATACGCCAACACATCGGCTGACAGCAACCCCGGAACTCATATCGCTGTGGAATATAGCGGTGCAGTGATTTCGGCGCATATACACGGTCGAGTTGCGGCGGTTCAACAGCGGCACACTTTGCGTGAACCAAATCAAATCAATCTCGATCACGGGGCGACCCGAAGCGCCCCTAAAACGTTGATTCGGCAGCTAAAACACCCCCCAGCGCTACAAACAAAATGCGCCCACTTCTCAAAGAGGCGGACGCATCGGCGTTAACCGCGATTTAACTCATTCAGCGCGTCGCCTGATCCTCTCCAGCAGTCAGAAACTTTTCTGCAAGCCGCACCCAATACGTTGATCCAACCGATAACAGCGCGTCGTTGAAATCGTAGCTTGCGTTGTGAAGCGTGCAAGGTCCTAATCCGTGTCCAGTTTCACGATGCGATCCTTCGCCATTTCCCAAAAACGCATAGCAGCCTGGCTTCGCGAGCAGCATGAAAGCGAAGTCCTCGGCGCCCATCGTAGGTTCGACGGAAGCATTGACGTTCTCCTTTCCCACTACCGCCGCCATCACCGACGCAGCGAAGCGCGTCTGCTCAGCGTCGTTGATCGTGGGCGGATAGTTGCGATGAAAGTCGATGGAAACGTCGCACTCGTACGCAGCAGCAGTCGCCTCCGCAATCGCCCGCATCCGGCGCTCGATCAAATCGAGTGTCTCGACGGTAAATGTTCGCACCGTGCCACCGAGCCAGGCGTCATCGGGGACAACGTTCGAGGTGTCTCCAGCATGGATCTGCGTGATCGAAAGGACGGCGGTGTCGATGGGTTTCTTGCTGCGCGTGATGATCCCTTGCAGCCCGTTAGCAATCTGAACCGCGGTGAATACCGGGTCATGCCCGTTGTGTGGCAACGCCGCGTGCGAGCCGATACCCTTGATATTGATGCGAAATTCGTTGCTCGACGCCATGATCGGGCCCGGGGTGACACCGAAATGACCCGCAGGAATACCCGGCCAGTTGTGGATGCCGAACACGGCATCGACGGGAAATTGTTCGAACAGCCCGTCCTCGATCATCGCCTTGGCGCCCGCTCCACCTTCCTCGGCCGGCTGGAAGATGAACACGATGGTCCCGTCGAACTTGCCGTGCTCAGCCAGATGTTTCGCCGCCCCCAGCAACATGGCGGTATGGCCGTCGTGGCCGCACGCGTGCATGCGGCCCTCGTTTTGGGATCGATGTCCGAACGTGTTGATTTCGGTAATAGGCAATGCGTCCATGTCGGCGCGCAGGCCCACGCATCGCTTACCCGAACCCCGTTTCAATACCCCGACGACGCCGGTTTTGCCCATGCCGCGATGTACTTCCAAGCCCCATTGTTCGAGATTGTCGGCGACTAGTTTTGCCGTGCCGACTTCTTCGTAACGCAATTCGGGATGCGCATGGATCGTTCGTCGCAGCGCTTTGATTTCCTCGTGCGACGCTTCGATTTCTGGAATCAGATTCATGAAACTGGCCTCGGTTTGAAAAATTAACGTTGCGCGTGCTTTCGTCCGCGTCGGTCGCACCATTCTACGCCCGCGATTATTTATCGAGATACGAGACGGCGAGGTCGGTCGACCGTAATAAAATGATGCAATCTGTCCGTTTTTTGCTCGTTCCCACCGGATATCCGCATGAATGCTCCCGCCGAATTCGCTCGTGCTGTCTGTCCGCACGATTGTCCCGACACCTGTGCGATGCGCGTCACGGTCAAGGATGGCCGCGCTATCAAGGTGACCGGCGACCCGGATCATCCGCCCACACAAGGCGTGCTGTGCACGAAAGTGTCGCGCTATGCCGAACGGACACATCATCGAGATCGGTTACTCACGCCAATGCGGTGCGTTGGTCCGAAGGGCTCGGGCCGTTTCGAAACACTCAGCTGGGATGACGCGCTGAAATTCGCCGCGGAGCGCCTGAATGAAATCGCGGCCCGTGCGCCCGAAGCCATCTTGCCTTACAGCTATGCGGGCACCATGGGCTTGGTGCAAGGTGAGAGCATTGCGGCGCGCTTCTTCAATGTGCTCGGCGCGTCGCGCCTGGACCGCACTATCTGCGCTGCTGCCGGCGCCGCGGGCTTGCGTTACACGTATGGCGGAAGTCTCGGCATGCATACCGAGTATTTCGAGGAAAGCGAACTGATCCTGATCTGGGGATCGAATTCGATCGCGTCGAATCTGCACTTCTGGACGCGCGCACAGGAAGCCAAGCGCCGGGGTGCGCGGTTGATTGCCATCGATCCTTATCGCTCGCTGACGGCTGAAAAATGCCACCAGCACATCGCGTTGAAACCGGGCACCGACGGCGCGCTGGCGCTCGGCATGATGAACGTGATGATCGGCGAAGGACTGATCGATCAGGCGTACATCGGCGCCTACACGCTCGGCTTCGATCAACTCAAGGCACGTGCAGACGCTTATCCGCCGGGGCGTGTCGCGGAAATATGCGGGATCGAAGAGCAGGTTGTGATCGGTCTCGCGCGGGCTTTCGGATCGACGAAAAAAGCATCGATACGCCTCAACTACGGCATGCAGCGCGTGCGAGGCGGAGGCAATGCGGTTCGCGCGATCGCTTGTCTGCCTTCGCTTACGGGTGCATGGCGCGAGCGGTCGGGGGGCTTGCTGCTGTCGTCGTCGAGTTGGGCGCCGGTCGATGTCAACGCGCTCGAACAGCCGGACTTGTTGCCGGGATGGCCGTCGAAGCTGCCGCGCATGGTGAACATGAACGCTATTGGCGACGCGTTGCTGCACGCTGGCGACGCGAGCTTCGGCCCGAAAGTCGAAGCGCTGATTGTCTACAACTCGAACCCGGTCGCCGTCGCACCGGATTCCGCGAAGGTCGCGGCAGGGTTCGCGCGTGAGGATCTGTTCACGATCGTGCTCGAACATTTCCAGACCGATACCGCCGATTATGCCGACCTCATCTTGCCGGCGACCACGCAGCTCGAGCATCTCGATGCCCACAAGTCATACGGCCACACGCACGTGATGGCGAACTTGCCGGCTATCGCTCCGGTGGGTGAGTCGCGGCCGAACACGGAGATTTTCCGCGGCCTGGCCAGAGCGATGGGGCTGACGCATCCGGCGCTATTTGAAAGCGATGAAGAGCTGGCATCGAAGGCATTCCGCTGGAACGATCCCGCGCTGGCCGGCGTGACCTGGGACACGCTGAAGACAACAGGCTGGGCGCAGCTCAAGCTGGCGGAGGCGCCGTTCGCCGAGGGCGGTTTCCACACGCCATCGGGGAAATGCGAATTTTTCAGCGAGCGTTTGCAACGTGCCGGGCTGGAGCCGGTGCCCGATTACCTGCCGCCGTACGAATCGGCTGAATACGCGCCGGCACTCGCCGCGCGTTATCCGCTCGCGATGATCTCGCCGCCCGCACGGAACTTCCTCAACAGCAGCTTCGTCAACGTGGAAAGCCTGCGATCGACGGAGGGTGAACCGCATCTCGACATACACCCTGTTGACGCCCACGCTCGCCAGATCATCGAAGGCGAACTGGTGCGAGTATTCAACGACCGCGGGTCGATGCAGGCGCGCGTGCGTGTCACCGATCGCGCGCGCGAAGGCGTCGTAGTGGGGTTATCGGTATGGTGGAAGAAACTCGCGCCGGATGGCTGCAACGCCAACCAGGTGACGAGTCAAGCGCTGACGGATCTGGGCGGCTCTGCCACATTTTACGATTGTCTCGTGGAGGTCGAGGCGGCTTACTGAGTTGAGAAAACGAGGTAAGCAAAATTGCGTGGAAGCCAGCAGGCGTAAGGGGAAGCACGGGCCGGTGAGATTGGAAGCTGGCGTCTAACCCGGTTGTCGGAATGCGATCGAGCGGCTACGATGCGCTACGGACAAATTTCGCACGACCATTCTAAAATCATACAAAGGAGACGCCGTATGGAAAAAATTTGGCTGAAGTCCTATCCGGCAGGCGTGCCCGAGGAAATCGATGCGACTCAGTACAATTCGCTTTCCGACCTATTGGAAGAAAGTTTTCGCGAACATCGCAGCAAACACGCGTTTGTCTGTATGGGCAAGGCGATCACCTATGGCGAACTCGACACGCTGTCCAGCCGGCTAGCGGCGTGGTTCCAGTCGCGCGGGCTTAAGACCGGCGCACGCGTCGCAATCATGATGCCGAACGTGCTGCAGTACCCGGTCGCGATTGCCGCCATTTTGCGCGCGGGTTATGTCGTTGTGAACGTCAATCCGCTCTACACGCCGCGCGAACTCGAGCATCAATTGAGGGATTCGGGAGCCGAGGCAATCGTCGTGCTCGAGAACTTCGCGCATACCGTGCAGGCCGTCGTGAAAAACACCGCGATCAAGCACGTGGTGGTGGCGTCGATGGGCGACCTGATGGGCGCGAAAGGCGTGATCGTCAACTTTGTCGTGCGGCGTGTGAAGAAGTTGGTGCCGGCGTGGAATCTCCCCGGCCATGTGAGTTTCAACGCAGCCCTTCGAGACGGTGGGCGCGAAACGCTCAAACCCATCAAGCAAGGTCCCGACGACATCGCTTTTCTCCAGTACACCGGTGGCACGACAGGCGTAGCGAAGGGCGCGATGCTGTTGCATCGGAACCTGATTGCGAACGTCTTGCAGTCCGAAGTCTGGCTCGAACCTGGACGTAAGAGCCGGCCGGACATCGATCAATTCGTGACCGTCGTGGCGCTGCCGCTTTATCACATCTTCGCGCTGACCGTTTGCGGCTTTCTGACCCTGCGCACGGGCGGCCTGGGTATCCTGATTCCGAATCCGCGCGATATCCCCGGCACGATCAAGGAGCTGAAAGGCTTTCAGATCAACACGTTTCCCGCCGTGAACACCCTGTATAACGCGCTGCTGAATAATCCGGAATTCGCCAAGCTTGATTTTTCCAAGCTGATCGCGGCGAACGGCGGCGGCATGGCCGTGCAGGAAGCCGTGGCGAAACGATGGTTCGAGGTCACCGGTTCGCCGATTATCGAAGGTTATGGGTTATCCGAAACATCTCCCTGCGTGACGTGCAATCCGGTGACCGCTACCGAATACACCGGCACGATCGGCTTGCCGTTTCCCTCCACCGAACTCGCCATCCGCGACGACGACAACAACGACATGCCGCTTGGCCAGCCCGGCGAGATCTGCATTCGCGGTCCGCAGGTGATGGCGGGTTACTGGAACCGTCCCGATGAGACGGCGAAAGTGATGACCCCCGACGGTTTCTTCAAGTCGGGTGACGTCGGCATCATGGACGAACGCGGATACGTGAAGATCGTAGACCGCAAGAAGGACATGATCCTGGTGTCGGGCTTCAACGTGTACCCGAATGAGATCGAGGATGTGGTGGCGAAGCTTCCGGGCGTCTTCGAGGTGGCGGCCGTCGGCGTGAAGGATGCGACCTCGGGCGAAGCGGTCAAACTGTTTGTCGTTCGCCGCGATCCGCATTTGACCGAAGCCGATGTGATGGCTTTTTGTAAAGAGCGGTTGACGGGCTACAAGCGGCCGCGCGTGATCGAGTTCCGGACGGAATTGCCGAAGAGTAATGTCGGCAAGATATTGCGCCGTGAGTTGCGCGACGGCAACGCCTGAACACGGATCAACTGCCAAAGAGCGAAATAAACAGCAGGCCTTCGCATCGCAAGATGCGGAGGCTTTTTTTCAGTACATGCATCGAAGCTGACTCGATCCAGTCCGGAATCAGCACGAAAAAAAGGCGCCCGAAGGCGCCTTTCAAGACAACTACGTTATTACGACTTATTAGAACGTGTTACGGACGCCGGCCAGCGCGGTGATCCGGTTCTGCGTCGACGCTGGCGATAGGCCGTTGATATTGGCCACAGCGAGAAGCGACTTTTTCGCTGATGATCTCCACAGTGTTGAAACTGTTTGGCAAGGTCACTGTTCTTGGCGCCAGTGTGTTGACGTCCCCGCCGGGTACTTCAAAATCAAAGTTGAACGTAATGTAACAAAGAGGCCTTTAGTGACAAAGCAAAAGCCGACGGTCAATTACCCGCATGTGACGTTTACGCAACATGCGGTAAAATCCAGGTTTCCGACATATTTACGACCCGTATCTGCCCTAATTACGCGTTTTAAAGTGTAGATAATTTGTTAGTTGGACGATCGGTCTCCGCCCGGTCAAGATCGCTCAGGAGATCGAAACAGGAGTTATGAAATGACACTCGATGAACTGATCTCTGAGTTCGATCGTGGACTACGGTCGATGACCGGCGTATCCCGGATGTCACGCCCCATACCCGAGGCGCCTCTGGTTCAAGTGGACATTGCTGAGCCTCCCGCTGACGTAGCTGATACAGCATTGAGCGCAGAAGAGAAGGCGCATTCGGCGGCGTTGATGCGCGTGAATCACGTTGGCGAGGTGTGCGCGCAGGCGCTGTATCAGGCGCAAAAACTCGCGACCAAGTCGACCACGTTGAAGCGCGGCTTCGAGGAAGCTGCGCGCGAGGAAGAAGACCACCTGGCGTGGACCATGCAGCGTTTGCGCGATCTCGACTCACGGCCCAGCCTGCTCAACCCGTTGTGGTATGGCGGATCGCTGGCTCTGGGGTTTATCGCGGGAAGGTTTGGTGACCGGGTCAGTCTGGGGTTCATGGCAGAAACCGAGCGTCAGGTGGAGAAGCACCTGAACAGCCATATGACGAGTCTGCCCGCGAACGACCACGCATCGCGCGCGATCGTCGAGCAAATGCGTTCGGATGAAGCCGCGCATGCCGCCGCGGCCATCAACGCTGGCGGCGTCGAATTGCCGTTTCCGGTGCGGGCGCTGATGCGCGCGACATCGAAGGTCATGACCCGCACGGCGTACTATATTTAATCAATCACGCATCTCGCCGAATCCGGCGGGATGCGCTCTCACTTCTCTCCTGTTTCTGCGTTCCATCTGACCCGCAATTCCTCGCGCGGGCCTTCGCGGAACAAAACCATCCCCTAGTCGTTGTCCGTCATTTCACGTACTACCTTCACATTCGCCACTACGTCATTCATTCATAACGCTTTTCGAAATTTCACCCTACTTTAGCGGTCTGCGCTAAGTCATTGTTCTAACAAACAAATTTAGTCAAAAAATGCCAGATCGTATTGACCGGCGAAATGCCTTCCTCTACAGTGGGAAATGGTGTGAGAAAGTGTATTTTTGTGTGATTCAGAGAGCATTTTCAGGCATATTCCAACAAAGTCGTGACGCGCCGCCGTGGCGTGAAGAGGAGAGGGCGAGTGTTCCAAGGGGCTTCGGCGCTGTCGCTCGATGCGAAAGGACGGATGTCCGTCCCGTCTCGCTATCGGGAAGCGCTGCAAGGACAGGCAGAAGGCCGGGTTACGCTCACCAAGAGCCCGGATGGATGCCTGTTGCTCTTTCCTCGCCCTGAGTGGGAAATCTTTCGCTCGAAAATCGCTGCACTCCCTATGGACGCAATCTGGGTTCGCCGGATCTATCTCGGCAACGCCATGGATGTCGAGCTCGATAGCGCTGGACGGGTATTGGTATCGCCGGAATTACGCGCGGCGGCATCGCTGGCTAAAGAAGTGACGTTGCTCGGAATGGGTAACTACCTGGAAGTGTGGGACACAGTGACTTACTCCGAGAAGGAAAAAGCGGCAATGGCGCAAGGCATGCCCGACGCGCTGAAGAATTTTACGTTTTGACGCGGCGCTAAAGAACATGGCCCCTGCGATGAAAAATGAATTGCAGCATCGCACGGTGCTGCTGGATGAGGCGGTAGATGGGCTCGTCACGCGTGTTGACGGTACTTATATAGATGGCACGTTTGGGCGGGGCGGCCATAGCCGTCTGATCCTGACGAAGCTGGCGGAAGGCGCCCGGCTCATTGCCTTCGACAAAGACCCGTTGGCTATTGCTACAGCGGCGCAGATTCAGGATTCAAGATTTTCCATTGTGCATGAGAGTTTCGCCTCGTTAGCCGATGCCGCTGCCGAGCGAGGAGTAGGGAAAGTGTCGGGCGTGTTGCTGGATCTGGGGGTGTCGTCGCCGCAAGTGGACGATCCGGATCGCGGCTTCAGCTTCAGGGCCGACGGCCCGCTCGACATGCGGATGGACCCGAGCCGTGGCGAATCCGCCGCGGAATGGCTGGCACGGGCAACGGTGCAGGAACTGACGGAGGTGATTAAAGATTATGGGGAAGAACGGTTTGCTTTTCAGATTGCAAAGGCGCTTGTTGCTCGCCGGGCAGAGTCCGACCGTCTTGGGCCTCTCGTCACCACGGGCGAGCTTGCCCAAATCGTGGGTCATGTCGTCAAAACCCGTGAGAAGGGTAAGGATCCGGCAACCCGCACCTTTCAGGCTATACGGATTCACATCAATCAAGAGCTTGCGGAGCTGCAAGTAGTTCTGGACGCAGCATTGGCGTTGTTGGAGCAAGGGGGGCGCCTCGTCGTGATCAGCTTTCATTCGCTCGAGGACCGGATCGTCAAACGTTTCATGCAGGCCCACGCAAGCGGGCCTGTGATCGACCGCCGCCTGCCGATTCGTGCCGTCGACCTCCCCAGTCCGCCACTCAAGCTGATTGGCCGTGTGTTTGCGTCTGACGCGGAAGTCGCGGCGAACCCGCGCGCGCGCTCCGCTGTCATGCGGATTGCCGAACGTATTACTGAGCAGCCTAGCGGGCAGGCGGCGCCATGAACCGTCTCAACATCTTCCTGCTGATCGTTGTGCTCGGTTGCGCGCTGTCCGCGGTGAACGCCTCGAACAAGCAAAGGCAGATTTTTATCAATGTGCAGCGGGCGCAGTCGGAAGAGCGCCAGTTGCAGCAGGATTTTTCGCAGCTTCAATATCAGCAGAGCGCGTTGTCGAAAACTTCGCGCATCGAGCAGTTGGCTACTACGTCCCTGAAAATGCTGCCCGTCACCACGGGCCGTACGCAATACCTGAACTATGACCCGGCGACGTCGAAGGCCACGGACGCGCCGTTGCCTGCGCCCGTTCCGGCGTCGGCTCCTCCCGCACGCGGGGTGAAACGATGAAACCGTCGCCAAAGAAAAACAAGGGCGTCGCCTTCACGCCCAATCCCATTCTCTCGGTGCGCCTCCCCATGTGGCGCTCGAAGCTCGTCGTGTTCATGCTGTTCATGGCGTTCGTCGCGCTCGCGGGGCGTGCGTTCTGGATCCAGGGTCCGGGCAACGCGTTCTTCAAGAAGCAGGGTGAAAGCCGTTATCAGCGCACGCTCGAAATGCCGGCCACGCGCGGCCAGATCAAGGACCGCAACGGCCTCGTGCTCGCGACCAGTTTGCCGGTGAAGGCGATCTGGGCGATCCCCGAAGCCGTTCCCGATGATCTCGGCGCCGACAAGCTCGGCGAGCTCGCCACACTGCTCGATATGTCGCCGAAGGAATTGCGCGCGAAGCTCTCCATGGACAAGACCTTTGTCTATGTGAAGCGCCAGGTGTCGATCGAGGTCGCGCAGAAAGTTACGGCCCTTGATATTCCCGGGATTTATTCGCGTGGTGAATACAAGCGCTTCTATCCGGAAGGCGAGATCACGGCGCATCTGATCGGCTTTACTAATATTGAAGACAAGGGTCAGGAAGGCGTCGAACTGGGCGATCAGGGCATTCTCGCCGGTACGCCGGGCATGCGTCGGGTGATCAAGGACCGGATGGGGCATATCGTCGAGGATGTGGACGAGCAAGTCGTGCCGCATGACGGCGAGGACGTGGAGTTGTCCATTGACAGCAAGATCCAGTACATCGCGTACACGAACCTGAAAGCCGCCGTGGAGAAGTTCAAGGCGAAGGCGGGTGCGGCGATCGTGATCGACGTGAAGACGGGCGAGGTGCTCGCGCTTGTCAATTATCCAACCTATAACCCGAACGACCGCTCGCGCATGACCGGCGAGCAATTGCGTAACCGGATCATGACGGACACGTTCGAGCCGGGCTCGATCATGAAGCCGTTCACCATTTCGCTGGCGCTCGATCTGCATCGGGTCACGCCGAATACGCTGGTGGATACCGGCAACGGTTCGTTCGTGCTCGACGGTGCGCGAATTACCGACGACTCGGGGTTCGGCGTGCTGACCGTGGGCGGCGTGATCCAGAAGTCGAGCAACATTGGCGCGACCAAGATCGCGATGCAGTTGAAGCCTGAAGAGATGTGGAACATGTATACGAGCATCGGGCTCGGGCAGGCGCCGAAAGTGGGCTTCCCGGGCGCGGTGTCGGGCCGGCTGCGGCCCTGGAAAAGCTGGCGCCGGATCGAACAGGCGACCATGTCGTATGGCTATGGCCTGTCGGCGTCGCTGTTCCAGTTGGCGCGCGCGTACACGGCCATCGCGCATGACGGGCAAGTGCTGCCGGTATCCATTTTCCGGACGCCGGGCGACGCGCCCGTGACGGGGCCGCAAGTGTTTGCGCCGACCACCGCGCGTGAAGTGCGCGCCATGCTCGAAATGGTGACGGCGAAGGGCGGCACGTCGCCGGATGCGGCCGTGCCGGGGTATCGCGTGGGGGGTAAGTCGGGTACGGCGTACAAGCACGCAGGACGTGGCTACGATAAATCTCGGTATCGCGCATCGTTTGTCGGCATGGGACCCATGCCTGATCCGCGCATCGTGGTGGCGGTTTCGGTCGATGAACCGACGGCCGGCAGCCACTTTGGCGGCCAGGTGTCGGGGCCGGTGTTCTCGGCAATCGTCGGGGACACGCTGCGTTCGTTGAACGTACCGCCGGACATGGCGGTGAAGCAGATGGTGGTGTCCGATGACCCCGCCTCCAGCACGCCCGCCACCGACATCAAGAAGCCGGACGGGACGAATACGAACACGAATCCGCCGAAGAAGCTGAAGGTATCGACGAACTCGAAGAATCACCCGGGAGTCGTCCGATGAGCGGCCTGGATTTGGTCAAGCAGCAGGCGCAGATCGCGAAAGCGGTTGAGTGGTTGCGGGCGTACGTGGACGCCGGCGCGCAATTGCATGCCGACTCGCGTTCGCTGAAACCCGGTGACGTGTTTTTTGCCTACGCCGTGGATGGCGCGGATAGCCGTCCTTTTATTGATACTGCATTCGAAAAGGGCGCCGCTGCCGTGCTGTATCAGCCGGAGAATTTCACCGGCAAGCCAGACGTGTCACGTGCCTTGGCGGTGAAGGCGCTGAATGAACTGGCCGGGCCGATTGCATCGGCGTGGTACGGCGACCCCACCGATTCCATGCTGGTTGCGGGCGTGACCGGCACGAACGGCAAGACGTCGTGCAGCCATTGGCTTGCAACGGCGCTGTCGGCGTTGGGCAGGCCGTGCGCGGTGGTCGGCACGCTCGGCAGCGGCATGCCGGGTAAGCTCGTGCATTCCGGTTTCACGACGCCGGACGCGCCACAACTGCAACGTACGTTTGCCCAATTCAAGACCGGCGGCGCGAAGGCCGTGGCCATGGAAGTGTCGTCGCATGCGCTGCATCAGGGCCGCGTGAATGGCACGAAGTTCGACATCGCCATTTTCACGAATCTCACGCAGGATCATCTGGACTATCACGGCACGTTCGCCGCGTACGAAGCGGCGAAGGCGAAGCTGTTCGCGTGGCCGGCTTTGAAAGCCGCTGTCATCAATCGCGACGATCCGGCTGGTCAGCGTTTGATTGCATCGTGTCACGGCAGGACGCGAACGATTGCGTACGGCATCGAAAACGGCGCCGGAGCCGAAGTCAAAGCCGACGCATTGCTGCTTGCCAGCCGCGTGCGCGCAACTGCAACCGGCACGGCGTTCCACCTGAGTTCCGACTGGGGCGACGCGGACGTGGAAGTCGCGACGCTCGGCGAGTTCAACGTGAGCAACCTGCTCGGCGTGCTGGGCGCGCTGCTGGCGGCGCAGATTCCGCTCGACGCCGCGCTTGCGCAGATCGCGAAACTCGAGCCGGTGAATGGACGGATGCAACGTCTCGGCGGCCGTTTGCAGAACGATGAGCCGCTGGTGGTGATCGACTATGCGCATACGCCGGACGCGCTCGAAAAAACGCTGGCAGCGCTGCGGCCAATCGCCGAAGCACGCGGCGGTCAACTGATCTGCATGTTCGGTTGCGGCGGCGATCGGGATGCGACCAAGCGGCCGCTGATGGGCGCCATTGCCGAGAAGAATGCGGATCACGTCGTGATTACCAGCGACAACCCCCGCGGCGAAGATCCGCTTGCGATCATCGATCAGGTTGCGGCGGGCTTTCAGGACGCGTCGAAAGCGCGCCGCATAGAAGACCGCGCGAGCGCGATCCTTCAGGCGATCCGCACCGCGGCGCGCGAGGACGTGGTCGTGCTGGCCGGCAAGGGTCACGAAGCCACGCAGGAAATCATGGGAAAAAAGCGCGCTTTCTCCGATCAGGATCATGCACGTCTGGCGCTTGCCGCTCGCGCCACGCAAGCACGCGGAGGTGGCGAATGACGCTCTTCACGCTACGCGACGCCGCGTTGCAGATTCCGGGTGCGGTCGTTATCGGCGATGAAAACGTCGCGTTCGACCGGGTATCAACCGATAGCCGCACGGCGGGTCCGGGTGATCTGTTCATCGCGATCAAGGGCGATCGTTTCGATGCCCACACGTTCCTGCCGCAAGTGGCGCAGCGCGGCATTGCGGCGGCGTTGGTCACGCACGCGCCGGCCAATTTCACTGTGCCCGCGATCAAGGTCAAGGACACACGCGTGGCGCTCGGCGCATTGGCCCACGGCTGGCGCAAGCGCTTCACGATTCCGCTGATTGCCGTCACCGGCAGCAATGGCAAGACGACGGTCAAGGAAATGATCGCGTCGATCCTCGCGGCGGCCGTGGGCGAAAGCGCGCGGCTCGCGACGGCGGGCAATTTCAATAACGACATCGGCTTGCCGTTGACGTTGTTTCGCCTGAACGAGACGCACAAGCTGGCGGTCATCGAGCTCGGCATGAATCATCCGGGCGAAACCGAAACGCTCGGCAAGATCGCCGCGCCGACGGTCGCGGTCGTCAACAACGCGCAACGCGAGCATCAGGAATTCATGGCGACGGTGGAAGCGGTCGCGCTGGAACATGCGTCGGTGATTCACGCGCTGGCCGCCAACGGCACGGCTGTTTTCCCCGCCGACGATAAATACGCCAGCATCTGGCGCGTCGCCGCGACGGGCAATCCGATTCTGGATTTCGCGTTGCATACGGACGCGTCGCAAAGCGAAGCGGCGGTGACCGGCAAGCTGGTTGGCGCGAAGCTTGAGATCAACACGCCGCAAGGTTCGCTCGAAGTCGCGTTGCAAGTACTGGGCGAACACAACGCGCGCAACGCATTGGCAGCTACGGCTGCCGCTCTTGCCGCGAGCGTTTCACTCGATGCCGTCAAGCGCGGGCTCGAAGCGTTTAAACCGGTAAAGGGCCGCCTGCAAGTGAAGCGCGCGATGCTCAAGCCGATCGAAGGCGCGACTGTTATCGACGATACGTACAACTCGAATCCCGACTCCATGCGCGCGGCTATCGACGTGCTTGCATCGCAACCATCGCCGCGCGTGCTGGTGATGGGCGACATGGGCGAAGTCGGCGACCAGGGCCCGGCGTTTCATCGCGAAGTGGGTGCTTACGCGGCGCAACGGGGTATCGATGTGCTTTATGCACTTGGCGACGCCAGCATCGATTCAAGCAAAGCGTTCGGCCCGACAGGACAGCATTTCACCGATATCACCTCGCTCATTGCGGCACTCACCGGCGCCGGCTTCGGACCCGACGCCACGTTTCTCGTGAAAGGCTCGCGCTTCATGCAGATGGAACGCGTGGTGGACGCCGTGACGAGTCCACACCAACCCGCAGCGGGCAAAACGCCCGCTGCGCACTGAAGAAGAAGGACCAGCATGCTACTCGCACTCGCGCAATGGCTTCAGAATGACGCCAGTTTTCTGCGCGTGTTTACCTACCTCACGTTCCGCGCAGTCGGCGCGACGATCACGGCGTTGTTCGTCGGCCTCGTTTGCGGTCCGTGGGTGATTAGAAAATTGACGTCGCTGAAAGTGGGTCAGGCCGTGCGTACGAACGGCCCGCAAACGCATTTGGTGAAGTCCGGCACGCCGACCATGGGTGGCGTGCTGATCCTGTTGGGCATCGCGTTTTCCACCTTGCTCTGGGCTGACCTGACCAATCGCTTCGTGTGGATCGTGATGCTCGTCACGTTTGGTTACGGCGTGATCGGCTGGGTCGATGACTACCGCAAGGTCGTGCATAAAGACCCGCGCGGAATGTCGTCGCGGGAAAAGTATTTCTGGCAATCGGTGATCGGTTTGTTCGCCGCCGTGTATCTCGCGTTCAGCGTGTCCGAAGCGAACAACGCGCGTGTGTTCGACCTGTTCATGGCGTGGGTGCGAAGCGGCTTGTCGATGGGTTTGCCCGCCCGCGCCGACCTGATGCTGCCGTTCCTCAAATCGATCAGCTATCCGCTCGGCACGTGGGGTTTCATCGCGATGACGTACCTGGTGATCGTCGGTTCGAGCAACGCGGTGAATCTCACCGATGGCCTCGACGGTCTCGTCATCATGCCGGTCGTGCTGGTGGGCGCATCGCTGGGCGCGTTTGCTTATGTGATGGGTAGCTCGGTGTACTCGAAGTACTTGTTGTTCCCGCACATTCCCGGGGCCGGCGAGTTATTGATCTTTTGTTCTGCAATGGGGGGCGCGGGGCTCGCGTTTCTCTGGTACAACACGCACCCCGCGCAAGTCTTCATGGGCGATGTCGGCGCACTCGCGCTAGGCGGCGCGCTCGGGACCATCGCCGTGATCGTGCGGCAGGAAGTCGTGTTGTTCATCATGGGCGGCGTGTTCGTCGCGGAAACGGTGTCCGTGATGATGCAGGTGAGCTATTTCAAGTACACGAAAAAACGCTTCGGCGAAGGGCGGCGCATCTTCAAGATGGCGCCGCTGCATCACCATTTCGAGTTGTCGGGATGGAAGGAAACGCAGGTGGTCGTGCGCTTCTGGATCATCACGCTGATGTTGTGTCTGTTCGGTTTGTCGACGCTGAAGTTGCGTTGATTTTTAGTTGGCCAGGAAAAAGGTAAAGCGATGTTTGGCGAGAAGTTCTTCGATCGGCAAAGTCCGATGGTGCTTGTGCTGGGGCTCGGTGAATCCGGCCTCGCGATGACGCGTTGGTGCGCGCGTCACGGGTGCCGTCTGCGCGTGGCCGATACCCGCGCCACGCCGCCGAACCTGTCGGAGCTCGCTGTGCATGGCATCGATGCGGAGTTTGTCGGCGGTGAATTCACGCCGGCGCTGCTCGATGGCGGTATCGAAATTGTTGCAATCAGCCCGGGACTGTCGCCTCTGGCTGATGATTTGAGGCCGCTCCTCGACGCCGCGCGGGAACGCGGCGTCCCTGTGTGGGGCGAGCTGGAATTGTTCGCGCGAGCGTTGAAGTCGCTTGGCGCGAACGGCTATGCGCCGAAGGTGATTGCGATTACGGGCACCAACGGCAAGACCACGACGACCGCGCTGACTGGGCTGTTGTGTGAACGTGCCGGCAAGACCGTGGCGGTGGCGGGAAACATCAGCCCGGCGATGCTGGACAAGTTAAGTGAAGCAATCGACAACACCGCGCTGCCCGATGTCTGGGTGCTGGAGTTGTCGAGTTTTCAGCTTGAGACGGCACACTCGTTCGCGCCGGACGCTGCTGCTGTGCTCAACATTACGCAGGATCATCTGGACTGGCATGGCGGCCTTGACGCTTACGCTGCAGCGAAGGGCCGCATCTTTGGCGAAAAGACCGTGCGCGTGTTGAATCGCGATGACGCGCGGACCATGGCGCTGGGATCGGGAAATCCCGCGCTGGTAGTCACGTTCGGCCTGAACGAGCCGAAGCGTCTCGGCGATTACGGCCTGCTGCGCGAGAACGGTATTGCGTGGCTGGCGCAAGGCAATGACCGCGACCTCAGCGATGAACCCGCGCCCACGCGTCGGCGTAAAAGCGATGTCGCCGCTGAGCCGAATGTGTATTCGAAACGCCTGATGCCCGTCGATGCACTGCGCGTTCGCGGTCTGCATAACGCAGCGAATGCGCTGGCTGGTTTGGCGCTCGCAAGGGCGATCGATTTGCCGCTCGCTTCGCTGCTGCATGGCTTGCGTGAATATCACGGCGAGCCGCATCGCGTGGAAGTGATCGCGCAAATAGAAGGCATTGATTTCGTCGATGACAGCAAAGGCACGAACGTCGGCGCGACCGTCGCGGCGCTCGATGGCCTGGCGCAAAAGACGCTGCTGATCGCTGGCGGCGACGGCAAGGGCCAGGATTTTTCGCCGCTCGCGGCGCCCGTCGCGCGTTGGTGCCGGGCGGTGATGCTGATTGGCCGCGATGCCCCGCGCATTCGTGAGGCGCTGGCGGACACGGACGTACCCATGCACGACCACGCAACGCTCGAAGCCGCCACGCAAGCGGCAGCGCTTCTGGCCCAGCCTGGCGACGCGGTATTGCTGTCGCCCGCGTGCGCCAGCTTCGACATGTTTAAAAACTACGGACATCGCGCGGACGTATTCCGGCAAGCGGTGGCGGACATTGCGGCAGATCGGGGAGTGATGCTATGAGCTGGTCCGAACGTTTTGGCTCGAAACTGACCGGTCAACGCAACGCCGTTGCCAACGACAGCGCCACGCTCGGCGGCCGCACCTCGCGTACGGACCGCACGGGCGGCGCGGGCGGGCTTGGCGGCCTCGGTGCGCGCGTGGCCGAGCGCACGAGCGGCATTTCGAGCGCGGTCAACGGCGTGACGCCTATCCGTTCGCGCATGCTTGACTATGACTACTCGCTGCTGTGGGTGACGATCGCGTTGCTCGGGCTCGGTATCGTGATGGTGTATTCAGCTTCCATCGCCATGCCGGATTCGCCGAAATATGCGCAGTACCACGACTATTTCTTCCTGGTGCGCCATCTTGTATCGATAGCAACGGCCGTCGTGGCCTCGATTATCGCGTTCAAGATTCCGGTGTCCACGTGGGACAAGTACGCGGCGAAGTTCTTCCTGTTCTCGCTGTTCCTGCTGGTGATCGTGCTGATTCCGCACATCGGCAAGGGTGTGAACGGGGCGCGCCGCTGGATTCCGCTCGGCATCACGAACATGCAGCCGTCGGAAATCATGAAGCTCGCCGTGACCATCTACGCGGCCAACTACACGGTGCGCAAGCAGGAGTTCATGAACAGCATCGGCCGTGGCTTTTTGCCGATGGCCGTCGCGGTGGGTTTCGTCGGCGCGTTGCTGCTGCTCGAGCCGGACATGGGCGCGTTCATGGTGATCGCGGTCATCGCCATGGGCGTGCTGTTCCTCGGCGGCGTGAACGCCAAGCTGTTCGGCGGCCTGGTTGCAACGGCCGTTGGCACATTCGCGTTGCTGGTGTGGGCATCGCCGTGGCGTCGTGAACGGATCTTCGCTTACCTCGATCCGTGGGACGACCGCTATGCACAAGGCAAGGCATACCAGCTGACGCACTCGCTGATCGCGTTCGGTCGCGGCGAATGGTTCGGCGTGGGATTGGGCGGCAGTGTCGAGAAGCTTAACTATCTGCCGGAAGCGCACACCGACTTCATCCTCGCGGTGATCGGCGAGGAACTGGGTTTCGTCGGCGTGCTGATCGTGATCCTGCTGTTCTACTGGATCGTTCGGCGCGCGTTCGAAATCGGCCGTCAGGCGCTCGCGCTCGACCGCACGTTTGCCGGTTTGATGGCGAAGGGCATTGGCCTGTGGTTCGGGGCGCAAACCTTCATCAACATGGGCGTGAACCTCGGCTTGTTGCCGACCAAAGGTCTCACGTTGCCGCTGGTGAGCTATGGCGGTTCGGGCATCTTGCTGAATTGCGTCGCACTGGCGGTACTCATGCGCGTGGACTACGAAAACCGGGTGCTCATGCGCGGAGGCAAGGTATGACGGTTTCGACGTCGCCGCGCGCAGGCACGCTGATGGTGATGGCCGGCGGCACCGGGGGACACGTGTTCCCGGGGCTCGCGGTCGCTCACTGGATGCAGGCGCGCGGCTGGCGTGTCGTGTGGCTCGGCAATGCGTCGGGCATGGAAGCGACGCTTGTGCCGAAGCACGGTATCGCGATGGAGTACGTGCGCTTCGGCGGTGTGCGCGGCAAGGGCATCAAGACGAAGCTGATGCTGCCGGTGAACCTGCTGCGCGCATGCTCGCAAAGCCTGCACGCGCTGCGTAAGGTGAAGCCGGATGTGGTGCTCGGCATGGGCGGATACATCACGTTTCCGGCGGGTTTGATGTCGAAGCTGAGCGGCACGCCGCTCGTGCTCCACGAACAGAATTCAATCGCGGGACTGGCGAACAAGGTCCTCGCGCATGTGGCCAAACGCGTGCTGGTCGCGTTCCCGAATGCGCTGCCGAATGCTGAATGGACCGGAAATCCAATTCGTGCGGAACTTAGCGAAGCATTGCCACCCAAAGAACGCTACGCCGCGCGGAATGTAGATGCTGATGCGCGCCTTAACGTTCTGGTCGTCGGGGGAAGTCTGGGTGCAGCCGCTTTGAATGAAACCGTACCGAAAGCGCTCGCATTGCTCGACCCCGCGATGCGTCCGCGCGTCGTGCATCAAGCGGGCGCGAAGCATATTGATGCGTTGAAAGCGAACTATGCGGCAGCGGGTTTATCGGCGGATGACCATGTTCAACTGGTGCCGTTTATCGACGACATGGCGAGCGCCTATGCCGCAGCGGATCTCGTGATCTGCCGCTCGGGCGCGATGACCGTATCGGAGATCGCGGCGGTTGGCGTGGCGGCGTTGTTCGTACCATTCCCCTTCGCCGTCGATGACCACCAGACCACCAACGCCGCGTTCCTCGCTAATGCGGGCGCGGCCCACTTAATACAACAGCGCGATTTGTCGGCGGAAAAGCTCGCTGGCTGGTTGCGTGAACAGACTCGCGAGACGCTGGCCTCGATGGCCGTGAAAGCTCGCGCCCTGGCGAAACCCGACGCGGCTGAACGCGTCGGCCGGGTCTGCGCCGATGTAGCCGGCTTGAGCGCGCTGATACAAGCGCCGAAGGAAATCCAGCCATGAAACATATCGTCAAACACATTCACTTTGTCGGCATCGGCGGCGCGGGGATGAGCGGCATTGCAGAGGTGTTGCTCAACCTCGGCTATCAGGTCAGCGGCTCGGATCTGACGAGCAACGGCGTGACCGATCGCCTCTCCACGCTGGGTGCTCGCGTGGCGATCGGGCATCGGGAAGAGAACATCGACGGCGCGAATGCCGTGGTCGTGTCCACCGCCGTGCGCTCCGATAACCCCGAAGTGCTGGCCGCGCGCCATCGCCGGATTCCGATCGTGCCGCGCGCCGTGATGCTCGCGGAGCTGATGCGCCTGAAGCAGGGCATCGCGATTGCCGGCACGCACGGCAAGACCACGACCACGTCGCTGGTGGCAAGCGTGCTGGCCGCGGGCGGGCTTGATCCAACTTTCGTGATCGGCGGTCGTTTGATCAGCGCGGGCGCGAATGCGCGACTGGGGACGGGCGATTTCATCGTGGCTGAAGCCGATGAATCGGATGCGTCGTTCCTGAACCTGTTCCCGGTGATCGAAGTCATCACGAACATCGATGCCGATCACATGGACACCTACGGCCATGACTTCGCGCGGCTGAAGCAGGCGTTTATCGAATTCACGCATCGGCTGCCGTTTTACGGCATTGCGGTGCTGTGCGTGGACGATCCGAACGTGCGGGAAATCCTGCCGTTCGTGTCGAAGCCGATCATCCGATACGGCCTGGGCGCCGAAGCGCAAGTGCGCGCGGTGAACGTGGAAGCGCGTGACGGCAAGATGCATTTCACGACGCTGCGTGAAGACGCGACGCCGTTGGACATCGTGTTGAATTTGCCGGGCACGCACAACGTGCAGAACGCGCTGGCTGCTATTGCGATTGCGACTGAACTTGAAGTCTCCGATGCCGATATCCAGAGGGCACTGCAGGAATTTACGGGCGTAGGGCGGCGTTTTCAGCGCTACGGCGAAGTGAAGGTGAAAGCGTCCGAAGGCGGGGCCTACACGCTGATTGACGACTACGGTCATCACCCGGTCGAGATGGCCGCGACGGTCGCGGCGGCGCGCGGCGCATTTCCTGGCCGTCGTCTCGTGCTGGCGTTCCAGCCGCATCGATACACGCGCACGCGCGATTGCTTCGAAGACTTCGTGCGGGTGTTATCGACCGTCGACGCCCTGGTGCTCACCGACGTCTACGCAGCAGGCGAAGCGCCGATCGTCGCCGCCGATGGCCGCGCGTTAGCGCGTGCGATTCGTGTGGCGGGAAAAGTGGAGCCGGTGTTTGTCGAAACGGTGGATGAGATGCCGGACGCGATTGCCACGCTGGCACGCAATGGCGACGTAGTGATCACGATGGGCGCCGGTTCTATCGGCGGCGTATGCGCTCGGCTGACGACGCAGGTTCAGGATTCAAAGGTTTTGAAATGACGAGTAACGCAATCGACCCCAAGGTGTTTGGCAAAGTGGCCGTGCTGCTCGGCGGGGAAACCGCTGAGCGCGAGGTATCGCTGAATTCGGGACGTCTCGTGCTGCAGGGATTACGCGATGCAGGCATCGACGCGCATCCGTTCGATCCGGCGGAACGGCCGCTGGCCGAGTTGAAGTCCGAAGGGTTTGCGCGCGTGTTCATCGCGTTGCATGGCGGATATGGCGAGAACGGCCAGTTGCAGGGCGCGCTCGACTTTTACGGCATCAAGTACACGGGCAGCGGCGTGCTCGGTTCGGCGCTCGGCCTCGATAAATTCCGCACGAAGCTTGTTTGGCAGCAAACCGGCGTACCCACGCCGCCGTTCGAAGTCGTGATGCGCGGCGATGACTACGAAGCGGCGGCGCAGAAGAGTATTGCGAAGCTCGGTTTGCCGCTGTTCGTGAAACCGGCGAGCGAAGGATCGAGCGTTGCCGTGATCAAGGTGAAGAGCGCCGAAACGCTGGTGCCGGCGCTGATCGAAGCGGCCAAGTTCGACAAGATCGTGCTGGTCGAGAAAAGCATTGAAGGCGGCGGTGAATACACGTGCTGTATCGCGGGTGACCTGGATTTGCCCATCATCAAGATCGTGCCGGCCGGCGAGTTCTACGACTACAACGCGAAGTACATCGCGGACGACACGCAGTACCCGATTCCCTGCGGCCTCACGCCCGCCGACGAAGCGCGCATGAAGGTACTTTCGCGCCGCGCGTTCGATGTGCTGGGCTGCACTGACTGGGGCCGTGCCGATTTCATGATGGACGGTGACGGCAATCCGTACTTCCTGGAAGTGAACACCGCGCCGGGCATGACGGACCACTCGCTGCCACCGAAAGCGGCGCGTGCAGTCGGGATTAGCTACAAGGACCTGGTGGTGAAGGTGTTGTCGTTGACATTGCAGGATTAGACGTAAAAAGACATGTGGAATAACGCTCGCCAACTGAACCTCACGGCCAACGCACTGCACGTATTGCTCGTGTTCGTGCTGCTGGCGGCCGCCGGTTACTGGGCGATCCAGCGGCCGGAGTTCCGCCTGCGCGAGATCCAGATTGACGGCGACACGTTGCACATCAATTCGCCGACCGTGCGCGCGAGCGTGGTGGGGCACTTGAAGGGCAACTACTTCACTGTCGATCTCGACGCAGCACGCACCGCGTTCGAACAGATGCCGTGGGTACGCCACGCGAGCGTGCGGCGCGTGTGGCCGAATGCGCTGGCGGTCACGCTTGAAGAATTCAAGCCGCTTGGCACGTGGGGTACGGATCAACTGGTGAGCGTGGACGGCGATCTGTTCACGGCGAACCAGGGCGAGCTCGATGACGACCTGCCCGCGTTCGAAGGGCCGGATGGATCGGCGAAAGAAGTGGTGGCGCGCTATCACGACTTCACGAAGTGGTTTGCACCGCTCGACGCGCATCCGGAAGAAGTCATCTTGTCGCCGCGATATGCGTGGACAGTGAAGCTTTCGAACGGGACGCAGATCGAATTGGGGCGCGAGCGCAATCAGGACACGTTGTTTGATCGCAGCCGACGGTTCGTGGCGGCGTGGTCGGCGGTGACGGGGCGGTGGGGAAATGACATCGAGTACGCGGATTTGCGCTATCCGAACGGCTTTGCAATCAAGGCCGCCGGCATGCGCTTCATCAGCGACACCGACAAAGCGAAGAAGTAAGCAGACATCACAGGCAATGAGCACCCTATGAGCAAAGACTACAAAGACTTGCTGGTCGCCCTCGACATCGGGACGTCGAAGGTGGTGGCGATCGTCGCCGAGTTGAAAGGCGAAGGCCACTACGAGGTGATCGGGCTCGGGCAAAGCGACTCGAAGGGATTGAAGAAGGGCGTGGTGGTGAATATTGAAGCCACGGTCCAGTCGATCCAGCGCGCGCTCGAAGAAGCCGAACTGATGGCCGATTGCAAGATCACGAATGTATTCACCGGTATCGCCGGCAGTCACATTCGCAGCTTCAATTCGAGCGGCATGGTTGCCATCAAGGACAAGGAAGTCACGCAGACCGACGTGGCGCGCGTGATCGAAACGGCCAAGGCGATCAACATCCCGACCGATCAGCAGGTGCTGCATATCCTGACGCAGGAATTCATCATCGATGGGCAGGAAGATGTGCGCGAGCCGATCGGCATGAGCGGCATCCGGCTGGAAGTGAAGGTGCATATCGTGACGGGCGCGGTGAGCGCGGCGCAGAACATCGTGAAGTGCGTGCGTCGATGCGGGCTCGAAGTGAACGACTTGATCTTGCAGCCGCTGGCTTCGTCGCTGGCTGTGCTGACTGAGGACGAGAAGGAACTCGGCGTGGTGCTCGTCGATATCGGTGGCGGTACGACTGACATCGCGATCTTCAGCGAAGGCGCGATCCGTCATACGGCGGTGATTCCGATCGCCGGCGATCAGATCACGAGCGACGTGGCCATGGCTTTGCGTACGCCAACGCCCGATGCCGAAGATATCAAGGTGAGCTACGGGATCGCGAAACAGGCGCTGGCTGATCCGGACGAAATGATCGAAGTGCCGGGACTCGGCGAGCGCGGTCCGCGCACATTGTCACGTCAAGCGCTGGCCGCTGTTGTCGAACCGCGCGTTGAAGAACTGTTCTCGCTCGTGCAGCAGGTCGTGCGCGAATCGGGCTACGAAGAATTGCTGAGCAGCGGCGTGGTGCTGACCGGCGGTGCATCGATGATGCCCGGCATGGTCGAACTCGGCGAAGACATCTTCCTGAAGCCGGTGCGTATCGGCGTGCCCGAATATGCGGGCGGTCTGGCGGACGTGGTTCGCAATCCGCGTTATTCCACCGCGATGGGTTTGCTCGTCGAAGGCCGTTCGCAACGCATGCGCGGCCGCAAGGTTGCTGTTCAGTCCGGCTCGATGGGACAGGTTTTGGGACGCATGAAAGATTGGTTCCTGGGAAATTTTTGAACACAAAGAATTCGCGCTGGTGCCGGCGGCTGGCGCGCGACAAGAGGTTGCCCGATCTCTTGCCGAATAACGCCGATTTTCATTCTTGACGGAGGCAATATGGATTTCGAAATGCTGGAAACGGAAACCAACGGAACGATCATCAAGGTCGTTGGTGTTGGTGGTGCAGGCGGAAACGCGGTGCAGCACATGATCAACCGCGGGGTCCAGGGCGTGGACTTCATCGTGATGAATACGGATGCGCAGGCGCTCGCGCGTTCGCGTGCTACCCAGGTGATCCAGTTGGGCAACACGGGTCTGGGAGCGGGTGCGAAGCCGGACATGGGCAAGGCCGCAGCGGAAGATGCGCGTGAGCGTATTGCCGATGCATTGCGCGGCGCGCACATGGTGTTCATCACCGCAGGCATGGGTGGCGGCACGGGTACGGGAGCCGCGCCAGTCGTGGCTCAGATCGCCAAGGAAATGGGTATTTTGACCGTAGGTGTGGTCAGCAAGCCGTTCGAGTTTGAAGGCGGCCGCCGCATGCGCGTGGCTGAAGCGGGATCGCAGCAACTGGAGGATCACGTCGACTCGCTGATCGTCGTTCTCAACGACAAGCTGTTCGAGGTGATGGGCGATGACGCTGAGATGGACAAGTGCTTCCAGTGCGCTGATGACGTGTTGAACAACGCTGTTGCCGGCATCGCGGAAATCATCAACGTCGACGGGCTGGTGAACGTCGACTTCGAAGACGTGAAGACGGTGATGGGCGAGCAAGGCAAGGCAATGATGGGCACGGCGACGGTCGCCGGTGTCGATCGTGCGCGCCTGGCTGCTGAACAAGCCGTGGCAAGTCCGCTGCTGGAAGGCGTGGACCTGTCAGGGGCACGTGGCGTGCTGGTGAACATTACGTCGAGCCGTTCGCTGCGCCTGTCGGAAACGCGTGAAGTGATGAACACGATCAAGTCGTATGCAGCAGAAGACGCGACCGTGATCTTCGGCGCCGTGTATGACGACGCCATGGGCGACGCCTTGCGCGTGACCGTGGTGGCAACGGGCCTTGGCCGTGCAGCGAAGAAGCAACAAGCTGCACCGATGACCCTGCTGAAAACAGGCACGGACAACGTAGCGTTCGCGCACGCACAGCACAGCTACGCGCCGCAGCAATCGAACGGTACGGATTACGGCGCGCTGGAAGCGCCGGCTGTGTGGCGTCAGACGCGTGAAACAGCGGCTTCGCACGTGCAGGCGCTGCAGGAAAAGGGCGTCGATACGTACGACATTCCGGCGTTCTTGCGCAAGCAGGCAGACTGATGATGCTTGCCGGGGCGGCTGGTTTTAGTTGTTTTATTTAAGCGCCCGTTGGCAAAAGTCTCAGGCGACGATTGTTCTGCCTCGTTCTCAGGCCGCGTCTTCTGGACGCTGGACTGTGGCCGAGTGACCGCCTCGATTGCGTTCATCATCGTCTATATTGGGATGAGATCGATACGTTAAGCGGCGGCGGAACGAGCTTCTGATGTGATGAATCAAGATGCAAATCGCTGGCGTGACCAGCACTGACTCAGTGAAAGGCCGATCCATGATCAAGACAGGTGAAACGCTGCCCGACGAACGCCTCTTCGAATTTATCGATGTGGCGACGGAGGGCTGCGCCGTGGGACCGAACGGTTTCTCGGTGCGCGAGCGGACGGCGGGCAAGCGCGTGGTGATCTTCGGATTGCCGGGCGCGTTCACGCCCACCTGTTCCGCCAGGCACGTGCCAGGTTTTATCGACAACGCAGAGAAGCTGGCTGCGGCGGGTATCGATGAAATCTGGTGTGTCTCCGTCAACGACGCGTTCGTGATGAACGCGTGGGGACGCGATCTTCAAACCTCGGGCAAGGTGAAGATGATCGCCGACGGCAGCGCACGTTTTACCCGAGCACTCGGCCTGGAGCAGGATTTGTCGGAGCGTGGCATGGGAATTCGCTCCCAGCGTTACGCAATGGTGGTCGAGGACAGCGTGGTCAAGACGCTGAATCTCGAAGCACCCGGCAAGTTTGAAGTTAGTAGCGCTGAGAGCGTACTGGCGACGTTGGGCTGATGTTTGAAGCAATGTTGAGCTGATGTCGCGCTCATTTCAGGGCCTTAAGCCAGACGATATGTTGCATTCGTGCGACATAAAATGACGTTTGGACGGCCTCTTGAAATATGCCGCAACAAAGTCGCAACAAAGCCGTAACGCGGTGCCGATGTCCGGGAATGCCTCCATTCCGGTCATCGGCCCGACCCTCCTCGCTTTCGCGTGGCACAGCACCCGATGTGCTGCCATTACCCGGTAACCTGGAGAAACAAGTTGCAAGGCTCCTCCCGGGACGACGCGAGGCGATTGGAGTATACTTCGCGCTATTGAATACAAATTCACGATTGATTCTCTCAATCGAGAGTCACAATCGAAGCGAAAAAAATTATGTTGAAGCAGCGAACCATTAAAACCATCGTCAAAACCGTCGGGATCGGCCTGCATTCGGGTCGTAAGGTGGATTTGACGCTTCGGCCCGCGCCGGCCAATACCGGTATTGTCTTTGCGCGTATCGACCTGCCTGTGGCGGTGGACATTCCCGTGTCGGCCATGGCTATCGGCGACACGCGCCTGGCTTCGGTCTTGCAGAAGGACGGCGCGCGCGTTTCGACTATCGAACATTTGATGTCGGCATGTGCGGGACTGGGTATCGACAATCTGTATGTCGATGTCACGGCTGAAGAAATTCCGATTATGGATGGCAGCGCTGCTTCGTTCGTGTTTCTGATTCAATCGGCGGGTATTGAAGAGCAGAACGCGGCAAAGAAATTTATCAAGGTGACGAAGCCGGTTGAAATCCGCGACGGCGATAAATTCGCGCGCCTTGAGCCGTATTTCGGCTTCAAACTGAAATTCACCATTGATTTCCGCCATCCGGCTGTCGATAAAACCGGACAGGCGCTTGAAGTGGATTTTGCGAATACGTCCTATGTCCGGGATATTGCCCGGGCACGGACGTTTGGTTTTGCGCATGAAGTGGAAATGATGCGTGAACTCGGCTTGGCACGGGGCGGCAGTATGGATAACGCCATCGTGCTGGACGAATACCGCATTCTGAATAACGACGGTTTGCGTTACGAAGACGAGTTTGTGAAGCACAAGATGCTGGATGCGATTGGCGATTTGTATGTCATTGGTCATCCTCTGCTGGCGTCGTATGCCGCGTATAAAGGCGGTCACGCATTGAATAACATGTTGTTGCGTGAGTTACTGGCGCACGAAGACGCATATGAAATTGTCACGTTCGAGGATAAGCAAGCGGCGCCGCGCGGTTTCGCTTTCGATACTCAAACGGCGTTCGCATAAGGTATTTAGCAAGTCAGAATGAAATGAGCGGCTGCTTTCGAGCGCCGCTCATTTTTTTTGTGTTTTCGCGTGATGACGCGCGGCCATTTTAGCGAGCGCTTCCTGAAGCGGCGACGGCTCAAGCGTTTCGGCGAGTGTTTGCAACGCGTCGGCCCCGGCGGCAGACATGCGCGCTTGTTTGGGCGGCACGACATCTTTCATCGCTTGCGGCCGGACGCGAATCTTCAGCGCATTGACCGCCCAGCCGCGTTGCTGCAAATCCACTAAAAGACGCGGCTCGATATGCCGGAGGCGGGCGGCGAGCGCGTTATGGCCGGCGAAAAGGGCCAATACGCCGTCTTTAATGAAACCCGGTTCCACGTTGGATCCAAGATAATCGGGCAGCAGCGCCACCAGATCGCGTTGCAGCGCCGTCACCTGTTCAACGCCGGCGCGCAATGCGAGAAACTCGCTGGTGCGCCCGAGCACCTCCGTCAGCGCCTGCGGCTTGCGGGGATCGAAGCGTGGCGGAGGCCTTGAATTCGGCGGAAATCGGCTCATTTTTCAATCTGTGGGGCTGGCGGCGATGCGCCAATTGTAACGCTGCGCACCCTGTGACATGGCGGCGCGCTTGCCGGTTTGAACCGCTCTGACGTGCCGCCGGGCCGATGTACCACAAACGATGTGCACGCAAGCTCTATCGGAGGCGCGTGCTAAAATCCCCGATTCGATTTCACCCATGGACTTAAGCCGCCGAGGTTCCCCGAACCGGGACGCACCCAGCGCGCTCTAAGCCAATACCGCGACGCAGACACTGATCCGATGACCACCGGTTTCCTCCAAAAGTTTTTTGGCAGTCGCAACCAGCGCCTAGTCAAGCAGTACCAAAAGACCGTTGCGGCGATCAATGCTTTCGAGCCGACGATCGAGCAGTACACGGACAAGCAACTGCGCGCGAAGACCGACGAGTTCCGTCAGCGCGTGGCGAGCGGCGAGTCGCTCGACCGGTTGCTGCCCGAAGCGTTCGCGGTGTGCCGCGAGGCCAGCAAGCGCGTGCTGAAGATGCGTCACTTCGACGTCCAGTTGATCGGCGGCATGGTGCTGCATTACGGCAAGATCGCGGAAATGCGCACGGGCGAGGGCAAGACGCTCGTCGCTACGCTGGCTGCGTATCTGAACGCGTTGTCCGGGCGCGGCGTGCATGTGGTCACGGTGAACGATTACCTCGCGCAACGCGACGCCGAGTGGATGGGCAAGCTCTACAACTTCCTCGGGTTGTCGTGGGGTATCAACCTCTCGCAGATGGAACATGCGCAGAAGCAGGAAGCCTATGCCGCGGACATCACGTACGGCACGAACAACGAGTTCGGCTTCGACTATCTGCGCGACAACATGGTCTACGAGACCCACGCGCGCGTGCAGCGTCCGCTGAATTTCGCGGTGGTCGACGAAGTGGACTCGATTCTTATCGACGAAGCGCGTACGCCGCTCATTATTTCCGGCCAAGCCGAAGATCACACTGAACTCTACGTGCGCATGAACGCGCTGCCGCCGCTGCTCGAGCAGCAGATCGGCGAAGAGAAGGCGGACGGCACGGGTGTCGAGAAAGTGGGCGACTACACGCTCGACGAAAAAGCGCGTCAGGTTTTCCTGACCGAACAAGGTCACGAAAAGGCCGAGCGCCTGCTGGCCGAGTGGGGTCTGATCGGTGAAGGCGAAAGCCTTTATGCGGCGCAAAACATCACGCTGATGCACCACGTGTACGCTGCGTTGCGCGCGCACACGCTGTTTTTCCGTGACCAGCATTACGTCGTTCAGGGCAACGAAGTCGTGATCGTCGACGAGTTCACCGGCCGCATGATGACCGGCCGGCGCTGGTCGGACGGCCTGCATCAGGCCGTGGAAGCGAAGGAACACGTCAAGATCCAGAACGAGAACCAGACGCTTGCGTCCATCACGTTCCAGAACTTCTTCCGCATGTATTCGAAGCTGTCCGGCATGACCGGCACGGCGGACACCGAAGCGTACGAATTCAACGAGATCTACGGCCTGGAAACGGTCGTGATCCCGACGAACCGGCCGCCGAAGCGGATCGACAAGCAGGATCAGATCTACAAGACGGCGAAGGAACGCTACGACGCCGTGACACGCGATATTCGCGATTGCGTCGAGCGCGGGCAGCCGGTGCTGGTGGGTACGACGTCCATCGAGGCGTCGGAGTTGCTGTCCGGCCTGCTCACGCAAGCGGGCCTCAAGCACGAAGTGTTGAACGCGAAGCAGCACGCACGCGAAGCGGCGATTGTCGCGGAAGCCGGGCGGCCGGCCGCGGTCACCATTGCGACGAACATGGCCGGTCGCGGTACGGACATCGTGCTGGGCGGCAATGTCGAGAAGCAGTCGTCGTTTATCGAAGCGGACGAATCGCTCTCCGACGAAGAAAAACAACGCCGCATCAAGCATCTCGAAGACGAATGGCAAGCGCTGCACGACCGCGTGAAGGCATCGGGCGGGCTGCATATCATTGGTACGGAACGGCACGAGTCGCGTCGTATCGACAATCAATTGCGCGGCCGTGCCGGACGTCAGGGCGATCCGGGTTCATCGCGGTTTTATCTGTCGCTCGACGACCCGCTGTTGCGGATTTTCGCCGGCGACCGCGTGCGCTCGATCATGGACCGCCTGAAGATGCCGGAAGGCGAGGCGATCGAGGCGGGGATTGTCACGCGTTCGATCGAGTCGGCGCAGCGCAAGGTGGAAGCGCGTAACTTCGATATTCGCAAGCAATTGCTCGAATACGACGACGTATCGAACGATCAGCGCAAGGTGATCTACCAGCAGCGCAACGAATTGCTCGAAGCAACCGACGTGGCCGAGACCATCACCGCCATGCGCCAGAGCGTGATCACCGAGGTGACGCGCACCTACATTCCGGCGGGCAGCATTGAAGAGCAATGGAGCGCTCCGGAACTGGAAGAAGTGCTGCGCAACGAATGGTCACTCGATCTCGCCGTTCAGGAGATGATCAACGAGTCGAATTCCATCGACGCCGACGAGATTCTGGAAGCCGTGGTTTCCGCCGCCGATGAAAGCTACGAAGCAAAGGTCGCACTGGTCGGACGTGAATCGTTCAGCGCATTCGAGCGTTCGATCATGCTGCAGACGCTCGACAGCCGCTGGCGTGAGCATCTGGCTGCGCTGGATCATCTGCGTCAGGGTATCCATCTGCGCGGTTATGCGCAGAAAAATCCGAAGCAGGAATACAAGCGCGAGGCGTTCGAACTGTTCGCCGCCATGCTCGATTCGGTGAAGCAGGAAGTCACGCGGGTCGTGATGAACGTGCAGGTCCAGTCGCCGGAACAGCTGGAAGAAGCCGCCGAACAGTACGAAGAGAAGGGCAGCCATCTGGACAATGTATCGTTCCAGCACGCCGACTTCGAGGAAGGCGGCGCGGCTGCGGCAGCCGTTGCGGCCGACGCCACCACGCAGATGGTCAATCAGGCGATGGGGTACGGCGACGACACCACGGTCGCCACCCGCGTGGCGGCGGACGATGTGCCGAAGGTCGGACGTAACGACCCGTGCCCGTGCGGCAGCGGCAAGAAGTACAAAAACTGTCACGGCAAGCTCGCATAATCGACGGTTGAAGAGCCGTAGCGAGTAACAAGAAAGAAGCATTGGAGACAGGCGACGCAGCAATGCGTCGTTTGTCTTTGGCAAATTGGTTTTGGTATCGCCGGACGTCCGTCTTTCAAACAAGTCAGGCTCCGTTCCTTTCATCTCCGTGCCGTTGCGCTTTCTGAGCACCGGCACTCGCCACTTTCAGCGAGTCGCGAACATGGCCGTCAATTTCCCCTCGATCGATCCCGCCCACCTGTTTCCCGTCGCCGGCGTCACGCTAGGCTGGGCCGAGGCGAACATTCGAAAACCGAATCGCAAGGATGTGCTCGTCATTCAGATCGAAGAAGGCGCGACGGTCGGCGGTGTGTTTACGCAAAACCGTTTCTGCGCGGCGCCCGTGACGGTGTGTCGCGAGCATCTCGACGCAGTGCGTGCGGGCGGCAAGGGCATTCGTGCACTTGTGGTGAACACCGGCAATGCGAATGCTGGAACCGGCGAGCCGGGCATGGCGCACACGCGTGAAACGTGTGAGGCGCTGGCCGCGCTGCTGGACCTTGAAGCCACGCAGATCCTGCCATTTTCCACGGGCGTGATTCTTGAGCCGCTGCCTGTTGATCGTTTGAAAGCAGGTTTGCCTGCTGCGCTGGCGAACCAAAAGCCCGCGCACTGGTACGATGCTGCGCAAACCATCATGACCACGGATACATTGCCGAAGGCTGCATCGCGTCAGGTTCAGATCGATGGCCACACGGTCACGCTGTCGGGTATCAGCAAGGGCGCGGGCATGATCCGGCCGAACATGGCGACCATGCTCGGTTTTCTCGCCTGCGATGCCGCTGTCACGCAACCGGTGCTCGATACCCTGATCAAGCACGTTGCCGATCGCTCGTTCAACTGCATCACCATTGACGGCGATACCTCGACGAACGATTCGTTCATCGTGATCGCTTCGGGCAAGTCGTCGCTGCCGTTGATTACATCGACGGACTCCCCCGCCTATGTCGCGTTGCGCGATGCCGTGACATCGGTGGCGCAGGAGCTGGCGCAACTGATCGTGCGCGATGGCGAGGGCGCGACCAAGTTCATGACGGTGACGGTGGAAGGCGGCACGAGCGAAGCCGAATGCCGCCTGATCGCGTATGCAATCGGCCATTCGCCGCTCGTCAAGACCGCCTTCTACGCGTCCGATCCCAACCTGGGCCGGATTCTCGCGGCTATCGGTTATGCGGGCGTGGCAGATCTCGACGTGAACAAGATCGATCTATACCTCGATGATGTCCTTGTCGCGAAGAACGGTGGCCGTAATCCTGAGTATCGCGAGGAAGACGGTCAGCGCGTGATGAAGAAAAGCGAGATCGCGATCCGCGTGCTGCTAGGCCGCGGTCAAGCGGACGCCACCATCTGGACGTGCGATCTCTCGCACGATTACGTCAGCATCAACGCCGATTACCGCTCCTGATCTTAAATCTCATGGATAAACTCGAACAATTTCTGACCCGTGCCGAAGCTGTCCTGGCGCGCGTAGAAGGGATGTTGCCGCCGGCTCCGCCGGAAATCGACTGGAATAGCGCCGTGGCATTTCGCTGGCGCAAGCGTCAGGGACGCGGTTTCCTGCAGCCGGTACCGAACCTGTCGCCATTGTCGCTCGACGATCTTTGCAATATCGAGCGCCAGAAGGGGCTTATCGAGCAGAACACGCGGCAGTTCGTGCGCAAGTCTCCAGCGAACAACGTGTTGCTGACTGGCGCGCGCGGGACCGGCAAGTCATCGCTGATCAAGGCATGCCTGAACGCGTACCACACGGAAGGGCTGCGTCTGATCGAAGTCGATAAAGACGATCTCCACGATCTTGGCGATATCGTCGACCTGATTTCCGCGCGGCCGGAACGGTTCATCGTTTTCTGCGACGACCTCTCGTTCGAAGAAGGCGAGTCGGGCTACAAGGCGCTGAAAGTGGCGCTGGACGGCTCGATCTCCGCTCAATCAGACAACGTGCTGATTTACGCGACGTCGAACCGGCGCCATTTGTTGCCCGAATACATGAGCGACAACGAGACCTACAAACACACGTCCGACGGCGAAATTCATCCCGGCGAAGTGGTTGAAGAGAAGATTTCGCTGTCCGAGCGATTCGGCCTGTGGGTGAGTTTTTACCCGTTCAAGCAGGACGATTATCTGACGATCGTCGGCCACTGGCTGAAGCATTTCGGCTGCCAGGCAGAAGAGATTGCCGGGGCTCGCGGCGACGCCCTCGTGTGGGCGTTGGAACGCGGCTCGCGCTCGGGACGGGTGGCGTGGCAATTCGCCCGCGACTGGTCGGGCCGCAAGGCATGACGGCTTCTACTTCTACTTCGAGCGTTTTAAACACGGCGCCCGATGGACGCAAGGTGACGGACGTCGCGGTCGGCGTGCTCGTGCAACCGGACGGTCGCTATCTGCTGGCTCAGCGCCCGGAAGGCAAACCGTATGAAGGTTACTGGGAGTTTCCCGGCGGCAAGCTGGAAGCGGGGGAAAGCGTTGAAGCAGCGCTCACGCGGGAATTGCATGAGGAATTGGGTATCGAGGTGACCGGTTGCGAGCGCTGGCGGACACTCGAGCACGATTACCCCCACGCGTACGTGCGGCTCTATTTCTGCAAGGTGACCGCGTGGAATGGTGAGCCGGCCGGACGCGAAGGCCAGGCGTTATCCTGGCAGCATCTTCCCGCCGATGTCACGCCGTTGTTGCCCGCGGCCATTCCTGTACTGGAGTGGCTCGCGGCGGAAGCGGTTTAGAGCTTTGTTTTGCTGCGGCCTAGTTCAGGCCGCTATGCGAGTCTTCATCGGGCGGCGTGTCTTGCTCACTGCCGCCGATCTTGTACTTCTCGGTCGCCCAGGCACCGAGATCGATCTGCTTGCAACGGTCTGAACAAAACGGACGAAAGCGGCTTTCGGGAACCCAGCGGACGTCCTTCTCGCAAGTCGGGCATTTAACGATAGTGGTCATTCTGCAGAGCGGATTGAAAGAGGTTGAGTTCAGTAAATGGGGTTTCTAAGCCCAACTTAAAGACTGCATAACGTCAGGTGGAACGGGATGTCGGCGTCTACCGCACGTGGCCTCAGATCGCCGTCCTGCACTGTAAAGCGTACCCATAGCATGTACTTGTTCGCACTCGCCTCGGGAATCAGGCGCGTGTCGGACGGCACTCGTACCTGCATCAATTGATAAGTTCGACCCGAAAGCATCTGCTGATAGCTGCCTTGCATGGCCATGACTTTCGACGCCTGGCCCGATTCTCGTGCGAGACGCAGCACGATAGTAGCGGCGTCGCGCAACGGCAGCATGGGCGTGACCCATTTCGCGATGTCCCCGCGGCGCTCCTCGGCAGGATTTTGTTGCCACGCGAAGTACGACGGCAGATCGAAGCGGCAGGTTCCACCTGGAATGATCGTACGGCTGCGAATGCTCGCAAGCCATTCGTTATCGGCCAGATGCTGACCCGTCTTGCCCTGCATCTGGCCGAGGCCGGCCAATGTCTGCTCGATTTCGCCCAGCACTGATTCCAACGCATCCTGCTCGATACCGGGATTGCCGCGGAACGGCGCCAGTGTCTGGCGTTGCCGCTCCAGCTCCTTCATCAGGTCCGCTTTCAGATCCGTGCGGCCGGCGACTTCGGCGATCTCGAACAACGTGGTCAGTGCTGCGTGATGTTCGCGCGGGTCTTCTTGAGTCAGAAAGAAGGTGAAACGCTCGAAAAGGTCTTCGAGACGCAGCAGCGTTCTGATTCGCTCGTTGAAGGGGTACTCGTAAAGGATCAAGCGCGCTCGCCTCGGCGTTGGTCGAAAGGTTCGATGGCAGAAAGTGAGGACATTCTAATGCCGCATCAAACTCACGGCAAATCCGCACGTTTAATCACATTTGGCGCGCATTTTCAGCGCCGTTCGTGAGGAGTTCGAACGCGTTGCATGCACTTGCTAGGTACGCGGTTTGCTCCCCGGTTTGCTCTGCAGTTTGTCCGTCTCCGAGGCCATTGCCAGATAGCGCACGTGCAAGGCGTCCACCTCGCGCTGCAGCGTTTCCAGCGTGGCGGCAGAGTCGTTGACGACGACGTCGTCGGCGGCCGCCAGGCGCGCTTCACGCTTGGCCTGACGCGCGATGATGGCGAGCACCTGATCGCGTGTGAAGCCGTTGCGCCGGATCACGCGCTCGATTTGCGTGTCTACCGGGCAGTCGACCACGAGAATCCGCTCCACCTTGCTCGCACGTTCGCCCGCTTCAATCAGCAACGGCACCACGACGATGTGATAAGCCCCTTGCGCCGCATTGCGTTGGCGCTCGCTTTCGGCGCGGATCAGTGGATGCGTGATCGATTCGAGTTGAGCTTTGGCGGCGTTATCGGAGAAAACGCGGGTGCGCATTTTTGCGCGATCCAGCGAACCGTCGGCGGCAACGTATTCCGGGCCGAACCCGCTTTCGATCAGCGGCATTGCGACGCCACCCGGCGCGGTAATCTGGTGCGCGATCAGGTCTGTATCGATAACGGGTACGCCGCGCGCGGCAAACATGTCCGCCACCGTGGTCTTGCCGCTGCCGATCCCGCCGGTCAAGCCGATGCTGAACATCGTTCAACTCCCTTTTCGTTTCGTTTTATCCGCCGAACACCGCGTAAAGCGGCGTGCCGAAAAATAACGTAATCACGCCGCCTGCTGCGAGAAACGGCCCGAACGGCAGCGGTTCTTCAAAGCGCATCTTGCCAATACCGGTTGCCGCCAGTCCGAAGATCGCGCCCATCAGCGCCGACACCAGCACTACCTGCGGCAGCGCCTGCCAGCCGAGCCACGCGCCAAGCGCGCCGAGCAGCTTGAAGTCGCCGTAACCCATGCCTTCCACGCCGCGTACGAGCCTGAACAGCCAATACACGCACCAGAGAAACAGATAACCCGCGATCGCACCGATAACCGCCTCCTGCAGCGGGACGAATGCAGTGTCGCCGAGATTGACGATCAGGCCGGCCCACAGCAGCGGCAAGGTCAGCGTGTCAGGCAGATAGCGGGTGTCGAAGTCGATCAGGCTCGCAGCCAGCAGCGTCGCGCACAAACCGAACGCCGCGAGCGCGATCAGCGTGGGTCCGAACGCAAACAGCGATAGCGAGGCAAACAGCGCCGTGGCCAGTTCGGTCAGCGGATAACGTGCGCTTACGCGTGCGTTGCATTTCGCGCAACGGCCGCGCAGCAGCACGTAACTCACGACCGGGATATTTTCCCACGGCCGCAACACGTGGCCGCAATGCGGGCAGGCGCTGCGTGGTACGGCGAGATTGTAGCGGGCGGGCAGCGCGTCTTTATGCGCGTCGTCCTCGTTGCTGATGGCGTTCTCGGCCTTCCACGCGCGTTCCAGCATGATCGGCAGGCGGTGCACGACGACCGTCAGAAAGCTGCCGATTACCAGCCCGAAGACGATCGCGAAACCATACTGCGCCGCGAGCGGCAAAGCGCCGAACGCGGAACCGTAAGCGTCGAGATAGCGGCCTGAAAACTCCGCCTGATACAAAGGCTGCATGACTGTCCTGGGTTGAATTCGGCTGCGATCCTACACCACCTACACCACATTCCCGAGCTGAACGATCGGAAGATACATGGCGACGACGAGACCGCCAACCAATGCGCCGAGTACCACGATCACAACCGGCTCGCACAGGCTCGCGAATGCGCTGGTCTGTTCGTCCACCTGACGGTCGCCCAGTGTAGCGAGATCGAGCAGCATCGCGTCGAGCGAACCGGATTCCTCGGCCACGGCGATAGGCTGCACCACATCCGGCGGAAAGCAGCCGACCGCACGCATGGCGGCGGCGAGCCGCTCGCCATGTCGAAGCCGCCTGGCAATTTCGACGGTGGCGGTATCGAAGATACGGTTGCCCGTGGCGCTCGCCAAGGAATCGAATGCATCCGATAACGGTGTGCCCGCCGCCAGTAATGTGCCGAGCGCGCGGCTCCAGCGTGCTACCGCCAACGCTCGCAGGAGGGATCCGGCGAGCGGCAGCTTCAGCATGGCGCGGTCAAACGCGCTTCTCGCTGCGGGGACTCGTCGTAGAAGTCGCTTGAACGCGATGCCGGACACCACGCAAAAGAGCGCGAACGGTCCGCACCAGCGCGCGACGCCATCCGATAACGCGAGCACGAACAAAGTGGGTGCCGGCAATTTAGCGCCGAAACCATCGAAGATGGTCTTGAAGGTCGGCACCACGCCAACCAGCAATCCTGCGGTAATGGCAAGCGACAACAACAGCACCGCGACCGGATAGGTCAGCGCGGCACGCAGTTTCGCCCGTTGAGCGCCTGCTCGTTCGCGGTCTTCGGCGAGCCGCGCGAGCACGACCGGCAACGCGCCGGCCACTTCGCCGACGGCAACCAGCTGGCAATACAGCGTGTTGAAACAGGCGGGATGACGCGCCAGCGCTTCCGAAAATGCAATGCCCTGCGTGATATCCCGTGCAACCGATCCCACGATGCGTGGCAGGCCACCGCGCGAAGGGGTATCGGCGATGAGATCCAGAGACGGCGCAAGCGGCAAGCCGGCGCGCAGCAAGCCGGCGAGTTGCCGCGTGAACAGCGTGACGTCGGCAGCGCGGGCTTTTGGGGGTGGCGCCGAACCGAGCGCAGTGAGTTCCAGCACCGTGACGCCGCCGCGCTTTAGCGCCGCGCGCGCACGGGTTGAATCCGCGGCGATTGTCTTGCCGCGCTTGTCCGCACCGTTTGCGTCAATGCCTCGCCAGCCAAAGCGCGTATCGAAAGACAGTGGGCTCATGTTCACGTTCACGTAAGCTCCGTCGCGTCGGCGGCTTCCGCTACGCTCGTCATGCCTTCGCGTACGCGTGCGAACGCGGCGTCGCGCAGGCTTGGCATGCCCTCGCTTTGTGCCTGCCGCGTGACGGCGTGCGTGGCGGTGCGCGCGACGATCAGTTCGCGCAACGTGTCGGAGATGGGCATCAGTTGATGCACGCCCACCCGGCCGCGATAACCAATGCCATGGCACGCGGCACAGCCACGGGGCTCGAACGGTTTGAAGCCCGGCTCGAACTCCAGGTCTGAAGGTCGCCGACAAGCGTCGCAAAGCCGCCGCACCAGCCGTTGCGCTGTAACAAGCCTCAGCGCCGACGCCAGGTTGTAGGGCGCAATGCCAATATCGATCAATCGTGCGATGGCTGCGGGTGCGTCGTTGGTATGCAGCGTGGAGAGTACGAGATGGCCCGTTTGCGCAGCCTTCACGGCCACGTCGGCGGTTTCGGCGTCGCGGATTTCACCGACCATGATCACGTCCGGGTCTTGTCGCATGAACGCGCGCAGCGCGACCGCGAAAGTGAGGCCCGCTTTGTCGCGGACACTGACCTGATTGATACCGGCAAGCTGGATTTCGGCGGGATCTTCGACGGAACAGACGTTGCGTGACTCCGCGTTGAGCATCTGCAAAAAGCAATATAGCGACAGGGTTTTGCCGCTGCCGGTGGGGCCGGTGACCAGCACGAGTCCGTGGGGCGCGTGGATCGCGGCTTGCACCGTCTTCTGCTGGTCGGGGGCAAGCCCCAGCGCCGCCAGCGACAGATCCGCCGGCAGTGACTCCAGGCGGCGCAACACGAGTTTTTCACCGAATAGGACCGGCAGCGAATTCACGCGATAGTCTTCCGGATTTCCGTTAGCCAACGGCAATCGCAAACGTCCGTCCTGCGGTACGCGCCGCTCGGCAATGTCCATGCGCGCCAGCACTTTGATCCGCGTGATGAAAGCGTCACGCAAATGCGGCGGCGGCTTGAGAAAGACATGCAACGCACCATCAATACGTAAGCGGATGCGCCACTCGTGCTCGCCCGGTTCGACGTGAATATCGGACGCTCCGCGTGCGGCTGCTTCGCGCAGGGTATCGGTGAGCAACGCAACGGCGGGCGCATTGTCGGCGTCAGGGATTGCATCGGCCGGGCGAGCAGATAGCTGCGGCGGCGGCCGTGAAAACGTAACTGGGAAAGAGGATGGCATCGGCATGGCTCGGTGAACGGAATGCCCCGATCATGTCCTTCCACGCGCCTCGTTCCAACTCGGCCGAACGGCTAACGCTTGGCGCTGCTGAAAAAGCCGACCGAATGGCTAACGCGGCCCGACAGGCGATTCGCGGAGGTGGAAAAGGCGCAAGCTGGTGCAACCAGAAGCCCAACGCGAAACCCGACCCGCCCATGAACCCAGCTTCGTTGCTACCCTTGTTTCCTCAGCACCACGCCTTGCGGCCGGAATATCTTCACCGTGCGTATTGCCTGGTCGTCGCTGCGCATTACTTCGAAGTGCACGCCGGCAATACGCACGCTCACGTCGCCGTCCGGAATCTCTTCCAGGGCTTCGAGGATCAGGCCGTTGAGTGTCTTCGGGCCGTCGGTGGGAAGCGTCAGCTTCAGCCAGCGGTTCAGCTCGCGCAACGGCATGCTGCCCGCCACAATGCATTCGCCTTCCTCGTTCCATCCGCCACGCGAACCGGCCCCGCGTGGAATAGTCGTGGTGAACTCGCCAATCAATTCTTCAATGATGTCTTCCGGCGTCACCAGTCCCTGCAGTTCGCCATATTCGTTCACCACAATCGCAATTCGATGCCGGCTCTCCTGAAAGAATTGCAGTTGCTGAAACACAGGCGTGCCGGCCGGGACGAAGTACGGTTCGGCCAACAGTTCGCGCAAGGTCTCGCGCTCGAATTCCTGGTTATGCAGTGCCGAGAGCGTCTTTCTCACGTGCAGAACCCCCAGCACGCGATCGATGTCGCCCTGATACACCACCAGCTTGTTGTGATAGCAGGTCTCGAGTTGATGCAGGATGGTGTCGAAGGGGGCATCGAAATCCAGTGCTTCAATCCGGCGGCGCGGAATCATCACGTCGTCGACCGTGATGTTCTCCAGGTCGAACAGGTTCAGCAGGATGCTGCGGTGCTTGGTCGGCATGAAATTGCCCGATTCCAGCACGATGGTGCGCAGTTCTTCCGTGGAAAGCCGCTGGTCCCGGCCACCTTTCGTGTTGATGTGCAGCACTTTCAGCACGCCGTTCGCGAACAGGTTGACGAACCAGACGAGCGGCCTCGCCACGCGCATCAAAGGCGACAAAACGAGGCTGGCCGGGAGCGCAACCTTTTCCGGATACGTCGCGCCTACAATCTTCGGCGCAATCTCCGCAAACACAATGATGAGGAACGCTACAACCCCGGTCGTCACCGACAAGACCACATTGTTATGGCCAAAGGTGCGCAGCGCGATGGACGTTGTCAGTACCGGAATGATCGTGTTGATCAGATTGTTGCCGATCAGGATCACGCTCAACAGCTGATCGGTCTTGGCAAGCAGGCCCTGCGTGACGCGAGCACGCAGCGAACCCTGGTTGGCGAGGTGTTTTAGCCGATGGCGATTGAGCGCCATCATCGACGTTTCGGAAATCGAGAAGAATGCGGAGAGAAACAGCAGCAGGAAAATGGCGCAGATTTGCGCCCATAAGGGAATGTGGTCCACGCGCGATCTGGAAAGGGAGGATGGGAAAGACTATAGCAGAGCAGAAAGCGATTGCTTCTCTTGCTCGACAAGCCTTTCGGACGACAGTTCGACCCGTCCCGTCCTCCCTCGTGGATTACTGGCTACAACCGAAACTCGCGGCGGAATTGACGTTACCGCCCGCGTATTTCGGCCAGTTCGGGTAACGGCACAGGGGGCGCGTGCGCCCGGCAGTCGCAGCGGTCGAGTCCGTGACGGTGAGCGTTTCCGGCGTGATGCCGTTTTCCGCCCATTGTTCCAGCGCCCCAAGCGAATCGACTTGCGGCAGGAACGGTCCGGTGCCGTGGCCAACGCCTGGCATCAAATAGAAGCGCACGAAACTGTCGACGGAAGCCTGACCGAACTTCTGCACCAGCGCGTTGTAGTAGTCCACCGACGAATCCGTGCTGACGATTTCATCGGCGAGACCGTGGGTGATGATCGCTTTGCCACCCTTCGCGATGAACGCCGAGAGATCGGGGTTGGTGGCATCGCTTTCAGCTGAAACTTGCTGGACTTGCGCCTGATACGCGCCGGGATTCAGCGGATCGAAGGTGAGCGAATTGAACGTCGGGATACGCGTGATGAAGTACTTCACCCACTGGTCGCCCGTGACCCACTGGTTCGCGTCGTTCTTGCCGGCGGGATTGGCCGGTATGGGTGAGGTGCCGAAGTTGCGCGTGGTGTACTGACCCGCGAACACGGAGCCGGCGAGGATGTTGTACCCGGCGTACTGCGTGACGCCGTTCGCAAGCGGATAGGGCAGCAGCAATGGCGAGGCGATGGTGTTCACGGTTGCGATCTGGGCATCGGAGAGGCAGGTGTCTCCCGTGTCCTTGCCAGCCGGGCAGCGCAGGGTGGCGAGCACGGCGGGCGCTTGCAGCTTGCAGGCCGCGACGTTCGAGATGATGCCGTCGGCTACACCGTCGAGCGTGTCGCAGGCTTTAGTCACGGTGTTCTCGAGCAGCACGGTCTTGTTCACGTCGAGCCAGCCCGCGCCGCCATTCAGATAAAGCGCGCGGCCAAGCACAACGTTGGAAAGACGCAGACCCGTGTAGTTAAGGGCGGGCCGGTTGACGACAATGCCGTCATAGTCGGCGGGCCATCGCTGGATCACGGTGAGGCCGTCACGACCGCCGGTCGAGCTGCCGAAGAAATAGGTTTTCGTGGGCGCCGCGCCGTAACGCGCCTTGAGCAATAGCATGGCGACGTCGTGGGTTTTTTTCAGGGTGAGGCCGCCGTAGTTGGCGAGCGCTTCGTCGTTCGCGGCGAACGCACCGTCGGTGATGCTTTTGCTTTGGTGACCGGAGTCGTCGCCGAAGGTCACGTAGCCGCGGGCGAGCGGTGTCGACGAACCTGCGGGCGCCATGTCGAGTGCGGCAAGGCCGGTGATGAGCGTGCCGTCGAAACCGCCGCCGCCATATTGCAGCGCCTTTTCGTTCCATGCCGTCGGCAAGTTGACTTCGAAATTGATGTTCGGCGCGGTTGTATCGACGGGGGCAATGGTGCCGTTCACCTGGCAATACTCGCCGGACGTACTCGACGCCGCGACCAGTGTCGCGCTCGCCACCGTTGCGCCGTTGCTGGGCGCGCCTATCGACGTCGCCGCAATCTTGATCCCGCCGAGCGCAGAGCATGCCGCGGCGGACGAAATAGGTGGCGTAGGCGGCACGGGGGGCGGACTGTCGTTATTGGACGATGAACCGCCGCAACCGGCCAGCGCAGCGACGACAAGGGATACGCCGCAAGCGGCGAGGGTGTTTTTGATCATGCTGTCTCCGTATGTTTATTAACTGCTGCTTGCATCGGACAAACGAACCAACCGAGCCAACCAAACGAGCCAACCAAACGCTTGCCGATAAACCGATCAAGAAACGAACGACGCACCGTCCGGACGACAGCAGTCCCGTCGCCGAAGCAACGTTCTTGAATGTCGTGATGTATTGCGCGGTGTCTAGTCCGTCGCGCCGGCCGTCGATGAATCGGCCACGTTCGCGAGCCGTTGTGCGTCGAACAACGCCCGCACGCCTTCGTGCGAACCGAGCATCGCTGCGCCGTTGTGGCCTACGCCGGCGACTTCCCAGCAGCGATGTCCAAGCCCTGGATGACGGGCTTTGAGGTACGAAAAATAAGAACGTCCACGCGCGAGCCGATGGGGGCCTTGCGCTTGTGCCGCACACGAACGGTCGAGTGCGTCGTGGTGTGGGTCGCAATCCTGCTGACCGAGCAGATAGATAACGTCGTTCGCCGCGTAACGTGTTTCGAACGTATCGAATGACACGGACTTTGCGTAACGCGGCGGGTGCCGCACGCCGTACTTCCAGTCATCCACGCCGGGGCACGCGGTGGTATCGGCGGGGCGCAGAACGCCGTCAGCGTAGGGCCGCACGGAGTCGAAGTACACATACGACGATGGATTCGCGATCACATACCGGCACCGCACGCCTGGCACGTTGCAGCCCGTGCCCACGATCGCGTACCGGTGCGCGACCTGCGCGCCGCCCGAATGCCCGGCGATCACCACCTCGCGCAGAGCCGGATAACGCGCAAGATCCGCGAATTGCGCGATGAATGCATCGAGGACATCGAAGGAACTGAGCGGCGCCGGGCCGAGCGCGTCGTCGCCGCCCATCCATGAGGTCCATTCCCAATGCAGCGTGTCGGCGGACAAGCCGTGCGCGGCAATATCCTCGGTGGCGAGGAACTGCGGTACGAGCAGTAACGTATGGGCGGGATCGGTCGATGCCGCCGCCAACGCACGTTGCGCTGAGAGCAAGTAAGCGTCGGCATCACGCAACCGGCCGTGCAGCAGGATCACGATTCGCGAAACGTTCGCAGCATCCCGTTCTTCGATCGACCGATAAAACGGCACCGTACCCGCGCCGCGCGACGTAACCACGCGCAGCCGTTCGTTGCCGACTGCACCAACCGGATGCTCATTGCGGGCTTTAGGGGAAGAGGGGAGCACGGCAGTCATTTCAATCCAGCGGGAGGGCATCGGGATCGCGGCGCAGACGTTGCCCGGAACGTGTCAGCCCGACCAGCGCGAGCGACACGAAGCCCGCGAAGATCAGGTAATACGCCGGCACGATATTCGATCCGGTCACGGTGATCAGCGTGGAGACGGTCAGCGGCGCGAGGCCGCCGAACAGCGTCACCGCGATGTTGTACGAGAGCGCGACGCCGGTAGAGCGCGTGGCAGTGGGGAACAACTGCGTGAGCATGCCGGGATGCGGTCCGGACATCAGGCTCAGCACCACGGTCGCGACCATTTGAGCGGCGAAAACACGGCCCGGCGTGGGGGACGCGAGTACCCATGCAAACAGCGGATACGCGATCACCACCCACACGATAGTCACCGGAAAGAACAGCCGGTACGCGCCGATCCGGTCCGCGAGTTTCCCCGCGAGCGGATAACCCACTATGGAAACCAGCCCCGACACCGCCGTGCCGAACAACGCATTCTTGAGCGGCAAGTGCAACTGACGCTCGACATAGAGCGGCATGAACGTGTGCCACAGATAATTCGTTGCGGTCCCGACGATGATCACGCCCATCGCGCACAACGACGCGTCACCGCGTTGCCGGAAAAAGCTGCGAATGGTCTGCCGCGGCGCATGGCCGAGCCGTTCTCGCAACTCCACGAACTCGGGCGACTCCGCGACTTTGTGCCGGATATAAAACCCCACCGGCCCGACCAGCGCGCCGACCAGGAACGGCACGCGCCAGCCCCATGATTCGAGCGATGCCCGGTCCAGATTCGATGTCAGGAAATAACCAAACGCCGAGGAAAGCACCAGCGCCACCGCCTGCGATGTCATCTGGAAGCTGCCGAAGTACATTTTCTTGCCGCGCGGCGCGTATTCCGTGAGCATCGCGGCGGCCGTGGCGAACTCGCCGCCCACCGACAAACCCTGCATGACGCGTGCAAGCAGTACTAGCAAGGGCGCGGCGACTCCGATGGTCGAATAGCCGGGCGTCAGGCCCATCAACAAGGTGCTGGCGGCCATCATCAGGATGAGCATGGAAAGAGTCTTGCGGCGCCCGACGCGATCCGCATAGGCCCCAATCACGATCCCGCCGAGCGGCCGCACGATAAATCCAACCGCAAACGTGCCGAGCGTCAGCGTTGTGGAAAGCGCGGTATTACCGACTGGGAAAAACACATGCGCGATGATCTTCGCGAAGTAGCCGTAGATCAGGAAATCGAACCATTCCAACCCATTGCCAATGACCGAAGCCAGCACGGCGCGGCGAATCTGCGACTTGCTGAGCGATGCCAATGAAGCGGGCGGATGATCGGCCGCGTTGGATGGGAAGGTGGTTTCCATATGTCTCCGGATCTGTGCATTTATGTGTATTTGAATCGAAGAGTACGAAACGCAGTGGCAAATGTAAAATACATATCGGATGGCATTGCCATATCTGTCACGTATGTGAGGCCTCTCGATGGAACTGCGTCATCTGCGGTACTTCCTTACCGTCGCCGAGGAGCGCCAGTTCACGCGGGCGGCGGCGCGGCTGCATATTCAGCAGCCGCCTTTGTCGCAGCAGATTCAGGAGCTTGAACGCGAACTGGGTTTTGCGCTTTTTACGCGATTGCCGCGCGGGGTGGAACTGACGTCGGCGGGTGCGGCTTTTGTCGTCGATGCCCGCGCCGTGCTCGACACGCTCGATCAAGGCGTGGTCAATGCGCGGCGGGTGGCGAACGGCCAGCTCGGTTCCGTGCGGATCGCGCTGACGAGTTCGGCGGCGTTCCACCCGCTGGCCACCGCCGCGATCCGCCGTTTTCGCGCGACGCATCCGGACATTGCCATCGACCTGAACGAGATCAATGCGGCTGACATCATCGAACGGATGGTGAATGGACGCGTCGATGCCGGCATCCTGCGCAAGCCGATCGAGACGCCCGCGGAGTTGCGCTTTGACCTGCTGCACGAGGAGCGCATGGTGCTCGTGCTGCCGGTCGGGCATGCGCTGCTGCCAGCGAAAGGGAAAGGCGTGCGCCCGGGCAAACAGCCGCGTGTGCCGCTGAAGGCGCTTGCCGGCGAGTCGTTTATTTTCGTGCGGCGGCCGGGCGCACCGGGCATGTACGCGGACTTCATCCGCGCCTGCGAGGCGGCGGGTTTCAAGCCAGAAGTGGTGAGCGAAGTGCCGCGCATGCTGAGCGCCATCAACCTGGTGGCGGCGGGCGGCGGTATCACGCTCGTGCCGGCATCCATGCAGCGATACCAGCAGGAAACCGTGGTGTATTGCGCTGTTGCCGGCGACGAAGCGTTCTCCGCGCCGCTCCACCTTGTCACGCGCCGCGACGCCGCGAATCCGGCCGCGTTGCGATTCGCGCAGGCGGTGCTGGCGTTTGTGTCGCCGGGAGCGAAGGGCGCCGAACCCGCCGAACCCTTTCAACGCCTTGACTGACAAACCTGCTACAAACGCAACTTCGCGTTTTCCCGCAGAATCGATGGAATAAAGCGACGCCACGGTGCGTTTGGATCGTGTCGTCTGCAAACATTCGCGCTTGGCTTGAATAGACCAATCCGCCGCGACAGTTTGCAGAAAGAACCATCCAGCCGATCCTCATTTTCCGCACGGAGTTTCAATGTCCACGCAAGCTGCCAACGTGGTGTCAGACCCGCCCCAGACCGAGATGCCGCTGCGCTACACGCGCACCGCGATGGTCCTGCACTGGCTCATCGCGTTGTTGATTATCTGCAACGTCGTGCTGGGGCTGACGGCGGAATCGTTCCCCGATTCGTGGGTGCGTCCGGTCGTCGATACCCACAAGTCCATCGGCATCACCGTTCTCGGGCTGGTGCTGCTACGGATCTTGTGGCGCGTTTCGCATCGGCCGCCGCCATTGCCGAAGGCGTTTCCTAAGTGGGAACACATGGCCGCGCACATCGCACACTTTGTGCTCTATCTGTTGATGATCGGGTTGCCGTTGTCCGGCTGGCTGCACGACTCGGCGTGGAAAGACGCCGCCACGCATCCAATGCATCTCTTCGGCCTGGTTCCGTGGCCGCGCGTGGGTTTCGTGATGCATCTCGATCCGGTCCTGAAGGAATCGTTGCACGATCGTTTCGGCGCATTGCATACGTGGCTGGGTTACGCGCTGTACGCCCTTTTGGCGATGCACGTGGGCGGCGCGCTCAAACATCAGTGGATCGACAAGAAGTCGGTGATCTCGCGGATGGTGCCGTGATGGATGTGAAACTTCACGCCGTACCCATGCGAACAAAAAAGACCCCGCCCCAACCGGATCTGGTGGTGAAACCCTCTCTGGAAGAGGCGCTCGCGCAGGCTTCGCCGCGCTTGGCGCCTCGCCCCGTGACGCTCGCGAGCGTGCTGATTCACGGCGGCGTGGTCGTGCTGTGGCTCGTGCTGTTCGCCCGCGCGTTTTTCCTGCACGGCGTGGTGGCATGGTCGACGGGCATTGCCTACGTGGTCTACGACACCTTGCTGCTGATGTTCGTCGCGGCGAAATCGTGGACGCTTGTCAGGCCGCGCAAGCCGCTTGATCGCAAGCAGCGCGAACGCGGTTTGCCGAAGCTCGGCGTGATCGTGGCGTCGCATAACGAGGCGGCCGTGCTGCCCAACACACTCGCGAAATTGCTCGGGCAAACGCATAGCGCGGCGCAAATCGTGATTGCCGACGATGGTTCTTCCGACGCCACCGCCGAGCTTCTCACGCAACGTTTTGGCCTTGTCTCGCCGGCGGAGGGAGAATTGAGCGCGGCATCGACGGTGCATCCGACGCTCTTCTGGCTACGCGTGGCACATGGCGGCAAGGCGCGTGCGCTGAATGCGGCAATCGAAAAGATCAGTACGCCGATCGTCATGACCGTCGATGCCGATACCCGTCTCGCCGATGACGCCGTCCTGGCCATGCGCAGTGCGTTTGCGTCGCGGCCGAACCTGGTTGCCGCGGCGGGCATCCTGGTTCCGGTGTGCAGCAAAACGATCAGCGGGCGCTTTTTCCAGTGGTTCCAGACTTACGAATACATCCGCAATTTCATCGCGCGTTTTGCGTGGATGCGCGCCGATAGCCTGTTGCTGATCTCGGGCGCGTTCGCTTCATTTCGCCGCGATGCGCTGCTGGCCGTCGGTGGTTTCGATCCGCAATGCCTGGTGGAGGATTACGAACTGATTCACCGGCTGCGCCGTCATTCCGTCGATCACGGTCTGGACTGGGATGTGCGGGTAGTGGGCAACGCGCACGCCATCACGGACGCGCCGAGTTCGTTCAGTGGTTTCATGCGACAACGCCGGCGCTGGTTCGCGGGCTTTTTGCAGACGCAATACTGGAATCGCGATATGACCGGCAACCGGCGTTACGGCACCCTCGGTTTGCTGATGTTGCCTGTGAAGGCCTTCGATACCGTGCAGCCTATCTACGGCTTGACGGCGTTTGCGCTGCTGTTGGGGTTTATCGTGGATCGGCGCGGCGCTATTGTCTTGCCTATTTTCAGCGTGATCGGGGGGAAGATTCTTATCGATTTCGCCTTTCATTTGTGGACCGTGCATTTGTACCGGCGCTGGACGGGCGACACCGCCGGGTCGAGCCTGTGGATGGCGGTCGTGACGGCGATTGTCGAGCCGTTCACGTTCCAGTTGCTGCGCCATACGGGCGCGGCGCTTGGCTGGGTCGACTTCCTTGGCGGTTCACGTGCATGGCGCGTGCAGACGAGAGCGGGGCTCGCGGCTGCGGATGAGGCCTGAAGGTATAAGCCGCGATGACGTTGATGTACTACCTAATCACGCATCGCGGTAATCAACGCCCGTACCGCACCACCATGCTCGATGCCGCCAGCACATGCCCCTTCATCGCCGCGATCAAAGCGTCGCGGTTGAGCGCGGAGGGCAGGGCATTGGCGGCGATATCCAGCGCATAGGCTTGCACGACATAGTGATGCGGTGCATCGCCGTGCGGCGGGCAGGGTCCGTAATAGCCATCCTTCCCCGTCCGGTTGATTCCGCCAATGCTCCCCGCCGGCGGCGGCCCGCCTTCTGCGAGCGCGGTCGTCGTAGCAGGAATTCCGTAGAGAATCCAATGCACGATTCCGAGGCCGCGCGCGCCGTCGGGATCGTAGATAGTGACCGCGAAGCTTTTGGTGTCAGTGGGCGCGTTGCTCCACGCGAGCGGCAACGAAACGTTCTTGCCTCCGCAATCCTGCGCGCTGGCGGCGTGGCGGGAGTCGAGGGTGGCGTTATCGGCGAGGCCGGGCGAGGTCAGGGTGAAGCGCTCATCGGCGACGGCGGCGACGCTCAGGAAACATCCCGCGCCTATCGCGGCAACGCGCAAAAGCCGCTTCGCGCGGCACATGCTTGAATCACTCTTCATTGTTCTTCTGGCCTTGAGTCTCAATAACTTCGCTCCGGGTACCACGTGCGCTTGATGTATTTCCGCCGCTTCAAGCGCCGCGATCCTGCCACCTTCTCACTGCCATTTCTTCGGATCGCCGCCCAATGCGGCGCAGGTATCGAAGCTGATGGCACGGAGCTTCGTCTCGCCGATCTGTCCCGAGAGCGCATAACCCGCGTGATCTGTCGTCCAGTAGAAAGTTCGTCGCGAGCCGTCGCGCAACATCCGTATGGCGTATTCGTCCTTGTGTTTGCCCGAACCGCTGGTCATGTACAGCGTGAGCCGTTCGCCGCTGGCGTTCTGATACATGAACTGAGCCGCCGGCCCGTCCTCGCCGGGCAACAAGCGGCCACCGACCAGCTCGAACCCATATTCGTGCAGTGAGGGAATCGTCAGGGTCCGGTTGAGCCGCTTGGACAACCATGTAACAAGATGATCTTCCTGCGATGCCGCGACTTCCACCGCGTGCCGCTGTTCAGGCGCATACACGGCGTAAGCGATATCCGCGCGTTGCGCGAACGTCGGCGCCGGATGATCCTGAGCGAGGACCGGCAACAGCATATGCATCAGGAAGCCGCACGCAATCCCCACCGCCAGCCAGCTCGCCGCCATCAGATAACGCTTGCGCGGACGCACGATCACGACTTGCGGTTCTTTATCGGCCGTGGCGGCAAACAGCGCCCGCAGCGCATTGTCCTGCGCGCGATACGCGGCGACCGTCGCCGCGCTCGCCGGATCGCGGGCGATGCGCGCCGCGGTTTCAGGGCGCTCGGCCTCAGGCGCCTCATCGTCGATGAACGCCGACAGCGCGCGCAGCTCATCGGCTGCCGCGCTGGATTCCGCCTGTTCCGGACGTTCGGGGTTCGTCATGTGCCACTCACGATTTTCAACGACGCCGATTTGCGGCCCGGTTCCTCACCGAGCAGCACACGCATATGCTCCCGTGCCCGCGATAGTCGCGACATTACTGTCCCAGCCGGCACGTTCAGCACCACGGATGCCTCCTGATAACTCATGTCCTCAACGCAGACGAGCAGCATGACTTCGCGTTGCTCGACCGGCAGGCAATACAGCGCGCGTTGCACGTCGCGCAGCACGAGCCCGTCGACTTCGCCCACGGGCGCGGCCATCTGCCGCCAGGGCGCGGTTTCATCGTCGACGGCAATATCGCGCCGGCCGCGCAACTGATCAATATAGAGATTGCGCATGATCGTGAACAGCCACGCGCGCAGATTGCTACCGACGCGAAATCCTTTCGACCGGCCCAGCGCGCGTTCGGTCACGTCCTGCACGAGGTCATCGGCCCACGCACGGTCTCCCGTCAGCGCGCGCGCATAACGCCGCAACTGCGGGAGAACTCCAACGAGATCGGTATCGAAGCTCAACGGCCTATGCTCATGACTGGTTCACTTTCAGCGCTCCGGACCCTGTTCCCGTGACGACGATATTGCCGCCACGGGAACAGCGGCCATCGATCGCTTCATGCTGGTCTCCATCGCTGTGATGGTGTCTTGCTGCTTCACGCTTGGTGCATCCCGCTTATTGCTTCACGGTGTGCCACATGTCCTTGAAATTGTCGCCGTTGGCATCGCCGGGCTTCTTGTCTTTCGCGAACGTGTACACGCGCTTGCCTTTGTATGCCCACTGGTTAGCGCCATCGGCTGCCGGCATCATGGTCCAGTCACCTTGGGGCTTGTCCGCGGCATCGGCCATTACCGCCGGCCACGCCTGGGCGCAACCGCCGCTGCACGCGCTCGGACCCGACGCCGGATCTTTGTCGAACGTGTAGAGCGTCATGCCTTTCGCGTCGGTGTACATACCGGCTCCGGCCATCGGCGGGGCGGCATGGGCGCTCAGGCTGAAGGCCGCGGCAAGGGCCAGGGCGGCAGCGAGCATTGGGATTCGCATTCTCACGTTGTTTGTCTCGTTACATTTGTACAGATACGGGATAAACGGGTGGCGCTCGCGGAATATTCCGATACCTGACAAATATTTCGACCAAGTTCCGTAATTTTGATCCTGTCGATTGGCTGGTGCGCCTCGAGATATACGAGGGGACGTCCTATCTGGCGACTTGGCTACAATCGACGGCATCGGACGATGCGGTTCTCCGCCAGCCGCCTGACCGGGCGTGCCGATTCGCATTTTTCCGGCCATGAACGGACCCATCAGCCAGAACCCGGCTTGAAACGAACGAGGTGAAATGGTGCAGGACAGCAAGAATCAAGCGACGCCGGAGAACCTTGGCGCAACCATCAATACGACAAGAAAACGCCCGTTGGACGGCATTCGCGTGCTGGATTTATCGAGGGTGCTGGCGGGGCCGTGGTGCACGCAGAACCTCGCGGATCTTGGCGCGCAAGTGATCAAGATCGAGCGTCCGGGCACGGGCGACGACACCCGCACGTGGGGGCCGCCGTTCCTGCGCGACGCCGAGGGCCGTAATACGTCGGAGAGCGCCTATTTCCTGTGCGCGAACCGCAACAAGCAGTCGGTTGCCATCGACATGAGTTCACCCGAAGGCGCTGCGCTGATCCGCGAGTTCGCGAAGTCGTGTGACGTGGTCGTCGAAAACTTCAAGGTCGGAGGACTCAGAAAATATGGGCTGGACTACGAGAGTCTTTCGGCGATCAATCCGCGGCTCGTGTACTGCTCGGTGACGGGTTTTGGACAGAGCGGCCCGCTATCGCAGCGCGCGGGTTACGACTTCCTGATCCAGGGGATGGGCGGGCTGATGAGCATTACCGGCGAGCCCGACAGCGTAGCGGGTGGCGGCCCGGAAAAAGTCGGCGTGGCGGTAACGGATCTGATGGCCGGCATGTATGCCACCACCGGTGTGCTCGCCGCGTTGATGGAGCGCGAGAAGAGCGGACTCGGGCAGCATCTCGATATCGCGTTGCTCGATTGCCAGCTCGCCATGCTCGCTAACCAGTCCATGAACTATCTCACCACGGGCATCGCGCCACAGCGCATGGGCAATGCGCATCCGAACATCGTGCCGTATCAGACGTTCGCCGCGAGCGATGGCCATGTGATCGTCGCATGCGGCAACGACAGCCAGTTTCGTTCGCTGTGCACCGCGATGAACGTGCCGGAACTTGCACTCGATGCGCGCTTCGCCACCAATAGCGGGCGCAGCGTGAACCGGGCGGAATTGCTGCCGCAACTGGCGGCGGTGTTCATGACGCGTCCCCGCGACGCATGGGTGGACGCGCTAGAAGCGTGCGGCGTGCCGTGCGGGCCGATCAACGATATCGCGCAGGCTTTCGATTCTGACCAAGCGCAATTTCGCGGCGCGGCGCGGGGGATTCCGCATCCCGTCGCGGGCGTGGCGCCAACTGTGGCGAGTCCGCTGCGTTTATCGGCTACGCCGGTTGCGTACGATCAGGCGCCCCCGATGCTTGGACAACACACGAGCGCCGTGCTGCGCGACGTGCTTGGAATGGATGACGCACAGATCGAGGCGTTGATGCGATCGGGGGTGATCGGCGGGTAGCTTCTTGATAGCTTTGTCGCGATGTCAGATGTGGTCGGCATGGCAAGTCGACACTTTATGACAACGTTCAGCTTGACTCGCCTAAAGTGCATCAAGGTATGGTTGGTCATGTGAAATCCACGCAAGCACGCAGGATGCAAACCATGACCTCATATGATCGACGATCTTCCACGGGACGAGGCGGAACGCCTGTTGAGCCTCAGCAAATTCGGCGATCCATCAACGGGATGGAACAAGCACAAGGAGGCAGTGAGTTTAGCCAAATGCGTGTTCGGAATGACGGATGCCGACGGCAGGCGCATTCAGGGTATGACTGCACGTCTCTCTGTCAGGTACGGCCGACGACCGCCCTTCAGGCGGTTTGTCTTCGGCATGTACCACTGTCAGAACAAAAGTGATCGACGTGCTTATCAGCTAGAGATTATTCAGGGCAGCCGGCTAATAACCGATCTGCATCGCAATCCTCATGAGCACGTCGGGCGTGATCGGATTGCGGGCGCCGCCGAATGGTCTGGCTTAAGTTACGCAAGTGCGCTACGGCTCTTTTGCAAAAAGACTAACTTGACGCTGACGTGCGTCTTACCTGACCCATCGGTTCCGGAATAGAAATGAACATTCAGTCATCCTGCCAGGACATGTGCGCGAAGCTTGGCTTCGGTTGCGTGCAACTTGAAGAGGAAGAGCCGCCCATGATGGCGCTCCACACACCGTTTGGTTTTTACGGCGGCGACCCGTTCGTCTTCTATGCCGAATATTTGGACGGTGGTAACCAGATACGCTTCTTCGATTCCGGCGAGACACTATTCCACTGCTTTTGTCGCCAGATCAATTCGTTTCATCTGCGGGACTACCAAGTCGTGAAGGCAGCGATCAAGCAGCCTGACATCAACGTAACGCATGAGGGCGAAATCGAAGGCACATTTGAAGTTGCCCACATGGCGTCTGGTTTCGCGAGCTATGTCGACGCGTTGCTGAGTCTGGCCAGATGGGAGTTCGATAACGCGGGCACGGACTTCGCTGTTCGCGAGCCCAGTCTGATCGGCGATACGAGGCTTTATCTCAACGCAATGAAGCCGGATGTCCCGGCGATCAAGAGCAAGTTCAAGGCCGCAGGCGTGTCGGGTCGTCAGTACGGCTTCGACCTGTCGCAGGGTGACACGCAGATCGACGTGATTTCATGTCATCGCAACGCTTCGTCGTCGGAGCTTTACAAGCTTGTGGACCTGCGTGGCAGTGCGCTGACTGCCAACACGCCGATCATCGTGGTGGTGGACGACCGTTTGCTACCCGAACAGGCGGATCGTGAGGTGGCTGTGATCGGCCAGTACGCCGAGGCGTGGCCTATGAGAAAGCTGATTGAGGCAGCGGCGGGCGGTGGGTTAACGCGGCATTGAGGTCCTATCCGGCAGTCGAAACCGGGGAAAACCATGCCGGTGTTCAAAGCTGCCAGTCGAGCAACGGCACCACTTTCTCTATCAGCTTCTCTGATCTTGGTCTGTGCAGCCACTCTTCGTACGTGACGAGGTGCGACTTTTCAATATCGGCGTCGAAGATCGCGCTTTGCTGACGGGCAAATTCGCGATCGTAGATATTGAGGTTCGCTTCGTCGTTGAGCTTGAACGAGCGGCTGTCGAAATTCGTCGATCCCACTGAAACCAGGTAATCGTCCACCACGAGTAATTTGCAATGGAACATGGTCGGCTGATATTCATGGATTTCGATACCCGCAGCCAGCAGATCTCCCCAGCAGGCGCGGGAGGCTTCACGCACTGTATGCGTGTCAATACGTTTTCCCGGCGTCACAATGCGCACTCTCACGCCGCGTCGTGCGGCTTCCACCAGGGCGTTGATCGCGAGGCCATCGGGGACGAAATACGCGCTCGCCAGATGAATGCTGTGCGTGGCCGCCGTAATCGCCATGAGATACATCAGTTCCATGTCGTCCGCGCCGTGGGTGGGAGAGCTGCTGAACATGTGCGCAACACCATGACAGGCCTCGGCTTCGGGCAAGGAGGAAATCTCAGGAAAGTACTTGGGACCATGCAGCACATTGCCGGTCGCCTTGATCCAGTTGTCCATGAACACGGCCTGCATGTGACCGACCACCGGACCTTCCACTCGGAAATGCGTGTCGCGCCAATGCTTTTCGTCTTGCGCGTTCCCCGTCCATTCCTCCGCGATCCCAACGCCTCCAGTGAAACCCATGCGGCCGTCGATGATCAGCAGCTTCCGGTGCGTCCGGTTATTCATTCGCCCGAGTCCGGTCCAGTGTGGCTTGTGATACTGAACGACGTCGGCACCGGCTTGCCGCAGTTCGTCGAGATAACGGTGATCCATTTTCTTGCAGCCCACCCAGTCGAGCAGGACATGCACCGCAACGCCCGAACGCGCTTTCTCCGACAACGCCGCCGCAAATCGCGCGCCAATGTCGCCGGACCAGTAGATGAACGTTTCGAAGGTAATGGTCTCTTTGGCGGATTGAATGCCATCGAGCATGGAAGGGAAGATTTCGTCGCCGTTCAGCAGCACGGCATACCGATTGCCCGACGTCACCGGCGGCCCCAGCAAGAGGCTCATTGAACGAATGAATTGCGGGTCGTCGCTGGAATACAGCCTGTCGATGTTGTGCTCGACCTTCTTTTCGCCGCTCACGAAGTTCGCAAGGATCAGGACAACGACGAGCGTGACGATTACCGTAAGCGGTATGGCGAGCAAGAGCATGTCGGATTCCGGACGAGACGAGCTGCAATCGGGAGGGAGGTGTGCGCGGTGCCGGAGCCCGGAAGCTCAGCTACGCGGCGGATGTTCCGACACGCTTGGTAGCAAGGGTCGGACCTCCTATCTATTGCACTGCGTCGATCGATCTAAAATCTGGCTGCTCCACGACCCTTGCACGGCCGAGTTCTGCAACTATCGAGTCGAGCGTTTCACGGCGGTGGCTTTTTGCAGTTTCGGAAGAGACATAAGTGCGCCGCTTCCCGAGCTCCTGCAAAACGCTTACTCGTCCACAATCGTGCTCAGATTCACCCGCACGCGCCGCAGCAGCGAGATCAGTTGCGCGCGCTCGTCGGCATCAAGCCCTGCCAACGCTTCAGCGGCCACTGAATCGCCCACCCGGCGCGCCCTGCCAAGCGCGCCTTCAGCCTTGGCCGTCATCCTCACCGTCCGCTCGCGACGGTCATCGGGATTCGAAAAACGCTCGATCCAGCCGCCTTCCTCCATCCGGTCCAGCAGGCGGCCGGCCGATATCGGCGCGACTTCCAGCAGATCGGCCAGCCGTGCCTGGTTCACATCGCCGAAATGGGACAGATAGGCGAGCGCGCGGCATTGCGCCCGCGTGAGATCGAGGGACGACTTCGCGAGTTCGTCGAAGCGCTTGCTGCACAAGCGCCCAACGTCCGAGATCAGAAAGCCAAAGCGCTTGTCGAGGTGCGTTTCCATGCCCGGATTATACGAAAGAAGCTCGCGCCCACCTACATTCCGGCAAACACGGGTTTCTCCTGATTTTTGACTTCTTGTCCCGATCATTAGCTTGTTTATAATAAGCATGCTTACTATTAAGGGTAAGCAATCTGATAACTGAATCGGCGCCTGAATGTCCTCTGAATCGATGCCGGCAAGCGCGGCGGCTACGCCGCTCAACCGGCCCATGCTCACAGTCTCGATCATGCTCGCCACGCTGATCCAGACACTCGACAGCACGATCGCCAATGTCGCGCTGCCGCATATGCAGGGCACGTTGTCGGCGTCGCAGGACGAGATCACGTGGGTGCTGACGTCGTACATTGTTGCGGCGGCTATCGCCACGCCGCTGACAGGCTGGTTATCCGACCGGCTGAGCACGAAGCGTCTGCTGATCATTTCTATTGGCGGCTTCACGATTGCGTCGGCGCTATGCGGGTTGTCGGAGAGTCTTGCGCAGATTGTCGCGTCGCGATTGCTGCAGGGAATTTTCGGCGCCTCGCTCGTGCCGCTCTCGCAGTCCATCCTGCTCGACATCAATCCGCGCGAAAAGCAGGGCCAGGCAATGGCCGTCTGGGGTATGGGCGTAATGGTCGGGCCGATCCTCGGGCCAACGTTGGGCGGCTGGCTCACCGATAGCTACAACTGGCGCTGGGTATTTTTCATCAACGTGCCGATCGGCGCGTTTGCGCTCTTTGGCGTGGTGACGTTCCTGCCGGCGCGAGCGGCGAAGCTCGGGGTGAAATTCGATGCGTTCGGGTTTGCCACGCTGGGTCTGGCGATCGGCGCACTCCAGGCCATGCTCGATCGCGGCGAGCAGCTCGACTGGTTCGGCTCGATCGAAATCCGTATCGAAGCCATTCTTGCCGTGCTGAGTTTTATCTTTTTTCTCGCGCATACCGCGACCGCCGGCAAGCGGTCATTCTTCAAGTACGAACTGCTGAAGGACCGCAATTTCGCGACCGGCGTGTTTTTCATCTTCATGATTGGCGCTGTGATGTACGCGACCCGTGCGTTGTTGCCGCCGATGCTGCAGAACCTGATGAACTATCCCGTCGCCACGACCGGTCTGGTCACGGCGCCCAGTGGCGCGGGAACGATGGTCGCCATGCTGATCGCCGGGCGGCTGTTACGACGCATCGACGCGCGTCTGTTGTTGCTCGCTGGTTTTCTCGTTTCCGCGTTCGCGCTCTGGCAGATGATGCAGTACACGCTCGTGCTGTCGGTGTCGGACATCGTGTGGCCCGGCGTGATCCAGGGTTTTGGCCTGGGTTTCGTATTTGTGCCGCTCAGTGCGCTGACGTTTTCCACGCTGACGCCCGAACTACGCGCCGACGGCACCGCGACCTACAGCCTGATGCGTAACATTGGCAGCAGTATCGGCATCTCGATCGTGCAGACCATGATGACGCGCGGCACGCAGGTGGCGCACGCCGATCTCGCGGCGAATGTGAACGTTTTCAATCCGTCGATGCAGTCCATGCTCGAAAGTGGATCACAGATGAGTCTCGCGCTGATGGATCAGTCGATCAATCAGCAGGCGCAGATGATCGCGTACCTGAACGACTTCAAGCTGATGTTCGTGGCGACCTTACTGGTCGTGCCGCTGCTTTTGCTGATCCGGCCAATGCGCAGTGTCGACAGCGAAACACTCGCTCACGCGGCTGCGGATTGATGCAATTACTTGACGGATGAGTCGCGCGAAAGCTCGCGCTGCGTCAGGTATATGCGCAGATCGAATTCGATCTGGTGATACCCGGGCTGCATGAATTCACATAGCCGATAAAACGCTTTGTTGTGGTCGCTTTCCTTCAAATGCGCAAGTTCATGCACAACGATCACGCGCAGGAATTCAGGCGGCACTTCCTTGAATAGCGACGCCACGCGAATCTCCTTCTTCGCCTTGAGCTTGCCGCCTTGCACGCGGGATATGGCTGTGTGCAGGCCGAGCGCATGACGCAGCACGTCGAGCTTGGCGTCGTACATTACCTTGTCGATGGCGGGCGCCACGCGCAGGAACTCCTGCTTCAGATCCGTGGTGTATTGATACAGCGCGCGGTCCGATTGCACGGCATGGCGGTGCGGATACCGGTCGGCGAGATAGACGCCCAACTGGTCATCGGCGATAAGTTTGCGGACCTTGTCCTGAAGCGTTTGCGGATAGGCGCCGAGGTATTTCAGAGGAAGCATGATCGATGATGGGACGTGACCGCCAAGTGGTGCCTTCGGCATTATAGGGGCCATGACTCAGGGGCCATGATTCAGGCGTCACGTCCCACGGATCACACCGGCAACGCGTGGATTTGAGCGGCTATTTCTTCGTAAAATCGATACAACTGCTCAATTGTCGTCTCGTGCAGCGGGATCACTATGCTGAGATGATCCATTCCTTCAATGGTCGGATTGACGTACCACACGCCCTTTTTCCTGGCGGTCGTTTTGTCCTCGCTCGCCATTTCGTGTGGATGGCCGACCGGGAACTGCGCCGAAGGCACGCTAACCAGGCCATCGTTCGGACGCCACGCAGCAAAACCGCCGGCGAGATCTTTTTTGTTCAGTCCGACCGCTGCGGCGCTGGGCTTCAAAATGACGTTCATGTTTGCCTGCGGGATGCGTATCCCTTGCGGACCGGCGAAGGTGCCATCGACCGCATAGGAACTGTAGTAGACGTTCTCCGACGTTTGCGCCCACGCATTCTGGAAATGCGCCGCTATGGTGGAGAGATCGTAGGTGCAACCGTCCTGGGTTTTCCAGACCCGGCTTTCCAGCGCTCGACGAATGTAGTCGTCAAATCCTTGTCCCTCTTCACGCTCCAGTCCCCATTGCTGCAGGTTGAAATCGTAGATTGGCTCGGTCGTTCCAAGTCCTGCGAGCGCCGCAGCGCCGATCATGAGATCGCGGATAAAGATCGGGAATTGGCTGACATCGTCCGCTGTCAGCGCGCCATTATGGACACCGGAAACCGACGTCACGCTATGTACCCATTTTCTCCCGCCCGCAAAGAGCGGAGAGCTGGGCGCTTCTCTCGGCCCAGGTTCAAAACCCGCTTCGTCCGCGTCGCCGTGTTCGAGCAGCTGGATCAATGTTCGCGATGTCGGGCCGCCCATGCTGTGCCCGATCAAATGCACCTTGTGCGCTTCGCTCCATTGCGGATAAACGCCGGGATAACTCCGGCCGTAGCGAGCATGGCCGTATCTGGCTGAATGAACTGCGCCGTAGTCCACCACACCGCCTACGAGATAGGTATACAACTCGCAAGCGCGGTCCCAGTTGCTGGAGATCGGACCCATGGATGCGGTGAATGTCTCGTAACCTTGCGCTTTCAGATGTTCCTGAATATCACCTTTTGCGCCGCCCCAATAGCGGAATTTCTGTCCGAATAACTCGTCGCGGCCCCAGCCGCACATGCCATGAACAAGAACGATCGGATATTCGTTATGCGAATCGTGAGTGGTGACAGAGCGCGATGTCGTTCTTTTGCCGGCCGCGACGGGCGCCGTTTTGGAGACTGTCATGATGATGTTCCTACCTTGAGGACAAAGAAGCGCAACGTGAAGTTGGCATCTGGAAAGACGTAAATCACGCCTTTGGCTGGCCTTGCGGTAGAAAATCTAGTGAAAGTTACTGGTGCGGAACATCGGAAGCATCTGAAAACGTCGAGGAATCGACGAGACAGTTTCTATCAGTCTGAAGCGGTGCGATCGGTGGCGATGGGTGACAACTTTCCCGCGCGAGGGATTTTCGCGCGCGGGTTAGCTAAGTGAATGAAGCACGAGTTAAGCGCGCCGCCGCGTGCTCCATAAAATGCACGCAATCAATACAAGCTGCAAAGGCAGCCGCACGAGCAATAACCACGATGGAATTTGTGAGAACTGATCCGCGTGTTGATACATGAATACGTTAGCGGGCGTGACGGCAATGGTCAGTAACGTCAGCCCGATGCCCGCTGCGCTTCGCGTGCGTTTGATCATCACGCCGATCGCGCCAAGCAATTCGAAAACGCCGCTCACAATGACGGCCAGGAGCGGGAAGGGAATACTGGGCGGCACGATTTTCACGAAGAGCGGCATGTACAAAAAGTGGCACGCTCCGCCGATCAGGAAATACAGAAACACGAACCACAGCCCGATGCGTTGGCCCACGGACATTCTTCTAACCGATGAAAATCTGAGTGAAGACATTGATGAGCGAGCGCAGTGTTATTGAATCTGACGATGGCAGCGCAAACCTTGCGCCGAACTTGTAGATCACCCATAGCCGATGACCTAAAAAATCGATGACCCAAAACAAAAAACCGCCCAGCAAGCTGGGCGGTTTTTTATCAATTCTGGTCGGGGTGAGAGGATTCGAACCTCCGGCCTCTACGTCCCGAACGTAGCGCTCTACCAGGCTAAGCTACACCCCGAATGTTCACTCTGAGACGGTTCGTTTCCTTTTCAGGACTGTCTTGCCGTCGAGTAAGAACATAATTCTAGCAGGCTCTCTTTAAAAATGGAATCTGGAAACGAAGAAATTGCATTCGCTGCCGCCTGGGCTTCCTGCCGTGCACATTTCAGCGTGTGATCCAGCGCGCCCGATTTCGTGATGGCTTCAAAGATGGTATCGAATTTATCGGTGCCGCCTTGCTCGATCGCCTCGCGCGCGAGCGCTGCCTGTTCGGCCGAACCATGTTCCATCAAATAGATGAGCGGGAGGGTGGGTTTGCCTTCGCGCAGATCGTCGCCGGCATTTTTCCCCATCGATTCCGCCGTGCCGGTGTAATCGAGCCAATCGTCCATGATCTGGAACGCCGTGCCGATACGCCGGCCAAATTCCGCCGCCGCCGCTTCCGTCCGGGCATCCGAGCCCGACAGCACTGCGCCCAGTTGGGCCGCCGCTTCGAAAAGCTTGGCCGTCTTGTAGCGGATCACCTGCATGTAGCGCGCTTCGTCCACATCCGGGTCGTGCATGTTCAACAACTGCAGCACTTCGCCTTCCGAGATCACGTTGGTCGCGACCGACAGGATCTCCATCACGCGCATCTTGCCCACGCCGACCATCATTTCGAAGGAGCGCGAGTACAAAAAGTCGCCCACGAGCACGCTTGCCGCGTTGCCGAACAGCGCGTTCGCGGTCTTGCGGCCGCGCCGGAGATCGGATTCGTCGACTACGTCATCGTGCAGCAGCGTGGCCGTATGAATGAACTCGACCACGGCGGCCAGCTCATGCCGGTGCCCGGTGGTGTCGCCGAGCGCGCCTGCGACCAGCAACAAGAGCGCGGGCCGGAGCCGTTTGCCGCCAGCCCCGATGATGTACTCGGAAATCTGGTTGATCAGCATCACTTCGGATGCCAGGCGCTGCCGGATGACGCGATTGACCTGCTGCATGTCCTCGGCGATAGGCTCGAGCACGTTGGCGGCGTTTGGGGAGGAAATGGCAGTGGACGACATGATCGGCAATTAGGATAGTGCCGCGAATTATAAGGCGAATCGGCCGATAGCCGCCTCTAAAGACGCCTCGGACGAACCGCGCGGGTGGCCGCGACAAGCCTGACGCGAGGCTTCAGGCGGCGAAATCGCGATAATGGTGCGCACGCCGTGCTCGGTTCGGACTGCCGCCGCTCCGTTTTTTCCGATGAACAACGGTTTTGACGGAGTGCCTAACTCTCTGTATAATCACGCGTTTTCGCGCACGGTGTGCGGAAAAATGAATTCAGAGTGAGGTTCTCAATGTACGCGGTCATAAAAACCGGTGGCAAGCAGTATAAGGTTGCTGTCGGCGAAAAATTGAAAGTAGAACAGATACCGGCAGACATTGACGCTGAAATCACGCTCGACCAGGTTCTCGCAGTAGGCGAAGGTGAATCGATTCAGTTCGGTGCACCGCTGGTCAGTGGGGCTTCCGTCACATGTACCGTCGTGTCCCAGGGTCGTCACAAGAAGGTCACGATCTTCAAGATGCGTCGCCGGAAGCACTACCAAAAGCACGCTGGCCATCGCCAGAACTACACCGAACTGCGTATCGACGCTATCAACGCCGCGTAAGCGTCGTCGAGTCGATTAAGCTAAACGGTCAAGGAGCTATTAAATGGCACACAAAAAAGCAGGCGGGTCATCCCGCAATGGTCGCGACTCTGAATCAAAGCGCCTCGGCGTGAAGGTTTACGGCGGCCAGGCTATCAACGCAGGCGGCATCATTGTTCGCCAGCGCGGTACGCGCATGCACCCGGGCGACAACGTCGGCATGGGCAAGGATCACACCTTGTTCGCGCTGACCGACGGCCACGTCACGTTTTCGACGAAGGGCGCAGCAAAGAAGCATCTGGTCAACGTTGTCCCGGCTGCCTAAGTAGTATTCAGGCACGGGCTTCAGGACCGGAAAGGGCCCCGCGAAGTTCGCGGGGCTTTTTTTATTGGCTGGCTTGATTGACTCGGCCAGGCAGTGACATATATCGAATGGCCTAGTGGCTGGCATCGGCCGGTCGCGGCAGAATAGTGTGTCGACGGGAGTTGGCGCTTTAGCGCTTACTCCCGTCCCATGCAAAGTGAAACACGGGACGGAGCAACTCATGAAGTTCATTGACGAAGCGAGAATTGAAGTCATCGCCGGCGACGGAGGGGATGGCAGCGCGTCGATGCGGCGCGAGAAGTTCGTCCCGTTCGGCGGACCGGACGGCGGCGACGGCGGCCGGGGCGGCAGCGTGTATGCGGTCGCGGACCGCAATATCAACACGCTGATCGACTACCGGTACGCGAAGAAACACCAGGCGCGCAACGGCGAAAACGGCCGCGGCGCCGACTGCTACGGCAAGGGCGGCGACGACATCATCTTGCGCATGCCGGTCGGCACGATCATCGCGGACACGGAAACGGGCGAGTTGATCGCCGATTTGACCGAGCATAACCAGAGCGTGCTGATCGCGCACGGCGGTGCGGGTGGCCTTGGGAACCTGCACTTCAAGTCGAGCACGAACCGGGCTCCGCGCCAGAAGACCGAAGGCAAGCCAGGCGACCGGCGCATGCTGCGTCTCGAGTTGAAAGTGCTCGCCGATGTCGGTTTGCTCGGCATGCCGAACGCGGGCAAGTCCACGTTCATCACGGCAGTGTCGAATGCTCGGCCGAAAATTGCCGACTATCCGTTCACCACGCTCGCGCCGAATCTCGGCGTGGTGCGTGTGGGACCGGAAAAGAGCTTCGTGATCGCCGATATTCCAGGCTTGATCGAAGGCGCGGCGGAAGGCGCGGGTCTGGGCCACCGGTTCTTGCGCCACTTGCAGCGGACCGGCGTGCTGTTGCATCTCGTCGATCTGGCCCCGTTCGACGACGCAGTCGATCCCGTTGTGGAAGCACGCGCGATCGTCAACGAATTGCGCAAATATGATGAAGCGCTGTATGAAAAGCCGCGTTGGCTTGTACTGAACAAGCTCGACATGGTGCCGGACGACGAGCGTAAATCGCGCGTGGCGGACTTCATCAAGCGGTACGAATGGGACGGCCCGGTGTTCGAAATCTCGGCGCTGACGGGGCAGGGCTGTGAAAGTCTGACGTATGCCATCTTCGATTACATCTCGAAGAATTCGGATGCGTCGCGCGCGGCAGAAGCCGAAGATCTCGCTGCGGATGTCCGTTTCCGCGACGAACCTGCCGTCGTGGCGCCGCAGATCGTGCCGGAGATCGACGAAGACCAGGACGAAGACGAAGCGTAAAAGTTTGGCCCGTGGTTATCGAGGCAAATCCGAGGAGAAATGCGTCAGATGCGTTCCGTCATAGCCGCTTCGAAGCGACTCGTAGTGAAAGTGGGATCGAGCCTGGTGACCAACGACGGGCGCGGGCTCGACCACGCGGCTATCGCCCGCTGGGCTGCGCAGATTGCGGCGCTGCGCGGGCAAGGCAAGGAAGTCGTGCTGGTCAGTTCCGGCGCGATCGCCGAGGGTATTCATCGTCTGGGCTGGACGAAGCGGCCGCGTGAAATTGACGAATTGCAGGCGGCTGCTGCCGTTGGCCAGATGGGCCTGGCGCAAGTCTACGAAAGCAGTTTCGCGAAGCACGGCATGCGCACGGCGCAGATTCTTCTCACGCACGCCGATCTCGCCGACCGTGAACGCTACCTGAACGCACGTTCAACGCTACTCACCTTATTGCGCCTGGGTTGCGTGCCGATCATCAATGAAAACGACACCGTCATCACCGATGAAATCAAATTCGGCGACAACGACACGCTCGGCGCGCTGGTCGCTAACCTTATAGAAGGCGACGCGCTGATTATCCTCACCGATCAGCGCGGCTTGTTTACCGCTGATCCCCGGCACGATCCCACAGCCACACTGGTCGAGCAGGCCGACGCGGGTACGCCGGAACTCGAGGCCATGGCAGGCGGCGCGGGTTCCAGCCTGGGGCGCGGCGGCATGCTGACCAAGATTCTTGCGGCGAAGCGCGCGGCGCACAGCGGTGCGAACACGGTGATCGCGAGCGGGCGGGAGTCGGATGTCCTGACCCGGCTGGCGTCAGGCGAGATGATCGGTACGCAATTGATGGCGCGCACAGCCCGCATGGCGGCCCGCAAGCAATGGATGGCGGATCATTTGCAGGTGCGTGGCCACGTGGTTATTGACGACGGTGCGGTCGAGAAGCTCACTGCGGGCGGTAAAAGCTTGCTGCCAATTGGCGTGATCGACGTTCACGGCGCGTTCGCGCGCGGAGAAGTGATCGCGTGCATGAATCCGGGCGGTCAGGAAGTGGCGCGCGGCATCACGAATTACAGCAGTTCGGAGGCGCGGTTGATCCAGCGTCGGCCGAGCGGTGAAATCGAAACGGTGTTGGGGTATATGCTCGAACCCGAATTGATTCACCGGGACAATCTGGTATTGGCATAGGCAGGGAGGCTCCTGTCCAACACAAGGAATCCGCGAATCTCAGTTGCACCCCAAACTCGTTGGACGGTGTGCAACGTCGCGGTGTCGGCTATTTCGGTTTCTGAGCGCCGACGTTTTGGCTAAACGCGTCTGTTTCTGCGCCTTTATATACCGAATCTTCTTCCTGATCGGCCGGTAATTGCCCGATGCTTGATGCGTCCCTGTGCGCGAGATCGCGCGACGCCAAGCGTACGGTCGCACCCGCCGTGCGCTGGAAGGCGTATTCGGACAAGAGCCTCGAGTCGAGCAGGGTCACCGTTATTTCTCCTCATAATGACGTCTTACTGAAACTTCCCGGCCGATTGTATGCGAGCGATTAATTGATCGGTAATAATTGCAACAAATTATCTCTTTTGCGCGACGACACCTTGTAAGACGATGTGACGACCGACAAAAAAAGCCCGCTGACCGTCAGGTGCAGCGGGCTTTTTCACCAGTCATTCGACCTAGTGATAGTTCGAAACCGCAGTCCGTTTCATCTTGATGTTCTGCAAAATCTCCTTGGCCGACCCTGTCGGCAACTTGTTCGCGCAGAAGTAATCCTGATACAGCGCGGCATGATAGGCGTTCAACTCGCCGTTTTCGATGCGTCGAAAATCGTTCTCGACCGTGCGGTCCCAGTCGGTCTGGTCCTCATTAATGCTCGCATACAGGCGCCAGTTATAGTTGTCGCAGCGAATGCCTTCGTAATTGACATTGCGCGCGCCGGCCGGGCTTTTCACGACAACCGTGTAGCGGATCACACCGTCGGTTCCCACGCTGAGCGAGTTTTTATCGATGAAAAAAGACAGCGGCGTATTTTCCGAGACATTGAACTCCAGGAGATCCGCGTTCTGCGGCAAAGGCGGCAGGGTATCGACCTTGTTTTCGACCCAGTTCGGCTTGCGGTCCATGAGGTAGACGAACGCGCTGTCGTCCTTATTTGTCGGCTTGGCGCTGCCGCAACCGGCGAGCACGGCAAGGGCTGCCGCGGATACCGCGAACAATGCAATGGCTTTCAATTCTTGATTTCCTGAGGTTGATGCAGAAGCGACTGCAAATAGATCGTGTCGCGTGAAAAGCGCCGCGTTTTGTCCCGCCAAGGGAACGCGCCGGCATGTCAAACACGCAAGCCCAGCCTTCGACGCTGCACGAAAAAAAGCGGCGTGCGTTGCCGCACCGCCGCTTCGAATGACACACGTCCTAATCCCGCGAAGGACGTTGTGCGTAGATGTGCAGCTCTTCGGTCACGGAACATTCTGCCTGAATGACACCGCCGTTAGCAGAAACGGCCGCATCTTCCAACGTCATGCCCTGAATCACGCGTGGATACCGGTTGGCATGATGCGCCATACGCTCCGCGCGCTCAGCCCGCACAACCGCGCGCCTAAGAAAGCGAGAAAGTTCCGTGAGCGCAAGCTGGTATACATCCCGCTTGAACTCGATCACCGCGTCGAGCGGGACCCAATACTCATTCCACCGCCAGGCATCGAATTCCGGATGATCAGTCGCACGCAAACAAATGTCACAGTCACGGCCTACCATGCGTAACAAAAACCAGATCTGTTTCTGTCCGCGATAGTGTCCGCGCACCTCGCGCTTGATGAACTTGTCCGGCACCTCATAACGCAGCCAGTCGCGGGTTCGACCCACGACCTTCACGTGCTCCGGAAGCAAACCGGTTTCTTCGTGTAACTCCCGATACATCGCTTGCACGGGGGTCTCGCCGTACTTGATGCCCCCCTGCGGAAACTGCCAGGAATGTTCACGCAGCCGCTTGCCCCAAAACACTTCATTGTGCGCGTTCAAGAGGATGATGCCGACGTTCGGGCGAAAGCCTTCACGATCCAGCATACAACCACCTTCGAATCCTTTAAAATTGCTTTGATTATAAACAGATAACGGGCCTGGCGCACCGGCACGAACCCGAATCGGAGTTCGTTTCGCTTGAGTGCCGGTGCGGTCGGCCGACGCCTTGCCGTATCGCTGTCCCGTCGTTCACTCGTTCCGCACGTTCTGCATGTTCCGCAGGTTTGGGCAATAAGCCCATTCAATCGACGCGCTCCCGCATTGGAAAATTTTTGAATGAAAGCATCCCGTTTCTTTATCGGCACCCTGAAGGAAGCTCCCACCGACGCGGAAATCGTCAGCCACCAACTCATGATGCGTGCGGGCATGATTCGCCGCGTGGCCGGCGGTATCTATAGTTATCTGCCTATCGGCCTGCGCTCCATCCGCAAGGTGGAAGCCATTGTGCGTGAAGAAATGAACCGGGCCGGCGCGCTCGAATTGTTGATGCCCGGCGTGCAGCCGGCCGAACTCTGGCAGGAATCGGGACGCCTGGAACAGTACGGCCCCGAACTGCTGCGTATCAAGGATCGTCATGACCGCGATTTCGTGCTCGGACCGACGCACGAAGAAGTGGTGACGGACATCGCGCGGCGCGAGATCAAGAGTTACCGGCAATTGCCGGTCAATTTTTACCAGATCCAGACCAAGTTCCGCGATGAAATCCGGCCGCGTTTCGGCGTGATGCGCGGGCGCGAATTCATCATGAAGGACGCGTATTCCTTCGACCGCGATCAGGCGGCACTCGCCGAGTCGTACAAAAAAATGTTCGATGCCTACGTGCGTGTATTTACGCGCATCGGCCTGGAATTCCGCGCGGTCGCGGCCGATAACGGCTCGATCGGCGGCAGCGGTTCGCATGAATTCCACGTGATCGCCGACACCGGCGAAGACGCAATCGCGTATTGCCCGACCTCGGATTACGCGGCAAACGTGGAAGCCGCCGACGCGCTGCCGTTGAATGCCACGCGTCCGGCGCCCGCGGAAGAAATGAAGAAGACGGCCACGCCGGGCAAGGCGAAGTGCGAGGCGGTCGCGGAATTGCTGAACATTCCGCTGCAACGCACGATCAAGTCGATCATCCTCGCGACGGAAAACGAAGGCGCCGAGCCGACCATCTGGTTATTGATGCTGCGCGGCGACCATTCGCTGAACGACATCAAGGCGAACAAGCAGCCGGGTCTGGCGGGTTATCGCTTTGCAACGGAAGCCGAAATTATCGATACGTTCGGCACGCCGCCCGGCTATCTCGGCCCGATCAACACGAAAAAGCCGGTCAACGTGATCGCGGACCGCACGGTCGCGAACATGAGCGACTTCGTGGTCGGCGCGAACGAGGTGGACTATCACATCACCGGCGTGAACTGGGGCCGCGACCTGCCGGAGCCGGTCGTGGCGGACATTCGCAATGTGCTGGCAGGCGATCCGTCGCCGGATGGCAAGGGCACGCTGGAAATCTGCCGCGGCATTGAAGTGGGCCACGTGTTCCAGCTCGGCACGAAGTACTCGGATGCCATGGGCGCATCGTTCCTCGATGAAAACGGCAAGCCCGCGCCCATGCAAATGGGCTGCTACGGGATCGGTATCACGCGAATCCTGGGCGCGGCGATTGAACAGAACTTCGACGCCAAGGGCATCATCTGGCCGGAATCGATTGCTCCGTTCGAAGTCGTGTTGTGCCCGATGGGCTACGACCGTAGCGAAGCCGTTCGCGAGCAGGCCGACAAGCTGTACGCGGCGCTGCAGGCTGCGGGTATCGACGTGGTCCTGGACGATCGCGGCGAACGGCCGGGCGTGATGTTCGCGGAGTGGGAGCTGATTGGCGTGCCGCATCGGCTGGTGATTGGTGACCGTGGGCTCAAGGAAGGCAAGCTCGAGTACCAGGCACGACGCGACGCCGAAGCTACCTTGTTGCCGGTGGATGACGCGGCGAACGTGGTGATCGAGAAGGTGCGCGCTGCACTCGCCCGTGGAGCGGCCCGGTAACGTGCAGTACAACTTCCTCTCGGCAACGGTGCTGCTTATCCTGATCACCGATCCGCTCGGCAATATCCCGATCTTCATCAACGCGTTGCGTGGTGTGGAGAAGGAGCGCCGGCGGATCGTGATCTTGCGGGAAGTCGCCATCGCCTTCGGGATCCTGCTGTTGTTCATGCTGGCGGGCGACCGCTTTCTTCGGGCGATGAGCCTGACGGATTTGTCGTTGCGGCTGGGCGGCGGGATCGTGTTGTTCCTGATCGCGTTGCGCATGATTTTTCCGCATCCCGATGGTCCGATGGGCGGTGATTCACGCGGCGGCGAACCGCTGATCGTGCCGCTGGCCATTCCCGCGCTGGCCGGTCCGTCGGCGCTGGCGACGGTGATGTTGCTGACGTCGCAGGCGCCCGGGCAGATGTGGGAATGGATCGGAGCACTGACGGTCACCATGATGGTCTGCGCGGTCGTGCTGGTGCTGGCCGAGAAGATTCAGCATTGGCTGGGTGAACGGGCCGTTACGGCGTTTGAACGGCTGATGGGATTGGTGCTGGTCGCGATATCGGTGGAAATGATCCTCACCGGGATACGGACCTTCGTGCATCAATTGGCTGCAAATGGCTGACTGAAGACCATTCCGGGGCAGCTTTCGAGGTGGTGAATATAAAAAGGCCGTTTCAACGTAAGTTGAAACGGCCTTTTTGATCTTGAGTGCGCAGAACATTACCAAGTGGATGATGCGGCTATTCGCCGCACCTCAAACGCTGGCGAAACTGAATTACGCGCCTTCGGTCAGCGCACGGATAGTCGGCAGGTTGCGCCAATATCCCTTCGCGTCCATGCCGCAGCCGAACACGTACCGATCCGGCACTTCGAAGCCGCAAAAGTCCGGCCGCAGGGGTTTCGATTTATTGATGAGCTTCTCGCACAGCACAGCCGAGAGGAATTTCTTCGCGCCCATGGCCATGATGCGGTCGCGGATGGCGGCCATGGTTTCGCCTTCATCCAGGATGTCGTCGAGCACCAGCACCACGCGATCCTTTACCGACTCCGCCGGCGCCACGCGCCATTCCATCTTGTCGCTACCCTTGGTCGCGTTCCGATACCGCGTCAAGTGGATGTAGTCGAACTCAAGCGGAAAGTCGAGATGCGGCAGCAGCATGCCGGTGAACACCGCCGCGCCGCCCATGACGGACAGCACGAGCGGGAACTCTTCGCCCGCGCTCGCGCCAATGGCTTTCGCCATGCTTTCGATCGATGCGGTCACGTCTTGTGCCGAAACAATCTCTTCGGAGTGGCTGAAAATGTGGAGTGCTTCTTCGCGATTCATAAGGGCAGGCGGCGAGGGTGTAGAGCTAAAAATAGGGGAAACGAGGCGCTAAGCGCCACATGATAAACCCGCGTTCCTCAGCAAAACGCGGGTCATGGAAATCAAACCCGATCAAAACTTCAACGCATGCCCGGCATCATGCCCTTCATGCCACGCATCATTTTCTGCAGATTGCCGCCCTTCAGCTTTTTCATCATGCCGCGCATCTGGTCGTATTGAGCGAGCATGCGGTTGACTTCCTGGACCTGCACGCCCGCGCCCGCTGCAATACGGCGCTTGCGCTGGGCCTTGATCAGATCGGGTTTCGCGCGCTCCAGCAGCGTCATGGAATTGATGATGCCTTCCATCCGGCGCATCTGTTTTTCCGCGACGCCCATGTTCGCGCCCGCCGCGGCTTGCTGGAACTGTGCCGGCAGCTTGTCCATCAGCGACGACAAACCGCCCATGTTCTTCATCTGCGCCAGTTGCGCGCGGAAGTCGTTCAGGTCGAAATCGCCGCCTTTCTTGACTTTATCGGCGAGTTTTTGCGCGGCCACGCTATCCACGCCTTTCTGCGCTTCCTCGACCAAAGCGAGAATGTCGCCCATGCCGAGGATCCGGTTCGCCATCCGGTCCGGGTGGAAAACTTCCAGCCCGTCCAGTTTTTCTGCGACACCCACGAACTTGATCGGCTTGCCGGTCACGTGACGCACCGACAGCGCCGCGCCACCGCGTGAATCGCCGTCCAGCTTGGTCAGCACCACGCCGGTCAGCGGCAGGGCGTCGCTGAACGCCTTCGCGGTATTCACGGCGTCCTGGCCGAGCATGGCGTCGACCACGAAGAGCGTTTCCGCCGGTTTCAGGATCGCGTGAAGCTCGCTGATTTCCTTCATCATCGCTTCGTCAATACCGAGCCGGCCGGCTGTATCGACGATCAGCACGTCATGGAAATGGCGTTTCGCCCAATCCACCGCCGCACGGGCGATATCCGCCGGCTTCTGATCCGGCTCCGACGGGAAAAAGTCCGCGCCGACTTGTTCGGTCACCGTTTTCAACTGCTGAATAGCGGCCGGACGATACACGTCGACGGAAACCGTCAGCACTTTTTTCTTGTGCTTTTCGCGCAGCAGCTTGGCGAGCTTGCCCGACGTGGTGGTTTTACCCGCGCCTTGCAGGCCGGCCATCAGGATGATTGCCGGCGGCGTGACCGCGAGATTCAGCTCGACGGCCTTACCTTCGTAATCCCCGCCGATGATCGCCGTCAGCTCGCGCTGCACGACGCCGACAAGCGCCTGACCCGGCGACAGGCTGGAAAGCACCTCTTCGCCGAGCGCTTTTTCCTTCACCTTCGCGATAAATTCGCGCACAACCGGCAACGCGACGTCAGCCTCGAGCAGCGCCAGGCGTACTTCGCGCAGCATTTCCTGCGTGTTAGCCTCGGTGAGCCGGGCTTCGCCGCGCAGCGTCTTGACGACGCGCGCCATCCGTGTAGTGAGTGTGTCGAGCATGGGAGCGTGTGGAGAGTGCGGCCGGGTAACAGTGACGACTTCCTGACGGAGCCTGGCTTCAAGACGACCCGGCAAGAGGGGGAAGACGTCGTGGCTTCAGGGCCTGGTGTAAACTTCGAACATGGATATTGTACTGTATGCCCTCACTGCGCTTCTCTACGGCGGACTTGCCGTAGCTGGCTGGCGCGCGCATCGCAACACGGCCGTTGAGCCGGCGCTGGCGGGCATGCCGGTGGGCGGTCGCCTGGCCGGCGGCGTGAGTACCGGAATGAACCCGGGCATGGCCGACTCCATGAAGAGCGGCCGGGCATCGAAGGCGTCGGGCATGAGTACGATGGGGCGCGTATTGCTCGGCGTCGCGTTGCTCGTGCATGGCGTCTTGTTGCACACCACCATCTTTCCGCAGAACGCGATGGTGTTCGGCTTCGCCTTCGCGCTCTCCGCCATGTTCTGGCTGGGCGCGGGCATCTACTGGATAGAGAGCTTTTTCTTCCCGCTCGACGGCTTGCGGCTGCTCGTGCTGCCGCTTGCGTGCATGGCCTCGGTCATGCCGCTGATTTTTGGCGGCGTGCGCGTGCTGCCGTATGCCGCCGCGCCCATGTTCAAGCTGCATTTCCTGATCGCGAATATTGCGTACGGGCTGTTCGCCATTGCCGCGCTTCACGCCATCCTGATGCTGATGGTGGAAAAGCGCCTGCAGAACATGCGCGGGACCGCTACGCGGCATACATCGAATAGCTGGGTGTCGAGCTGGCTTGATACGTTACCGCCGTTGCTTACGCTTGAAAAATTGTTGTTCCGCCTGATCTCGGCGGGCTTCGTGCTGCTGACGCTTACGCTCATATCGGGTGTCGCGTTCAACGAACAACTCGTCGACAAGGCGTTCAAACTCGATCACAAGACCGTGTTCGCCATTTTGTCGTGGCTGATGTTTGGCGCGCTGCTGACCGCTCGCCGCGTGTCAGGCTGGCGCGGCCGCGCCGCGTTGCGCTGGGTGCTCGCTTCGTTCGTCGCATTGCTGCTTGCTTACGTGGGCAGCCGCTTCGTGTTCGAAGTGCTGTTGCATCGCGCGGTCGTTTGACGCGGTCAGCTGAATCCTCCGGCTTTTATTGCCTCTACTATTAGTAAGATCATGCGCCAACTTCTCCTGCTGATATTTGTGTTCTTTGCGAGCCAGTGGCTGTTCAAGAAGCTCAAGCGCGCCCAGGCCGCCGCTGGTGCACAAGCGGGTCCACAAGGTGCAGGGGCCACGCGCGCGTCTCATGGCCCGGCGGCTTCCCGTTCCGCGCCGCAACTTCCCGATCCTCTGGTGCGCTGCGCGGAATGCGGCGTGCACACGCCCAAGAGCGAAGCGATTGTCGCGGCCGGGCATCGCTTCTGTTGCACCGATCACGCCCAGCGCTACGCCGCGCATCCCACAGGCCGCGACGCTCGATGAGCGTGACAGCGTTGATCGATGCCGACGGCTGGTACACGGCAGCGTTCCGGGTGCCGTCGCCGAACTTCGAAGCGCGTCCGGGTGGTATTGAGCCAACGCTCGTTGTTGTTCACAACATCAGCTTGCCGCCCGATGAATTCGGCGGCAATGCGATTGCCGAGTTCTTCCAGAACCGTCTCGATCACGACGCTCATCCCTACTATGACCACTTGCGGGGCATGCGGGTCTCGTCGCATTTCGTGATTCATCGCGATGGCCGCATCGAGCAGTACGTGTCGTGCAACGAACGCGCATGGCACGCGGGCGTGTCGAGCTTTCTCGGACGCGAGCGATGCAACGACTTTTCGGTGGGTATCGAACTGGAAGGCAGCGATCGATGTGCGTTCGAGGACGCGCAATATGCGTCGCTCAATGATGTCGTCCAGGCGCTCACCCGGCGCTATCCGATCGAAGCCCTAGCCGGACATTCGGACGTCGCTCCGGGTCGTAAAACCGATCCGGGCCCGTACTTCGAGTGGCCGCGGCTGCAGCGCGATACACAACTCCCGCTTCAGTACTTTCCCTATCTCGGCGACGTTTGATTCGCTGTGTGTTCACGCTTGATCAAGTGCGTTGCCGCGTGAGTCACTGAGCCGTGGTGACGCGCTATGCCTTGCCATCGTCGCCGGCTTACCGCCCGCCTTGCCTCACCGCTTCCGGTAGACCGAAAGAGCTTTCATTTTGCATCGCAGCGCGTTTGCGTGTGTTCGGCGCACCTTGGCGCGCTTTCCCTTATCCGACTTTGCCATTTCAAAAGTCAACCCTCTGAGGGCTATTCTTCAGCAAATAAAAGTTTTTGAGACTGTGCGGAATGCCACTATACTTGGTGCTCAGAGACGTAATTTGCACTATATGTTGTGTTGTCCAGGCGGCGCCCCGCTCATAGAGCCGGCGCCGCACGCTTTCCGGCCATAGAAGAAAACACCGGATAAGCCACTGATTTGTCGCGTAAAAACCGTCGGCATTCAGTTTGAAAGACCGAGGCAAACAGGCGTAGCGGGAGGGGTTGTCTTCATCGGTTTGAAGCGGATCGGGCCATGGAAAAACCATGGACTGAGCGCAAGAACGGCACCGGCAATTTTCCCGACTGAGCCGTTATTCAATTTTCAATTTCATCGTCGTGCGCGGTTGGCAGAGGTAGTAAACAGCAGCAGTGAACAGCAACAAAGCAGCAACAAAGCAGCAACAAGCAGCCGCTACGCACGGCACGCATCTCAATCCGCGGACGTTCCGCACCATCGAACACCTGGAGATTTGCACATGCAAACCACCGACAACACCACGACTTCCTACGAGGGCGCCTCCGTGCGGCCCATCGGCGCGCAGAGTCAGCCGAGCGCCAGCGCGCTCGCGCCGGACGCCACACTGGCCGACTACAAAGTGATCCGCCGCAACGGGACCGTGGTGTCGTTCGAGCCGTCGAAGATCTCCATCGCCGTGACGAAGGCGTTTCTGGCCGTGAACGGCGGCCAGGGCGCAGGCTCGGCGCGCGTGCGCGAACTCGTCGAACAACTGACGCAGAGCGTTATCCGGGCGCTGGTTCGCAGCCGTCCGAACGGCGGTACGTTCCATATTGAAGACATTCAAGATCAAGTCGAACTCGCGCTGATGCGTGGCGGCGAGCACAACGTGGCGCGCGCGTACGTGCTGTATCGCGAGAAGCGCACGCAGGAACGCGCGCACGCACCGGAAACGCGCGCGAATGCGCTTGGCATCAACGTGATCGACAACGGCGTGTCGCATCCGCTGGATCTGGACGCGTTGAAGGCGCGCATCAACGAAGCGTGCGCGAATCTCGGCAGCGAAGTGAGCGCCGATCCGATCGTCGCGGAAACGGTGAAGAACCTGTACGACGGCGTGCCGATGGCGCAAGTCTATGACTCCGCCATTCTCGCCGCGCGCACCATGATCGAAAAGGACCCGGCGTACAGCCAGGTCACCGCGCGTATTTTGCTGCACACCATTCGTCGTGAAATCCTGGAAGAGGACGTCTCGCAGGGCGAGATGGCTACGCGCTACGCTGAATATTTCCCGCTGTTCATCAAGCAGGGCGTGGAAGCGGAACTGCTCGATGAAAAGCTGCAGCAGTACGACTTGAAGCGTCTGGGCGCCGCGCTCGACGCCGACCGCGATCTGCAATTCGGCTATCTCGGCCTACAGACGCTGTATGACCGCTACTTCCTGCACAACGAAACCAAGCGCATCGAACTGCCGCAGGCGTTCTTCATGCGCGTTGCAATGGGTCTGGCGCTGAACGAAATCGACCGCGAAGCACGGGCGATCGAGTTCTACAACGTGCTGTCGAGCTTCGACTTCATGTCGTCCACCCCCACGCTGTTCAACTCCGGCACGCGCCGCTCGCAATTGTCGTCGTGCTATCTGACGACGGTTGCCGACGACCTCGACGGCATCTATGAAGCGCTGAAGGAAAACGCGCTGCTGTCGAAGTTCGCGGGTGGCCTGGGCAATGACTGGACGCGCGTGCGTGCGCTCGGTTCGCACATCAAGGGCACGAACGGCAAGTCGCAAGGCGTGGTGCCGTTCCTGAAAGTCGTGAACGACACGGCCGTCGCGGTGAATCAGGGTGGCAAGCGCAAGGGCGCGGTGTGCGCGTACCTGGAAACGTGGCATCTGGATATCGAAGAATTCCTGGAACTGCGCAAGAACACGGGCGATGACCGTCGCCGCACGCACGACATGAACACGGCGAACTGGATTCCCGACCTGTTCATGAAGCGCGTTCACGAAAACGGCGACTGGACGCTGTTCTCGCCGGCCAACACGCCCGATCTGCATGATTTGTTCGGCGCAGCGTTCGAAAAAGCGTACGTTGCGTATGAAGAGAAGGCGGCACGCGGCGAGCTCAAGCTGTTCAAGAAGGTTCCGGCCGCGCAACTGTGGCGCAAGATGCTGGGCATGCTGTTCGAAACGGGTCACCCGTGGATCACGTTCAAGGATCCATGCAACATCCGTTCGCCGCAGCAGCACGTGGGCGTTGTCCACTCGTCGAACCTGTGCACGGAAATCACGCTGAACACCAGCGACACCGAAATCGCCGTTTGTAATCTCGGCTCGGTGAACCTGGTCGCGCACATGAAGACGCAGGCTGACGGCACGCTCGCGCTCGATCACGACAAGCTCAAGCGCACCGTCAGCGTTGCCATGCGCATGCTCGATAACGTCATCGACATCAATTACTACGCCGTCGCCAAAGCGCGTAATTCGAACCTGAAGCATCGTCCGGTCGGTATGGGCATCATGGGCTTCCAGGACTGCCTGCACTTGCTGCGCACGCCGTATGCGTCGAACGAAGCCGTCGCTTTCGCCGATACCTCCATGGAAGCGGTCTGCTACTACGCTTACTACGCGTCGACGGAACTGGCACAAGAGCGCGGCCGTTATTCGAGCTATCGCGGCTCGCTGTGGGACCGCGGCATTCTCCCGCAAGATTCGCTGAAGCTGCTGGCCGAAGCGCGCGGCGGTTACGTGGAAGTGGACGACAGTTCGTCGATGGACTGGACCGAACTGCGTTCGCGGATCGCCACCTACGGCATGCGCAATTCGAACTGCGTGGCAATCGCTCCGACCGCGACCATTTCGAACATCATCGGCGTATCGGCATGTATCGAGCCGACGTTCCAGAATCTGTATGTGAAGTCGAATCTGTCGGGCGAATTCACGGTCGTGAACGATTACCTGGTGCGTGACCTGAAGGAACGCGGCCTGTGGGACGAAGTGATGGTCTCGGACCTGAAGTACTTCGACGGCACGCTGTCGCGTATCGACCGGGTTCCGGCCGATCTGCGAGCAATCTACGCAACGGCGTTCGAACTGGACGCGACCTGGGTGGTGGAAGCCGCATCGCGCCGTCAGAAGTGGATCGATCAGGCGCAATCGCTGAATATCTATATGGGTGGCGCGTCGGGCAAGAAGCTGGACGAGGTGTACAAGCTGGCGTGGCTGCGCGGTCTGAAGACCACGTATTACCTCCGCACGATGGCCGCCACGCACGTCGAGAAGTCGACGGTCGCTCACGGTCAACTGAACTCGGTGCCTTCGGGTAACTCGGGGAATGGCGAGGGCGGTGCTTCTGGCGCGAACGGCAACGGTTTTGGTTCGCAGGGTTCGCACGGATCGTCGACGGGTGGTTTCAACGCCGCTGCGGTTGCGGCGCCGGCGATTGCCGCTGCGGCCGAAGCAGAAGCCGATGGTCCGGTCTGCATGATGCGTCCGGGCGATGCCGGGTTCGACGAGTGCGAGGCTTGCCAGTAAGAGGGTGGTAAGCGAGAGGCCGATGCAATCGGTCTCTCGCCAGTCAGGTAGTGTTTGAGAGTCGAGGCCGGTACGAGGCGGCTGTTCCTTCCATAACGGAAGGGGCGGCGGGTTCGGAACCGGCCTTTTCTATTTGTGCTCGCCGAGTTCCGGTAGCTCGCGGCGTTTGAAATTTGAGTCGCGGTCCCGAAGCGTTTGCCCTTTCCGCAATCGGCTTGGGCGATCGGATTCGGAGCGAGCCTTTTGTATTTGTATTTACGCTCGTCGAGTTCAGAAGCGTTGCAGCGATTGAAATCAGAAGCCGGCACCGAAGATGCATCGGCTTTTCGACAATGGACCGGGCTGACGAATTCAGGTCGGCCTTCCTATAGGTATCGTCACCGCCGCTTCGAAGCGACGCGCATGCGCGTCACCCCCGTGTTCCCCTCGATATCTCATGCCCCGCGTCGCGTGCCAACTTCGCGGTAATCGGAATCGAAAGAAACGAAAACAATCCGACGACGACGAACGCAGGCCAGAAATCCGACCAGACGATCTGCGGATGTCCCTGCAGGGAATGCGAAATTTGCAGCGCGATTCCACCGATTGTCACGCCCAACCCGAGCGACACCTGCTGGATAAAACTCCCGAGACTCGTCGCACGACCCACATCGCGGCTTTCGATCTCGGCATACGTCAGCGAGTTGAGGCTCGTGAATTGCAACGCCGGGAAAAAACCACCGAGCAGCACGACGGCCCAGATGAGCCACGTCGGTGTGCCCGGATAGAACATGCCGCACGCGGCGATCGCGATGCCCGACAGCGCCGCGTTGACCATCAGCGTCTGCCGAAAGCCGAACCGGTGCAGCACGCGCGACGCGAGCGAGCGCATGAACATGCCGCCAAACGCCGACGCGCAGGTGATCGAACCGGACTTGAACGCGCTCATGCCGAGCCCTTCCTGCATGGCGAGTGGGAGCAGAAATGGCACTGCGCCCAGGCCGATGCGAAACAGCGAGCCGCCCACCACGCTCGCCTGGAACGTCGGCACGCGCAGGAAGCGCAGATCGAGGAGTGGCAGTTTTATGCGTCGCGAGTGCAGTAAATACACGATGAGGAAGGCCACGCCGGCGAGCGTCATGATCGTCGCGGTGAGATCGGAGACCAATTCGCCGCCGATCAGCGAGAGCCCGAGCAGAAACAATGTGCCGCCGCTCGCCGACAAAAAGAAACCGAACCAGTCCAGCGGTCCGGGATGCGGTTCGCGCGCATTACCGATGTAGCGGTTGGTCAGGTAGATGCCAAGGATGCCGATCGGGATGTTGATGAAGAAGATCAGGCGCCAGTGCAGATAGGTGGTGATGAAGCCGCCGAGCAGCGGTCCGACGGCGGGGCCGAACATGGCGGGCACCGAGAGGTAGTTCATCGCGCGGATGAATTCGGAGCGCCGCACGGAGCGGAAGATGATGATCCGGCCGACCGGCACCATCATCGCGCCGCCTACGCCCTGGACGAAGCGCGCGAGCGTGAACGGGATCAGCGAGGTGGACGCCGCGCACAGGATGGAGCCGGCGACGAAGATGCCAATAGCGAGACGGAAGATCGTGCGCGCGCCGAAGCGGTCGGCGACCCAGCCGCAGATCGGGATGAAGACCCCGAGGCCGAGCACATAACTGGTGACGGCGATCTTCAGTGTGACGGGGTCTCGGCCGAAAGCTTTGGCCATTTCGGGGATTGCGGTGACGATGACGTTGGCATCGACGCTTTCCATGAACATCGCGCAGGCGACGATAAGAGGGGCAGCGAAAGCTTTGATGGCTAGCGACATGGAGAACGGAAGGGGATCTCTTCGCGGCGGGAAGCTGGGATTATGGCATCGATATCATGACAGCGACATCGCGAAGTGCCGTGATGAGCGACACTCGAGCGACATCCGGCGACGATAAAACCCGAGGAGAACGACGATGGACCCCGAAGATCTGCAGCGTCTTGTCACGCAGAAGATGCCCTATGGAAAGTACAAGGACCGCTTGATCGCGGACCTGCCCGGCCACTATCTCGCGTGGTTCGCGCGTGAGGGTTTTCCTGCAGGACAACTTGGCCGGCTGCTCGCGCTGATGCACGAAATCGATCACAACAACTTGCGTGAATTACTCACGCCGCTGCGCGGCAAGCGAGGTTGAAAAGGCGTGTGCAAGCGGCCGCTGCCGGGTGATTCATGCGCGCGTCCGCGGTGCCTCCGTGAGCTCGCGGCCGCATTTTCACGCTTGAAATCCGCACTTGCATGACGTATTCGTTTGTACTATAGGTAGTCGTCACAGGCTCAAAACACCCAATATTTTGTGGTTTTGCCTTTGCGATGACGGCGTCGAGTGCTACACTTTCGACATGGAAACGAGACGCGTCAGCGTATCGTTTTCCGCAGCAAGACACGTGTAATCGCGAGCTCGGCGCAACGGTTTTTTTAGAGTGAACAAGCACTCGAAATGCGGGTTGAAGCGGGTCGTCGAAGGTCATGATCCGAAGCTTGGCTCAACCAATTTGAGCGAGTCGCGAGCAGCACTTAACTGGACGATCGCGCGCTGCGCGAAGACGCGGATGCACCAGTTTTCATCGAAGCAATCACGCAGTGAAAGCTATTCGATCTCACGCTTAACGACCACGCTAATTACGCACGCAGGACCACACGCAACACGATTCACAGCAGAGCCGGACGATGCAGCTGCTCCAAGCAAAAGCAACGCTGAAAGAGCTTGAAGAAGCACTGAGCAAGCACTGCATCGAACACGTTCAAAGAGACTTCGCATGAAGCTTCAAGCAGTGAGCTCGACGCAAAGTGTTGTATGCAAGTAGCAGCGTCAACACGAAAACAGGATTTTTATGAGCAAGCTCTTTTATCGCTCATGGAAAGATGGTACAAACCGATCTAAATTGATGGTGAGAATTTATGCTCAACTGGGATGACGAGACCACTGCCGTAACTCCCTCGAACGGTTCGCAACACAACACGTTGCGTAACCCGGCGGGTCAGGTTGCGGGTTTCAGCCAAGCAGTCAGCCAGGCGTCGCGTGCTGCAGCTCCAGTCACTTCGCATGCAGCCACGCAAGTCGCTGGTCATGGCGTTCTTCAAACGACTCATCAAACGGCAGCGGCACCGAATATTTTTGCGAGCGACTTCGTTGCTCCCGCAGCACCCAGCGCCAGCGACATCGCGGCAGCAAGTGCCAAGCGGGTGAATGTGGCGGACAAGCGCATCATCAACGGCAAGACCGACGTGAATCAGCTGGTGCCGTTCAAGTACAAGTGGGCGTGGGAAAAGTATCTGGCGGGTTGTGCAAACCACTGGATGCCGCAGGAAGTGAACATGTCGCGCGACATCGCGCTGTGGAAGGACCCGAACGGCCTCTCCGACGACGAACGCCGGATTGTGAAGCGCAACCTGGGTTTCTTCGTCACGGCCGACTCGCTCGCCGCCAACAACATCGTGCTCGGGACGTATCGCCACATCACGGCGCCCGAGTGCCGGCAGTTCCTGCTGCGCCAGGCGTTCGAGGAAGCGATCCACACGCACGCGTATCAGTACATCGTCGAATCGCTGGGTCTGGACGAGAGCGAAATCTTCAACGCGTATCACGAGGTCGACTCGATCCGCGCGAAGGACGAGTTCCTGATTCCGTTCATCAACACGCTGACCGATCCGGCATTCACCACCGGTACGCTTGAAGCGGACCAGAAATTGCTGAAGTCGCTGATCGTGTTTGCTTGCGTGATGGAAGGGCTCTTCTTCTACGTCGGCTTTACGCAGATCCTGGCGCTGGGTCGTCAGAACAAGATGACGGGCGCAGCCGAGCAGTATCAGTACATCCTGCGCGACGAGTCGATGCACTGCAACTTCGGCATCGACCTGATCAACCAGATCAAGCTTGAAGAACCGCAACTGTGGACGCCGGAATTTCGCGCGGAGATCCGCGAGATCTTCCAGGAAGCCGTCGAACTGGAATACCGGTACGCAGAAGACACGATGCCGCGCGGCGTGCTCGGTCTGAATGCCTCCATGTTCAAGAGCTATTTGCGTTTCATCTGTAATCGTCGTTGCCAGCAGATCGGCCTCGACCCGCTGTTCCCGAACGAAGAAAATCCGTTCCCGTGGATGAGCGAGATGATCGACTTGAAGAAGGAACGCAACTTCTTCGAGACGCGAGTGATTGAGTATCAGACCGGCGGCGCGCTGACCTGGGAATAAGCGAATCAGCGTCAGCCAGCGGCAATGGACGCATTGCCGCAACGAATCAAAGCAGACCAGGCGCCCGCAGAGGGCGCCGAGTAGACGGGATGAATGGCAAACCGGCGCCATTGCGTGCGATCAAGATTGCGCGCGCGCCGGCCAACAGGTTTAGGAGAACGGTCGCCTGATGCAAAGTGCGCCTTGTGGCTTAACCGCCCAAAAAGATGACAGGCGTTTTGCGGACCCTTCAGTGGGACGGGCAAACTTCCCCCCGAAATATGCCGTCGGCAGCGCCGACGGCCCGATCAAGCGATTGCTGGCACCTTCTTCTGGTGCTGACTTAATTTGGCGCGCGGTGCCTTGTGGCACTGCGCGCCTTGCCGTATTCATTAGCGTAAGCAGGCTCCATCAGCGTACGCCGATGAATAATCCGCTTCGCAGCGTGCGTCCTGAGAAGCCCACGCGGGAAGCGGGTTTTGACGAAGGGTGTTGTTTGAACTGACTCTCATCTTGAAACCTGAAGGAGAAAATGATGGCATTAGCCAAGAAATCCGTCGCAAAGAAAGCTGCAGCGAAACCGGCTGTTAAGAAAACGGCTGCCAAGAAGGCAACGGTAGCGAAGAAGGCACCGGCTGCGAAGAAAGTTGCAGTGAAGAAGGTTGCAGCCAAGAAAGTCGCAGTGAAGAAGGTTGCGGCGAAGAAGGTTGCAGCCAAGAAGGTCGCTGCTAAGAAGGCGCCGGCGAAGAAAGTTGCCGCCAAGAAAGTTGCAGTGAAGAAGGTTGCAGCCAAGAAGGCGCCTGCGAAGAAGGCAGCGGCCAAGAAGGTTGCCGCCAAGAAGGCGCCTGCTAAAAAGGCTGCTGCTAAAAAGGCGCCTGCCAAGAAGGCTGCGGCCAAGAAGGCCCCCGCCAAAAAGGCTGCCGCTAAAAAGGCCGCTGCTAAAAAGGCGCCTGCTAAGAAGGCACCTGCCAAAAAGGCGGCCGCCAAGAAGGCTGCGCCCGCCAAGAAGGCTGCCCCTGCTGCGAAGAAGGCTGCTGTAGCTGCTGCTCCGGTAGCGGTTCCTGCTCCTGCTGCAGCGCCCGCTCCGGTTGCTAAAAAGGCTCCGGCCAAGAAGGCTGCCGCTGCGAAGAAGACGGCTGCTGTAGCACCGGCGACGGCAACGACACCTGCAGCGCCGGCCCCGGCTGCAACGGTCAAGACGGCATTGAATCCGGCCGCTGCATGGCCGTTCCCGACGGGCAGCCGTCCGTAAGCGCAGGCTGTAACGCAGTACTTCGACACACGCGATGTGTCTCGTGACCGTGTAGTGCTACGCGGTCCAAACCCGCTCCCGGTGGTTGCCGGCAGCGGGTTTTTTTATCGACCGTCGTCATATGTAGACATGTAGCGGAGCAGCGCCGCTGCGTGCTCTCAGCATTCCCACGTGAGACGCACACCCGGCTCGCGGACGAAAAAAAAGCGCATGCGACCGAAGGCACACGCGCTTTTCTCCCACCCCGGCAAGACCGATTCGATCACGCCGGCACTTCATCCGCGCTAGTGCGTCACTCGCGTCACACCGCCGCTGGAAAGCAACCGAACCCGCTCGCCGGCCTGGAACACTTCACCGGTTGCGGTTTGCGTAATGGCGCGCATGTCGCCGTTATCCAGGCGCACGGTGATCTCCAGTCCGTTCTGCACGGCGACGCCGTTCTCGACAGCATTGCCCGCCACCGCACCCACAATCCCACCGATAATCCCTGTCACGATCGAGCCATTCCCGCCGCCGAGCGCGCTGCCTGCCACCGCACCCAGCGCACCGCCGCCGATAGCGCCAAGCCCACTAGGCTGGCCGTTGTTCGTGCTGATCTTCACGCCGCGCACGCTGTCGACGGTACCCATGCGGACCGTCTCTTCGCGCTGGGCTTGCGACGCGGTGTACACATCGGGCGAACTGCTGTTATAGGCGCATCCCGTCATGACGACGGAGCTAAAAAGCGCTGCTATCAGCGCCATACGACTTGTTATCTTCATTCTTCACTCCACAAAATTACGGCAGGCCGTTGCTTGAAAAAGCCAACGGCCTGCCGGTACATGTCATTGCCGAAGCGTCGTTCAAATTCGCTTCAATGACGCATTTCAACCTTCTTCACTGCACTGCTTAAAACCCTGGGAGCGCCGAACCAAACGCCTGCTCGAAGCGCTCGCCGATCTCGGCACGGGAGGGCGCATACGTCTGCGGTCCCTGATGTTCGATTTTCAGCGCACCCATCAGGCTGGCGAGACGGCCTGTTTTTGCCCAGCCCAGCTTGTTCTCGATGCCATACAGCAAGCCACCGCGGAACGCGTCGCCGCAACCGGTCGGATCGACGACTTTCTGCGCCGTCACGGCCGGAATTTCTTCGATACCTTCAGCGTGCAAAATCTGCGCACCGTGTTCGCCGCGCGTAATCACGAGTGCTTCGACGCGGCTCAAGATGTCGTCGATCGACCAGCCGGTCTTGTTGCTCAACAATTTCGCCTCGTAATCGTTGACTGCCACGTATGTGGCAAGTTCAATCATGCGACGAAGTTCCACACCTTCGAGAATCGGCAGGCCCTGACCCGGATCGAAGACGAAGGGCACGCCCGCTGCCGCCAGTTCCTCGACGTGCTGACGCATGCCATCAGCGCCGTCCGGTGCAACGATGCCCAGCGTGACGCCCTTGGTTTCGCCGGCGTGGTTCAGGTGCGAATCCATCATCGCCCCCGGATGGAACGCGGTGATCTGGTTGTTCCCGAGATCGGTGGTGATGAAGCATTGCGCCGAGTGCTGGTCGGGCAGCACGCGCACATATTCCCTCGACAAACCCAGCGCATCGAAACGATCGAGATAAAGCTGGGCGTCGGCTTCGCCGAGCGTCGCCATGATCTTCGCGTCGCCGCCGAGCAGGTTCAGCGCGTACGCAATGTTGCCCGCGCAGCCGCCGAAGTTGCGCCGCATCGTGGGGACGAGGAAGCTGATGTTCAACTGATGCACCTGGTCCGGCAGGATGTGGTCGCCGAAGCGGCCCTGGAAAGTCATGATGTTGTCGTAGGCGAGCGAGCCGCAGATAAGCGTAGACACTGGCGAATTCCCTGAAAGTAGATCTATGAAAGCGTCGATGAAAGTGCGCGCAGGCTTGAGTTACCGTGCATGCCTGCATGAAACGCTGCGCATTCGTCACGCGGCGGGTGTTCCACCCCGTCACGGATGCGCATTGCCGCTTGACCGCCGTGGCGGGTTGAACCCGTCACGGCTGACTGAATAACTGTCGTGCTTCAGATGTTCCGGCGCGGCGAGGCGCGGATCGAGATGCAGCTCGCCGCCGCTCGGGAAGAGGCAGGCCGCAACCGGCCTGCGTTCTTCGATGCTTACTTCAACGCGGCCAGCGCTGCATCGTAGTTCGGCTCGTTCTTGATTTCCGGCACGAGTTCCGAGTACAGCACCTTGTCGTTTTCATCGATCACGACCACTGCGCGCGCCGTCAGGCCCGTCAGCGGTCCGCTCGTGACATCGACGCCGTAGGCCTTCGCGAAGTCATGGCCGCGGAACGTCGATGCCGTCACCACGTTCTCGATACCTTCCGTCGTGCAGAAGCGCGTTGCCGCGAAGGGCAGGTCGCCCGAGACGACCACGACCACCGTGTTGTCGAGTCCGGCAGCGGCCACGTTGAACTTGCGCGTGGAGGTGGCGCACGTCGGCGTGTCGAGGCTCGGCACGATGTTCAGCACCTTGCGCTTGCCAGCGAAACTCGCCAGCGTCAGATTGCCCAGATCCTTGCCGACCAGGGTGAAATCGGCTGCTTTTGCGCCGGCTGCCGGGAACGTGCCTGCCACTTCGATCGGGTTGCCACCGAGGGTAACTTGGCTCATGTCTACTCCAGAAAGTGTCTGATGTTCAGGGAATATGCGCGTCGCTCGACCGGGGACGGACGAGAGACACGCGCGGAAAAAAACGACTGACTGATCACAGGGCACGCGCAGAAAACGCGTAGAAAACGGTTAAGCGTAAAAACGTGAAAGCGGACGCTGAAGCAGACGCGCATCAACAGACCGGCCAAAGCAGGCGCGTGTCACGGACAAATCAGGGATAAAAAATCTGCACGCGATAATTCGCCGCGACCGCGTCGCCGGTATCGAGTCGGACGATCACGGGCTGCGTACTGCGCGCGGCGAGACCTGCGCCGATCACCGTGCCCGGACGCGCATAGTCTTGCGGCCACAGGACACGCCGGATCGCGACGTTGTTCTTGTCGTCGAGGAGGGTGAGCTCCAGCGCCGGATAGGCGATCGCCACGTCGAAGCGATTGCGTAGCGAGAGTTTCAGTTCAAGCTTGTGTGATCCGTCCACCTGGCGCAGACCAGAGTTCTCGATCTGCAGGCCATCGATATCCCTCGGCGGCGCGACCACGCAGCCAATCTGCTCGCACGCTTGCGCGAAGAGCGGCTGCGAGGCGGGCCAGTAGACCATCACGGTCTCCCGTTGCCACCAGGCGACCTGCGCGATCAACGCGACAAACAGCACGAGCGCGATCAACGAGCCGAGGATCTTCCACACGATTCCCGAACGGGCTGGCGCGCGCGTTTCACGGATAACGGGGAACGGCTCGGAAGCAGGTTCGGACGATGCAGCCGCGCCGCCAAAACTTGGCTCGGCCGGGCCTGTTGCCCACGGCGCAGCGGGCGTGGTGCCGAGGGGGGCTGGTTCGGAGCGGGTGGTTGTATCGACTGGGCGGCGCGGCGCGGGCGTTTCCGGCTCCGCACGCGGGGCGCTCCAGCCGACGAACGGTTCTGTGCGTGATTCAGCGCGTGACTCGTTAAGCGCTTCGCTTTCAGTGCGGCCAATGAAGGGATCCGCGCGCGATTCCTTCAGCGAATCGCCTTCGTTACGGCCCACGAAAGAATCGGCGCGCGGGTCGGCGCGAGCGGGAGCGTCGGCGGGTGCATCAGCTTGTGCGTCCGCCTCAGCGCGATTGACCGCTTGCCACGGGAATTCAGTGCGTCCTTCTCCCGGAAAATCGCTGTCCGCGCGCGTGCGCGAAACCGCTTCAGCGGCAGCGAGCCCCGCGAGCGGTTCAGCGCGCGTAACCGGAGGGTGTTGCGCTTCGATCTGAGGCGCGAGGGCGGTAGTGGGGACGAACGGGTGCAGAGGGATGCCCAGTGCGTCGCGCTTGTCGGCGGAAACCTCTGCACTCGACTTCTCTGCCCACGGGCTTGCCGGATCTACGCCGTAATTAGGCGCGGTTGCGGCCAGCGCGGCCATGACGGTTTCGTCGCGGTCGAACTGGTAATGAGCGGCGTCGAAGATTTCCTGGCAATGACCGCACCGCACGCGGCCGTCGTGCGGCGCGAGCAAATGCGGGTCCAGACGGAAAACCGTTTCGCAGTGGGGACAGCGGGTTGCCAGCGCCATATGTAGCCGAAGGCCAGAGGCCGGTAGATGGACGATGGCGCTATTCTAAAGGCTTTCGCGGCGGGTACCGGCAAGACACCCCCAGCCTTCGTGTTCCCGCCATACGCTGATGTCGATCCAGCGTGCGTAGACCGCGGCAACTTCGTCGGCCTGGCGCGCCAGAATGCCTGATAACGCAATGCGTCCACCCGGTTTGACGCGTGTGGAAAGCATCGACGCCATCAGCTTCAGCGGGTTCGACAGAATGTTCGCGACCACGATGTCGAATTGCCCTTCGGCGAGATCGGCGGGCAAGCCGTAGGTGACATCGGCGTGATTGCGCTCGCTGTTCTGACGCGCGGATTCCACCGCTTGCGGATCGATATCGATACCAATCACCGGGTTCGCGCCGCATTTCTTCGCCAGGATCGCGAGGATGCCGGAACCGCAACCGTAATCGAGTACGGACTGGTTCGGTTCAACCGACTGCTCCAGCCATTCCATGCACAGCCGCGTAGTCGGATGGCTGCCGGTACCGAACGCGAGACCTGGATCAAGTTCGAGCACGAGTGCATCCGGATCGGGCGCTGCATGCCACGAGGGCACGACCCAGATCCGCTTGCCGATAGGAATAGGATCGAACTGGGATTGCGTGAGGCGCACCCAGTCCTGATCTTCGACATCGCGCAGCGTGAAGGCCGGCGTGTCTTTCAAGCCTATTTCATTGGCCGCCGCCGCAAGCAGCACGGCGGGGTCGGCGGCGTCCGCCAGAAGGGCGACTACGCGCGAGCGGTTCCACGCCTTCTGGTCCGGCGTGAGGCCGGGTTCGCCGAACAGAGGCTGCTCGTCGGGAGTATCGGCGTCGGCGTCTTCCACCGAAACCGACAGCGCGCCCAACTCCAGCAGCGCATCCGACAACGCTTCCGCGTGTTCCCGGTCCAGCTCGGCGATCAATTCCCGGTAGCTCATCTTGAAGCCTTACTTATTGCGTTGTTGCATTATTGCGCCGCGTCTTCCGCAGCGACGGCAGCTGCCGCCTTGCGCGCGGCGAGCTTGTTTTCGAGGTAGTGAATGCTCGTGCCGCCTTCGACGAACTTCGCGTCAATCATCATCTCGCGATGCAGCGGGATGTTGGTCGAAATGCCTTCCACGACCATTTCCGATAACGCAATGCGCATGCGGTTGATCGCCTGCTCGCGGGTCGCGCCATACGAGATCAGCTTGCCGATCATCGAATCGTAGTTCGGCGGCACGAAATAGCCGTTGTACGCATGCGAATCGACACGAATTCCCGGACCGCCCGGCATATGCCACGACGTCAACCGTCCCGGCGACGGCGTGAACTTGAACGGATCTTCCGCGTTGATCCGGCATTCGATCGCGTGACCGCGAAACACGATGTCCTTCTGGCGGAACGCGAGCTTTTCGCCGGCAGCAATACGGATCTGTTCCTGCACGATATCCACGCCGGTAATCAGCTCCGTCACCGGATGTTCGACCTGCACGCGCGTGTTCATTTCGATGAAATAGAACTCGTTGTTCTCGTACAGGAATTCGAACGTACCCGCGCCGAGATAGCCCATCTTCTTGCAGGCGTCGGCGCAACGATCGCCAATGCGCTCGATCAGGCGTCGCGCAATACCCGGCGCCGGCGCTTCTTCAATCACCTTCTGGTGACGGCGCTGCGTGGAGCAATCGCGTTCGCCCAGCCAGATTGCGTTACGGAACGAATCGGCGAGGATCTGGATTTCAATGTGCCGCGGGTTCTCCAGGAATTTCTCCATGTAGACCTGCGGGTTACCGAATGCACGGCCGGCTTCTTCGCGGGTCATGTTAACCGCGTTAACCAGCGCCGCTTCGGTGTGCACGACGCGCATGCCGCGACCACCGCCGCCGCCCGCTGCCTTGATGATCACCGGATAACCCACGGCGCGTGCAATCTTCACGATTTCCTTCGGATCGTCGGGCAATGCGCCTTCGGAACCCGGGACGCACGGCACGCCCGTCTTGATCATCGTTTGCTTGGCGGAGACTTTGTCACCCATCAAGCGGATGGTTTCAGGACGCGGTCCGATGAACGTGAAGCCGGATTGCTCCACACGCTCCGCAAAGTCCGCGTTCTCTGACAAGAAACCGTAGCCGGGGTGGATCGCTTCGGCGTCGGTGACTTCGGCGGCGCTGATCAGCGCCGGCATGTTGAGGTAGCTGAGGTTGGACGGAGCCGGTCCGATACAGACGGCTTCATCGGCCAATTTCACGTACTTGGCTTCTTTATCGGCTTCCGAATAGACGATGACCGTCTTGACGCCTAGTTCGCGGCACGCGCGCTGGATTCGAAGCGCGATTTCACCACGGTTCGCAATGAGGATTTTTTCAAACATAGCAAGGTTTCGACTCATCGATGGAACACCGGGACGGTTGCCCGCGGCGGTCCTGGGAGATCGGCGGCGCGTCTCGCCGGTTAGCCAAAAGAAATCAGGCTAGGCTGGCGAGCGCCCGGGTACTGCGGCCACCGGCTGGGCGCATGACGACTGACTGCGCTTTCATCCGGCGGCATCGCGGGAAATCAATCGCCGATCAAGAACAGCGGCTGACCGTACTCGACAGCCTGGCCGTTTTCGACCAGGATTTCCTTCACGATGCCCGACTTGTCCGACTCGATTTCATTCAACAGCTTCATTGCTTCGATGATGCAAAGCGTCTGGCCTTCCTTGACGGTGTCTCCGACTTGCACGAAAGCGTCGGCGCCCGGCGACGGCGCGCGGTAGAACGAGCCGACCATCGGCGAGGTCACCACGTGACCTTGCGGCACGACGGCGGCGGGCGTAGCCGGCGCGGCGGCGCCCGCATTGCCTGCTTCGCCCGGCGGGCCGTATTGCGGCGCTTGCTGCATCGGTTGCTGCATGTACTGCGGAGCCTGCATGTAGACCGGCGCGGCATTCTTGACGATGCGAACCTTGCCTTCGCCTTCGGTGACTTCCAGCTCCGAGATGCCGGATTCCGAGACGAGGTCGATAAGAGTTTTAAGTTTACGAAGGTCCATCGAAAATTCCCCTTTCAATGCTTGGTGACCGGAAGCTTTTTCCGGTGCTTGACTTGGTAGTTGGGCGCCGCCGATGGGAGCGTTGTCCGATGTTGCGGACGCGCGCTCCGCATCACGTTGTGCGAGCAGTTCAATTGCCTTGAGCGGATCGCGGCTCAAGCGCGTGGCTTTTCAGCTGACTGCTCAGCCGGCTTCGCAGCAAGCTTTACAGCAGCATTCGCAGCAAGACGCTCGAGGGCGAAGTCGAGCGCGTACAGATAGCCTTTCCAGCCCAGGCCGCAAATCACGGCTTCGGCCAGATCGGAGAAATAGGAGTGGTGCCGGAAAGCTTCCCGCTTGTGCACGTTCGACAAGTGAATCTCGATGAACGGCAGCGCCACGCCTGCGAGGGCATCGCGGATTGCGACGCTCGTGTGCGTATAGGCAGCGGGATTGATCAGCACGAAGTCCACCTGTTCGGTCCGCGCTTGCTGAATGCGGTCCACGATCGCGCCTTCATGATTGCTTTGAAACGAAGACAATTCCGCGCCGGCCGCCTCTGCCTTCTCTGCGAGGGCCTTATCGATTTCTGCGAGCGTTACCCGACCGTAGACATCCGGTTCGCGGGTGCCGAGCAGATTAAGATTTGGGCCGTGCAGGACCAGCAGTCGTGACATAGTGGCTTTGGTTTGTGCGGAGTTGGGCGCACTTTAGCGCCCTTTAGAGAATTTTGTCTAGTTTCACGACCCGCCCGGGGCCCGGATCAGGGGGCGGGGAAGGACGTATTCGCGTATTTTGCACGTATTTTCGTGCAAAGTTTCTTGAAATGACGGCATCTCCCCGCGATCGATATCGATTTGCGGAGGATCAAACGGCCGTCTTACAAGGCGTCGAGCGTTGCTTTCAGCTCTTTTGGATCGACTTCGCCGAGTTTTGTCGAGCGAATCACCCCTTTCGCGTCGATGACGACGGTGAACGGCAGCGCGCCCACGTTATTGCCGAAACTGCGGGCAAGATCGGCTCCGCCGAAGCCCGCGATGTAGATTGGGTAATCGACGGGTACCTTCTGAAGAAAGGCGTTGACGTTTTTCTCGGAATCGACGCCGAGGCCAATAAACGTGATGCCTTTCTTCTCATATTCCCGATGCAGCGCCGCGAGTGTCGGCATTTCCTTCACGCAGGGACCGCACCACGACGCCCAGAAGTTCACCACCACGGGTTTGCCTTTGAATGAGGCAAGTGCTTGCTGCGTGCCTGCGGCGGTTTGCACCTGTGCTTTCCAGAGTTCATCGACTGCGTTGCCGCTTGGTTTCGATGTGGCTTCTGCTGCCTGGCTCGTTTCGCCGCCCATCATCAGATGGCTGGCGTAGAAACCGCCGCCGGTTGCCGCGATGGCGATAACGAGGGCGGCAACAATACGCATGGAATTCATAGAGAGGGTGCCAGTGTGGGGGCGGGGGGCTCGTCGAGCAATGCGCGCACGGCGGCGGCGCTTGCGCGGGCGAGTTTGCCTCGGCCGTCCGCGCGGACGGCGCCGCGCAGGTCGTTGGTGTCGTAGAGCGCGATGTGAATGCCCATGGGTTCTTCGTCGCGCGAGGGGCGCATCAGGAAGCTCAGGGTTTCGACGTAGCCGCGGCCGGCGAAATGCCGGGTTTCCGATACGTCGTATTGAACGTTCGCGTTCAGCAGGTAAATAGCGACTTCCTTGGGGTTATCGCAGAAGCATTGCAGGTGGATGTCCGAGTGTTCGCCAGCTGTGCCGTTTAGCACGGCGCCGGTCAGGTACGGGTTGAATGGCTGGAGACGTTGCATCCATTCGAATGCGACTTCGCGCATGCGCCGCAGGACGGCTGGTTGGCTTTCGCTTTGGAAGATTGCCTGGTATTCGCGGATTTCATCTTCGATCTGACCGTTATCGGGGAGCCATTCGCCGGCAATGCGTGTTTCGCCGACGACCTGGCGGGCGGCTTTGCGCTTCGCGGTGGAATAGTCGAGGCCGTCTTCGGCGATTAGCCGCGCCGCCGCGATGGCGATTTCTTCGCGCACGCGCTGCGGATCGAAATGTGATTTGCGAATCATGGGGGGATGATACCGGAGATGGGTTTTCGTTCGCACTCGGGGGGCTGGGGGCTGGTTGCTGGGTTTCGGCGTTTGCGGTCGGGGTTGATGCTGGGGTGGTGGTTTTGGGGTTAGCGGTCGGGGTCT